>NC_010424.1:0-1437500 GCF_000018425.1 Candidatus Desulforudis audaxviator MP104C | reverse complement strand
AGACGGGTGACCAGGGCTTCGCGCCGGTCGAAATACACGGACTGGACGCGGCGGGAATCAGGCTCCACTTCCCGGATGCGGATGGGTGGTCCGTGGTCGCGAACCTGCCGGAGGAACTGGTGGTAGTCCGGCAAAGCGTCCGGTTTTGCCAGAAGCACGCCGCCTACCGTCACCTGGGCGTTTGCGAGGGTTACGTGGCCGTTTACGAAGGACCCCTGGGCGGCGGCGGCGAGGTCTGCCAGCTGACGGACATCCCGGTGGAGAGCCTGCCCGGGTTCTACCGTGACAAGCTCGATCAGGCCATGGCGTTCAACCAACAGCCCGAGGAAGTGCAGGCTGGCCTGCGCAGTGAAATGGAGTTCCCGGATGAGGCGACCCTGCACGCCGTCATGGAAAATCTGGACGAACTGCGGCAGGATTAGCATGGCCGTCGTCGAATAGGCTCTCAGGAGGAGAGCCATGGTAGTTGTTATGGGACTCGACCCCGGCCTGGCTACTACTGGCTACGGGGTTTTGCAGGTTACCGGCAACAGTTACGAGGTCATCGCTTACGATTGTCTACGTACCCCGGCCGGCCTGCCTGACGCCGACCGCCTGGAAATGCTCTACCGGCTGATTGCTACTCTTCACGAGCGGCACCGTCCACAGGAAGTGGCGGTCGAGCAGTTGTTCTTTCACCGCAATGTGACTACCGCCCTGCAGGTCGGGCAGGCCCGCGGCGTGGCTTTGCTGGCCGCCGCCCAGGCGGGCGCCCGGATCATTGAATACACCCCGCTGCAGATCAAGCAAGGCATCACCGGCTCGGGCCGGGCCGACAAGAAGCAGGTACAGTACATGGTGCGCACGATCCTCGGTCTGGCGGTGACGCCCCAGCCTGACGACGTTGCCGACGCGCTGGCGGTGGCCTTGTGCCATTGCCATCACCGGCGGATGGAGGCGTTAGTGTGATCGACTTTCTGAAGGGCAGACTGGTTTCCGTCTACCCGGAAGCCGTGGTAGTTGAAGTGGGGGGAATCGGATACCGGGTCCAGGTGCCGCCGTCGCTGGCCGCCAGCCTGCCTGAACCCGGAGAAACGGTCTTCCTTTACACTTACCTTTCCGTTAAGGAAACGGCACTGGAGATGTTCGGTTTTTCCAGCGAACTGGACCGCACTGCCTTTCTCCTCTTGCTGGGTGTGGCCGGTATCGGTCCGCGGACGGCGCTGGCGGTAGTGGGGCGTCTTGGCACCCGCCGGCTGTGGGCCGCCATTCTGCGGGAAGACACCGGTATTCTGACCACCGTGCCGGGAATCGGCGTCAAGTCTGCTCGCCGCATCATGGTCGAACTCCGGGACCGCCTCGAAAAACAGCAAGTGGCAGTGAGCGCGGAGTTGCCCGCGTCCGACGGGGTACCCGTGCTAGCGGGTCGGGCGGAAAACGAAGCCCTGGCGGCTCTGATCAGCCTGGGCTACACGCCGCGGGAGGCCCGGGAAGCTTTGAACCGCCTACCCGACCGTAAACTGGATGCCGCGGGCCTGGTCCACGCGGCCCTGCGGATAATGGGTTCACAGTAGTGATGGGGGAGAAGATGTTGGATCAGAGAATTGTGGCGCCCGGTCTGAAGGTGGAAGACGTTGACGAGGTTACCCTGCGTCCCCGCTACCTGGACGAGTTCATCGGCCAGGCCCGGGTCCGGGAGACGCTGGCCCTGTGCATTGAGGCCGCCCGGCGCCGGGGCGAGGCTCTGGACCACGTGTTGCTTTACGGGCCGCCGGGACTGGGGAAAACCACCCTGGCGCACATCATTGCGCGGGAGATGGGTGGCAACATCCGGGTCACGTCCGGGCCGGCGATCGAACGGCCGGGGGATCTGGCGGCGATTCTGACCAACCTGGGTCCGGGCGACATCCTGTTTATCGACGAGGTGCACCGCCTGTCCAGGACGGTGGAGGAAATCCTCTACCCGGGGATGGAAGACTTCGCCCTGGATATAGTAATCGGAAAGGGTCCCGGAGCGCGCTCGCTCCGCCTCAACCTGCCGCGGTTCACGCTGGTGGGTGCGACCACCAGGGCGGGGCACCTGACGTCGCCGCTGCGGGACCGCTTCGGGGTGGTCAGCCGGCTGGAATTTTACAGCCCGGAGGACCTCCTGGCCATAGTAATCCGGGGCGCAGGCATCATCCGGGTCGACATCGAGCCCGCGGGGGCGGCCCTGATCGCCCGCCGGGCCCGGGGGACACCGCGGGTGGCGAACCGGCTGTTGAAGCGGGTGCGGGATTACGTGCAGGTTCGGGCCCAGGGCGTAATCACCGCCGACAATGCGGTGGAGGCCCTGGAGTTTTTGGGGATTGACGAGTTGGGTCTGGACAACACCGACCGACACCTACTGGCGGTGCTGATCGAGAAGTTCGGCGGCGGTCCGGTCGGACTGGACACTCTGGCGGCGGCCACAGGCGAGGAGGCGGCGAACCTGGAGGACGTGTACGAGCCATACCTCCTGCAGTCCGGTCTCATCACACGCACTTCCCGGGGCCGGGTGGCCACCCCGCTAGCCTACCGGCACATGGGGAGCCCGCAACCGGCGAGCGCCGGTCAGGAGACCATCTGGTAGCGGGGTGATGCGCTATGGCGGAGCACGGGGACCGGAAGATGCTGCTCCACGTTTGCTGCGGGCCGTGCGCTATCTACCCGCTCGAGCGGCTGCGGGAGCAGGGGTTCGAGCCGCACGGTTACTTCTTCAATCCGAACATTCACCCGTACGCGGAGTACCTGCGCCGCCGGGAGGCCCTGGCCAGTTTCGCCCGGGGGGAGGACTGGCCGGTGATTTTCGCGCCGGACTACTCGCTCGAGCAATACTTCCGCGAGGTTGTGTACCGGGAGGGGGATCGCTGCCGGTTCTGCTTCACCCAGCGGTTGCGGCAGACGGCGCGGGTGGCGGTGCGGGGCCGGTTTGCGGCCTTTTCGACCACGTTGTTAGTTAGTCCTTTTCAAAAGCACGATCTGGTTCGGCAGGCGGGAATGGCCGCCGCAGTCGAGTACGGCATATCGTTTCACTATGAGGACTTTCGGCTGGGTTTCCGGAAGGCCGTCAGCCGCTCCCGGGAGTTGGGCCTGTACCGCCAACAGTACTGCGGGTGTGTATTCAGCGAGCGGGATAGACATGAACGCCGCAGTAAGGGGGAACGGAGGTAATGGACATCTTGGAGTGGTTCGGGAGAACACTCATCATCGTGGGCGTCTTGATCGTTGTCCTGGGGGCGCTTCTGTACTTTGGGGGGAAAATACTGGGCATCGGGCGGCTGCCGGGCGACATTCTGATTCAGCGGGGCAACTTTACCCTGTATTTCCCTCTGGCCACCGCCATCCTGCTCAGCATCATTCTCACCCTGGTGCTGAACCTCTTTTTCCGGCGGTAGGGCGCACCGGTTGAAGACAACATCAACAGGCTGCCACCAAAGGGGCCAGGCCCCTTTTTGAGGTGGTTTGATGGGTATACTGTTTGAGGTTTTGAAACAGGATTCGCGGACCAGGGCACGCCTCGGGAGGCTGACCACGCCCCACGGCGTGGTGGAGACCCCAGTGTTCATGCCGGTCGGCACCCAGGCCACGGTCAAGACGATGACCCCGGAAGAGGTGCGCGACCTCGGGGCCCGGATCATCCTGAGCAATACCTACCACCTGTACCTACGCCCGGGTCACGAACTCGTCCGTGAGGCGGGGGGGCTGCACCGGTTCATGCACTGGAACGGGCCCATCCTGACCGATAGCGGCGGATTTCAGGTGTTCAGTCTTGCTCCGCTCCGGAAGCTCAGCGACGAGGGGGTGGAATTCCGGTCGCACATCGACGGTTCCCGGCACTTTTTCACCCCGGAAAAGGTGGTCGCCGTGCAGGAGGCCCTGGGCTCCGACATCGCGATGGTTCTGGACGAGTGCGCCCCGTACCCGTGTTCCTACAAGGACGCCCGGACCGCGACCGAGCGGACCACGCGCTGGGCGGCCCGCGCCCGTGCGGCCTGGAACAGCGATGGCGCCACCGCGCTATTCGGGATCATCCAGGGATCGGTCTACCGGGACCTGCGGGAAGAAAGCACCCGCGCCCTGGTTGATCTGGATTTCCCGGGGTACGGGATCGGCGGGCTTTCGGTGGGTGAACCCAAGCCGCTGATGTACGAGGCCCTGGAGTGGGTGATCCCGCTGATTCCCGAAGACCGGCCGCGCTACCTGATGGGGGTCGGCTCCCCGGACTGCCTGTTCGAGGGGATCGCCCGTGGGGTGGACATGTTCGACTGCGTGCTCCCCACCCGCATGGCCCGCCACGGGGCGGTATTCACGCACACCGGCCGCCTGGTGGTGCGGAACGCGCCCAACGCCCGCGATTTCGGCCCGCTGGACCCGGGCTGCACCTGCTACACCTGCCGGCACTTCTCCCGGGCTTACGTTCACCACCTGCTCAGGGCGGGCGAAGTGTTGGGGATCAGGCTGACCACCATCCACAACCTCCACTTTCTCCTGGACCTGGCCCGCCGGATCAGGGAAGCGATCGCCGAAGACCGGTTTCATTCCCTGAAAGAGCAATTCCTGGCAGCTTGTTTGACACCGGCCTGAATTTATAGTAAAACTACATAGGATTTAGACAGGAAAACAACCGGTTCAAGCGAACAATTCTGTAAAAAGAGAAAGGAGGCCGGTTATGAGCGGGGAAATGATTTCGGTCCTTTACATTATCGGGCTTTTTGCCCTTCTATACTTTCTCTTGATTAGACCTCAGCAGGTGCGCCAGAAGAAGCACATGGAGATGATCAAGAGCCTTAAGGTCAACGATCCGGTGATTACCGTCGGGGGCATCTACGGCGTCATCGTAAAGCTTAAGGAAGATACCGTGATTCTAAAAGTCGCCGAGAATGTCAAGATCGAGTTTCTGAAGACCGCCATCGCCCAGGTGCGCAGGAACGAGAATACTTAAGGGGCCGGCTTAGGGGGACCGTGGGTTGATTACGCTGCAGGAGGTCAAAGCCAACCCGGTCATCGACAGCTTCATACGCAACGGTAACAAGTACCTGGGTGTAATGGGCTTTACCGAACACAGCTACCGCCACGTCAACCTGGTGTCCAGCATTGCCCGGAATATCTTGGAACGATTGGGCTATCCGGGGCGGGAGGCCGAATTGGCGGCGATCGCCGGATACCTGCACGACGTTGGTAACGTGGTAAGCCGGAGCCAGCACGGGATCTCGGGGGCCCTGATCGCCTTTCGGGTGCTGGAGAAGATGGGCATGGAACCCGATGAGATGGCGAAAGTGATCTCGGCGATCGCCAACCATGAGGAAGAATACGGGCAGCCCGTGAATACGGTGGCCGCCGCCCTGATCCTGGCCGACAAGTCGGACGTGCACCGCTCCCGGGTACGGAATCCGGACATCGCCACCTTTGACATTCACGACCGGGTCAACTACGCGGTGGAGCATTCCTTTCTGTGGGTGCACGAGGACCGGCGGGCGGTTACCCTGGAACTGACCATCGACATCGAAATCTGCCCGGTAATGGAGTACTTCGAAATTTTTCTGACCCGGATGGCCCTGTGCCGCCGGGCCGCAAACTTCTTGAACTCAAATTTCGAACTGGTGATCAACGGTGCCAAACTGTTGTAGGGGGAGAAGCTGAAATTGAGGTTGGGTAATTTACTTAAGGTCGCCGTGATTCTTGTAGTTGCGGCCGCCGTTTCGCTGGTCTCCTTTTACCCGGTGGCGGGCGTGCCGTGGCTGCCCCTGACCCAGGACATCAACCTGGGTCTGGATTTGCGCGGCGGGGTGCACGTGGTCCTCGAAGCGGTGGACACCGAGGACGCAAAAGCAACTCCGGACGCGGTACAGCGGTCGATCGGGATGCTTGAGGAACGAATCAACCAGTTCGGGGTGACCGAACCGGTGATCCAGCAGCAGGGTACAAACCGGATCATCGTGGAAATCGCCGGGGTCGACGATCCCGACGCCGTGGTCCGCGACCTGATCCGTCCGGCCTACCTGGAGTTCCGGACCGAGGACGGCACTACGGTCTTGACCGGGGCCGACCTGTCCGATGCCCGGGAAGCGATTAACCCGAACACCAGGGAACCCGAAGTGAACCTGACCTGGAACCCGGAAGGGGCGAAAACCTTTGCGGAAGTGACGGCGGCCCACGTGGGCCGGCGCTTGGGCATTTACCTGGACGGGCACATGCTGCAAAACCCGGAAATCAAGCAACCCATCCCGGACGGCAAGGCCGTGATCACCGGATACGAGTCCCTGCAGGAGGCGAACCGGGTCGCCGTCCTGTTGCGTTCCGGCGCCCTGCCGGTCAAGCTGGACATCATGGAGAAGCGCACCGTTGGCCCGCAATTGGGGGCGGATTCCCTGGAGCGTTCGGTCACCGCCGGGGCGATCGGTTTCGGCGCCATCCTGCTGTTCATGGTGCTGTACTACCGCCTGCCCGGACTGGTGTCCGCCGTTTCCCTGGTGGTGTACGCCACCCTGGTCCTGCTGGTGCTGGCGGCGTTCAACGCCACGCTGACTTTGGCCGGGATTTTCGGGTTCCTGCTCTCGCTGGGGATCGCCATCGACGCCAACATCATCATCTTTGAACGTCTCAAAGAGGAATTACGCACCGGCCGCTCATTACGCTCGGCGGTGGATGCCGGTTTCAAACGGGCCTTCGTGGCCATTCTGGACGCGAACGTCACCACCCTGATTGCGGCCGTGATTCTTTACGTGTTCGCACCGGTAATGATCAAAGGGTTCGCGCTGACCCTCGGCATCGGCATCCTGATCAGCATGTTCACCGGCCTGGTGCTCACCAAATGGATGCTTCATCTGCTCGCGGGTAGTGGGATGGTCAACAGTCCCCGTCTGTACCTGAAATAGAGGTTGGAGGCCGGAAGTTGGAAGGAAAAGAAGCCGCCGGGGGCGGTTTCAGGGGAATTGAGACGGGAGACCGCCTGATTTGGACGGGTTAGGAATTTGAAGGGGGAGCGGTAGTGTTTCACTTCGTAAGGCAACGCAAGTACTGGTACCTGATTTCGCTGCTGATCATCGTCCCGGGGATCATCTCCCTGCTGTTCCGGGGTTTGAACCTGGGGATCGACTTCACGGGCGGCAGCCTGGTAGAGGTTCAATTCCAGAAGCAGGTGAGCGTCCAGGAGGTGCGCGCGGTGCTGACCGGGCACGGCCTGGAACGGAGCGTCATCCAGCTCAGCGGGGACCGACAGGTGCTTATCCGCACCGGTGTCATCACCGAGACCCAGAACCAGGCGATGATCGAATCCCTGGGTAAGGAGGTCGGGACCCTGACCGTGCTCCGGAACGAGGCGGTCGGCCCGGTGATCGGTAAGGAACTGGCGCAGAGAGCGATCCTGGCGCTGTTGGCGGCCGCCGTTGCCATTGTGGTCTACATTTCCTGGCGCTTTGAATTCAAACAGGGTCTTGCCGCTATTGTGGCGCTTCTGCACGACGCCCTGATCACGATCGGCATATTCTCGCTATTCTGGATCCAGGTGGACAGCGCCTTTGTGGCGGCGGTCCTGACCATTCTCGGTTACTCCATCAACGCCACCATCGTGATCTTTGACCGGATCCGTGAAAACGCCAAGGCCGCCAAGAAGACCGAGCCCCTGGAGGACGTCGTCAACCGGAGCCTGTGGGACACCATGGCGCGTTCGATCAACACCTCGGTGACCGTGATGTTCATGCTGCTCGCGCTGTTCTTCCTGGGCGGCGCGACGCTGAAAGCGTTTGTCCTGGCCCTGATGATCGGTGTGGTAAGCGGTACCTGGTCCTCGATTTTCATTGCCGGCCCGGTATGGCTGGACTTAAGGAAGCGGCTGCCGCGGTCAAAAAGACCGGCGGGCGCCCGGGCCTGATCCGGGAGATGGGCGCCCTGAAGGCTTGAGCATTGTTTGTGCCCGGCCGCATCCGGCGGGATCGCGGGCGGGCACCTGTGTTTAGGAGGGGACGTGGGAAGATGTCCGGCACAAACCGCATTATCGTGACCGTGATCGGCACGGACCGGGTGGGGATCATCGCGGGCGTGGCCCAGGTGCTGGCCGACAACAACGTGAACATCCTGGATATCAGTCAGACCATCCTGCAAGAGTTCCTGGTGATGATCATGGTGGCCGACATGCGCGGTAGCAAGGTCGACCTGAGCACACTCAAGGGGCGGCTTGCGGAAAAAGGGCGGGAACTCGGCGTGCGGATCGACGCCCAGCACGAGGACGCCTTCACTTACATGCACCGCATCTAGAAGACTTCGCAGACCGGCCGGTCGACCGGCGGCGTGCGCTAGGCTGCATTTTTTTAAGGAAGTGATGCAAATGTTGGGTGTGGACGAGATCATCCAGACCATTAAAATGATCCAGGAGGAAAACCTGGACATCCGCACCATTACGATGGGTGTCAGCCTGCTGGACTGTGCCGCCTCCGATCCGGTGGCAGTCTGTGACAAGGTGCACCGCAAGGTCACGCGCCTCGCCGGGCGGCTGGTGGAGATCGGAAACGAGATCGAGCGGGAGTACGGGATCCCGATCGTGAACAAGCGGATCGCGGTCACCCCTGTGGCCCTGATCATCGGGGAGATGGGTAGAGACGGCTGCCTGGCCCTGGCCCGGACCCTGGACCGGGCGGCGGCGGAAGTCGGGGTGAACTTCATCGGCGGCTATTCCACCTTGGTCCACAAGGGCTTCACCCGGGGCGACCGGGAGCTGATCGCGTCCCTCCCGGAGGCGTTGGCTGCTACCGAAAGGGTGTGCGCCTCGGTGAACGTGGCCACCAGCAAGGCCGGGATCAACATGGACGCCGTCCGGCTGATGGGAGCGGTCATCAAAGAAACGGCGGCCCGCACGGCCGACCGCAGTGCGATCGGGTGCGCCAAGCTTGTGGTGTTCGCCAACGCGCCTGAGGACAACCCCTTCATGGCCGGGGCTTTCCACGGGGTCGGGGAGCCGGAGTGCGTGATCAACGTGGGGGTGAGCGGACCGGGCGTGGTCAAGAACGCGGTGGCCCGGCTGCCGGACGCCGACCTGGGTGCGCTGGCCGAGGAGATCAAAAAGACGGCCTTCAAGATCACCCGCATGGGGGAGTTGGTGGGCCGGGAGACAGCAAAGCGACTCGGGGTGCCCTTCGGCATCGTGGACCTTTCGCTGGCGCCGACCCCGGCCGTGGGGGACAGCGTGGCCGAGATCATTGAGGCTCTGGGCGTGGAAGCCTGCGGCGCCCCCGGCACCACGGCGGCGCTGGCCCTTTTGAACGACGCCGTCAAGAAGGGTGGAGCCATGGCCTCGTCCCGCGTCGGCGGCCTTTCGGGGGCTTTTATCCCGGTCAGCGAAGACGCCGGGATGATCCGGGCCGTGGCGGCGGGGGCTTTGGGCCTGGACAAGCTGGAAGCGATGACCGCGGTGTGTTCCGTCGGGATCGATATGGTCGCCCTGCCGGGAGACACCTCGGCGGAAACCATCGCCGCCCTGATCGCCGATGAGATCACCATCGGGGTAGTGAACCACAAGACCACGGCGGTGCGGCTGATCCCTGTGCCCGGAAAAAGAGCGGGGGAGTTTGTGGAATTCGGCGGCCTTCTGGGACGGACGCCGATAATGGAAGTCAACCATTTCGGGGCCGCCAAGTTCGTGCACCGGGGCGGGCGGATTCCCGCGCCGATCAGCAGCCTGAACAACTAAGATCAGCACCGCGTACCGCCCCATTCCCTTGGACATCTTCCCATCGATTGCGCAAACAGTTCTTCTTCCGGAGATGAGTCTCGTTCATCTCGTTCATGTGAACAACCGGGGGTTTGCGGTTTTGGAGAAGCCAGTCAGAGCAGGTTTCATTTTTTTTTGCCCCGCGGTAAATAATGTTTCCAAGGAGGCCGGGGGCGCGTATGGCCAGGGAAGCTGACAACCGGGTTTTGTGGGAGCTCAAACTAAAAGTCCGCCAGCTGAGCGTGGCCATGGAAAAGATGCGGCTGGCTGAATACGTGGCGCTGCTCGACCGGCCCTACCGCCTGTTGTACATCAACTTTCTCACCGGCATCGCGCGGGGGCTCGGCATCGCCGTCGGCTTCACCATCCTGGGCGCGGTGGTGGTGCTGGTTCTCCAGCGGCTGGTGACGCTGAACCTGCCGCTGATCGGGGGCTTTATCGCGGATATCGTCCGTGCGGTGGAGATCAACCTGGCCCGCTAATCGGAACCCGCCGGGTGTCTGCCCGACGTCGCGGTAGTGCGGCCCGGGACCCAGGGGGAAGTCGGGGACAAAAGACTTGGGGAGTGATAAAGTGGATTCGGCCAAGCTCGAACAACTGCGCGTCCGCCTGCTCCGGGAAAGGGCCGCCGTGCAGCGGGAGATCAATGCCATCCAGCAGACCATGGACGTGGCGCTGGAAGATACCATCGGGGAGCTCAGCACCTACGACAACCATCCGGCAGATATAGCCAGCGAGACTTTTGAACGGAGCAAGGATTTTGCTCTGCGGGAGAACGCCCGGTTCCGCCTGCTGGCCGTGGAGGACGCGCTGGCCAGGATGGACCGGGGCACCTACGGCCGCTGTGACGAATGCGGGGTGGACATCGACCTCGAGCGGCTGGAGGCGGTGCCGTTCACGACCAAGTGCCGGGAGTGCAAGGCCCGGGCCGAGGGGAAAGACGAGCGGGCGCGCCCGGTGGAGGAAGAGGTGTTCAACCGTCCGTGGCTCCCGCCGGGAAACGAGAGCGTGATGTACGACCGGGAGGATGCTTGGCAGGACGCGTCGCAGGACAGCCTTTCGACCGAAACCGAGAATTCGGAAGAGGAGGACCGCGGCCATACGGAGGATGTGGATGCGATCCCCTACGTCAAAGAGGATGGGATGTTCTTCCAGGACACCCGGGTGCGGGGTGACACCGGGGAATTTGGTCGTTAGTCGTCGGTGGTCAGTGGTTGGTGGGAAAAGACTTTAAGTGGCTGATCCCGTCACCGACTACCAACGAACTGAGGTTTTTGCCGTCCCGGGGCCTTCCGGCGGTTTGGAGAAGGATTTCGGAGGTGCCGGGCGAAACATGAAAACAGCGCTCTTATTAGAGAGAAGGCTTGCGAGAAAATGTTACCCCTGCTGGACGTGGTTCGGGATGACCTGGATATTGTTGAGCGAGAACTGTACGCCGTCCTGAAAAGCAACAACCAGCTGTTGACCGAGTCGTCCAGCCACCTTTTCCGGGCCGGCGGCAAACGATTGCGTCCGGCTCTCGCCCTTTTGTCGGCCAAGTTTTACAACTATGACCTGCAGAAAGTCCTGCCCCTGGCTATGGCGCTGGAGTTGGTGCACCTGGCTACCCTTGTGCACGACGATGTGGTCGACGGCGCCGAACTGCGGCGGGGGATTCCGACCGTGAAAGCGCGTTGGGGCAACAAGGTGTCGGTTCATACCGGCGACTACCTGCTGGCGAAGGCCATGATCCTGGTATCCGTTTACCGGAGCCCGGTAATTATCGGGGTGTTGGCCCACTCCTGCGTGAAGATGTGCGAGGGGGAAATCATCCAGTTCGCCGGCTTGAACCAGTGCGATCTCCGGGACTACCTGCGGCGGATCAAGTACAAGACCGCGCTCCTGATCCAGGCCGCGTGTCAGCTCGGAGCGGTGGCCACCGGGGCGCCCCGCGAGCTGTACAAGCCGCTGGGGCGGTTCGGCCATTGTCTGGGCATGGCCTTTCAAATCACTGACGACATCCTGGATATGGTGGCCGACCAGAAACGCCTGGGCAAGCCCACCGGGGGGGACTTGCGCCAGGGCATCATCACGCTCCCCGTGATGCTGGCGCTGGCCCGGAGCCCGGAAGACGGCAGGCTGGCGGCCCTCGTGAACAAGACCGAAAAGACCGCCGAAGACGTCCGGGAAGCGATCCGGCTGACCAAGGAATACGGCGGCGTCGATTTGGCGTTCCAGGTTGCCGACCAGTACCTGGACAAGGCCCACGGCTATCTGAAAATGCTGCCGGACATCCCGGCCCGGGAGAACTTCGCCCGGGTGACCGACTTTGTCCGGGTGCGCACCTACTGAAAATAGAGGTCGGAAGCCGGAAGTCGGAAGTCGGAGAGATGAAGCAAGGAAGCCGGTGTCTTCTCTGGTTGGAGGGAGCGAATGTCTGCCTTATATCCGGTCCTGGTCAAGCTGGAGGGTGAGCTCTGCCTGGTGATCGGCGGGGGACGGGTGGCCGAACGCAAAGTCAAATCCCTGCTGGAAGCGGGGGCGCGGGTGCGGGTGATCAGCCCCCGGCTCACCGCGGACTTGCAGGCCCTGGCGGACGCCGGGGTGATCGAGTACCGGCGGGGCCGATACCGCCCCGGAGACGTAGAGGGCGCTTTTCTGGTGATCAGCGCCACCAACGATCCGGCGGCGAACCGGATGGTGGCCGCGGACTGCCGGGAGCGGCGCCTTCTTTTGAACGCGGTTGACGATCCGGAAAACTGCACTTTTTTCGTACCCGCCTGTGTGCGCCGAGGCGACCTCACCATCGCCGTTTCCACCGGCGGCCAAAGCCCCCTGCTGGCCCGCAGGCTCCGGGAAAAGCTGGAACGCGAGTACGGCCCCCTGTACGGGGACTACCTTGCACTTATCGGCCGAATACGCCATAATATCATTCGGAGCGTATCCGACCCGGTCAGGAAAGAGCAACTGCTGGAGGCGCTTTGCGCGCCGGAGATCTTAGACGCGCTAGAGAACGGCGACTACGACAGGGTGAAGGAGCTGGTAGGCAGTGTTGATTACGGTGGTGGGTCTTAACCACCGTACGGCGCCGCTGGCCGTGCGTGAAAAGCTTTCCTTTCCGGAGCACACCTTGAAAGAGGTGTTGCGGGGCCTCAGCGACCGGGAGGGTGTCGAAAGCTGCGTGGTTATCTCCACCTGCAACCGTACCGAGGTCTATGCCGTGCTCTCGGAAGAGGACGGCCTGCAGAATATCTGGTGCTTCCTGGCCGAACGCTGCGGCAGCCCGGTGGAAGCGATCAAAAGCCATACCTACAACTATTCCTTCGGGGAAAGCGTGCGTCATCTGTTCCGGGTCTCCTCCGGCCTGGACTCCATGGTCCTGGGCGAGACTCAGATCCTGGGCCAGGTGAAGCAGGCTTACCAGTTCGCCCAGCAAGTCGGAACGGTGAACTGGCTTTTGAACTGTGCCTTCCAGCAGGCGTTGGCGGTCGGGAAACGGGTCCGGACTGAAACGGGCATCGACAAGAATCCGGTCTCCATCAGCTACGCGGCCGTGGAACTGGCGCGGCAGACCCTGGGCAGCCTGGAGGGCCGGGAGGTCCTGATCGTCGGGGCCGGCAAGATGAGCGAGTTGACCGTAAAGCACTTGCTGTCGCACGGGGTGGCCGGCGTCATCGTGTCCAACCGGTCCTACCCCCGGGCGGTGGAGTTAGCCGCCCAGTTCGGGGGCCGGGCGGTCCGCTTCGACGAGTTGTACCGGTGGATGGGACACGCCGACATCGTGATCAGCTGCACGGCGGCCAGTCACTACGTGATCCGCGCCGAACCGATGACGTCCGTTCTGGCCGAGCGCGGAGGCCGCGCCATCTTTTTTATCGACATCGCCGTACCCCGCGACGTGGACCCGGCAGTGGGGCACCTGCCCGGCGTTGTGCTCTACGACATCGACAGCCTGCAGAGCGTGGTCGACGCCAACCTGGCGGAACGGCGGCGGGCTGCGGTGGCGGCGGAACGGATCATCGACGCCGAAGTGCGCGAGTTCCTGCTGGCGCTCGGGTCACGCTTCGTCATCCCCACCGTGGTGGCCTTGAAAAAGCGGGGCGAGGAGATCAAGCGGAACGAGCTGGACCGGGCGCTGAACCGGCTTGGAGGCGAACTCTCCGAACGGGAGTTGAAGGTGATCAGTTCCATGGCCAACTCCATCGTCAGTCAACTGCTGCACGAGCCGATTACCCGGTTAAAGAAACTGGCCTTAACGCCCGAGGGCCACTTCTACTCGGATGCCCTGCAGAAGCTCTTCAACCTGGAGCCGGAGAACGGTGGGGTACCCACGCTAGTGGGTCGGACGGAGTCCTGCCCGGTTAGCTGCCTGAAAGGAAAGGGCTGTTGATGCGGCGGGAGGTTGTGGTCGGCACGCGCGGGTCCCGGCTGGCCCTGGCGCAGGCCGACTGGGTCATCGACCACCTGCGGGCGCGCTACCCTCGGGTGAGCTTCGTGCGCAAGGAAATCCGGACCACCGGAGATAATATCCTGGAAGTGGCCCTGGCCAAGATCGGCGACAAGGGCCTTTTTACCAAGGAACTCGAGCAGGCGCTGCTCCACCGGGAAATCGACCTGGCGGTGCACAGCATGAAGGATCTGCCCACCGGGCTGCCCGAGGGTCTGGTCATCGGGGCGGTTTCCGTCCGGGAGTACCCGGGCGACGTGTTCATTTCCCGCGGGGGGGAGCGGCTGGAGGAGCTGCCGGCAGGCGCGGTGCTCGGGACCAGCAGCCTGCGGCGCACGGCCCAGCTCCTGGCCTACCGGCCCGACCTGCAAGTGATCCCGGTACGGGGCAACGTCCAGACCCGGCTCCGGAAACTGGACGAGGGCGTGGTGGACGCCCTGGTGCTGGCCTGGGCCGGGCTGTTCCGGTTGGGCCTTACCGAGAGGGTCACCCACCGCATACCGGTGGCCATGTGCCTGCCGGCGGTCGGTCAGGGGGCGCTGGGGATCGAGGCGCGTGCGGACGACGCTGAGATCCTCGAAATGCTGCGAACGATTGACCACGCGCCGACCCGCGCGGCCGTGCAGGCCGAGAGGACGCTGTTGCGGCGCCTGGAAGGCGGCTGCCAGGTACCGGTCGGGGCCCTGGGACGGTTCCGGGACGGGCGCCTGGTATTGGAGGCGGTGGTGGCCTCCCTGGACGGGACGGAATTGGTGCGGGCCCAAGAGTCCGGTCCGGCGGACCGGCCGGAGGCTCTCGGCAACAGTCTGGCCGTCCGGCTGCTGGAGATGGGCGCCGGCGAGATTCTGGCCCGGGTGCGTGCGGGTGCGTAAAGGAGTGGAGAAGTGATGCCTCGCGGCATAGTGTACCTGGTCGGGGCGGGCCCGGGTGACGCCGGCCTGTTGACCTTGAAAGGACTAGTCTGCATCCAGGAGGCGGACGTGGTGGTGTACGACCGCCTGGTCAACTCGCGGATCCTGATGCACGCCCGGCCGGAAGCCGAACTGGTTTTTGCCGGGAAATCTCCCGAAGGGCACACCCTGACGCAGGACGCGATTAACGGCTTACTGGCCGCCAGGGCCGGGGAAGGGCTGACGGTGGCCCGGCTCAAAGGGGGTGACCCCTTCGTTTTCGGCCGCGGCGGCGAGGAAGCCGAGTACCTGGCGGAACGGGGCATTCCTTTCGAAGTGGTGCCCGGGGTGACCTCGGCGGTGGCGGCGCCCGCGTACGCGGGCATCCCGCTGACCCACCGGGATTTCACGGCCTCGGTGGCCGTGATCACCGGCAATGAAGACCCCACCAAAGACGAAACCGCCATTGCGTGGGACAAACTAAGCACCGGGGCCGGCACCATCGTGTTCCTGATGGGTATGGCCAACCTGCCCGACATCGTGGCGCGGCTTGTCCGGCACGGCCGGGCCGGATCCACCCCGGTGGCCGTCATCCGTTGGGGGACGCTGCCCGAGCAGGAAACGGTGGAGGGCACCCTGGACGACATCGTGGAACGGGTCCGGGCAGCCGGGCTGAAGAACCCGGCCGTCATTGTGGTGGGCGAGGTGTGCCGGATGCGGCCGCACCTGCGCTGGTTCGAGCAAAAGCCGCTCTTCGGCCGGCGGATTCTGGTCACCCGGTCGCGGGAGCAGGCCAGCGCGCTGTCGGAGCGGATCGCCCGGCTGGGGGGCGAGGCTCTGGAGTTTCCGACCATCGCCATCCGCCCGCCGGACGACTACGGCCCTTTGGATCTGGCCATCAGTGAAATTGACACCTACCAGTGGATCGTGTTCACCAGTGTGAACGGGGTCGACTATTTCTTCAACCGCTTCCGGGAACTGGAGCGGGACATCCGGGAACTCGGCCCGGCGCGGCTCTGCGCCATCGGGCCGCGCACCAGGGATGCGCTGGTCGGCCGCGGCCTGAAGGTGGCCTACATCCCGGAGGAATACCGGGCCGAGCGGATCGCGGACGGGATGGGCGCGCTTTTGGCCCCCGGGGAGCGGGTCCTGCTGCCCCGGGCCGACATCGCGCCGTCCGACCTGGCCGAGGCGCTGACCCGGGCGGGGGCGGCCGTCAGCGACGTCACCGCCTACCGCACGGTCGCCGTGGGCGGAAATGCGGCCCCCGTGCGCCGGCTGCTCGCCGAGGGGCGGGTGCACGCGGTGACCTTCACCAGTTCCTCGACGGTGCGCAATTTCGTGGGCGCCCTGGGGGCGGAAGACCTCCCCAGTTTGTTAGCCCGGTCGGCGGTGATCTGCATCGGGCCGGTGACCGCGCAAACGGCCCGGGAGTTGGGCCTCAAGGTGGCGGCGGTGGCCCGCGAATACACGATCGACGGCCTGGTTCAGGCCGTGCGGGAGTACTTCGGTGGGAGTGAAGGTGTTGCTTAGCATTTCCAAAATGGTTTCCGGGAAAAACGAATCGGGGGACCACCTGCGCTACCAGCGCCGGGGCACCAGTGCCAGCGGGTCGGACGGCATAGGCCCGGTGGTGGTCTGGAACTCGACCCGGGCCTGCAACCTGAAGTGCAAACACTGCTACGCCAGCGCCACGGCCGAGCCGGATCCGGAAGAGCTGACCACGGCCGAAGCCCGGCGGCTGATCGACGACCTGGCCGAGTTTCGCGTACCCGTGCTATTGTTTTCCGGGGGCGAGCCGCTGTTGCGGCCCGATGTCTATGAACTGGCGGCCTACGCCCGGGAGCGGGGCTTAAGGCCCGTGGTTTCCACGAACGGCACCTTTATCACCCGGGAAACAGCCTGGAAACTGAAGGAGACCGGGGTCGGCTACGTGGGGGTGAGCATCGACGGCATCCGGGAGACCAACGACCGGATCCGCGGGTTCGACGGCGCCTTCGAGGCGGCGCTGGAGGGCATCCGCCACTGCGTGGCCGTCGGGCAGCGGGTGGGCTTAAGGTTCACCATCACGCGCTACAACTATCGGGAGATCGACACCATCTTCGACCTGATCGAGGCCGAGGAGGTGAACCGGGTGTGCTTCTACCACCTGGTGTACTCCGGCAGGGGGAGCCGGCTGGTGGAACAGGACCTGGCCCCGGAAGAAAAACGCGCGGTCCTGGACCTGATTTACGACCGGACGGCCGACCTGTTCCGGCGGGGGCTGGAGAAGGAAATCCTGACGGTGGACAACCACGCCGACGCCGCTTACATCTACCTGAGACTGAAGCGCGAGCAGCCGGAGCGGGCCGCCCGGGTCTGGGAGTGGCTGAAAACCTCCGGGGGCAACCGGAGCGGCATCGCCATCGGGGCCGTGGACTGGTACGGGAACGTGCACCCGGACCAGTTCACCATGAACCACGACCTGGGCAACGTCCGGGAGCGCAAGTTCGGGGACATCTGGACCGATACTCAAAACCCGATCCTGGCCGGGCTGAAAAACCGCCGGCCGCTCCTGCGCGGCCGCTGCGCGGCCTGCCGCTGGCTGGAAATCTGCAACGGCAACTTCCGGCCGCGGGCCGAGGCGGTGAGCGGCGATTTCTGGGCCGCCGACCCGGCCTGCTACCTGACCGAAGCCGAGATCCAACCCGGGTGAAAAAGGGGTCAGGCCCCTTTTTACCTTCTTTGACTTTCAAAAAACGGTACCAACGCCTTTCTCTTAAAGGATTAAAGTGGTGATCCGGATTACCGAAGTGCCCGCATACTCATAGTTTTAGTCTTCTGTAAGGCGGCTGGCGGGAACAGGCTGATTCCAATTATGATGTAGGCAGAGTGCATTCCAGGCATAATTTAGGTTTCTGGCTGCTCTTGGGTCTGGGATCGTGTGTGACCCCTTTTACGAAAATGCCTCAAGAGTCAGAGAAGACAGAAAAGCGACTTTGCCGCTCATGCAAAAGCAACCCCTTTGGGGGCCGAGGGAAAGTCAGGGAAAGTAAAAAGGGGCCTGACCCCTTTTTGGAGGTGGGTGTGGGTGAGGACGCGGATGCGGAGATTGCGCCGGGAGCCGGCTGTCCGGCGCCTGGTCCGAGAGACCAGGCTGGACGTGGACGACTTGATCTTGCCGGTTTTCATCGCGGAAGGCCGGGGTGTGGTTGAGCCTGTGCCGTCCATGCCCGGGGTGTACCGCTATTCGGTGGACACCCTGTCTGCCCTTTTGCAAGAGGTGGTGGCCTTCGGGATTCCGGGGATCATCGTGTTCGGGGTGCCGGCGGCCAAGGATGCCCGGGCCTTCGGGGCCTACGCCGCCGACGGAGTGGTCCAGCGGGGGGTGGCGGCCATCAAGGACCGCTACCCGGGCCTCCTGGTGATTACTGACGTGTGCCTCTGCGCCTACACCGACCACGGTCACTGCGGGCTGGTGGAAAACGGGGCCGTCCTGAACGACCCCTCGGTGGAACTCCTGGCGGAAACCGCCCTGTCGCACGTGCGGGCGGGCGCCGACATGGTCGCCCCGTCCGACATGATGGACGGCCGGGTGGGGGCCATTCGCGCGCTCCTGGACGCGGAAGGGTTTGAAGAGGTGCCGGTGATGTCCTACGCGGCCAAGTACGCTTCCGCCTTTTACGGTCCCTTCCGGAACGCCGCCGGGTCGGCGCCGCAGTTCGGCGACCGCCGGTCCTACCAGATGGACCCGGCCAACGCGCTCGAAGCGTTGCGCGAGGTGGCCCTGGACCTGGAGGAAGGAGCCGACATCGTGATGGTCAAACCGGCGCTGGCCTACCTAGACATCATCCGGCGGGTGAAAGACACTTTCGAGGTGCCGGTGGCGGTCTACAACGTGAGTGGCGAGTACGCCCTGGTTAAGGCCGCGGCCCAGAAGGGCTGGATAGACGAGCGGGCGCTGGTCCTGGAGATGCTGACCGGAATGAAGCGCGCGGGCGCCGACATCATCCTGACCTACTTCGCCCTCGACGTCGCTCGTTGGCTGGAAGAGGGATAGAAATGCTGGTATCCTGGAATACCACAAACATGTGCAACCTGGCTTGCGCCCACTGCTACCGCGACGCGGGTCAAAAGGCCGAGGACGAATTGAGCACGGCTGAGGGCAAGGCCCTCATCGACGAAATCGCCGGGGCCGGGTTCAAGATCATGATCTTCTCCGGCGGTGAGCCGCTCATGCGGCCCGACATCTATGACCTTATCGCCTATGCCGCGTCCCGGGGACTGCGTCCGGTGCTGGGCTCCAACGGCACTCTGATCACCCCGGAAGTGGCCGGCCGGCTGGTTCAGGCCGGAGCGCGAGCGATCGGGATCAGTCTGGACAGCGTGGACCCGGGTGCCCACGACGGTTTCCGGGCCGAGAAAGGCTCCTGGCAGGCGGCGGTGGAAGGGATGAAGAACTGCCGCGCGGCGGGCCTGCCCTTCCAGGTGCACACCACGGTGATGGACTGGAACGAGGAAGAAGTGGAAGGGCTGACCGACTTGGCCGTGGAACTGGGCGGCATAGCCCACCACGTGTTTTTCCTGGTACCGACCGGCAGGGCTCTTGCCATCGAGCACACCACCCTGCGCGCCCGGCAATACGAGCAGTTGCTGCGCCGGCTGCTCAAGAAGCAGCAAACGGCGGGACTGGAAGTGAAGCCGACCTGCGCCCCGCAGTTCATCCGGGTGGCCGACCAGCTCGGGGCAAAAACGCGGTTCACGCGCGGCTGCCTGGCCGGCATCGCCTACTGCCTGGTGAACCCGGTCGGCGACCTGCAGGCCTGCGCCTACCTGGACAAGGCCGTCGGCAACGTGCGGGAAACCCTGTTCGGGAAGATGTGGCGGGAGGCCGAACTGTTCCGGGTACTGCGTTCCCGGCGCTACTCCGGAAAGTGCGGCACCTGCGAGTACCGTGACACCTGCGGCGGCTGCCGGGCGCGGGCCCAGTTCTACCACGGGGATTACATGGCCGAGGAACCCTGGTGCCTTTATCGCGGGGGGCGGGTGGCGACACATGAAGCTTGACGATACCGACCGGCGGCTCTTGGAGCTGATCCAGCAGCAGATCCCGCTTTCCATTCGGCCGTACCGGGAGATCGCGGCCGAACTCGGGGTGCAGGAGGCCGAGGTGCTCGAGCGCCTGGTGCGGCTCCGGGAAGCCAAGATCATCCGGCGGATGGGTGGCTTCTTCGATTCGCGCAAGCTCGGCTACACCGGCACGCTCTGCGCCATGCGGGTCCCCGGGGAACGGATCAACGGGGTGGCCGCAGTGGTCAACGCCTACCCAGAGGTCAGCCACAACTACCTCCGTGACCACGAGTACAATATGTGGTTTACGGTGCTGGCCCCGTCCGCCGAGGCGGTTCAGCAAATCATTAACGAAATTAAAACGCGTGCCGGTATCGACCACATCTTGAGCCTGCCGGCCGAACGCGTCTTTAAAATCAAAGTACGGTTTAAGGTACCCGAGGTGACCGATGCTGAGTGACTTCGAAAAGCAAGCCATACGCGAGCTTCAGGGGGACCTGCCGGTCGAGAGCCGTCCTTTCGCCGGGATGGCCCGGCGTCTCGGAGTAACCGAGGAAAAGCTCCTGGAGACGGTCGCGGATTTTCTGCAGCGGGGCCTGATGCGGCGCTTCGGGGCTGCCCTGCGGCACCAGCGGGTCGGCTACAGCGGCAACGCCCTGGTGGCCTGGGTGGTGCCGCCGGAGGAGATCGAGCGAGTCGGGCTGGCGATCGCCGCTTACCCCGAGGTGACCCACTGCTACCAGCGGGCTACCGCGCCCGGCTGGCCGTATAGCCTCTACGCCATGGTGCACCGTCCCACTGAGGCCGAGTGCCGGGAACTGGTGCGGCAGATCAGTGCCGCGGTCGGCATCGGCGAGTACGTTGTGCTCTTCAGCACGGCCGAACTCAAACGGAGCAGCATGCAGTATTTCCGATAGGAGATTCCCGGGACAGCAGGGGATTCCGGAAGCAGAAGGAGTGATATCATGACACGGGATCATTTCCGGTCGGCCCAGATGTTCGCCGAGGCCCAGAAGTACATGCCGGGCGGCGTGAACAGCCCGGTCCGCGCCTTCAAGGCGGTGGGGGGCGACCCGATATTTTTTTTGCGCGGGGAAGGGGCGCTCCTGTTTGACGTGGACGGCAACCGGTACATCGACTACGTGGCCTCGTGGGGCCCCCTGATCCTGGGGCATGCCCACCCGCTGGTGGTCCGGGCCGTGAAGGAGTGCGCCGAGTTCGGGACCAGTTTTGGGGCGCCGAACGAACTGGAGATCGAGCTGGCGCGGCTCCTGGTGGAGGCCCTACCGTCCGTGGAAATGGTCCGGCTGGTCAATTCCGGCACCGAGGCGACCATGAGCGCCCTGCGGCTGGCGCGGGCCTACACCAAGCGTGAAAAAATCGTGAAGTTCGAGGGCTGCTACCATGGCCACGCCGACGCGCTGCTGGTAAAGGCCGGTTCCGGGGCGCTGACCCTCGGGGTGCCGACCAGCCCCGGGGTGCCGGAGGACACGGCTCGGAACACAGTCGTGGCCGGTTTTAACGACCTGGAAGGCCTGAAGGAGCTTTTCGCCCGGCTCGGGGAGGAGATCGCGGCCGTGATCGTCGAGCCGGTCCCTGCGAATATGGGGCTTGTCCTGCCCCGGCCCGGTTTCCTGAAGGGGCTTCGGGATCTGACCGCGGCGTACGGTGCCCTGCTAGTTTTTGACGAGGTGATCACCGGGTTCCGGCTGAGTTACGGCGGGGCCCAGAATCTTTATGGCGTTCAGCCTGACCTGACCTGCCTCGGAAAGATCATCGGGGGCGGACTGCCGGTGGGGGCCTATGGAGGGCGCCGCGACATTATGGAACAGGTGGCCCCGTCCGGGCCGGTCTACCAGGCTGGAACCCTGTCCGGAAATCCCCTGGCGATGGCGGCCGGGATTTCGACCATCAAAGCGCTGGCCGAGCCGGGCGTTTACGAGGCCCTGGAGTCGAAGACCCTGCGGTTGGCCCGGGGATTGGAGGAGGCGGCGGCCCGGGCCGGGGCCGAAGTGTACATCACTCAAACCGGCTCGATGCTGTGCGTATTCTTCCAGCCCGGCCCGGTGACCGACTTTGCGGGGGCGCTGCGTTCGGACACCGCGCGGTACAGCCGTTACTTCCAGGCGCTCCTGGAGCGCGGGGTGTACATCGCCCCGGCCCAGTTCGAGGCGCTGTTTCTGTCGACGGCACACACCGACGAACACATCGACCGGACCCTGGAGGCCTGCGAGGAAGCATTCCGTTTTGCTTTTTCCGGGTAGGAGCGTTATAATCTTGGCTTAGATACCATTCCTGATCCGCCGGCATTTCGAGCGCCTCCCGGCGGCCTTTTTTTGGCCGGTTTTAAGCTGAATTTTCTTAATTATTGGGCAGGAGAAATCCGGTGTCCGTCAAAGTTATGTGAATATTAGAACAGATGGTAGAAACTAGTGACGAAAGAAGGGAGTCGCCTATGCCTCAGCAAGAACCTCTTTTGGACCGGTTGGTCAGTTACATAGAGGCCCATCGCGGTGAGCCGTCCAGCCTGATCCAGGTGCTGTCCCACGTCCAGCAGACCGTCGGTTACCTGCCGAAGCCCGTGCTGGTGGAGGTGGCCGATAAACTGGGGCTTTCTTTGACCGAGGTCTATGGAACGGCTTCCTTTTACGCCTTTTTCACCTTCCGGCCGCGCGGCCGTCACGGCATCGCCCTGTGCAACGGCACCGCCTGCTACGTCAAGGGTTCGGCCGCGGTGAAGGTCCGGCTGGAACAAGAGCTGGGGATCAAGGCCGGAGACACTACGCCGGACCGGCGCTTCTCCCTGGACGTGGTCCGGTGTATCGGCTGCTGCGCCCTGGCGCCGGTAATGACGGTGGACGAGGACGTGCACGCCGGGGTTGAACCGGAAAAGGTGCCGGAGATTCTGGAGCAATACAAGTAGCTGCAAGGGGGAGGTGGACCGATGAACATTACCGGACTGGCGGAGTTGCGGGCCAAGGCGCACGAGGCGCTGCGGCTGCGGGCGAATGAACGCCCGGTCGACGGGTACGAATACCACGCCCTGGTCTGCGGGGGCACCGGCTGTGTTTCCTCCGGCTGCAAGTCCGTGAAAAGCGCGCTGGTTGATGAGATAAGAAAGCAGGGCCTGGAAGCGAAGGTGCGGGTGATTGAAACCGGCTGCCTGGGGCCGTGCAACCTGGGACCGATGATCACCGTCTACCCGGACGGGATTTTCTACGAGAAGGTTACGGCCGGGGACGTGGAATCAGTGGTCACTGAGCACCTGCGGGAGGGCCGCCCGGTGAACCGTCTGCTGCACCGGTGTCCGGACACCGGCAGAGTGCTGGCGCGCCTGCCCGAGATCCCCTTCTTCAACCGGCAAAAGCGGATTGTGCTGCGGAACTGTGGGATTATCGACCCCCTTTCCATCGAGGAGTACATCGGCCGCGACGGTTACACGGCACTGGCCCGCGTGCTGAACGGGATGACCAGGGAGCAGGTCGTGGAGGAGATTAAGAAGTCCGGGCTGCGCGGGCGCGGCGGGGCGGGTTTCCCCACTGGCCTGAAGTGGCAGTTCACCTTGCAGGCCGAGGACGAGCCCAAGTACGTGGTCTGCAACGGCGACGAGGGTGACCCCGGGGCGTTCATGGACCGGAGCGTTTTGGAGGGCGACCCGCACTCGGTGCTGGAGGGAATGGCTATCGGCGGTTACGCCGTGGGGGCTTCCAAGGGTTACGCCTATATCCGGGCGGAGTATCCGCTGGCGATCAAGAACTTCGGGGCCGCCATTAAGAGCGCCCGGGAGATGGGTCTTCTCGGCACGGATATCCTGGACTCGGGTTTCAGCTTTGACGTCGAGATCCGTGTCGGCGCCGGCGCTTTCGTATGCGGCGAGGAAACGGCGCTCCTTCATTCCATCGCGGGCAAGCGCGGCGAACCGCGCCCGCGCCCGCCGTTTCCGGCCCAGTGCGGCTTGTTCGACAAGCCCACGGTGATTAACAACGTGGAGACCTGGGCGAACATCGCCCCGATCATCCTGCGCGGCGGCGACTGGTACGCGGGCATCGGCACCGAGAAGAGCAAGGGGACCAAGGTTTTCGCCCTGGCCGGCAAAATCGTCAACACCGGCCTGGTGGAAGTGCCTCTGGGCACCACCCTGCGGGAAGTGGTGTACGACATCGGCGGCGGAATGAAAAACGGCAAAAGCTTAAAGGCGATCCAGAGCGGCGGACCCTCGGGGGGCGCCATCCCCGCGGAGTACATTGACACGCCGATCGACTACGAGGCCCTGGCCGCGCTCGACTCGATCATGGGGTCGGGCGGCATGATCGTCCTGGACGAGGACAGCTGCATGGTCGACGTGGCCCGGTTTTTCATGGATTTCGTGCAGGACGAGTCCTGCGGGAAGTGCACGCCGTGCCGGATCGGCACCAGGCGGATGCTGGAGATCCTGACCCGGCTGACCCAGGGCCGGGCGACGAAGGAAGACGTGGAGCTTTTGATCGAACTGGCCAACGTGGTCAAAAAGACCGCGCTTTGCGGGTTGGGTCAGACCGCCGGGAACCCGGTCTTAAGCACGACCCGGCACTACCGGCATGAGTACGACCGGCACGCGGTTGAAAAACAATGTCCAACCGGCGTCTGTCCCATGCGCATCGGCCCGGCGCAGGCCAAGAAGTAGGGAGGGAGATTTTATGGCCGTTACTCTGACCATAGATGGCCGGCCCGTGACGGTTGAACCGGGGACCACCGTGCTGGACGCGGCCCGGCAGTTGGGCATTGCCATCCCGACCCTCTGCTACCTGAAGCAGTTGAACCACCGGGCCGGGGCCTGTCGCATGTGCATCGTGGAGGTCGAGGGTGCCCGGACATACCTGGCCTCCTGCACCCTGCCGGCCACCGAAGGGATGGTGGTGCGGACCGGCACGCCCGGCGTCCGGGAGGCCCGACGGATGATCCTAGAGCTGATGCTCTCCGACCACCCGAACGAGTGCCTGCTCTGCATCCGGAGCGGCAGTTGTGAACTGCAGGCGGCCGCGAACCTGATGGGCCTCCGGGAGATCCGGTTCCAGCGGATGTCCCGGACCCTTTACAAGAAGGACGACTCCAGCCCGGCGATTATCCGGGAGCCCCAGAAGTGCATTTACTGCCGGCGCTGCGTCACGGTCTGCGCCGAAGTGCAGACGGTGCACGCCATCGGGCCGCAGCTGCGGGGCTTTGCCACGGTGATCGCGCCCCCTTACAACCTGCCCCTGGGCGATTCGGTTTGCGTACACTGCGGACAGTGCGCGCTGGTGTGCCCCGTGGGCGCTATCTACGAGCGTGACGACACTGGGGCCGTCTGGGCGGCGCTGGCCGACCCCGCCAAACACGTGGTGGTGCAGACCGCGCCCGCAACCCGGGTTACACTGGGCGAGGCGTTCGGCTTGCCCCCGGGCACGCCGGTGACCGGCAAGATGGTGGCCGCCCTGCGCCGGCTCGGTTTCGACCGGGTGTTCGACACGGACTTCACGGCGGACCTGACCATTGTCGAGGAAGGGAACGAGTTGATCCACCGCCTCACCAAAGGCGGCCCGCTGCCGATGATCACGTCCTGCAGCCCGGGGTGGATCAAGTTCATCGAGCATTTCTATCCCGAGTTCCTGCCGCACCTGTCCACCGCCAAGTCGCCGCAGCAGATGTTCGGGGCGCTGGCCAAGACCTACTATGCGGAACAGGCCGGGATCGACCCGAAGGATATGGTGGTGGTCTCGATCATGCCCTGCACCGCCAAGAAATTCGAGGCGGGCCGGCCGGAGATGAACGCCAGCGGCTACCGGGACGTGGACATGGTGCTCACTACCCGGGAACTGGTCCGGATGCTCCACGAGGCGTGCATCGACCTGAACAATATGCCGGATGAGGAGTACGACCGCCCCATGGGCCTCTCCACGGGCGCCGGGGCCATCTTTGGCGCCACGGGTGGGGTGATGGAGGCGGCGCTGCGCACAGCCTACGAACTGCTCACCGGGAAACCTTTACCCGGAATCGACATCGAGGTGGTGCGCGGGCTGGACGGTGTCCGGCAGGCGGCCATCGACCTGGAGGGCAACCCCGTCAGGGTGATGGTGGCCCACGGTCTGGGTCACGCCCGGATGTTGATGGAGAAGCTGAAGGCTGGCGAGTTGAAGGACTGCCACTTCATCGAGGTGATGGCTTGTCCCGGCGGCTGCATCGGCGGGGGCGGCCAGCCGATCTGTGCCAATCCCGATGTCCGGCAGCGGCGCGCCGCCGGGATCTACCGCCTGGACAAGGGGATGAAGCTGCGCAAGTCCCACGAGAACCCGGCCATCATCGAGCTGTACGAACGGTTCCTGGGCGAACCGCTGGGCGAAAAATCGCACAAGCTTTTGCATACCAGCTACACGCCGCGGTCGGCCCACCCGGAGTTGGCGAGAGCGAGTAGTCCAGCTCCCCAAGTCAGGTAAAAACAGGGGACACAAAATAGGGGCTAGGCCCCCTTTTTCCGGATCGGATGGTGATGATGGGTTGACCGAGAGTAGAAACGGGATGACGGCGGAGGCCGTGGTGTGGGTGATCGGCGAAACCCCCGAAGGCGTCGAGGCGCCCTGCTGACCGCCAGACAGCGTGGGGGACGTGCTCCCCGTGGATGCCCAGTTCAAATTGCTGCAAAAGGTGCTGCGTCTCCGCTACGGTGACCGGGTGGCGGTGGCTTACCGGCAGCGCGAAACCATCGCGGACGAGGGTTTGCGCCGCGACGCCTACCCGTTGCCGGCCCTGGCGGTCAACGGCAAGGTCATTCTCCAGGGGCGGCTGGACCTGCAGGCGATCGTCGCCCACTTGGCCGAATTGGGCATTCAGGCGTTGTGAGCCCTTGAGCAGCATGAATTCAGTTTTGGTGCCCCATACGGGGCGAGGACCTCGACTCCAACCCCAAAGTGGTTCCCGACTCTCGTACAGATCCCCTCAGGCCCGTTGTCTGTACGCCGGCGGGCTTGGCAGCCAACCCTTAAGCTTGCCGTACTTTACGAGATTGTCGTGCACCTTCAGTTCTTCTACCATAAACTCATTGTACAGGTTTCGCAGCCCGTCGGATACAAACAGTTTAACTCCTCTGAGATGGACGCCCAGGAAGTTTTGAATACCCATCAGCAACAGGTTAAAAATTGTGTCGTCCCGCCAGACGTCAGTCTCGCCGGACTCGATCACGGTTTCGGGCGGTCGCTTTGGGAGGGGTATGCCGAACGTGTTCAGTAGGTCCTCCAACCTGTTGATCTGGGTCCTCATCGTGTCCCCGACGCCTTTGGACGCCAGTATCTTGAATTCCGAGTCGCTGATATTGTTGATCACGATCTGGCTGAATTCGTAGTAGTCGTAACGCTGCTGCAGGGTTTCCCACAGGATGTGGGCTTCTCCGGCATATAACTTGCTCTGCCGTTGCCCTGTGGTTGCGCTGCTGAGCGCGTCCATTATGTCCGACAACTGGACCAAAAGTCGGCTACCTCCTAATGCTTGTACTGGGGGGCGCTCCAGTACCAGCCCTTCATCTTGCCATATTTGACCATAAGGTCATACATTTTCATTTCTTCCTTCATCCAACCCATGAAGAGGTTGCGCAGCTTGTCGTCATTCATCATGCGCTGTATTTCCGTATGAGTTTCCTGAAAGTACTGGATGCCGATCAGCAGCATGCGGTAGATGGTCTCATCCCGCATAGTCTCTGATTTCACCACGGCGCTCACCGACTTCGGCGGTTTGGGCGGCAGGGGAATCCCAAAAGCGTCCAGGAGTTCCTCCGTCTTTCTGATTTGCCTCTGCAAAGTGGAGGACACGCCCCTCATTACTCCCGCTTTCAACTCGGTGTCCTCAATATAGTTGCTCACAAGTTGGGTAAACTCAAAGAAGGTATAACGTAACGTCAGGAACCGCCAGATGGCGTGAGCCTCACCGGCCAGCAGCGGTAAGTGACCACCCTGAACCCCTGCCATCTTGGCAATATCTGTAAGCTTCACAGCCAGGAGCCTCCTCGGCGCTTATCATTCGACGGATAGCCTGTGCTACGATTCTACCGCGGTCTGGAGTTTCCCCGCTTAGTTGATGTCCACGCGGTGCGCCTTCGGTCTGCGGCCGGCTTCGGTCTTGGGAATCCGTATTTCCAGAATCCCGTTCTCGAATCGCCCCGTCGCTTCATTCGGCTTGACCTCGACCGGCAGGGGCAGGATCCGTGAAAAACTGCCGTAGAACCGCTCGCTGTGGATGAAGTCCTCTTCGCGGACGTCGTGCACCCGTTTGATCTCCCCGCGGATGGAGATGCTGTCCTTGGTTACCTGCACCTCGATGTCGTCCTTGGAGGGCACGCCCGGCAGCTCCGCCACCGCTACCACCTCGTTCTCTGTCTGGTGCACGTCGACCCGCGGGGCGGCGGCCTCCCGCGTTCCGGTCCGCAGCGTGTCCCACAGCCGGTTCATCTGTTCGCGCAGGGTCGTCAGTTCGGGGGGGTCCCAACGTCTCAGGCCCATGGTTCCGACCTCCTGTTATTTCTTTTGTTCTTGATATTGTTTCTAACATGTGTTTTTCTATACCGCCCGACCGTCCGCGACCACCCGCGAAATCCCGAGGCTACTTTCACAGAGAACCCCTGAAGGATTCCATATGAATTTCCTCGTCCCGTGCCACAACGCTAGGTATTCGGCGGCTGGCACCTCTTGTGCACCTACAGGAACATCTTCGCGCGCTGGCGGTGGCGTTACCTTTACCCTGTCTACCTGGGGTTTGTCCTGAGCTACCTCTGGTCCTTCGCTTTCGTCACGCGGGAAAGCTGGCCGCAGGTGGCCGCCTGGGCCCGGGCCCGTTGAATCAGGGGTGTGCGTCCCGTCACGCCTGCCCGCCAGCGACGATGCGGTCCTTGCCCGCCGCCTTTGCCGCATAGAGGGCGCTGTCCGCGGCGGCTCAGCCCTCCAGTCCCAGGTCGCGGATGAGCTGCCGGTCGCGAGCGGTGCCCTGGCCGGCGGTGGTGAGGTAGTCACCGGTGATGAGCGCGTCGACGCCGCCGGCGAGCCCCAGCACCTGAGTGTCGCGGAGGTTGTGCTCCCGACCGCCAGCATAACGGATGGTGGTCGCCGGCAGCAGCAAGCGAAAGACTGCCAGGGTACGCAGTATCTCCAGCGCTGGGAGCGGCGGCTGGGTGGCCAGCGGGGTGCCGGGGACCGGGTGAAGGATATTCACCGGCACCGAGGTGACGCCGAGTTCGCGCAGGGCGAGGGCCAGCTCTACCCGCTGCTCCGGTTTTTCACCCAGGCCGATGATGCCGCCGGCACAGACCTCAAGGCCCACTTTCTGCGCGGCACGGATGGTAGCGACCCGGTCCTCGTAGCGGTGGGTGGTACAGACTTCTGGGAAAAAGCTCGCCGCTGTTTCCAGATTGTGATGATAGCGATCAAGACCAGCTTCTTTTAAGGCGCGGGCTTCGGTAGGCGAGATGATGCCAAGCGAAGCGCAGAGCTTCAGTTCCGGGACTTCTCTTTTGAGCTGTCGGGTGATACCGAGGATTTTTTCGAAATCACCACCGGGGTCGCGCCCGCTGGTAACCAAGGAAAAGCGTTTTATGCCCTGGGACCGGACTGCTCTAGCCCGACGGATGATTCCTTCTGCCGGAAGCAGGGGATAAACCGGCGCCCGCGTGTGGTAGCAAGCGGCTTGGGTGCAAAAGCGGCAGTCCTCGGAGCAGCGCCCGGCGCGGGCGTTCACGATGGCACAGAGGTCAACCCGGTTGCCGTGGAAGCACTTTCTTACCACGTCGGCCCAGCCGAGCAAAAAGGGGGTTACAGCGTCAGGTAGCTGGAGGAGAGCGGTTGCTTCTTCGAAAGAGAGGGTGTCGCCATCTATTACCCGCCGGGCGACGTGGGTGATCCACGCGGTTTTCTCCTGCAGATTCATTTTTTTGCCACCACCAGGACGATGTGCCAGTAGAGGGTTACGGCGTCGCAACCCGCGCTGAGTTTTTGCCATAGGCTTTCGGCTTGGGCGGCCTGGTTGCCGAAGAGGTAAGCCCAGGAGCCGCGCGCCCGCAAGAGGGTCGCCCAGAAAGCAGGGGAGTGTGTCTCCCGGAGGATTATCTTTTCGGCGAAGTAAGTGCCGAAACTCTCGAAATCCCGGCGCAGGCGGGCTGGGCAGGGTAAGCGCCGGTGGTTTTGCCGGCCACCCAACTCCTTACAAATCCGGAGCAGGAGCAGATTGCCGTTCCCCTTTTCCAGGCCGCTTACCGGAACGGAGAAGGCGGCAGCACCGCCGGGGGCGAGGAGAGCCGCGAGCTTTGAAGTGGTTCCCGGGGCGAACCAGTGGTGGCACATGTTGCCGAAGACCAGATCGAACTTCTCATCCAGGCAGTTGACTTCTTCGGCGGCGAGGATACCATAGGTGACACCCCTGAGCGCCTTCTCCTGGTTGTAAGCGAGCATCTTTTTGCTCGGGTCGGTGGCCAGGATCGCGGCGGTGGGGAAATAGCGCCGGAGTACCACCGTTCCCGCACCGGTGCCGGCACCAAGCTCCAGGATTCGCCGGGGCGTAAGCCGTCTAGCTACCTTTTTGGCTAAAGCGCCGGCAATCCGGGTATAGAAGCGCTCGTTGACCGCTGTGGCGTACAGGTTGCTGTTGGCGTTGAAAACTTCCGCCGTGGGCACCTAATCCACTCCTTTAAACCATGCAGTAACCGCCGCGACCGCTTCAGGGGCGCTGATGATGTCTGTGTGCCCGATGCCGCGGACAGCAATCACCGTCCAGCCGGCATCCTTTGCCCGAACTGCCGCCTCAAGACAGGTCGGGAGGTCCCGGGCGGCGTGCAGGAGCAGGACCGGCGGCCCCGGCCGGGAGTCGCCCAGCGCCGCGAGCGCCTCTTCCAACCCCGCGAAAGGTTTCGGCTCGCGTACCCGGCGGGCGCGAAGCACTCGCAAAAGCTCACTTTTCCGGCCGTCGAAACGGGCCTGCAACGGTACAGAGAGGAGACAGAGGGGTTTTATCCCGAGGGCCAGCGCCATCCGCCCGCCTAAACTGTGCCCGACGGCGGCTACAAAACCGGCGTTTTTGACGTTGGCGGTGAATCTTTCGATGCTTTCCCCTGTCAGCGTTTCGAGGTGCTCCCCGTGGCCCGGCAGATCGGGAACGCAGGCGGTAAAGCCGGCGGCGGCCACCGCCAGTCCCAGGCCCAACACCTCCTCCTTGCAGCCCCCGTATCCGTGTAGGACGACTGCGCATCCTTCGGCACCTTCCGGCACCAGCAGATAGGCGGGCGCCCCGGCGGCCGTCACCCGTTGCACCGTTATGGCTTTGTCCTTAGGAACGCCGGGCGCGATCATCCCGCCGCCTCCCGGATGCTGACGGCCACCACTTCGCAGAGATGCGATAGCTCTTCTTCCGAAATAGCCAGCGGCGGCATCAGTACCACTACGTCGCCCAGGGGCCGGATGATGACCCCCTTCTCCCGGGCCTTGAGGATCACCCGCCGTCCAGTCCGGCGGGCGAGCGGAAAGGGTTCTTTGGTTTCTTTATCTTTCACCAGTTCGACGCCCACCATAAAACCGGCCTGCCGGATGTCGCCCACGTGCGGAAGGTCCCAAAAACCGACCAGCAATTCCTGGAGCCGCGCTATTTTCGGCTGGAGCTTTTCAATGAGTTTCACCTCTTTAAAGAGCCGGAGGTTGGCCAGCGCCGCCGCGCAGGCCAGGGGGTTGCCGGTATAGGTATGGCCATGGAAGAAGGTTTTCAGCTCCGCGTAATCGGCATAAAAGGCCTCGTAAATCCTTTCCGTGGTCAGAGTGGCGGACAGGGGGAGGTAACCGCCGGTGATTCCTTTGGCTACAACCATCAGGTCCGGGGAGACGCCTTCGTGCTCGCAGGCAAAGAGCTTGCCAGTGCGGCCAAAACCGGTGGCCACCTCGTCGGCGATGAGCAGTACGTCGTAGGCATCGCAAATCTCCCGCAGGTGGCGGAGGTAGCCCGGGGGCCAGGTGAGCATCCCGGCGGCACCCTGGATTAACGGCTCGATGATGACGGCGGCTAGTTCCGGTGCGTGTGCTTCGATGGTGCGGGCGACTGCCCCGAAGCAGTCACGCCGGCAGTCTTCTGTACCGGCGTCTCCATAGGGACAGCGGTAGCAGTAGGCCGAAGGAACCTTGAGGGAACTTACCACCAGCGGCCCGTAGATGTGGTGAAAAAGTTCGATGCCTCCCGCGCCTACCGCACCCAGCGTATCGCCGTGATAGGCGTTGTAAAATGAAAGGAAGCGTTTTTTTTGCGGCTGTCCGGTATTCCGCCAGTACTGAAAGGCGATCTTAAGCGCGATCTCCACGCCGGTCGAGCCGTTGTCGGAATAAAAAACCTTTTTCAGGCCCAACGGGGCGAGGCTTACCAACTTTTCTGCCAGTAGGATCGAAGGAATGTTTCCGAGACCCAGTAGGGTGGAATGGGCGATCCTCCCCAGTTGTTCTTGAATGGCCAGGTCAATAGCGGCCACCCGGTGACCGTGAACGGTGACCCAGAGGGAGCTGACGCCGTCGAGGTAGCGCCGTCCGTAGATGTCTATCAGGTAGCAGCCCTCGCCCGCAGCGATGATGGGGGCGTCTTCCGCGACGTATTCCTTCATCTGAGTGAAGGGATGCCAGATAAGAGCACGGTCAAGTTCCTTGAGCCGTGCGATCTCTTCAGAGGTATACATCAGAGTGGCCCTCCCGGGTTTTCCTCCTGGACTGCTCGTCTTGCCAGGGCAACGCTCAACCGGTAAGTTTCCTCGACTTTTGCCGCTGCCTCCTCTATCAGCCTAAGCACTGGCTCTCTCTTCTCTAGGCCGGCGATTTCCGGGACCAGCGCCAGCACTGGTACACCGCTGAAGAAGGTGATCGCTTTCGGGTTATCTTTAACCACGGGGTCCGGATCCACCGGATACCGGTTTATGATGACGCCGGCCACAGCCAGTCCCGCTCGGAGGGCGGCGGCGATCGTTAAAAGGGTGTGGTTGATGGTGCCGAGTCCCGGCCGGGCGGCGATTACAAGCGGGAGTTTCAAGTCGCGCGCCAGGTCGGCCACCAGGTACTCGCTTTTCAGCGGAACAAAAAGGCCGCCCGCGCCTTCGACGATGACGGTATCGTAGCGCCGGTCGAAGTAGTTAAAACATTCCCGGATGACGTCCGGCTTTATCCTTTTCCCGGCCAGGCGGGCCGCCAGATGGGGTGAGGCGGGAAGTTCGAAGCGGTAGGGGCAGAGCATCTCCAGCGGTTCGTCTTCCAGACCTAAAACCCGGGCCAGGAAAGAGGCATCCGGGGGCACCAGTTCGCCGTTTACGCTGACTGCCCCGGTTTCTACCGGTTTAAGGTAGCCGACGGTGAGGCCTGTCGCCTTGTAGATGAGACCGATCAGGGCGCTCAGGATGGTTTTCCCTACGCCGGTGTCGGTTCCGGTAATAAATAGGGAGGGCGGCTTTGGTTTTGTCGCTCCTGCTGTTCCAGGCAATTCCTTTTATGCCTCCTCTAAGGCTTTTCCAAGTGCGTTCAGGAAGCCGTCTATCTCTGCCGGGGTGTGAGCAGCACTCACCGTAATGCGGAGCCGGGCGGTTCCCGGTGGCACCGCCGGCGGCCGAATCGCCGGGACGTAGTAGCCTTGCTCCAGGAGGTTTTCCGCGGCGCGTAGCGCCCGTTCCGGGCTACCCAGGATAAGCGGGATGATTGGAGAGTTTCCGCTTGCCGGAAGACCGCGGGCGTTCAGCCCCTGGCGGAACCGCATTACATTTTCCCAAAGGCCTTCTAAAATCGCTGGTTCTGCTTCCAGTACTTCCAGCGCAGCCAGGGCGGCGGCGGCCGAAACCGGAGGCAGTGCCGTAGTGAAGATGAAAGAGCGGGCGCGGTTTAAAAGAAATTCGCTTAAAAGGCCGGGGCCTGTAACAAAGCCGCCGAGCGAGGCCAGGGCCTTCGAAAGCGTACCGGAAATAACAATTCTTTCCGCTGGTATGCCTGCGTCAGCAACCGTTCCCCTGCCGTTAGGACCGAGCACGCCGGTGCCGTGAGCGTCGTCAACGATGAGTATGGCCTCAAACTCCTGGGCCAGGGTATAAAATTCCGGGAGCGGCGGGATGTCGCCATCCATCGAGAAAAGCCCCTCGGTGACGATGAAGCGCCGCCGACCGGTATGCTGGTTAAGCAGTCGGCGCAGCGAATCGGCGTCGTTGTGGGAAAAACGAACGAGTTTAGCGCCGCTTAAGAGACAGCCGTCCAGGAGCGAGGCGTGGCAGAGCCGGTCGCAGAAGATAACGTCTTCCCGGCCGGCGAGGGTGCCGATAACCGCCAAGTTGGCCGTATATCCCGTGGGGAAAACGAGGGCGCGGGGAGATCCTTTGCAGCGCGCGAGGGCTTCTTCCAGAGCCTGAAGTAAAGGGTTGTGTCCGCTTACCAGACGGGCGGCACCGCTTCCGGTGCCGTATTTCCGGAGCGCTTCCTGCGCGCGGGCAGTCACCCGGGGGTGGTGGGTCAGCCCCAGGTAGTTGTTGGTGCAGAAAAGAGTGACCTCACGGCCGTTAAAAAGCGCCCGGGTAGGTCCCAGCGGCTCCAGAGGCCGCAGAGAACGCCTGAGCCCGGCGGCCTCTATTTTCTGAAGGGTTTCTTCCAGGAATTCCCTCATTGGATTATGGCTCCCGCAAAGAATAGGGTGTCAAGTTCCCTGCCGATCCTTGTCTTTTAGCTTCTGTATTCTAATTTTCGCGTCCGATTGTCAAAATGTCAACCATTGTAAGCAATCCAAGTTTACAATTTTACAATATAGTTTAGACCCGCTGCCGCTGTGGTGTCAAGGAGAATCGGCCGGACGCGGCGGGCTTACGTACCGGCAAACTGCCGGATTTCAGGACACTTGTCGATGGCTGCTTTGGCCTTTTTAAAAGTCTTATGCCAAGACTTCCAGGTACCCCGGATCTTCATCCTGGACGCACATCTCACCGCCCACTTCCCGCGTCACACCTCCCCATCGGCAGGGAACCTTCTGGCGAGCAGCGAAAGTGGTTATGTTAGACCAGGACTTTTTCGAAAACGGAGAGTGTGCGGGCTTGAGTCTGAAAGAAAAAAGGTTGGCTTCCGAGTATGTTTTTCGCGGCAAGATCCTGCGCGTTCGGGTGGACACGGTGCTGCTGCCGGATGGCCGCACCGGATCCCGCGAGGTGGTGGAATACGCGGGCGCGGTGGCCGTTGTCGCGCTGGACGCCCTCGGTCGGGTGGTGCTGGTGCGCCAGTACCGTTACCCCGTGGGAGAAGAGTTGCTTGAAATCCCGGCGGGGAAGCTGGAGGCCGGAGAGGACCCGCTGGCCTGCGCCCGGCGGGAACTGCTGGAGGAAACCGGTTTCGCGGCCCGGGATTGGCGTCTGGTGTGCAGCTACTACTCCACGCCGGGCTTCACCAGTGAGCGGATGTATGTGTTTCTGGCTACAGAGCTCAAAGCCAAAGAAGTGTCCGCGGACGCAGACGAGTTCATCGAGGTGGAGCTTGTCCCGCTGGAAGAGGCGCTGGCAATGATCAGCGAGGGTACGATCCGGGACGGCAAGTCACTAGTGGGATTGCTGACGGTGGCGCGGGAAATGGGCTGAATGAACCGGGACAGACAGGAGTCAAACACGTCCGGAGTCCGCGTTCCACCCTACTTTGCCGGAAACGGCACAAAGACTATCCCTTCGTCTTTGAGCAACGCCTGGTGCGGTCCCGGTTGGGGACTGGCTTCGGACTCCCCGATGAGGGCAACGGCGTCTGCGATGGAGACCACGCCCCCGCGGAAATCCAGACCGGTCACCTTTGCCTGCCGGTCGCCGTATATCCCGGCCCGGACCGCGCCCCACGAACTGCCCATGATCAATACATGGCCCCCGGCCTCGACCAGGGCGCCGGAGTGCACATCCCCCATAATCACCAGGTGGCCGAGATCATTGCGGGCCCGCTGGCCCGAGCGGATGGTGCGCCAGATGATGTGCGTGCGGTCGCCGGCCGGCGGCGCCGCCGGCTTGGGGCGGGACGGCGGGCGCGGGGGAGTGGCGCTCGGGAGCGGCACCAGACCGTATCCGACCAGCATTAGCTCCAGCTCCTCCTGCTGGTGCGCTGTCAGGGAAGCCTGCTCCGGGCGCAGGAAAAAGTGCGCCCCGCGGAAAAACCCGTTGGCCGACTCCATCTTTCGGCGCAGGGTATCCTTTAGTTCGTCAAAATCACCCGTCTGGGGAATAAGGATCATCAACCCGTGCCGGGTGCCCTTGATTTGCACTTCGCTCGACAAAGTTAATCCCTTCCTGTGTTGCCGAGTTTGCCCTCCCACGCTATTTCGATCAGAGATGACTTTTTTCCTCCTTGGGCATAAAAAAACCGTATCAAGTACACCATTTTAGTGTAGCAGGGAACATTATTCGCATTAGTCCTGTTTTGAAAGGAGGCTCTAAATCCATGCCGGAGTGGCGCAAGGACCCGGTGGTGGACCGGTGGGTGATCATCGCCACGGAAAGGGCGAAGCGCCCCCACGATTTCCGCTGCCCCCCTGACCAGCTCAATTCGGGCGACTGCCCCCTGTGTGTAGGTAACGAAGACAAGACTCCCCCGGAAGTCCTGGCTTTCCGGGATGCCGACTCCCCCGCCAACCAGCCGGGTTGGTGGATCCGGGTTGTGCCGAACAAGTTTCCGGCCGTCCTTCCCAACGAGGGCTACTATGCGTGGCAAGACGGCATCTACGAAGCCATGAACGGGATCGGGGTCCACGAAGTGATCGTGGAGTCCACCGACCACGAACCGGACCTGGTCAACCAGTCCGACCGGCAGGTGGAGGAGGTGCTCTGGGCCTGGAGGGCCCGATTACTGGATTTGCGCCACGACACCAGGCTGAAGTACATTCAAATTTTCAAGAACAAGGGGCGCACCGGGGGTGCCTCGCTGGAGCACACCCATTCCCAATTGATCGCCATCCCCATGGTTCCGGCCGATGTGGCCGAGGAGTTGGCCGGGCTCCACGAATACCGGCGGCACCGGAACACCTGTGCCTACTGCGACGTGGTTCACCAGGAACTGTCCGGACGGGACCGGGTGGTGCGGGAGAGCGGCCGTTTTGTGTGCCTGGTGCCTTTTGCCGCCCGCTACCCGTTTGAGATGTGGATCTTGCCCAAGGAACACCAGGCTGACTTCGGCCAGATCGGCGAAGACGACATCCGCGATCTGGCCCCGGTCTTGCGGGAGGCTCTGCTCAGACTCTCGGAGGCCGTCTGCCGGCCGCCGTACAACCTGGTGCTCCACACCTCGCCCATTAACGTCGGCGGGGAGCTGTTCTATCACTGGCACTTCGAGATCATGCCCCGCCTGACCATCACGGCCGGCTACGAACTGGGGACGGGGTACTTCATCAACCCGACACCCCCGGAACTCGCGGCCGAGGCTCTCCGGGACGCGCTCGAAGGCGCCGTGCCGCCGCCCCACGCGTACACTATTCCAGAGGAGGTGCCGAAACATGTTTGACCGTCCGCTGAAAATACTTTTCGTATCTTCGGAAGTGGTTCCGTTCGCCAAGACCGGGGGACTGGCCGATGTCGCTGGCTCCCTGCCCAAGGCGCTCGCGACTGTTGTCGACCACGGGCTGTCGCATCACGACGTCCGGGTGGCGATGCCACGTTACAAAATGATCGAGGACGCCCGGTACGTGACCGACTTTCCGGTCTGGTTCGCGGACAAAAACCACGAGGCGATCATCCGCCAGCGTGAAATCGAGGCTCAGTTCCAGGGCGCGCGCCACACCGTCCCCGTGTACATGATTGACAACTACCAGTACTACTACCGGGACGGAATCTACGTCTTCGACGACGAGGCCGAGCGTTTCGGATTCTTTTGCAAAGCGGTGTTGGAGATGCTGCCGAGGCTGGGCTGGCAGCCGGACGTGATCCACTGTAACGACTGGCAGTGCGGCCCGATCCCGCTGTTCTTGAAGACACACTATCGCGGGGACCCGTTCTTCAGCCGCATGGCCACCGTCTTTACCATCCACAACTTGCAGTACCAGGGGAACTTCCCCAAGGAGGTGCTGCACATGCTGGGCTTGGGCAAGGAGTACTTCCGGCCGGAAGCACTGGAGTTTTACGGCAGCGTGAGCTTCATGAAGGCCGGCATCCAGTACGCCGACGTGCTTACCACCGTAAGCCGGACCTACGCCCGGGAGATTCAGACCCCCGAATACGGGCAGCGGATGGAGGGCGTGCTACGGCAGCGCGCGCACGAACTTTACGGCATCGTGAACGGGATCAACTACCACGAGTTCGACCCAAAAACCGACCCGCGCCTGCACCGGAACTACGATGTGGACCACTGGGAGCACAAAAAGGAAAACAAGTTCACCCTGCAGCGGGAAATGAACCTGCCGGTCCGGGATGTTCCGGTGCTGGGGCTGATCACGCGGCTGGTGGACCAGAAGGGCCTGGACCTGATCGCGGAGATCATCGACGAATTGATGCGTCTGGATATACAGATGGTGATTCTGGGCAAGGGCGACAAGTACTACGAGGACATGTTCCGGGAGATGAAGGTGCAGCATCCCGGGAAGATCGCTGCCCACATCGGTTTCAACGTTGTTCTGGCCCAGCGGATTTACGCCGGCTCGGACATGTTCCTCATGCCTTCCCGATTTGAGCCCTGCGGGCTGGGACAATTGATCAGCCTGCGCTACGGAACCATTCCCATCGTCCGGGAAACCGGCGGCCTGGCCGATACGGTGAACGAGTACGATCTGGCCACCGGCGGCGGTAACGGCTTTGTCTTTAAGGAGTACGACGCCCGGGCCCTGTACAGCGCTATCGCCCGGGCCCTCAAGCTTTACCGCGAGGATCAGGAAGCCTGGGGCCGGCTGGTGCGGAACGCCATGGAGATGGACTTCTCCTGGGCCCGTTCGGCCGTGGAGTACCTCCAGGTGTACCGGGACGCAATGGAAAAGGTCAGCGAGGAAAGAGGCATCCGCATCGCTTGACGCCAGGCGGCGCGCAAAGCCGTGCACAGGACGGCCGCCCCGGGGGGCGGCCGTCTTTTCGTATTGACAAGCATGGGCCGGGGGCGCTAGCATTAGTGGAAATCCTTGACTTTGAACGGACAGGGGGTAGTTGTCGAAGTGCTGCCGGAAATTGAACGCCCGCCGGGCGAATTCGCCGCCCGTTGGCTGAGATTCCAGGAGCGTCTGCAAGAACACGGGATTGACGGGGCGCTGCTGGTGCAAAGCGCCGACCTGGTGTACTTCACGGGCACCTTCCAAGACGGTCACCTGTACATCCCGGCCCAGGGCACGCCCCGGTTCATGGTCCGCCGGGACTGGGCTTCCGCCCGGGCCGACGCCGCCCTGGACGACGTGGTGCCCATCCAGAGTTTCAGCCAACTGCCCGGACTCATCCGGGAAGCGGGATACCCCGTGCCCCGGCGGCTCGGCCTGGAGTTGGACGTGCTGCCGGTGCAGACCTACTTCCGATACCAGAAGGCGTTCCCGGGGGCCGAATTGGTCGATTGCTCGTCTCTTATCAAGGAGCTACGAGCCGTTAAGACGCCCTACGAGCTTACCCTCCTGCGCGACGCCGGACGCCGGGCGGACGCGATGTTCGCTTCCCTGCCGGGCATCATCCGGGAAGGGCGCACCGAGGTGGAGATGGCCGGCCTGTTTGAGGCTGTGGCCCGCCGGGAGGGTCACCAGGGACTTTTGCGTATGCGGGGCTTGAACGCCGAAACCTTCTGGGGGCATCTGATGACGGGGGTGACCGCCACCCAGGCCGGCTTTTTCGACGGCGCGACGGGCGGGACGGGGGTCGGCCCGGAGTTCCGGTTCGGCGCCTCCTTCAAGAAACTGGCCCGCAACGAGCCGGTGGTGGTGGACTACCCGGGCATCTTCCGCGGCTACATTGTGGACATGACCCGGATTTTCGTGGCCGGCACACTGCCCGAAACGCTGCAGCGGGCGCACCGGACCGCCCTGGAGATCCAGAACACCCTGGCGGCGGAAATCCGTCCCGGGAAGACCACTGCCGAAGTGTACGAGCGGGCCCGGGCGCTGGCGGATGAGGCCGGGCTCGCGGCTCACTTCATGGGTTATGACAATCCGGTCCGGTTCGTGGGTCACGGGGTGGGCCTGGAACTCAACGAACTGCCGGTGCTGGCCCCCGGCCGGGAAACCAGGCTGGAGGCGAACATGGTCATCGCCGTAGAACCGAAGTTCGCCTTCCCGGGCATTGGGGTGGTCGGCATCGAGAACACTTTCGTGATCACGGGAAACGGGCTCGAACGGCTCACCAACTACCCTGACGAAATAATCGAACTCCCCTAATATTTAAAAAAGGGGCCTGGCCCCTTTTTACCTTTTGACTTTCCTGGGGGTGTGGTATGTCAGTCGCTGATGCTCACGCCCACGATGCCGCCGAGAGCACCGGCTGAACCGGTCAGCAGGAGCTTTTCCAGCAACCCGATCACGGTTATCGGTCCAGGGAACAGGAGCGTCCCCAATCCCCACATCAGAAGAAAAAACCCAAGCCCCACGCCAAGCCCGTGATAGAGCCCCTTGGATCCGGCGCGGGCGCTTGCCAGGGCGGCGCCGAAGAACACCCCGGCGAATACGATGAAGGCGGCGATCCAGGGCATGAACTTCTCCGAGAAGTTCGAGAAGTAAAGCAGTACGGTGGACACCAGACTGAGCACGATGGCCAAGGCCAGCGCGACTAGAAGACCCCGGCCCATCGCGATCCAGTTCATGGGTTGCCGCGCAGGCTGGTCGCTCGGAAAAGCCATCGGGATGATCCCTCCCGCCGTAGATTTCTAAAATGACTATGTCGTGAAGCGAGGGAATATGCCTTGCGCGACCGAAACACCGGCCGCAAGCGTCGGGCTTTGGCCTTGGGGACCGGGTCTGGTCCAAAAAGCCGGGGGTGGTTGGGGCACAAATATCTTACCCGAGGTGGCGGGGATTTGGGCCACTGCCGATAGCTGGTGCATGTAACGATGTTGCAAGTACCCTACCTGGGGGTTGCCGGGGCCTGGGGCACTTCTGGTTCGGCGGCGGGTTTCAGGATCCGGGAGAGGAGGTAGCAGACGACCAGCGCGGTGATCACCCGCGGCAGGACTATCCACAGGCCTTCAGCCCCGATCGCGATGAAGATCGCCGTATCGTCGATGATCCCGTGGCAGATCACCAGGAAGACGTTCACGATATAGATGTCGCGGATGTTGAGCCGTCCCTCGCGCACGGTCTGCAGGATGACGCCCGCCCCACGCGCCTGAGCCTTCCAGGCGCCCAAATTCAAAAAATAGGGAAGCAACCCGCCGCTCCAGGGGAACACTAGCAGCGGGACACGGGTTGAAAGAGGTGGGTACGGGTGCGCATCGGTCTGAGCGGGGCGCAAGGGGTGGGCAAGACCACCCTGGCCGGGGCGCTGGCCAGGGAAACCGGACTGCCGCTCGTCGAGGAGCAGGCCCGGGTGGTGGCCAGGGAACTTGGTCTGGATCATCTCCGGAAGCTGAAGGGCCGCCCGCAGCTCTCCCGGTCCTTTCAGTGGAAATGCCTGAAGGCCCAGATCCGAGCCGAGGACGAACTGGGTCGGTTCATCGCCGACCGCACCGTGATCGACAACGCCGCTTACTGGCTGAAGTGGCGATCCGGGCGGTCCACCAGCCGGGCCAATGTGGATTATTACCGAGAGTGTGAGCGGCACGCCCAAACTTACGATTTGATGCTCTACGTCCCGCCCGAGATCCCGCTCGTGTCGAACGGTTTCCGCACCGTGAACACGGACTACCAGGCGGAAATGGACTGGCTGATCCGGACCGTTCTCCGGGGGCTGGTTCCGCCCGGGAAAATATTCACCCTGCGGGGCGGTCTCGAGGAACGGCTGAGCCTGGCGCTGGGGCGCATCCGGGAACTGGAGAAACGGGGCGACCGGTGCCGGTCAACCCCCTCCCCCGGACTCCCCGGGGAATTTCCTGGCACAACCAGGATAGACAACCGCCCGGACCTGTGCTAGAACATGTATAACTTCATAAAGTATTCAGGTGCCCTGCGCGGCGCAGGGTGAAAAAGGGAACCGGGTGCGAATCCCGGACGGCCCCGCCACTGTGATGGGGAGCGCCTGCCTGTAAAAGCCACTAGGCGGAAAGCCTGGGAAGGCGGCAGGCGCGGTGAACCTCAGTCAGGAGACCTGCCTGGATACGGCGCCACAATCACCTCCGCGGGAGAGGGGGGAGCGCGGGCCATGCGTCGTTTTTCACCAGGCGGCGGCTGACCTTGAAAACCCCGGTCTTGTCAGGAGACGGGGTTTCTTGTTTATGTTTGGTGAAATCTACAGTGAAAGGAAGCTGCAAAAGTGCGGCTTATTACGGTAATTCTGCTCTTGGCCCTGCTTTGCGCCGGTTGCGGCGATCTGCCGAAAGAGGCGGCTTTGGGGGCGGACTTTCCGATTACGGTAACCGATGACGTCGGCCGCGAAGTGACGGTCACGGCGTCACCCGGGCGAATCATTTCACTGGCACCAAGTAATACGGAGATTCTCTTTGCACTTGGTCTCGGGCCGAAGATAGTGGGGGTGACCGATTTCTGCAACTATCCGGTTGAGGCCCTGGCAAAGGAACGGGTGGGGGGGTTCGCCAATCCGAGCCTGGAAAAGATTGTATTCCTTGAGCCGGACCTGGTGGTTGCGGCCGACCTGCACCGGGAGCTTGTGTTGCAGTTGGACAACCTGAAGATACCGGTGGTTGTCCTGAACGCGCATAGCGTGGAAGAAGTGCTGAACGATATTGTCCTGGTAGGTCGAGTGACCGGTCTGGAGAAAGAAGCCGAACGTCTCGCAGGCGAATTACGGGCGCGGGTCGAGGCCGTTACCGAACGGACGTCAAAAATAGCTCCATCAAAACGTCCCCGGGTTTACTATGAGGTCTGGCACGAACCCCTCTGCACGGCCGGTCCGGGAACTTTCATCGATGACCTCATTGGTTTGGCCGGTGGGATCAACGTGGCGGCGGACGCACCTGTGCCCTGGCCACAGTACAACACCGAGGTCATTGTGCAGAAAAACCCGGAGGTGATGCTGCACTCGTACGGGCACGGGGCTGCGGCGCTGCAAACACTGGAAGAAATCGCCCGGCGTCCCGGGTGGTCAAACGTGAGTTGCGTTAAGTCCGGACGGGTGTACGCCATTGATGCCGACTTGATAAATCGGGCGGGTCCGCGCCTGGTCGATGCCCTGGAGGCGGTGGCCCGGGTGCTGCACCCGGAAGTCTTTGGCCGCTAGGAGTCATCTCGTGCGCGTGTCACCAAGAGTGCTGTTCATCATTGTCGGTCTATCGCTGCTCCTTGCCCTGGTGGCGGGCGTGGCGAGCGGACCGGTACCCATCGGTCTGACCGAGATTTTCCTGGCTTTACGTTCGGGCGAGGCGACCGCGCCGCCCACCGCGCTCATCCTGTGGGAAATCCGGCTGCCGCGCGTGATTCTAGCGGCCCTGGTAGGAAGCGCCCTGGCGGTTTCAGGTGCGGTGCTGCAGGGGCTGTTGCGCAACCCGCTCGCCGACCCGTACCTGCTCGGTGTTTCGGCGGGGGCCGCGTTCGGCGCCACCGCAGTCATTGTAACCGGCTTGGCCGGGAGCATCTGGGGATTTAGCGTGGTACCCTTGGCGGCGTTTGCGGGGGCTATAGTTGCTGTTTGGCTGGTCTATCAACTAGCCCGGGTTAACGGCAAACTGCCGGTTTTCGTTCTAATTCTGGCCGGAGTGGCTGTCGGCTATCTGTTGGCGGCTCTGGCGTCACTGCTGATCTTCTGGGGGCAGGAGCGGATGCATCAGGTTATCTTCTGGCTGATGGGCGGTTTTGCGGGACGTAACTGGAGCCACGTCACCCTGTGTCTCCCTTACATAGCGGTTGGACTAGGTCTGGTATTTGCTTGGGCCAAGGAACTGAACCTGTTGTTAGGCGGCGAGGAGACCGCCGCGCAGATAGGGGTGGATGTGGAACGAGCAAAGATGGTGCTCATTTTTGCGGCGGCGCTCCTGACGGCGGCCGCAGTAGCGGTCGGCGGCCTGATCGGCTTTGTGGGACTGGTGGTCCCGCACGTTGTCAGGATTTTGGCCGGACCGGATCATAGGGTGTTACTTCCAGTTTCCGCTTTGGCGGGTGGTGCCTTTCTGGTTACGGCCGACGTTATCGCGCGGACCGTCATCGGTCCCGTCGAGATTCCCCTTGGAATTATTACCGCACTCACAGGCGGTCCGTTTTTTCTCTACTTACTTTGGCGGCGGAGGGGGGGGCTGTTCGGTCAGTTATGAAAGACTATCTTTCAGTTCAGAGTATTTGTTTTGCTTATGCTGGTGTGCCAGTGATCAGCGATCTGAGCTTTTCGGTTGGCCGTGGGGAACTGTTTGCGATTATCGGGCCTAACGGGGCCGGAAAGACGACCCTCTTGCGCCTTTTGGGAGGGACCTTGGCGCCCTTGTCCGGTCGGATAAGACTTGATGGCATTCCGCTGCGCGCCTTGAATGCACGCCAGCGTGCCCTGCGGATAGCGGCTGTGGGGCAGGAAACGCACTTGGACTTTTCCTTTACGGTGGAAGAAGTGGTGCTGATGGGACGTTACCCGCACCTCCCCCGATTTGGACATGAGGGTCCGATAGACCGTGAGATCACGCGGCGCGCCATGGCGGACGTAGGTGTAGAGCATTTGGCATCCAGGCTGGTCACCACCATCAGCGGCGGGGAGCGGCAACGCGTGCTGCTGGCACGGGCTTTGGCCCAGGAGCCGGAATGTCTGCTTCTTGACGAACCGGTGGCGCATCTCGATCTTAACCATCAAATCGCCATCATGGATTTGCTGTTGAAATTGAGCCATGAACAGCGGATCACTGTGGTCGGGGTCTTCCACGATCTCAATCTTACGGGCCTTTACGCCGACCGGGTGCTGCTGCTGGCCCAGGGCCGTAACATGGCTCTGGGTACACCGGACGAGGTCATTACACCGGAGCTTATCCTGCAGACGTACCGGGGTGCGGTTGTGGTCGTTGACCACCCCGAGGTCGGCCGCCCGCAGGTTATGCTCTTGTCGGGGAGGACCGGTACTGTTGAAGGCTAGGGCGCTGATGGTACAGGGGACTGCGTAGGGGCTGGAGCATTGTGCCGGGCATGGTTATTGCGACATGGAATCCTGGTCCTAAAAATATGATATCCGGGAGGGGTAAGGGTTTGGATGTTTTAAGACGGACAATAGAACGCATCGGTCCTTTGGATCAGGCCGCGATGCGCGCCGCACGGGAGAGGCAGGATGATTTGACCAAACCCCGTGGCAGCCTGGGGCGCCTGGAGGACTTGGGGGTGCTGGTTTCCGGCATTACGGGACAGGTCAAAACGCGGCTGGACCGGAAGACGGTCTTCGTAATAGCCGCCGACCACGGCGTGGCGGAGGAGGGAACCAGTCTTTACCCTCAGGAGGTAACCACCCAAATGATGTTCAACTTTGAGCGCGGGGGGGCCGGTATTAACGTGCTGGCCCGGCAGGTCGGCGCCCGGGTGGTGGTAGTGGACGTGGGAACCAAGTCGGATACCGGCGGGGTAGGTAACCTTATTTCGAAAAAAATCGCCGCCGGCAGCAAAAACATGGCCGTTGGACCCGCTATGAGCCGTGCAGAAGCCGTAGCGGCGGTGCAAGCCGGAATCGAGGTTTTGGAGGCGGAACTACCCCGGGGCGTGGATATTGCTGCAACCGGGGATATGGGTATCGGCAATACCACACCAAGCAGCGCTATTTGTTCCGTGCTGACGGGAAAACCTGTTGAAGAGGTGACCGGGAGGGGCACCGGTCTTGATGATGCCGGCTTGGCCAAGAAGTGTGCGGTGATCCGGAGAGCGCTGGCAGTAAACAGACCTGACCCGGCCGATCCTCTTGACGTACTCGCCAAAGTCGGTGGATTCGAAATAGGAGCGCTTGCCGGTGTCATCCTTGCGGCGGCCGCCCACCGGATTCCGATTGTCATCGATGGCTTTGTGTCCGGGGCTGCGGCTTTGATCGCAGTAGGCTTGGCTCCCCAGGTGCGGGACTATATGATTGCCGGTCACCTTTCCGCCGAGCCTGGGCACGCCGTACTCCTCGCGCATCTGGGACTGGACCCCTTGCTTTGCCTTGGGATGAGGCTTGGAGAGGGTACCGGGGCTTGCCTGGGAATGTCCCTGGTGGCTGCGGCGGCGGCAATTCAGGCGGAGATGGCCACGTTTCAGGATGCGGGTGTTTCCCAGGCTAAGAATGATTAAACTAAGAGAACTGACGGGTTCCTTTCTGGCAGCGGTGCGGTTGCTCACCGTTTTGCCCCTGGGCCGCAACGCCCCCAGCGCCACGGAACTGGGCGGCGCGGCTACATTTTTCCCCCTGGTTGGAGCTTTCCTGGGCATGGCACTTGCAGGACTGAATTCGTTGCTGGCAGACTTACCCGAACTGCTGCGCGGTGCGCTGCTCCTTCTCGCCTGGGTGGTGGCGACCGGGGCTTTGCACCTGGACGGACTCGCCGACACCTGTGACGGGTTGGCCGGAATGACTCCGGAGCGCAGGCTGGCCATTATGGAAGACGTGAGGACGGGCGCGTACGGGGTGGTCGGGGTTGTCTCCCTATTGATAGTAAAATTTGCCGCCCTGGCTTCCCTGGGACCGGGGGCGTTGCCAGCAGCCCTGGTTGCGGCGCCGCTTCTGGGCCGGTGGACCATAACTCTGGTGATAACAGTCTTCCCGTACGCCCGCGGGCCCGGCGGCCTCGGCTACCAGTTCAAGCGGGGTACAGGCATTCCAGGCCTGGTGGCATCCACGGTTTTCAGCCTGGTCCTGGTTTTCGTACTAATGCCGTGGCGACCGGCTGTGGCCCTGACGGCCGTAATCCCCCTGGCCTTGGGCCTGGGGTGGTGGTTGGCACGTCGGCTCGGCGGCCTGACCGGGGACACCTACGGAATGATTTGCGAGTTCGTGGAAACTGCCGTCCTGGTGATAACGATTTTCGCCTGGGAGGCTTTGTAAAGTTGAGGCATAGAATTGTTTTGGTTCTTGGCGGCGCCAAGAGTGGCAAAAGCCGCTTTGCTGTGGATATAGCCCTCCGTAAGTCAGGCCGCGTACTTTTCGTCGCGACCGCGGAGCCGGGGGATCCGGAAATGCGGGCGCGCATTGAAGCCCACCGCCGGGAACGGCCTGCGGACTGGTGCCTGCTGGAGGCTCCGCTTAGGGTGGGGCAGAGTCTGGCCGGACATCTTGACGGTGTGAGAACCGTAATAGTGGATTGCCTCTCAATGCTTGTGGCCAACATCATACTGTCCGGCCAGGCGGTTACGTTTTCCGGTTTGGAACCGGATGCTGGTCTGGAAGCGGTGCGCCGGGAAATAGAGGAAATCGTACGGATCCTGAGTAACTATCGGGTCTGTTGCGTCGTTGTCTCCAACGAGGTCGGGATGGGAATTGTCCCGGACAACGCCTTGGCCCGCCGCTACCGGGACGCCCTGGGGCTAGCCAATCAGTTACTGGCGCGGGAGGCGGAAGAGGTTTTCCTTATGGTGGCCGGTGTTCCACTTCAGATCAAGACGGGAGGTAAGTTTCCTGTTCTTCCCGGAAGCGTATCGGAACCGGGCTAGGAACCACTGTCGCAGGCAGGAGGCCGCGCGGATGAAATGTGAATACGAAGTTGCCGGATAGCACACTGCGTTGGCGGAATAGAGCATCAAGCCGGGTGTGGCCCTCATATAAATTGGACAATCTAAGCGAAGGGGGTTGCACGGCTTTGATGATTTTGAGCTTTCGCGGTAAGGTTTGGGAATTCCGCGCCTGGCTGGCGACCTGGCGGCTGGTGCATTAGCCCGCTCCCTGCGGGGCCGGAGCCGGCTTGGACACCGAACCGGCCCGCCATCCGGCTCCGGAGGTGTGGTCACGGGGTTTTGGGGGTGGCGGCCATTCGGAGCTTCTTCCACTCCAGGCGGCCCGGGGTGCTGCTGTAGATCGCTCCCGAATGAACAGCTCTTTTGTCGTCCAACTTTGTGTTCCTCCCTGACTTGTTTCGGCGTTCAACCGGCCTCTGGGCTTATGGTTTGCCGCCGTGGTGTCGGGGGTACCGTTAAAACCTTTTTTCACAACCAATCAGGAGGCAGGAAAGGCAGTCGGGCAGGGTGAAACCCTACCCAGCAAATTCTTTGGAGGCGGGAAGCGAATGGACATCCTGTCCCTCATCGGCAACACGCCGCTTGTTGAACTGAAGACCCTGAGCCCGAAACCCGGGGTAAGAATCCTGGCCAAAATGGAAGGGTGCAATCCAGGGGGTTCGGTCAAGGACCGTCCGGCTTACTACATGTTGAAAAAAGCCGAGGAAGCGGGGCAGTTGACTCCGGGGAAGACCATCCTGGAACCCACGTCCGGGAACACCGGAATCGCCCTGGCGATGATCGGGGCGGCCAAGGGTTACCACACCAAGCTGGTGATGCCGGAGTGCGTAAGCGTGGAGCGGTGCCGGATGCTGGAGGCGTTCGGCGCGGAAACCGTGCTGACCCCGGCGCAGGAGGGCACGGACGGGGCCATCAGGAGAGCGCTCCAGATGGCCGCCGATGAACCGGAGCGTTATTTCATGCTCAACCAGTTCGAAAACGAAAACAACCCTCTGGCCCATTACGAGACCACCGGCCCGGAGATCTACGACCAGACCAACGGCGAGGTCGACGTATTTGTGGCCGGGATGGGCACGACGGGTACCCTGATGGGGGTGGCCCGGTACCTGCGGGAGAAGAAGCCCGAAGCGAAGGTCATCGGCGTGGAGCCGGTCCTGGGCCACGCCATCCAAGGACTGAAAAACATGCAGGAGTCGATCGTGCCCGGCATCTACCACCCCGAGTCCTTAAGCGGCAAGGTGACCGTGTTTGACGACGAGGCGTTTGCCATGGCGAGACTTTTGGCCACCAGGCTCGGGATCTTCGTGGGGATGTCCAGCGGCGCCGCGGTGGTCGGGGCGCTACGGGTCGCGGAGGAGATGGATTCGGGCACCATAGTGGTGATTCTGCCGGACCGCGGGGAGCGGTACTTGAGCACCACGCTGTTTCGGTCCATTTGCGCCAAGTGCTCGCCTTAATCTAACCGCTAGGGTGGATTCATCCGGAATCCTGTTGCGGTAGCTTCAGCCCCATAATGGTTCTTGGTTTTCACTTTGTATACTTGAAAAACTCCATGAACAGGGCGGCGATGCCGGCGGCCATCAGGGGCCCCACCGGCATGCCGCCCAGGAAAAGGATCCCGAAAATGGACCCGATAATAAGTCCGAAGATGATCGCCGGGTCGGCCTGCATCATCTGGAGACCCTGACTGTTGAGGTGGGTGGCCAGAGCGCCGCCCAGAATGGCCAGAAGACCCGGAATCGAGGTCAGGTTGTAGATAATGTCGCGCTCACTGATTTTGCCGTTGGCCAGGGGCACCATGATCGTGAGCAGCAGGATTAAGAGGCCGAGTTCCAGCCCCTTTTGCTCCAGGAAGTTGAAAGCCAGGTCAAACCTGGCCAGCTTGATGAACAACAGAATGCAGGCGGCGGCAGCTATCAGGTGTGATTTGGCCAGGACACCGACCAGAAGGAGCGCCGCCAGAATCAATTCGGAGGTCACGGGCATCGCCTACCGTTTTTGCCAAGCTATGCGACCGTAACCCCCAATATTACCGCATTAGACCATGCGTTGGTAGCAGCGGCGCAGCGTGTCCCCCCTGAGTCCCACGCGCAGCGCCTCCAGCGACAGAAGTTCCTGCGGGGCGATATTGCCAAGGTTTACGTCCGGACCGAACCGGACAATTAGCTCCTCCTGCTGGTCCTTGAGGGGCGCCTCCCAGATGATCAGGTTTTGATCTTCGACACATTCCAGAAAAAGGGCGAGTAGCTCCTCGCGCACGCGGCCGTTGCCGTCGTATACCGTCACATCTCGCCCGAATTCGCGGCCCTCCACGATCACCCAGCTCGCGCCCGCCTTAATGTCCAGTTTGGCCTGCCGGGCGAGGTCGAGGCAGTTGGGGTGGCCGTGCTTTTTGCCCACTTCGGTTAAGACTTTAAAACCGTTTTCCAACGCCAGGATGATCGCTTCCCGGCGCACTTCGGCATCAAGAAACAGAGTGCCGTCCGACACTTCGACGGCGGTGAACCCCAGTTGTCTGGCGGTGCGTAGGAAGGGGAGCAGACGGCCCTGGGCAATGGCCACTTCCATGAAGGTGCCCCCGGGATAGATGTCGATACCGTACCGCCGGACCAGATTGATCTTCTCCTGGAGAATGCCGTCCCCGTACAGGGCGGAGGTCCCGAACCCGAGCTTCAAAAGATCCACGTGGTCCCCGGCGATGTCCAGAAGGTCCTTGGTTTCGCCGAGTCCCAAGCCCTTGTCCAGGACCATGGTCAGGCCCCTGGTCCTGGGCTTTCTGCTTCGGCCTGTGAGCGGAAAAGCCACCATCTCCCGCCAGCTCTCCATACTGCCAGCTCCTTTCGTCGAATGCTCTATGATAGCGTATTACGGCCGGCTATGCTCGATGGTTTGGGTGTAATGTATGCACCATACTGGCAAGTTGTGACATTGGCGAACGGGAGTTGCCGGTTTGCCGCTTTGATCAGGCGGGGTCGGGGCTCTGCTGGAGCAGCTTGGTACGGACGAAAATCAGGAAGACGACGCCGGCGGCGATTGCGCCGCCGGCCACAATCCAACTCATCGGTCTCATACCCAGGTCCAGCAAGAGGGCGAAGGCGGCCGGGCCGGCGGCCACGCCGAAGAACCGCACCCCGCCGTAGAGGGAGGTGACCAGGCCGCGCCTGGCCGGGTCTACGCTGCTGGTGATCAGGGTGGTCAGGCACGGCAGGATCAGCCCTACCCCGATCCCGATGAAGGAAATGGCGGTGAAGAAAAGGTAGGTGTTGTCAGAGAGCGGCATCACCACCAGCGCCGCCGCCATCAGTCCGAGCCCGGTTACGGTCAAAAACTTCATCAGTTTCACCTTGCGCTTGATCACCGCCCCGGTGATGAACGAGGTCACCGACATGAACAGCACCGGGATGGCCAGGAGCAGGCCCTTGATAATCAGGGACAGGTGAAAACGTTCCTCCAGGTGTTCGGAAAGGAAGAACAGGATCCCGAACAGGACGAACAGGGCCAGCGACCCCGCCAGAAAAGCGGAGAGGAACAGGGAAGTCTTCTTTTCGAACACCTGCAGGATGGACTGGAAATACTGGGCGGGCGGCTGCGGTTCCTTTTCCTTTTTTGGTTCGCGGACCGCGAGCCAGACGGCCGCGGCCGAGAGCGCCGTCAGACCTGGAAACACGAAAAAGGGTGCAAACCAGATGATCAACCCCACCGCCGCGCCAAGCACCGGGCTGACCACCTTCCCGAACCCGTTGGCCGCCTCGATCACCCCCAAGGCCGGGCCGCGCTCTTGCCCTTTGAACAGGTCTCCGGTCAGGGCCATGGCGATGGGCGCGGTGCCGGCGGCGCCGATGCCCTGCAGGATACGGCCCCCGATGATGATCGCGTAGGTCGGGCCCGCCCCGATCAGGGCTGCCCCCCCGGCGATCAGACCCCCGGTGCCGTACAAGATAAGCGCCGGGATGATCACGACTCTGCGGGTGAAGTAGTCCGAAAGAAAGCCGGAAAGCGGAATCATCAGGCCGGCCGGCACCGAGAACATGGTGATCACGAGGCTCGCCTGAAGCGGGGTCAGATCGAGCGCGCGCTGCATGGAAGGCAGGATCGGGATCAGCATGGAGTTGCCCAGGACCATCACGAAGGGCACGGAACTGAGTCCGGCCAGCATCATTTTCTGTTTGGTGTCCATTGGCAACCTCCCGCCGGTTAGTTTATCTCGGCCCTAGGAGCCATATACCCGTCCACGGCGGCATATAAACTCCTAACGGTGCTAGGATGGGGGTACACCAGTGGATAAGATTGTGCTGGGGATGGCGGCGCTCCGGTTCATGTCGGCCACCATTGAGTTTTCGGCCGCAATGCTGATGCTCTACTTCGGCCGGGTGGAGACCGCCTTCAAGATCAACGCCAGCCTGGTGCTGGTCGGCCCTACTATAATGGTCACCGTAACCGCCCTTGGCCTGGTGGGCCTGGCTGGCAAGGTTGCACCCGTGGGTTTGATCCTGATTCTCGCCGGGGTCGGGCTGATTTTCCTGGGCCTGAAAAATATCTGAAAAATTACCGGCAAGTCACTTGACAGCGCCCGGAAAACAGAGTAATGTGTTTAAGAACAAGCCACCTTTAAATCGGTCCAGAGAGACTGGTAAGGTAACATAGATTTGATCCCGGCCCGCTAACGTGGGGACCGCGGGTGGACTATGCCTACTTGCCGACAGGTGGCGGGTAGGTTTTTTGCATCGGGGGGATGACTAGATGGGACACCTGAACTGCCGCGAAAAGGCGACCATTCTCGACCGTGACGGCATCCGCCGCGCACTGACCAGAATCGCGCACGAGATCATCGAGAAAAACCAGGGCGTGGATAGAGTTGTCCTGATCGGCATCCGGCGCCGCGGCGTGCCACTGGCCCTCCGGCTGGCCGAGAAAATTGAGCAGATCGAAGGCGCCGAGGTTCCGGTGGGGTTTCTGGACATCACCCTTTACCGGGACGACCTGACCCGGCTCGGCCCCCAGCCGCAACTGTCCCGGACCGAGGTCCCCTTCCCGGTGACCGACCAAACGGTGATCCTGGTGGACGACGTGCTGTACACCGGGCGGACGGTGCGGGCGGCACTGGACGCCATAATGGATCTGGGCCGGCCCCGGGCGATTCAATTGGCCGCCCTGATCGACCGGGGACACCGGGAACTGCCCATCAGGGCTGACTACGTGGGCAAGAACGTGCCCACCTCGTCGCGGGAGATCATCTCGGTTCAGCTCGAAGACATAGACGGTCAAGAACGAGTGGTGATCCTGGAAACAGGATAGCAACAGCGAAAAGACTTCCCTTTAAGAACGGTCCGGAGAGGCCGGCAAGGGAAAACTGAGGTGCCAGAAAGTGCCGGCCTCTCCACGCGGAGAGGCCTTTTCAGTTAGGGGGGATGCCGGATGCCGGTGCGACACCTGCTCGGGCTGGCGGACATGCCGGCCGCCGAGATCAACGAGTTCCTGGAAAACGCCCTGCCTATGAAGCAGATCATCAGCCGGGATATCAAGAAGGTGCCCACGCTCCGCGGGAAGACGGTGGTCACCCTCTTTTACGAACCGAGCACCAGGACCAGGATGTCGTTCGAGTTGGCCGCCAAGTACTTGAGCGCCGACACCGTGAACGTGTCCGCGTCCGCCTCGAGTGCTACCAAGGGCGAAAGCCTGGCGGACACCGCCCGGACCATCGCCGCCCTGGGGGCTGACCTGGTGGTGCTCAGACACCCGTGCGCCGGCGCGCCGCACCTCCTGGCGCGGATGATCGACGTCCCCGTGGTGAACGCCGGCGACGGCATGCACGAACACCCGACGCAGGCCCTTTTGGACCTCTTCACGCTCCGCGAGAAACGGCCCGACCTGGAGGGCCTGAAACTGGTGATCATCGGCGACATTCTGCACAGCCGGGTGGCGCGGTCCAACATCTGGGCCCTGACCCGGTTCGGGGTGGATGTCCACCTGGTGGCGCCGCCTACTTTACTCCCGGCCGGCATCGCCGCGTTCGGGGTGACAGTGCACGACCGGCCCGAGGACGCCCTCCCCGACGCGGGCGCGGTGATGGTCCTGCGCCTGCAGCGGGAACGTCAGCAGGAGGGCCTTATCCCGGACGTCCGGGAGTACGCGCGGCTTTACGGTTTGAACAGCGAACGCCTGGCCCTGACCCGGCCGGACGCCATAGTGATGCACCCGGGCCCGATGAACCGGGGCATCGAAATCGCGCACACCGTTGCCGACGGAACGCGTGCCGTGATCACCGACCAGGTGACCAACGGGGTGGCCGTGCGCATGGCGGTGCTGTACCTCCTGATGCTGGGGAGGGTTGACTGATGGAGCTTCTGATAAGGGGCGGAACGGTGGTCGACCCGGCCGCGGGGCGCACTTTTCAGTCCGACATTTTGGTAAAAGACGGCCGGGTGGCGGCGCTGGAAAAGAAGATCACCGCCCGGGGCGCGCGTGTCCTGGACGCCGCCGGAAAACTCGTGGTTCCCGGTCTGATTGACATGCACGTGCACCTGCGGGAGCCCGGCCAGGAGCACAAGGAGACGGTGGCGAGCGGCACCCTGGCGGCCGTGCACGGCGGCTTCACCGCCGTGGCGGCGATGCCCAACACCGACCCCGTGGCCGATACCCCTGGGGTGATCCGGTACGTGCTGGAAAAGGCCCGGGAGGCCGGGCGAGCGCGGGTCTACCCGGTGGGGGCCCTCACCGTCGGTAGCCGCGGCAGGGAACTGACCGAAATGGGCGCCTTGCGGGCCGCCGGGGCGGTGGCCTTTTCGGACGACGGCCGACCGGTGGCGGACGCGCACGTGATGCGCCGGGCGCTGGAGTACGCCCGGATGCTGGGGGTGCCCGTGATCTCCCACTGCGAGGAACCGGCGCTGGCGGTCGGGGTGATGCACGAGGGCCTAGTCTCCACCAGGCTCGGGCTCAAAGGGACCCCCGCGGCCGCCGAGGACGTTGCCGTGGCCAGGGACCTCATCCTGGCCGAGATGACCGGCTGCCACCTGCACGTGGCCCACGTGACCACGGCGGGCGCCGTGCGCCTGATCCGCGAGGCCAAGGCCCGCGGCGTGCGGGTGACGGCTGAGACCACCCCTCACCACTTTACCCTGACCGACCGGGCGGTGGTCGGGTTTAACACGAACGCCAAGGTGAACCCGCCGCTGCGCACCGACGCCGACGTGGCCGCGGTGCGGGAGGGGCTGGCCGACGGCACCATCGACGTGATTGCCACCGACCATGCCCCGCACGCGGCGCACGAAAAAGAAGTGGAGTTCGACCTGGCTCCGTTCGGGCTGGTGGGCCTGGAGACGGCGGTCGGCCTAGTGTTCACCGAACTGGTGGCCGGAGGCGTTCTGGACCTCGTGGCGGCGGTGGCCAAGCTGAGCACCAACCCGGCGCGTGTTCTGGGCCTCTCCGCCGGGGTCATCGAACCAGGCGCCGTGGCGGACCTCACCGTCATCGACCCGGCTGCGGCCTGGACCGTTGACCGGGGGGAGTTGGTAGGAAAGAGCAAGAACACGCCGTTTCACGGCTACCGGCTGAAAGGACTGCCCCACGCCACCATCATCGGCGGGGAGGTCCACCTGGTGGCCCGGGGGCCTACGGAGAGCTGAGGGCGCGCAATAAGGCGCCCGACGGCGGCGAGTTTCCACGCGGCTGCCTCAGGGCCGCTCAAAACCCAAGCGGAGGTGTGACATTTGCAGGCGGTACTGGCTTTGGAAGACGGAACCTTGTACTACGGCCGGGCATTCGGTGCCGGCGGGGAGAACTGGGGGGAGGTGGTCTTCAACACCGGGATGACCGGCTACGAAGGAGTATTGACCGACCCATCCTACTGCGGGCAAATCGTGGTTATGACCTACCCCCTGGTGGGCAACTACGGTATCAACAGCGAAGATTTCGAGTCCAGGGGCAGTTTCGTGCGCGGGTTCGTGGTCCGCGAGGTCTGCGACCGGCCCAGCAACTGGAAGGCGGCTGGCACGTTGGCGGAGTTCCTGGCCAACGAGGGGGTCATCGGCCTAGCTGGGGTGGACACCCGGGCCCTGACCCGGCGGCTGCGCACCAAGGGGACCATGCGCGGCATCATCAGCACGAAAACCAGCGACCCGGAAACCCTGATCGAGAAAGCCCGTTCCTGCCCTGATTTCAGCGCGCAGGACTTCATCCCCACGGTGGCGACGAAAGAGATCGTGCGTTACGACGGCGGTGACCCGGTGGTGGCTCTGATCGACCTCGGGGCCAAGCAAAACATCGTCCGCTGCCTGCAGCGGCGCGGTTGCACGGTGGTCGTGTTCCCGCCGGATTCCCTGCCCGCGGATATTCTGGCCCTCGACCCGGCCGGGGTGGTGATCTCCAACGGGCCGGGCGACCCGGTCCGGGCCGTGTCCGCCATTGCCGCCGTGCGCGAACTGGCCGGCAAAAAGCCGCTCTTCGGGATCTGCCTGGGGCACCAGGTGCTGGCGCTCGCCCTGGGGGCGCGTACCTACAAGCTGAAGTTTGGGCACCGGGGTTCGAACCACCCGGTGAAAGACCTGGCCACCGGCAAGGTGTACATCAGCTCCCACAACCACGGGTTCTCGGTCGCGGAGGAGTCGCTGGGCCCTGCGGGCTTGGTGATCACGCACCGGAGCCTGAATGACGGTACGGTGGAGGGCTTCCGCCACCGGGAACTGCCGGTGATGGCCGTCCAGTATCACCCAGAGGCCGGGCCGGGTCCCCACGATTCCGAGTACCTGTTCGACGAGTTTCTGGAACTAATAGGCCGGGAGGGGAATTAAATGCCGAAAGACAAAGCGCTAAAGAAAGTAATGGTCATCGGTTCCGGTCCGATCATCATCGGCCAGGCGGCCGAGTTCGACTATGCCGGGACCCAGGCCTGCCGCGCCCTCCGTGAGGAGGGCCTCGAGGTGGTCCTCATCAACTCCAACCCGGCCACCATCATGACCGACGCCAACATGGCTGACCGGATTTATATTGAGCCGCTCACCCCGGAATTCGTGGCCAAGGTCATCAGCCAGGAAAGGCCGGACGCGTTGCTGCCCACCCTGGGCGGGCAGACCGGTCTGAACCTGGCCAAGCAGGTGGCGGACGCGGGCATCCTGGACCAGTACGGGGTCCGACTTTTGGGCACGCCGCTGGAATCCATCAAGCGCGCCGAGGACCGGGAACACTTCAAGAACATGTGCCTGGAGATCGGCGAGCCGGTACCCGAGAGCAGCATCATTTCCGACGTGGACGCCGCCGTGGCCTTCGCCCGGAAGATCGGCTACCCGGTGGTGGTCCGCCCGGCTTACACCTTGGGCGGCACCGGGGGCGGGGTCGCCTTTTCCGAGGATGAACTGCGGGAGATCGCCGTCCGCGGGCTGACCATGAGCATCATTCACCAGGTGCTGGTGGAAAAATGCGTGCTCGGCTGGAAGGAGATCGAGTACGAGGTGATGCGCGACGCCGCCGGCAACTGCATCACCATCTGCAGCATGGAGAACATCGACCCGATGGGCATCCACACCGGGGACAGCATCGTGGTCGCCCCGACCCAGACCTTAAGCGACCGGGAGCACCAGATGCTGCGTAGCGCCTCACTGAAGATCATCCGGGCCCTCGGGGTGGAAGGCGGCTGCAACGTCCAGTTCGCCCTGGACCCGGAAAGCTACGATTACTACGTGATTGAGGTGAACCCGCGCCTGTCGCGTTCCTCAGCCCTGGCGTCCAAGGCCACCGGCTATCCCATCGCCAAGGTGGCGACCAAGGTGGCCGTCGGCCTGACCCTGGACGAGATCAAGAACGCGGTCACCGGCAAGACCTACGCCTGCTTCGAGCCGGCGCTGGACTACGTGGTGGTGAAGTACCCACGCTGGCCGTTCGACAAGTTTTCCCTGGCCAACCGGAACCTCGGCACCCAGATGAAGTCGACTGGCGAGGTGATGGCCATCGGCCGTACCTTCGAGGAGGCGCTACTGAAGGCGGTGCGCTCACTGGAAACGGGTGTCACGGGCATGAACCTGCCCGAACTCCGGGAGTGGGACAACGACCGACTGCGCGCCCGGATGGCCAGACCGGACGACCTGCGCCTGTTTCTGGTGGCCGAGGCTCTGCGCCGGGGCTTCCCCGTGAACGAGATTTTCGAGCTCACCCGGATCGACCGCTTCTTCCTGGACAAGATTAAGAACATCACCGAGGCCGAGGAGTTGGTGCGCGCGGCCCGACCCACTGACGTGGGTACCCCGACGGGCGTGGGTGCCCCGGCCGGGCTGACCCCCGAACTCCTGCGGCGCGTGAAGCGGATCGGCCTCTCCGACACCACCATCGCGGAGCTGGTGGGCACCACCTCCCGGGAGGTCCACCGCCTGCGCCGGGAGCTGGGGGTGGAACCGGTCTACAAGATGGTGGATACCTGCGCCGGAGAGTTCGAGGCCACCACGCCCTACTACTACTCCACGTACGAGGACGAGGACGAGGCCGAGCCCCAAGCGGTACGCAAGGTGGTCGTTTTAGGCTCGGGCCCGATTCGGATCGGGCAGGGGATCGAGTTCGACTACTGCTCGGTGCACTCGGTATGGGCCTTGAAGGAGCAGGGCGTCAAGGCGATCATCATCAACAACAACCCGGAGACGGTCAGCACTGACTTCGACACCGCCGACCGGCTGTACTTTGAGCCACTGGTCCCGGAGGACGTGATGAACATCCTGCACAAAGAAAAACCCGACGGGGTGATCGTGCAGTTCGGCGGGCAGACGGCGATCAACCTGGCCCGTCCGGTGGAAAAGGCCGGCTTCAACATCTTGGGCACCTCGGTGGCCGACATCGACCGCGCCGAGGACCGGGAGCGCTTCGACCAGCTCGTGGCTGAACTCGGCATCCCGCGGCCGCCCGGGGGGACCGGCTTTTCGGTCGAGGAAGCACAGCGGATCGCGGAGCAGGTGGGCTTCCCGGTCCTGGTCCGGCCGTCCTACGTCCTGGGCGGAAGGGCGATGGAGATCGTGTATAACTCCCAGGAGCTTTTAGAGTACATGGCAGACGCGGTCCGGGTGACTCCGAAGCATCCGGTGCTGGTCGACAAGTACCTTTTGGGCAAGGAGTTGGAGGTCGACGCCGTCTGCGACGGCGAAACCGTTCTAGTTCCGGGCATCATGGAGCACGTGGAACGGGCCGGGATCCACTCCGGGGACAGCATCGCGGTGTTCCCGCCGCAGACCCTGACCCCGGAGATCAAGGAGCAGCTTTTCGAGTACACACAGCAAATCGCCCGGGCGCTCAAGATCCGGGGCCTGGTGAACATCCAGTTCGTCCTGCACGAAGGGCGGGTGTTCGTCCTGGAGGTGAACCCGCGCTCCAGCCGCACCGTGCCCTACCTGAGCAAGGTCACCGGCATCCCGATGGTGAACCTGGCGACCAGGATCTGCCTGGGGGCCACGCTGCCGGAATTGGGGTACCGGGGCGGGCTGTACGAGGAGACGCGGAACATCGCGGTGAAGGCGCCGGTCTTCTCCTTCGCGAAACTCTTGGACGTGGACGTGTGCCTGGGTCCCGAAATGAAGTCCACCGGGGAAGTGATGGGCGTGTCGAAGGACTATGCCCTGGCGCTCTACAAGGCCTGCCTCTCGGCCGGCTACACGCTGCCCTCGAGCGGCAAGGCGGTGGTGACCATCGCCGACCGGGACAAGGACGAGGCCCTGCCGCTGGTCCGGAGCTTGGTGAACCTGGGGTTTGAGATCGTGGCCACCGAGGGCACGGCGGCGTTCCTGCGCAGCCGGGCGATCACCGTGGAGGTGGCCCGCAAAGTGCACGAGGGCTCCCCGAACATCGTGGACCTAATCCGCGAAAACCGGATCCACCTAGTGGTGAACACCCTGACCAAGGGCAAGCTGACCACCCGCGACGGTTTCCGGATCCGGCGGGCCGCGGTGGAGATGGGTGTGCCCTGCCTGACGTCGCTGGATACGGCCCGGGTGGTCATCGAAGTGATGCGGGCGCGCCAGCGGGGCGAAACGATGCCGCTGATCCCGCTCCAGGAGTACGTGTCCTGAAACCTGTCGCTTAGCGGCGTCGCCAGCCGGTCCAAAGAAGTTTTCATCCTACTCCTGGCGGCACGGGTTGGAAGCAGGTGGACTGTGGCCACATTTGGCCAAGGTAGAAGCGCGATCCCAATCCGGTGGAACTGACGGTTCGTCATAAAGCTGAAGCGTACCATTCAAAGGAGTTCTCATCCTGACTGCGAGGGCAAGGGGGCTCGGCCGGGGACTGGCTCCATTTTCGGAACACAACAGTAGCACTCACCAGTCAGACTGCCGTTCCGAAAATGGTGCCTGTCCCCCTCTCCCAGGCCGAGCCCCCTACCGGTGCCCGCAGGAGGTGTGTGGACGAGTTGACTTACGTCACGGACGCGAAGGTGGTTTCCCACCGGCGGGTGGCGGCCGGCTGCCGCCGCCTAGTGCTCGCGGCCCCGGAAATCGCCCGGGCCGTCAGGCCCGGGCAGTTCCTGCACGTGCGCTGCGACGGCACGGCGGACCCCCTGCTGCGCCGCCCCTTGAGCGTGCACGACGCCGACCGGGAGCGGGGCACGGTCACCATCCTTTACCGGGTGGTCGGCCGCGGCACCGCGCTTTTGGCACAGAAAAAGCAGGGCGGGCGCGTGAACGTCCTCGGCCCGCTGGGCCGGGGTTTTGACCCGCCTGCGGAGCACCGCCGCGTGGCCGTAGTCGGCGGGGGCATCGGCATCGCCCCGCTCTTTTTCCTGGCCCGCGAGCTGTCCGCCGACCCGCTAAAGCGGGTACCCCGGCGAGCGGTCACCGTTTTCCAGGGCGCCCGGACCGCCGCCGAACTGGACGTGGCGGACTTCACCACTCTGCCGGTCAACCTTTTCACGGCCACCGACGACGGCTCCCGCGGGCACGCTGGCTCGGTGGTCGAGCTGTTTCTGGATACCGTGTGCCATGAGCCCGTGGACTGGGTGTCGGCCGCCGGGCCTCCGGGAATGCTCCGGGCCCTGGCGGGCGCGCTGGAGACCCTGGGGCTTTCCGGCGAGTTCTCTCTGGAGGAGCGGATGGGTTGCGGCATCGGGGCCTGCGTGTGCTGCAGCTGCCGCATCGGCGCTCCGGACCGGTGGGAGTACCGGCGGGTCTGCGCCGACGGCCCGGTGTTCGGCGCCCGGGAGGTGGTCTGGGAGTGAAGGTGAAAACAGCCGTTGCCATCGCCGGGCTCACCCTGAAGAACCCGGTGCTCACCGCCTCGGGAACGGTGGGCTTCGGCGAGGAGTACGCGCCCTACCTGGACCTCGCCGGGCTCGGCGCGCTGGTGGTCAAAACCGTGACGCTAAAACCCCGGGCCGGCAACCCGCCGCCCCGAATCACCGAGACCCCGGCCGGGGTGATCAACGCGGTGGGCCTGCAAAACCCCGGCGTGGAGGCCCTGGTGAGGGACATCCTGCCGCGGCTGGCACGCTTCGATGTCCCGGTCATCGTCAGCATCGCCGGCGAGACGGTGGACGAGTACGCCCGCCTGGCGGGACGGCTGGACGGGGTGCCGGGGATCGCCGCCCTGGAGGTGAACATCTCCTGCCCGAACGTGAAGGCCGGAGGGATCGCCTTCGGCACCGAGCCCGCGATGACGGCCGCGGTCGTCCGGCAGGTCAGGGAAAACACCCGCCTGCCGGTGATCGCCAAGCTTTCTCCCAACGTGACCGACATCCGGACCATCGCCCTGGCCGCGGCTGGGGCGGGGGCCGACGCCCTGTCGCTGATCAACACGCTGTCCGCGATGGTCATCGACGTGGAGCGGCGGCGGCCGCTCTTGGGCAACGTGTTCGGCGGCCTGTCCGGGCCGGCCGTCCGCCCGGTGGCGGTGCGCGCCGTCTGGCAGGTGTACCAGGCGGTGGAGCTGCCTCTGATCGGCATGGGCGGCATCATGACCGCGCGGGACGCCCTGGAGTTCATCCTGGCCGGGGCGCGCGCCGTCGCCGTCGGCACGGCGAACCTGGTCAACCCGGGCGCGGCCGCAGCGGTGGCCGCGGACCTGGAGCAATATCTAACGGAACAGGGGATCAGGGACATAAACGAACTGGTGGGCGCCGCCCACCGGACGGGAGGTTGAAAGCAGTGCCGGCACCGGAGGTACCCGCTGAAGCGGGTCAGCGGATTCTGGTAGCGTTGGACGTGGACGAGCGGGAGCGGGCTCTGACTCTGGCCCGGGAACTCCGGGGCGAGGTGGGCGGCTTCAAGATCGGCATGCGGCTCTTTTTCCGCCACGGCCCGCGGATGGTGGAGGAATTGGCCGGTGTGGGCGGCCGGTTGTTTCTGGACCTGAAACTGCACGACATCCCCGAAACGGTGGCCCAGGGGGTGCGGGCCCTGGTGGGCCTGGGGGCGCACATCATTAACGTCCACGCCGCCGGGGGCTTGGTCATGATGCGGGCGGCGGCCGAGGCGGCCCGTACGGAAGCGGCGCGCGCCGGGGTCCCGGCTCCGAAGCTCGTGGCCGTTACCGTGCTGACCAGCCTGGAACAGGAAAACTTAAGCCGGGAGTTGGGCTTCGGAGACGACCTGGAGTCCGTCGTGCTCGCCTGGGCCGGACTGGCCAAGGCCGCCGGCCTGGACGGCGTGGTGTCCTCGCCGCTGGAACTGACGGCGCTCCGCGCCGCACTGGGGCCGGACTTCCTGCTGATCACCCCGGGAATCCGCCCGGCGGGCGCCCAGCTACAGGACCAGAAGCGGGTCATGACCCCGGCCCAGGCCGTGCGCGCCGGCGCCGACTACCTGGTGATCGGCCGCCCCATTACCGCGGCCCCGGACCCCGTGGCCGCCGCGCGGGCCATCGTCCGGGAACTGCCGGCGAGCGAGGCGGGCTGAGTGCGCGCGGGGCGCTTCATACCGGTTGTTTTGAAAGCATTCGGGCGTCGGTGGGCGTCTTCATGGCCATTGGTGAGAAATAAACATGACTGGAGGGTTGACAATGAACCGGTCGGAAGAGATCTTGCGCCAATTGAAGACCCTGGCTGACCCGGCAGCGGTGGCCGGAATGGCCCGGTTCGGCATCAGCCCGGAAAACAACTACGGGGTGCGGGTGCCCGTGCTCCGGAAGCTGGCCAGGGAGATCGGCCGCGACCATGGACTGGCCCGGGAACTCTGGGTCACGGGTGTGCGAGAGGCCCGGATCATCGCCGGGCTCGTTGCCGTACCCAGGAAGGTCACCGAGCAAGAAATGGAGGACTGGGTCCGGGACTTCCACGACTGGGAAGTCTGCGACCAGACCTGCATGAACCTCTTTCAGAACACCGCCTACGCCTACGTCAAAGCCGTGGAATGGGGCATGCGGCCTGAGGAGTTCGTGAAAAGGGCCGGTTTTATCCTGATGGCCCGACTGGCGGTCGCGGACGAGCAGGCGGGGGACGCCGACTTCCGGATGTTCCTGCGCCTCATCGAGCGGGAGGCGGGCGACAGCCGGAACTACGTGAAAAAGGCGGTGAACTGGGCGCTGCGGCAGATCGGGAAGAGAAGCCGGGAACTGAACGCCGCCGCCGTGGACACCGCCCACCGGATCCAGACGCAGAACAGCAAGAGCGCCCGCTGGATCGCCGCTGCTGCTCTGCGGGAGCTGACCGGAGACGCCGTCCAGGAAAGGCTCCGGACGAGAGCGGCACGTAGATGCAAATTGAAATAAATAGTGATAGCCCGTCCCCCGCTTCTGTGGTATGATACGGAAGCGGGAGGGGCGGCCGGGGACTGGCTCCATTTTCGGAAGGACAACATGGCACTTACCGGTTAGACTGCCGTTCCGAAAATGGGGCCTGTCCCCTTTTCCCAGGCCGGGCCCGAAAACAACTGTCACCTCTCCCAGGCCAAGCCCAACCAACGCAGTCCCTCTCCCATGCCGCCGCCAGCACCGCCTACCGCCCCCCAGACTCCTCCTGCCCAGGTAAACACACCGGTCGTGGGTCCACCAGCACCGTTTTCTCGTGGGTGTAGATTACGAACCCGGGGCGTGCGCCCTTGGGCTTTTGCACGTGTTTGCGCAGGGTGTAATCCACCGGCACCTTTTTTCCCTGGCGGGCCTTGCTGAAGTAAGCCGCCCAGGAGGCCGCCTCCAGGAGGGTCCGGTCGCTCACCGGCCGCCCGCCGGTGCGGATGATGACGTGCGCCCCCGGGATGTTCTTGGTGTGCAGCCAGATGTCGTCCGGCCGCCCGATCTTGAAGGTGACCAGGTCGTTCTGGCGGTTGTTCCGGCCGACGTACACCACGGCCCCGTCGGCCGTCTGCAGTTCCAGGGGCCGGGGTTCCGCCGCCTTCCTGGGCCGCCTGGCCCCGGCCTTGTCACGGAGATAGCCGGCGCCGGCCAGTTCCTCCCGGACCTCCTCCAGGTCCGCCGGGGTCTCGGCCAGGGCGATGGCCGTCTCTAGCGCGTCCAGGTAGGCCGCCTCGGCCTCCAGCTCGGCCAGTTCCGCGCGGGCCCGCTCGGCACCCTTACGCAGCTTGCTGTACCGCTTGAAGTAAGCCTGCGCGTTCTGGGCGGGAGAGAGCCGCGGATCCAGGGTGATCTCCACCGGCCGCCCGGTATAGAAGTCCTCCAGTATGACCCGCTCGGCGTTCCCGTCCAGCCGGTACAAGTTGGCGGTCAGCACCTCCCCGAGCAGCCGCAACTCTTCCGCCTTCGCCCCGTCGGCGGCCGTTTCGTGGCACCCCTCCAGGCGCTTCTCCAGGCGCTTGCGCGCCCGGGACACCGCGCCGAAAAGGCCCTCGCGGAGGCCCTTCACCCGCTCGCCGCCCGCCCGCACCCGGGACACCCGGTCCACCAGGGCGTTCATTCCCTCGTTCTCGGTCCGGCTCGCCCGGTGCCCGATGCTGAAAGCGGCGAAGTCCACCGCCGCGCCCCCGGGGCCGAGGAGAACAGTCGGCTCGAAAAGGCCCTGTCCGGCCCGGGTGAAAAGGCGGGTGCAGGCCTCCCAGAGGGCGACCAGCTCGTGTTCGCCGCAGAAGTCCAGGGTCAGTTCGGTGTCCAGCCCGCTCCGGTGCACCACCTCGCGGGCCATCAGGGGGCTCAAACCCTCGAACCGCCGCTGCAGCGCCTCCCAGACCGGAAGGTGCACGGGCATCTCCAGCAGCAACTGGCCGAATTCCTCGGCCGCAAGCCCTGGGGGGGAGGCCTTCTCCCGGGGCGGGGCCAGGTAGGGCTTGCCCGGCAGGACCTCCCGGTAGCGGCTCACCGCGTGGGTGTAGCGCTTGGCGGCGTCCAGGATCAGTCCGGATTCGGCGTCGACCAGCACCAGGTTGCTGTGGCGGCCCATGATCTCGGCGATCAGGAGCTTTTTGCTTTCCCGCCCCAGTTCGTCCCGGGACAGGACGGCGAGCTGCAGCACCCGTTCAAAGCCGGGCTGGATAAAGGCCTCCACCCGCCCGCCCTCCAGGTGCTTGCGGCACACGCTGCAAAAGAGCGGGGGCGAGAGGGGGTTCTCCAGCCGCTCCCCGGTCAGGTGCACCCGCGCCTGCTGCGGGTGGGCGGAGAGCAGCAGGTGGTAGGTCATGCCCGGGGTGCGGAACTGCAGCACCAGGGTCAGCTTTTCCGGCTGCTGCACCCGCTGGATCCGGCTGCCGGCCAGTTTCGCTTCCAGTTCGCGGCAGACCGCCGCGAGCACCAGCCCGTCGTAAGGCATGCTAAATAGAGGCCCCCTGTGTTTACGATTCGCTTCACCAGTATACCACAATATCACCGTTCCCCGGCCCCGGGAAGCCCCGGGGGCCGGGGCGGCACCCAAAAAACGGCCCGCGGCGCACAGGGGAAACGGGCACGCCTGTAGAAAATACCCAGGAAGAGGTCGCGTACAAAACTATCCATTGGATAGTAAGAACGGGAGCGCGCATGGGGAAGGTGGATGAATACCGGAACCGCCTGAAATCCCTCGCGGACTGGAAACCGTTCCTGCTGGCGGAGTCCGGCCTGCCGGGAAAACGGGCCAACCTGGAGCTGCTCGAAGCGGTAGCCGCGGAGGGCACCAGGGAACTCTTCCTGGAACTGGCCGCCTTCACCCCGGAAAAGGCGTCCGCCGACTCGCCCCATGAGTTCCTCGCCGCGTGCGGGGTCGCCGGGCTCGGTAAACTGATCGCTTGGGGCGACACCGGGCTTCTGCCCGAACTGCGCCGGCACGCCCCCGACCCCCGCTGGCGGGTCCGGGAGAGCGTGGCCATCGCCCTCCAGTACATCGGCGACGCCGACATGGACTTTTTGCTCCGGGAAATGGACGGCTGGAGCCGGGGCAGCCTCTACGAACAGCGGGCCGCGGCGGTGGGCCTTTGCGAACCGCGCCTGCTGGCCGAGAGAAAACACGCCATGGCCGTGCTCGCGCTCCTCGACCGGATCACCGCCGGGCTCATCACGGTGGAGGACCGTACGAGCCCCGGGTTCAGCATCTTGAGAAAAGCGCTCGGTTACTGCTGGAGCGTGGCCGTAACCGCCCTGCCCGCTCCCGGCAAGGAACTGATGGAGAAGTGGTTTTCGTCCCGGGACAAGGACATACTCTGGATCATGCGCGAGAACCTGAAAAAACAAAGGCTCACCCGCCTGGACGCCGAATGGGTCCGAAAGGCGCAGCAGCGCTTAGGGAAGAGTGGCAATGAATCAGAGCCTTAACGAACTCTCCACTTCCGGTCTCTCCAATCTTCGCATCGCCCGTTACCGGGTTGAACTGGAAGCGGGTGCTGATGGACTGATTCTACCTCGCTACAAGGGTTCCACCCTACGTGGGGGGTTCGGACGTGTCTTCCGCCGAATATGCTGCGCCCAAAGGCAGGACGAATGTCACGGCTGCCTGCTCCGGGAGTCCTGCCCGTTCGCCTACGTATTTGAGACTGCGCCGCCTGCCGGCGCGCAGGCCCTGCGGAACCTGGAGAACATTCCGCGCCCCTTTGTTATTGAACCACCCTTGGAAACCCAACAGGAATACAAACCCGGAGAGAAACTGTCCTTTCACCTGGTGCTCGTCGGGAAGGGCATCAAGTTCCTTCCTTACTTCATCGTCAGCCTCGATGAACTGGGGCGTGTCGGCATCGGCAAGGGAAGACGTCCCTACCTGCTGCGCACGGTGAACTTCGTCGGGCTGGATGGGGTCGAGAAAACCATTTTCTGCGCCTCCGACCGTACCGTGCGTGATCCCGGGACCTCGTTGAGCGGGGCCGAAATCATGAGCCAGACCACCCCCAATGCTGCGAATGACCGTCTGCAAATAAGGTTACTGACCATGACCCGGCTGAAACACCATGACCGGTTCGTGACCGCGCTTCCGTTTCACGTGTTGCTCCGCGGACTGCTGCGCCGGATCTCATCCTTGATGTACTTCCACCAGGGAGAAGAACTGGACGTTGACTTTACGGGCCTTATCGAGCGCGCCGAGCGAGTCCGCACCCTGTCCGAAGACACGCGCTGGGTGGATTGGGACCGGTATTCCGGCCGCCGTGACGCCCGCATCACCATGGGCGGCCTGGTCGGCAAGGTGATCTACACCGGAGATGCGGCCGAGTTCCGGCCCCTGCTGAAAATCGGCGAATACGTTCACGTCGGCAAGGGCGCCGTCTTCGGAATGGGGAAGTACCGGATCGAGAGCATAGAATAAAGGCACAAGTCAGACCCCGCCAGTATTTGGCGGGGTCAGCGTTTATCATGAGTGCATGACTTGATGACCGTTTGCGGTTGTTGCCGTGCTGATCGCGATGCCGGTCTTGTGTAATAATCAGGATTCGGAAGGGATATTTGGTGATCACGTCGAAATTGGATATAAAGGTTATTAATGGTACCAAGGCGCCAGGTGATGACAATATGGGCAAAGACCCGAAAAAGGCCTTCGGGAACCGTAATCGCTCGGCTCTGGGGCGTATTTACCATATCGACGCCTTGGTGCGCGTCCGTACGTTTCCCAGCGTTGCCCGGTTGGTTGAGGAATTTGAGACCAGCCGGCGCACCATCGAGCGCGACCTTGAGTACCTGCGCGACCAACTGAACGCTCCCCTGAAGTACGACCGGACGCGGGGCGGTTACTATTACGCGCGCGACTTTCAACTGCCGCCCTTCACCCTGTCTGAAGGCGAAGTGCTCGCCCTGTTTCTGGGAAGTAAACTCCTCTCCCAGTACCGGGGGACGCCCTTCGAAAAACTGATCACGGACGCCTTCGAAAAGATCTGCCTGGCAATGCCCGAAACGGTTTCCCTGGATTTCTCTCTGGTCAACCAGACCATCTCCTTTGCCGTGGAGCGGCCCCGGGGCGACGAGCAACACTTGCTGCACTTGCAGGAACTGCTGGGCCGGGCCCTGCGCGAACGGTGCACCGTGGATCTGGATTATTACTCCGCCAGCCGGGACGCCGACACCTCCCGCCGGGTAGACCCCTACCACCTGCGCCACCACCAGGGGGCGTGGTACCTCATCGGCCACTGCCATTTCCGGAACGAAGTGCGCATGTTCGCCCTCGACCGGATCACCAACCTCCGGGTGACGGACGCCCACTTCACGCCCGACCCGGCCTTCGACATCAACGCCTACCTGGGGGACAGCCTCGCCCTCGAACGCGGCGGGGAACTGGAAGAGGTCCGCATCCGCTTCGACTCCTTCCAAGCCCGGTACATCCGCGAACGCCAGTGGCATCCCAGTCAAGAGATCGAAGAACACCCGGACGGCTCACTGACCCTCATCCTTCGGGTGCGCGGCCTAGGCGAGGTGAAACGGTGGGTGATGAGCTTCGGTTCCCGGGCCGAGGTTTTGGCCCCGGCCCGCCTACATGAAGATGTTGCGGCGGAGGTGAAGAGGATGGGAGAGGTATATGCTAAAAGATAGTCCCCTTTTCATCGGGTCCTAGTTTAAGAGTAATTTCAATACCTGGATTGTTTCAGTATCCTGATTTGGAGGAAAGTTAAGGAAGTAAATAGCCCAAGCATATAGGACCTACCGTCCACATAAATATGGAGCAGACTCTATTTCAATCCCAGGATTGGGATAAGGACGGTGAGTCCAATAACAATGACCATACTCCTATTGCTTAGCTTGGCACTTGTACTCCTCACATTAGCTGTCTTGCATCTACTTCAATAGAGATATGCAACCTGTCCAGGGCTTATGACATTAAGACTCTAAGGAGGTGAAGGAGGAATGCTAACTTGGACTGGACACCCTTTGGTTGATGTCGGGATTGCTACATTATGTGTGATGTGCCGGAAAAACGATCCTCGGGACCTTACGATGGAGGATTTGGATTCGGCGGCCGATCGGATGGCGGAATACTATTTCAGCGGGTTAATGACCAGTTACAACGCCTGTGTTTTTACAATGAATGCCTATGACAACCCCACTTCCGGGCCTGAAAAGAGAAAAGAGTATGAGAATAGAGTACTACGTGCACATCGCTCAATGCCGGATTCCGGAGCGAAGCATTTTACTTGCCCCTTTTCCGGCAAACCTGCGACCCATTTGATTGAGAGAAGGCAAATGCCGCTGCTTACCGGAGAGAATGTGCTGAATTTCTATCCCGAAGGTCACAGCTTTCTCCCGATCTTCGGTCCCTATTTGGTAGCACTGCAGGCACTGCCGCTGGGAGGGCGGCGGGCCGAAGGACGACTCTTGATCGCTCACGGAGATGATCCTGCTATCACTTTGGCTTTTGCTGAAAGGTATTTGGCTGATAATCAGCGGCTGCTAAATTTGGCCAAAAGCGGTACTCTACCTCGAACAAAAGGCCCTTCCCTAGATTTGGAGCGCGAACAGGCTGCGGGTACTTCCAAGCACCGGGTCAAGTATCCGGATGCCAAGGCGCCAGCCACTTTAATTATGAATGACCTCATGGATATCTATCGTGTGCGTATGGGGAATGAGTTTAGGACTCGCCGGGATGTTTCGGTAACTGCCTATTGGTTGAGTAATTCGGGACAAGGACCTTCTTTGGAAATCTTTCATCTTCCGATACAGGTGACGCGGTTTTTGACAATTGTGGATGCAGCACCTTATGGGATACGGTGGCGAAGCCTGGTAGCCAAGGCTTGGCGGCGTCCTTACGCCCAGGAAACGCCAGTCCCCGAAGGTAAAGAGGAAAACAAGGGTGGTGGAAGAAAAAAGCGGGATACTCAACAGTTACCGGGCGGCCCCGGTCGTTCCCGGAACGATGTCATCGCGGACTTGTTTGCGATCTATGAGCACGGATTTATGGATTTGGGTGCCGCTAGGAACTTCTTAAGGCGTCACTTGCGGGGAGATACTCCGGTTTCGGGAGTTGTGAAATTGCGGGAGCCGAAAATGACGGATTGGTCTTTAACTAAAATTTTTCTGAAAGAGGTGATGGGTGTGGATGAACGGCGAATTGAAGCTATCAAGCAGTTCGCCGACCGTTTGGCTGATCATATAAGCCAAACGAATGACAAGGGGTTGTTTCGGGACCTGGTATACGGTCAACGGCCTTGGGAGGTACGCAACGCCTTGACCAAGGCCCAGCGCAATCAGGCCAAAGATCACGGCCGATTACTCTTCGGGCTGGATGAATATTTGGATGTTTTCGAGGCCGATCACGCTGTCGGGCGTAGCGACTGGAGCCTGTCAAGGGACCTGATTTCTATTCGACTAGTAGAACAGCTTTACGGTAAAGGGTTTTTTGGCCGGGAAGATAATCGTGAACTTTTAGCTGAACCCGAGATACAGGTAGACGAAGAGACCAATTAAGATTTATGAGGAGAGATTAGCATGGCTTTTCTGGCAGGACTGTTGGTTTTGGATGCTCCGGCCTCCGCCCTGAATAACGCTGGAGCTGATGCCGGAGCCCGAACGGACAACACTATCGCCGTGAAAAAAATCAGAACACCACAGGGTGTACTTCCGTACGTATCAGCGCAGGCCTTTCGGTATTGGCTGCGCACCGGACTGGAAACCTCGGGTGGTGATTGGGTAGCGGCACCCGTATTTCGTGAAGGTAAAATAGCCTACACCGATGCAAACCCCGTTAGGAATTGGGACGACGATCTTTTTGGTTACATGCGTGCCCCTTCCAAAAAAACTGATGCAGTAAAGGCCAAGGAGACAACTCCGTTGGAGAAAGACCGGGAGATCACCCGTGTTTCACCATTCCGGGTGGGGACTTTTGTGGCCATTGCTCCGTCTCCAATTGTGTCTGATTTTGGGACTATGACCCGCCAGGATGGCGATCCCGTACCGCACGAGCACGAGTTTTACCGTGCTCATCTCCGGGGCTTGTTTTCTCTTGACCTTACCTGCGCCGGGACTTTCTTTGACAGTGAGCGGGTAGGTTATAAGAATCTTGATACCTACCGGCGGGAAGAGGCGCAGAACGAAGGCTGCCGGGAGGTCAAAGTTCGCAAGCAAATGGCATTGCGTTTACCAATTGAAAAACGCTGCCAGCGCGTGTCTACTCTAGTTAGAGCGTTAGCTGAACTGAGCGGCGGAGCGAAGCAGGCCCTTCATTACACGGATTTGGTTCCGGCTATTGTTTTCCTCGCCGTGGTGAAGAACGGCAACAATCCTTTCTATCGGGCGTTGAGGGCTTCAAAAACCCATCAGACCGAATTTGACCGGGAAGCATTTGCCGAGATTCTAAGGGTTTACAAGGAAGACTTCTTGTCCGACATCCATATAGGGTGGGCCAAGGGTTTTCTGGACGAAGAGCGTCAAGCCTTACAGGACGCCATTGTTGCCGCAGCTAGCAGTCTGACGATTCATTTGCAGCATCCTCGGGAAGCGATCCAAGCGATGGCTGACAAGTTGGCCGACTCTGATAATGAGGCCTGGTACGAATGAGAGTGGCTAAAGTGCATATTGAAGCACCTATCGCCTCGTTTCGCTACCCTCATTTTTTGATCGGGCGGCAGACCAGTTTTGATATGCCGCCGCCCTCGACCATTTACGGTCATATTGCAAGCGCGGTGGGCGAATGGTTCAACCCAGCAACCGTTAAGTTTGCTTACCAATTTAGTTTTCAAGCTAAAGGGAGTGACTTGGAACACCAGCATGTGATCACCAAAGGCGGCCAAACTTTCAAATGGGGAGAAAGGAAATATCCTGTTTCCACTCAGGCTGTAGTTCAACCACATCTACGGGATTTTTTGTTCGGCTGCCGGTTGACCCTTTACCTCTACCCGCCAGATTTGGCCGAAGCTTTTCGCAATCCGGTGTTTTGCGTAATTCTAGGACGGTCTCAAGATCTGGCGAGCATTACCTCGGTTGAAGTGATTGAATTAGAGAAGGCAAAAGGAGCCTATTTGGAACAGACCTTGCTGCCGTTTGCCATGCGGCCACTGCTTGGACGCGGGGTGACCGTCCTCATGCCTCGCTACATTGAGCCACCTCCGGGCAGGGAACCGCATTTCGGTAGATACATCATGCTCTTTGATCTGGTTTACGCCGGAGAGGTTCCCCATACCAACCGGTTGCTTCAGCATAAAGATCGGGCACCGGAGGGATGGTTAGTAGACCCATATTCGCCCGCAAAACACGAAGGGGCGAGAAGGGGACTTGTTTTCCACTCGTTTGTCGGAGATGAAGATAGTGTTGCCAGATTTTGATCATATTTGGGCCAAAAGCCGGGTTGGCAAGGCAACCAGTGGAGAGACGTTAGTCAGTCATACTCAACGGGTCCTTGCCAATGTTGTTGCTTTGCATGCGCGTATGCCGGAATTGGATCAGCTTTCTCAAATGCCGCGTTTCTGGTCGCGAATGGCCCTGGCAGCGGTTCTCCACGATGTCGGGAAATGTGCCGGTGGATTCCAGAAAATGCTCAGAGGCAATGGAGAGTTTCCATTCCGGCATGAAGTCCTTTCTGCCGCCTTTCTTCCTTGGCTTCTAGACAACGACCCGCATCAGGATCTGCCGTGGGTGGCTGCCGGGATTCTGTCTCATCACAAGGATTTTTCGATTCTTGAGCGGGATTTTCCTCCGGGTTGCGACTGGGAGGAGCCTCCACTGTCCGATTCTTTGGAGCAAGTGGCCCTGGATCTGGACGAAGAGTTTTTCCATCTTGCCCCGAAAATGGTCTTGTATGGCTTGTTGCCGTTACTAAAAGGGTGTTTGTTGTTGGCGTCGAATGAACGGTTCATCCTTCCGGCTTCAGATGGAACCTTTGATCGGTCAACCTTCCCGGGGTTTGCGCGGCGGGCATTGGACGCCTACGCTCAACTGGTCGTCCGCCTTCGCAAAGAGGATGCTCGTTCCTCAGCAGCCCTAGCCGGACGATTTACAAGGGGCGTGTTGATCTTGGCGGATCATGCGGGGTCAGCTTGGCAGGCATTTGCGAAGTTGGAGTCTCTTGCATCTCCAGCCATCATGGCAAGGGTGCTGGATTTGCCACCGCCTGCAAAGACTGGAGATGAGGTCTATGCCCATCAAACCCACGCCAGCGAGACGCCGGGGTGCGCTGTTCTGGTAGCCCCGACGGGGAGCGGCAAGACCGAGGCCGCTTTACTATGGGCCGCCGCAAACGGGCGACAAACCGTTGGAAACCCTCCGCTTTTCTATGTGCTTCCTTACCAGGCTAGCCTGAATGCGATGCGTAGTCGCTTGGGCGAGCGCTTCGGTGACGACCGGGTGGTGTTGCAGCATTCCCGTGCCTTGCAGGCCCTTTACCGGCAGTTATTGGACCGTGGTTACACTCCGGGAGAAGCAAAGAACCAGGCTGAGCGAGAGATCAATCTCGGAAGGTTGCATGTTGCCCCGGTGCGTATTCTTACCCCATACCAGCTTCTGCGTGGTGCATTCCAGCTTCGCGGCCATGAGGCTATCTGGACTGATTGTGCAGGAGGTCGCATAGTCTTTGATGAAATCCACGCTTACGATCCTAGCCGACTGGGAATGATTTTGGCGCTCCTAGAGCATATGGTTCGAGATTTGACGGTAAACGTGCTGGTAATGTCCGCCACTTTGCCTTCAATCCTTAAAGAGATTCTAAATGAAAAACTCAACCGACCTACACCGATTATAGCCACGACGAAAGCATATGAGGCGTTTCGCCGCCACCGTTTATGCTTGAAAGCGGCAGATTTGCTGGATGAAGAGACAATACTGGAGATTCATCAGAAGGCGAGAAGAGGTTTGGCTGTTATGGTCGTAGCTACTACTGTTCAGCGTGCACAGCAAATGTGGGAGACGTTGAATGCTGTTTCGAATGGTGAAATCCCGGTGGAACTGCTCCACGGCAAGTTTTGTTCCCGGGACCGCTTTAAGAAAGAGCAGTGGTTGTTGCAGCAGGTCTCCACGAGAAATGCCGGGAAACGGAAGAACCCATTAATTCTGGTGGCTACCCAGGTGGTGGAGGTTAGTCTAGATGTGGATTTTGATGTCTTGTTTACCGATCCAGCGCCCTTGGAGGCGTTGTTGCAGCGTTTCGGACGGGTCAATCGCGGTCGCCGGTACCGGGAACGGGACGTGATTGTTTTAACCGAGATTCCGAAAGGCTGTCCGGTTTATTCGAAAACCCTCATTGAAAAGGCCTTGCAGCAATTGGTGCCGCTGGATGGGCATATGGTGGATGAAGCCAAAATCCAACTTCTGTTGGATGCCGTATACAGCGGTTCGGTCTCCGATTGGTGGAGAGATGAGGTACTGAAGGCCGCAGAAGCATTTAAGTCCGAGGTCTTGTCCAATCTGTATGCTTTTGAGACTGACGAACGGTTGGAAGAAAAATTCTGTGAAATGTTTGATGGACAAGAAGTTCTACCAATGGATCTATGCGATGAATACATCCGGCTCAATCAGGAGGAACCCTTACATACGCAGTCGCTGTTAGTCTCCGTGAGTAATAGGCAGTTTTGGCGATTGCGGAAGGAACATCTGCTCGAAAAAGTGGACCAGCATTTATGGGGGGTCCGTGTTCCCTATGATTCCCGCTTTGGGCTTCAATTGCAGCGGGAGTTGCTGCGTGAGACTGGATAAACAATAAGATAAGGGGATGCTAAGAGCCATCCATGAAAAACTACAATGTTGACATGCTTCGTCAAAAGGCCACCGATATCCGCCGGGCACAAAGAGTGCTTGCTGGCTACGCTGCGATGGGCAAGGAAGAGTTTCTGGCTGACGACACCATCGTTTCATCGGCGAAGTATCAGCTGTAGCCCGGATTGCCGAACGGACACCCATCGGATACGGCGACTGTTACTTGATCCTCGGAGAGAAAGGGGGTAATCTCTCCTGTTTTAGCTGAGCGGTTGGCCGGTATGGCCAAGTTCCGTGACCTGGTTGTTCATCAATACGGAACAATCTGTTATCTGTTACCAGGACGAAATAGATAATTATTTCGCGTAATTTGGCTTATTTCGCCTAGCTATTGAGCGAGGTCGCGGATTATGGTAAAATGCATTTCCCTAACCATTTTTTTGACGGGGAGGTGTGTTTTGCCTATGCATCTTGTCGTTTCGGACTACGGATGTGCGCTGGGGAAAAAGAGCGAGCGGCTGTTGGTGCGGCAAAAGGGAGAAGTGTTGAGTGAGACCCCGTTTTACGACATAAAACAGATCACCATTTCCGGCCGCGGGGTTTCTCTTTCCACGGATGTGATTCAGGAATGCCTGGAGCATGGCATCCAGATCAACTTCATATCCTTCTCCGGCAAACCGTACGCCAAACTGGCGGCGCCGAACCTGACCGGCACGGTGCTCACCCGGCGGGAACAGTTGAAGGCCTACGACGACCGGCGGGGCGTAATCCTGGCGAAGGCATTTGTCGAGGGGAAGCTGAAGAACCAGGTCAACGTGCTCAAGTATTTCGCCAAGTACCGGCGCAGCGCCGACACGGAAAAGTATGCGGAGATCTACCGGAAGATCGAGGAGATCGATCGGATTCGCAGCCAGCTGGCAACTCTGGATGCCGCGCGGATTGACGATCTGCGGGGGCAGTTGTTCGCGATCGAGGGACGGGGGGCGCATCACTACTGGGACGCCCTGGGGCTGATCATCGGGGACCGCATCGAGTTCCCCGGCCGGGAACGCCGTGGGGCGACCGACCCCGTCAATTCGGCGCTCAATTACGGCTATGGCATTCTGTACTCCCAGGTGGAAGGGGCCGTCCTTCTGGCCGGTCTTGACTCCTTCGGCGGCTTCCTTCACACCGACCGCCCCGGCAAGCCATCCATGGTGCTGGATCTGGTGGAGGAGTTCCGGGCGGTGACCGTGGACCGGGTGGTCGTTGCGATGGTGACCAAAGGGCCCGGTATCGAAATGGATGGGGACAAGCTGACCGATGAAACAGAAAGGAGTTGGGCCGGCGGGTCTTGGAACGCCTGGAAGGCGAAGAGAGCTTCGAGGGCAAGAAACACAAGCTGAGGAACATCATTCAGATGCAGGCGCGGCGGGTGGCCGGCTTTCTCAGGGGCGAGGGGAAGTACAAGCCCTTCACGGGGAGCTGGTAGCCGTGAAGACGCTGGTGTCCTACGATATCGTGGAAGACAAGGTCCGGCGCAAGGTGTTTGAGGCCTGCAAAGATTACGGCCTGACGAACGTGCAGTACTCGCTTTTCTTCGGCGATATGACCCATAACCGCCGCGAAGAACTGTTTCAGCGGCTCCGGAGGATTATCGGGCGCCAGGAGGGGAAGGTGCTGATCTGCCCAGTCTGTGACAAGGACCTGCGCCTTTCGAAGGCCATTGAGGTGTCCGCAGGGATGCCTGAAGAGGCCGCGGAGGCCGCCGTGTCGTACCCCGGACGAAGCCGAAAGAAGGCACGGGCCGGATGATGCTGAAAGTCAGTGACGTAAAGCAGTTTCTCTACTGCCCGCGGGTGGTTTACTTCACTTACGTGATGCCGGTGCATCGGAAAGTGACGCGCAAGATGGAATACGGCAAGGAGGAACACCTGGAGATAGAAAGGCTGGAAAGGCGCCGCGGATTCCGCAGCTATGATCTGTCCGAAGGGGAGCGGCGCTACCGGACCAAGCTGTGCTCCGAGCGCCTGGGCGTGGAGGGTGTGCTGGACATGCACATTGTGTGCGGCTCCGGCTGTTTTCCGGTGGAGTTCAAGAACACCTCCCGTCACCCGGGGCTGAATCACAAGTACCAGCTTGTCTGCTACGCGATGCTTCTTGAGGAACAGTACGGAAAACCGGTGCGGCACGGCTTCCTGTACCTGATACCGGGGAAGCGGGTGCACGTGGTAGAGATAACGCCGAACGCCCGGACGTTCGTGCGAAAAACGCTAGACCAGATCAAGATGATGATCGCCCGCGAGAGCTTTCCCCCGGCCCCCAGGAGACCGGCGCGCTGTTTCGAGTGCGAATACCGCAACTACTGTGCGGACGTGGTTTAGCCTTTCTTCGTGATTGATCAGGATTGGAGTGGTATGAGGTGTACTTTCTTACCGAGGAAGAAAAGAAGCACCTGCTGAAAGGACTGCTGCCCCGATCCCGGGAACTGGGAATTGCCGAAGAGCTTAGGGGATGGAATTGGCCCGCGCCGCCGTTACAGCCGGTGTACGATACAGTACTGGCCCTGTATGAGGTAGCCAACTCGTATTGCCCCACCAACCGGGATCTGTACTTGCGGCGGGTGCGGCGGGTGTTTCCGGCTCCGAGTGCAGCCATGGTCCAAGGGCGAGTGCTGCACGCTGCGTTGGTCCACGTGCTGGTGTCCGCCAAGAGGCTGATATACTCGGTTGGGGTTGCACAGTACCAGACCATATGCCGTGAGCTGCAGGAATTGGGGCCGGTCAATGTCGAATCCGAGTTGCAGGCGCTGGCACCTGAGGACGCCGCGGACCTGAAACGCAAGGTGGCCATCGTGACCGAATTTGAGAAAGCGCGGATCATATCGCGCATTCAGGAGATTCTGTTTAAACAACCCTACATAGGCGAAGATTCACTGGCCGTCCTGGCGATACCGGTGATTGTGGAGCAGAAGTTGGACGGTTCCTTCTTGGGCCTCAGCCCAAACCTCAGCACGGACGCGTTTACGGTTTGCGAGCCGATGATTGTCGATCTGAAGTTCGGAGAGCGGCGGGACTTTCACCGATTGACTACCACCGGCTATGCCCTCGTAATGGAATCCCTTTATGAATTCCCGGTCAACATCGGCTGTCTGGTTTACGGCAGTTTCCGGGGTGACCGGCTCATCATCAACAAGGACTTGCACATAATTGATGACGAACTCCGCCAGTGGTTTATCGAATCGCGGGATGAAAAAGCCCGCATGGTTTACGAAGAGATTGATCCCGGTTTTCCAGCGGAATGTTATCAGGGTTGTCATTGTTATGCAGCCTGCCATGGGTAGTTTTTCGAAAATGGACTCTTAGGCATAGGTTGGGATGGTCTTGGATGGCACCGTCCCCAGGAAACGATCCTGATGGATCAGCGCGATCACTGTGCTACAGGCGGATCAGAGGTTTTCGCAAAAAGAGGGTGATTTTGTGCAGGTAACCCAGTTTCGAAGAGACTGTGTATTTTGCTCCTTGTGCGTAGGCTGGAACCCTTGCAGCGCCTGGTTTCTTTTTTGACGCCAGGGTCTGTTTCAGCGACCGACCCGACGAAAAGGGGACTGAAAGTTTCTTCGGCGTCCGCGACCAGCCGGCCAGCGTCGAAGTTTCAGCGACCGACCCGACGAAAAGGGGACTGAAAGTTCTCCCCCTTTCTTACCCTCCCCGCAATCCCCGGCTGTTTCAGCGACCGACCCGACGAAAAGGGGACTGAAAGGACGTGTGGTCAACCCATCCCCGCAGAGCAGCTTGGTTTCAGCGACCGACCCGACGAAAAGGGGACTGAAAGATGAGAAGGGCGGCCAGGTTTTCGAGGCCGCCCTGGACGGTTTCAGCGACCGACCCGACGAAAAGGGGACTGAAAGCTTGTGTATCGCGGCGAGCGTTGCAAACCAGGTGAGTTTCAGCGACCGACCCGACGAAAAGGGGACTGAAAGGCCAGCACCTGCAAGTAAGGCCGGCGATTGCCGGCGCGTTTCAGCGACCGACCCGACGAAAAGGGGACTGAAAGGGCCGCGGGTTAAAATTGCCTTGTAGTAGTCCGGTATGCGTTTCAGCGACCGACCCGACGAAAAGGGGACTGAAAGCCAAGGATTACGTCGTCGGGGACAAGGCGGTGCGGTTTCAGCGACCGACCCGACGAAAAGGGGACTGAAAGGGTAATTGGGCAACGCCCGTACCGCCGGCTCTAGAATCGGTTTCAGCGACCGACCCGACGAAAAGGGGACTGAAAGGTTAAGACGGCGGACGAGTTGTTGCATGCCGGGTCCGTTTCAGCGACCGACCCGACGAAAAGGGGACTGAAAGCAGCATGGTCGTGGTCGGCTGGCCGAAGATCGAAGGTTTCAGCGACCGACCCGACGAAAAGGGGACTGAAAGTGTTGCCTTCCGCCTTCGCACGAAGGCGCTCCTCGTAGTTTCAGCGACCGACCCGACGAAAAGGGGACTGAAAGGTTCTACGAGGGGTTGGCTGGTAGGTGTCCAGAAGCGGTTTCAGCGACCGACCCGACGAAAAGGGGACTGAAAGTAAAGAACTTGCGGAGTATGTCGCATGGGACTGGTGTTTCAGCGACCGACCCGACGAAAAGGGGACTGAAAGTTCCGTACAACCACAAATTTGACAGATAAAACCAATTAAGTTTCAGCGACCGACCCGACGAAAAGGGGACTGAAAGCCGAAACGAAACGCACTGCCGCTGGGATTTGTAACAGTTTCAGCGACCGACCCGACGAAAAGGGGACTGAAAGCGCCAGCAGCCGAACCGTCAATGTCCTTGTCTCGGTTGTTTCAGCGACCGACCCGACGAAAAGGGGACTGAAAGGGACGGCTTTGCTCCGGCCCCGGCATCCTGCGATTATGGTTTCAGCGACCGACCCGACGAAAAGGGGACTGAAAGCTGAGCAGACACACCTGGGCCGGCAACTTCGTGCGCGTTTCAGCGACCGACCCGACGAAAAGGGGACTGAAAGTCCAAAGCGGCGTACTTGTAACTGGTTTCAGTCAAGCGTTTCAGCGACCGACCCGACGAAAAGGGGACTGAAAGTTTGAATTACTACCCTGGCAAGAGAAGATCGTCCGCGGTTTCAGCGACCGACCCGACGAAAAGGGGACTGAAAGGAGCCGGAATCTGGCAGCCCGCGAAAGGCGGGAGGAAGTTTCAGCGACCGACCCGACGAAAAGGGGACTGAAAGATGCCACCTTCCCAGTGCTGTGTGTATGCCTGGGCCGGTTTCAGCGACCGACCCGACGAAAAGGGGACTGAAAGGCACCACGATGTCACAACTCCGCAGCGCCGACATGTTTCAGCGACCGACCCGACGAAAAGGGGACTGAAAGGCCGTAGTATTCGGCGGATCGATCTCGACGCGCAGCCCCTGTTTCAGCGACCGACCCGACGAAAAGGGGACTGAAAGGCCATAGGAAGGCATAAGTAGCTTGGTCTCCTAAAGTGTTTCAGCGACCGACCCGACGAAAAGGGGACTGAAAGCCATTATCGTCGCGCCCGCTGGCGCATCCACCAGGCTGTTTCAGCGACCGACCCGACGAAAAGGGGACTGAAAGACTGGTCAGATCGATCCGGACCGTATGGAGTTACTGTTTCAGCGACCGACCCGACGAAAAGGGGACTGAAAGATCATTGTTCTGCTCTGCACTTCCATTGCGCCGCCGAGTTTCAGCGACCGACCCGACGAAAAGGGGACTGAAAGCGAACACGCCGGGCCAGAAGGTGCTTGCGGCTGAACGGGTTTCAGCGACCGACCCGACGAAAAGGGGACTGAAAGATTTAGTTCGTAACATTTGCGACTACAATATGCGTTCGTTTCAGCGACCGACCCGACGAAAAGGGGACTGAAAGCGCCCCGTGCTTCTTGCGCTGCATAAGCTATCACCTGTTTCAGCGACCGACCCGACGAAAAGGGGACTGAAAGTTTATTTTTGAGATTGAGCGAAGTTGTGGGTTGTATCCGTTTCAGCGACCGACCCGACGAAAAGGGGACTGAAAGGGGGTAGGTTCAGGTCGAACACGAAGAAGTGCGTGCTGTTTCAGCGACCGACCCGACGAAAAGGGGACTGAAAGTTCCCAGTCGGCACTCAAATTTTAATTCAGCAACTGTTTCAGCGACCGACCCGACGAAAAGGGGACTGAAAGGTTGACCGTACCGGTTACGGCGATCCGTTGCGCGTTGTGTTTCAGCGACCGACCCGACGAAAAGGGGACTGAAAGCGTCAAACGCTTTCAGGATTGAGGATTCATCGCAGTTTCAGCGACCGACCCGACGAAAAGGGGACTGAAAGATTACCTCGGCGACTTGAGGAACTACGGCGTTGCCGAGTTTCAGCGACCGACCCGACGAAAAGGGGACTGAAAGTTTATTTTGTCCGACAGCGTGTTTAGGCCGATTCCCAGTTTCAGCGACCGACCCGACGAAAAGGGGACTGAAAGCGTAACACGGATTGTCGAACCATCGGTTGCAGTGGAGTTTCAGCGACCGACCCGACGAAAAGGGGACTGAAAGGGTACTGACACGAACGCCGACACCTGCCCCGGCACCGTTTCAGCGACCGACCCGACGAAAAGGGGACTGAAAGGGATGTTGTTACCGGAAATGGTGTAGTCTGCTCTGTGTTTCAGCGACCGACCCGACGAAAAGGGGACTGAAAGTCGTATACCACATCGGCGTTGATATAGCGGTAGGCCCCGGTTTCAGCGACCGACCCGACGAAAAGGGGACTGAAAGATCCAAGCATCCCCGATCCGGGATGCGGCACCAGCAGTTTCAGCGACCGACCCAACGAAAAGGGGACTGAAAGCTACCACCCCAAGGTAGTGTGTTGCATTTCATGCAACAGTTTCAGCGACCGACCCGACGAAAAGGGGACTGAAAGTTTCCCTGACGCACCGCCATTCCTGCAGGACGTACCGCCTGTTTCAGCGACCGACCCGACGAAAAGGGGACTGAAAGGTGCTTCCTGTTATGGCAGGCAGCGCAAACGCTCTGTTTCAGCGACCGACCCGACGAAAAGGGGACTGAAAGCGACAGGTTGCGGTTGAAATGGTAGGGGTCGGTGAGTAGGTTTCAGCGACCGACCCGACGAAAAGGGGACTGAAAGCGGTTTTTCCGGGGCTTCTAAAAAGTCACGGCACCGTTTCAGCGACCGACCCGACGAAAAGGGGACTGAAAGGCGAAGCTTCCCCCGAACGCCGTTGCCTGATATGTAGTTTCAGCGACCGACCCGACGAAAAGGGGACTGAAAGAATCAATGTTCTCCTTGTCTGGCCCACCGGCCCACCTGCGTTTCAGCGACCGACCCGACGAAAAGGGGACTGAAAGTGATCGTTTTGGCAAGCAAGCGTGGAAGCGACTTGCGGTTTCAGCTACAGGTACCTTGTTAATGCCTCAATATGCTTGCGTTTCGCACATCCAGGAATATACTGTAGTAGACAACCTTCCTTAATAAGGAGTGTGCGCCGTGATCAGAATGCGGCCGGGGCGGGTTGTGGAAGTGGCAGAGCAACGCCCGGGGGTGTCCGAGGTGCTGGTGGATGTCGAGGGCCGGGTGGAGCGGGCGGTCAACTACGACCTGGTCACCGGGCCGGTGGGGGTGGGGGACCGGGTGGTCCTGAACACCGCGGCGGTGGCTTTGGGGCTCGGGACCGGCGGCGTGCATTTCGTGATGGTGAACCTGGAGCGGCTGGAGTGGGACGGTCCGGAGGCGGGGCACATCATGAAGCTCCGGTACACACCGTTTCAGGTGCAGGTGCTGGCGGTGGAGGAGGAGGCGAGCCCCCACGCGGATCGGTTGCGGGACTGTGCAGGGCTGGACGGGCTGCCGGTGGTGGCGGGTTCCCTGCACAGCATGCTCGGGCCCTTCGCGGCGGCGGTGGGGGAGCTGGCGCCGGAGCTGCGGGTGGTGTACCTGATGACCGACGGGGGGGCGCTGCCCCTGGCGTTTAGCCGGCTGGTGGGGCAGCTCAAGGAGGCGGGGCTGGTGCACGCCACCGTGACCTGCGGGCACGCCTTCGGGGGCGATTTCGAGGCGATCAACGTGTACAGCGGGCTTTTGGCCGCCCGGGAGGCGGGGGGAGCGGATGTCATTTTGGCGGCCATGGGTCCGGGGATCGTGGGGACGGCGCAGGCGTTCGGGTTTACGGGGATCGAGCAGGGTGAAATCATCAACGCGGCGGGGGTGCTGGGCGGGGTGCCGATCGCCATTCCGCGGATCAGTTTCGCCGACCCCCGGGAGCGCCACCGGGGGGTGAGCCACCACACCCTGACCGCTCTGGGCCGGGTGGCGCTGGCGCGGGCCCTGGTGGCCCTGCCGCGGCTGGACGATGCCGAGGCCCAGGCGTACCTGGAGGCGCAGCTCGCGGCGGCCGGGGTGAGCGCGCGGCACCAGGTGGTGGTCGCCGACGGGGGCCCGGCGCTCACCGGGCTCAAGCGCCACGGGCTGAACGTGACCACCATGGGACGGGACCGGCACACCACCCCTGAGTTTTTCCTGGCCTGCGGCGCGGCGGCCCGGCTGGCCGTGGACGTCCGCCGGAGCCGGCTGAAGGGTCCGCACCAGTCATAAACGGTTTCTCCGGCCCATAAACTTGCCTAGCGGGGGACAGGTTTCCCCGGGGAAGGGGAAGGTTTATGTGGCCAGGATCATGCGGCGGTTCCGGTTGGTGGCGCTCCAGGGCCACTGGGTGGTCTACCTGGTGGTCGGCCTCTGCTTTTGCGGCGGTCTTCTGGCCGGAGGCTGGGCGGCCGGCGGGCTCGAGGCCGAAACGGCCGGGGAGCTGCACGATTACCTGGACCGCCTCTTCCTCAATGCTTACCACTCCGACTTTAACGCCCGGGAGACTTTTCTCGAGGTCACCTACAACAACCTCTTGTTCATCGCCCTGATTTTCCTGGCCGGAATCACCGTGATCGGTATCCCGGTGATGCTGGGGCTGGTGGCCATCCGCGGGTTCGCCCTCGGGTTCGCTGTGTGGTTCGTGATCGGGGAGATGGGCGGTCCCGGGGTGGTCCTGGTGCTGGCCGCGATCGTGCCCCAGAACCTGCTCCTGATCCCCGCGGCCCTGTTCGCGGCGGCGGCCGCGGTGTCCTTCGCGCTGCTGCTCGTCCGGCGCGGGTTCAACCCGGAGGTCGGGGTGTGGTCGAACTTTCTGCGATACTCGGCGATGCAGTTGGGCGCGGCGGGGGTGGCGGTGAGCGCGGCCTTCGTGGAGGCGTACCTCACGCCCCGGATCATCGGGCTCTTGATGTCCCTGCCGGACTAGAGGGGAGGGAAGCGCGCTTTGTTCATTGTGGTCATTTCCCAGCTGAAGCGAAAACTTTTGTTTGCCCTCCGGCTCTGCCTGCTGGTGATCATCTTCACCCTGCTGGTGATCCAGATCTACGGGGTGTTCAAAACCGGGGCCGCGCCGCCCGCAGGCCCGGTGACGGCGGGGCCGGCGGGGGCGGGGGGCTTCCTGGAACAGATGGTCGATTGGCTCAAGGACTACTACCGGGGGAATCCCTGGTAGGATTTTTTTTGTTGGGGGCGAAAAAAATAGTAATGTGACATACGGGTGGTAAAACCGTGGACGAACAGTTGGGGCTTTTCTTGAATCACCTGCACGTGGAGCGGGGGCTTTCGGAAAACACGCTGGCCGCCTACCGGGGGGATCTCCAGCAGTTCGGCGCTTTCCTGGCCGCCCAGGGCGTACGGGACCTAAACGACCTTCAGGCAAGCCACATCACCGCCTATCTTTTGGCGCAAAAGCGGCTAGGGCGGCGCCCGGCCACGGTGGCCCGCCGGCTGTCGGCGGTGCGGGCTTTCCTGAAGTTTTTGACCGCCGAAGGGCTGGTGACGGCCAACCCGGCGGAGTACACGGGCTCTCCGAAGCAGGCGCAGCGGCTGCCCCGGGTGCTGCGGGTGGACGAGGTGGACCGGCTCTTGACGGCGCCGGACACTGCCAACCCCATGGGCCTGCGAGACCGGGCCCTGATGGAGGTCCTGTACGCGAGCGGGCTCCGGGTATCGGAGGCGGTGAACCTCAAGGTGGGCGACCTGGACCTGCGGGGCGGCCTGGTGCGTTGCGTGGGGAAGGGCGGCCGGGAGCGCGTCGTTCCGGTCGGGGGGGAGGCGGTCCGCTTGGTGGACGAGTACCTGGCGCGCTCCCGGCCGCTATTGCTGAAAGGACGGCGGACCAGGTTTTTGTTCGTGAACCGACGGGGTCAACCCCTGACCCGCCAAACGGTGTGGAAGCTCTTAAAGCGTTACGCGCGCGAGGCCGGGATCCAGAAGGAGATCACCCCGCACACCCTGCGGCACTCCTTCGCCACGCACCTTCTGGAGAACGGAGCCGACCTCCGGGCGGTCCAGGAGATGCTCGGCCACGCCGACATCGTCACCACGCAAATTTACACGCACCTGACATCCCGGGGTCTGCGCGCCGTTTACGACCGCACCCATCCCCGGGCTTAAGAGGAGGAAGCGTTCGTTTGGGCCCCGTCAAGCGGGTGATCCTGATCGTTTTGGACAGCGTCGGGGTGGGAGAGCTGCCGGATGCCGCCGCGTACGGCGACGCGGGCACGAACACCCTGGCGAACACCGCCCGGGCCGTGGGCGGCCTGTCCCTGCCGCACTTGGAGGCCCTGGGGCTGGGGAACATCATCCCGGTCCCGGGCGTGCCACCGGCCTCGCGCCCGCGGGCGGCCTACGGGAAGATGGCCACCCTGTCCGCCGGGAAGGACACCACCACGGGACACTGGGAGCTGGCGGGGCTCGTGCTGGACCGGCCGTTTCCGGTGTACCCGGACGGTTTCCCGGCGGCGCTGATCGCGGCCTTCGAGGCGCGGATCGGCCGCCCGACCCTGGGGAACCGGCCGGCTTCGGGCACGGCGATCATCGAAGAGCTGGGTGCCGAGCACGTGCGCACCGGCGCGCCGATTGTGTACACCTCGGCGGACAGCGTATTCCAGGTGGCCGCCCACGAGGAAGTTATCCCGGTGGAGGAGCTTTACCGGATCTGCCGGGTGGCGCGGGAGCTTTTAACCGGCGAGCACGCGCCTGCGCGGGTGATCGCCCGGCCGTTTGCGGGCCCGCCGGGGCGCTTCGTGCGCACGCCGCGCCGCAAAGATTTCTCCCTGCCGCCGAGCGGGGAGACCATCCTGGACGCCCTGAAAAAGCGGGGCCACGCGGTAGTGGGTGTGGGGAAGATCGGGAACATCTTCGCCGAGCGGGGCTTGACCGAGAGTTTTCCCACCAGGGACAACGAGCAGGGGGTGGACCGGACGCTCGCGGTGCTGCGCACCTTTCCGTCCGGGCTGGTGTTCACCAACCTGATCGAGTTTGACATGCTCTACGGTCACCGGAACGACGCGCACGGTTACGCCGCGGCGCTGGCGGCCTTTGACCGGCGGCTGCCGGAGATTCTCGGAGCCCTTGCGACGGAGGACCTCCTGGTGCTCACCGCCGACCACGGGTGCGACCCGACCACGGCCGGCACCGACCACACGCGCGAGTACGTGCCCCTGCTGGCGCTGGGGCCGCGCCTGCGCGGCGGGGTGGACCTGGGGACGCGGGCCTCCCTGGCCGACGTGGCCGCGACGGTGGCGGAGGTGTTCGGTTTCGGGTGGCCGGTGGGGACGAGTTTTTACGGGCGGCTCGTCCCGGAAGGGGGCGGGCGGCCTTGAGAATGGTGGACCTAATCCTGAAAAAGCGGGCGGGGGGCGAGCTTTCCGACGCGGAGATCGGGTTTATGATCCGCGGGTTCGTGGACGGCACGGTCCCCGACTACCAGATGGCGGCCTTCCTGATGGCGGTGTACTTCCAGGGGATGACCTTCCGGGAGATGGCCGATCTGACCGCCGCCATCGTGGCGTCGGGCGAAACGATCGACCTCAAGGCCATCCCGGGGATCAAGGTGGATAAGCACAGCACGGGCGGGGTGGGGGACAAGACCACCCTGGTGCTGGCTCCCCTGGTGGCGGCCTGCGGCGTGCCGGTGGCCAAGATGTCGGGGCGGGGTCTCGGGCACACCGGGGGTACCATCGACAAGCTGGAGTCGATCCCGGGCTTCCGGACCGACCTCGGCCTCGCGGAGGTGGCGGGGCAGGTCCGGGAGATCGGGCTCGCGGTGGGTGCCCAGACCGGGGACCTCACGCCGGCCGACCGGCTGCTGTACGCCCTGCGGGACGTCACGGCTACGGTGGACAGCATCCCGCTCATCGCCAGCAGCGTGATGTCCAAGAAGATCGCCTCGGGCGCGGACGCGGTGGTGCTGGACGTGAAAGCGGGCACCGGGGCCTTCATGCAGAAAACGGAGGACGCGCTGGAGCTGGCGCGGGCCATGGTCCAGATCGGCCGGCAGCACGGCCGGCGCACGGTGGCCCTGGTGACCGCGATGGATGAGCCGCTGGGGCGCGCCGTGGGGAACGCCCTGGAGGTGCACGAGGCGCTGGCGGTGCTGGCGGGCGAGGACCCGCCCCCGGACCTGGTGGAACTCTGCCTGGTGCTGGCCGCGCACATGGTGTTCCTAGCCGGCCGGGCGGGGAGCCTAGACGAAGCCGGGGCGCTGGCGCAGGGGGCGCTGGCGTCCGGGGCGGCCCGGGAGAAGATGCGGGCCTGGGTGCGGGCGCAAGGGGGCGACCCGGCGGTGGTGGACGACCCGGAACTTTTGGCTAAAGCCCCGGAGCGGACCGCGGTGCGGGCCGAGACCGGGGGATGGGTGCAGCGGATCGACGCCCGGGCGGTGGGACAGGCGGCCTTGGCCCTCGGGGCCGGGCGCACGAAAAAGGGCGAGCCCGTCGACCCGGCGGTCGGGGTGGTCCTCCACCACAAGGTGGGGTCGTGGGTGGAACCGGGCGCGGCGTTGGCCACCGTGCACGGCGCCGGGCGGGGGGAGGCCGAGGCGGCCGCCCTGGTCCGGGAGGCCTACGTCCTGGCGGCGGAGAAGACCGCCCCGGGACCCCTGGTGCACGCCGTAGTGGGGGACGAAGAATATGAAAATAGGGCAATGTAAGGAGGACCGGACGACGATGCAAAAAACGTATAAGATCGCGGTAATCCCGGGGGACGGCACGGGCCCCGAGCAGGTGCGCGAGGGTTTGAAGGTGCTGCACGCGGCCGCCGGCAAAGAGGGCTTCGCGCTGGAGACGACGGTGCTGGACTGGGGGGGCGAGTACTACCTGCGGACCGGAGAGGTGCTGCCCCCGGACGCGGTCGAGCAGCTCAAGCGCTACGACGCCATCTACCTGGGGGCGATCGGGCACCCCGAGGTGCGGCCCGGAATCCTGGAAAAGGGTATTTTGCTCCGCCTGCGATTTGAACTCGACCAGTACATCAACCTCCGCCCGGTGAAGCTCTACCCCGGCGTGGAAACGCCCATTGCCGGCAAGGGCCCCGAGGACATCGACTTCGTGGTCGTCCGGGAGAACACCGAGGGCCTCTACGCCGGGAGCGGCGGCTTCCTGAAGCGGGGCACGCCGGACGAGGTGGCCATCCAGACCTCGATCAACACCCGCAAAGGGGTCGAGCGGTGCGTCCGGTTCGCCTTCGAGTACTGCCGCAAGCGCGGCGGGCGCCGCAAGGTCACCCTGTGCGGCAAGACCAACGTCCTGACGTTCGCGTTCGACCTGTGGGAGCGGGTGTTCAACGAGGTGGGCGAGGAGTACCCGGATATCGAGCGCGACTACGCCCACGTGGACGCGATCTGCATGTGGATGGTGAAAAACCCGGAATGGTTCGATGTGATCGTCACCGACAACATGTTCGGGGACATCATCACCGACCTGGGGGCGATGCTCCAGGGGGGGATGGGGATCGCCGCCGGGGGGAATTTGAACCCCGAGGGCGTGTCCATGTTCGAGCCGATCGGCGGCTCGGCTCCCAAGTACACCGGGAAGAACGTGATCAACCCGCTTGCCGCCGTCTGCGCCGGGGCGATGATGCTGGAGCAGCTCGGGGAAACCGGGGCGGCCGCCCGGATCGAGGAAGCGGTGAAGAAAGTATGCGCCGGGCACTTAAAGAGCCTGGCGGCCGGCCGGATGGGCTACGGGACCGACGAGGTCGGCGACTTGGTGGTGAGCCACCTGTAGCACAGTATTTCCTTATTAGTACGCCGGCGTCCGGCCGCCCGGTCCGGCGGGCAGGATTTAGTCATAGCTTATAGAATATGGAATCAAAATGCGGTGACGTGATCTGACTATGAAACTGCTATACCTTACGGACACCCACATCCGCGGTGACAACCCGCTCCACCGCCGCGACGATTTCCCGGCCACGGTCCGCGCTAAGCTCCTGGAGGTCGCCGGACTCGTCCGCGCCCTGGAGGTCGACGCAGTGCTGCACGGCGGGGACTTTTTCGACCAGCCGTCGCCGGAACTCTCCGTGGTCGGGGATTTCATCCGGATCTTCATCGAGATGGGCGTGCCCATCTACGTGGTCCAGGGGAACCACGACATTTTCGCCTGCAACCCGGACACCCTCGAGCACACCATGCTCGGGCTCCTGCACCGGGTGGGTACTCTTCACGTGCTGCGCCGGGGGGAGAGAGTGTACCTGGAGTCGCGGGGGGTGCGCGTCCAGCTGACGGGCACCCCCTTTCACTTCAATATGGACCGGGTGGACCCGTTGGCCGATTACTGCGTGACCAAGGAGGACTGTGACTACGCCGTCCACCTGGCCCACGGGATGCTTCTGGACAAACCCTTCTTTCCGGGGACGCCGCACACCCTGGTGAGCACGGTCGCCCCGCACACCGCGGCCGACTACACGCTGGGGAGTCACGCCCACTTCGGCTACCCGGACGTGGAGTGGGACGGCCGCTGGTTCATCAACCCGGGTTCGCTGGTCCGGCTTTCGGTCCAGCCCGGCGACATCCAGCGCACGCCGCAGGTGCTGCTGCTGGATTTTACCGGCAGCCGCCCGGTTCACACCAAGATTCCGTTGAAGTCGGCCCGGCCCGGTCATGAGGTGCTGGACGCCGGCCTGGCCGCCGCGGCAGCGGGACGCGACGGGCCGGGGACCGTTTTCGGGCGGTTCGACCGTCCCGAATGCTGCACCTACCTGGAGCCATCCGAGGTGCTCCGGGAAACCGCGCGTGCCGGCGGCTTCGCTCCCGAGGTGGTCGCGGCAGCCGCCCGGTGTCTGGCCCGTGCCGAAGGGAGCCGGGAGCGAGGGGCGCACCTCACGCACCTGGTACTGGAGAACTTCCAGTCGCACTTGCACACCGAGTTTGAACTGGCGCCGGGGCTGAACGTGATCCTGGGCGAGTCCGGCCAGGGCAAAAGCGCGATCGTCCGGGCGTTGCGCTGGCTTTTGTGTCGCGAGCCGGCCCGGGACGAGTACGTGCGGGCCGGCGCTCCCGGGTGCCGGGTGACTGCGGTCTGCGGCGACGGGCGGCGGCTGGTTCGGGAACACCGGCTGGCCGCGGCGCCGGACGGCGCCCCCGGAAGCGCGGTGCCGGCGGGTGCGCGGTTTTTGCCGGCCGGAGAAGAAGGTCTCCAGTGCGGGGGGCTTCTGGCGCTGGACCGGGAGACCGCCATCTGTTTGAGCGTGGCGCAAGAACGCGAGGGGCCGTTCTTGCTGGGCCTGCCGGGAGTGCTCCGGGCCCGGGCGTTGGAACGGATGTCTGGGGCGGCGCTCTTTGAGGCGGCCCGGGAAAACACCGCGGCGGGCGGCGGGGGCGCAGACCCGGAAGCGGTACGGGCCTTGCTGGCCCTGGCTGCCGTACGCGCCCGTGACGAAGCCCTGGCGCGGGCCGAGGAGGTGGTCGGCCGGGCGCTGAGTTTTGTGTTCGACGTCCCGATGGAGTTTAAGATCGCGCTACGGGAGGAGCGGCAGCCAGCAGAGGCGGACTTTCTGGTGAGTTCCGGGCGACCCGCTGACCCGACCCGCTGTCGCGGGTACCCCGAGCGGGTACCCCCGGGTACCCTGGGGGGCGGCCCCACGGCGGCGTACCTCAATGTGCACGGCGGCGGGGTCGGGGACGTGGTGTCCCTGGCCTTGCGGGTGGCCTTTCTAGAAGTGGCCCGCCCGGCGGTGCCCGGGCCGCTGGTGCTGGATGAGCCGGCGCAGCAGGTCAGTCACCGGTTCCTGTCCCGCGTGGCCCGCTTGCTGAAGGGGTTTACAGACTCGTTCGGCCGCCAGGTGATCGTCACCACCCACAACCAGCCCCTGTCGGGCACCGCGGACGCCGTGTTTGTGCTCCGGATCGAGTCTGGGGCGAGCGCGGTTCACGACCGGGGCAGCTCGATCCGGGCTAGCAGCTGGCGCGGGCGGCCGCCGGGTTAATCAATTGTCCTCGGGACAACGTCGTAAGGTGAGTTAGTTGCGAGAAGGGAACTGGGACGGAGAGGGGTGAGCGGTCTTGGCTTTGCGGTTTATCCTGGGGCGGGCCGGTACCGGCAAGACCCGGCTCTGCCTGGAAGAGATCCGGAAAGAACTGCGGCAGGCGCCCGACGGGCCGCCGCTTGTTTTTCTCGTGCCTGAGCAGGCCACCTTTCAGACCGAGTACGCGCTCGCGCTCACCCCGGGCCTGTCCGGGATGTTCCGGGCCCAGGTGCTGAGTTTTCGCCGCCTGGCCTGGCGGGTGTTCTCGGAGGTGGGCGGGGCGGCCCGCCCGCATGTCGGCGACGTGGGCAAGCGGATGATGCTCGCCCGGATTCTGGCGCGTCGGCGGAACGAACTGCGCCTCTTCGGGCGGGCCGCCGGACAGTACGGCTTTTCCGGTACCCTGGCGGGCGTGCTCTCCGAACTGAAGACCTACCTGGTCACCCCCGAGGCCCTGGAACAGGCCGTCCGCATGCTGCCCGGCACCGCCGAGACGGACTCCCTGCAGGCCAAGCTGGAGGACCTGCGCTTGCTCTACACCGACTTCGAACGTGAACTCGCCGGGAAATACATCGACCCGGACGACTACCTGACCCTGCTGGCCGCCCGGCTTGGGGAAAGCCCCACGCTGCGGGCGGCCGAGGTGTGGGTGGACGGGTTCGCCGGCTTCACGCCGCAGGAGTACGCGGTGCTGGAGGCGCTCTTGAAGGCGGCCGCCCGGGTGAACGTGGCGCTCTGTCTGGACCCGCGTTCGGGGCGGCGCGAAGATTTGGAGCTTTTCCAGGTGACCCGGGACACCCGGGCGCGGCTGGCCGAGTTGGCGCGCAAAAACGGGGTGGAACTGGAGCGGCCGGTGGAGCTGGCCGGGCCGCCGGCGCGGTTTCGGGCGAACCCCGCGCTGGCCCACCTGGAGCGGGAGTTCTTCCGCCGCCCTACCAAAAAGTTTGCCGGCCCGCCGGAGAACTTGCGCCTGGTTGCGGCCGCAAGCCGCCGGGCGGAGGTGGAAGGGGCAGCCCGGGAAATCCTGCGCTTGAGCCGGGAGCGGGGCTGGCGCTGGCGGGACGTGTCCCTGGTCGTCCGGAACCTGGCGGACTACCATGAACTCGTGGCCACGGTGTTCGCCGACTACGGCATCCCGTGCTTCATCGACCGCAAGCGCCCGGTCCGGCACCACCCGCTGGTCGAGCTGATCCGCTCGGCCCTGGAGACGGTGACCGAGAATTGGACCTACGATCCGGTGTTCCGGTACCTGAAGACCGACTTGGTGCCGGTATCCCGTGGGGACGTGGACCTATTGGAGAACTACGTGCTGGCCCACGGCATCAAGGGGGCGAAGTGGGCGGACCCGGAAGACTGGCACTACCGGCGCTCGGACGCGCTGAACCGACCCGTGCCTAACGGCACGGGTGCCCCGGCGCCATCCGACCGCGATCGGTACTTGCGGGAAAAGGTGAACCGCATCCGGCGGCGTGCGGCGCGGCACCTGCTGGACTTCCAGCGCCGCGTTCAGGCGGCCGGGACGGTGCGAGAGCTGACCGCGGCCCTGTACGACCTTTTGAGCGACCTGGACGTGCCCGGACGGATCGAGGAGTGGAGCCGGGAGGCCGAGACCGAGGGGCGGCTGGAGGCCGCCCGCGAACATCGGCAACTCTGGGACGGCGTGGTTGAACTTCTTGACCAGGTGGTGGAAACCCTGGGGGACGAGGCCCTGACCCCGGAGGAGTACGGGCGGATCCTCGACTCCGGGATGGACGGGCTCCAGCTCGCCCTGATTCCGCCGGCGCTCGACCAAGTGCTGGTCGGTTCCCTGGAACGGTCCCGGAACCCGGACATCCGGGCGGCCTTCGTGCTCGGGGTGTCCGAGGGTGTCCTACCAGGCCGCCACGGCGGCACCGGGCTTTTCACCGACCGGGAGCGGGAGGTGCTGCTCGCCGCCGGCCTGGAGGTGGCGCCCGACACCCGCCGGAAGGTCTACGAGGAGCAGTACCTGGTGTACATCGCCCTGACCCGCGCCGGCCACTACCTGTGGGTGAGCTACCCGTTGGCCGACGAGGAGGGGGGCGCCCTGGCCCCGTCCAGTGTCATTCCCCGGCTCCGGGAGCTTTTCCCCGGGCTCCGGGAAGAGACGCTGGCCCTGGAACCCGAGGGGACCGCGCCCGGCGCGGACCTTCCTTACGTCACGGCGCCCGGCCGCACCCTGGGCTTTCTGGTCACCAGGCTCCGGGACTGGAAATCAGGCGTGACGGTGGACCCGGTGTGGTGGTCGGTATTCAACTGGTTCGCTGCTCACGCCGGCTGGCGGGAGCGGTGCGCTCCCGTGCTGGCCGGCCTTTTTTACGAAAACCGGGAACCGCGCTTGGACCCGGAACTGACCCCGGAACTGTATGGGAGCCGGCTGGTGGTCAGCGTGTCCCGGCTGGAGGAATTCCGGGGCTGCCCGTTCGCCCACTTCGCCCGCTACGCCCTGCGGCTTAAGGAGCGGGACGTGTGTCGGCTGGCCGCGCCGGACATCGGGCTTTTTTTCCACGCCGCGCTCAAGACCTTCGAGGACCGGCTGCGGGAGGCCGGCATGGAGTGGGACGCGCTGGAGAGTGCGGACTGTACCCGGCTGGCGTCCGCAGTGGTGGAGGAACTGGCGCCCCAACTGCAGAGCGAGGTTCTCTTAAGTTCGCCGCGCCTCCGGTTCCTGACCGGCAAGCTGGAGCGCGTGGTGGAGCGGACCGCCGGGGTGATGGCCGCCCACGCCCGGCATAGCCGCTTCCAGCCGGTGGCGGTGGAAGTCGCGTTCGGGCCGGGGCGGGACGTGCCGGGGCCGGCGTACCCGCTCCCCGGCGGCGGCTCGGTGGAGCTGGCCGGACGGATCGACCGGGTGGACGTGGCCCACACCGATAACGCCGCGTACCTGCGGGTGATCGACTATAAGGCGGGACCCCGGAGCCTGGCGCTGGACGACGTCTACTACGGCTTGAACCTGCAGCTTTTGGTGTACCTGGAGGCTGGCCTCAGAGAGGCGGCGGCGCTGGCGGGCCGGGAGTGCCGGCCGGCAGGCGCCTTCTACTTCCGGGTACAGAACCCGCTCCTCAAGGGCGGGACGCCGGTGCCGCCGGCGGAGGTGGCGCCGCGCCTCTTGAAGGCTTTCCGCCTGCAGGGTCTGGTGCTGGACGATCCAGCGCTCCTGCGCCTGATGGACGACGCCATCGGGAGCGAGTCGGCGATCGTGCCCGCCGGGTTGAAGCAGGACGGGACGGTGAAAAAGAAGCCGGGCGTCGTGAGCGCGGCGCAGCTCGAACGGCTGCAGGAGCACGTGCGCCGGGTGGTTGCGGAAACGGCGGCGGAAATCCAGGCCGGCGTGGTGGCCATCGCCCCGTACCGCAAGGGTCAGGCCAACGCCTGCCGGTACTGCGCTTTCAAGCCGGTGTGCGCCTTCGACCCCCTGCTGGAATCGAACCGCTACCGGCAGCTCCGCGCCCTGACCGCCGGGGAGCTGTGGCGCCTGTTGGGGCTGCCGGAGGAGGATGAACCGGGCGATGAGTAGCAGAAACTGGACCGGGCCCCAAGAAGCGGCCATCGGCTGCCGGGAGAAGAACCTCCTGGTCGCGGCCGGTGCCGGCTCGGGGAAGACGGCGGTGCTCGTGGAAAGGGTGATCCGCCGCATTTCCGACCCGGCCGCGCCGGTGGACGTCGACCGGCTCCTGGTGGTCACCTTCACGAACGCCGCCGCGGCGGAGATGCGCAAGCGGGTGGCCGAGGCGCTGGAGCGCGAGCTGGAGAAACACCCCGGCATGCCGTTGCTGGAGCACCAGCTGCGGCTTCTGCCCCAGGCGGACATCACTACGATTCACTCCTTCTGCGCGGAACTACTCCGCCGGTACCACTACCTCATCGACCTGGACCCGGAGTTCCGGGTGGCCGACGAGACCGAAGCCGCGATCTTGCGCCAGGAAACCCTGGAGGAGTTCTTTGAAGAGCAGTACCGGGTGATCACCGGCGACCCCGACCTGGAGTTCCTGGTCGAGGCGTACGGGGGTGAACGGGACGACCTGAAACTACAGAACCTGGTGTCGGGTCTGCACCGGTTTGCCCGGAGCAATCCCTGGCCCGAGGCTTGGCTCGCGCGGGCCGCCGCCTTTGGCGCGGACCCGCAGGGTCTGGACGGGGACGGTCCGCTGGCGTGGGGCTTGAGGGACCTGGTGGGGACGGGGCTCGAGGCCGCCGTGTTTGAACTGCGGGCCGCCCTGGAAGCGGCAAAAGCGCCGGGCGGGCCAGCGGTCTACGCAGACGCGCTCGCCGCGGAGGTTGAAGGGACGGCGCGGCTCGCGGGCCTGGTGGCCGGTGATTGGGAGCCATTGCGGGCCGCCTTCCTGGCCTTTGGGTTCACGCCCCGGCTGCCGGCGGCCCGCGCCGGCGTGGATCAGGAACTAAAGGATCTGTGTTCCCGCTGCCGGAAGAAAGCCAAGGAGCGTATCCAGAACCTGAAGGAGACCTTTTTCGCCCGCCGCCCCGAGGAACTCTTAAGCGAGATGGCGGCCCTCGGCCCGGCGATGCGCCGGCTCGCAGCGCTGGCGGCCGATTTCGGGGAGGCCTACCGGACGGCCAAGCTAGCGCGCAACCTGGTGGACTTCGCCGACCTTGAACACTACTGCCTGCAGATCCTGCTGGCCCCGGGCTCCACCCCGGAGGCGCCCGTGCCCTCGCCGGTGGCGGCCGGACTCCGGGAATACTACGTCGAGGTGCTGGTCGACGAGTACCAGGACATCAACGCCGTTCAGGAGACCATCCTGCGCCTGGTGTCCAGGCAGGATGCCGCCGCGCCCAACCTGTTCATGGTGGGGGACGTGAAACAGAGCATTTACCGGTTCCGGCTGGCCGAACCGGCACTCTTTTTGGAAAAGTACCGCGCGTTTGACACGGGGGAGGACGCCGGCGGAGCCCGGCGCATCGACCTGAGTCACAACTTTCGGAGCCGGGAATCGATCATCCACGCGGTGAACGCGGTTTTCCGGCGGATCATGACTCCGGCGGTCGGAGAACTGGCCTATGACACGGCTGCGGAACTGGTATGCGGCGGCACGCCGGCCCAGCTCGAGGGGAGCGGCCCGCCCGTGGAGGTGCACCTGCTCGGGGCACCCACGTCAGTGGGTCGGGATACCGCCGGAACGGCGGATGACGAGCCGGACCGGTCGGACGAGGCCGACCTGACCGCCGTCCAGCGCGAGGCGCGGCTGGTCGCGGGGATCATCCGGCGCCTGGCGGGCCTCGGCGGGGAGTGCACGGTGCCCTACCGGGATATCGTGGTGCTGATGCGCGCCACCACTGGGAAGGCGGGCACCTACCTGGAGGAATTCCGTCGGCAGAACATCCCGGCGTACGCAAAGGTCGGCACGGGCTACTTCGAGGCCGTGGAAGTGGAGACTGTGCTGTCCTTGCTGAAGGTGATCGACAACCCGCACCAGGACATCCCGCTGGCCGGTGTGCTCCGCTCGCCCCTGGTGGGACTCGGCGCGGCGGAACTGGCCGCCGTCCGCCTCGCGGACAAAGAGGGCGACTTCTTCCGGGCGGTGGTGGCGGCGGCGGGGCAGGGCGGCCGCCTGGGCGCGGTCCTGGCGGGCTTCCTGGAGCGGCTGGAAAAGTGGCGCTCGCAGGCGCGGTGCGGGTCTTTGGCGGACCTGATCTGGGACGTGTACCGGACCACGGGTTACTACGACTATGTCGGCGGGCTGCCCGGAGGTGCCGGGCGGCAGGCCAACCTGCGGGCCCTATACGACCGGGCGCGCCAGTACGAAGCGACCGCCTTCCGGGGGCTGTTCCGGTTCCTGCGCTTCATTGAGCTGCTCCAGGAAGGGGGTCAGGACCTCGGGCCGGCCCCGGCCCTGGCCGAGAGCGAGAACGTGGTCCGGATCATGAGCATTCACCAGGCCAAGGGGCTGGAGTTTCCGGTGGTGATCCTGGCCGACATGGGCCGGCGGTTCTACATGCCGGACCTGAACGGGGAGGTGCTGCTGCACAAGGACCTCGGGCTCGGGCCATACTTCGTGGACCCGGGGGCCCGGGTCAGCCACCCCACCGCGGCGTGGCACGTCGTCCGGGAGAGGCTGCGCCGGGAGCAACTGGCGGAGGAAATGCGCATCCTGTACGTGGCGATGACCAGGGCCCGCGAGCGGCTGATCCTGACCGGCTCGGCGGGCCGGCTGGAGCAGGCCGTGCTCCGTTGGAGCCACGCGGCCGCCGGTGACGGGGAGACCCTGCCCGTGCCCGTGCTCGCGGAGGCCGAGAGTTTCCTGGACTGGGTGATGCCGGTTCTGATGGCGCACCCGGACGGCGAACCGCTGCGCCGCCTTGCCGTTCGCTCCCGCCCGGCGGCCGGAACGCCTAAAGACCGGTCCCGGTGGGAGGTGCACCTGCACCGGCCGGAGGACCTGGAAGAGGCGGCGGGGGCGGACCCGGACACGGCGGCCGTGCTCGAGAGCCTGCGCCGGCTGGCGCCGATACCCGCGGACGGCGGCCTGGACGAGGCGGTTCACCGGGCGCTGTCCTGGCACTATCCCTGGTCCGCCCTTGCCTCTTGCGGCGCAAAGATCTCGGCCACCGAGGTCAAGCGCCGTTTTGCGGCGGCCGCCGCCGGAGAGGAGGAAGTGCCTGCCGTTTTCCCGTACCGTGCGCCGCCCGCCCGCCCGGCATTCCTGGAAACCGCCCGGGGACTCTCGCCGCAGGCGTTCGGCCGGGCCATGCACGTGGTGCTCCAGCACCTGGACCTCGCCGGGGACTTGAGCGTGGACGGCATCCGCGCGCAGGTGGCCGGGCTGGAGGAAAGGGAGTTCTTGACGGCGACGGAGGCCCGGGCGATTGACGCTGAAAAGCTGGCCGGGCTGTTCGCGGGCGGCCTGGGGCGGCGCCTCGCCGGGGCGTTGTGGGTGCGCCGGGAGTGGCCGTTTTGCCTGGTCGTCCCGGCCCACGAGATTTACCCCGGGCTGGAGGGCCATCCGGAGGAGCGGGTGATGGTCCAGGGAATCATCGACTGCCTTTTCGCCGAACCGGACGGCCTGGTTCTGGTGGACTACAAGACCGACCGAGTGGGGCCGGGCGGCGAGGCCGCGCTGGCGGACCGGTACCGCGGGCAGTTGGATCTTTATGCCCGGGCCGTGGAGGCGGTCCTGAGACGGCGGGTTAAGGAGCGTTACCTTTTCCTGGTAATGACGGGTTCGGCCCAGATTATCCAGTAATATGCATAAACGGTTCACCCCCCGAGAACACTAAGCGCGGGTTTTAAGGAAGGGGGTGACATTAATGCCTGGCGAAATCAAATGCACGGTCACCGAGTGCGAATACAACCGGAACGTCAAGTGCGATGCCCCGATGATCCAGGTGGATCGGAACCACGCGAGCAGCGCGAAGTCTTCGGACGAAACCAAATGTGAAACCTTCAAGCGGAGAATGTAACGCGGAAAGACTGGCCCGAAGGCCAGTCTTTCAAAAACCTTGAAGGACGACAAGATCACCCTGGATTCCCGGGAGGAGATTGCGGCGGCGACGCCGTATCCAAACCCGGAGCGGGGTGTTCGTCATTTTGGGGATGTGGGAGTCTGATGCGCGTGAAGCTGATTATCGACGCGGACGCCTGTCCGCGTGGGGCCCTGGAGATCTGCCGGCGGCTGGGCCGTGCCTTCGACGTGCCGGTCTGGACCGTGGCCAGCTTCAACCACCGGATCGAATCGGACCGGCATATCGTGGTGGGGGACGCGCCCGAGGAGACCGACATCGCGGTCGCGAACGCGACGCGGGAGGGCGACGTGGTGGTGACCCAGGACTGGGGACTGGCGGCGCTGGTTCTGGGCCGCAAGGCCCGGGCGGTGTCTCCGGACGGGCGGGTATATCGCCCCGAGACCGTGGCTTTTCTGCTGGAGGAACGCGCCATCAAGTTCCGCTTCCGGCGCGGGGGCGGACGTACCAAAGGACCGCGGCGGCGCACGGCCGTGGACGACCGGCGCCTGGAGGCCGCCTTGACCGGCATCCTGCAGGCGGGAAAGCCGGGGAAGTAACGGATTTGGTTTACGGGCAACAAGTGGCAGCGTTTTTGGGGAACCTCAGGCGCGAAACGGTTGTCTGTTAAGTCAAATAGTGTCGTGGAGAGTCAGCCTGCAGCAAGAAGAACCGGGTTATCGAGGTAGGCAATGCTGAACAACGGTGAGGAATTCAAAGTACTGATATACAATTCAAGAAACCTCGTGGAGACGTTGCGCCTGGAAGAGCAGGAGATCTCTCCAATGCAAAGAGCCAGGCTCATGTTTCAGCTGCGCCTGGCCTATAATCTCACGCTCAAGCAGTGTCCCGACCAGCGGCTGGTCCGGGAACTCAAGGGCATTATTCAGGAGTGTGAGGGACTGCTCAGTTCCTAGCCCGTGTCTAGAGCGCTTCCGCGATTTCCTTCATCTGAGCCGGCGAAAGCTGGCCCCACATTCTGAAGGTGATCTCTCCTTCAGTCCACTGGAGATCACACCATTCTTCCCCGCGGATGACGATCTTGCCGGGATATCCTTTGACGGTCACCCGCTCCGGCACGCCGTTTTGAACGGGCGGTTCGTCATGGGTGCGGCCGGTCTTTTGCTGTTCGATACGCAGGTATTTGCCTTCCGGGTGCTCGTAATACAGGATCACCTTGCCGGTTTCCGCGCTGTGCGCCTCGTAGGTGATATCGGCCAACTTAAACCGTTCCGGCAGTAGCCGGGGGAACCTCACCGGGTAAGGCGCGGTCGCCTTCACCTCGTCGACGGTGAGACCGTGCTGGACGGCACGTTCCTTATCGGCGGTCCGGGTGACCGAGTCGGGCAGCGGTTCCTGGGTTTCGGAGGCGCTCTCCCCGGACGGCTCCGGAACGCCCATCAGCATCGGGGCCGCTTCCGGTTGCGGTGCTCCGGCCGAGGGCCCGACCGGTTCACCGCCGCCCGTGCCGAAGAGTTCGGCTCCACCTTTTTCGACCGGTGCGGACCGTTCGAAAGCCAACCTCTTCTTTGCATCGTCGGCCGCCACCTCGGTCTTTCCGGTCGAAGGGGCCTGTTCCGTCAGGGCGAGCGGCGCGAACAGCCGGTCGGCAATACCGGTCAGTTGCTGGAAAAAAGCCAGGGGCGCCACCAGGATGACCAGCATCAGGCAATAGGTGGCCAGACCCATCCTGGAGAAGGACCAGGGACCCAGGTTCACCCAACCGGAGCGGCGGGGATGGGCGTCCAGGTGTTGGCGAATGCGCCGCCACTGCGCGTCCCGCCGGGGCTCGGGGGCCGAGGCCATCCGGTGTTGGACCGCTTTGCGCATCAATGCTTCCCAGCTGTCTTCACTCCATTGACTGGACACCTAGCTCACCCCCCTTCCACCTTTTGTTCGGCGAAACCTGATTCCCGGAGCACACTCTCCAGGATCGCGCGGGCCTTCCGGAGCCGGGTCTTGACCGTGCCCTCCGGAATGTTCAGGGTTTCGGCAATTCTTTTGGTTGTCATTTCGAATTGATACTTGAGCAGGATCACGTCCTGGTACTCGGCGGCCAGACCGTCGATCGCGGCGCTGATCACCGCGTGCTCTTCCCGGGCTACCACCTGGAACTCCGGCAGTTCTTCCGGGGGGCCGGGCAGATGGGCTTCCTCCTGGGACCAGGCCTGCCGGTGCCGGCGCCTTATCTCGTCCCGGGCCTGGTTGACCGCGATCTGGATCAACCACGATTCGACCCGGGAGGAATCCTTCAACTGGTCAATTTTATCATATGCCTTCAGAAAAGTATTCTGGACCACGTCCTCCGCCAGCATCCGGTCGTGAGTGATAAAGTAAGCCGATTTGTAAACCGTCTCGTGGAACTGGTTAAACAGCTCCTCAAGGGCTTGGATGTCGCGCGCCACCAGTCTCCGTTTTAAGAATTCAAACGCCATGCGCCTTTTCACCCGGTGATTGTTTCGTGATGGGTCGCACAAAATCCTGTTTTCTGCCTAAGCGGCGGTGATAATTCCGCACCGGTTCCTCGGGCGTCGGCGTTCCGTTTTCAGGGCGCCTTTACATTTTTCAAGACGTTGTTGGGCCGTTTTTGGTTTTTTGGTTCTAGGAGAGTGGATGAAGGCGAGGAAAAACCATTGGCAGAGAATAGCCAGAGTTTAAATAGCCGGTTCGATACATAATATTCGGCAAACAGGCAGAAAAGGAGAGGAGCGGTTTGATCGGCAGTGACCTGGTCCGAGGTATGATCAAGCTCTACCTGAACGGGTACCTGTCCTACGACGAGATTTCAGGTTGGGCGGCAAACAAGTGCAGGAATACCGAGTTCATTGCCGATGCCGGCGATGCGGACAGCGAGGCCCTGCTCGACATATTGTCCCAGATGATGGAGGGTGGGGACGATGGCCGGCCTCTGGAGACCAAGGATTTCGAGGGGTTTCTGAAGCGGCTGGACCACGAAAGCAAACTGGGTGTTTACGACTGAAACGGGGGACGGCCGAAAGACCGTCCCCAGCCTATTTTAGGCGCCTACCTGGTGATGTGCACCGCCAGGTCCAATACGCGGCAGGCATATCCCCATTCGTTGTCATACCAGGACACCACTTTGACCAACTGGTCGACCGCAGCCGTCAACAGCCCGTCCACGATTGAAGAGTGGGTGTTCCTGATGATGTCGCAGGAAACCACCGGCTCTTCAATGAAATCCAAAATCCCCTGCAGGGGCGGCGTTTTGGCGGCATCGCGCAGGACGGCATTGACCTCTTCGGCCGTGACCGGGATCTCCACCTGAAAAACGGCGTCCAGAACCGAGACCACCGGAGTGGGCACCCGGAAAGACAGCCCCTCGAAGTGCCCCTTGTACTCGGGGAGGACGAGGCCGACGGCCTTGGCGGCACCGGTGGTGGTGGGCACAATGGAAAGGGCGGCCGCCCGGGCCCGCCGCAGGTCGGAGTGTGCCGAGTCCAACAGCCGCTGGTCGTTGGTGTAGGCGTGGATGGTGGAGACCATGGACGAACGGACCTTGAAGTGCGCCCCCAACACCTTGGCGATCGGGGCCAGGCAGTTGGTGGTGCAGGAGGCGCCGGACACCACCAGGTCCGTGGCCGGATCATAATCCTGCTCGTTGACGCCCATCACGATGGTACGTCCCGGGCCCTTCAGCGGAGCGGTGACCACGACCCTGGGCGCTCCGCCGGCGAGGTGCCGGCTCGCCTCCTGGACGCTGCGGAACCTCCCGGTGGACTCGACCACCACATCCACGCCGTATTCTCCCCATGGCAGTTCTTCGGGCGCGGACTTGCTGAAAAACACTGTCTCCTCGTCATCCACCCAGATCCGGTCGCCGTCCACCCGCAACTGACCTCTCAGGTTGCCGTGCGCCGAGTCGTATTTCAGCAGGTGGGCCAGGGTTTTGATGTCTCCCAGGTCGTTGACGGCCACCACCCGGACGTCGGGACGTCTCCGGGCAATCCGGAAAATGCAGCGCCCGATGCGTCCGAACCCGTTAATGCCGATTCTCAAAGTCATCAGCCGATACCTCCTTCATATTTGGTTAAAGTTGAGACTTAACACCGTTGACGAAATTGTAACATTGAATCCAAAATCGTACTACCGTCTTTGTGTATTTCTCCAAACACTGATGATTGGACTGGATAACCGCCTTTGACAACGGCGGAGTTTAGAGAGAATAATTAAAGAGTGGGAACAACCCCGGCCGTGGAGAAAGAGGAGGAGTCAGCGACGGATGGTAGAAATCGCCCAACTCAGTGACAGTGGCCAGAAAGTGTTCGAAGCCCGCTACGCGGCTAAAGACGAACAGGGCCGGGTAACCGAGACATTTGAACAGGCGGTTCACCGCCTGGCGCGCACCACCGCCCTGGCCGAGAAAGCGCAAGACCGCGCCGCCTGGGAAGAGAAGTTCGCCGCTTCCATCGGCGGCTTGCTTTTTGTCCCCTCGACGCCCATCTGGGCAAACATCGGGAAAACCGACCGCCCCTGGCAGCCGGGGGCTTGTTTTGTGCTGGCCGTGGAGGATTCCCTGGAGTCCATGTACCAGACCCTCAAGGACACAGCGATGGTGTTCAAGTCCGGCGGCGGAGTGGGATACAACTTCAGCGCCATCCGCCCACGGGGCTCGATGGTGCGGTCGACCAAGGGACAGGCCTCGGGCGTGGTGGAATTGATCCGCCTGTACGACGCCTCCTCCGGGATGGTCATGCAGGGCGGCGTCCGCCGGGGCGCCTCGATGGGCATCCTGAACATCGACCACCCCGAGATCATTCACTTCATTAACAGTAAGCGCGGCGGGGACATCACCCACTTCAACCTCTCGGTCGGAGTGACCGACGCGTTCATGGAAGCCCTGGAGCGGGACGAAGACTGGCCGCTGGTGTTCAACGGCGAGGTGCACCAGACGGTGCCGGCCCGGGAACTCTGGGACCTGATCACCGAATCCGCCCACGCCTGCGGGGATCCCGGGATCATCTTCCTGGACCGCCTGCAGCGGGACAACCCGGTTCCGGAAAAGAAGATCAACGCCACCAACCCCTGTGTGACAGGTGACACCTGGGTGACCACCGGAGCAGGGCCCCGGCAGGTAAGGGAACTGGTGGGCCGTCCCTTTGAGGCCATTGTTAACGGGAAAGCTTACGGGACAGGGAAAGACGGCTTTTTTCAGACCGGGACCAAACCTGTGGTCAAGTTGTGCACCAGGGAAGGTTATACGGTCCGGCTGACGGCGGACCACATGATCCTGCGGGTGACCGATAAAACCCGTTACCGCCTGAGCCAGGAATGGGTTCCTGCAGCGGACCTGAAGGCTGGCGATCAAATTGTGCTGCATAATCACCGGCCGTTGCCCGGCTGGCCCGGCGCTCTAACCGAAGGAGAAGGATACCTGCTGGGCCTCCTAGTGGGCGACGGAACACTGAAAAAAGAAACTGCCATTCTCAGTACCTGGGTTAAAAAGCAAGCGGTCAACGGCTCCGGGGCCGGAGACGGAGTAGATTCCGTGATGCAGCTGGTGCTGCAGTACACCGGAAAAATGCGTCACCGGGCTGATTTTACCGGCTGGGACCCGGTCAAGGGACGAAACGAGTACCGTTTTAAATCTGCCGGGATAAAGGTGCTGGCGGAACGGATGGGCCTGGGTCCCGGCAGGAAAACCGCCACTCCGGAAATCGAGGGTGCTTCCTCGGAAGGGTACCGCGGGTTCCTGCGGGGCCTGTTCGATGCGGACGGAACGATTATAGGAGAGCAGCAAAAAGGTGTCAGCATCCGCCTGACCCAAAGCAATCGCGACCTTTTGGGCATAGTTCAACGGATGCTGGCGCGACTTGGCATCATCAGCACCATCTACGAAGGGCGGCGTCCTGCCGGCCTGAAATCTCTGCCGGACGGCAATGGCGGTAACAAAGAGTATCACATCAAGGCGCAGCATGAGCTGGTCATCAGCAGGGACAATATTTCCGTATTTGCTGAGCGGATCGGTTTCGGAAATAGTGAAAAAGCCGGCAGGCTCAAGTCCCTTCTTGAAGCATACAAGCGTGACCTAAATCGCGAACGCTTCACAGCGACAGTGCTGTGCGTCGAAGAAGACGGGATAGAGGACGTTTATGATGTTCAAGTACCGGGAATCAATGCCTTTGACGCCAACGGCATAGTTGCCCACAACTGTGGCGAACAGCCTTTATCGCCGGGCGAATCATGCCTGCTGGGCAGCGTGAACCTGGCCCGGATGCTGAAGCCGGGCCGGGACGGGTACGTGGTAGATTGGGAGCTGCTGCGCGACACGGTGCGGCTGGGGATCCGTTTCCTGGATAACCTTATCGACGTGGCCGAATACCCGCTGGAGTTCATCGCCGAAGCCACCCGGGCCACCCGCAAGGTGGGCCTCGGGTACACCGGACTGCACGACCTCTTGATCAAGATGGGTTTACCCTACGACGCGGAAGAGGGCCGTCGTTTCGCCGGCACCGTCTTCAAGGCGGTGCAGGACGCGGCACTCGCCTACTCCCGCGAACTGGCCGGCGAGCGGGGCTGCTTCCCGGAGTGGGAACGGAGTGTGTTCCACCCCCATGAGAAGCGGCGCAACGCGGCCTGCATCACGGTCGCGCCCACCGGCAGCGTGACCACGATCGCCGGGTGCGAGGGCTACGGCATCGAGCCCATCTTTGCGGTGGCCTACACGAAGGACACTGACGTGGCCGGTTCCTTCGAGGTGTTTTCGCCGCTGTTCCTGGAGGCCTGCGAGCGGCTGGGGGTGTCCCGTGAGGTGATGTCCGAGGTGGCCCGTCGCGGCGGCTGCCAGGGAGTGGAGGGGGTACCGCCCGAACTGGCCCGGATCTTCAAGGGGGCGCAGGAAATCAGTCCGCGCGATCACATTCTGATGCAGGCCGAAGTCCAGAAGTACGTCTGCAACGCCGTCAGCAAGACCATCAACCTGCCTAATTCGGCCACCATTCACGATATCGAAACCTGCTACCGGTTGGCCTATGAACTGGGGCTCAAGGGCGTCACCGTCTTCCGAGACGGCTGCAAGCAGGGCGTGGTGACGGTGGGAAGGAAGAAGCGTAAACCCGTGCCGGGCGAACTGGCCCGGGGCGAGATCATGCCCCGGCCGGAGAACGCCCAGGGGGTTACGCACCGGCTGGACTCCGGGTGCGGCAAGATCTACCTGACTGTGAACTACCACCCCGCCACCGGCGAGATCCTGGAGACCTTCATCACCACCGGTTCGGACGGGGGCTGCCTGATTTACACCGAAGCTACTTCCCGCCTGATCAGCCTGGCGATCAGGGGCGGGATACCGTTGGAAGAGATCATCGGGCAGCTGCAGAGCACGCACGCCTGCCCGTCCTACCAACTGGCCCGCGGCCGCGGCCGGCAGCTTTCTCCGGGCAAGTCCTGCGCCTCGGCCATCGCCCGGAAACTGATCGAAATCCAGACCGAACTGGCCCGTCGCTGCAACGGCGGCGAGATTCCCGCCCCGTGGGGGGTCCGCAATCCGGACACGGAACCAGGGCCGGACCGCTGCGAGGTCTGCGGGCTCCGGATGAACCGTGCGGAGGGATGCTACGTCTGCCCGCACTGTGGATTCGCCAAGTGCTAACAAAGCGGAAAGGAACCGTCAAAAAGGTGTCAAAAAGGTGTCAGATACCTTTTCCCCGACACAACTCCGAGAAAGGGGTCGGGGTCCTTTCCGAAGAGTTGAGTGTCCTGACCCTTTCTTGATCCTTTCTTAAAAAGCCCTGTTTATTTGTTTATTATGGTGGGAACCGGGGGAACCGGTTCTTTTCCATATTGGGGGCAACCCGGCACAGAGGCGAATATGCTGTTAGGGGAGTATCGGGCGAGGCTCACTGAACCGCGTTACATCCGGTTGTTATTATTTGCCTAATTACTACCCCGTCTTTTTCCAAAGAATAAAGGGTAAAAGGGGGTGGTAAGAATGCCGATGCTGGACAAGTACAAAAAGCTCTGGCCGATCGGAGCGGTGATCTTGGTGCTGGTGGTCGGGGGCGCCATTTTTGCCGCGACGCAGATGCGGACACCCGGGATCCCGCGCGAAATCGCCCGGGGGGAACGCCAGGTGCCGGTGCTGCGGGTGTATGACGTCGAGGCCGGTGAACTCCGGGACATGAACTTCGAGGAATACGTCGCCGGAGTGCTGGCCGGAGAGATGCACAACGACTGGCCGGATGAAGCCCTGGCCGCACAGGCCATCCTGGCCCGCACTTTCGCGCTGAAGTTCATCGCCGAGAAGGATTCCAAGTATGAGGGCGCCCACATCTCCACCGACATCGAGGAGGCCCAGGCCTGGGACGCCGGCGCGGTAAACGAGCGCATCCGGAACGCGGTCGCGGCGACGCGAGGCCAGGTGGCCGTACACCGCAACCGGTTCATCAACGCCTGGTTTCACGCCCATGCGGGTGGGGAAACGGCTACGGCCCGGGAGGGTTTAAACTGGAAGGGGCGGGAGCCGCCCTACATCCAGTCCGTGGATTCGCCGGATTCCGACCAGGCGCCGGCGGACGTCAAGGACTGGACGGCCACCTTCTCCAAGAGCCAGGTGGCCCAAGCGGTGCGTGACCTGGGGCAAGACCCGGGAACCATAGACCGCATCGAAGTGGTCGGCCGGGGGCCTTCAAACCGGGTGACCCGCCTCCGGGTCGGCCGGGCGGAGGTGCCGGGAGCGGATTTCCGGATCGCCCTCGGGGCCACCGAACTCAAATCGATGCGCATCCATTCCATCCAGATGACCGGCGACCAGATCACCTTCCGGGGCTCCGGCTACGGGCACGGGGTCGGCATGAGCCAGTGGGGAGCGTTTGAGATGGCCAACCGGGGCACGCCGGCCGCGGACATCGTCCGATACTATTTCAATAACATCCGCATCGAAAAACTCTGGGATTAAGACCGGCGGGGGAGGGGAAACCGCGTTACGGAACCCCTTCCCCGGCTCGTCCTTGCCCTCTGTACGGCCATGCGCGCCATCCCGGCCGGACAAGCTACCTTTTGTGCCCGACACCATACCATGGCTAGTAGGAACTGTTTTGTCCGGGATAAGATGTTTACCCCGGGCTAACGGCACACCGGAGGAGGTAGTTGGACGCAGTGAGCGACACGCGGCAAATCACACTGAGCCGACTGGGAGTCAGGCGCAAGGGAATAATCAGACTGGTTTTGAGCGGATCCCGGCGTCAACGGCTGCTGGACTTGGGGCTGGTCCCGGACACCCCGATCGAAGCTTTGCGGAGAGCACCAATGTCCGGCCCCATAGCCTACAGGGTACGGGGCTTCTGCATCGCCCTGCGGAGTTCGGAAGCGGACATGATCCTAGTGGAAGAGGTGAAATAATCTTGCGCGACCCTCAGGTCCGGGAGGAAGCGCACGCCTCCGGACGGCGGCACTCGCTCTCCATCGCTCTGGCCGGAAACCCCAATATCGGCAAGAGCACGCTTTTTAACGAACTGACCGGTTTGCGACAGTATGTGGGGAACTGGCCCGGCAAAACGGTGGCGCGGGCCGAGGGCTTCCGGAGATACCGGAACGAGTACCTGCGGCTGGTCGACTTGCCGGGCACTTACAGCCTCTTGTCCACCTCGCAGGACGAGGTCATCGCCCGGGAGTACCTGCTGAGCGGCGAGGCCGACGCGGTGATCGCAATGGTGGACGCCACCAACCTGGAGCGGACGCTGTACTTCGTGCTGCAGTGCCTGGAAATCCACGACCGGGTGCTGGTGGCCGTCAACATGATCGACGCCGCCGAACAAGGCGGCCTGATCATCGACACCGCCGGGCTTTCCCGCCTTCTGGGAGTGCCGGTCGTGGCCACCGCCGCGGCGCGGCGGAGGGGTCTGGATGAACTGGTGCTGCGGGCTGTCGATCTGGCCCGCGGGCACCACCCCCCGCCCAGACGTGATTTCTACGGACCGGCGGTTGAAGAGGCGTTCCGACGGGTGGAACGGGCGCTCGCCGCCTGCGGCCTGCCGGACGGGGCGGCAGAGGGGCCCCCGCGGCGCTGGCTGGCCGGACAGCTGTTGCGGGGAAACACGGAGGCGCTGGACGAATTGGACCCAGCGCGGCGGGAAGAGTTGAAGCGGGAGTCGGCCCTGATCAGGGCTGCGTACCAGGGGGACCTGGACACCGACCTGGCCTGGGAACGGTACGCGTTTGCCCAACGGGTTGCCCGCAAGGTGGTCCGGAAACCCGGCCGGGAAGCTCCGGATTTGACCCAGCGGGTTGACGAAATCGTGACCCACCGGTGGTTCTCCTTCCCGGTGATGCTGGCGGCCCTGGGCGCGATCCTCAGTATCACCATGTTCGGCGCCGAACCCCTGAGCGAGGCGCTGGAAGCGTTCTTCGTCTGGTTTGCCGGTGCGGCGGCCGCGTTCATGCTCACGGTGAACGCCCCTTACTGGATTTCCGGACCCCTCGTGGAAGGGCTGATCGTCGGCGTCGGAACGGTTATCGCGGTGATGCTGCCCACCATGGCCATTTTTTTTATATTGTTCGCGCTGCTGGAGGACAGCGGGTTCATCCCCCGCATCGCGTTTAACATGGACCGGCCGATGCAGGCCGTTGGTTCGCAGGGAAAACACTGCCTGACCTGCATGATGGGTTACGGCTGCAACATTCCGGGCGTAATGTCCGCCCGGATCCTGGAGGGAAATCACCGCCTGATGGCCGTGATCACGAACAGCCTGATCCCGTGCAACGGGCGGATCGGGATTATTCTGCCGCTGTCAATTCTGTTTTTCGGGGTCGCCGGCATCCTGGTGGTCGGCGCCCTGTTCCTGATCAGCATGGGCACGGTAATGGCGAGTACGCTGCTGTTGAGCCGCACGGTGCTGAAAGGGCGGTCCCCGAGCTTCGCGATGGAACTCCCGCCCTACCGGAAGCCGCAGTTCGGCCGGGTCGTAATGCGCACCCTACGGGAACGAGTGCTCCACGTGCTCGTGCGCGCCGCTTCCGTGGCCGCACCCATCACGGTCCTGATCTGGTTCATGAGCAATTACCCGGCCGGGGGAGGCTTTGAGCACACTCTGACCGGCCGCATGAGCGCCGGCCTGGAACCGGCCGGCCGTTTCTTGGGGCTGGACGGGGGCATCCTGACCGCCATTCTGTTTGCTTTCCCGGCCAAGGAGATCGTGATCGGCTCCCTGGCCATCACCAACGGCCTGGCGGCCGATTTATCCGGATCGGTCCTGATCGAAGAGGTGCTCGCCGCCAACTGGTCCACACTGACGGCTTTCAATTTCCTGCTGTTCTACATGCTGTGCATGCCCTGCGCCTATACGGGGGTGATGATCTACCGGGAAACCCGCAGCGCCCGGTGGACCGCCTGGGCGATGCTGCTACCGCTGTCCTGGGCCGTGCTGCTGACTTTTATCGCCCACCGCCTGGGGATTCTCCTCGGCCTTGGCTAGTTTTGGGGCTAAAGGCATCTTCTGCTGAATAGGCTCTTGGAGGTGATTGGGTTACAGGACGCGAGCGAAAAAGTGGTGGAAGGCATCAAGCACTTCATCAGCGCAGAAAACCTCCGACGGGTCAAACATTTTCTGGACGTGGTGGAGCAAAACCCACAGGTTTTCGGCGTCTTTCAGGGGAAATGAGCTTTTCCGGGAGGCGGTCGGCTGGGTTTTGCCGGATGTTCCCGGAACTGGTATCATGGGTTCGGACAGGCATATTCCCTGGTGCGGTACGGAAGACTAAGGTGAGGTTCTTTGCCGGGAGGGGTCGGCGTGTCGGTAGCCCGGAAATTACCAGCGCAAATGGCATTCATCGGCCGTTTTCTGACCTTGGTGCTCCCCGACGTGGACCGCGAACTCGCCCGCTGGCAGGCTAAGATCAGCGAGTGCCCCGAAAGCGAACTGGCCCGGCAGGCGGCCTCCAGCATACGCCTGAAGCGTTTTCACGCCCAGGGAGGGAGCGTTTTTGCCCTTACGGCCGGTGGATACCGGCGGGACCTGGTCCGGCTGATTGTCGCCCTGCAGACCATCAGTGACTACCTGGACAATCTCTGCGACCGGGCCGGCTGTTACGACCGGCACGCCTTCCGCATGCTCCACGAAGCCTTCCTGTGTGCCGTTGACGACGAGCGGGAGGTCCCGGACTTTTACCAACTCTACCCCTTCGGCGGAGACGGTGGTTACCTGCGTTCCCTGGTGGAGGTATGCCGCGGGGTGACGGCTGACCTGCCTGCCTACCGGCTGGTCCGGGATGACGTGCTCAGGCTGGCCGAACTATACTGCGACCTGCAGGTGTACAAGCACACTGAACTCTGGGCGCGGGAGCCGCTGCTGATTTCCTGGTTCAACCGCCACCGCGGTCGTTACCCGGGCATTGAATGGTGGGAATTCGCGGCCGCCGCCGGGTCCACGCTGGGCATTTTCGGCCTCCTGGCGTCCGCCACCCGGCCGGAACTTGAGCGGCGGGAGGTGAACGCCCTGGTTAAGGCCTACTTTCCGTACGTGTGCGGCCTGCACATCCTGCTGGACTACTTCATCGACCAGGAGGAGGACCGGCAGGGCGGGGACCTGAACTTCTGCTTTTACTACCCCGATCCCGAGACGTGCGGCCGCCGTCTGCGGCATTTCCTGGCTGAGAGCCTGGAACGGGTGTCAAGGTTGAAGCGGCCGCTTTTCCACCGCACGGTGGTAAAAGGTCTGCTGGCGCTCTACCTCTCCGACCCGAAGGTGCGCCGGCAGGGTTTAGAGCCCGTATCCAGAATGCTGTTCGCCGGCGCCGGGACGGACGCCCGGTTGATGCACCGTGTGTGCCGGGCCTTGCGCCGGGTCGGCGTGGTTTAGGAATCCGCGACCTGGTCGGACACGCCCGCCGCGCTCTCCTCCGTCGCCACTTCCCCGAGCACCTCTTCTGCGATGGCCAGCGCAATATTCCGTACGTGTTCGCTGATGCGCAGGTAGGCGTTGATCAGGTCCAGGTGTATGGAGCTTGTGGCCTCGGACTTCTGCACCCCGATCCGGAGCCGATGGATGTGGAACTGCCGCAGGCTCCGTTCCATAGACACGATCTTGGGCTGCAGTTGCACCGCCAGCCGGGCCAGGTTGGCGTTGCCCGTGACCAGCGCGGTCTGGGTCTTCTCCATCAGGTTGCACACCCGCTGGTGCATGATCGTCAGTTCTTCCCAGCCCGACTCCGAGAAGTCACAGCCTCCGTATATCTTGCACTCGGCCAGGTGGGCGATGCTCTTTTCGATGATGTCGCCGATGTGTTCCAGGTCGGTGATGATGTGAATCAAGCCCATAGCCCGGCCGAACTCCTGCCGGGAGAGCGGCTGGCGCAGCACGTTGGCCAGGTAGGTCTTGGTCGCCCGGGACAGGTTGTCGACCTTCTCTTCGGTGTAAAGGATGGTGTCCAGAAGATCCCGGTCGTTTTTCTCGAATACCTGGTTGGCGTTCGAGGTCATGTTGTGCACCAGGTCGAACACCCGGACGATCTCGCGGGTGGCCAGCCCAAGGGCGAGCGACGGGCTGGAGATGATGATTTCCTGGTCAAGGTACTTGGGCCGCATGTCCAGGGCGCAGGTCTCCTCGTCGGGGCGGATCCGGTTCAAAAAGGCGGCGAACTGCCCGGTGAAGGGCAGGAACAGGAGTGCGATCGTCAGGTTGAAGAAGGTGTGCACGTTTGCCACCTGACCGGCAGTGGAGCCCGTGATGAGCACCATCAGGTGGGCGAACTGGTTCACGAACGGCAGGAACAGGAGCACACCCGCCACTTTGAACAGGAGGTGGGCGATGGCCACCCGCTGTGCCTCTCTTGACGAGCCCAGGCTGGACAGCACCGCGGTGAAGGAGGTGCCGATGTTGGCTCCGAACAGGAGGTAGATGGCGGCTTTTAGGGTGACCAGATCCTGTATGGCCATAAGCATGATGATACCGACTGCAGCGGCGCTGCTGTGGATCAGGAAGGTGAAGAGCGCAGCGGCGAGGATGGCCAGGAGGGGGAAGTCGCTCATGGTGGCCAGAAGACTGACAAAAAAGGGCTCATCGCGCAAGGGGTACATCGCGTCGCCCATCACCTTGAGGCCGAGGAACAGAAGGCCGAAGCCCAGGAGCACCTGGCCGATTCTCCGGTAGCGGTCACGCTTGGTGAAGAAAATGATGGTGGCACCCAGGCCCACGATCGGGAGGGAGATTTCGGTCACCTTGAGGGCGATCAGTTGGGCGGTTACCGTCGTGCCGATATCGGCGCCCAGGATTACCGGCAGGGTTTGTCTGAGCGACATGACCCCGGCGCTCGCCAAGCCGACCAGGAGCACAGTGGTGGCCGTGCTGCTCTGAAACAGGATGGTTACGGCTGCCCCGACGGAGAGGCCGACGAACCGGTTCTGGGTCAGGGAGCTCAGGATGTTCCGCAGTTTGTGGCCGGCGATCTTCTGCAAACCTTCACGCAGCACGTACATGCCGTAAAGCAATAGCCCCATGCCGCCCAGCAAGCCGAAAATCACCGTGAGCCACACTGAAGAACACTCTCCCTTCCCTTGATGTGAAATAACGCACAAAGGGCAGCCCCGACAAAGGCCTTAAAAACCGATTGACGGGTAGGGGTATTCCCCAAGATCCCCCCAGCCTGGAGGTGGCTGCCTGGCCGTGCTAATCTGCCATGAATCCGTATTCTAAGCATTCTATCCATTAATTCGGGCCCCGTCAACTGGTCAATCAGTTTGCTATATTATGTACTTACACAACATGGCGTCAACAGGGCGGGCCTTCGGATAGGCTCGCCGCAAGCTTGTGGGCCACTGCGGCGGTAGTGTGGCCCAGGGCTGCGCATTTGTTGGCGTTGAACAGCAGGCCGTCCAGGGTGCCGGGAGGCATCAGCGCCGCACGCCTGAACAATTCTCCGGAGGTGCGGATATCGGACATGTTCACCTCGTTTATGATCTGCAGTACCGGCTCGGGGATGTTCTCCCAGCGCAAGTTTTCCGGGATCTGCTCGATCACCCGGGAGAAATCAACACTGCGCAGGTCAAAAGGCTCTCGGTGTTCTAGGTGGTACAGGTAGTATCCAGTGAGCGCGGCCGCCCGGTACAATAAAGCGACCTTCCTTTCGCCCGTGGAAGTCCCTTCCGTCAGGTTACCGGCCGTAAGCGAAGCCAGTTTGCCGCTCAGGAGTTCAAAATACGTCCAGGTGTCGGGGTGACTGAAAAAGTCGATACGCTCTCGGGTTTCCGGGCTTTCCAGTCTGAGTGTCCAGAAACTGGACCATAATTCGACCTGACCCGGCGGCCAGTCCTCGGGGTGGCTGGGCACCAGGTAGGAGCGGAGGCGCGGTGAGATCAGCACCACCCGGTGATCGACGGCGTAAATCTCCGGTACCAAGTCGAAAAGATCATCCTGAAAAGTCAGGGCCGGGTTACCCCACACCCCGCAGTAACTCAGATTCTCCTCGCCGCTTTTCCCACGGGTGAACACGGCGTCGGGCGGATTGCCCAGAATACGGCGCACGGCATCCAGGAGTTCCACGCCGAGGGCGTCGATTCCCCCCAAGGGCCCGGAAGATACGAGCACCCGCAGCGGGGTGGTGTCGACCGTAAACCTTACCGCGCCGCCGGTCAAGTGCACCTCGCCTTCACTGTAGCTGCGGTCGCGCGCGGCGCGCAGGTGCGTTCTTATTTCGGTTACCGGATCAACGGGGTTTAACATCGAACCGCCTCCCTTACGTTCTTAGCCTTCATTATACATTCCGATTTAAAATGTGGGCATCCGGTTAATCTAATGTTGACAACCAAGTATTTTTAGGAGGTGTCTGGTGAAAGATGGAAGGCACGACGCTTACCTGGATCATCCTGATCGCCGGGGCGGTCATCGCGCTTGCCGGTTGGTTCTTGGTCGGCGGCCTGCTGGGTGCCGGAGTGCTCGGTTTCGGGGTGGCCGCCGTAGTACTGGCTTTGCTGGACTTGATCCGCCCTACGATCAACAAAAGGACGTAGCTTTAAGTCTCATCAAGGGCTGCCGCGGCACCCGGGGTTTCCCCCGGGTGCCGCTTTGTGCGAGTAGACTTTTGCTGTTGATGATATAATCAGGCTAGATCAGGTGAGGGAGTATGGGCCATGAACTTGATTATCAACGCTGATGATCTTGGAGTCACAGCCGGTGTGAACCAGGCGATACTGCTCTGTATGCGGCGCGGAATCGTGAGCAGTACCAGCTTGATGGTTAACCAGGACGGTACCGACGCCGCGATTCAGTACCTGCGGAGCGGTCTCATTCCCTGCACTGGAGTACACCTGTGCATCTCAGCGGGACGGCCGCTCCTGCCTTCGGGCCGGATTCCTTCACTGGTTGACGAGCACGGTTTTTTCCATCGCCCGAGCCGTTATGCCGAACTTGATATCAACCCACTGGATATTGAAAGGGAATTTGAAGCGCAAATTGAAAAGGTGCTGGCCGGCGGGGTATCGATCAGCCATCTGGACACCCACCACCACATTCAGCGCTACCCGGTAGTGCTGGAAGCCCTGATCACCGTCGCCCACCGCTACGACCTCCCGGTGCGTCACCTGGACCCGGCTATGCGCGAGCGGATCCGGGAGCGGGGCGTGGCTACCCCGGATCATTTCTGCGGCGAATGGATAGGCCCGGCGGTTTCCCGCGAAAACCTGTACCAAATGATCCTGGGGGCTCGGGACAACGGTCATCAGGTCGTGGAACTCATGACCCATCCCGGTTTCGCCGATGTCGCCCTGCAGACGAGGAGTTCCTACGTTGGCGAACGGCAGAAAGAACTGGCCATTCTGTGCGCCCCGGAGACCCGCGACTGGTTAAAATCCGAGGGCGTTACCCTCTGCAACTACTCAGTTTGCCGGGTCCGGTAATGACGCCTCCCGGCTCGGCCGCTCCCGGCTAGCGGAAGTCGATCACCCGGGTGTGGGGGAGGTCCGGGTACCGGTCGCTGGTTAGGAAAATCAGGCCGGCTGCTTTCCGGGACACCATCCGGTAAAGCCTTAAAGTTTCGGCGTTCTCCAGGTCGCCGATATGCCCGTCGGAAATGATCACCACCACGTCCTGGGCCCGCATCCGCCGTTGCAGCCGGCGCAGTGCCGGGGCCAGCAGCGTGCCGCCCCCGCCCCAAAGCCCCGAGACAACCCGCGCCTGCACCTGTCCGGGAGTGTACACCCTGATTTCCGGGTAGGCGGCGGCGTCCCAAGGCAGTACCCGCAGTTCGCACCGGAAAACCCGGGACAGAGCCCAGACCTCGGCCACGAACTGGGCCAGTGCCCGTTCGGTGATTGAACCAGAGCAGTCCACGAGGGCCCAGACCGTTTGCACCCCCAACCTCTTGATCCCCGGAAAGGTGGCATAGCGCCGTGACGGCCGTTCCCAGGTGCACACCACGGTGCGGCCCACGGCATCACGCAGTCCGTTTTTCAGTTGGCTGCGCCAGTTCACCCGCGGTTTAAGGGACTCCTCCACGACCCGCTGGAGTTCACCCGGGGAAGTCCCCGCCGCCTGGGCCACCACCACGGCTTCCACCACTGTCGCCCGCCAGTATTCCTCCGGGTCTTCGCCCGGCCCCTGCGAACCCTCCTGGACGATCTCTTTTTCCGTATCCGGCGGTTCGCTTTCCTCGGGATTGAGATCCCGGGGGGCGTCATTGAGCATTTGCTCCGCGGTATCCTGGGCCCTGGCGGACACCAGCAGGCGGTAAATCTCATCGCTGGAGGCGCGGCGCAATTCCTCAACGGTGATGGGTACATTTCGAGCCCACAGCATTTCCCTGACCATCGGGGCGGTCACCGGATTGCCGGCGGCCTCGTGGTAGCCGTGCCGGAAGAGCATCTCGTTGACCACCACGTCGGCCGCAACGTTGAATAACGCCCGGTCGCGCCCCTGGACCGTCCAAGGATGGCGAAAAGCCAGGTGTAGGGCCTCGTGCACCAGGACGAAGGTCTTTTCTTCCCGGTTGCGGAGCTTGCCCCAGAAATCCGGGTTCACGATCGTCTCCCCATTGGGCGTGGCCAGCACGGTGCGCACGGCGTGACTGACGGCGATGCGCATTTTGCTCAACAAGAGGGCCAGGTAGGGCGTTTTCAGGAACAGGAGCGCCTTCAAGTCGTCCAGCTCACGGCGCATGGCCTGCGTGTCATCCATTGGGCTCACCCGCTATCCCAGCAGCTCACCGATCGCGGCGTAGGCCTGCATGACCGGTTCGGACTGGGCGCACATTTCCAGGAAAAGGGCATCGTTCCACGGGTGACTCAGGCGGCTCGCAATCAGGTACCAGAGCAGGGTCAGGTACTCGCGGCTCTGCCCGGCCATCACGTCCAGGAGCGGGATGCAGTTGGTCACGTGGGGCCGGAGCGCCGCCCGGGCCTCCATAATGTCGTCTCCGGCAACGCCGCCGGACGCGGCCGTGACCGTAGCCGCCAGTCCCTGTCCCACCACCACCACGCCGATGTAACGCTGGTCGACGTCCAGGGCGGCGAAGACGGCCGGGTTTTTGATGAAAGTTTCGTAAGCGGGCACGTTGTACTCCAGAAAGGTAAAGAACTTCTGCCCGACCTCGCGGCCCAGAGCGGCGATGCACAGGGCACGCAACGCCGGGCGGTCTAGGCCGGCTTCAATCGCCGCCGGCAGGTCACGGGCCAGGCTCGTGTAACTCCGCGGTGTGGGGTAGCTCTCCAAAGTTTCTCCCTCCGCGGGAACCCGGCAAAAGTCCTGTGGGAAGCGCTGGAGATAGGCGAAGACATGGTTGTGGCCGCCGGGATGGTTGGTGTTCATCCAGCGCATCCACTGTTCGATTCGCGGCGGCTCGACCGTGATCTGGTAGACACGGTTCAGAAGGGGAGCGGGCAGCGGGTTGGCCAGAACACTGTCCTCCGGCCGGTTCCCGGCGGCGATCACGTGCACGCCCGGACCGAACCCGACAAAACCGGCGGCCCGGTCCTGGATAAGTTTGTAGGCCGCAGCCAGCACATCAGGTCGCTGGACGTTGGTAAGCTCGTCCAGGAACAGGATTCCCGGGACTTCGGCCAGCAGGACCGCCCACTGCGGCGGATGGTACACCAGTTGCCGCCGCTCCCTGATGCTGATGGTCGCTGGGCGGCCCAGCAGGTCGACCGGTTCGGTTTCGGTCAGGCGCAGGTCGACGAACACAAAGTACCGGTCGGGGTGGGCAAATATCTCCTCCAGGTCCGCCGTGCGCAGGTTCTGCCGCCGATATTCCAGAAAGGTAAGGCCGGCGGCACGCGCGGTTTCCTCCGCCACTTCCCGGACCAGGATGCTTTTGCCGATTCCCGGTGGGCCGAGCAGCAGCGTGCTCCGTTTGGCATCGGTGTGGTTGATAAAATAAAGCAATCTCTTGGCCGCCGAGGGCTTCAGTACACCCGACAGTTCGGTCAACAGGGCAACCCCCTCATTTTGTCACAGGCGATCATTGTTTTGAGATGTGGCGGAAACCCGGGGTGATGGGCCAGATCCCGCAAAACAGCCGGTATGTTCTTCCCGGCCGGAGAATTGCAGATTTTCAGGGCCGTTTCCCGGACCGGCACGGCGGAGCAGTTCGGGTGCAGGAGCGTCTTCAGCCGGACGGTCCGGTACGGGTCGGTGAGCAGCCTGGTGAGGGCGGGGAGCGGGCACGCGGGGTTGTCGGTCAGCGCGTCACGCACCCGGCTGTCGGGATCCTGCGCCAGGCGCTCCAGCAGGTCGCTGGGTGTGGTCCGGTTCCGGGCCACGCCGAACCGTACGCCCACTGCCTGGTCGGAAGCGAGCCGGGAGAGGACGACAACCGGGGTGCGGGGATGCTGGGCGACCCCCTCCCGGACCAGGGCGTCAGTATCGCTTGCCAGGACCCTGAGGAGCACGGTCCCGCAGGCCGGATTCCGGGGGACCGCCCGGCGGACGGCCGCCTGCGGATGCCGGGAGAACGCGGTGAGCAGATAACCCGGGCAGTTGGGGTTTCCCGCTGTCCCCTGCAGGACTTCCGTTTCATTGGCGGGCCGGTGCGGCCCGGAAGCTCCAGCCAACAACCAGATCAGGAGCGCGGTTCCGGCCGCCGGATTAGCGGCCACCCGGCCTTGCACGTCGGGCGAACCCGAACGGGCCAATTGGATCAGTATCACTTGGGGACAGGCGGGGTTCGCGGCCAGGGAGCACCAGTAGGCGCCGTTTCCATCGCCGACCAGCCTGGCCAGCGTTCCCGGCGGTGTGGCCGGGTTGGCGGCGGTCTTCGCCACCACCCAGGGACTGGAATCGCGACTCAAGCTTTCCAGCACCGCCGGCGGTGCGGACCGGTTGGCGGCCACCGCCGCCCGCACGGCCTGTTCGGCATCCCGGGCCAGACCGGCAAGCACCGAGCCGGGGCAGTTTGGATTGCTGGCCACGTTTTCCCGGTAACGGTGGTTCTTGTGGGTGCTAAAATCGGAGAGGATGTCCGCGGGGCACCGGGGGTGCCGCAAGAGCAAGCCCCGGAGTTGGAAATCCGGCCCGGACCCCGTCCTGAGCAGCAGTTCGGGACTGCAGCACGGGTGTCCCAGGGCCAGATGCTGCAGCCAGAGACTCGGGCTTGCCGTGAAAGAACGCAATACCGCGGCGACGTGTGGGGCTTCCACCATAAGGCAACACCTTTATTATTGTATTATCCAGGGGTTGTCAAACTATACAAGTTTGCAAATTTTTGTGGCGATTTGGAAGAACACCGCAGGCGCCGGCGATACATTCCACCCCTTTACGGGAGGATGAAGAAGGTATCGTGTCTAAATAATTACACGGCATAAAGTTTTTTTTGAGGCGGTGGGGGGCGGTGATCCTGAAGGCTGTAGTCCTGGACAGTGATCCGGTGATGCTAGAGGCGCATGAGGATGTCTTAAGCCTGGTTCCCGGGTGTATGGTCGTGCTCAGCACAGTCTCCGCCCGATCGGCGCTGGAGGTGTTGTGCGGCGATGAGACGGTTCTATTGCTCCTCGAACTAAAACTGTCCGGTGCGGATGGGCTGGAACTGCTCCGGGAGATCCGGCGGCAGGGACTGCCGGTGGACGTTATCGTGGTGACCGGTGCGGAAGACGCCGGTACCTTGGAGCAGGCCTTGCGACTCGGGATCTTCGACTACATCATCAAGCCGTACCGCCGGCACAGGCTCAAAAGCTCCGTCGAGTCCTACGCCGCAATGTACGTGACGCTGTGCGGCAAGCAGGCGGTGAACCAGGCGTGGGTCGACGACCACGTGTTTCGGCGTTTTCCGAACCTGCCGGCGGACAAGCTCCCAAAGGGCCTGCACCGGTTGACCATGGAACAGGTGGTGCTGTTTCTGGGTGAAAATATCGCCGGTGTTTCAGCGGAGGAAGTCGCCCGCGGTATCGGCTTCTCCCGGGCTACCGCGCGACGGTACTTGGAGTACCTGGCCCGCAACGGCTTGGCGCGCCCCGATCTTGAATACGGCTCAATCGGGCGCCCGACCACCAAGTACCGACTTGTTTGACCTAATGAATAAAAACAACAAAATGAGCATAATATTGTCCACCCTCGTTTAGATAAATTAGAATTTGAAAAGGTGTTCGGTTATTGGCCAAAAGACTCTGAATAAGATACGCTAATGAAGATTATCAGAGATTAATGAAGGTTGAGTTGAAAATAAACCTAATTCCTGGTCGGTTCTATAGTCCTTATCCCGCTTTCTCAATACTTGCCGTTTTTCGGATTGGGGGGTGAACAGCGCAAAGATTCATCCGTAGTGAGGGCGTGCATTTACCAGGGGAATTGGCGGCGGGGGGTAGTCCGTGGTTTTCTGAGCACCAAGAAAAAAGAGAGGGGGATTTCGTATTGTTGAAAAAGAGGAGAATTCTAGCCTGGATAGTGACCGTAGTGTTCGTGCTGGGGCTGGCTGTGGCGGCCGGCTGCGGCGGTGGGAAGGCGCCGGCACCCGCACCCCAAGAGGAGAAGAAGCCGTGGCCGACTTCCATGACCATCGGCGCCGCATCCATCGGCGGCACTTATTACCTGTATGCCGGCGGCTGGAGCCAAGTCATTGAGAAAGTCACGGGGATTCCCACCGCCGTGGAGGTGACCGGTGGTCCGAACCACAATATGCAGTTAGTGCATAACGGTGACCTGGAACTGGGTATGGTGACCATGGGTCCAGCCTTCGAAGGCTGGAACGGTGAAGGCGACTGGACGCAAGGGGTCAAGATGACCAACGTACGGGCGATTTTCCCGATGTACACCACTTACTCCCAGTGGTGGGCCTTCAAGGATTCTGGCATCAGATCCATCACCGACCTGGCGGGCAAGAGAGTCGGCGTCGGCCCAGCCGGCGGCACGGCCGGAACCTACCATCCGCGCATCCTGGAGTTGCTGGGAATTAACGCCACCGTGCGGCACGCCGGTATCGGCGACCTGGTGGCCCAGCACCAGGACGGGCAGTTGGACGCGAACAGCTTTGCGGCTGGCATTCCGGTTTCGAGCGTGATGGAGGCGGCGGCGCAGAAGGAATTGGTTCTCTTCGGGGTGGACGGCGAGGCCCGGGATAAGGTCTGCGCCGAGTGGCCCTTCTGGAGCCCGTCGGTCATTCCGGCCGGTGCGTACGACTTCCTGACCGAAGACGTGCAGACGATCGAAATGTGGAACATGGCCATCGCCCACAAAGACCTGCCAGATGATCTGGTTTATGAGATCGTCAAGGGTGTATTCGAGAACCGGGAGATGATGATCACGGCGCACCCGGCCGCCAAGGAGACGCTGGCGGAGAACGTGGTCAAGAACACCTGGTTGCCGATGCATCCTGGAGCCATCAAGTACTACGAGGAAATCGGCATCGAACTGCCGGCGGAAGTCTACCCGGCGGAGTATAAGAAGTAAGCATACCTGAGACGGGTCCTTTTGCCACGCGGTGGCGATTGGAGTCTTTCCGGCGGTTCAACCGGTCACGGAGAGCACGGCAGCGGGCTCTCGCCCGCCTCACGGCGGCGAGAGCCCCTTAACTGAAGTCCCAACCCAGAAAGGAGACTGCCATGACCCAGGGCAAACAGCACGAACCAGTTGATCCAGGCCCGCAATCCGGGTCGGGGAAAATCACGGATCAAATCGACTTTGACCAGATCGAGGCCCTCGATTCCTCAGGCCACCGCCGGCTGAGCGGATGGCTGGCCAGGTTGGTTGCGGTCTGGGCCATCTTCGCCGCCGGTTTTCACCTCGTTGTCCTTGTGTTTCACCCGATAGACCCGTGGTTATTTCGCAACTACCATCTGGTGTTGCTTGGGGTCCTGGGTTTCATCCTCATTCCGGGTTGGAGCAAGGCTAAGGAACGGGTGCACTGGCTGGACTGGGTGTTTGTGGTCCTGCTGCTGGTGTGCGGTTGGTACATCGTCCACCATTTCCAGGCGCTGCTTTGGCGCGCTGGGGTGGTACCCACCAAAATGGACTTCTACGTAGCCCTGATCGGCGTGCTCCTGGTTCTGGAACTGGTGCGGCGGGCCAGCGGCTGGGCGCTACCCATCCTGTGCAGCGTATTCATCGCTTACGCCTTTCTGGGTCCGTACCTGCCCGGCATGCTCCAGCACCGCGGGTACTCCATGGAGCGGTTTTTCACCTACATCTACAGCCTCGACGGCGTGTTCAGCGTTCCCCTGGCCATTTCTTCCAAGTACATCATCCTGTTCATTATTTTCGGCGCTTTCTTGCAGGTGTCCGGCGTGGGCCGGTACTTTGTGAAGTGGGCGTTCTCGGTCAGCGGGCACGCCCGCGGCGGGCCGGCCAAGGTGGCCGTTATCGCCAGCGCCCTGATGGGCACCATGAACGGCACCTCGGCGGGCAATGCCGTGGCCACGGGCAGCTTCACCATCCCGCTGATGCGCAAGGTCGGGTATTCGCCGCGGTTTGCCGCCGCTACCGAGGCGGTAGCTTCCACCGGCGGGCAGATCATGCCGCCGGTGATGGGGGCCGGCATCTTCATCATGGCGGAGCTGACCGGAATCCCCTTCCAGCACCTTATAATCGCCGGGATCATTCCGGCGTTGCTCTACTTCATCTCGGTATATTTCATGGTCGACCTGGAGGCGATAAAGCTCAAGCTGGTCGGTTTTCCCAGGCATATGCTCCCCTCGTTCCGGTCGGTGATGAGACAGGGCTACCTGTTCCTGCCCGTGCTGATCTTGTTCGTGATGCTCTTAATGGGGCGGTCGGTGGTCATGGCCGGGTTCTGGGCCATTGTCAGCAGCCTGTTGGTGAGTTGGTTCAGTCGGTCGACGGCCATGGGACCGTCCAAAGTCTTGAAAGCGCTTGAAACCGGTGCCAAAAACGCAGTACAACTCATGGCCGTGTGCGCGGGGGCCGGCATCATTATGGGGGTAATCGCCCTCACCGGGGTCGGCATGAAGTTCGCGTCGGTCATTCTGGGCATCGCCGATACCAACCAGTTCCTGGCGCTTGTTTTTGCAATGGGCATCTCCATTGTCCTGGGGATGGGCCTGCCGACCACGGCCGCCTACGCGGTGGCCGCTTCGGTGGTGGCCCCGGGCCTGATCCAGCTCGGGATAACGCCCCTGGTGGCCCACTTCTTCATCTTCTATTTCGCCTGTGTTTCGGCGATTACACCCCCGGTGGCGCTGGCGGCGTACGCCGCGTCCGGCATTAGCGGTTCGGACCCGATGAAAACATCGGTCACCTCCTTCCGGTTGGGAATCGCCGCGTACATTGTGCCGTTCATGTTTTTCTACGCTCCGGAGATTTTGACCCACGACAACCTGCTGAAACTGATCCTGCACTCGTTCACCGCTCTGATTGGCATCATCGCCCTCTCCTGCGCGGCGCAACGCTTCTACTTCGGCCGGCTGAACGTGCCGCTGGCGGTAGTGATGTTCGTGACGGCGGTAAGCCTGGTTTCTCCGAACCTGTACCTGGGCGGTGCGGGCTTAGCCGTACTAGCCGGGCTGTTCTTCTACCAGCGGTACTACCGGCGGCGGAACGACCAAGCGCCGGGCGCGCCGGCCGTGGCGGGGTAAGCTGCGGTGGGGCCGGCTGGCGGTCGGTCCCCCGGGTTAAAATAGTTCAGTGTCGTCGATACCCAATAGCCAGATAAAGAAGGATGTACTAGTGCGCACCCTGGACTGTGAAAAAGTTGTTGAAGCAACCTCCCGTCTCTGCCGGGAAGCAAACTATGTACTCGAACCGGACGTGGTCGCTGCCCTTGAAGGAGCCCGCCAGGAAGAAGTCTCACCCACCGGAAAGGACGTCTTGGGACAGCTCCTCGAAAACGCCCGGATTGCGGTCCGTGAAGAGATTCCACTCTGCCAGGACACCGGTATCGCCGTGGTCTTTGTGGAGGTCGGTCAGGACTTGCGGATTGTGGGCGGCAGCCTGGAGGAAGCCGTGGTTCGGGGAGTGAGGGAGGGCTACGAGCAGGGTTACCTGCGCAAGTCGGTGGTGGCCGACCCGCTGAACCGGGTCAACACGGGCGACAACAGCCCGCCGGTGATCCATTGGCGGCTGGTTCCGGGCGACCGGCTGAAGATATCGGTGATGCCGAAAGGCGCTGGCAGCGAGAACATGAGCGCCCTCAAAATGCTTAAGCCTGCCGAGGGGCTGGACGGGGTGAAGCGGTTCATCCTGGAGACAGTGTCGTCCGCCGGGCCGAACCCCTGTCCCCCGCTGGTGGTGGGCGTGGGCCTCGGGGGCACGATGGAAAAAGCGGCCCTGCTGGCCAAGGAGGCGCTGCTCCGTCCGCTGGGGACCAGAAACCCCGTCGCCGAACTGGCCGAACTGGAGGAAAACCTCCGCGTTTTCCTGAACGAGTTGGGCATCGGCCCGATGGGACTCGGCGGCCGCGTCACGGTCCTGGCCGTACACCTTTCGACCTATCCCACCCACATCGCCATGCTGCCGGTGGCCGTGAACCTGAACTGCCACGCGGTGCGGCACAAGACGGCCGTGCTCTAGTGCTGGTTCCGGGACGGCCGACCCCGCGAGGAGGGTTTTTGGAATGTCCGATCCCAGACGCATCACGCTTCCGTTGACCGATGAACTGGTGGCCGAGTTGCGGGCCGGCGACCGGGTGCGTTTGAGTGGCACACTGTTGACGGCGCGGGACGCGGCCCACAAAAAGCTGGTGGCGCTCATCGAACAGGGTGTCCCATTGCCCGTGGATTTGAACGGCCAGGTGGTGTACTATGTCGGGCCGTCGCCGGCCCGTCCGGGCCGGGTGATCGGCGCCTGCGGGCCCACCACGGCCGGACGCTTGGATTCCTACACGCCCGCCCTGTTGGCCCAGGGCCTGAAAGGCATGATCGGCAAGGGCTTCCGGTCTCCGGAGGTGATCACGGCCCTGAAAGAGTACCGGGCGGTGTATTTCGGGGCGGTGGGCGGCGCTGGCGCTCTGCTTTCCAGGTGCGTACAGGCAGCCAGGGTGGTCGCTTATCCGGAACTGGGGCCAGAGGCCGTTCACGAACTGATTGTTGTCGACTTTCCGGCGGTGGTGATCAATGACATCCATGGCGGCGACCTGTACCGCGAAGGCCGGCGGCAATATGCCGTCAACAAGTGATCTGGGAGTCTGGTGTTTTTGGTCCGAGGCCGGACGATAGGTGAGGCAGATTCTGGCATTATTCTGATTCGGGTTTTTGGTTGTCCATTCTGGATTCTGAATTCCCGTTTATCCGGGTTAGGGTCGGACAAGGGCTTTTGGCCTTCGGTGCCCAGTACTACCGAACGAGGGGTAGCCGTGAAATGACCAGGGTTGAAATGACCTTGCAAGTCAAAGAGATAAGCGGGCAAAATCCATTCCTTTGTATGCAGTGTGGACTCTGCAGTGCCGGCTGTACCGGAAGAGGGATAATGGATATGCTGCCCAGGCAGGTTATGCGTTTGATTCAGTTTGGCAACGCGCAGGTGTTGGACAACCGGTCAATCTGGATGTGCACCACCTGCCTGACTTGTACGGCCAGGTGTCCCCGGGGCATTGATATCGCCCGCGTGATGGAAGCGTTAAGAACGATTAACTTACGCCGGGGCGATGGTGTGCTGGCGCCGGAGGACCTCGCGGCGGAATTCCTGGCCGAGATTCCCCAAATGGCCTTGACCAGCGCGTTTCGCAAACTCAGTGCATAAGAGGTTTACCATGGGTATTCCGTATTTTCCGGGATGTACTTTACACGTGAAGGCTAAGGAGTTGGACGATTCCACCCGGGCCGCGCTGGCTGCTCTGGGTGTGGAATTGGCTGAGCTGCCTGAATGGACCTGCTGCGGCACGGTATTTCCGCTGGCCCAAAACAACTATATGGGGATGGTGGCCTCCGCTCGTATTTTGTCCAACGCCGCCAAACAAGGAGACGGCCGGCTGGTGACGGTGTGTTCCTTCTGCTACCATGTTCTGAAGCGGGTCAATTTCGCGATCAAGAACAACGACGAAGCCAGAACCAAACTGAAAGAGTATCTTGAAGAGGATTATGACGGTGGGCTCAGTCTGCTGCACCCCCTGGAGCTTCTGCGCGATGAGGTTGGGTTTGACGCCTTGAGGAACCGGGTCGGCGAGAGACTGAAAGGCGTGAAAGTGGCGTGCTACTACGGCTGTATGCTGTCGCGGCCCGCCAGGGAGATGGATTTCGGAGCGCCCGAGAATCCGACCATCATGGAAGAATTCGTGGAAGCGTTGGGTGCCGAACCTGTTGATTTTCCCGGCAAGACAAAATGCTGCGGTTCATACCAGGTATTGAACGAACATGAGTTGGTTGCCGGCAGAGTGAAGGATATTTTCAAGGCCGCCTCGTTATGCGGTTCCCAGGTGATAATCACCAGTTGTCCGCTGTGCCGATTCAATCTCGATACGTTCGGTGAAGCCGAAAATCGCTCAAAGATCCCGGTCCTGTATTTTACACAGCTTTTGGGTATAGCCCTGGAGATACCCATAGATAGGCTGGGGTTGGCCGGTCAGGATGGCGACCCCAAACCGCTGTTGCGGGAAGCATAAGGTACAATAAGGAGGCCGGAGCATGACCGGGGAGACGAAAATGGTAAGTATATATATCATGGGCAAACAATATGAAGTTCCCCGTGGCGTAACCATTATGAAAGCCATGGAATTCGCCGGTTACCGGTTTATCCGGGGTTGCGGCTGTCGGGGCGGCTTCTGCGGCGCCTGTGGCACCGTCTACCGGACACCCGGCAATTTCCGCCTGAAAGTGGGACTGGCCTGCGCCACCATGGTGGAGGAAGGGATGCACCTCACCCAAATACCGTTTTATCCCGCCAACAGGGCTGCTTATGATCTACAGGCGCTCAAACCCACCTTGGGCACGTTGCTTCAGCATTATCCGGAGGTGACACGCTGCCTGGGCTGCAACCAGTGCACCAGGATCTGCCCACAGGGACTGTCCGTTATGGATTATATCGCCGCCGCCCAGCGCGGAGACATCGAGAAAACGGCGCACCAGTCTTTCGATTGCATCATGTGCGGCCTGTGCGCTTCCCGGTGCCCGGCCGAAATCGTACAGTATAACGTCGGTATTCTGGCACGCAGGCTTTACGCCCGGCATCTTGTTCCTCCGGCCCAGCATCTGGCGAAACGGGTGGAAGAGATTAAAGCCGGAAAGTTTGATGACGAGCTTAACAGGCTGATGCGAATGGATAAGGAAGAGCTTCAAAAACTCTATGACGCCCGGGATATCGAACAATAAAGGAAGGTTGCCACATGTACACACCGGAAATGCTCGGTTTGATCAAGACCGTGGAACAGACCAGGGAGAGACGCCTGAAAGAATCCTTCCCGCGATTGACGGCCGAAGAAAAAGCTAATATCTTGCGATCTTACCACCCGGACTATATGGAAGGCTCCATGCGGCCGGTCAGAGTCGGACCCAATGCCGGGGAAAAAATGCCGCACGCACACGTTGACCTTCTGGAAAGCCGCTCCATGGTGGATGTTGACGGCCTATCGCTGGATACGATCGATTACGATGTCGATGTGCTGGTTATCGGCGGCGGCGGTGCCGGCACGGCCGCCGCTCTGCTCGCCGCCGAGGGGGGCGCCGATGTTCTCCTGGCCACCAAACTGCGCCATGGCGATGCCAATACCATGATGGCCGAAGGGGGGATTCAGGCCGCTGACAAGGAGAACGATTCGCCAGCCATTCACTACCTGGACGCCATGGGGGGCGGCGGCTTTACGAATATCCCTGAACTGGTGCGGGCCCTGGTCACCGATGCGCCGCTGTGCATTCAATGGTTGGAAAGCCTGGGCTGCATGTTCAGCAAAGATCCCGATGGTACAATGAACAGCATCCACGGTGGGGGCACCTCCCGAAAACGGATGCATTTTGCACATGACTACACCGGTGCGGAAATAATGCGTACATTGAGGGATGAGGCCCGTAACCGGGGCATCAAGGTCGTGGAATTTTCGCCCGCCGTGGAATTGTTAACGGACGACCACGGTCAATGTGCCGGAGCCGTTCTTTACAACCTGGAAACCGGGCAATACCAGGTTGTCAGGGCCAAGACGGTGATTATCGCCACCGGCGGTTCCGGGCGCCTGCATATCAATGACTCTCCCACCACCAATCACTATGGGGCAACAGCGGACGGACTGGTGATCGCTTACCGTGCTGGCGCCAGGCTTATTTTCCTGGATGCCACGCAGTTCCATCCCACGGGGGTGGCATTTCCGGAACAAATAGTGGGCCAGTTGGTTACGGAAAAGGTACGCGGCCTGGGTGCCCAACTGGTCAATATTGACGGGGAACAGTTCATCTACCCCCTGGAAACCAGAGACGCGGTGTCTTCAGCCATTATCAGGGAATGCCGGGAACGCCGGAAGGGGATCAGTGTTCCCAGCGGTTACGGAGTATGGCTTGATTCACCCATGATCGAAATCATCCATGGCAAGGGGACCATCGAAAAAGAACTGCCGGCCATGTTCCGGCAGTACATACGATTCGGCATCAATATGGCTGAGATGCCGATCATCGTTTACCCGACCCTGCATTATCAAAACGGCGGAGTGCTGATCAATGAGAATGCGGAATCCGAAGTACCCAACCTGTATGTCGCCGGAGAGGCATCCGGCGGGGTACATGGCCGTAACCGTTTAATGGGCAACTCGCTGCTGGACATAATCGTTTTCGGCCGGCGGGCCGGGAAAAATGCCGCCGAAAAAGCGAAGACCGTCAAACTGGGCAAATTGACCTTGGATCATACGAAGCGGTTCAATGAAGAATTGAAAAAACAAGGATTGGGTCAACGGGTGGCGCCGATATTACTGCCTGATTATCGCGGCAAAATCAGTGGATAGCAAAACGGCCCCAGTTAGGCCGGGCCGCATGAGTCAGAGCGGGAATCGGAGATCAGCCGCCGTGATCAAGCAGGAGTTCGACAATTGAAAAGTAGCCGGGCAGTTCAGCGTCGCGCTCTGGAAAATCGACTTGCACCAGTTCCGACTCGGAACCGACCAGGAAGCGGCAGTTGAACTCGGTCCGCGGCCACACTGCACGGTGTCCGGCGGAGAAGGGGATCCTGGCGGTCATCTTCTGCAGAGCCGCCAGGGAATAGGTGCGCAGTTCGAACTGCAAGGCCGATACGGACAGAACCAGGAGCTTGGCGCGGGTGCAGACGTAATATTTGGCCAGAAACGACCCGTCCAGCTGCTGAATCCGGGATGCTTCGTACCAGGCGAACAGGCCGTCCCGGGGAAGTGTCCGGGCCAGGATTTCCTTGACCGCCGGACCTCCATACCACTTCTCCGCGGCCTGAAGCAAGCTGTTTTTGGGCTGCATGGGCAAGACACCTCTTTTTCTGGACATTTCTACTCCAAGGTTTCCGTTTCAGACCCTCGCGTTCCCGTGCCATCAGTAGCGCGGGCTTTTCTTCTGCTCGTGGTAGTAGGCTTCGACGCCGATCTCCCGCATGCGGTCGTTCATTCGGCGCCACCGCCGCAGCAACCCCTCATCGAACCGGTTACGTCCGCTTTTTCCAATGCTTCTACGTTCAAATACCCGTTCCTTTTGGAGTTCCAGGAACATTTTGCAGAGAAAACCGGAGAGTTTCAAACAATACGAAAAGCCCACAGTGCGTGGGCTCCCAGCACAACCACCTTGACAACAACGATCACCCGCACGGCCGCCGGCAGCCAGACAACTTTGTTCCGTGCCCACCACAATGCGACGCACGCCAAGCCCACGTAGAGCAAGACGGAGGCTGCGGCAAGGGCGGGGGAGATGTCAAAAAGTGCGGCCAGGATGGGATTACCCTCGCAGATGGCACCAATCTGAAGACCGTGATGTGTGAGCGCCACGTCGGCAAGCGTCAGCGCCCAAATAGCAATGATGAAAACCGGCAGCCGGCGCTCCGGCGGCCGGATGAGCTTGGCAGCCCGGTGAAACAAACGTGAGAATTTCACGCTATATCAGGCTATTATTCACCCTGCGGCAGCCGGTTATCCAACCAAGCCAGCGTAAGGGCCATAACTGAATCAAAGACAACCGCACCCACGAAGTCAACCACCGCGATCCGGCAAACAGCCCCCATCACCTCACACCAATTAGTGTTAGCCAAAAAAGGACCTTCTATTAAGACCCCAATGCGTCGTACACGCTTACGTCACACGCTAAAATATAAAATATAAATAAAGAAAGGGCTCTGGTGGAATTGTGTTCCAAACCCACAGCCCTTTTGCCTGTCTGCATTTGGTGTCGGAGGGGGGACTTGAACCCCCACGGGAGTACCCCACACGCCCCTCAAACGTGCGCGTCTGCCATTCCGCCACTCCGACGTTTTGTGTACTAGTAACAGTGTAGATGCCGGGGGGCGGTTTGTCAAGGCGAGTTGCAGCCCAGCGTTTTGCGTTGTAAGCATTTTTGGTCCCGACAAGGCAACGCCCACACCCGGCACCGGCTGTTCCCCAAGCCACAAAACACAGTTAGCAACCTAATATTGGGGTAAATGGAGTATATAGACTATGCCGCTCTGCCAAAGGGCAAACTTACCCCAGCGCCACTCTGGGCGTCTCTTGGCAGGTAATCTGTTTTCCGGTTGAGCCCCGTCAGGCCGCCTTCACCAGGCTCCTTAAGTCTATTCCTTGTTTTTGTCGCAGTCGGCCCACGGCCATCGCCAGCATCACCATCAGGGCCAACCCGCAACGCAGCTTCATCTTCTTCAAGCCCCGAATGAAATGCTTTTCAAATCCGTAGGCCTCGTCCAGGCGGGCATTTACCCTTTCTACCGCCGTACGCTTTTTGTAGAGTGTTTTCCACTTGTAGCTGGACCGCGCCAGCGGGGTGAAGATCCGCCGGTCTTCCACCAGGGGAATACGTATCCCACCGGTTGCGGCACATTGTTCCATGCCCCGGCACTCTACTCCGTAGTGCCGGGCCGGACAGCGGTATTTCAAGGTTTCCCGGTCTTTCTCAAATCCCCCGAAGGCCATCTCGCGATGTTTGTTTGTCTCGGGGCAGCAACAATAAACCGTTCCACGGTAATCGTAAACGATGTTCTCCTTACCGGTTACAAGCCACGTCTCCTCGCCGTCCCGCCACGTGTTGCGGATGTCAATCACGGGCTTGATCCGGTATTCGTCCCAGAGTTTCACGTTTAGCTTGATGTCGTCAAAGGCTTTGTCCGCCGCCAATGCCTCGCAGCGGGCCACAATCTCCGGATGCTCTTTCGCCACCCGATCAATGAGTATATGTCCCTCTTTCACGTCGCTGGCCGATGCCTTTGTCACCGCAAATCCCACCGGCAGTTCATAAACAGCGTCAACTACAAGGTGGAGTTTGTAGCCAAACCACCACACGACTTTTTCCCATAGGGTGCCGCCTTTCTTACGCCCCCGGTATGTTTTCCGGCCCCAGTCCGCATCGGTGTCCCGGCGCCCGTCAGGCTTTTGGACCTTCTCTTCTTCATCCCGCTTTTTGCCCCGGGCCAGACTGCTGACGGCTTTGCTGTCTATGGCCAAAATTCGACCGAAATCCGGTAGCAGCACTCTTATTTCATCCACCAGCCGCGTAAATATGTTTTCCACTTCGTCGGCGTGCCGCATCAGTTTCACCAAGATGCGGCTGTATATGTAAGAAGGCGGAACGGCATCCTCGCCCCGGGCCGGATCAAAACCGCAAAGTTCCCACAACTGGCCGTTCCGGCAGAGTTCCCGCCGCAGGCTCTCCACAGACACGTGCTGAAATACGATCCCGGCCAGGATGGAGTTCCAAACCGCCCGCACCGGGTAATCATCCCGTCCCTTACCACGCTCTCTCTCCAGCTTTTGCATCAACTGCTCATCGGGCAGGTGGTTCACTACAAGCAAAAAACGTTCCAAGTCACCGAGTTCGTCGATTTCCTGCCACCCAAAAAGCCGCTGTTGTGGTATAATGGCCATAAGGGAAACCTCCTTCGTGGTTCTTTTTTGGTGGTTACAAAAAGGATTCTCCACAAAAGGGGGTTTCCCTTCTTATTTCTCATTCTCCTTCGCTTTTTCTCCGCTTTTCTCCCTTGGGGTCAATTTTGCCGATCCGCCCGTTACCCATCCCTGCAAACCGCATAAAATCCGGATTGGACCGGGGTAAAATGTTTTTTCCGCAACTCTAAAACAGCCTATTTATCTTTTCTCCCGAACATCGCAAATGGCTTCAGCCGTTACCGGCCCCCGGGGGATGACGGCTTTGCCGAACGGCGGGCTCGTCACTACCGACTGGGAAACACAAACGCAGATAGAAAAAGTTGACTGCCGGAATCGGGCCTGAATCCGGTCCGGTGCTCAAGCTCCCTCCGTATATTATTTATATTATTTTTAGGAAAGCTCCCGCTTTGCCGGCGGCCGTCGCTGGCATTGCAGCAATAAGTTTCTGGAACAACCAGAGATTTGGCATTGCATTTGCCCCCAAAGACCTGTTAATTTGGGGACAACCGGAACTAGTTGAAAAGGAGTGCGAGGCATGACGGCCATTGTGTATGCCCGTCAGACCAAACCGTCAGCGGATGCGTTTTCTTTGGACTTACAGATACTTGAATGCAAAGAGTACGCGCTGAGGGTCGGCTGTACGGAGGTAGAGGTCTTCACGGATGAGGGTCTCTCGGGTTGGACGTTGGACCGTCCGGGCCTTCAAGCGGCCCTAGCCCGGATCGAGGAAGGCGGCGTATCGTATTTTATTTTTTTTGAGTTGGATTGTCTGGCCAGGAGGCTCCGGGATCAGATGCTCTTGATTAAGACACTGGAAGACTTGGGCCTGCAAGTGGCGGGGGTCCGGACGCCCATACCACACCCGGTTTCTCTGATTTGCCTCCCGCAGGGTTACCAGAGCAGTTACAAAATAAACTAGGCGCATGTATATTTGGTATCCGCAACGGGCAGAATCAGGTCATAAGGGTGCGATAACTTGAAGGCGATTAAAGACTATGAACTTAGTTCTCCAAAGCCTAAAGGTTCATCGCACCCTTGTTTTTTGTGTTATAGTGGCGAGGAGACACAGCGTGAACCGGGGAGAGAGAACTTGCAGGGGTTTCTGCTGGACGTTTACGAGCGGCTGTACGCGCATTATGGGCCCCGCCACTGGTGGCCGGCGGAGTCGGCCTTTGAGGTGATCGTGGGTGCCATTTTAACGCAGCAGGTATCCTGGAGGAATGTGGAAAAGGCGATTGCGAACTTGAAGGCCCGGGACAGCCTGTCGGTAGAAGGCATTCTGGCCCTGCCCCATGCCGAGTTGGGCCTTCTGATTCGGCCTACCCGCTATTACAACCAGAAGACCCAGCGGCTTAAGGATGTATGCCTGGTGATCCGTGAGGATTTCGGCGGGGACACCGGGCTGTTTCTCCAACAGGAGCCCGGGGCCTTGCGGCGGCGCCTCCTGGCGGTGCGGGGGATCGGTAAGGAGACTGCCGACTCTATCTTGCTTTACGCCGCGGGCCGGCCGGTGTTCGTGATAGACCATTACACGCACCGAATTCTGAAGCGCCTGGGGCTGGCCCACGGCGGCGAGTCCTACGACCAACTCCAGCACCTGTTTGAGGCCCACCTGCCGCTGAACGCAGCGCTCTTCAACGAGTACCACGCGTTGCTGGTGACGCACGGTCATCGCCTGTGCCTCAAGACCGGCCCGCGCTGCCCGGAGTGTCCGCTGTCCGACCTCTGTGCCCACGCGTCCCAAGCCGGCGTACAGCCGGACGGCCGACAGCCGGCGGGAACTAGTGTGCCTTGAGCCTGCCGGACACGACCCGGTCGAGTTCACTCAGGGTTACGCGTTTGCCCAAACAGTTGCCCGTCAACCGCAATGTTCGGGGCCGTCGGGGTATCCGGATTGCCGTTGTGTTTCCGGTCCTGCAGCCGGACCACGTCCACCTGGACGGCGTCACCATATTTGTCTTTGACTTTCCCGGCCCAAGCCTGCAGGCTCCTTCAGGTCGCGCCTTCCACCTGGTTGGAGTAGATCGTGATATTGACCACGCCGGATCCCTCCCCATGACAAGTTTTGCATTCTTGCTTATCTTCTCCGAGGATCAGGTAGTCTATACCGGGCCGGGCCGGGGAGCGACCCCGGAGGGCTCGGCCGGATTAGTCTAAGGGCGGGTTTGAACGGGCGGGCGAAGCGGCGGTTCCTGGTCCTGGAACGTGGACCCGTTTTCGGCGTTCGGTTTACCCATCAGCCGCCGCTCCACCGTGAAGCGGCCCGAAAGGGAGTGATAGGTAATGAAGTCGGCCAGGATGGCGGTACGGTCGGCGCCGTCGAAGTGGATGATCACCGCCGCGTAGGGGATCTCCGAGGCGGACTGCAGTCCCCGCAGGCCGGCGGCACCGGTGCTGCCGGGGTTGATGTGCCAGGAGCCTTCCAGGTTTTCGAATCCCGTTCGATGGGTGTGGCCGCTGATGAGGATGGGTATTTGGCCGGCGAAAGCCCGGGCCACATCCGGGTGGTGCACGAGCAGGATGTCCGGCTTCGTCTGCGCCCGGTCAAACTCGCCGCGCAGCCAGTCGATCTGTTCCTGCAGAAGCAGGCGCTCCTCGTCGGCGTCCACGGCTGTCACCGCGTCAACGTAAGCCCAGGGATCGGGAGAGCCCAGGATTTTGATTCCCTTGACGTCTTCGACCCGACCGTTTAACAACAGCCCATTTGGAAGGCCCCGCACAAAATCCATGACCCCGGTTGAATCGTGGTTGCCCGGCGCGAAGACGTAGGGCACGCCCAAATCGGCCAGCTTGGCCGCCGCCTGCGCTTCGAGCGGGGAACCGAAGTCGGTCAGATCACCGGCATCGAGAACCGTGTCCACCTGAAAGTGATGGACCAAGGCCTGAGCAAAGTCAAGGCCGACTGGATTGTTATGAATGTCTGCGATTACCAGCACCCGCCGGTTGCTTTCCTCGCCGGCGGTTCCCAACAGAGACAGCCGGTCCACCTGTCCGGAAAGGATCTGGATGTTGCTCACCAGAAGATCAGTCTTGTTCTGAAAGTCCTGAAGCTTATCCAGCAACTGGTCGGCCATGTGCATGACCCGCGGGGCGGCGGCGATGGCCCCATGGTACTCTGGCTCCCGGAAGGCCGACCGGTCATAGGTATGTAGGGTCAGACCCAGGGTGAGCCCGACGAGCAGGGCGCCGTAGATTCCGGCCCGGACGAGCCGGATCGAGGGGGGGCGGGCCAAGGCCCAAAAGATGATGACCGCGCCCAGGGCCCCAAAGGCGACTTGCCGGGCGGCGAAAGCCGTGAGCGTCTGCTGGGATTTTGATTCAAAGTTGCTGATCAGGTTGGAATCCACCTGGGGGTATAGTTGCCGGCCGATAACATCCGGCCTCACGCCCTGTACGGTGATCTGAATCTCTATCGGGGTGGGGTGCGTGTCGGCGGTGAGACTGCCGACCGGCGGGATCTCCAGCACTGTCCGGCCGTTCAGGACCGGGCGCAGCTCGCCCCGGAAGAAGACGCCCTGCACCTCGTATACCGCCGGGCCGAAGACCGTCACAAAGAACACCGCCCCAGTAATAACGGCCAGCAGTTCAACCGCGACCAGGCGCCATCCGGTACCGGCAAGCCGGGCGGCAATTCGGGCCACGAACCCGCGCAAGGTCAAGTTCCCCCTCATCCTCATTACCGCATTTGCGTTAAAGATACCACGGCCCCGAAACCAGGGCAAATTGCAGTATGTGGTAGATTTTCCTACCCGGCACGAGGTGCCCCTCACCAGATCAACTGCATAGGATGGAAGGCAGGGCTGGAAGGGATGGTTTTGGCGTTGAAGGTTTTCCGGTTTTGGTTGAAAGCCTTTCTGACCCGGGTCCTAGTGTTGCCGCTCCTGCCGGTGTTGGGCTGGGGTCCTGCTACCCACCCCCTGCTTAACAAATGGGCTCTTGAGCGCGCCCGGGAGGAACGGGACCGGGGCAACGGCAGGGTTAACCCGGAGATTTTGGCCCGGCTCTCGTCCCATCGGGAGACCTACTTCTTCGCCGGCAACAGCGCCGACGTGATTTCGCTGTACCATCTCGGATCCGGCGGCACGTCCATCTACGATTATGCCCACAATTACCACCCCGATCACGCCCGGGGTATTCCCGTTTTTGGTTACACGTTAATCGACGAATGGCTGGAGGCGGCCCGGGGGAACCGGGAGATTACCTACCCGGAGCGGGATTTCGTGGTTGCCTGCGGCTGGCTTTCCCACCAGTTGGCGGACTGGTACGCCCACTACATTCCGGTCGACCGGCAGGGGGGGCCGGTCTTAGACCCCGCTACCGAGCCGGACGGGAGCGAGATTTTCTCGGGGTACTCCAACGCCCACCAGGTTCTGGGCGCTTGGTTCTTCCCGGAAATCCTGGCCTTATATCGGTTGGTCGACCACGCGTTGATTGAATTCGCCCACGACATCCTGCTGTTGGACAGCGCGGAACACTTGAGGCGGCACAACCGGGTGGAGCTTTTCCACACCTATCCCGGAAAAGGGCGGCGACATAACCTCCTTACGGCCGCCTCGGAGCGTTTTCACGGAGTGACGGCCAGAATTCCTCCGGAAGATGTGGAAGTGCTGAAGAGGGACTTTAACACTCTGATCCGGGGTCAGTGTGTGTTTGTCGAGTTGCTTCTGCACCGGTATCCCTGGCTTGTGGAGACACTGCGCAAGAGTATTGGTCCGGCGGCGGCCCAGAAGCCGGATTACCTGGAATTATGCGTGGCGAAAATCGTCAACGGGCTGTTCTGCAAGAGCTTTGCGGAAATCAAGGAACTGGCGCGCCGTGCGGAATGCCGGCCGGGGACGTTAACGCCACCCTTAGAGATTCGAGAGTTTGGGCGGTCCGGAACGGCCTTCTTTGATGTCTTCCGCCGGGTGGGGGAGTATCTGACCCCCGAATTGATTAGACGGCTGACCACGTGTGATGGCGCCGCCAACCTGCGCCTGCTGTGGGGGCTCATCGACGTACGCGCCTGTCTTGTTAAGGAGCTGGCGCATTATGGGGCTGCCAGATGGTTCTGGGGGCTGGCGGAAAGTCTTTATCCGGATCCGGCGCTTTGGGGTTTTCTAGAGGAGTTGATCGGGGGCGAGGCAGGCGATCTGGAGGCCCCAAGAGAGCGCTTCCGCCGGCTGTTGCAGCCGGTCGTGGATTTCGCGGGTCCCGCCGGACTGGATGAAAAAGATCGGCTGAGGTGGATGCTGGAACGGGGGGAACTGTGGGTGAAAATCGTGCCGGGGGTCGCTCTGGACCGCCCGTCTCCCGAAAAAGGGATCAACCCGGTCACCGTACGGTTTTGGATCAACAACTATCCGGTTGAGGAATTGACCCGCTTTTTTGAACTGGACTCCCACTGGGACGGTCTGAAGCTTATGTTGCGGTGCCTGGTGCGTGAGCCCCTTTGCTCCGGACGGCATTACCTTCAGGTTAACGCCGTGGATAACGGCGGCACCGAGGCGCGCGGCCTGCGGCGCGAGATCGGGATCGGCACCCGTTGAGCCGGTAGAGGAATTCAGCAGGAGAACCAGAATAAACTCTTAAGGGTAGTCGGGAGCAAGTATCTCCGAGAGGTGGTCCCCGGTTTGGTGCGTAGAATTGGGGTGCTGATGGGCGGTCTATCCGCGGAGCGGGAAGTCTCGCTGAGAAGCGGCCGGGCGGTCTGCGCCGCCCTGGAGTCCAGGGGATACGAGGTGGTGCCGATCGACGTGAACCGGGACGTAGCTCGGACGGTGCGGGAGACCGGGATCGAGCTGGCCTTCATCGCCCTGCACGGTCCGCTGGGCGAAGACGGGGCCGTCCAGGGGCTCCTGGAGGTACTGGGCATCCCCTACACCGGCTCGGGGGTCCTGGCCAGCGCCCTGGCCATGGACAAAATCGCCACCAAGAAAATTCTGGCCCACGCCGGACTGCCGGTTCCGGAATACCGGGAACTGGAGGCGGGCGATGCGGACAGCGCCCGGGCTGTGGTCGCCGAACTGGGGCTGCCCGTGGTGGTGAAGGCGCCCACGCAGGGTTCCTCGATCGGGGTGTACATCGTCGAGCGGGAGGAGGACCTCGAGGCACGCATTACGGATGCCGTCGCCTACGGGGGAACCCGGGTCCTGGTTGAGAAGTTTATCGCGGGCCCGGAACTCACGGCGGCGGTACTCGGCAACCGTGAACCGCGGGTGCTGCCCCTGATTGAAATTGTTTCGGCGACGGGAAAATACGATTACGAGTCCAAGTACACGCCGGGCCTGAGCGACCACCTGATCCCGCCGCGCGTGCCCCGGGAGGTCCAGGAGCGGGTGTCGGATCTGGCCTTGCGGGCTTACCGGGCCCTGGGTTGCCGGGGTTTTGCCCGGGTGGACCTGATCGTTTCGGGCAATGAAGCGTTCATTCTGGAGATCAATACCATTCCAGGCCTGACCGACGTGAGCCTGTTCCCCGACGCCGCGCGGGCGGCCGGGATGTCTTTTCCCGACCTGGTTGAGCACCTGGTGCGGTTGGCCCAGGAAAGATAATTCAGAACAGGAGGAGAGCGATATCGACAGATTAAAGCTCGCTCAGGCCATTGACCATACCCTGCTGAGGGCCGACGGCACCCAGGACGAGGTGCGCAACCTCTGCCGCGAAGCGCGGGAGTTCGGTTTCGGTGCGGTGTGCGTGAATCCGTGTTTTGTATCCCTGGCCGCCCGGGAACTAGACGGAACCGGGGTCAAGGTCTGCACCGTGATCGGGTTTCCCCTCGGCGCGAACGCTGTCGAAACCAAGGTGACTGAAGCCCGCCTGGCGGCCACCGACGGCGCCCACGAGATCGACATCGTATTGAACATTGGGGCCCTGAAGGAGGGTGACTCCAAATACCTGATGTCCGAAGCCGACAAGGTCATCGAGGGTGCCCGGGACGTGAACCGGGATATCCTGGTCAAACTCATCGCGGAAACCGGGTTTCTGACCGCGGACGAGAAGCTGCTGGCCTGTTGGGTGGCCACCGGGTCGGGTGCGGACTACATCAAGAACGCCACCGGCTACGGGCCCACGGGAGCCCAACCGGATGAAATCAGGTTTCTGAGAAAAGCCGTCGGTTCCCATTTCGGCGTTAAGGCCGCCGGGGGAATCCGGGACCTGAAAACGGCGCTGGCCCTTCTGGAGGCCGGGGCCGACCGCCTGGGGACAAGTTCCGGTATACGGATAATACGGGAGTGGCCGGCCGAATAACCTCTGTCGAAATTAAAAGCTTCCCCCCAATTTTTTGTAGTAATAAATATGTCAATCCTGGAAGGATAAGGAACCGCAAGCGGCGAAAGGTATGTGCAAAACGGGGGGAGGGCTTTGCAGAAAATGCGTTGGGTATTGATAAGGAACCCGTGGACACGGGCCAAGAACGGCATCCGGCGCTTGAATGTCTGGCACCGGTCCAGCCGGATGGCACGGCGCCTGGGCGCGGAGCGGACGGCGGTACGCTTGCTGGAACGGGCGCTCGAGGCCCAGCCGGACCGTGGGGACCTGCACCTGGATGCCGCCCGCTACTGTCTGAAGATGGGACAGTTGGAGAAGGCGGCCTGGCACTGCCGGCGGGCGAACCTGCTGATTGACGAGAACTTCATCCAGTGGCTGGAGCGGGTCTGCCGGGAGGACGACGGGGCCGTCATCGGGGACCGTTTTGCGGCCCTAGGGGCGCTGGGGAATTGGTATTTTCAGACCGGTGACTTCGAAAAGGCAATTGAGTATTACTCCCGGGCGCTCAGCGGGGGACGGATAGACGCCACGGTGCTGAACAATAAGGGTCTGTGCCTGCTCCACCTGGACCGGGACCAGGAGGCGCTGTCTCTTTTTCAACAAGCGCTGGCCCAAAGGACGACGCCGGAGATACTGGTGAACACCGGGCTGGCTCTAAACCGCCTGAGACGCTATCCGGAAGCCCTGAGCTGCTACGAAAAGGCCCAGCGGAAGAACCATTCCTCTCTGGAACTTCTGATCAACAAGGGATATGCCCTGTTCCACCTGAAGCGGTACGACGAGGCCGTTGTCTGCTTCGAGATGGCTCAAGCCGTGACCCCTCAGGATACCGTCGTTTTGAATAACCTGGCGGCCTGCTACCTGAAACTGGGTCGGTTTGAAGCGGCCGCCGCCTGCTACCGCACCGCGCTCGAAAGCGCACCGCACGATGCGGCCCTGCACAACAACTACGGCCTCTGCCTGGAGCGGCAGCGGCAGTATGCCGAGGCGCTGAACCATTATGAGCGCGCTCTCGAACTAGACGACAAGGAACGGGAGACCTTTCTGGCGAACAAAGCGCAGTGTCTGGTCCGGCTCGGACGCCACGAAGAGGCGAACGCCATCTGCGACCGGTTGTTGCAGGAAGCTCCCGAGAACCGTCTGTACTGGGGCCTGAAGGCCGATGTGCTCGTTGCTGCGGGCGCCGAAGACCAGGCGATTGATTTCTATAACCGGGCCCTGGGTCTCACCGGTTAACCGTCCCTCCCATAATGCCCATATAAGCCGATAACGCCCTCTGGGGTGTTTTATTGCTCTTTTCCCCTGGAAGGAGTTTCCGTGAAGGGGAGCGAACCTAAAATAACGACTTGCGCCGTTTGCTATACTAGTCTTCACAGGAGGAATGCGGATGTTTGAACTGCGCGTCCGTTCGTCCTTTGCCGCGGCCCACCGACTGCACGAGTATCCGGACCAGTGCCGGCGGCTGCACGGTCACAACTGGGAAGTGGAAGCCGTGGTGGTTGGCCCGGAATTGAACGCTGCCGGGATGCTGGTGGATTTTGCGTTACTAAAAAATGAACTGCGGCAGGTGGTGGGGGCACTGGACCATTGCTACCTCAATGAGCTGGCGGCGTTCGGGCCTGAGAAAAACCCGACGGCCGAGAACATCGCCCGCCACATATTCACCGAGTTGAAGGCGCGTCTGGCCGGTATCGGTCCGGCGGGGGTCCTAACCGCTGTGACGGTTTGGGAGTCGCCCGCAGCGGCTGCCACCTACCGGGAGGGATGAGTAGATGAAGGGAATAGTGTTGCTTTCCGGAGGACTGGACTCTGCCGTGTGCCTGGCCTTTGGCGTGCGCAGCCTGGAAGTCGCACTCTGCCTGACGGCGGACTACGGTCAACTGGCGGCCGGGCGTGAGATCGCGGCCGCGGCGGCCCTGTCCGCACACTACGGGATCAGGCACCAGGTGGTGGAACTCCCTTTTCTCCGGGAAATCGACTGCTCGGCGCTTACGGGCCGTTTGGGACTTCCCGAACCCGAGGAGATGGAGCTGGACGATCCCGTACGGTCTGCCGAAACGGCCCGGCAGGTCTGGGTTCCCAACCGGAACGGCCTTCTGGTGAACGTGGCGGCATGCTACGCCGAGGCCCTGGGGTGTGAACGGATCATCGCCGGGTTCAACCGTGAGGAGGCACAGCACTTTCCGGACAACTCGCCGCAGTTTCTGGACGCCGTCAACCACTCCCTGGCTTACTCTACGCTGTCGGGAATCCGGGTGATCAGTTACACCCAGCAGCTCGACAAGGCGGAGATCGTTGCTCTGGGACAACGGCTGGGGCTGCCCTGGTCCCTGGTCTGGAGCTGCTACCGCGGCGGGGACGAAGCCTGCGGCGTGTGTGAAAGTTGCCGCCGCTTGGAACGGGCGAAAAGGAGCGCGGGCGGGGTGAGGGTTTAAATGAAGATTTTGGTGCACAAGCATCAGATGGAGTACGATGGGAGCCAGTTGGCATCTCTCTGGGCGCTGCGTCATTTCAACCTTCAAGGGGACAGCATCGTCACTTTCCGCGGTCCCTGCCGGGTGGAGCTCGACGCTCTGGTGGACATCCGGGACCGGCTTGACCACGCGCCGATTTACAGTCCGGACATGCTCCACTTCATCGTGGAGCATTTCGACCTGGATCTGGAGAAAACGGTCTACCGCCAGCGGCTCCTGATGGCGATCATAAAAGACCTGGTGGGCGAAGTAGCCGCAATATCGCTGCGCCGGCTGGGCGACGACCTTTATTTCGGGAACCGGAAGCTTTCGGTTTCCATCGCTACCCTGACTCCGGTGAGCACCATGATTCACGCCGGGATCAACGTGACCACCGCCGGGGTGCCGGTACCCGCCGTAGGGTTGGCCGAACTCGGACTGGACGAGGATTCGATCTGGTCGTTCGCCCAGCGGGTCAGCTGCGGTTACGCCGAGGAGATAAGGAGTTCCGCCCAGGCGCGGTGTAAGGTGCGTGGTGTTCCATGACCATAACGGCTCCAGTAACGGAGGTTTTCACCTCGGTTCAGGGAGAAGGCCCTTACCTGGGCTGCCGGCACATGTTTGTACGCTTTGCGGGCTGCAACCTGCAGTGCGCCTACTGCGACACCCCGGCCCCGGCGGGGCGCCGGTGCCGGGTGGAGAACACCCCGGGCCGGCGGGTCTTTACCTGGTATCCGAACCCGGTTACGGTGCAAATGCTTCTGGACTGGACCAGCCGGGCGGTTGCTCCCCATTTCCACGCCCTGGCGCTGACCGGGGGGGAGCCGCTGCTGCACGCCGACTTCCTGGAGTCCTTCCTGGTGGGATTCCGCGAGTACGGGGGAAGGTGCTACCTGGAGACGAATGGCACTCTGCCGGAAGCCATGAAACGGTTGGCCCGGCTGGTGGACATTGTGGCCATGGACGTGAAACTGCCGAGCATGACCGGCTTTCCTTTCCCGGAAGCGGAACACCGGCGGTTCCTGGAGGCAATCGGTCCCGCGCACGCTTTCGTGAAGGTGGTGGTGGGCTCCGAAACCACGGACGCGGAGTTGGACGCAGTCTGTGCACTGCTGTCGGCGGGTGCCGGGCGGACCATGCTGGTGCTGCAGCCGGTGACCCCCGTCTCCGGCGTACGCCCGGCCCCGCCGGAGCGCCTATTGGAGATGCAGGAACGGTGTCTGGCCCGGCTTCCGGACGTACGGGTCATCCCCCAGGTGCACCGCACCCTAGGAGTCCTTTGAGTATGACGTTTAAGGAGGCGCACCAGTGGACCTGGAGAAAATTGAGCAGGCCGTGACCATGATTATCGAGAGCATCGGAGAAGACCCGAACCGGGAGGGGCTCCGGGACACCCCGCGCCGGGTGGCCCGGATGTATGCCGAGGTGTTTTCCGGGCTGGAAACCGACCCGGAGGAGGTACTGGAGCAGTTTTTCACCGAGAACCACGAGGAATTGATCCTGGTAAAGGATATCCCACTGTTCTCGGTGTGTGAACACCACCTCCTTCCGGTGGTGGGGAAGGCCCACGTGGCTTATATTCCCCGCCGGGGCCTGATTACGGGCCTGTCGAAACTGGCCCGGGTGGTGGATGGCTACGCCCGCCGGCCGCAACTGCAGGAGCGTTTGACCGCCCAGATCGCCGATGCTATAATGAAAAGGCTTGAGCCCCACGGGGTCCTGGTCATGATCGAGGCCGAACATATGTGCATGACCATGCGCGGCGTGAACAAACCCGGCGCCCAGACGGTGACGTCCGCGGTGCGGGGTATTTTTGAGCGCAACGCCAAGACCCGGACGGAGGCGCTGGCCCTGATCAAAGGACGTTAGAGCGGAGGAGGGCGCGGCCGTGAAGGAAGACGGGTCCGCGGGCAAACTGGAGCTGATCAGTGCCCGGGCTTTCGAGCCGTATGACCAGATGTACCGCGTGGTGGACTTTCTGAATAAATCATTGAAGGACCGAGAGCTGGTTTTCGGCCTTTCGAGGGACGAGGACGGAAAGATGGTCATCGCGATTTATAAGACGTAAGCGGGAGAGTGAGTATGCGGATACTGCTGACCAACGACGACGGAATTTTCGCGCCCGGGCTGGAGGCACTGCGCAACGCGCTGTCCGACTTGGCCGAGACTATTTACATCATTGCTCCGGACCGCGAGCGGAGCGCCACCGGCCACTCCATTACCGTGCACCGGCCAATCCGGGTGCGGGAGGCCTGTCACGCGGACGGGAACTGCTGCGGCTGGATCGTCGACGGCACCCCGGCCGACTGCGTCAAACTGGCCCTGGAATCGCTCCTGCCTGAAACCCCTGACCTGGTGATTTCTGGCATCAACCTCGGACCGAACCTGGGTACGGACGTACTCTATTCCGGCACCGTTTCCGCCGCTATGGAGGGACTGATCAACGGCGTGCCGTCCCTGGCGATTTCCCTGGCCAGCCACCGGGAAGCGGAGTTTGAAGAGGCCGCCGCCTTCGCCCGCCGCCTTTTGCCGCTGGTGTTCGAGTACCGGGAGATATTCACGGCGAACACCCTGCTGAACATTAACGTACCCCCCGGAAAGCCGGTCGGCGTCAGGCTGACCCGTCTGGGGAATCTGCGTTACGCCGACGCCGTGGACCGGCGGGTCGACCCCCGGGGCCGATACTACTACTGGATGGCCGGGAAACCGTTCAGCCCCGACGGGCACGATCCCGACACCGACATCGGGGCCGTCAAGGACCGGCACATCTCTATCACCCCGGTGAAGATCGATCTCACCGACTACGAGGCCCTGGACGCCTTGAAAAAGTGGCCGGTTGACTGGAAAGGCAGTTAGTTGGGGTTTCACCTGCCACGCCCGCGTCCCAGAAGGTCGCGCACAAGGCTGTCCAGGCGCGTCCGCTCCTCGCGCGCCAGCGCACCGGTTGAAACCACCACCCCCAGGTACGCCGCCAGCCCGCCCAGGCCGGCCTGCAAAGTGCCGGAGACACTGTCCGGCGCCGGGTTGACCCATTGGATCACCGCGACCATGGCAAGAGCGCCGAGCGAGGTTTTCCCCAAGCTGTTCAGGTAATCCAGACGGTAACCGGTTAACCGGCGGATGTCCCGGAGGTTTAAGAGCGCCATAACCATGAGGTGGGCGACCAAGGCCAGGGCGACGCCGTTCATCGCCAGGCCCGGCACCGCCGTCAAGTAGTAGACACCCGCGATTTTGAGCAGCGAGGCGATCAGCAGGTTGACCAGGGGTTGCACCGCCTTGCCTAATCCCTGCAGGATACCCGTGGTGGTCTGGATGATGTACAGAAACGGTCCCCCGAGAGCCAGAACCTGGAGGATCGCCCCCGCGTCAGGATAGCCGAAGAGCAAGCCACAAATGTGTCTGGAAAGGGTCAGAAAGATCACGGCGCTGGGGATGCCGATCAGCAGGGTGAGACGGAGGGCCGAACCGACCCGGTTGAGCAGCAGGGCGGTGTCCCCCCGGGCGTGGGCGCTGGAGATGGCGGGCAGAAGGGCGGTGGCCAGGGAGATCGTGAAGATTCCGGGCGTGAACAGCAGGGTCTGGGCCATCCCGGCCAGTTTGCCGTAACTGGCGGTGGCCTCGGCGGTGGACAGGCCGGCCGCGGCGAGGCGCTTGGGAATCATCACCGCGTCGACCGACAAAAGGGCGGTGGACAACACCCGGGAAACGGTAACCGGCCCGGCCAGACTGAAGATGCGGCGGGAGATGACCCCCAGGGATTCGGTGAACGCCGGCACCCCGGCTCCGCCGCCCACCGCCGGCCTCCGGGTGAAGAAGATCAGCAGCATGAGCAAAAAACCGGACAACTCTCCCAGGACCACCCCGGCGGAGGCCCCGGCCGTGGCCCAGGCGATGCCCCGGGGCATCAGCAGGTACGCCAGCACCAGACCGCAGACCACGCGCACCGACTGCTCCACCGCCTGGGTCACCGCCGTAGGTGTCATCTGTTGCAATCCCTGGAAGAAACCCCGGAAAGCTGAACACACCGAAACGACCAGTATCCCGGGGGTGAGCACCTTGAAGGCCAGGTGGACATCAGGATTGTCGAACACCATTATCAACAGCGGCGTGCCGTAGTGCAACAGGGCAACCGTCAACACCAGCGCGGAACCGAAGACGAAGCCCAGGGAGATCCGGAAGATCCGGTAGGCGTTCGCGAGGTTGCCGCGGGCGGACTCCTCGGCCACCACCTTGGCGATGGCCACCGGTATCCCCGCGCTGGCTACCACCAGAAACAGGACGTACACCGGATAGATCATGCTGAAAAGCCCGATGCCTTCAGCCTTCAGCAGGCGGACCATCAGGACCTGGTAGACGAATCCGAGTATGCGGTTGAAAAGGCTGGAAGCGGTAAGGACCAGCGTCCCCTGGGCCACCGACTGCTTTTCAGGCATGGCTTTTTGCGCCCCTTAGTTTTGCCGGTTAATGTTTATGTGGGGCGGGCCGAGCCTATGTGGCGGCCCGGAAAAGTTGGACGCGTAACAAGGAATTTACCGGTTGACGGTAGAAGTACGTACTGTTTTGCGATCTTTGAGAGTGAGAATAGAAGTATTTCTTCCAGGAAATCATAATATTGACAAGAGGGGGCTGTTGTGTGAAGAACTACGAGGCAGGACGGATTCGGAACGTGGGCTTGATTGCCCACGGAGGGGCGGGAAAGACCTCCCTGGTAGAGGCGATGCTTTTTAACACCGGCGTCACCACCCGCATCGGGCGCGTGGAGGACGGCACAACGGTAGGGGATTATCACCCGGAGGAGATCAAGCGCGGGATGACCATCCACACCAGCATCATCCCCGTGGAATTGGACGGAATCAAGCTGAACATACTGGACACCCCCGGATTTTTGGATTTTATCGGCGATGTGAAGGCCGCGCTACGGGTGGTCGACGGGGCGCTGGTCGTCGTCAGCGCTGTAGACGGCGTTGAGGTCATGACCGAGATCACCTGGGATATCGCTGCCGAACGAGGTCTTCCCCGCATGGTCTTTATCAACAAACTGGATCGGGAAAACGCCAACTTTTTCAAGGTGTTAGACGAGCTGAAGGAGAAATTCGAGGCCGGTTTCGTGCCGTTTCAGATTCCGATCGGCAGTGCGGAAACGTTCGAGGGCGTGGTCGACGTGGTGGGCGGCAAGGCCTTTAAATACACAAACGGAAAACGTGAGGAGATACCGGTGCCTGAGAATCTGCAACCCGTGGCGGAGGAATACCGGGAGCAGTTGATCGAGGCCGCCGCCGAGGCGAACGACGATTACCTCACCAAGTACCTGGAGGGTGAAGCCCTCACCCCCGAAGAAGTGAACCTGGGACTGGCCGAAGCGTTCCGGGCTGGCAAACTCGTGCCGGTTTTCACCGGGTCGGCGGTCAAGAACATCGGGGTGGACCTGATCACGGCCGCGGCGGCCCGGTACTTCGGGCCTCCCGCAGTGGAAGCCGGGAAACAGCTGGCCGCACTGGTGTTCAAGACTCTAACCGACCCCTACGTCGGGCGGATGAACTTCGTCCGGGTTTATTCGGGAGACCTGAAGAGCGACAGCACCGTCTACAACGCAAACAAGGGGAAGACCGAAAAGATCGGGCAGGTGTTATACGTACGGGGCAAGAACCAGCAGGGCGCGGAGGCGGCGCCGGCCGGAGACATCTGCGTGCTGGTGAAGCTCCAGGAAACGGGCACGGGCGATACCCTGACCACCAAGGACAACCCGGTGATCCTGGATGGGATCGACTTCCCGGCACCGACGCTGTCCCTGGCCATCAGCCCGAAGAGCAAGGGCGACGAGGACAAGCTATCCACGGCGCTGGCCCGGATTGTCGAGGAGGAACCGACCGTTCAGATCAAGAAGAGCACCGAAACGAAGCAGACCGTCATCACCGGAATGGGCGAGGCCCAACTGGACATCATCGTTGACCGGTTCAAACGGAAGTACGGGCTGGACGTGGTGCTCGAACCGCTGCGGATCCCTTACCGGGAGACCATCCGCACCGAAACCAAAGTTGAAGGGAAATACAAGAAACAGACGGGCGGCCGCGGGCAGTACGGGCACGTTTGGATCCGCCTGGAGCCCCTGACCGACGGCAGCGACTTCGTTTTCGACGAAGAGGTGTTCGGCGGTTCGGTGCCCGCCGGGTTTTTCCCGGCGGTGGAGAAGGGCATCCGGGAAGCCATGCAGGAGGGCGTGGTGGCCGGTTACCCGACCACCGGCATCAAGGCGGTGCTGTATGACGGTTCGTACCACCCGGTGGACTCCTCGGAAATGGCTTTCAAGATCGCGGCCTCGATGGCCTTTAAGAAGGGCGTGCTGCAGGCCCAGCCGGTGCTCCTGGAACCGATTATGGAGGTGGAGGTGACGGCACCGGAGGGGTTTATGGGTGACATTATCAGTGACCTGAACGGGAAGCGCGGTCGTATCCTGGGGATGGAGCCGGAAGGGAAGCGGACCAGGATCCGGGCCCACGTTCCGTTGGGCGAATTGGCACGGTACGCCATCGACCTGAAGGCCATGACCCAGGGCCGGGCGTCTTTCACTATGCAGTTCAGTTCCTATGAGGAAATGCCCGCCCACCTGGCGGAAAAGGTGATCAAGCAGGCCCAGGAAGCCGCCGAAAACAAGTAAGCCCGAATAAGTAATACGGCGCGAAACACGAAGCAGGAGGGTTCCAAGGCCCTCCTGCTTTTCTGATTCACCAACGGCGAGTGCGTTCGGCGCCGCTTAGTCCGGAAGCACGGCGAAGGCTTTCTGCCGGTCGTAGTACGGCAGTTCCTGCTCTTGGGTCTGGGTGATCAGGCTGACCACGACCAGCTCGTCAAAAGGTTTTTTCAGGACCGCCGTCGCCACCGGTTTGGGGTTTGGCGTTGAACCAGGAGTGACCGCAGCGCCGGCAGCGGGTCTTTTTCCGGTCCGGGTTGGCCACACGCAGGATAAATAATACCCCGAGCACAATCATGGCCATTCCGGCCAGCGGGGTGATGAAGATCATGATGTAGATTCCGAACCAGAGCAGCATGGTGGCGGCGATCGCCAGCGTGTAGCCCGTCCGGGCCACGTTTTCCGAACCGCACCGCGGACATTTCTGGGCTTCTCCGTCTTGCGGGAAAAACAATCAAACCGCTCCGTTAATAAAAATCCCCTTCAGGTGGCGAGCTACACTTGCGCAGAAACCCAAGAGGCCGGTGATGAAGGCAATTGATTGGCGGGGGAGGCAGGAATCGAACCCACAACCTTCGGTTTTGGAGACCGCTGTTCTGCCAATTGAACTACTCCCCCGCACAATCTTGATTATAAGTTGCAGGGGTGAAAATGTCAAGCAAATCCTGGCTCCCAGGCTCCCAGGCGGGTTTTCGATCCGGTATACGATGGCGGGAACTAAACATACTAAGGGGCAACAAGAACAAGGGAGGGCGTTCCGTGCGTCAACGCTTTGTGCTGAGTATCATAGTCACCCTAACTGTGTTGCTCATGTTTGCCGGTCCCGCCGCCGCGGCGGGTACCGCCGAGAAAGGTCCGGAAACGGAGGCCGAGTCCGCGGTGTTGCTGGAGCCGGTGTCGGGCCAGATACTTTACGAAAAAGAACCCTACAAGGAACAGCCCATCGCCAGTGTGACCAAAATCATGACCATGCTTCTGGCCGTGGAGGCCCTGGACAGCGGGAAAGCGAAGCTTGACGACATCATCGTCACCAGCGAACACGCCGCGGGAATGGGCGGCTCCCAGATCTATCTAGCACCGCAGGAGAAAATGAGTTTCCGGGAAATGCTCATCAGTGTGGCCACCGGTTCGGCCAACGACGCCAGCGTAGCCATCGCCGAACACGTCGCCGGGAGCGAAGAGGCGTTTGTGCAGATGATGAACGACCGGGCGGCGGAACTGGGCGCAAAACACACGCACTATGTCAATCCGACGGGTTTGCCGGCCGAGGGGCATTACTCCTGCGCATACGACCAGGCGGTGATTCTCCGGGAGGCGCTGAAATATCCGCTGTTCCGGGAAGTATCGGCCATCAAGGAATATGATCTGCGCGGGGGAGAATTCAAACTCTGGAATACCAACAAGCTCCTGTGGTGGTATCCGGGGGCCGACGCGGGCAAGACCGGATGGACCAATGAAGCCAAGTACTGCCTGGCGTCCAGCGTAAAGAAAGATAACCTCCGTTTGATTGCAGTAGTGCTCGGGGTCCCGGAAACAAAAGGCCACTTCCGAGAATCCATTAAGCTTTATAACTGGGGCTTCGCCCGGTTTGAGGCGGTTGTGCTGGCCGGGGAAGGCGAACTGATCAAGACCCTGCCCGTCGATAAGGGAGTCGACACCACCGTCGACCTGATCGTGCCGCACGAGGTGTGCGTGGTGGTGCCCCGGGGAGAAAAGGAAGGCGTCGACTTCCGCGTGGAGCTGCCGTCATGGCCAGCGGCCCCCTTGAAACAGGATGAAGCGCTGGGAAGCTACGTCGTGTTGCACAACGGCAAGGAAGTGCTGCGGGTGGACATAGTGCCCGCCAAGGACGTGCCCGAGGCTTCGTTTGTCCAACAGTTCACGCGGATGGCCGAAAGAATCTGCGGCTGAGTGTCGGCCATGTTATTTTCCCCGCCCAAAATATGGAAACATTTAGCAGGAAATTCGGCCAAGCCCGGCGAAGGATCTCTGACAGCACCTGGGCGGGGAGGAGTCCAATTTGCTTACCGTTGACAACCGCGGGAATACCTTGATCGCCCGTCTCTCGGGTGAACTGGATCTCCAGGTCGCCGACGAACTCCGGACCAGGTTGGACCGTGCCCTGGACGAAACGGGTACGGCCAACCTGATATTCAACCTCGAGGCGGTTTCATTCCTTGACAGTTCGTGTCTAGGCGTGATCCTCGGCCGGTACAGGAGGATTTCGGGCGGAAACGGGGAAATGGTGTTTGTTTCCGTGCCGCCGGGAGTCCGGCGGGTACTGGAGCTGTCGGGCCTTTTGCGGATCGGCCGGGAATACGCCACCGAGGAGGAGGCCCTCGCCGAGATCGGGTAGAGGAGGACGGTCGACTTGGATTACCATAATTTTTTGCGTGTGGAGTTCTACAGTTTACCGGTAAACGTCGGGTTGGCCCGGGTGACGGTAGCCGCTTTTGCCGCGCAACTCAACTATACGGTCAGTGAACTGGATGACATCAAGGGCGCGGTGTCCGAAGCGGTTTCCAACGCCATCATCCACGGCTACGAAGGAGCGCCGGACCGGTTGGTGAAATTGATCGCCGTAGTCCGGGGGAACGAACTGGAGATCAGCGTTGAAGACGGCGGTAAAGGGATCGAAAACCTGGAAGAAGCCCTGCGCCCCGGCTATTCGAGCGGGGTTGAACGCCTCGGGCTGGGATTCTCGTTCATCCGGTCGTTCATGGACACTCTTGACGTGCAGACCGTACCCGGCCGTGGCACTAAAGTGTTGATGACCAAGCGGGCCGGACCTCCCGGTGGCCATGCGCACGCGAATTGACCTTAACGTCCCCAATCACCCCCTGCTCAAGGACCGGGAAACACGCCGCCTGCTGCGCCTATCCCAACAAGGCGATGTGTTGGCCAGGGAAACACTGATCAACGCCAACCTGAAACTGGTCTGCAACGTCATCAGGCGCTTCGAGGGTCGGGGCTACGACCCCGACGATCTGTTCCAGATCGGCTGCATCGGATTGATCAAGGCCATTGACAAGTTTGACCTCCGTTTCAAAGTGAAGTTTTCCACCTACGCCGTACCCATGATTATCGGGGAGATACGGCGTTTTCTACGGGACGACACGCCGCTGCGCGTCAGCCGGTCTTTGAAGGAGTTGGCCTGGAAAGCGCAGTCCACGCGTGAACAGCTTCAGGTGCGCCTGGACCGCGACCCCACCATCGGTGAGCTCGCCGAGGAACTGGGCATACCGCGCGAGGAACTGGTGGGTGCACTGGAGGCCGCCCAGTCTCCAACCTCGTTGTACGAAGTGCTGCACCAGGATGAAGGGGATCCGATCCACGTCATGGACCAGGTTCAGAACAAGGAGGAAAACGAAGGCGCTTGGGTGGAACGGATCGCGCTGCAAGAACTCCTGGACAGCCTGCCGGAGCGGGACCGGCGGATCGTGGTCTGGCGTTTTTTCGAGGACAAAACCCAGGCCGAAGTGGCGCGCAACCTGGGGCTCTCCCAGGTACAGGTGTCGCGGCTGGAAAGGGAGGCGCTCAGGAAACTGAAGAGCATGGCCCGGGCCAAGCCGTAAGTGCGGGAATAATCTCGGCGGCCCACCGGCATAATAAACCTGGTTTTAGGCTTTACAGCACTTATCACAGGAGGAGCAAGAAGTATGCAGGTAAAAGTGGCGGAGTTGGTGGCCCAGTCCAAGAAAAGCTGGGATGACGCGGTGCTAAGCGCGGTGGGGGAGGCCGCCCAGAAGATCGGAAACATCACCGGGGTCGAGGTGGTGAATATGACGGCCGACGTGCAGGACGGCCGGCTGATCGAGTATAAGGCCAACCTCAAAATCGCTTACACCGAGTAGCTACGGTAGCGACCGGCAAGCTTTAAGCATACGAGGTGTCAGTCTTTGAACGTGGACTTCACTAAACCGGCAGGGATTCAGCGCAAGCAGTACCGGGACTTCACCGACCGGATCAACCCTAAACCCAATGTCCTGGTGAACGTGGTCTGGGCTTTCGTGGTCGGCGGGATCATCGCCGCCATCGGTCAGGGGTTTCTGAACGCTTTTCTGGCGGCGGGGCTGCCGGTGCTGGAGTCCGGGGCAATGACGGCGGTGGTGCTGATTTTCATCGCCGCCTTCCTGACCGGGCTGGGGGTGTTCGACGACATCGCGAAGTATGCCGGCGCCGGGGTGATTGTGCCGATCACCGGTTTTGCGAACGCGATGGTGGCACCGGCCATGGAAGCCCGGAACGAAGGGTTGGTCCTCGGGGTGGGCGCGCGCCTTTTCACGGTTGCCGGCCCGGTGCTGGTTTTCGGGATTGTGGTGGCCTGGCTGACCGGGCTGTTCTATTTCTTGTTCAGATGATGGAGGATACGCATGCCTGCCGCCAAGAAGACAGGACAGCAGACGCTCGTTTTCCGGAACCCCCCGGTGATTGTGGTCAGCGGTACCGTCGTGGGCGGCAAGGAGGCCCAGGGACCGCTGGGTAAGACTTTTGACCTGGTCATCGACGACCCCTATCACGGGGAGAAGTCCTGGGAACATGCCGAGCGCCGGATGCTGGAAGACGCGGCCAAGACCGCCCTGAAAAAAGCGGGCCTTAGCCAGCAGGAAATCGACTTCTTCCTGGCCGGGGATCTGGAAAACCAGATTCTGGCCTCTTCCTTTGCGGCCTGCAGCCTAGGCATCCCCCACCTGGGGCTTTTCGGAGCCTGCTCCACCTTTTACGAGGGGATGGTGGTGGGCGCGGTGCTCATCGACGGCGGCTTCGCGGAGAAGGTGCTGGTGGCCGTGTCTTCACACTGCTGCACCGCCGAAAAGCAGTTCCGGTTCCCGACTGAGCAAGGCGTGCAGCGCTCCCTGGCCCAGAGTTGGACGGTCACCGGCGCGGGCGCGGTGATCCTGGCGTCCCAAGGGGCCGGTCCGGTCATCACCCACGCCACCGTCGGGAAGGTGATTGACCTGGGTCAGGGCGACCCCACCAACTTTGGGGCGGCGATGGCCCCCGCCGCCGCTGATACCATTGTCCGGCACTTTCAGGACACCGGGCGGCCGGCGGATTATTACGATCTGGTGGTCACCGGTGATCTGGGGATCTACGGCCGGGAATTGGCCCAGGGGCTGATCGGGGATCACGGTTACCAGGTGGAGGGCCGGTTTACCGACTGCGGGATACTCATCTACGACCACGACAAGCAGGACACCCACGCCGGGGGGAGTGGTTGCGCCTGCTCGGCGGTGGTCACCGGGGGTTATCTGCTTCAGCAAATCCAGACCGGGAAACTGCAGCGCCTGCTTGGTGTGGGCACCGGCGCGCTTTTGAACGCTGACTCCCCCAAACAGGGGGAAACCATTCCGGGAATCGGGCATGCAGTAGTGATTGAAAGACGCTAGGGAGGGAGAACCAGCCCGATGAGTTTTCTAATGGCCTTCGTGGTAGGAGGCCTGATCTGTGTGGTGGGCCAACTGCTTATGGACCTGACCAATTACAAGGTGACTCCGGCACACATCCTAGTGGGCTTTGTGACCGGGGGGGCCATACTCTCCGCCCTGGGCCTGTACCAGCCGCTGGTCGAACTGGCGGGTGCGGGAGCGCTGGTGCCTCTGACTGGTTTTGGCCACATCCTGGCCCAGGGCGCCATCCGTGGCGTGGAAAAGGACGGATTGTTCGGGGTGTTCGCCGGGGGGTTGGAAGCGGCGGCGGCCGGCATTACGGCCGCGGTGGTTTTCGGCTATTTTTTTGCCATCGTGTTCAAACCCAAGGGGTAGGTTGGTTCCAAGCCCGGGAGCCTTAAGTGGGAAAACATCTGGGTACGCCCGGAACCAGCACCGAGGTTGATTTTCCTTCTTGACTGGTCATCCAAATCCGGCTATACTTCCCATAATCATGCGGTACGAAGCCGCCAGGTTTTAATTAGACACCCGTGTTATTCATATGAATTGCATATGGAATGGAAGTGTTTAAGAGGGACCACGAAGGTTTCCGCCTTTGTGGTCTTTTTTTAATGCTTTTCAGTTCGGTAGGGAGGAGAGTAAGCAAATGTACAGGATCACCGCTATCGTGTGGCACAGCCACAGCGCCACGCTGCGGAAGGCCGCGGCGAAAGTCCGGGACCATCTTAACGTCAAGGTCTACTCCGCCCGTTACCTGCAGGAGGGGAAGGAAGATCTGGATGCCGCCCGCGCGGACTTGGCGCAATCCGACCTTATTTTCCTTTATCGTTCAACGGGCGAGACCGTCTGGGAAGAGCTTGAGGGCTTAATACGGGAACTTGACCGGCCGGTGGTCTGCGTAGCCCATGACCCAGCGCTCTGGGTGCTGTCGACGGTTCCGCCCGAGGTAGTGACCAAATGCTACGCCTATATCGTGCAGAACGGGGAAGAGAACTTCGCCCGGATGCTCCGCTACGCAGCGGCGGTAGTCCTCGGGGCGCCCTTTGTAGCGGAGGAGCCGCTGGTCCACCCGTGGGAGGGGATCTACCACCCCGACGCGCCCGAATACTTTGTTGCGGTGGAGGATTACCTGGACTGGTACCAGCGGCGGGTCCCCATGGTGGGGCTTCTTTTCGCCCGCCACCAGTGGGTCAATAACACCCTGGCCGTGGAGAACGCCCTCATCCGGGCGCTGGAGGCCAAGAGCCTGGGGGTCATCCCGGTCTTTTGCTACTCGCTTAGGGACGAAGGCTTGGGCACCAAGGGGTCCGGCGAGGTGGTCCGGGAGTATTTTCTGGGGGCGGACAGTCGGCCGCGCATCGCGGGCCTGGTGAAACTGCTTCCCTTCTTCCTTTCGGCGCGTGCCAGGACGGACGACTTCCTGCGGGAGGGCGTGGCCGCCTCCGGCATAGAACTGTTGAAGCAGCTCGGCGTGCCGGTCTTCCAACCCGTCGTCTCCTTCTACAAGACGATTGATGAGTGGGCGGCCGACCCGCAAGGCTTGAGCCAGGATCTCTCCTGGTGTGTGGCCCTGCCGGAGTTCGAAGGGGTCATCGAGCCGGTCTTCCTGGGCGCGGCCCGCAGGGAGGGGGATCTCGAGGTCAGGCAGCCGGTATCCGAGCGCGTGGAGCGCATCGCCGACCGGGTGGCCATGTGGGTTCGCGTAGGGAAAAAGCCGGCGGCCGAACGCCGGGTGGCCTTCGTCCTGCACAACAACCCGTGCGCCTCGGTCGAGGCCACGGTGGGCAGCGGGGCCAACCTGGACACGTTGGAGAGCGTGGCCCGCATCCTGAAACGGATGCAAGAGGCCGGGTACACAGTCGAGCCGCCGGCGAGCGGAAAAGAACTTATCGATACCATTATGAACCGCAAGGCCGTTTCCGAGTTCCGTTGGACCACCACGGACGAGATCGTTAGTAAGGGCGGGGCCCTGAAGCTGATGCCCGCCGAGGAGTACAGGGAGTGGTTCGATACGCTTTCGCCCAAGGTGAAAGAGCGGCTGATCGATGCCTGGGGGAACCCGCCGGGCGAGCCGAAGAACGGCGTCCCCGCGGCCATGGTCCACGGTGGCCAAATCGTTATTACCGGCGTCCGGTATGGGAATGCTGTGGTCTGTGTGCAGCCCAAGCGCGGCTGCGCCGGCGCCCGCTGCGACGGGCAGGTCTGCAAGATCCTGCACGACCCGGACATCCCCCCGCCGCACCAGTACCTGGCCACCTACCAGTGGCTGGAGCGGGGGTTTGGCGCCGATGCAGTCGTTCACGTGGGCACGCACGGGAACCTGGAATTCCTGCCGGGAAAGGGTGTGGGGCTGTCGGGTGACTGCTGTCCGGATCTTGCCATCGGGGTGCTGCCACACCTCTACATTTATAACGCCGACAACCCGCCGGAGGGCACCATCGCTAAGAGAAGAAGCTACGCCACTTTGGTGGACCACATGCAAACGGTCTTTACCCAAGGCGGGCTCTACGACGAGCTGGCCGAACTTGACCGGTATCTTGAGGAGTACGAGCGGGCGCGGGTGACCGACCCGGCCCGCGCCCACACCCTTGAGCACTTAATCATGGAGGAGATCAAAAAGGCCAACCTCGACAAGCAGATTCCGCTCGACGGCGGGCACGAGAACTTTGCGGCCGTGGTGGATAAAGCCCATGCGGTACTCTCCGTTATTCGCAACACGCAAATCCAGGACGGCCAGCACATCTTCGGCGAAATTCCGCAGGGGGAGCGGCGCATAGACTTCCTGAACGCGATCCTGCGGTACGACGCCGGAGAAGAGGTTTCGCTCCGGCGGACGGTGGCCAGACTTATGGGTCTCGAACTGGCCGAGCTTCTCGCTGACCAGGGGCGTTTTTCCATGAGACATGGCAAGTCTCACGGAGCGCTTCTGGAGAGGATCGCCGCGGCCTGTAAGGCCTTCATTGGTATCTTCCTCAAAGGGCGGCCCGTTGCGGGTGACGATCTGGCTGCGGTGCTTGGCGAGGATCTTTTGGTCCCGGAGCGCCTTGAAGAGTTGAACGCACTCCTGCCCCGCGTCCTCGACCTCAACCAGCGTGTAGAAGCCTCCCACGAAATCGAGGCGCTCCTTGACGGCTTTGCGGGACGCTACATCCCCGCCGGCCCGTCGGGGCTCATCACCCGCGGCCGGGACGACGTCCTGCCCACGGGCCGCAACTTTTATTCCCTTGACCCCCACCGGGTGCCCACCAGGGCGGCCTGGGAGGTGGGGAAGCGCCTGGCCGAGAAGGTGCTGGCGAAGCACCTTACCGAAGAGGGGCGCTACCCGGAGAATGTTGCCCTCTACTGGATGTGCAACGACATTATGTGGGCCGACGGCGAGGGCCTAGGGCAGATGTTCTACCTCCTGGGCGTACGGCCGAAGTGGCTTCCGAACGGCCGGGTAGCTGGCGTGGAAGTCATTTCCCTTAAGGAGCTCGGCCGGCCCCGCATCGACCTGACCGTCCGGGTTTCCGGGATCACCCGGGACAACTTCCCCAACTGCGTGGAGTTGTTGGACGAGGCCATCCAGACGGTGGCGGCGCTGTATGAGCCGCCAGAGAAGAATTTCGTCCGCAAGCACACCCTGGCGCAACTGGACGGGACGGCTGAAGATCCCCAGGCCTGGCGGGACGCTACCCTGCGTATCTTCGCCTCCAAACCAGGCACCTACCAGGCCGGTGTTAACCTGGCGGTCTACGCTTCGGCCTGGAAAGAGGAAAAGGACCTGGCGGACGTCTTCGTCTACTGGAACGGCTACGCTTACGGTAAAGGCGTTTTCGGCAAAGAGGCTTTTGGGCAGTTGCAGGCCAGCCTCAAGACGGTGGACGTTACCTACAACAAGGTGGTTTCCGATGAGCACGACCTCTTCGGCTGCTGCTGCTACTTTGGTGCCCACGGCGGCATGACCGCCGCGGCGCGGGTAGCTTCTGGTAAAGATGTCCGCACCTACTACGGTGATACCCGCGAGCCAGAGCACGTGGAGGTGCGCACCCTGGCCGACGAGATCCGGCGGGTGGTCCGGACGAAGCTTTTGAACCCGAAGTGGATCGAGGGGCAGAAGCGCCACGGCTACAAGGGGGCCGGTGACATGTCCAAACGCGTCGGCCGCGTCTACGGTTGGGAGGCTTCCACCCGCGAGGTGGACGACTGGATCTTCGACGACATTACGCGGACCTTCGTGCTCGACGAGGAGAACCGGAGGTTCTTTGAGGAGCACAACCCCTGGGCGCTCGAGGAGATCGCCCGGCGGCTGCTCGAAGCGGCGAATCGCGGCCTCTGGGACGCCGAACCCGAGATGCTGGAGAGACTCAAGGATGCTTACCTCGAGATCGAGGGGTGGCTGGAGGAGCGAATGGGCGACGTCAAGGGCGACTTCCAGGGCGGCGCCATCGACATCCTGACCGCCGAAGAAGTGGCCGACTGGGGCGCGAAGATGCGGGAGATCAAGGCGAAGCTGGGGAGTTAGACAATTAAGTTTTCTTTAAGAATTTTTACAGGAGGTGTTTTTACTATGCGGAGGTACTGGATGGTTTTGTGGGCGGTGGTATTGGCAGCGGTGCTCTTGGCAGCCGGGGTTTTGCCTGCAGTGGCTGCGCAGCAGAAGAGAATTACGGTTACGGAGTATTTTGTCACCCCCCAAGGTGAGATAGAAAAGCGCGCGGTCCGGGTGCCCTGCCCGCCCAACCGGGTGGTGGTTCTGGGTGCTTATCCGGCGGAGATGTTAAAGGCTCTCGGGGTAGAAAAAGCGGTGATTGCGGTTGATGAACACACTAAGAATAAAACGCAGTGGCCAGAATACGTCTTGAAAGTTCCAGATGTGGGAAGATCTTTTACCCCCAGCGTGGAAAAGATTATCGCGCTCAAACCGGACCTGGTCATCGAAGGTTTTATGAGGCCCGAACTCAGGAGTCAACTTACACGTGCCGGGATTCCGGTGCTTAAGATTTACGGCTTTAGGACTGAGCTTATCCCCACGGAAATCCGTACCCTGGGCCTGATTTTCGATTGCCGGGCACGAGCCAACAGCTATGCGGCCTATATCGAAAAACAATGGAACACGGTAAAGGAGCGAACCAAAAACCTCACTTCCCGGCAAAAGCCTAAGGTCTACTGGGAGTCCAGTTTGGGTGACTGGAGAACGTTCGGTCCCGGTTCAGGGGCCCACCCGCTCATCGTCTGGGCTGGAGGAATCAACATCGCCGCCGAGCAGAGGCTTTCTTACCCGACAGTCACGCCGGAATGGGTAGCAGCGAAGAACCCGGACGTCATTATCAAGTACCTCAAACGGGAACAAGCTGGTTGGACGATAGAGGGAACAAAAGAAGACATGCAGAGGCTGGAGGAGCTCCGGCGGCAGATTATGACTCGGCCGGCGCTGAGGCATACCAACGCTGTAAAGCATGGCCGGGTCTACCTGATTTCGGATCTCATTTCCTGTGCGCCCCGCGGGGCGGCGGGCGAGTACTACATTGCCAAGTGGCTGCACCCGGAGCTCTTCCGGGACGTAAACCCGGAGGCGGTGCACCGGGAGATGCTCAAGAAGTTTTACGGAGAGGAGCTTAGAGGCGTATGGGTTACCCGCCGCTGAAGTGAGTGGCGTGGCCCAGGAAGTCAACGTTGCCACGATAAGAGCCACCTACTCCCGGCACACTGGGCGCAAGGCCTTGCTGGTGGCAGTCCTGCTCGGCCTCACTGGCGCCACCGCCCTGGTGGCCACCGCCGTGGGCGCGGCCGGCATAAGCGTCGCCGACGTCTGGCGCGTGGTGCTGGCGCACCTGGGCATAAAAGTGACCCCGGCGAGTGATCTTGCGCAGACGGTGGTCTGGGAGATCCGCCTACCCCGCATCCTGCTGGCGGTCATCGCCGGGATGGCCTTGGGCGGGGCTGGGGCGGTGATGCAGGGGGTGCTGCGCAACCCCCTGGTCTCGCCCTACACGATGGGGCTCTCGAGCGGTGCGGCCTTCGGGGCGGCTCTGGCCATCGTGCTGGGGACGGGCTTGGTGGGTGGGAACTACCTCGACGTATCGCGCTGGCTCATTGTTACCAACGCCTTCATCTTCGGGGGGTTGACGACTTTATTTGCTTTCTCGTTGGCGCGATTCAAGGGGATGTCGCCCGAGATCCTTGTTCTGGGTGGGGTGGCCATTGGGTACCTCTTTCAGGCAGGCGTTTCCCTGTTGAAATATATTTCCAACAACGATGCCCTGAAAGAACTTGTCGTCTGGTTGATGGGCGGCTTCTGGGGGGCAAACTGGCAGACGGTGGGACTCTTAGCCCCGGTGGTTCTGGGGTGCATGGCCGGACTCCTGCTGTACGCCTGGGACCTCAACGTTCTGGGGGCGGGGGAGGAAGTGGCGGCCAGCCTGGGGATCAAGGTGGGCTGGCTGCGGGTTTATACCCTGACCTTAGCCACGCTTGCTGCAGCGGCTACGGTGGCCTTCACCGGCATCATCGGGTTTGTCTGCCTGGTGGGGCCGCACATTTGCCGGATGCTGGTGGGCAGCGATAACCGGTTTTTAATCCCCTGTTCCTGCCTGATGGGGGCGGTCTTGCTGCTTTTGGCCGATACCCTGGCGCGGACCATCATTGCACCCACCGAACTGCCGGTGGGGATTATCACCGCCCTGATGGGCTCCCCCTTTTTCATCTACCTGCTAATTAAGAAACGGCGGCAGTGGTGGGGGTGAAAAAAGAGGAAAAAAGAGTTTGTAGTTGGGATGTTTGGATTTGGAGGACGAGGAGGGTCTGCGATGCTAAAGAGTAAGAAAGTAGTGCATTTCTGGTTACTAACGGCATTTCTCTTGGCCTTACTGGGTGGAAAGGGCATTCTTCCGGCGGAGGCGGCGATCACCATAACAATTGACGGCGAGAGGCTTTCCGGCGATACGCCGCCGGTGATTGAAGGGGGCTACACGCTCGTACCGCTCCGGACGATCTTCGAGGCGCTCGGGGCAGAAGTGCACTGGGACGAGAAGACCCGTACCGTCACGGGTAGTAAGGGAACCGCTACCGTCAAACTGGTCATAGGGGAGAAAACGGCTTACGTCAGCGGTAAGCCCGTGACTCTCGATGTGGCGGGCAAGATGATCAATGGCCGGACGATGGTGCCCCTGCGCTTTATCGGCGAAGCGCTCGGCGCCAAGGTCGATTGGAACGGCGCGCAACGCATGGTGGTCATCCGCACCGACAGGGGCAGTGCTCCGGCGGTGATCCGCACCGATGAGGGCAGTGCTCCGGCGGCACAGAGGCGGATCACCATCAAAGATTCCCACGGCCGGACGGTGCGCGTTCCATCGCCTCCGAAACGGATCGTCTCAGTCAACTCGGACGTCACCGAGCTTATCTACGCTCTTGGCTTGCAGGACAGAATTGTCGGCGTTTCGGATACGGCGGACTTTCCACCTCCGGTCAAAGACAAGCCGAAGGTGGGCAGATCTTTCACCCCGAGCGTCGAGAGAATCCTAGCCCTCAAGCCCGACGTGGTCTTCGGCTACGGCAAGTTTTTGAAGCCCGAGATCGTGGCGCAGCTTGAGCGTTCCGGCGTGCCGGTGGTGCTGCTGGACTGTTACAAAATCGAAACGATGGCACAGGACATCCGGACCCTGGGGCTGATCCTCAACCGGCAGAAGAAGGCCGAAGCCTACGTCGCCTACTTCGAAAAGTACCGGAAAATGTTTGAGGAGCGGACCAAGAACATCCCGCTCGCCAAGCGGCCGCGGGTCTACTTGGAGCTGTATTCGGACTACGTGGGGAGCGGTCCGGGTTCCGGCGGCGGCCAGATGCTGGGCGCGGTAGGGGTGCAAAACATCGCGGAGGATTTACGGGTACCCTTTCCGAAGGTGAACCCGGAATGGGTAGTGGCGCAGGACCCGCAGGTGATCATTAAGGCTTGTGGAACGGCCATTCCCTCAGGGTATGGCGAAGGAGCGGACGCCATGGTGAAAAAGCGAAGGGAGATGATGCGGCGTCCGGGGTGGGATAGAATCACCGCCGTGCGGCAGGGGAAGGTCTACCTCCTATCCAGCGAGATTTACACCGGTCCGCGGGCGATCGTCGGCATGGCCTACTTCGCCAAGTGGGTTTACCCGGACGCTTTTAAGGATGTCAATCCGGAGGCCATCCATCAGGAAATGCTACAGAAGTTCCACGGGATCGAGGTTAAGGGGGCTTATGTTTATCCGGAATAATTGCGATCGGTGCCTCCAAGGCGCCGCCAGATTCTGATTATTTAATTGATTGATCTGACTTATTTAAGGAGGTTCTCGTTATTTATGAAGCGTTCACATTGCATGTTGCTGAGCTTGGCGATATCTCTCAGCTTGGCCTTGGCCTTTGCCGGTACCGCTTTCGCGGCCACCACGAACTCGGCGCTCTGGCGCCCGAACGTGAGTCCGGAGAGCACAGCGCAGCTCGGTTCCTTGCGCATTTTGGAAAGTGCCGGAGGGAGTCTAAAAGAAGGCGACTGGGTGAACATCAGCCTACCTTCATATGTCGAGTTGGAGCGGTTTAGGGTTGGCACGGGAACTTCTACTGCTACGGATCTGATCATTATTTCTCCTCCGGTTACGGTGGATGTTTCCGATGCCGGTTTCACTGTTTCTACGGTAGCAAATACGGTTTACGCCTTTGGCCAGGAGGCTCCGCTCAAGGCAGGAGAGTTAAATATAGCTGTGCTGAGTAAAAATAGCTTTAACCTCATAGTTAGAAAAGCCTGGAGTCCTTTCACTACATTAACTTTAAGGGCGGTTGTTTCGTTCGATCGGGTCAAGATCGGGCCCGTAACTCCTGAAGACCTCGAAACCTCCGACATTAGGGTCACGCTCGACGCGCCCTCGACCTCCGGTTTCTCTTCCGGAACGGTGGCCGTGGGCACGCTCCTTACGGCTGCCGGGAGCACCATCACCGCGGCTGCGCCGACCAATATCACCGATGTTGGGGGGAAGATCGCCGACATCACCCTGAAGGAAGACGTGGCCGGGGCGCTGAAAAAGAACGATGGCGTTTTCCCTCAAGGTAACACGGTGAAGCTCGTTTTGAGTCCCGGCTTCACCTGGGACGCCGTGACTCTCATCCCGCAGGGGGGATTCGCCAGTGGTAGTGTCGGTTATGCCGTTCATACCGAGAAGGACGGGCGTAGCGCGCTTTACTTAGAGATTAAAACGGCCACCGCTGATCGCCCCGGGCAATTAGTCATCAAAGAAGCCTCGGTCAAGGCGAACGAGCCCTTCAGCACGGTCCGTGATGTGAAGGTCACCTACGGCGGGACCAACCCCGGCGTGGGCGGCGAGAAAATAGCCGAGGTGACGGTGGCCAAGTACCTCGTGTCCGGGTTGACGTCCGCGGCCAAAAGCACCCTCGACGCGGTGGCCGGTAGGAAAAACCAGCAGATCGGGAACTTCACCATCGCCGAAGGGATGCCGGGGGACCTGCCCAGCGGGAGATTGATCAGCCTTACTCTCCCCGAGGGGGCGAAGTGGAACCGGCGGCCTGATGTCACCCGTGAGGCAGGCAATGGCCAGCTTGTTTACCACAGCACGCGCGACGAGGGGCGGACGCTGGTTTACTCCGTCTCCCAGGGTAGCACCAGCCGGACGGTCTTCTGCTTCAAGAACGCCACCGTGGACCTGGCGGTGTCTGTGCCGGAGGAGTTGAAGGTCACGGTAAAGGGCCCCGGTATTGAGGAGAGTGTCGCCGTGGCCAACGTCCAGGCGCCGGTAACGCTTTCCGCCGGGGGCGGCACGGTTCGGATCGGAGTACGGGAGCAGCCGGTGGGGGTGATTACCATCCAGGAGAACCTGGTCGGGGCGCTGCGGGCGCGCGACGCCGCCGGGAACCGGGCGGTCTTGAAGCTCACTCTGCCCTCAGGGGTGTACTTCGCCCGGAAACCCACGGTGGCGGTGACGGCGGGGGATCTCGAGCTTGGTGACGACATAAGACTTGAGGATAACGACCGTACGCTGGTCATTCCGGTGAAGCTCTCGAGCGCAACCACGGTGGAGAAGCCGGCCACCACCGGTGGAGAGAGCGGCGCCGAGAATACCACCGGCACGGTTTCGGAGCAGGTGGGGAGCACGCTCACCGTGAAGGAGATTCTTCTCACGGTGGACCGCATGGCGCCGGATGGAGACATCACCGTCAAGGTAACCGGCAGCGCCCTAAGCGAAACGTCGGGCCTCTTTTCTCCGTCATTTAACGAACTGGCCTTGGTCCTGGCCCGGATCGCCGAAAAAACCGAAAAGACGGTCAGGCCGGAGGCGGTCTTTACCATCGGCAGCAAGAAATACCGGGTCGGGAACGAAGAAAGGGAGATGGACGTAGAGCCCTACATCAAGAACGGCAGGACCTACGCCCCGATACGTTACCTGGCCGATGCGGCGGGGATCGCCGACAGCTTCATCCTTTGGAGCGCGCAGGACCGGACCGTGACGGTCATCGTTCCCGGGGGACGGGTAGTCCAGTTCAGAGTGGGGCAAAAGGCCTATCTGTTACAGGGCGTACCCATCTCTATCGACGTGGCGCCGGAGATCGTCAACGGCCGGGTGATGCTCCCTTACCGGTTTGTGTCCCAGGCGCTCGGGCTCGAAGCCCGTTGGGACGCTGAAACCCGGCAGGTGGTTATCCGTTAGCCCGGATGGTGAATGCGTCGGTGGGGGCAAAACAGATGCGAAGCATCAACATCAGTTGCGCAGGAGAGAGCATTATGCGGCTTCAGGTTAAGGGGGTCTCCTTCGCCTACGGGAGTGCTCCGGTTCTGGATAACGTCGCGTTTAGGGTGCGGGCCGGGGAGACACTGGGGGTGGTGGGGCCGAACGGCTCCGGGAAGTCGACGCTCCTGCGCTGCCTGGCACGGGTGCTGAGGCCCCGTGTGGGTACGGTTCTCCTGGACGGGAAGAACCTCGCCTCCCTGCGCGGGAGGGAGATCGGCCGGTGTTTGGGGTACGTGCCGCCGCCGGGCACGGGGCAGGCCTTTCCCTGCACCGTGCTGGAAACGGTGCTCCACGGGCGCCGTCCCTATGTTACGTGGGGGGTTAGCCAACACGATCTGGCGGTGGCGGCTGGCGCGCTGGGCTACCTAGGTCTCACCGGCCTGGCGGAACGGCAGCTCAACGAGCTCTCGAGCGGCCAGCGGCAGAAGGTGCTCATCGCCCGTGCCCTGGCTCAGGAGCCGGAGGTTTTTCTGCTGGATGAGCCCACGGCCACGCTGGACATCCGCTACCAGCTCGAGGTCCTGGCCCTGATAAAGGACTTTGTCACGAAACAGGGACGGGTGGCGGTGTTTGTCCTGCACGACCTGAACCTGGCGAGCCGCTTTGCTGACCGGATCCTGCTGCTCGGCGAAGGGCGGATTTGTGCCGCCGGCGTTCCTAATGAGGTGTTCACGCCGGAAAACGTGCGCGCGGTCTACGGGGTGGATGCGGTGGTAACCGAAACCCCGTGGGGTCTCCAGGTAACTCCGGTGGCGCCGGTGGGCGCGCCGGCGGGAGAGGAAGTCACGGAAGGGCCGAAGGCGGCGGTACGGCCGTGAGTGACGGGAAAACCCGCAAGGGTACAGTGTCTTTGTCTGTTGGACAGCAGGCGGCCGCGGCCCTTTCCTCGCCGGATGGGGAGCCCGCGGTTCCGGAGATGGCGTGGCCCGAAGCGGCGGCCCTAGTGGTGCGGCAGGTGGCCAAGCGGTACGGCCCGGTCACCGCGGTGGACGGGGTGAGCTTCGTCGTCCGCCGGGGCGAGATCTTCGGGCTTTTGGGCCCCAACGGGGCCGGCAAGACCACGCTCATCCGGATGCTCACCACGCTCACGCGGCCCACGGCGGGGGAACTCTTTGTGGGCGGGGAAAGTGTGTCTAAAAACCCGGTGGCGGTGAAGAAGCTCATCGGCGTGGTGCCGCAGGTGAACAACCTGGAGCGGGAGCTGACGGGCCGGGAGAACCTGGTACTCCACGCGCTTCTTCACCGCATGCCCCGGGGCGACCGCGACCGGCGGGTTCAGGAACTCCTGGACTACGTGGGTCTGGACGGCCGGGCAGACGACCGCGTCCAGCACTACTCCGGCGGAATGGCCCGGCGGCTTCTCATTGCGCGGGCGCTCATGCACCGGCCGCCCATTCTGTTCCTGGATGAGCCAACGGTGGGGCTCGACCCGCAGACCCGGCGAAAGATCTGGGATCTGATCCAGGTCATGAACCGCAGCGGCGTCACGGTGCTGCTCACCACCCACTATATTGAAGAGGCGGATAGCCTCTGCCACCGTGTCGGGATCATCGACCGGGGAAAGCTGATCGCCCTGGGGACGCCGCGGGAGTTGAAGGACAGGCTGGGTTCATTCTGTGTGGAGTGTTTTGCCGGGGAGGGCACGCGGCGGGTCTTTTTCCCCGCGCGCCAGGACGCCAAGGCGCACGCCGGCACCCTTGCCGGCGATGTAACCGTCCGGCGCACGAATCTGGAGGACGTCTTTGTGGAGCTCACGGGCCGGGAGATCCGGGGCGGGTAGGAGGCACGGGATGACCGAAGCAGCTGTTGGGAAAAGGCCCTGGCGGGAAAAGGTTTATCCTTCGTGGCTACCTCTGGTGCTGGCCATGGGACTGGTCTGGAGGCGGCGCTGGTGGCGGTTTTTGTTCGGGGGGTTGAACCGGCCCCTGATTTTCCTGGCGCTTTTTGCCTGGAATCTGAAACATTCAGCCGGCGGCACGCAGTACCTCTGCTTCCTCTTACCGGGACTGGTGGTGATGGCCGCGGTCACGGCAAGCTACACTGACTTGGTCAACTGGTTCACCCTGCGGCGGACCTTCTACCGGGCTCTCGACGAGTATCTTCTGGCCCCGGTTTCCACCGGTTCCCTCCTCGCGGGGCACGTCCTGGCCGGGGGAGGCAAGGGACTGCTGACGGCCCTTGCGGTTTGCCTTGCCGGTTGGACCGTCGTGGGGGGCCTGCGGTTTTCCGCCCTTTTCCTGGTCCAGCTTGCCGTGGTCTGTCTCCTCTTCGCCTCGCTGGCGGTGGCGGTAGCCATGATCGCCGGCGGGGACAAGGATGTGTTGATGTTTACTAATCTGATAGTTTTTCCGATGACCTTCTTCTGCGGGACCTTCTTCCCGGTGGAGCAATTGCCGGGGGTGCTTGCATACTTCAGCTGGTTTCTTCCCCTCACCGCCGCCACGTACAACCTTCGGGCGCTGGCACTGACGGGTACCGCCCACTGGGACTGGTTCGGCCAGAGCCTCGGCTGGCTTGCCGGGTCTTACGCCCTGGCGTACGCCTTGCTGTGCTGGAGGCGGCAGGACTGATGCGGGAACTGTTCTTCGGCTGCTACCCGATCGTCTGGGAGGAGATGGTTTACTGGCGGCGCCGTTTTTGGCTTTACCTGGCCGTATATACACTCTCGCCCCTCATCTTTCTCCTGACTTTTGGTTTCGGCGTGGGGCAGCGGTTGAAGATGCTCGTTCCCGGCGGGCTAAACTATCTGGAGTTTCTAATACCGGGTGTGGTGGCGCTGGCGGTTTTCAACAACGGGGTGACCTCGGTTACCGTCCGGATGTTCTACAACCGCCTACACTTCAAGAGCTTCGAGGCCTATCGCCTGGCGCCCGTCGAGGACTTCACCGTCTGGCTCGGGTATACCCTCTCCGGCGCCCTGCGGGGGCTTCTGGCGGGGGGGATCGTCCTTGGACTGGTGCTCCTGTTCGTTCCCGGCTTTCGCCCGGCGCCTGACGGAATCCCATGGCTTCTGGCGGTTGCCTTTTCCTGCGGCGCCTTCGGGGTTTTTCTGGGGCTCTGCCTGCGCTCCTTCGACGACCAGACGATGATCAGCGAGTTCGTCATCGTGCCCATGACCTTTCTCTGCGGCACGCTCATCCCGCTCGAAAGGCTTCCCGAGGTCCTGCAACAGCTGGTGTGGCTTCTTCCGCTGACCCCGGCGACGCAGATCCTCCGGGATGCCTTGACCGGAGGGGTACCCTCCTGGGAGACGGTTGGGTTGCTTGCCGGCTGGACGGGGATCTTCTTTGCGCTGGGGATGTGGCAGCTTGGCCACCGCGAGGATTGAGTTTAACTTTAAAGGGTGAAAACGGTGAACAGCTTTCTTCTGCTTAGCACCATTGATAATACTCGAGAACTCAGAGAAGCTCTGGCAGAGATTAGGGCGGAATACGGGGAAATTCTTTCGGTCAAAAAAATCTATTTCTCCGACTGGGAGCGGGGAAGAATTGACCCGAAAGAGGTGGAAGAAGCGGCAAAAAGCGCCCGGGTTATTCTCGTGGACATCCGGGGGCAGACGGAATTCACGGACCGGATCCGGGAGTTGATGACCGGGAGCACCGCCACGGTGGTGGTTCTGGTTGGCGGTAGCCGCGATATTTTTTCCCTCACCCGAATGGGTTCTTTTTCCGGAGCTGATCTCCCCCGGCGCGAGGGGCGCTTTGACATCGAGGCTTACCTGAAAGCGAGGAAGTTTGCCGAGATTGCCAAAAATCTGGGGTCAGTTCTCCCCGTGGGCAAGCTTAAGCACATGCGCAACTGGGTGGTGGCCTGCGAATATTATGCCGAGGGCGGCAAGAAAAACCTCAAAAACCTGTTTCTTTTCCTGCTGCGGGAATACTGCGGGGCAAAGGTAGAGGTCAGGCCGCCGCAAAAAATGCCCGGCTGGGGGATCTGGTGGCCTCCTGATCACCGTTTTACCGACCTGAAGGCTTTTAAGACTTCTGTAGGCTGGGACGAGAACAAGCCTGCCGTGGGCATTTTCTTTTACGGCGGCATGCACTTTGCCGACTGCGCACCGGTGGTGGAGGCACTGGTTAATGAGTTGGGAGACGAGGTCAACCTCATCCCTGTTTTTTCCAAGGTAGAGCACAACCTCACAGCCCTCCGTTCCTGCTTCTTTGACGAAGGACACCCAGTGGTTGACCTCGTGGTTAACCTGCAGTATTTCCGGTTGCACGGCGGGCCTTACGGCGGGGCGCCCGAACCAACTTACCGGTTGCTGTCCGAACTTGGCGCTCCAGTGCTAACCGGATTTCGGTCTTACACGACGGAAATAGGGGAGTGGCAAAAAGAGAACCGGCTGAGTCCCCTAGAAATTACCCTCGGCGTTATGTTACCGGAACTGGACGGCTGCATCGAGCCGGTTTACGTGGGGGGACTCGTGTCCCTCGGGGAAGACAGGTTCTTGGGTGGGGAGGTAAAGGAAGTCCGGGCCCTGCCCGAAGGGATAAAGAGGTTTGCCGGGCGGGTCCGCCGCTGGCTCTCCTTGCAGCGGAAGCCCAATCCTGCCAAGAAGCTCGCCGTTATCCTGTACGACTATCCCCCGGGTGAAGCTAACCTGGGCAGCGCCGGTTATCTCGATGCCCTAGAAAGCCTGCGGGTCTTTTTCGAAAGGCTGGCGGCTGCCGGGTACCGGGTGGAAATTCCCGCGGGGGACCTGGGGGAATTTCTTTTATCTTGCGGGGTGGTAAACACCCCTGAGTGGCAGGTGGCTCCTCCTGGGATAGCAGTGGATGCGGCGGTTTACCGCCGGTGGTACGGCGAGCTGCCGCCGGATCTGCGGGCGCAAATCGAAAAGCACTGGGGAGAACCGCCGGGAACCGTAATGGTTAGGGATGGGCAGATTTTGATTCCCGGCGTGGTGGCAGGCAACGTTTTCATCGGCGTGCAGCCGTCGCGCGGTGTTCACGAAAATCCCGAGAAAGCCTATCACGACAAAGAACTGCCGCCTCACCACCAGTACCTCTGTTTTTACTGGTGGTTACAAAGAGAATTTCGGGCGGACTGCATCGTCCACTGGGGAATGCACGGCACCCTGGAGTTCACCAAGGGCAAGGAGGCTCCGGTGTCGCGCCGCTGTTTTCCGGATATTCTGGTCGGCAATGTTCCCCACCTCTACTATTACTGGGTAGGGAATCCCTCGGAATCCACCATCGCCAAGCGGAGAAGCTACGCGGTGGCGGTTTCCCACGCCTCGCCGCCGGTGATTGCCGCCGGTCTTTACGGCGAGTACTTAGAGCTGGAGGAACTGCTGGCAGAGTACCGGAAAGCCGAGGGCCGGGATAAGGAGAGCGTGGCTGCAGCAATTAAGGAAAAAGCGCAGGCGCTCTCTATGCCTGCCGGCGATTTGGAAGAGTTAGAAGTCTATCTTTACCGGATGAAAAGGCGACTTATCCCCAAGGGTTTGCACATTTTAGACAGGCAGCTCGAGGGAGAAGACCTGGTTTCCTATCTGGCGGCCCTTGTCCGGTTTGACCGGGAAGTGCCTTCATTTTACCGGATGGTGGCCGGGAGAATGGGCTTTTCCTACGAGAGTCTCGCCAGGGAAGCGGAGGCATTTGCTACTGTTGACCGCGAAGTACACCAGGCAATCGGGCGCTGGCTGGCGGGGGATGAGTCGGCCCTGCCGCCGGAAACAGGCCGGTATCTTGCGGGGGTAAGGGAAAACATCGCCCGCTCGCAGGAAAGCGCGGGGCTTCTTTCGGCACTGGATGGGCGCTACCTTCTTCCCAACCTGGCCGGAGATCCGGTGCGTTCGCCCGAGGTCTACCCGGTCGGCCGGAATATGTATGAGTTCGACCCGCGGCTCATACCCACCCCCCTGGCGCTAAAGCGCGGGGAAGAAGCAGTAAAGGTCATTCTGGAGAGATTTTACCGCACGCACGGGCGCTACCCCGAAACAGTGGGGATGGTGCTGTGGGGATTTGAGACCTTAAGCACGGGGGGCGAAACCATAGTCCAGATCCTGGCTTATCTCGGCGTACGCCTGGTGCGGAAGGAAAGCCCCTGGTTCAAGGAACTGGAGCTTGTTCCTCTGGAGGAGCTCGGCCGGCCCCGGATAGATGTTCTGGTAACCATCTGCGGCATCTTCCGCGATATATGCGGCCCCCAGATTGAACTGATCAACCGGGCAGTAGAGTTGGCGGCCGATGCCGCGGAGCAAGAAGAGATGAATTTTGTCCGCAAACACAGCTTGGAAATGGCAGCAGAATATGGTGGTGTCAGCCGGGGACGGGTATTCGGGCCCCATGCTACGGAGTACGCCACGTCAATGCGGGCGCTGGTGGAAAGCGGGGTCTGGCGGGAGGAAAAGGAGCTTGTAGAAAGTTATGACAACTCTATGTGTTATTGCTATCACCGGGGCAGGGTTCAGGAAAACCATGCTCTCTTTACCAGGCTTCTCTCTACTATCGAGGTAGTTTCGCAGGTAAGGCACAGCACGGAATACGAATTTACCGATCTCGACCATTACTACGAGTTTTTTGGCGGGCTTTCCCGGAGCGTGGCGGAAAAGAAAGGAAAAGCTCCCGAACAGTGGGTGGTGGATACCACAGAGGAGATTACCGAAGTGGCCGATGTGGGCCAGGCTATTGACCGGGCGGTGAGGACGCGCCTCTTCAATCCCCGGTGGATTGACGGGATGCTGAAGCACCAGCACCACGGTGCCCAGAAGATAGCCGAGCGGCTGGAATATCTGATCGGCCTCAAGGCCACCACCGGCCGGGTGAGCGGGTGGGTTTTCCGGGAGGCTCTCCACCGCTTCCTGCTGGACCAGGACATGCGCCGCCGGTTGGCAGAGAACAACCGCTTTGCCGCCCTGGAAATAGCCAGGCGTATCGGTGAAGCCATGCGCCGGGGCTATTTCAACTGCGAAGACGAAGAGTTGGCCGAATTCCAAAACGCGGTGCTGGAACTGGAGGCCTGGATTGAAGAAAAGACTTGAGGTGGTTGGACCTATGCGCTACGTCTACCCATTTACGGCCATCATCGGCCAGGAGGAGATGAAGCTGGCCCTGATCCTGAACGCTATCAATCCACGCCTGGGCGGGGTGCTGGTACGTGGGGAAAAGGGCACGGCCAAGTCCACGGCGGTGCGCGCGCTGGCGGCGCTTCTGCCGGAGATCGAGGTGGTTGCCGGCTGCCCCTGCAACTGCGACCCGCGCGACGCGGCGCGGCTCTGCCCCTTTTGCCTGGAGCGCCTGGCCGCCGGTGAAGAAATCGTCTCTGTTACGATACGGGTCCCGCTGGTGGACCTCCCCGTTTCGGCCACCGAGGACCGGGTGGTGGGGAGCCTGGACCTCGAGTACGCCGTCCGGCACGGGCGGCGGCGGTTCGAGCCGGGGATCCTGGCGCGGGCCAACCGCGGCATCGTCTACGTGGACGAGGTGAACCTCCTGGACGACCACCTAGTGGATGCCCTGCTCGACGCGGCGGCATCCGGGGTGAACGTGGTGGAGCGGGAGGGGATAACCTTTGCCCACCCGGCGGCTTTCATCCTGGTAGGGACCATGAACCCGGAGGAGGGAGAACTGCGGCCGCAGCTCCTCGACCGCTTCGGGTTCTGCGTGCCGGTGGAGGGGGTGAACGATCCCGCGGCCCGCGTGGCCATCGCCCGGCGGCGGGAGGCCTTCGATAACGACCCGCTGGAGTTCCTGGCCGCCTTCGCTTCCCGGGAGGCAGGACTGCGGGAAGAGATCGTCCGGGCGCGGGCGCTGTTATTCCACGTGGAAGTCCCCGCGGCGGCAGTCCGGCGCGCCGCGGATCTGGCGGCGGAGGCGCTGGCGGCCGGGCACCGGGCGGAGATCGTGCTCGCGCAGGCGGCGCGGACGCTGGCGGCCTGGGAGCGGCGGGAAACGGCGACGCCCGAGGACATGGAAAGGGTGGCCGAACTGGTGCTTTACCACCGGCGGCGCGAGGCCCCGCCGCCCCCGCCGGAGCAACCCGAGGAACAAGAACTGCAGGAACCGCCGGAGCCACCGGAGGAAGAGGAGCAACCGGACGAGCCGCCCCACACCCAGCCGGAAAACGATCAAGGCGAAGGAAGTAGTGACATTGCGGCAGGCGGTTACGACCAGCCGAACAGTAATTCGTCCCCTGAGCACGGGGCGCCGGCGGTCGTTGCGGAAACGGTTTTCGCCGCCGACGAACCTTTCCGCGTAAAGCGCATCGAGTACGAGCGCGACCGCGTCCTGCGCAAGGGCTCGGGCCGGCGCTCGCGCACCAGGACGCCGACGAAGGCGGGCCGGTACGTCCGGGCCACGCTGCGCCGGGAGCGGGATGACCTGGCCTTCGACGCCACCCTGCGGGCGGCCGCGCCCTTCCAGAAACAGCGGGCCAGGGACGGCGTAGCCGTGGCCGTCGAGTCCCAGGACATCCGCGAGAAGGTGCGGGAAAAGCGGATCGGAAACTTCCTGGTCTTCGTCGTGGACGCGTCCGGCTCCATGGGGGCGCAGCAGCGCATGGTAGCGGCCAAGGGGGCGGTACTGTCTTTACTTCTTGACGCCTACCAGAAACGTGACCGGGTGGGGATGGTGGCCTTCAAGGGTGAGCACGCCGAGGTGTTGCTGCCGCCCACTAACAGTGTGGAACTGGCCGAGAGGCGCTTGGCCGAACTGCCCACGGGGGGCCGGACGCCGCTCGCCGCGGGTCTCTTAAAAGCCTACGAGGTGGCCCGGGCCCACCTTTTCAAGGATCCCAACCTGTCTCCTCTGCTCATCGTCATTTCCGACGGGCGGGGAAACGTGGGCCTGGGCGGAGGCCCGCGCGAGGACCTGCGCCGGGTGGCGGCGCTCGTTCACGAAGAAGCGCGGATCAAAACCCTGGTGGTGGACGTGGAGAAGGACGGCTTTCTTTCCTTCGGCTTGGCCCGGGGACTGGCCGCGGCCCTGGATGCGGAGTATTACAAGATTGAGGACCTGAAGGCGGACACACTGGTGGAGGCGGTCCGCACAATACAGGGTAGACGATAGGAGGCTTCCAACGTGCAAGAATCTGGCCGGTATGTTTACCCCTTTACAGCCATTGTTGGCCAGGAGCCGATGAAGCAGGCGTTGCTCCTGAACGCCGTCAACCCGAAACTTTCCGGTGTGCTCATCCGCGGCGAGAAGGGCACGGCCAAGTCTACAGCGGTAAGGGCGCTGGCTGCGCTGCTGCCGGAGATCGAGGTCGTGGCCGACTGCCCCTTTGGCTGCGATCCCGGCGACGTCACCGTCATATGCGGGAGGTGCCGGGAGCGGCTGGAGGCCGGCGAGGAACTCCCCCGGCGGCAGCGGCAGATGCGGGTTGTGGACCTGCCTGTTTCGGCCACCGAGGACCGGGTGGTGGGCACCCTCGACATCGAGCATGCCATCAAAAAAGGCGAGAAGCGGTTCGAACCCGGGGTCCTGGCTGAGGCCAACCGTGGTATCCTCTACGTGGACGAGGTCAACCTCCTCGACGACCACGTGGTGGACGTCCTGCTCGACGCGGCGGCTATGGGCGTCAACACCGTCGAGAGGGAGGGCGTCTCTTTTTCCCACCCGGCGCGGTTTATCCTGATCGGGACCATGAACCCTGAGGAGGGGGAACTGCGGCCGCAGCTCTTGGACCGTTTCGGCCTGTGCGTCAACATCACCGGCGTGGCCGATCCGGCGCTGCGGGTGGAGATTGTCAGGCGACGGGCGGCCTTCGAGGATGACCCGGCGGGGTTCGTCGCGTCCTGGGAGGAAGAGCAGCATAGACTCAGGGAAAGGATCGTCGCCGCCCGGCGCCTTCTGCCGCAGGTCGGCATCAGCGACGAAATGCTTCTCCTTGTCGCCAGAACCGCCGTTGAAATGGGCGTGGACGGCCACCGCGCCGACCTGGTGATGATGAAGGCGGCCAAAACGAACGCCGCGCTGGAAGGGAGGACCGAGGTGACGGAGGCCGACATCCGGGAAACCGCGGAACTCGCCCTTTTGCACCGCATGCGCCGCAAGCCCTTCCAGGAATTAGGCATTGACGAGGGGAAACTGGCGGGGGTATTGGGCACCCACCGGCACGCTCACAGCCACTCTCACGAACACGTTCACACACATTCTCACAGTCACGCGCTTAAGTCTCATGTACAGAAGCGGCGTTAGAGGAGGAGGCAGACGCGCTTGATTGAGATCAAGGGTCTCACCAAGGATTACGGCCGTATCAGGGCTGTGGACGACCTGCACCTCCGAATCGAGCAGGGCGAGATCTTCGGCCTGCTCGGCCCCAACGGGGCCGGCAAGACCACCACCGTCCGCATGCTGACCATGCTCGCGCGCCCTACGGCAGGCGAAGCTTATATCGCCGGCTGCGAGGTCCAGCGCGACCTGGCCAGGGTGCGGCAGGAGATCGGGGTGGTGCCGCAGCACATGAACCTCGACCAGGAGCTTACCGCGCGCGAGAACCTGGAACTGCACGGACGCCTGTACAAGATGCCGGCCGCCGAACGGCGCAAGCGTGTCGAAGAGCTTCTCTTTTTCGTGGACCTGCAAGAGCGGGAGGGTGAGCTGGTGAGCAGGTTTTCGGGCGGGATGAAACGCCGCTTGATGATCGCACGGGCGCTAATGCACCGGCCGCGCGTCCTTTTCCTGGACGAACCGACCGTGGGTCTCGACCCGCAGACCAGGCGGCGGATGTGGGACCTGGTCCGCCAGATGAACCGGGATGGCGTTACCGTCCTCCTTACTACGCATTACATTGAGGAAGCCGAGGCGCTCTGTCACCGCGTAGGGATAATGGACCGCGGGAGGCTGATCGCCCTGGGCTCGCCGGTGGAGCTTAAAGAGCGCGTAGGGCGTTTTGCGGTCGAATCCTTAAACGGGGGACAGACGACCCACACCCTTTTCGGCACGCGGGAAGAGGCGCTTGCCTTCGCTGGTCGGCTGGATGACGGGGTGGTTATCCGGGAAACGAGCCTGGAGGATGTTTTTGTGCAACTTACCGGACGCAGGGTGGGTGGTTGAATGGACAGCTACACGGTGTTTTGGCGCGAGATGCTGGTTTTTAAGCGTACTTTTTGGAAGTTCCTCGCCTCGAGGTTGGTCAGCCCCGTCCTGTACCTGGTGGCCTTTGGCTGGGGCCTAGGCCGGAGCATCCATACCGACGGGGGGTCTTACCTGGATTTCGTCGTCCCGGGGATCATCGCCCTCAGCGCGATGACGGTGAGCTTCAATGCCACCGGGGTCTCGCTCAATATGAGCCGTCTTTACCACAAGACGCTGGAGGAATATCTTATCGCGCCCATCAGCAGCCTTTCCTTTGTCCTGGGCAAGGTGCTGGCCGGGATGGTACGGGGGCTGGTCGGCGCGCTGGTGATCCTGGGTCTCGGCACCCTTTTCGGTGCCCATCCGGTTATGGGACCGTGGTTTTTTGCCGTCATATTTCTTACCTGTTTCCTGTTCGCCGCATTGGGCGTCGTGGCGGCCATGACCGTCCCTTCACACGAGGACATGGCCAACTTTAGTACCTTTGTGATTCTGCCCATGGCCTTTCTGTGCGGCACCTTTTTCCGAACGGAACACTTGCCGGGCATCATGGCCGATGCGGTCTATGCCCTGCCGCTGACTCACACCAGTTACGCCCTGCGCTCCCTGGCTGGCGGCGCGGGTTTGCCGGTTTCCTCCCTGCTCATCTTGGTTGCCTACGCCACGGTCTTTTTCTCAGCGGCGGTGTGGGTTACCCGCCGGATACGGTAGCCCGGTGCAGGTAGCAGGCTGGTCGAGCCGGGTGGGTTTGATCCGGAATCAAGGCTATCCCCTCCTTGAACCCATCGAACTGATGAGACAGAGCGGCAAGCTGAGGTTCTGGGATCAGCTTACTGTAATCGGTACCGCCCGAAAAACAAGAGAGCAGGCGCTAAGCCTGCTCTCTTGATCGTCAATCCACGAATATTGTGGAAGCCAGCCTTTACAAATCGTACCGATCATAAGTCAAACACAACCAGACGCCCTCTTTATTCCAAAATTCGATCTCACGAAAGGCGTTGTAAGTTCGCCCTTGCGGAAGCTTGTCATAGTGAGTACAATGGTTATGAGTTTTTTCGAGAGGAGAGGAGCTTTAGTGACCCAGACTAAAATCCTGCTGTCGGAAGCCGAGATCCCGGAGGCCTGGTACAATATTCAGGCCGACCTACCCAACCCGGTTCCACCGCCGCTGCACCCGGGCACCAGGCAACCGATCGCACCAGAGGACCTGGCACTCATTTTTCCGATGGAGCTTATCAAACAGGAAGCGTCCACCGAGAAATGGATTCCGATCCCCGACGAGATCAGAGAGATTTACCGCCTCTGGCGGCCAACCCCGCTGGTCCGTGCCCTGCGTCTGGAGAAGGCGCTCGATACGCCGGCACGCATCTACTTTAAAAACGAGAGCTACAGCCCGGCGGGCAGCCACAAGCTGAACACCGCCGCGCCGCAGGCCTACTACAACAAGCGGGCGGGGGTTAAGAGGCTGGCCACTGAAACCGGTGCCGGGCAGTGGGGCAGTGCGCTGTCCATAGCCTGCCGGTTCTTTGGGTTGGAGTGCACCGTGTACATGGTGAAGGTGAGTTTCCAGCAGAAACCCTACCGGCGTTCGCTGATGCAGATTTTCGGCGGCGAGGTCATCCCCAGCCCCAGCGACCGGACCGATTCCGGACGGGCGGCGCTGGCCGCGAACCCGGATTCTCCGGGCAGCCTGGGATTGGCGATCAGCGAAGCGGTGGAGGACGCCGCCAAACACGCCGATACTAATTATGCACTGGGAAGCGTATTGAACCATGTGCTGCTGCACCAGACGGTAATCGGCCTGGAAACCAGGGCCCAGCTGGCCAAGGCTGGTGAGCAGGCCGACATCGCCATCGGTTGCTGCGGCGGCGGGAGCAACTTCTCGGGCTTCGCCTTTCCGTTCGTGGAGCAGATCATTAAGGGTGAAGCCGCGCCGCGGCTGATCGCCGTGGAGCCCACGGCCTGTCCGACGCTGACCCGGGGCAAACTGGCTTACGACTTCGGCGATGTGGCCGGATTAACACCCCTGCTTTACATGTACACCCTGGGCAAGGACTTCATGCCCCCCGGGATCCATGCCGGCGGCCTGCGGTATCACGGGGACGCCCCGCTGCTGTGTCAGGCGATCAAGAACGGCTACATCCACCCGGTGGCGTACGGGCAGAAGCGGGTGTTCGAAAGTGCGGTGCTGTTCGCGCAAACCGAGGGTATCGTTCCGGCGCCGGAGTCGGCGCACGCCGTGGCTTGCGCGATCGACGAAGCGATCGCCTGCCGGGAAGCCGGGGAGGGCAAGACGATCGTATTCTGCCTGAGCGGACACGGTTACCTGGACCTGGCCGCGTACGACAACTACCTGGCCGGTGAACTTCAGGATTACCCCCTGCCGGAGGCCGAACTGCAACAGGCGCTCGCCGGTCTACCCCAGGTATAGGGGTTTTGCTGCGAGCCGGGAGGCGGACATGAGACTGCACGGCACCATGCGGGTAAACGAAAAAGGGCACCTGGAAATCGGGGGCTGTGACGCGGTCGATTTGGTCCGGGTTTTCGGAACGCCGCTTTATGTATTGGATGAAGCACTGTTCCGGGAAAACTGCCGGTTGTACCGTGTGGCGTTCGCCAGGGGCGGCGGCGGGGTGCTCTACGCCGGGAAGGCCCTTCTGACACTGGCCGTCTGCCGGTTGGTCGAGGAAGAGGGGTTGGGTCTAGACGTCGTCTCCGGCGGCGAACTCTACACCGCCGTCCAGGCCGGTTTCCCGATGGACCGGGTTTATTTCCACGGAAACAACAAGACGGCCGACGAAGTGCGGATGGCGCTTAGTGCCGGCGTGCACCGGTTCGTATGTGACAGTTTCGATGAACTCGATCTGCTGAGCCGCTTGGCGCTGGAACTCGGAAAAGAATGTAACCTGCTACTGCGCCTGACTCCCGGGATTGAGGCCCACACCCACGATTACATCCGGACCGGGCAGATCGACTCGAAGTTCGGTTTGGCCATTCCGAACGGTCAGGCGCTGGAAGCGGTCCGCCGCTGCCTGGAGCGGCCGGCCTTGAAGCTGCGCGGCCTGCACTGCCACATCGGCTCCCAGATCTTCGAGTTGGAACCGTACGCCGACGCCGCCCGGATCTTGATGGAGTTCGCCCGCCAAGTGCGGGACGTGACGGGCTGGGTGATCGAAGAACTCGACCTGGGCGGCGGGCTGGGTATCTACTACAGTCCGGGGGACGACCCTCCGGCCGTTGAGACCCTGGCCGAAACCATCTTTGGCGCGGTCGCGCAGGCCGCGGCGAGCGAAGGTCTGCCCATTCCTAAAGTGCTAGTCGAGCCCGGACGATCCATCGCCGGCCCGGCGGGGACCACGTTGTATACCGTGGGGACGGTCAAAGAGATTCCGGGTGTCCGGACCTACGTGGCGGTGGACGGCGGGATGGGAGACAACCCCCGTCCGGCTCTGTACGGGGCACGGTATGAGGCGTGCCTGGCCAACCGGATGAACGGACGCCTGGACACTCTGGCCGTGTCGCTGGCCGGCCGGTGTTGTGAATCGGGGGACCTGTTGATTCGGCAGGCGGACCTGCCGCCGGTGCGGGTCGGTGACGTGGTGGCCGTGAGTTGCACCGGGGCTTACACCTACTCGATGGCGAGCAACTACAACCGGTTTCCTCGCCCGGCGATGGTTCTGGTCCGGGATGGGAGCGCCGAGTTGATTGTGCGCCGGGAAAGTTACGCCGACTTGATCCGGAACGATATCGTGCCGGTGCGATTTCGGACCAGACAAGCATAGCAGATGTCTTGTGAACGGAACAGGAATGAGGGCAGGGGCGCCCGCGGCGGGCGCCCCTGCCATAATTGCCATAATAATGTGTTTTGATAAGTATCCCGGTACGGGGTGAACGGTGATTCCATGAAAGTGATCACAACCCATACCAACACCGATTTCGACGGTCTGGCGGCGATGGTGGCTGCGCAGAAGCTGCATCCGGACGCTGCACTGGTGCTACCGGGCAAGATGGCTCAGAACGTAGAGGAGTTTGTCGCACTTCACGTGGATATCCTCGAAATCCGCAAACCGAGTGAGATCAGGTTTTCCGACATTGACTTCCTGATCGTGGTGGACACCATGCAGCCCGGCCGTTTGGGGCGCCTCGCGGAAATTCTGAAGAACCCCAGGCTCCGGGTTCACGTTTACGACCATCATCCCCGGGTGGAGGGCGACCTCAAGGGTGAATTGGAGATCGTTGAGCCCGTGGGCGCCACGACCACGCTTCTGGTCGAGGAGATCAAACGCCGGGGGGTCCCGATCACACCCTACGAGGCCACGGTGCTGGCGCTGGGCATTTACGCCGATACAGGGTGTCTGATTTTCTCCAGCACCACCGACCGGGACGCGGAAGCGATTGCTTTCCTGCTGGCGCAGGGAGCGAATTTGGGCGTGGTAGCCAATTTCCTGGGACGTCCCCTGACCAACGAGCAAAAAAAGCTCCTGCGGGACCTCTTGATTTCGGCCGAGAGGCACTATGTCAACGGAGCCCGGATTCTGGTTGCGCGTACACGAGTCGATGAGTTCGTCGGCGGTTTGGCGCTCTTGAGCCATAAGCTGGCCGAGCTTGAGCAGTTGGATGCCGTTTTTTGCGTGGTGGCCATGGAGGACCGGACGCACCTTGTGGGACGCAGCACCCTTCCGGAGGTGAACGTGCGGGATATCCTGGCCCACTTCGGCGGCGGGGGGCACCATGCGGCCGCCTCGGCCACCATCAAGAACACCGACGTGGAAGCGATCGCCGCCGAACTCCTGCAGGTGGTGAGGGAAATGGTGGTCCCCCCGCTTTTGGCCGGGGATATCATGACCTCCCCCGTGAAAAGCGTGTCCCCTGAGATCACTGTTTCCGAAGCCAACCGGATAATGCTCCGCTACGGCCACCGCGGGATGCCGGTGGTGTCGGACGGCTCTCTGGTCGGGGTCATCTCCCGGCGGGACGTGGAGAAGGCCTTGCGGCACAATCTGGGTCACGCTCCGGTCAAGGCTTATATGAGCAAAAACGTGATGACCGTTTCGCGAGACACGCCGGTCACCGAAGTGCAGGCCGTAATGATCGAAAACAATATCGGCCGGCTTCCGGTCGTGGATAACGGATACCTGGTCGGGATCGTTTCCCGGACCGACATTCTGAAAACGCTGCATCCCCAGTTCAAACCGCGGTTTTCCACGCTGTACGTTAAGACCCGCGTGCCGTCCTACTACCGGGACGCGGCGGAGCTGATACGCCGGAACCTGAAGCCCGAACAGGTAGACCTTTTAACGGTCGCCGGGGAGGTTGGTTCGGCGACCGGTTGCGCCGTCTACCTGACCGGGGAAATGGTCAGGGACGTGTTTCTGGGCTCCCCGGGAGGCAACCCGGAGTTGGTGGTGGAGGGCAACGGGCCGGCCTTTGCCGAAGCACTGACCCGGAAGGTCGGGGGGCGGCTGCACTCGGATGATCGGTCAGAGTATACAATCGCCCATAACGGGCGGAAAATAACGATCGTGGCCCTGCGGACCGGGTTTTCGGAACACGGTTCGGAACTGCCCAATGACAAAACCTCTGCCCTGCGGCACGAGCTCTACCGGCGAGATTTCACGGTCAATGCCCTGGCCGTCGGTTTGAACCCGGACCGGTTCGGTGAGGTGATCGACTATTTCGGCGGCCGTGACGACCTGCACCACGGGGTGGTGCGGGCCTTACACAGCCACAGCTTCGAGGAAGACCCGGTGCGGCTTCTGCAGGCGGTCCAACTGGAGCAGCGGTTCGGGTTTAACATCGAACGGGAGACGCTGAAGCTGATCCGGGAAGCGGTGCGGGATAGGCTTTTGTCCCAGGCTCCGCCCGACAGAATCTGGGCCGAGTTCCGGCGCCTGCTGAAGGAGCCGCGGGTTCCGGCCACACTGGCCCGCCTGGCCCAACTCAATCTCTGGCCGTCTCTGTTCCCGGACATCCTGTACTGGGAAGTCCAGCCGATGATCTCGGGAATACCCAAAGCCCTTGACAGTCTTGGTTCCTGGAAAGTGCCGCAACCGGCGGAGCCCTGGCTCTGCTACTTCATCGCCATCCTGCACTGGAAAAACCTGGTCGTCGTGGACGAACTCTGCCGGTCCTATCGTCTACGGAAGAGCCAGACCGACAAAATCCTGTACACGATCGCTGGCTGGCGGTCCGCGGTATCCAGGCTTTCGGCGCCGAAACCGCCGGCGGTCCGGACCGCGGCCTTGAGTCTCGTGAACCTGCCGCGTGAGGGCTACCCGATCGTGCTCCTCATGCTCGAGAAGAAGGCCTGGAAAGAACGGTTCCGCGAAGCACTGGTCACCTTGTACGAACATAAACCGGTCATCACGGGCAAAGATATTAGGAATCTGGGCTATCGGGAACAAACCGGCATGAAAAGGATACGGGAAGCGGTGTGGCGGGCTAAACTGCGCGGTGAGGCGACCACCCGGGAGGAAGAAATGCGCTTGGCTCGGGAGGCAATGAATTGGGAGGGGGAACGCTGAATGTTTGAGATGAATCCGGTTATCGCCGTCCTGGTTATCGTGATCGGCGTGGTTTTTCACGAAGTCGCGCACGGCTGGACGGCCAAGCGACTCGGCGACAGGACCGCCGAGAACGCCGGACGCCTGACGCTGAACCCAATCCCGCACCTGGACCCGGTCGGGTCAATCATTGTCCCGGCGGCGCTGGTGCTCCTGAACGCCGGCGTGGTCTTCGGCTGGGCGAAACCAGTACCGGTGAACCCCTACAACTTCCGGGGAGACATCAAGCGGGGGATGATGCTGGTTTCCCTGGCCGGTCCGGGGTCCAATCTGCTGCTCGCAGCCGGCGGCGCGGTGCTCCTCGGCCTGTTCATGGGTTTCCAGGGGTTTCAGCAGTTCTGGGAGGCAATCCGAACGTTGCCGGGCAGTTTTCTGTATGCCCTGATCCAGATTAACCTGGTGCTGGCTTTCTTGAACCTGCTGCCGGTTCCGCCGCTGGACGGCTCCAAGATCCTGGCCGGGATTCTGCCTGGTCGGCAGGAATGGCTCTACACCCTGGAAAAATACGGCTTTGTAGTTTTGATTGTGCTGCTGGTTACCGGTGCCATCGGCGTTTACCTGACGGCGGTGGTCCTGCCTTCATTTCAATTTCTCTTGAAGTTTGCGGCCAATATCGCGCGCTTCTTCGGAAGCTGACCGACCAAAGCCTTGTGAAAGGATGAAAGAATTGCGTATAGTCAGCGGGATGCGGCCCAGCGGTAGACTGCACATCGGTCATTTGAGCGTGCTCTCCAACTGGCTGCGGCTGCAGGAAGAAAACGACTGTTTTTTCTTTGTGGCCGACTGGCACGCCCTGACCACCGCCTTCGACGATCCAGGCTCAATCGGCGAAAACACCCGGGAGATGCTGGCCGACTGGTTGGCGGTGGGCATCGATCCGGAGCGGAGCACGGTTTTTGTCCAGTCCCGGCTTCTTGAGCACGCCGAACTGCACCTGCTGCTCTCGATGATCACTCCGCTTTCCTGGCTGGAGCGGGTGCCGACGTACAAGGACCAGGTTCAGCAACTGGCGGCCAGGGGAAAGGACATCACCACGTACGGCTTTCTGGGTTATCCACTCTTGCAGACGGCGGACATCCTCATGTACCGGGCCGACGCAGTGCCGGTGGGGCAAGACCAACTGCCGCACCTGGAGTTGTCGCGCGAAGTGGCCCGGCGCTTCAATCACCTGTACGGGAATGTTTTCCCCGAACCGCAGGCATTGCTGGCCAAGGAGTCCCTACTCCCGGGCGTGGACGGCCGGAAGATGAGTAAGAGCTACGAGAACGAAATCAGCCTGAGCGCCTCCCCGGACATAATCGAGAAAAGGGTGCGGATGATGATCACCGACCCGGCGCGCATCCGGAAGAACGATCCCGGTCACCCGGAGGTGTGCCACGTTTACACCTACCAGGAACTTTACAACCGCGACCTGAGCACAGAAATCGCCGCGTCCTGCCGGGCCGGCAGCGTGGGGTGCGTGACCTGCAAACTCCGGCTTGCCGAGAGCCTGAACAAATACCTGAAACCCATCCGGGAGCGCCGGGAACGACTGCTGGCCCAACCCGGCCTGATCGATGAAGTGATCGAACGCGGTACCGAAAAGGCCCGGGCGGCAGCCGGGGAAACCATGCGCTTGGTGCGCCGGGCGATGCGGATCTGACTCCCCGAGCCGCACTGCCATCCCAGGATGATTGAGAGCGGATAATCGAGAGCGGTATTGGGAAGTGTGGCGGCTGAACAGCGGATGTCGGTCCAGACAGGGCTGACGATAAGTCTGTTGGAACCCGGTCCCCTTGCGGGGGCCGGATATTTTTTTGGGCTTTCAGGGAAAACTGCAAGAAATGGCAGCAGTAATAGGAACTGGCAAACCGGAGGCGGACCCTTGAATGACAACCATCATCGTGACCGGAGCCATAGTGCTGGTCTTGGTCCTGGTGCCTTTGTCCCGGATCAGGGTGCACCTCAAGTTTACCCGCCGCGGAGAAGACGACCGGATAAGCATGGTAGTAGCCTGGCTGAAGTACCTCCGCTACACCCTGGATGTGCCCCTAGTGGACCTGCTGGTGCGCAGCCACCCTGCGGTGCGGTTCAAGACGAAAAGGGGCTTGTCCCAAACGGTTCCCGGCGGTAAACCCGAGGAGACGATGGTCACTTTAGACTATCTGTTCGATGTTTACAGGAGGTACGGAGATTACTTATTCGCCCTCTTTTACCTGGCGGGCCGGACCCGGATCAGCCGGTTCCGCTGGTATACCGAGATCGGTACCGGGGAAGTCCACCACACCGGGGTGGCGGTCGGGATCGCCTGGGCGGCCAAAATCACTCTGGTGACCGCACTTTTTGCCCTTTCCGCGCCCGGAACGAGGCCGGAGTTGGCGGTGTTCCCGAACTACGAACACCGCCGCTTCCGTACTTTTCTGGACTGCATATTCGACGTCCGCATCGGCCATATTATGATGACAGGGATGAAGGCTTTATGGCGCAGCAGGGGGGAAAGAGCATGGCAATGGAACCGCATCCCATCGAAGGACTTATGAGGACCGCGATGGAAAGCATAAAAGAAATGATCGACGTGAACGTGGTGGTCGGGGATCCGGTGGAAACACCGGACGGAACGGTGGTTATCCCGGTCTCCCGGGTCACCCTGGGGTTCGCCGCCGGGGGCGCTGAGTTCCAGGTCGACAAGGGTGAAGAAGAGACCGTGTATCCGTTCGGCGGCGGCAGCGGCGCGGGTGTGGCCGTGCAGCCGGTGGGTTTCCTGGTGATCGGCAATGGCCAGGTACGCCTGATCCCGGTGGATGCGAACGTGATCGCCGACCGCCTGATTGACTTGGCCCCGCAGGTGCTGGACAAGATCGACGCACTGATCAAGCGCTCGGAGCAGAAAAAAGAGGAAAAGCTGCAGTAGCGCCGCGAGTCCGGCCAGACCCATCGTCCCCGTAGGCTTGCAGGCGCAAGCGCGCAGACCCTGAACCTAAACTTCACCGTCAGTCGGCAGGTAAGCTTGTACCGTTCCCCTAACCTTGCTGTCAAGTGTCCCGAACGGCGCTTTTTCCCATCAGCAGGTCGACTTTGGGCTCCGTCACGCATCAGCAGCCACCCCCAAGGCCAAGGACGGCCGGGTTCTACCCTTTTCGAGCCCCTCATAGTTATTCGTTAATTGACAAGGGAGGAGGGAGAACATGGTCAACTACGTGTGGCTTTCGCTGATGCTGTTGGGAATCTTGGCGGCAGGCGTAAACGGCCGGATCGACGTGGTGACCAGGGCGGCCCTGGACGGGGCGCAAATTGCGGTAAAGACGGCCTTCGGGTTGATCGCGATAATGGCCTTCTGGCTGGGGGTGATGAAAATCGCCGAACGGGCCGGGCTGATGCGCCTGTTGGCCTTCCTGGTCCGGCCACTGGTCCGCGTCCTTTTTCCGAGTGTGCCCAGGGACCATCCGGCCGTGGGGGCGATTGTGATGAATCTGAGTGCAAATATCCTGGGACTGGGGAACGCGGCCACCCCGATGGGCCTGATCGCGATGAAGGAACTCCAGAAACTGAACCCCTATCCGGACCGGGCTTCGGATGCAATGTGCACTTTTCTGGCTCTGAACACCGCCTGCCTGACGCTGATTCCCTCAACGGTGATCGGAATTCGGGCCCTGTACGGCTCGGCCGAGCCGACCGCCGTGGTGGGCACCACCATCTTCGCCACCAGCTGCGGCATGACCGCCGCCATCCTGGCCGACCGTTTCTTCCGGGGGGTTTACAGGGCTCGGGGTGATCGACTATGCTAGAGCTGGTCGGGGCCGTTTCCAAATGGGCCATTCCCGTGTTTCTTGCCGTGGTCCTGATTGCCGGGGCCATCCGTGGGGTCCGCGTGTTCGAGGCCTTCGTGGAGGGCGCCGAGCAGGGGTTTGGAATGGCGGTCAAGATCATTCCCTATCTGGTGGCGATGGTGGTCGCCATCAGCGTGTTCCGGGCCTCAGGCGCCATGGATTGCTTCGTGGGACTGATCTCCCCGCTGCTCACCTTCGTGGGCGCTCCACCCGAGATTCTGCCCCACGCGCTGATGCGCCCGCTCTCCGGGGGTGCCGCCTTGGGGATTGCCACCGAGCTGATCGAGAAGCACGGGCCGGACAGTTTCATCGGCCTGTTGGTTTCAACGATGCAGGGTTCGACGGACACAACCTTCTACATTCTCACGCTCTATTTCGGAGCCGTGGGGGTGAAGCGGTACCGGTACGCCGTGGCCTCCGGTCTGACGGCGGATCTGACCACCCTGCTGGCTTCCATCTTTATCGCGGGTATCGTTTTTAGAGGTTAGAACGGCCGGAAACTGGGCAAGGTGAAGCCAGGTTGGGGGTGAAGCGTTTTGAGACTGCAGAAGTACCTGGCGGAGGCCGGCATCGCTTCGCGCCGTGCTAGCGAGGAGTTGATCCTTGCCGGGCGGGTGCGGGTTAACGGTGAGGTGGTTCGCGAACTCGGCACCACGGTCGATTCCTCCCGGGACCGCGTGGAGGTTGACGGCCAAAAAATCCGGCCCGAGCCCAAGATTTACGTTTTGTTGTACAAGCCCCGCGGCTACGTGACCACGGCCCGGGACCCCCAGGGAAGGCGCAAGGTGACCGACCTGGTGGCGGGTGCGGGCGGCCGGGTTTTCCCGGTCGGACGCCTGGACTACGACAGCGAGGGCCTACTGTTGCTCACCAACGACGGCGAACTGGCCTACCGTCTGACCCATCCCCGTTTCCACGTCCCGAAGACCTACCACGTGGTGCTGGATCGCTCACCTGGGCCGGCGGCGTTGCGCGCCATCGCCCGCGGCGTTGAACTGGACGACGGCCTGACAGCGCCGGCGGGAGTCCGCCTGGTGCGCCGGGACGGCAGGGAGGCTCTGGTGGAGATGACCATCCACGAGGGCCGGAAACGCCAGGTGCGGCGGATGTGGGCCGCCCTGGGATTTGAAGTGCAAAGGTTGAAGCGCGTCCGGATGGCGGGCCTTGAACTGGGCGGCCTGGAACCCGGCCGCTGGCGGCACCTGCGAACGACCGAAGTGCGGGAGTTGAGGAAACTGGTGCGGTTACCGTAAACCCGGCAGGATTTCCATATAATCGACTAGAATTGACTTTTGTGAAGATGTAAACGCCGCAGAGGGGGGATGGCCTGTTGGTACGGACCCAGACGGGCCAGGAACAGGTGGAAACGGAACTGCGGGTGAGGGTGCGCCTGGACTTCAAGGGTGTTTCCCGTCCGGGGAAGCTGTTTTTCGGGGGAAAGCCGACGGAAAAGGTGGCGGAGGAGACCCGGGAACAGCAGATTGCCCTTTTTCGGAACGTTCCGGTACAGGGAATAAGAATCGAAGACATCGGTCTGGGCGGGGAGATCTACACCGTTTTTGGCGAACATGCCGGCGTGGAGGTGGCCTACGCTCCCGCCGAGCTGATTTTGGTGGCTGATACCATTGAGGATCTGGTACGGTTCGTTGCCCGCGAGGATTTTCGCCGGATCGAGGTTCTGGAACCGGACAACGTGATGTTGAGGCGTCTGGAAATCGAGCGGCTGATGTTTCGAGTCAACGAGGAAATCAAGGCGCTGCAGCGCTGGTTGGAGCGGAAGTACTCGCGCTGACACCTCGCAGGAGGAGTATATGAGTCCGGTACGCGGAATCCGCGGTGCAAATACCGTGGAGGAAAACACCCAGGCCGCCATTTTCAAGGCCACGCGGGAACTGCTGGAGGCTGTGATCCGGGCTAACGACCTCCAGGTGGAAGATATCGTCAGCGTATTTCTGACGCTCACCCCGGACCTGAACGCCGATTTTCCGGCGGTGGCGGCCCGGGACATGGGCTGGGACCGGGTTCCGCTCCTGTGTGCCACTGAAATCAACGTTCCGGGCGCCATGCCCCGGTGCCTGCGCATCCTGATGCACGTTCACACCCAGCGTTCCCAAAACGAAATCAAACACGTGTATCTGGGCCGGACGGCCGCGTTGCGGCCGGACCTGTCCGAATGATCATTCTGCTGACCCAGGGGATGAGCTATGCGTAGAGTTCCCGTAACGGCCCTGGTCCCGGGCATGAGGATTGCCAGGGAGGTAGTGGGAGGCCACGGCGAGGTCTACCTCCAAACCGGTGTCATCCTCACGCAAGGGTATATCCGGAAGCTTGGCGAGCTCGGCTTTGCGTCCGTATATGTTCACGATGCTCTGCTTGGTGACCTCCATGTACCGGAAGCGGAAGACATAATACACGACAAAACCCGGCACGAAGCCGTCAGCAGAGTGAAAACCCTTCTTCAGGAGGCAGCGCAGTCCCAGGCGAAAGCGATCGACCCGCCGAAAGAACTGGCCCAGACGGTCAGTGACATGGTAAATCAGATCTTGAACAATCCATCCCAAACCCTTGACATGTACGACATCCGTGCCCAGAACGAGTATCTGTACCACCACTCAGTCAATGTCTGTGCCCTGGCGCTGGTTATCGGCGCGCAGATCGGCCTTTCCCGGCGTGAACTGTATGAGCTGGGAGTAGGAGCTTTGATGCATGACGTGGGGAAGATTAAAGTTCCCGCGGAAATCCTGGACAAGCCCGGAAAACTGAGCGCCGTGGAATTCGAACTGGTCAAGAAGCACACTCTTTACGCCGAAGAGTTGCTAAAGAACAACGCGACAGCCGCGGCGATAGCCGGTATGCATCACGAACGGCTGAACGGCGAGGGTTACCCGCGGGGACTGAAGGAAGGGGAGATCCCGCCGCTGGCCCAGATTGTCGGCATTGCCGACATCTTCGACTCCCTGACGGCCGACCGGTGTTACCGGAAGGCCTACCGTCCGGACGAGGCCCTGGAGATGCTGCTGGCGGCCGGAGGCTTCTGGTTTAACTTCGATCTGGTGCGTGCCTTCGTGGTCAACGTGGCCGCCTACCCGGTCGGCACAATGGTGGAACTGAACTCCGGGGAGATTGGAGTGGTGGTGAGCACACCCAAGGGATTCCCGACGCAACCCGTGGTGCGTGTGTTTGTTGCGGTTGATGGCGGTTGGCTCGGTGATGCGTATGATGTGTCGACCCTGGAGAAGTGCCTGTTCATTACCAGGGTGTTGGACGAGGAAGAAATCTCCTTTATCAAAAAAAAGATTTTGGGCTCCAGGCAAAGTACAGTCTAATGAATGGGGATGACCAAAGCGATGCGGAAGGTACCGGTGAATTGCCTTGAGCCGGGAATGCGCCTGGCGCGAGCAGTTTTGGGCACCGGCGGCGAGGTCTACTTGAATGCCGGTGTCACCCTGACCCAAAAATACATTAGGAAACTCGAAGCCATAGGCTTTTACTCCGTCTACGTGGAAGATCGCCTGCTGGATGGGGTGACCGTCCAGGACGTAATATCGGAAAAGACCAGGCGGGACGCCATAATTGAAGTCCGAAAGGCGCTCACGGAAGTGTCCAGACCCGGTATGAAAGCGATCAATGTCGCTCAGGAAATCACTGTAACGGCGGACAGTATCGTCAGCGAACTGCTCAGAAACCCGTATGCTACCGTTAACCTGGTCGACATTCGCGCCGAGGGGGCTTATCTCTTTCACCACTCGGTGAACGTTTGCGTGCTTTCGGTCCTGACCGGAATAAATTACGGGCTTCAAAAGGAGCAACTGGTCAATCTTGGTGTGGGCGCTCTACTGCACGACGCCGGCAAGGTACGGGTCCCGCCGGAAATCCTAAACAAACCGGGATCGCTGACGGATGAAGAGTTTGACCAGATCAAGCTTCATTGTGCTTACGGACGAGACATCCTGAAAGACCACCCTGCGGCCAGCGTGATCGCGTATGCTCACCACGAGCGGTATAATGGGGAGGGTTATCCCCTCGGGCTCAAGGGAAGGGATATCAACTATCTTGCTCAGATGGTCGGGATGGCCGACGTTTACGACGCGCTTACCTCCGACCGCTGTTACCGGAAGGCTCATGCGCCCCATGACGCCCTGGAATTGATCTCGGGTTCGGGGAACTGGTGGTTTGACACCAAACTGGTGTACAACTTCCTGTGTTGCGTGGCGGCTTATCCCACCGGAACCCTGGTCCAGCTGAGTTCCGGAGAAATCGGGGTGGTAGTCGATACCCCGCAGGGTTACTCTTTCTTTCCCAACGTTCGGGTACTGCTCAACGCCCAGGGGCAGAAGGTGCTCCCTTACCTGCTGTCTACGGTGAAAGAAAACCTCTGGGTTAACCGCGTCCTGGATGACGTGGAGGTCCAAACAATCAGAAATATGCTGGAAACATCCTGATTTATGGTTGACAATGCGCCCGGGGTGTGGTATTTATACGGTTGTAATTAACCAATTGAATAGTATTAGAGTTGAGAATCTGACAGTGAGAGATAGATGAGCTGAGTTGAGCCGGGTGCGCAAGACCATACCGGTGCTCTTCTGAGTGCCGGTTTTTGTGTTCCGGAGGAGGAGTGCAGCATGAGCACGATCTATCCGCCCATTGAACAGTACCGGCTGCTTGCGGAGACGAACAACCTGATTCCCGTGGTCCGGGAATGGACAATCGATATGGAAACCCCCATCTCCATCTTCAAGCGCCTTGAGCCGGAAAGCCCGTGCTTCCTGTTAGAGAGCGTGGAGGGTGGGGAAAGCCTGGGACGTTACTCCTTCATGGGCTTCGATCCCCTGTGGATGCTGGAGTGCAAGAACGGTGCGGGCGTGGTGCGGACTCGGGCCGGCGAAGAGGCGGTGAGCGGCCATCCTCTGGATATCCTAGCCGGGCAGGTGGGGCGGTACCGCTGCCCCGACCTTGGTCTGCCCCGATTTTTCGGCGGCGCCGTCGGGTATTTCGGCTACGACCTGGTCCGCTACCTGGAGCGGTTACCGGCGAGCGCTCCGGACGATTTGCGCCTGCCGGACTGCAGTTTCATGTTTCCGGAAACGGTATTGATCTTTGACCACGTCCAGCACACATTGAAAGCGGTAGTGAATTCCATGGTGGCCGAAAACCCCGACGTTTCCTACGAGCGGGCCTGCGCCCGGATTCACCGCCTGCGGGAAAAACTGGACGGCCAGTTCCCGGGTCACGGTGGTGCTCCAGCCCCGGGAAACGGGGAGGATCAGGTGGTGGCGGAAACCTCGCCCGAAGAATTCAAGACGGCGGTACGTCGCGCCAAGGAATACATCGCGGCCGGTGAGATCCTGCAGGTAGTTCTATCCCTGCGGCTGCGGGTTCCCTTGCGGACGGCGCCCTTCGAAGTATATCGGAGGCTTCGCGTCATCAACCCTTCACCGTACCTGTTCTACCTGGACACCGGTTCCACCACGGTGGTCGGCGCCTCACCGGAGATGTTGGTCCGGGTAGAGGGCAACGCAGTGCGGACGCGCCCGATCGCCGGGACCCGCCCCCGGGGCGCTGGCCGGGACGACGACCTGGCCTACGAGGAGGAACTGAAGAGCGACGCCAAGGAGCGGGCGGAGCACCTGATGCTGGTCGACCTGGGCCGAAACGACTTGGCCCGGGTGTGCGCACCCGGTTCGGTCCGGGTACCCCAGTTTATGACCGTGGAACGCTACTCCCACGTGATGCACCTGACTTCCGAGGTACAGGGGACCCTGGAGCCCGGCCGGACGGCGCTGGAGGCGTTGGGGGCCGTTTTCCCCGCGGGCACGGTGAGCGGGGCCCCGAAGGTGCGGGCCATGGAGATCATTGAGGAACTGGAACCCAGCCGGCGGGGCATTTACGCCGGGGCGGTCGGTTACCTGGGACTGACCGGGACGCTGGACACGTGTATCGCCATCCGCACCGCCGTGATCCGCGACGGCCAGGTTTACATCCAGGCCGGCGCAGGCATCGTCGCCGACTCCGATCCCGAGCGTGAGTACCAGGAAGTGATGCACAAGGCTTCTGCTCTAATTCGGGCGGCACAGGGGGGGGATTAACGTGATTTTAATGATTGACAACTACGATTCCTTCACCTACAACCTGGTACACTACCTGGCGGAATTGGGCCAGGAGGTGCGGGTGGCGCGCAACGACACGATCGGGCTGGCGGACGTGAACGCCATGGCGCCGTCGGCGATCGTCATTTCTCCCGGGCCGGGATCCCCCGACAGCGCCGGGATATCCCTGGAACTGGTGAAACATTGTGCCGGACGGATTCCGATCCTGGGTGTTTGTCTGGGCCACCAGGCTATCGGCCAAGCCTTCGGTGGGCGGGTGATCAGGGCGGCGCGTCCGATGCACGGAAAAACCAGTCCGGTTGAACATGACGGGAAGTCGATCTTCCGGGGATTGCCCTCGCCGTTTACGGCCACGCGCTACCACTCCCTGATCGTGGACGGCGAAACGCTGCCGCCCTGCCTCGAAGTCAGCGCCCGCTCGCCCGAGGGGGAAATCATGGCCTTGAGGCACCGCCGCTACCCGGTCGAGGGTGTGCAGTTTCACCCGGAATCGATTCTGACCGAATGGGGACGGGAGTTGCTTGCCAATTTTCTGGGCCTGGAGACGGGCCGGGGGGGAGGGCCTCGGAATTGATCCGAGAAGCGCTGCAAAAACTGGTCGGCGGGGAGGACCTGGAGCAACACGAAGCGGAAGCGGTGATGGCCGAAATCATGGACGGCGAGGCCACGTCCGCGCAGATCGGCGCGCTTCTGGCCGGCCTGCGGCTGAAGAAGGAGACCGCGGCGGAGATCAGGGGTTTTGCTCGGGCGATGCGCGCGCGCGCCGAACAGGTGCCCACGCGGCATGAGTTGGTAGCCGATACCTGCGGCACCGGCGGTGACGGCGCACAGACCTTTAACATTTCCACGACCGCCGCCTTCGTGGTGGCCGGAGCCGGGGTACCGGTGGCCAAACACGGCAACACCGCGGTCTCCAGCCGCTGCGGCAGTGCCGACGTCCTGCGTCATCTCGGGGTGAATTTGGACCTGACCCCGGCGCAGATGGGGGCCTGCCTCGACGAGGTGGGGATCGCCTTTCTCTTTGCGCCGCGCCTGCACCGGGCCATGCAGCATGCCGCCGGTCCCCGGAAAGAACTCGGCATCCGGACCGTGTTCAACATCCTGGGGCCCCTGACCAACCCGGTGCGCCCCCGGGTTCAGGTGCTGGGGGTTTTCGACGCGGCGGTCGCCGAACTGGTGGCCGACGCCCTGGCTGGGTTGGAAGTGGAACGCGCCTTCGTGATCCACGGGGCCGGCCGTCTGGACGAGGTATCCCTGGCCGGTCCGGCGCAGGTCTGGGAGGTGCGCCCCGGATCGGTGCGCGCGGGGATCCTTGACCCGGTGGACCTGGGGTTTGAGCGGGCGGATGTGGAGTCACTTTCCGGCGGTTCCCCGGCGGACAATGCCCGGATTACGCTGGAAATCCTGCACGGCGCTTCCGGGCCGCGGCGGGACGCGGTATTGTTGAACGCGGGCCTGGCGCTTTTGGCCGCGGGCCGAGCCGGGGACGCGGCCGGGGCGGTGCGCCTCGCGGCCGAGAGCCTGGATTCCGGCGCGGCCCGGGAGAGATTGACGCGACTGATTGAGTTTACGGAGCGGTGCAAGCATGTTGAACACGATAATCGCCTCTAAGCGTAGCGAGGTGGAGGCGCTGCGGCGGAAAATGTCACTTAAGGCCTTGCGGGAGGCGGCCGCCGCCGCTCCGCGCACCCGGAGCCTGAGCCGGGCGCTGCGCGAGCAGCCCGGGGTGTCCCTGATCGCCGAGGTAAAAGGGCGCTCCCCTTCGGCCGGAGTCATCCGCGCCGCCTTCGATCCGGTGGAAATCGCTTGTATCTACGAGGGCGCCGGGGCCGCCGCCGTTTCCGTGCTTACGGACCATACCTATTTCGGCGGCCGTCCGGAATACCTTTCGGAGATTCGCCGGAGCGTGAAACTGCCGCTGTTGCGCAAAGATTTCATCATCTCCGAACACCAGGTCTACGAGTCCCGTGTTCTGGGTGCGGACGCGGTGCTGTTGATCGCCGCCGTCCTGGACGATCACGAACTGAAGGGCTTGATGGAACTGACCGCGGCCCTAGGCATGGAATCCCTCGTCGAAGTCCACAGCCTCGCGGAACTGGAACGCGCCACCGCCGCGGGGGCAAGTCTGGTGGGGATCAACAACCGGGACCTCGGCACTTTCCGGACCGATCTTAAGCACACCCGGGAATTGGCGGTGCATCTGCCCCCCGAAGTGACCACGGTGAGCGAGAGCGGCATCCGCACCCGGGACGACGTGCTCGCGCTGGAGGCGTGGGGCGTCGACGCCGTCCTGGTGGGGGAGACTCTCATGCGGGCCGACGACATCGACGCGCGCGTCCGTGAACTCCTGGGGACGAGCAGGCAACTCCGGGGAAAACCGCTGAACAAACAATACGACAAGGCAGGCGGATAAAGTCAATGACACTGGTTAAAATCTGCGGGATCACGGACCTTGATACCGCCCGCACGGCGGTCGACGCCGGCGCCGACGCCCTCGGCTTCGTGTTCGCCCCGGGGCGGCGCCGGATCGCGCCGGATACGGCCCGCGCCATTATCCGGCGGTTGCCCCCCGAAGTGCTTACCGTGGGCGTGTTCGTGGACGAGGATCCGGAAACGGTGCAGGGAATCGCCGCGCACTGCGGGCTGGGTGCACTCCAGTTCCACGGGCGGGAGAGTCCGGAATACTGCCGGGGCTTCCGGGAGAAGGTGATCAAGGCTTTTGGGGTGGGGAACGCTTCCGTCAGGGAACTGGAGCGGGCCGAGGAGTACCCGGTGTGGTGTCTGCTGCTGGACACCTTTAGTCCGGGGCGGCCGGGCGGCACGGGGCGGGTGTTCGACTGGAGACTCATCGAGTCCCTGAAGTTCTCCCGGCCGGTCATTCTGGCGGGGGGTCTCAATCCCGGCAACGTACAGGCGGCGATCGCCGCCGTCCGCCCTTATGGGGTGGATGTTTCCACGGGGGTTGAAACCGGGGGGTTGAAAGACCCGGCCAAAATCCGGAGTTTCATCAAACTGGCAAGGGAGGCGCTATGATGCTGCCGGACGAGAGGGGATACTTCGGGAGTTACGGGGGTCGCTATGTTCCCGAAACGCTCATGTCGGCCCTCGAGGAACTGCAACTGGCCTATCTCAACGCCCGTGCGGACAACGGTTTCCAGCGAGAATTCGACTACTACCTGCGGCACTATGTGGGCCGGCCCAGCCCGCTGCACTTCGCGGCAAACTTGAGCCGTCAGGTCGGGGGTGCCCGGATCTATTTGAAAAGAGAGGATTTGAACCATACCGGGGCTCACAAGATCAACAACACCCTTGGGCAGGCGCTCCTGGCCCGGAGAATGGGCAAGAGGCGGTTGATCGCGGAGACGGGGGCCGGGCAGCACGGAGTGGCCACCGCCACGGCGGCCGCGCTGTTCGGCTTTTCCTGCACCATTTTCATGGGCACCGAGGACGTGCGGCGCCAGGCGCTGAACGTGTTCCGGATGCGGCTTCTGGGCGCCGAGGTGGTCGAGGTGGCCGCGGGGAGCAAAACCCTGAAAGATGCAATGAACGAGGCCATCCGCGATTGGGTGACCAATGTGGAACACACCTACTACCTGATCGGTTCAGTGGCCGGACCCCACCCTTACCCGCTGATGGTCCGGGAATTCCAGTCCGTCATCGGACGGGAAACGCGCCGGCAGGTTTATGAGCTGACCGGCAGCCTGCCGGATTACGTGGTAGCCTGTGTCGGCGGGGGGTCGAACGCAATGGGCATCTTCTCGGAGTTCCTTGGGGAGACGAAGGTGCGCCTGGTGGGAGTGGAAGCCGGGGGACTCGGCCCGGAAACGGGCCGTCACGCGGCGACCCTGTCCTACGGCCGGCCGGGGGTACTGCACGGTTCCTTGAGTTACCTCTTGCAGGATGACCACGGGCAGGTGCTGCCGGTGCATTCGGTTTCCGCCGGCCTAGATTACCCGGGAGTGGGTCCGGAACTCAGCTACCTGAAGGATTCGGGCCGGGTCCTCTTCACCACCGCCACGGATGCCGAGGCCCTGGACGCTTTTCGCCTACTTTGCCAGACCGAGGGCATCCTACCCGCGTTGGAAAGCGCCCACGCCGTCGCCGAGGCGGTGAAGCTGGCCCGAACACTGACACCGGCGTCGTCCATCGTCGTTAATCTCTCGGGCCGGGGAGACAAAGACGTCGAGACAGTAGCGGGGGAGGTGTGGCAATGAGCGGCGGACGGATCGCCGCCGCTTTCGGGCGGCTGCGCGAGCGCGGGGAAAAGGGCCTGATCCCGTTTGTAACCGCCGGTTACCCAAACCTGGAGGCGACGAGGAGCCTGGTGCTGGCGATGGCGGAGTCTGGGGCCGACCTGATTGAACTCGGCGTGCCGTTCTCCGATCCGCTGGCCGATGGTCCGGTGATCCAACGGGCCTCGCAGGCCGCGCTGGGCGCGGGAACAAGCCTGGCCGGGATCCTGGCGCTGGTGCGGGAACTGCGGCGGGAAACCGACGTTCCCCTGGTGCTGATGAGTTACTTCAACCCCATCTTCAGTTTCGGCCCGGGGCCGCTGATGTCTGCGGCCGCGCTGGCCGGCGCCGACGGCCTGATCATTCCGGACCTGCCGCTGGAGGAGGCCGGCCCGGTACTCGAAAGGGCGGATGAGTGCGGCCTGGATCTCATCCCCTTGGTCGCGCCCACTTCTACGCCGCGCCGGATCGCGGCGATCGCGGGGCAGGCCCGGGGCTTCGTGTACTGTGTTTCGGTGACGGGCGTTACCGGCACGCAGGCCGGTTATTCCGAAAAGCTGGTGGGGGTGTGCCGGACCGTGCGCGAGCATACCGGCCTGCCGATCGCGGTCGGTTTTGGTATCGCCCGGGATGCCCAGGTACGCGCGCTGGCCCCGCACGTCGACGCCCTGATTGTAGGCAGTGCCATTGTTGACCTGATCGACGGCGCCGATGAAAACGGAAGCGTGAAAAGAGTGTGCAGCCTGGTACTTGAGCTGAAACAGGCTCTGCAGAAAATATAGGTTGCGTGCCTCTGGGGATGGTGGTAACATTCTTTATAAACTAATCCGGAACCGCATGATGTCGGCCTATCCGACAAAGGTGGTTCCGCCCTCGGGAGGGAAGTCGGTTGTCTGAACTGGCGCGGGGGAATATTCTGGATCTGGCCGTCTACCGGCCCGGCAAGCCCATTGAGGAAGTGCAGCGAGAGCTGGGCCTCACGGAGGTCGTGAAGCTGGCGTCGAACGAAAACGCCGTCGGAGCGTCCCCGGAGGTGATCGAGGTGCTGAAGAATGCCGCTTACGGGGTACACTATTATCCCGACGGGTCAGGTTATCGGTTACGGCACGCGTTGGCCAAGTTCTACGGAATTGACCCCGGGCAAATCCACCTGGGCAACGGCTCCAACGAAATCGTCCAGCAAATCTCCCTGGCTTTCCTGGATCCGGGCGACGAAGCGGTGATGCCCGTTCCCAGTTTCCCGCGCTACCAGCCGCTGGCCCGGATGATGAACGCGGTGCCGGTTGAGGTGCCGCTGGCGGACGACACCCTCGACCTGGAGGCCATGGCCGCGCGCCTGAACCCGAGGACCAAGTTGGTGTACATCTGCAACCCGAACAACCCGACCGGCACTATCGTGGGCCGCGAAGAACTGGACCGTTTCATTGGCCTTGTGCCCCGGCGGTGCTTGGTGGTGCTGGACGAGGCCTATTTTGAATACGTTGACAATGCGCGCTACCCGGACGGCCTGAAATACGTTGCCGACCTTCCGAACGTGGTTGTGCTGCGGACCTTTTCCAAGATGTACGGGCTGGCCGGACTGCGCATAGGCTATGCCGTGGCGCGGCCGGAAATCGTGGACTGCTTGGAGCGGGTGCGTGAGCCGTTTAACGTGAACAGCCTGGCTCAGGAGGCGGCGGTCGCCGCCCTGGCCGACCGGAGACACGTGGAAGCGATCCGAAACCTGAACCGGGAGGAAAAGGATTACCTTTACCGGGAACTTACCCGGTTAGGATTACCGTATGTCCCTACGGAAGCCAACTTCATACTGTTTGACGCCGGCCGGGACGAGAAGCTTGTGTTTCAAAGCCTTTTGCGCCGGGGCGTCATCATCCGGGGCGGGTTCGGCTACCCGACCCGCCTGAGGGTCACCATCGGTACCCGGGACCAGAACCGGAAGTTTATCAAAGCTCTGGAAGCGTTCCTGAAGGAGGAGTAAGGAGATGGTCATTGTAATGCACCATAAGGCGAGCGAAGCTGAGATTGAGGCAGTCGTGAAGAGAATAGAGTCGGCCGGCTACCGGGCCCACCTGTCCCGCGGGGTGGAGCGGACCATTATCGGGGCCATCGGCGATGAGACCCTCCTCGGGGATGCCGGGATTGAACTCCTGCCGGGGGTGGACAAGGTTATTCCGATCATGGCCCCCTACAAGCTGGCCAGCCGGGTGATGAAAGCAGAAGGCACGGTGATCACCGTCGGGGACGTGACCATCGGGGGCGACACCATCCAGGTGATGGCCGGCCCATGTGCGGTGGAGAGCAAGGAACAGCTGTTCGAGGTGGCGGAAAAAGTAAGGGCTGCCGGGGCCCGGATTCTACGGGGCGGCGCCTACAAGCCCCGCACTTCTCCGTATTCGTTCCAGGGACTGGCCGAGAAGGGGCTGCAACTCCTGGCCGAGACCCGGGAGCGGTATGGTCTTCTGATTGTGACCGAGGTAATGGACGTCCGGACTCTGCCGCTGGTGGCCGAGTACGCGGACATCATCCAGATCGGCACCCGGAACATGCAGAACTTCTACCTGCTGCGCGAGGTCGGCCGGTACAGCAAACCGGTTCTGCTGAAACGTGGCCTGTCGGCCACCATCGAAGAATGGCTGATGGCGGCCGAGTACATCCTGAACGAGGGGAACCAGAACGTAATCCTGTGCGAACGCGGGATCCGCAGTTTTGAAACCTTTACCCGGAACACGCTGGATCTTTCGGCTGTGCCGATCGTAAAGTATCTCTCCCACCTGCCGGTGGTGGTGGACCCCAGTCACGGCATCGGTAAGTACCGGTTTGTGCCGCCGATGGCCCTCGCCGCGGTGGCCGCCGGGGCCGACGGCCTCTTGATCGAAGTTCACCCCAACCCGGCGGAGGCCTTGTGTGACGGGGCGCAGTCCCTGACCCCGAAGAAGTTCGGGAAGACTATGGTTCAACTGGCGCAGATCGCACAGGCGGTCGGCCGGAGAGTTTAGCGGGACGTTCACCGGCCAAGGAGAGTGTTTTGTGTTTAATCAGGTGACCATTATCGGGGTGGGCCTTATCGGGGGCTCCATCGGCCTGGGTTTGCGGGCCCGGGGGCTGGCCCGCACCGTGACCGGTGTCGGCCGCGACCCATCGCGCCTCCAGGAGGCGCTTGAGCGGGGCGCGGTCGACCGTTTCACCACCGATCCGCAAACCGGCCTGGCCGGGGCGGAACTGGTGGTCATCGCCGTTCCCGTGGGCAGTATCATTCCGGTGTTGCGCTCCGTGGTCCCGCACTTACGGCCGGGAACCATTGTGACGGATGTGGGCAGCTGCAAGGCGGCAGTTGTGGCCGCCGCCGAAGAGGTCACCCCCACCGGGGTGCACTTTGTAGGCGGGCACCCCATGGCCGGCTCGGAGCAGGCAGGGATCGGCGGTGCCGACCGCTACCTGTTTGAGGGCGCATACTACGTGCTCACCCCCACTCCCAATACCGAAAGGCGGGCGTTGGACCGGGTGCGGGCCATGGCCGAGGGGCTGGGGTGTCGGGTGATCGAAATGGAGCCGCAGGAACACGACCGGGCCGTGGCCGCCGTCAGTCACCTGCCGCATCTGCTGGCCTGCACCCTGGTGAACACGGTGGCCGGGATGGAAGGCTCGGAACGGGCGCTGGCGCTGGCGGCCGGCGGTTACCGGGATACCACCCGGGTAGCGGCCGGCAATCCCGAGATGTGGCTCGACATATTTCTTGCCAACCGCCGGATGCTGAAGGCTCTGCTGGACCGGTTCCGTTCGGAACTGAACACGATTGAAGACGCCCTGGAAGAGGGCGAGCCGGAAAGAATCACGGCTTGGCTGGAGGCGGCGCGGCGGAGCAGGGAGGGCCTGCCAGCCCGGATGAAGGGCTACCTCAAGGACCTCCACGAAGTCACCATTACCATTTCCGACCGCCCGGGAACCATCGCCGCAGTGGCCTCGATCCTGGGCCGGCACGAAATAAACATTTCCGACCTGGAAATTCTTCGGGTGCGGGAAGGCGAGGGCGGGACCGTCCGCCTGGCTTTCGGCACTGAACATGACCGGGACCGAGCCGCAGAACTGCTGGCCCGCGAAGGGATCCCGGTGACCAAACGCTGACACGTTCCTCCCGGAAACCGTGACAGACACAGGTGGTGAGCACTGTTGACCCTGAAAATCACGCCGGCCCGTGGCCTGCGGGGTGAGGCTTGGGTCCCGGGGGACAAATCCATTTCGCACCGGGTGGTGATGCTCGGCTCTCTGGCGCGGGGGGAAACGGCGGCTACTAATTTCCTGCCCGGGGAGGACTGCTTGGCCACCGTGCGCTGCTTTCGGGCCCTCGGCGTGGAGATCGAGGGGCCAGACGGGGACACCATCCGGATTCGGGGCCGCGGGCCCGAGGCCCTGACCGAGGCCCCGGATGTTCTGGACGCCGGCAATTCCGGGACCACCATGCGGCTGATGCTGGGTATCTTGGCCGGGCAGCCCTTTTTCAGCGTGATTACGGGCGACGCCTCCCTGCGCCGGCGCCCGATGGGTCGGGTGACCGGACCGCTGCAGGAGATGGGCGCCACCATACTGGGCCGCCGGAACGCGAACCTGGCCCCGATCGCCGTGGCCGGGGGGCGGCTTTCGGGTATCAGGTACCGGCTGCCGGTGGCCTCGGCCCAGTTGAAATCGGCCTTGCTCCTGGCCGGATTGTTTGCGGATAGTCCGACGGAGGTTACCGAACCGGTGGCAACCCGGGACCATACCGAGCGGATGCTGGCCGCTTTCGGGGCACTGGTGGCACGCCGGGGTTCTTCGGTGACGGTTGCGCCCTCCCCAGAGCTGTGCGGGCGGGAGATCAGGATCCCGGGAGACATCTCCTCGGCCGCCTTTTTCATCGTCGCTGCCCTGATTACGCCCGAGAGCGACCTGGTGCTGAAGGATGTGGGCGTTAATCCAACCCGGACCGGAATCCTTGATGCCCTGGCAAACATGGGGGCGCGAATATCCGTGAGCAGGCCCCGGGAAAGCGGCGGGGAGCCGGTGGCCGACATCCGGGTCCGGTCAAGCGCCCTGCGCGGCACGGTGATTGAAGGGGCACTGATTCCAAGGCTGGTTGACGAAATTCCCGTCCTGGCGGTGGCCGCGGCGTACGCCGACGGGGAAACGGTGATCCGTGACGCCGCGGAACTGAGGGTGAAAGAGTCCGACCGTTTGGCCGCAACCCGTAAGGAACTGTCCACGCTGGGGGCCGACATCCGGGAGACGCCTGACGGCCTGGTGATCCGGGGACCGCGGCGGCTCACGGGAGGCAGTTGCAACAGTCACGGCGACCACCGCATTGCGATGGCGGCCGCGGTTGCCGGTCTGGCCGCGTCGGACGTTACCATCATCCGCGATTCCAACTGCATTGACGTGTCTTTCCCCGGATTCGCCCACGCATTAAATTCCCTGCGCCTAGAATAATATTCAACAGCAGCCCGGGCAGTTTATTCGCCTTTTTATTAATGTAAAAAGGAAATTCCGCTTGTTTGTCGAAGTACAACCGCAATGCCAGGTGTGCAAAAGGGGGCCGGGGCGATCAGGAGGGGCGTCATTGCTATTGATGGCCCTGCAGGAGCGGGTAAAAGCACGGTAGCCAAAAGGGTCGCGGACAGTTTGGGATTCGCCTATGTTGATACCGGAGCTATGTACCGGGGCATCACCCTTCTCGGTATGCGTACAGGGATAGCTCCTTCGGACAGCGGAGAGAAGTTAACCGAACTGGTCCGGAGCGCCGAACTCAAGTTCGAGGCGGGTTCCGGGGGTCTGCGGGTTTACCTCAACGGAGAAGACGTTACCCGGGCCATCAGAGAGCCCGATGTATCGCGCCAAGTTTCCTACTATGCCCGTATACCGTCTGTACGGCAGGTGTTAACCCTTTTGCAGCGTGAGCTTGCCGTGGCAGACGGTATCGTTATGGAGGGCCGCGACATCGGCACGGCCGTCCTGCCGGACGCCGAGCACAAGTTTTTTGTTACGGCTACCCCGTTGGAAAGGGCGAAACGGCGCCTGAAAGAGCTGAACCAAGAGGGTTACCGGCTTGATTTGGACCAATTGGTGCGAGAGATTGAGGAACGGGACCGGATAGACAGCAGCCGGTCCGTGGCGCCGCTTTGCGTGGCACCCGATGCCGTCGTGATCGACACCACCGACCTCACCGTGGACGAGGTCGTGGCCATGATCGTGGCGAAGGTGGGCAATACATAAGTGTTTTACTGGTTCTGCTGGCACCTGTGCCGAACCGTGCTCCTGGTACTGCGGCGCTGGGAGGTAAAAGGAGCTGAAAACCTGCCCGTTTCGGGCGGGCTGATTCTCGCCGCTAACCATAGTAGTTACTGGGATCCGGTGGTGTGCGGGTGTGTGATGAACCGGCGGATCTATTTTATGGCGAAGGCCGAGCTTTTCCGGATCCCCGTGCTCAGGACGATCATCACGGCCTGGGGGGCATTCCCGGTACACCGAGAGACGGTGGACAGGGAGGCGATTCGCACGGCACTGGCTCACCTCAAGGCGGGACGGGTGGTGGGTATGTTTCCGGAGGGAACCCGGAGCAAGAGCGGTGAGCTTCAAAAGCCTCACTACGGGGCGGCGCTGGTGGCTTTGAAGGGAGGTGTCCCCATACTGCCGGTTGCCCTGATCGGCACCAAAGGCGTTTTTGGCAAAGTCCGGGTGCGGATCGGAAAACCGCTCCACTTTCCGGAATACGCCGGAAACAAGCCCTCAAAAGAGGTCCTTGAGGAGATGAGCAACCGGGTTATGGGAGAAATCGGTACCCTGCTCAAGGCGTGAGGTGAACTCAAAGCATGGAAGTGAGATTGGCCACAAAGGCGGGTTTTTGTTTCGGGGTGCACCGGGCCATTGATCTGGCGCTGAAGACGGTCCGCGAAACAGCCCCTCCCATCTACAGCCTGGGACCCTTGATTCATAACCCCCAGGTGGTGGCCTATCTCGCCGAGCAAGGAATCGAGGTTGTCGAGGAGATTGAACGGGTGCCGCGCGGAACATTGATTATTCGTTCCCACGGCGTGGAGCCCAAGCTGTTGGAGAAGACCCGGGAGTTGGGATTCACGGTGGTGGACGCGACCTGCCCCTTCGTGAAGCGTGCGCAACGGCTGGCCTGTGATTTGAACGACTCCGGACACCAGGTGATCGTGGTTGGTGACCGGAAGCACCCGGAGGTAAGGGGGATTGTGGGCTGGACGAACGGCCAGGCCGTAGTGGTGGAAGACCGGGTGGAAGCGAGTGCTCTGCCCTTCTATCCGCGGGTCGGGGTGGTGGCCCAGACTACGCAGCCGCACGCGAACCTGGAGGCGGTGGTGGAGGAGCTGAAGTCCAGGATGGGGGAGGTATTGGTGTGCGACACCATCTGCAACGCGGTGGTGGAGCGCCAGAACGCCGCCCTCACGCTGGCCCGGCAGGTGGACGTGATGGTGGTTGTCGGGGGCATCGACAGTGCCAACACCCGCAAGCTTACTGGTCTGTGCCGCCTGAGCGGCACTCCGACCTACCACATCGAAACCGGAGACCAGTTGCAGTCGGAATGGTTCCGGGGTTGCACGGTCGCCGGCCTGACGGCGGGAGCGTCAACACCTGATTGGATTATTGAGGAGGTTAAGAGGCGAATGGAAGAATTGTCGGAGAAGGAAGAGGTTGTCGGTCCAGAGGAAGAGGTGAACCCGGAACAAGAGGTCGCGAACCCGGAGGAAGAGGTTGTGAGCCCGGAGGAAGAATTGCAGACCACACCGGTGAGGTCCCTCAGGAGCGGGGATATCGTCAGGGGCGTGATTGTTCAGGTCGGTCAGGACGAGGTTCTGGTGGATGTCGGGGCGAAGTCGGAGGGTGTTGTGCCGTTACGTGAGCTGTCTTGCTATGATGTTAGCTCCCCCGACGAGGTAGTTCAGGTGGGAGACGAGATAGATGTTTGGGTAGTCAAGGCCGAGGACAACGAGGGCCGGATCATCCTTTCCAAAGGCAGGGCCGACGCGGTCAAGGCCTGGGATACGTTGGACAAGGCCTTTCACGGCGGGGAAACCGTCAGGGGTGTCGTCCGTGAAGTGGTTAAAGGCGGACTGCTTGTGGACCTGGGTGTGCGTTCGTTCTTACCGGCGTCACAGGTGGAGAGAGGCTACGTGGAGGACTTGAGCCAATATGTGGGCCGGGAAATATCCGCCCGGATTATCGAGCTCAACAAGGCCCGTAAGAAAGTGATCCTATCCCGGAAAGTACTGCTGGAGGAAGAGTACTCACGGAAACGGAAGGAAACGTTGGAAACCACCCAGGAGGGCGATGTCGTGAAGGGGGTTGTCCGGCGGCTGACCCAGTTTGGTGCCTTTGTGGACATCGGCGGCCTAGACGGTTTGCTGCACATTTCCGAGATTTCCTGGCACCGCATTAACCACCCGTCCGAAGTGCTCAAGGTGGGGGACGAACTGGAAGTCCAGGTGCTGCGGATCGACCGGGAGAATGAGAAAGTGTCGCTGAGCTTGAAACAAGTGCTGCCTAATCCCTGGGAGCAGGTCGTGGAGAACTACCCCGTCGGGAGCGTGGTCAGCGCCCGGGTGGTCCGACTGGTGCCGTTCGGGGCTTTCGTTGAATTGGAACCCGGGGTTGAGGGCCTGGTGCACATCTCCCACCTGGCCGACTGGCACGTGGCCAAGCCGGAGGATGTCATTGCGGAGGGCCAGCAGATAAATGTGAAGGTGCTGAGCGTGGACGACGAGAACAAGCGGATCCGGCTCTCCTTGCGGGAAGTGGTCAAGGACAAGGATTATCACAACGACCAGGGGAGCGAGGTAACCATCGGAGACGTTTTCGGGGACCTGCTCCATAAGAATTAGCAATTGTTTTTCTGAAAAGCCCCGGCGATTAACCGCCGGGGCTTTTCGGTTTGCAATTGCATATTTTGGTGCGGCCGGGGAAGCATACTCTCAACATCAATCGGCGTCTGGAAGGAGCAGGTGCCATGCAGAACTTGCCGGTAGGCATCATCATCCTGATCGTGGTTTCGGTACTGATTTACCTGGGGGCGGCGCAGCGGGTACTGGACCGCCTCCGGCTGACCGACAGGGCGGCCCTGGTGATACTAGGGACCCTGATCGTGGGTAGCCTGATCGACATCCCCTTCGCCATCGGAAACATCGCGTTCGCCATTAACGTTGGTGGAGCGCTGGTTCCGATTGCCCTGGCTGTTTACCTCCTCAGCCGCGCGGGTACCGGGTTTGAGGTGGCCAGGGCGCTGGTTGCCGCGCTGATCACCGCCGTGGTGGTCTTCGGGATCGGTTCCTTCTTAATGACGGGACTTCCCGAACCGGCGGGGCGTTTCGCCTTCGCCGACATCATCTACATTTACCCGGTAGTAGCCGCCGTCATCGCTTACGCCGTGGGGCGGTCCCGACGCGGTGCCTGGATTGCGGCCACCCTGGGCGTACTGCTGGCCGACGTGTTTCACGGGGCGCTCCTGGCCACCCGCGGGCTGACTGGCTTGGTCCATTTCGGCGGTGCCGGGGTTTTTGACGTGGTGGTAGTGGCCGGTGTACTGGCCGTGCTGCTGGCGGAAATCGCTGGTGAACTCAGGGAGCGCGTCCAGGGCGGACCCCGGACTAAGGGGCGGGATCCTTCTTTGCTCGTAGACCTGAGAACACCCGGGGAAGATGAGGGAGGCCGGAAAGATGGGGAGTAAACTCGTCGTAAGATTGGTGCTGGTGTGCTTTCTAGTCACCCTGGCGGTGATCGGTTACCTGGGGCCGGAAAGAGGGATGACCGTTTGGACCAAGGCGGAGACGATCAGCCTGGACTTTTGTGATCATGAGGCAGGTCAATACACGACGGTGGTGGACGAACAAGGCAAGGTGATCACCAAGACCAGCCGGCAGGTATTCATTGGTGACGAGGTTATCACCGCCCAAGCGGAACACTACCGGGTGGTGCGTGTCGACAACGACATCGCCGAGGCGCGCCTTTTGGGTCTGGACCGTAACCTCCTGGCTTGGTTGGACTATTTCAGCCATTACGGCGACGAGTTGACTTTGCCCGCGCAGGCGCCGCAGGGGGGCCGCCGGGGCGGGCTGGACGTAGCCGTATACCATTCGCACACCATGGAATCCTACGTGCCGGACTCGGGAAGGGCCTTTGAGGACCATGGGGACATCATCGAAGTTGGCCGGATCTTCGCGCAAAGCCTGCGTCAGCAGGGGTTGTCCGTATTTCACGACACCACCAACCACAATCCCCACGACGCCCAGGCCTATGAACGCTCCCGAAGGACTGCGGTCCAGTTGCTGGAGCGCAATCCGGCCGCCCTGATTGACATCCACCGGGACGGGGTGCCGGATCCGGAGTTTTTCCGCGAACAGATCCAGGGACAGACAGTCAGCCAGGTCCGATTGGTGGTGGGGCGGCAAAACCCCAAACGGGACGCCAACATCGACTTCGCCCGGCGGCTGATGGCCCGGGCGAATGAAGCAAACCCCAACGTGGTCAAGGAGATCTTCATGGCCCGGGGCAACTATAACCAGGACCTGATTTCCACCGCCATCCTGATCGAGGCCGGCACCTACACGAACAGCAAGTCGGAGGCCAAGGGCGGGGTGTCGCTTCTGGCTGCCGCCGTTCCGGCCGTCCTTGGGGTGGACGCCGCTGGACCCGACCAGGCGGGTGGTGTCGCCGGATGGCGGGTGGCTTTCGGCATCGCCCTTGCGGTGATTCTGGCGGTGGCGGCGTACCTGGTGATCTCAGCCGGGGGCGTGCCGCAGGCCCGGGAGAAGTTGCACCAGTTCTTGAGCCGGGAGTTTGATTTCAGGCTGCTGGGCAAACCGCTGAAACTGAAGGAAAGGCGTGACGACAAGAACAAGCCGGAACAATAGAGCAAAGGAGTCGGGTCGTTGAAGGTCCTATACCACTGTTTTGGAGGCACCCACTCCTCGGTTCTGGCTGCGGCCGTGCATACGGGGATGCTGGCGCCCGATGAGATTCCCACCCCGGATAAGCTTTTATCCCTGCCGCTTTACGACAAGCAGGACGGTGATGATTACGGCCGGATCCACTATTACGGGCAGGATCCGGCCGGGCACCAGGTCTACATCGTTGGACGCCGCAATCACGGGGCGGAAACGGAGATGATCCTGGCCGGACTGTACTCGGCGTTCGGCCTCCAGACCGGTCTGAAAGTGGTGGATTCTACCCCTGCCCTGAACTGGGCGATGCAGTTGGGCGGATACCTGTCCCGAGGAATGGGGCTCAAGGCCATCGGGAGGTTTCTGGTCACCTGGGGGTCGCGCAAGGCCTACCGGAAAGTGGTCGGGCTGGTGGACGAGGCCAAGAAGGAGTTGCCGGAGGATTGAAAGTCTTTTATGTGCACAATACGCCGCTGGCAGGCCTTTTCGCGCTGGACCGGGCGGCCGCCGCAACCGGTGGGGAAGGGAAAACCCGCACTGGTTCGTTGACCTTTCTTGATCACCAGTACCGGTTCATATACACCGGGAGAGACCCGGAAGACCGGGAGGTGTACGCCGTCTGGGCACGGGCGGACCAGAGACTGCTCCCCCGGCTGATCGGCACTTTCTGCGACATGTTTGACATCGGACAAGAACTATACGCCGTGCACCGGATCACCGTGCCGCCGGACTCCAAGCTCCGACTGGCGGCTTTTTGTTACCGCATCGGGTTCTACGGGGTCGGCCGGTGGCTGCTGGAACGGCTGGAAAGCAGGCGCCTGTTCCCCTCCCGGTCGATCAGCGTTGACGGCTCAGGCGAACTGGGGGATAATGCTGGTAGTAAAGGAGGGGCCGGGATTGTCAGAGGGCTTGGTTGTACAGGCAGTACGGCCGGGCAGCATCGCCGCAGAGTTAGAGCTGGCCCCCGGTGACCGGGTCATCGCCATTAACGGCGTCGTCCTCGAGGATTTGATCGACTACCGATTCTATTCAACCGACGAGCGGCTCAATGTGCTGGTGGCCAAGAAGGACGGGGAGCAATGGCTCCTGGAGATTGACAAGGAAGACGGCGAGGACCTGGGTTTGAGTTTCGTCGCACCTTTTCCGAAAATGAACCGCTGCCGGAACCGGTGCCTGTTTTGCTTCGTGGACCAGATGCGGCCTGGACTGCGGTCATCCCTGTATATCAAGGACGACGACTACCGGCTTTCATTTCTGGAAGGCAACTTCATCACCCTCACCAACGTGGATGAACGGGACCTGAGGCGCATCGCCGGCCAGCGCTTGAGCCCACTGTATGTTTCGGTCCACACCACGAACCCGGCCCTGCGCCGCCGGCTGATGGGCCACCCCCGCGCCGGGGGGATTATGGGCCAGTTGCGCCTGCTCAAGGCGGCAGGCATCGAGGTGCATACCCAGGTGGTGCTCTGCCCGGGCTTAAATGACGGGGATGAACTGTCGCGCACGGTGAAAGACCTGGCGACCCTCTGGCCTTCGGTCCAGTCGGTGGGTGTGGTACCGGTGGGCCGGACCCGCTACCGGGAAGGGCTTTACCCCCTTAGCGGTTTCACCGCTCCCGGAGCGCAGGCGTTGGTGGCGGCGGTTGCCGCCTGGCAGGGGCAGTACCGGAAACGTTACGGCAAATCCTTTGTGTATGCGGCCGACGAGTTCTACCTGCTCGCAGGGTGCGACGTACCGCCAGCCGAGGCCTACGACGGCTTTCCGCAGTTAGAGAACGGGATCGGGATGGTCAGGCTCTTCCTGGACGAGTGGTCGGCGGTGGAACCAGGGCTGCCCGACCGGGTGCCTCCCCGGAGGGTGACCGTAGTCAGCGGGCGATTGGCCGAGGCGCTTGTCGAGCCTCTGGTGAAGCGGCTGAACCGGGTGGATGGGCTCGAGGTGCGCCTGGCCGTGATCAACAACGAATTCTTCGGCCAAACGGTCACGGTCAGCGGCCTGCTTTCGGGGGGCGACATCGCAGAACAGCTGGCGGGTGGACCCCCCGCCGATCTGGTGGTAGTGCCGGGTTCTGCGCTCAAGGATGGTCACGCATTCCTGGACGACATGACCACGGCCGAACTGGGTCGGCAACTCGGAGCCCCCGTCGTTGGTGCTTCCGGGCCGCGGGAACTGGTAAGGCTGATCATCAGGGAGTATCGCAGCTTTGATCGGGGGCATGAACGAAGGTCAGTCAACAGAAAAACTCAAGGGGGAACCGGATTGTGACCAAGCCGGTGGTGGCCATTGTGGGCCGCCCCAACGTGGGCAAGTCCACGCTTTTTAACCGGATACTGGGCCGGCAGGCCGCCGTGGTTGACGCCGAACCCGGGGTCACCCGGGACCGGCTGTACCAGGAGGTGGACTGGGCCGGACGACACTTCATCCTGGTGGATACGGGCGGGATCGAAAGCCAGGCTGGCGAGGATATGGCCAACCGGGTCTTCGATCAGGTGCGACGGGCGATGGCGGAGGCCCAACTGATCCTCTACGTTCTGGACGGGAACGCCGGTTTGCTGGAAGAGGACGTCCAGGTGGCCGCGCTCTTGCGCCGTTCCAGCAAGCCGGTGCTGGTGGTGGTGAACAAAGTCGACGATTTCAGTCGGCCCTTGCCGCTGGCCGACTTTTACCGGCTGGGGCTGGGAGAGCCGGTACCGGTTTCGGCCGCCCAGGGACTTAATATCGGGGATCTTTTGGACCTGGTGGTGGCCGGGATGCCGGCCGGGGCCGATGAACCCCGGTCCGAGCCGGTGCGGATCGCGGTGGTGGGCCGGCCGAACGTCGGGAAGTCTTCACTGGTGAACGCCATCCTAGGCGAGGAACGCGTGATCGTGAGCGACGTCCCCGGCACCACCAGGGACGCCGTCGATACGTTGTTCCGCCGGGACGGCCGGGAATACGTGTTCATCGACACCGCGGGCATGCGCCGCAAGGCCAGGATCCGGGAATCAATCGAGTACTACAGCGTACTCCGGGCCAAAAAGGCCCTGGAGCGTTCGGACCTGGCGCTGGTTGTGCTGGACTTCACCGACGGGGTGACAAACCAGGACCAGCGGATCGCGGGGCTGGCCGAGGAGGCCGGGAAAGGCACCATCATCGTGGTGAACAAGTGGGACCTGGCCGAAGGGAGCGGGGTGTCGGCCTCCCGCTATCAGGAAGAAGTGCGCCGGGAGCTGATCTTCATCGGTTATGCCCCGGTGCTGTGCGTTTCGGCGGTGTCCGGTCTCGGGGTGCCGAAAATCCTCGATACGGTGGAAAGCGTAATGGGTGAATACCGGCGGCAGATCCCCACGAGCATGCTGAACCGCATCTTGCAGGACGCTTTCATGATTTCTCCGCCGCCGGCCCGGAAAGGGAAACGGCTGAAACTGATGTACTGTACCCAGGTGGCGACCGGGCCGCCCGCCTTCCTCTTGTTCGTAAACGATCCCGGGCTGGTTTCCCCGGGCTACCGGCGGTACCTGGAGAACGAAGTCCGACGGGCATTGGGTTTCAAGGGCGTGCCGGTGCGAATTCTGTTCAGGAGGCGGGAATCAAAATGAGCGCGTTGGCGGTTATTCTGGTGATCGGTCTTAGTTATCTGGTTGGCTCCGTGCCCACCGGCTATCTGATCGCCCGGCACGTGAAGGGAATCGACATCCGCGGCCACGGGAGCGGGAACATCGGGGCCACAAACGTCTGGCGCACACTGGGGCCGGGCTGGGGATTGGCCTCTCTGGTGGGTGACACCGCAAAGGGTATTGTCGCCGTTCTGCTCGGGAGGGCGGTGGGCGTACCGGGCTTGGAGTTGCTCACGGGGGCGGCCGCCCTCACCGGGCACGGGTGGTCGGTGTTCCTGCGCTTCCAGGGCGGCAAGATCATCGCCACCAGCCTGGGGGTGCTGATCATGCTGCCGCCGGTGGCCCTGGCAACGGCTGCCGCCGTCTGGATCGCGGTGTTGGCGTTGACCCGTTACGTGTCCCTGGCGTCGATCATCGCCGCCTCTTCGGTGCCGCTGGCTTTCGCCTTGGGAGGGGTCGGGTGGCGCCACGTCCTGTTTGGTCTCTTCCTGGCTCTGGTGGCCGTTTACAAGCACCGGGCGAACATCGACCGGCTCCTGAAAGGGAAAGAATCCCGGTTCAGTTTCCGCAAGTAGCAAGAGATCAGCCCGCCGTGGTAGAATCATCGGGGAGGAATGTCATTATGCCGGTACAAGAAGTCCGCACTAGGATCAAGACCAACCTGCCCGACCCCGCCGGTGAAGCGCTGCTGGCCGAGATCAGGTCCGCTCTGGGCTTGAAAAGTGTCCGGATGGTACGCACCGCCCGCATTTTCCGGTTTGAGGGCCTCACACCCGCGGAAGCCGATTATTTGGCAAAAAACCTCCTCTGGGAGGAAACCTTTCAGGACTACACCGTCAACCGACCCCTGATCACCGACGCCGACCGCCTGGTGGAAGTGGCTTACCGGCCCGGAGTGATGAATCCGGAGGCCGCTTCCCTGGAGAAAGCGGCCCGCGATCTGGGGCTCCCGCACCTGGAGGCCGCCGATTCCAGTCAGGAATACGCCTTCTACGGGCCGGTCACCCCTGAAGAAATCGAGTTAATTACGAAAAGGCTGCTGGTGAACGCCACCATTCAGCACGTGGTTGCCGTCAAACCGGAGTCGCTGCGGCTCTCCGGCGTCAGCCGGGCGACGGAGATCATTCCCCTGCGCCAAATGAACGATAACCAACTGGTAGAGTTGAGCCGGGACAAGCTTTTTCTGAGCCTGGAGGAGATGCGCCTCATCCAGGATTACTTCCGCCGGGCGGGAAGGGACCCTACGGATTGTGAGGTGGAGATCCTGGCCCAGACCTGGTCGGAGCACTGTGTTCATAAGACCTTCAAAGCCCGGCTCGTGGTGGACGGCCGGGAGAAGAAACCGCTTCTGAAACGCTTGCAGGAGGCCACCACGGACATCAACCACCCGCTCGTCCGTTCCGCCTACGTGGACAACTCCGGCGTGATGGCTTTCTACGAGGGCTGGGCCGTGTGCGGCAAGGTGGAGACCCACAATTCCCCCTCGGCGATTGAGCCGTACGGAGGCGCGGCCACAGGGAGCGGCGGCGTTTTCCGGGACGTGATGGGCACCGGGCAGGGGGCCCGGGTGATCGCTTCCACCGATATGTTCTGCTTTGCTCCGCCCGACACTCCGTGGGAGGAAATTCCGCCCGGCTGCCTGCATCCCCACTACCTGTTGCGGCGGGTGGTGGCCGGGGTGCGGGACTACGGCAACCGCATGGGTATCCCGACCAACAACGGGTCGGTCCACTTTCACCCGGACTTCCGGGCGAAACCCACGGTGATCGTGGGCGCCTACGGCCTTTTACCCGAGGACCGCTGCCGGAAGGGCACGGCCCGAACGGGGGACCTGGTGGTGGTGATCGGCGGACGCACCGGAAGGGACGGCATCCACGGCGCCACCTTTTCCAGTGCGGCGATGACCGAGCGCACCATGGACGTGAATGCGCAGGCGGTGCAGATCGGCCACCCAATTGAGGAAAAGCGCATGAGCGACGCGATCCTGGAAGCGCGGGACCAAAACCTGATCCGGGCGATCACCGACTGCGGCGCGGGTGGTTTCGCGTCGGCGGCGGGGGAAATGGGCGCGGATACCGGGGTGCTGCTCGCCCTCGATCGTGCCCCGCTCAAGTATTCGGGGCTGGCGCCCTGGGAGATTCTGCTGTCGGAGAGCCAGGAGCGCATGGTGGCGGCCGTAGCCCCGGAGAATCTGGAATTGTTTATGGACGTCTGCCGCCGGTTGAATGTCGAAGCCACGCTGATCGGCGAGTTTACCGGAGACCGGCGCTTTCGGGCGACCTTCCACGGAGAGACGGTCCTGGACCTGGAGATGTCTTTCTTGCACGACGGCCTGCCCCAGCGCGTGCTGGAGGCCGCCTGGCAGCCCCCGGAGCACCCGGAACCTGTGCTGGAACCCCCTGCGGACTGGGCCGGGTTGTACGGGAGGGTGATGGAGCACCTTAACGTGTGTTCTAAGGAACCGATCATCAGAATGTACGACCATGGGGTTCAGGGCACCAACGCGCTGCCGCCCCTGGGCGGGGCGGACCTGGATGCCCCCAACGACGCCGTGGTGCTCACCCCGTTGCTGGGCCGGCCTTACGGCCTGGTGATTGCGCACGGCCTGAACCCGGTGCTGAACCTGATCGACCCCTACCATGGGAGCATCTGGGCGGCCGCCGAAGCGGTTTCCAACGCGGTCGCCGCCGGTGCCGATCCGAGCGAGATGACCCTGATCGATAATTTCATCTGGCCCGTGCCGGACAAAGAAATGCTGGGTGCCTTGGACCGGGCGGTGGACGCCTGCGCGGATTTCTCGCGCGCCATGGGAATGCCGTTCATTTCGGGCAAGGACAGCCTGTCCAGCACCTATACCAACGGCGAAGGGCTGACCATCAGGATCCCGCCGGTGTTGTGCGTGTCGGTGATGGGCCGAGTGCCGGACGTGCGGCGGACCGTGTCCACCGACCTGAAGCGGCTCGGAAGCACCCTGGTGCTGGTGGGACGGCGCCGCCCGGAACAGTTGGGCGGCTCGACCTACTACGACCTGCACGGTTTCCTGGGCCGAAGCGTGCCGGAAATCGACCTGGAGACGCTCCGGTCGGTGTTTTGGGCCGTGCACCGGGCGATCCGCCTAGGCGCGGTCGCCGCCTGTCACGATATCAGTGAGGGGGGTCTGGCCGCCGCCGTCGCCGAGATGGCCTTCGGCGGCCGGTGCGGTGTCCGCCTAACCCTGCCCTCCGGCGTGCGCCCCGACTACTTCCTGTTCAACGAAACGGCCGGCTGCTTCGTAGTGGAGCTGGCAACCGGCTGGGAGCCCGGGGAGGTATTTACGGGGGTGCCCTACTTGGAGATCGGGGAAACCACGGCGGACGGTACCATCGCGGCGCGAATTGATGATGATGAAGAAGAACTTTTTGCCGTACCGGTAGCATTCTTAAAGCGCCGGTGGCAGAAACCGATGAAAGAGGTGTTCGGCGCGTGAGACCCCCGGTGTGCATTCTCCGTACCGACGGAACCAACTGTGACGTGGAAACGGCCTACGCCTTTGAGAAGTGCGGCGCCGCCCCCCGGCTGGTGCACGTGAACGAGCTGCGTGACGGGAGCCGGAGACTGGGGGATTACGGAGTCCTGGTGATTCCCGGGGGTTTTTCCTACGGTGACGACGTGCATTCCGGCAAGATCCTGGCGGTCGAGCTGACGTCTTTTCTGCGGGACGCCCTACTCGAGTTTACGGCCCGGGGGCGACCGGTGCTCGGAATCTGCAACGGGTTTCAGGTGCTGGTGCGCACGGGGCTGTTGCCTTACGCCCGGCTGGGCGAGATCTCCGCAACGCTGATGGCCAACGACAGCGGACGGTTTGAATGCCGCTGGGTCCGGATGCGCATTGAGGGCCGGTCGATCTTCACCCGTGGTGCAGAGGGCCGCACGGTGACCTACCAGGTCGCCCACGGGGAGGGCAAGTTCTACACCTCCGAAGCCGTGTTGAAAAGCCTGGAGGACGGCGGCCAGGTGGTGTTCCGTTACGTGGGTCCCGACGGGGCTCTGACCGAAGCGTATCCGGACAACCCGAACGGTTCGGTGAACGCCGTCGCCGGTCTGGCCGACCCGTCCGGGCTGATCCTTGGGTTGATGCCGCACCCGGAAAGATCCGTGGAGCCCACGCAGCACCCGAATTGGCGCCGGGGTGAGGGCGGTGATCCGGACGGCCTGCTGGTTTTCCGGAACGCGGTCCACTATGCCCGAGAGATGTAGAGGAGTGGTGGCGGTGGAAAAGGCAGCGGTATTGGGGGCGGGAAGCTGGGGCACGGCCCTGGCGGTGCACCTCGCCCGTAACGGTCATGCTGTCTCGCTGTGGGCCCGCAGGGCCGGCCTGGCCGAAACCATCGGGGCCGCACGCGAGAACGTGCAGTACCTGCCGGGAGTGAAATTGCCGGAGACGGTGCGGGTAAGCACTCGGCTGGAGGAAGTGCTGGCGGGGAGCACCGTGGTGGTGTTTGCCGTCCCCTCCCACGCCTTCCGCGGGACGTTGGCCGCCGCGCTGGCCCTCCTTCCTGCGGAAGCGGTCGTGATCAACGTGGCCAAGGGGCTGGAGGAGGATTCTCTCCAACGCATGTCCGAGGTCTATCTTCAGGAATCGGGGGCGGCGGATCTTGCCCGGTACGTCACATTCTCCGGACCGAGCCATGCCGAGGAGGTCGGCCGAAACTTGCCCACGGCCGTGGTTGCCTCTTCGCCATTCGCATCTGCCGCGGAATTCGTTCAGGAGTTGTTCATGAGCCCGAGCCTGCGGGTCTATACCAATCCGGACACGGTCGGTGTGGAATTGGGCGGCGCTTTGAAGAATATCATCGCCCTGGGGACAGGCATCGCCGACGGACTGGGGTTCGGGGACAACGCCAAGGCGGCGCTGATGACCCGGGGACTGGCCGAAATCACCCGGCTCGGAGTCAGGCTTGGCGCCAACCCGCTCACTTTTGGCGGGCTGGCCGGGGTGGGTGATCTGATCGTAACCTGTACCAGCCGGCACAGCCGCAACCGGCGGGCCGGGATCGAGATCGGACGGGGCCGGACGCCGGAAGAGGCCCAGGCGGCGGTGCGCATGGTGGTCGAAGGAGTACGCACCACCCGGGCGGCCCACCTGCTGTCCCGCATACACGGGGTGGAAATGCCGATTACCGATCAGATGTACCGGGTGCTGTTCGAGGGCCTTTCCCCGGCGGAAGCAGTAAAACACCTGATGGGCCGGGGACGCACCCGGGAGATTGAGGAAGTGGCCGGATTTGACGTTTGGTGGTCTAGAAAGAGATCCTGAGGAGACCGCCTGCAGGACACCGAGGGCCGGGAAGGGAATGTCTTGCGGGTTACCGGGTCAACAGCCGGCATGGTCTGAATTCATTGCCGCTCCAAGAAAAATACTACGGGATATGTGCTTGACGCTAAGAAGGATGGTGACCAATGCTTGACGTGGTTTTGCACAATATCAGGAGCCGCTCCTCGGTCCGGCGTTTTCAGCCCAAGAGCATCCCCCGGGACCTTCAGCTCCAGATCATCGAGGCGGCCCGGTGGGCTCCGAGCGCCGGGAACCTGCAGCCGTGGCATTTTTACGTGGTGACCACGGCCGACCGGCGCCGGTGTCTGGCCCAGGCCGCGCTGAACCAGGATTTCGTCGCCGCGGCTCCGGTCTGCATAGTGGTCTGCGCCGAGCCGGAACGCTCGGCGAAACACTACCGGGAACGCGGGCGTAGACTGTACTGCCTGCAGGACACGGCGGCGGCGACGCAGAACATCCTGCTGGCGGCGGCGGCGGCCGGGTTGGGCAGTTGTTGGGTCGGCGCCTTTGACGAGAAACGGGTGGCCGACTGCCTGGGCCTACCGCCGGGCATGGTCCCGGTGGCCCTGGTGCCCCTCGGTTACCCGGAACAGGAACCGGTGAGCCGCACCAAAAGGCGGGAAATCAAGGAAATCGCCACCTTTCTCTAGGCTGGTGGTGACCGGAGGAGGAACGGGTTGTGCTTTTTGATATTCTGACGCCCGCCAGGGTGCTGTTCGGTCCGGGCAGCACCTACCGTCTGGGCGAAGAAACGGCCGCGCTGGGCAGGAAGGCGCTTTTGGTCACGGGGCGGGAAAGCCTGAAAAAGACGGGGAACATCGAACGGGTTACCCAGCCGTTGGCGGTCTCCGGGATCGAAGTGATCAGCTTTGCGGAGGTGCCGCCGGAGCCGGCGGTGGACGTGGTGGAAGCCGGACGGCGCCGGGTCCGGGACGAAGGCTGCACGGTGGTGATCGGTGCGGGCGGGGGCAGTGCGCTGGACGCGGCCAAAATGATCGCCGGGCTGGCGCACACGGACGGCCCGGCCCGGGACTATCTGAACGGCCGGGAGGTTTCGGCCCCCGGTCTTCCCTTTATCGCCGTGCCGACCACGGCCGGCAGCGGCTCGGAACTAACCAGAACGGCGGTACTCGTCGATCCGGAAACCGGGCGGAAGCAGAGTGTACGCTCGGACTACTGGATGGCCCGCACGGTCGTCGCCGACCCCATTCTGACCATGTCCATGCCGCGGAGCCTGACCGCGCAAACCGGGATGGACGCGTTCACCCACGCCGTTGAAGCCTACACCTCCCGTTGGGCCACCCCGTATACGAACGCCCTGAGCCGGGAGGCCGTGCGCCTCATCGCGCAGAACTTCTATACGGCCTGCCATCATCCCGGACGCCGCGACGCCCGGGAAAGTATGCTACTGGGCAGCGGGCTGGCCGGAATGGCGCTCAACACGGCGCGGGCCGGCGCGGTGCACGCCCTGGCGCATCCCGTCGGCGTCCGTTACGGTCTGGGACACGGAGTGGTGTGCGGGGTGCTTTTGCCCTACGTGGTGGAATTCAACATGGCGGTGGTGGAGGACAAGTACGCCCAACTGGCGCGGACAATCGGCGTAGCTCAGGCGGACGCTTCGGATTCCGAAGCGGCCGGACGCTTCCACCACTTCGTGGTGCGCCTGGCGGCCCGGCTGGAGTTTCCGGAAAAGCTCGGCTCTCTTGGCCTGACCCGGGAGGATATCCCCGAACTGGTTGAAGCGGCGCTGGGCAGTGCTTCCCTGGCGGCAAACCCGCGCAAGGCGACCCACGCCGACCTGACCGCCATTCTGGAACGTAACCTTTAAGCCGGCTGACAGGAGCGATTGCCGCGGCCGGTGCCGGGCCTACTGGGAGCAAGGCCTGAATTCGCCGGCCCGGACACCGGGCAGGAGGGATGCAGTTGATACCGCTTCGCGACACAATCCGGGCCCGTCGTTTTCCAATCGTCACCGTTTCCATCATCGTGGTAAACCTGGCGATCTTTCTGTTCTCCATCACGCTCTCTCCCGGGGAACTGCAGCGGTTCGTAACTGCTTTCGGCATCGTACCCGCCCTGCAGGTTCAGATGTTCCTGCAGGCCCCCCTGGCCCTTGACACCTGGATTCCGATGGCGACATCCATGTTCCTCCACGGCGGGTGGCTGCACGTGCTGGGGAATATGCTCTACCTGTGGGTGTTCGGGGACAACATCGAGGACGTTCTGGGGCGGGGGCGGTTCCTGCTGTTTTACCTCTTGGCCGGTTTCGCGGGAGGACTGGCCCACATCGTGAGCGCTCCCGGCTCGCTGATCCCGACTATCGGGGCATCCGGCGCGGTGGCCGGGGTGCTGGGGGCGTACTTCATCACTTTTCCGGGTTCCCGGATCCTGGCCCTGGTTCCGATCCTGTTTTTTATCACTTTCGTGGAAGTCCCGGCGGTGCTGTTCCTGTTTCTGTGGATCGGTTTCCAACTCCTGTACGGGCTTTTGGCCATCACCGGCCCAGCCAACATGGTCGCGTGGTGGGCGCACGTGGGTGGCTTCGCGGCCGGGATGCTGCTGATGAAGATAATACCGGCTGCCAATAGGTTTCACCGGAGAACCCGGTAATCCGCTTCGATGGTACGGCCGTTCCAGGAGCCGGTCCGCTCGTTCCCGCCGCCCTCGTAGTGCCTGAAGATGCGGTTGCCGACTGCGCGGGCGAAGAAAAAACTAATGCCGCCGGCCACAGCCACCCCGAAAAGGGGGATGACCCGGCCCAGGACTGACCGCTGGCTGGCCCGCAAACCCATGAAGATCAACGGCCGGTGCATTCCGGTGGCGGCCATCTGGGCGGACAGGTGCTGGGCGGTGATCCGGGCCGCCTTTTTCCCCACCGACTGCACTCCGGCCGCCATGCCGAAGACCCAGAGGGCTTCCTTCTGCACTTCGATCGAATTGGGGTCGCGGTCGTAAACAATGGACATTTCCAGTACCAGGCGGTAGAGGAGGGCGCCCAACACCATTACGTCAACCATCACCCCGGAGAGGATCGCAATCAGCGTGCCAAATCCCGGGACGATGGCCGGCAGGGCCGTCAGCGCCCCGACCGCGCCGCAGGTTACGGCCTTGTCGGTGATCAGTTTTTGAGCCAGTTGCCGCCGGTCATCCTCGGGATGCAGGCGGCGCATCATTTCCACCCTTTCCCGGGCGGCTCTGGTCCACCGGTACCGGAGGGCGTCGGAAAACATCATCGGCAAAACACACTCCCACGCAATATCATATCACGGACCGGCCGCACAAAAAAGGACGCACAACGCGCCCTTTTTTTGAGGTGGTGGACCTCGCTTTTGCGCGGCGGTTCAGGTGGGGGGTTTCAGTATCTGATGTCGGTGGCCCAGTTCCAGCCGTTGTTGTTGTCCCAGTTGTCCGCGGCGTCTTTGAAGCAGAAATTGCATTCTCTCTGGCCCTGCATCGGAATCGAACAGGCAAATGAACCATCCGGTTCACGCCGCATTTCGGTGACGGAACTGTTATGCCAACCGTCAAAGCCGTAATGAATGAAGACCCGGTCGGCACCGCATTTCTGGAGCAACCCCTCGTAGCGGATGGTCGCATGGTGGTCCTTCAGGCTGGGGGAGGGGATTACGTCAACGCGATTATCCAAAAAGTTTCGGCCTTGGGCTACGTACATTTGTGTCAACCTCCTGCAAAATTCTTGACTTCTTCACATAATAGAATTTGCACGGAGGTCCAAAACATAAGTAGTATTTCGTGCATCGTAAACCAGGATATACCTGTGCGGGTTCGAGAAAAATTTCAGGAAAAACGTCACAAGTCTTGACAGATCAGCAATAAGCTAATAAGCTTATATTTAAGAATGGTGAACGTGAGAGCGTTCACGATAGGTGGTGATCGGTCGTGGGTGAAGTGATTTATCTCTTCCCGGCTCCCGGCGCGCAGAAGGCCCGGCCCTCGCTGTGCCTGAACTACCGGCCACTGGGTTACCAGCAGAAGAGCTGGATATACGGGGTCGCCCCTGCGGTATGCGGCACATGCACCGGGTACCTGCCCGACCAGGGGCGCTGCGGAAAGCTTCCGTTTCGCAAGGAATGCGTTTGTTCCGGCTGCGGCGGGTTCAGCTTGGATCGCCCCGGAGCAACTTGTGAGGAGTGCGGCCGGAGCCTGACGGCGATCGCCGCGCCAAGTGATTGGTAACTTTAAGTTGCAGGCCAGACCCCCCTGATCATATACTGACGGCCGGGTTGGGGCAGACCGGCCCCAAGGTTGCCGGGAGTCATTCCCGGTTTTCTTTCTCTCGGGGGGGGTGACCCGGGTCTGACCGCCGGGGCGGCGAGGAGGTTTCGCCATCCCGGTGGGTTCCCCCCCGGGGCGAGTTTACTCCGGCGGTACCCGTACAGGAAATAGATCAGGATGCCGGCGCTCATCCAGGCCGCGAACTGGACCCAGGACGAGGACGGCAGATTCACGATGAGGTAAGCCGAAGCCGCGATCGCCAGGAGGGGGGTCCACGGAAAGCCGGGTGCTTTGAAGGTGCGCGGCAGGTCCGGCCTGGTCCGCCGGAGCACCAGTACCCCGACGGAGGTGATGACGAAGACGGCCAGCGTGCCGATATTGGCAACTTGCGCGATGACGTGAATCGGCAGCAAACCCGCGGTGAGCATCACGACCGCGCCCACCGTCAGCACGCTGATGTAGGGGGTCCGGAAGCGGGTATGAACCCGGGAAAACACTTCCGGGATCAGCCCGTCCCGCGACATCGCGAAGAAGATCCGGCTCTGGGCGTAAACGGTCACCAAAAGCACGCTGGTGATACCGGCCAGAGCGCCGACGGCCACCACCGACCCGGCCATCGGTATTCCCGCGCGCATCAGGGCGGTGGCCACTGGTGAGGCGGTGTTCAACTGGGTATAGGGTACGAGTCCGGTTAGAATGACGGTCACGGCGATATAGAGGACAGTGGCGATCAGGAGCGAGCCGATGATTCCCAGGGGTAGATCGCGCTGGGGTTTTCTGCTTTCCTCGGCCGCGGTGGCTACCGCATCGAAACCGATATACGCAAAGAAGATAATCGCCGCGCCCTGGACGATCCCCAGGAGACCGAACGGCAAAAAGGGGCTCCAGTTCGCCGGGTCGATAAACTGTGCGCCTACCGCGATAAAAAGCACGATGACCGCCAGCTTGATCAACACCGCGATCTTGGTGAGCGTTTTGGTCTGGTGGGTCCCCCGGACCGTCAACACGGTGACCAGCAGGGCGACGGCCATCGCCGGAAGGTTCAGAATGCCGCCGGCCGCGGGGGGATTGACCAGGACGGCCGGCAAGAGCACATCCACCGAGCGCAAAAACTCGACCACGTACGCACCCCACCCGATAGCCACCGCGCCGCCGGCGACCATGTACCCCAGGATCAGGCTCCAGCCGACGGTCCAGGCGACAAACTCACCCAGGACGGCATAGGTGTACGTGTACGCGCTTCCGGCCACCGGAATGGTCGAGGCCAGTTCGGCGTATACCAGGGCGGCCAGCCCGGCGGCGATACCGGCGAGGATGAAGGAGAACACCAGCCCGGGTCCAGCGAACTGAGAGGCGGCCACGCCGGTCATGACGAAAATGCCGGTCCCGATGATCGCCCCGACACCCAATGCCACCAAATCGACGGGCCCGAGGTTCTTTTTGAGGCCGGTTTTTTTCTGCTGCTCTGCGAAAAGAGTGGTCAGCGGCACGGTCCGCCAGAGGCTCCAGTTTTGTGACATTCGGTTCGTTCCCTCAAAATTCCGGCGGGAATCCGGTAAGTTCAGCCTGGGCTTATTATGAACAGGCCGCAGACAGAGTATCCGGCGCCGGGCCGCACCGCATAAGGCCCGTCCCGCCTATGGAATACTAAACTCGCGGAATTCAGCCAACGGAGAGCGGAGCAGGAAAATCTTGAATGATTATCGAATCTTCTCGGTTGGAGGTGGCGGCCATGAAAATCAAATGGCTGGGACATGCGTGTTTCCTGATCACAACCACCGGGGGAATCCGGATCGTGACCGACCCGTTCAATGAGGAGGTCGGGTACCCGCTGCCCCATGTGGAGGCCGATATCATCACGGTGAGCCACCAGCATTTCGACCACAGCGCCGTATCGGTGGTCGGGGGCCGGCCCCAGGTCGTCGAAGGGCCCGGCGAGCACCGGCTGGAAGGGGTTTCAGTGCGCGGCGTGTCCACTTTCCACGACAAGGAAGAGGGCCGGAAGCGGGGAACGAACACTGTGTTTGTGATCGCCGTGGACGGCCTGAACGTATGTCACCTGGGCGACCTGGGGCACCTCTTGAGCCCCGAGCAGGTGAGCCTGATCGGCCCCGTGGACGTTCTTTTGATTCCGGTAGGCGGCACCTACACCATCGACGCCTGGGAGGCCGCCGAAACGGTGGCGGCCCTGCGGCCGCGGGTCGTCATCCCGATGCACTACAAGACCGACTACATTAACTTCCCCATCACCGGTGTTGATGAATTTACGGGGAATTTCAAACAGGTGGCGCACCGCGAATTCTTTGAGGCGACCGGTGATACCGGCCTCGGCGAAGACCAGGTGGTGGTGCTGGCCTTCGCCGGGGGGAAGACCGGCGCATGAGGGCCCGGGTCGGGGACCTGACCATGTTTGAGGCGGACGTCCTGGTCAACGCCGCTAACGGACTGGGCATCATGGGCGGCGGGGTGGCCGGCGCCCTCAGACGTCGCGGCGGGGTGGAGATCGAAGAGGAAGCCGTCCGGGTGTGCCGGGAGACGAAGCCGCAGACCGGCCAGGTGTACGTGACCGGCGCCGGCAGGCTTCCGGCGCGGTTCGTTTACCACGCGGTGACGATGCTGCACCCGGCGGAGCGGTCCTCGCCCGAAATCGTGGAGCAGTGCCTGTACTCCGTTTTGCTCAAGGCCCGCGAGCAGGGCGTGCGGTTCATCGGCATTCCCGCCCTGGGCACGGGCGTGGGACGGGTGCCGAAAATCGAGGTGGCCGGGAAGTATCTCTTGGTGTTGGCTCCGGTCGACGATCTGGATATCACCGTTTTGGATATCGACCGGGAATTCGTCAAGTTTGTGAACGATGGCCTGGGGGCGGCCCGGACCCGGTTTTAGGTCGATCGCCAGAGCTTGCAGAAGGTGCAGACCTCAACCGTGGTCGGCATTCCGCACACCGCGCAGGGTCCCAGCGCCGGTGCGGCCTGACCCCCGACCTGGAAAACGGAGGCCGTCTTTACGTATCCTTCGTAGAAAGAGCGCTTCGTCCCGGGTGACTGGTGTTCCACCGCCGCCAGGAGTTCTTTGTAGCGCTTGAACTTGGCCTCTCTGGAGTACGGACAGGTGGCGGTCACCATCCGGATGTCCCGCACCGCGGCGTAGGTCGCGATTTCCTTCTCCGAAAGCAGGGCCAGTGGTTTGATCTTGCGGCAGAAACCGCCTTCCGGAGGCAGGGACGGCAGCCCCTTGGCCAGGTAGCGCCGGTCCCAGCGCATGAGGTTCGCGAACAGGGCGGCGGACAAATCGTCCAGGTTGTGGCCGGTCGCCAGGGCATCTAGACCCTGCTCAACCGCTCGAGCGTTCATCACGTGCCGTTTGGTCATCCCGCAAATGGAGCAGAAACGGTTAAACCGCCGGCCGACGTCCTTGATGCTCCGGCCGAAGCGCTCCTTCAAGCTGTAAATTTCCAGGGGCAGCCCGCGGGCCGTGAAAAACTCCCGGCATAAAGCGGTAGACTCACTGGAAAAGCCGTTGTCGTCGATCCCCAGGTCGACATGCACGCCCCGGACGGCGTAGCCCAAGCGATCGAGGACGTCCGCCACCGTCAGGGAGTCCTTGCCGCCGGACACAGCGACCAGAACCCGCTCACCCGGCTGCAGCATTTGGTAGCGGCGTATCGTTTTCTCGACCTGGCGCAGGAAGAACTGATCCAGGTGCTCGGCACAGAAATTGGCGTTGTGGGCCGGAAAACCGGCCAGGGCCGGTCCCCGACAGACTTTGCATTTCATCCGGAATCACCTCCAGGGTGTACGTCGCTTGATTATAACCCCGGGCGGATGAAGCGGTCAAATCTGTGCAGATACGGCGTGATCTGAGAGGAGGGGATCTTCGTGTCACAGGTCAGGGCGGAAGTGGCGATTACCGGGAAGGTGCAGGGCGTGTACTTCCGGGCAGCCATGCTGGAGGAGGCGGAAAAGCGCGGGGTGACCGGCTGGGTGCGAAACCGTTCCGACGGCACCGTGGAGGGGGTCCTTGAAGGGAGCCGCCTTGCGGTGCAGGAGGTACTCGACTGGTGCCGCCAGGGTCCGCCGGGGGCGGTGGTCAAACAGGTGGAGATCAACTGGCAGACTCCGTCGGGCAAGTATTCCGGCTTTGAGATCCGCGAAACCATATGACCGCACGCCCGCGGATTGTGGTCGACACGAATATTGTGATGGGCGGCCTTATCAACCCCCGTCGGTCCTCATCCGGTCGGGTGGTGGGCCTGTGGCTCGAAGACCGGGTGGAGGTGCTCGTCAGCCCGGAAATCCGGGGCGAGTACCTGGACATCGCCTCCAAGATGAGATTCGGGCGGCGCGAGGCCGTTGAGGAACGCGAACAAAAGCTGAAGCGCCTTCTGGCCAACGCCCGCACCGTGGAGCCCGGGATCCGTCTCGACTGTGTGCCCGGAGACCCGGCCGATAACCGGTTCCTGGAGTGCGCCGTCGCGGGCCGAGCCGACTGCATCCTGACCCAGGACCGGCACCTCCTCACCCTGGCCGAGTTCCAGGGGGTGCGGATCTTAACAGCCGGCGATTTCATCCGCGAATACGGGCAAGGAGAGGGGTCTTGAATCCGCAGTGATGCAGAAGCGGTACTACTCCTTCAGCCGGTTCTTGAAGGAGCGGTTCGGGGGCCGGGTATACAAGATCCCGCTGGATGCCGGTTTCACCTGTCCCAACCGGGACGGAACCGTCGGCCGGGACGGGTGCACGTTCTGTCACAACCCCAGCTTCGGCCTGTTCGCAGACCAGGCCCTTCCTCTGGAGGATCAGTTGACGGCGGCAAGTGCCCGCCTGCGCCGTCGCCACCCGGGGCCGTTGCGTTTTCTCGCTTATCTGCAGAACTATACGGGAACCTACGGACCCCTGGACCGGCTGAAAGCGGTCTACGGCGCCGCCGTTGCCCATCCGGACGTGGTGGGGCTGGCGATCGGCACCCGGCCGGACTGCGTACCGGACCCGGTGCTGGATTTGATTGGATCCTACGCCGCGCGGTGGCACGTCTGGCTGGAGTACGGCCTGCAGTCGATTCACAACCGCACCCTCGAACGAATCAACCGGGGGCACACCGCCGGGCAATTCCTGGACGCCGTCGCCCGGGCCCGGGGACGGGGCATCTTCGTCTGTGCTCACGTCATCCTCGGCCTTCCCGGCGAAACACCCGAAGACACGGTCGAGACCGCGCGCGCCCTCACGCAGGCCGGCGTGGACGGGGTTAAGGTTCATCACCTCCAGGTGATCCGGGGCACCCCTCTGGAAGCCGAGTGGCGCTCGGGACGAGTGGATGTGTTGTCACCAGCCGAGTACGTGCGCTGGGCCGCCGACTTCCTGGAGCACCTGGACGCCGGGATCACCATTCACCGGCTGGTGGGCGAGGTTTTGAACGGTGAACTCCTGCTGGCGCCGCGGTGGAACGTGGACAAGACCAAGATTCTGGACTGGATCGACCAGGAACTGGAGCGGAGGGGCACCGTGCAGGGTTCCCGTGCCGCCCCTGAATAGCTGCCTTCGCGGAGAGCTAGCTGTCACGCTTGTCCACCTACCGGTTCCTGACCCTGGAGTCGGCGATCGTCATCCTGATCACCCTGGAGATCGTCATCTGGCTGGCCACGCTTTGAGCGGGAAGTGCAATGAGTGGAAAAAAGGGGGGGGCACAAGTTTTTGAAGATCACCGTGCTGATTGAAAACTCGGTAGCGAGAACAATGGACATCGTCGGGGAACACGGTCTGGGCTTGTGGGTGGAGACCCCCGGACACCGTTTCCTTTATGACACCGGCCAGACCGGGGCCCTGGTCCGCAACGCGCAGGTGCTGGGTGTGCCCTTGAAGGAGGCCGACGCGGTGGTTTTGAGCCACGGGCACTACGACCACACCGGCGGACTGCGGGAGGTGCTCAAGGCGATCGGGCGTCCCGTGCCCGTATACGCTCATCCCGACCTTTTCAGCCCGCACCGGGTGTCCGACCCCGAGCGCTACGTGGGTGTTCCCTTTGCGCGTGCCGAAATTGAGGCCTGCGGGGCCGATTTCCGCTGGGTGGATAGAGCGACCGAGATCTTCCCGCGGGTCTGGGCCGGCGGCGCCGTACCCCGGACAAACGCCTTCGAGCGCGGGGACCCGCGCATGTATGTCGTTGAACAGGGACAGCGGGTGCCGGACCCCCTGGCGGACGACTTGAGCCTCTACCTGAGCACCGACACCGGCCTGGTCATCCTTACCGGCTGTGCGCACGCGGGGCTCATGAACATTGTCGAGCACGCCCGGACCGTTACCGGACAGGAACGGGTACGGGCGGTTATCGGCGGCACCCACCTGGGTCCGGCGGCACCGGAGCAGCGGGAAGAGACAGTCCGGTTCCTGAAAGACCTGGGCCTGGAGCTTCTGGCAGCCGGCCACTGCACCGGGCAGGCCGTGGCGGCGCGCCTGTCCGCCGAGTTCGGCCCGCGGTTTTCCTTCGGCGGCACCGGACTGACCTATGAGTTTTAAGCCATGAAAAACAAGCACGTCGCACGCATTCTGCAGAACATCGGCGACATCCTGGAGATCCGGGGGGAAAACCCTTTCCGGGTACGGGCCTACCGGAGAGCGGCCCATAGCATCGAGGCGCTGGGGGTAGACCTGGCCGAACTCCGCCGTGCGGACCGGCTTACGGATATCCCGGGCGTGGGCCGGGATCTGGCCGGCAAAATTACGGAGATACTGGACACCGGGACGTGTGCATACTACGACCGGCTGATCCGGGAAATCCCCGCCGGAATTGTCCAGTTGCTCACCGTGCCGGGCATCGGTCCGCGCACGGCCAGAATCCTGTACGAAGAGCTGCAGATCAGCGGGCTGGACGAACTGGAGCGCCTCGGCCGGGCAGGGCGCCTGGCCGAGCTGCGCGGCCTGGGTGAAAAGACCCAGAACAAGATCCTGAGCGGGCTGGAACTGGTACGTCGCGGCCGGGAGCGGCTCCCCCTGGGCCGCGTGTATCCGTTCGCATCCGCCCTGGTGGAGACCATCCGGGCCGGAGGGGCCCCGGTGGAGAGGATATCGGTGGCCGGCAGCATCCGGCGGTTCCAGGACACCGTGAAAGATGTTGACATCGTGGCCGCTTCCGGAAAGCCGGAGGCGGTAATCCGGTTCTTCACCAGGCTGGGCTTTTGGACCGAAATTCTGGAGGAAGGGAGCACCCGCGCCGCCGCGCGCACCGAGGAGGGGCTCCGGGTCGATTTGCGGGTGGTCGATCCGGCGGTGTACGGGGCGGCCCTGTGCTATCTGACCGGCTCCAAGGCTCACAACATCCGCATGCGCCAGCTGGCGGCGCAAAAAGGCCTGAAGCTTAACGAGTACGGCGTGTTCCGGGACGACCGGTGCATCGCCGGCGCCGAGGAGGACGACGTGTTCGCCGCCCTGGAACTGCCGTTTATTCCTCCGGAACTCCGGGAGGACCACGGTGAAATCGAGGCCGCTCTGGAGGGCACCCTGCCCCGCCTGGTGGAGAAAAAGGACCTCCGGGGGGACTTTCACGTCCATTCCGTCTACTCCGACGGCGCGGGCACCCTGGAAGATATCGCCGCCGAAGCGCTGCGGCTCGGTCTGGAGTGGGTGGGGGTGTGCGACCACTCGCACTCCCTGAAGATCGCCCGGGGGCTTTCGATCCGCGATCTCCGTCAGAAGATCGCCGCCGTCCGCGCCTTCAACCAGCAGAGTACCGGGGTGAAACTGCTGGCCGGCGCGGAGGTGGAGATCGACGCGCACGGGCGGCTCGACTACCCCGACGAGGTGCTTGCTGAATTGGATCTGGTGCTCGTCGGAGTGCACACCGGCTTCGGCCAGGACCGGGAGACGATGACCGCCCGGATCGTCGCGGCACTGCAACACCCGGCAGTGCACGTGCTGGCCCACCCGACCGGGCGGCTGCTGGGGGAACGCGCCCCCTACCAGGTCGACATGGACCGGGTGATCGCGGCGGCCGCCCGGGCCAGCACAGCCCTGGAAATCAACGCCTATCCGAAACGGCTGGATCTGGATGACATCCACGCCAGGCAAGCCGCAAGGAAGGGGGCGAAAATGGCGCTCGGCAGCGACGCCCACCTGGTGGAACAGATCGGATTTCTGGAACTGGGCGTGGGCGTAGCCCGGCGGGCCTGGCTGGGACCGGTGGACGTACTGAACACGTTGGGCTGGGCAGAGCTCGGGACCGCTCTGGGTAAAGGAAAATTTCGCTTGTTAAATGGTTAGACTTTGGATAGCATAGAGTTTTAGGAAATGTACGAAGAGGAGTGAGGCGCTTGGCGGAAAGGATCAAGACGGCGTTGGAGAAAGCGATGGAAAGGATCGCCGATATCAATGTCTCCACTGAAGAACTCGAACGGGAGGAGCACCGGGCCAACGGCAAGTCGGCGGCCGCCCGGTTCCTCGCGGAGCGCAATTTCGACTTGGAAGCGGCGCTGGCGGAATATAAGGAAAGCGGCCGTCCGTATTTCCGGGAGGGTGCCGCCCAGATCCTGATTGAGAGCCTGCACCCGCCGGTCAACGAGTCCACGGCGGAGGCCAACCGGCGGGCGATGGAGGGAATCGGGCTCCTGAAACGCGACCGGGAGACCGTGCAGCAGATTTTCAGCGAGATGGAGTATCTGTTTGACTACTACCAGCAGGCATTGCGCCAGGCACAGCTGAACCTCCGCGAGGCATTTGAGCGCCGGGCGGGAGAGACACAGCGCTTGATCGAGGAACAGACGGGGGTCCGAATGCGCGTGAACCCGGAGAACTCACCCCAGTTTCGCGAGGAGTGGCTGCGGACTATAAACCGAATCGACACACAGTATGAGGAGTTCCTGAGAGAACATAAAACGCGGCTGGCGGCCTGCGAATAAATAGACAAAGACCGCCGCCGTCGACGAGGAGCCGTTTATAGATATGTTAAAGAACATACGCCGTTACCTGCTGACCGGGATTATGGTCTTGCTGCCGTTAGCTGCGACCCTCTACCTGCTATGGAGTATCTTTATCTTTATCGACCGGATTGTGGGTAGTGTCATCTTGTTTGTAATCGGCCGGCACCTTCCGGGAGCCGGATTCCTGATCACCCTGGTCGTTGTTTTCCTGGCCGGGTTGCTGGCCACCAACTTGGTGGGCCGGAAACTAATTGAATTCTGGGAAGCGATCCTGCTCCGGATCCCGCTGGCCAATTGGATCTACAAAGTCGTCAGGCAGATCGTGAATTCGGTCAGCCGCCAGGACCAGCGTGTCTTTCGGGAGGTGGTCCTGGTGGAGTTCCCGCGCCGGGAGAGTTGGGTGGTCGGCTTCGTGGTCGGAGAGGCCGACCCCCATATCTTTGGCAAGGTCGGGGAAGACCCGGTTAAGCTGTTTATGCCGACGGTGCCCAATCCCACCTCGGGCTATCTGCTCGTTGTGCCTCGCAAAGACACGGTTCCCTTGCCGATCTCGGTGGAAGACGGTTTCAAGATGGTGCTGTCCGCCGGGATCGTGGTGCCCAATCACAACAGCAATAACAACAATCACAAGCCCGTACAGGGACGCAACGGCTAGCAGCCCGTGCGCACCCGGTTCCGCCGGGGAGGCATCGCCCCAAAAACCGTTTACAGCGCCCGGCAAACCTGTTATACTTCTAAACAGCGAGCGGCTGAAGCCGTCCAAGGGTGTATCCGGTACCAAATCTAAAAACATGGACCAAAACCACGGAGGTTTGGACCCTGCAGGAGCATCTCCGTGGTTTTTCTGTTATCAAACACTATTTTTCAAGGAGGAGGCAGCGGAATGGCGGAAAACAAAAGATTGGGGCGGCGGGTTTGGCTGTTGTTGGCTGTGGCAGTGTTGCTGACGGTATTCACGCTTACGGGGTGCGGGGAAGAAAGGGCACCGGCCGGCGGTGGTCCGGAACTACTCAAAGTGGTAACCACCACCAGCCTGATCGCGGACATCGTAGAGGGGGTGGGTGCCGACAAGGTGACGGTGGCAAATATCATCCCGCCGGCGTCCTGCCCGGGTCATTTTGACGTGAAGCCCGCGGACATGCAGGTACTCGCAAATGCGAGGATCTTCTTTGTGCACGCCTGGCAGGGTGAGCTCTTCACCGACGACCTGATCCGCTCGGCGCGCAACGAAGAACTCCAAAAGGTGGTTCTGGCGATTCAGGGTAACTGGATGACGCCGCCCGTCCGGAGCGAGGCCATTGAACAAATTGCCGCGGCACTGGCCAAGGTTGACCCGGACAACGCGGGCTTCTACGCGGAGAACGCCGCCGCACTGCAGGAGGAAACGGCCGCGGTCGGCAGCGCGATGAAAAGCCGGTTAGAGGCAGCCGGGGCAACCGGGGTGAAGGTGCTGGTGAGCGAGATGCAGACCGGGTTTTTGCGGTGGGCCGGCCTTGATGTGGTGGCCGCGTTCGGACGGCCCGAGGACACGAGCCCCCGGCAGTTGGAGGAACTCTTGGCACTGGGCCGGCAGGCCGGAGTAACCCTGGTGGTGGACAATCTCCAGAGCGGTCACGAGGCCGGCAAGAGTATCGCCCGGGAACTCGGGGCCGCGCACGTAACGCTGTCGAACTTCCCCGGCGGTTTTCCGGATACCGCCACCTGGGCGCTGGCCATCGAGAGGAACGTGGAACTCCTGCTTGGAGCCATTGCAGAGTGACGGGCGTAGACACCGGAATACTTGGAAGGGTTGCGGTCCGTCAGGAGGTATAGCGTTGACGGTGATCAGTCTCCGTAACGTCACCGTTTCCTACCTGGAAGACGTGGCCCTGCGCGGGGTTTCTGTGGACATTGGGGCGGGCGAAATGGTGGGCATCGTCGGGCCGAACGGGGCCGGGAAGACCACCATCCTCACCGTGGTGAACGGTCTGGGCCGCCTCTTGTCCGGGGAGGCCGTGGTTTTGGGTTGCCGCATGCGCGCCGGGCGGGGCGGGCGCGACTTCCGGTTGAGCAACGCCGCCCGGCGGATGCGCACCGGCGTCGGTTACGTCGCCCAAGGGCACAATGTCGACCCGCGCCTGCCGGTGACCGTGCGCGAGGCCGTGATGATCGGGCGGTACGGGCGCCTGGGTTTCTGGCGCCGCCCGGGCCGGGCTGACCGGGCGCTGGTCGAGGAGTTGCTGGCGCTGGTGGGCATGGCGCGCCTCGCCGACCGGCCCTTCGGACACCTGTCGGGCGGGGAGCAGCAGCGTACCGCCATCGCCCGCGCGCTCGCCCAGGAGCCCCGGGTGCTCCTGCTGGACGAACCGACCGCCTCCCTGGATTGGCGTTCCCGGCAGGAAATCCTCGACCTGGTCGCCGATGTGCACCGGCGCCGCGGGCTGACCACCTTGCTGGTCAGCCACGATCCGCGGGAGACCTTTCACCGTTGCGACCGGGTGCTGCTGCTCCGGCGGGGGACCATTTTCGCCTCCGGCCCCCCGGAGGAGGCGCTCTCCGACGACAACATCCGGGAGGTATACGGGATCAGCCCGCTGTGCTGCCACGGGCACGGGCATATGGAGGTGGGCATCACTGACCGTTTTGGCCTATGACTTCATGCAGTATGCCCTGCTAGCCGGTTTGCTGGGCGGCATTGCCTGCTCTTTGGTGGGCGTGCTGGTGGTGAGCATGCATCTTTCCTTCATCGGGGTGTGCATCTCCCACGCCGCTTTCGCCGGGGCGATCATCGCGGTTTTTCTGGGGCTGAATCCGATGCACGGCGCGTTTCTCTTCAGCTTGCTGGCGGCGGGGGCCATCGGCCCCTTGGCCGACCGTGGGGATTTCAACCCGGACACTTCGCTGGGCATCGTGTTTTCCTTGATGCTCGGGTTATCGTTTCTCTTTCTCGGACTCATGCCCGGGCCGAAAACCCAGGCCCTGGGGCTGATGTGGGGGAGTATTCTGACGGTGAGGCCGGAGCACTTGGCGGTGCTGGCCGTGGTGGCCCTGCTGGTTCTGGGGACGGTCGTCCTTTTCTTCAAGGAGGTGCAGGCGGTGATCTTTAACCGGGAGATCGCCCTGGCCGTGGGGCTGCCGGCCACCTGGATCTTTTACTGTCTGCTGCTCCTCACCGGTCTCACCGTTACCGCGTCCCTGCAGCCGATCGGCGGCCTGTTGATTTTCAGCCTGATCCTCAATCCGGCGGCCGCGGCCTACCAGCTCACCTACAGCCTCCGAAACCTGTTCCTTTTGGCTGCCTGCTTCGGGGTGCTGTCCTGCTGGGTGGGACTGGCCCTGGCCTACCTGTTCAACCTGCCGAGCGGGGCGTCCATTGTTGTGTTTTCCACCCTGCTCTTCCTGGTTGCAAGCGCAGTGTCACCGAAGCGCCGCGTGAAGCAGTTGACCGAAACGGAGGGGGCATAGATGCGAAGGGAATTCTTCAACAACTTGGCGGACAGGTGGGATGACCTGGTTCCGCCGGGCGCCGCTTCCAAGTTGGCCGAGATCGTGGCCGGGTCCGGTCTGCGAAAAGGCGCACACGTGCTGGACGTGGGCTGCGGCACCGGACTCCTGGTACCGTTCCTGCTGGAGAGGGCGGGCGAGAGGGGGACCGTCACCGGGGTAGACTTCGCCGCCGCGATGGTGCAACGCGCCGGAGCCAAGGCGTTTGGGCCGAACGTCCGGTTTGTTGAGGCCGACGTGGCTGCCCTGCCTTTTGAACCGGGGACATTCGATGCGGTTTTCTGCAACAACGTGTTGCCACACCTTCCCGACAAGCCGGGTGCACTGCAGGAACTGAACCGGGTGCTCAAGCCGGGAGGCCTCTTGGTGATCTGCCACACGGAGAGCCGGGAGGCGGTGAACCGGATGCACCGGCACATCGGCGGTCCGGTAGGCGCGGACCTGCTGCCCACGGTGGAAGAACTGAGACAGATGCTTCAGGATGCCGGCTACAGCGTCCTCGACCTGGTGGACGGCGCGGACCGCTTTGTGGTGCGGGCGGTCAAACCGGGAACAACCGCCCCCGAAAAGGTGCGAATGTACTGCTCCGATGTAAGGCGACCCGGCTGAGTGCCTAGCGCGCTTGCACACGCACCCCGTCTTTCACTTCGGCCCCCGGGTGCACGATGACCGATTCCCCGGTTTTGAGATCCCCGGTGACCTCCGTCAACTCCGCCGCGCGCCGGCCGGGAGTCACCGCGGTTTTCACGGCGCGCCCGTCCCGGACGACGAAGAGAAAGGTGGCGCCGTCCTGCCGGAAGAGGGCGGTTTCGGGCACCACGGTTTCGCCGGGGGCTTCGTCGACGATGATCTCGACGTTTACCTGGAAGCCGGGTTTCAGTTCCCGGGCGCCCTCAACGACCTCGATTTCCACCCGGGCCTTGGACTCTTTCACACCGAGCGCCGATACCGTAACCGTACCGGAGGGGACCACCCGGGTGACCCTGCCGGAAGCGACGGGGGCCCCACCGGCCAGATGCCTGATGCGCACCGTCTGGCCGGCCGCGACCAGCCCGGCGTCCCGCGGTTCGATTTCGGCGACGACCCGAAGGATTTCGGGGTCGCCGACCACGAAGAGAGGCGCTCCCGGAGCGACCACCGCGCCCGGCTCAACCATCCGCTCCAGTATCACGCCCGCGGAGGCGGCAGTCACCCGGGCCTGGCGTAGCTGCCGCTCCGCCTGCCGCTCGGCCGTGCGGGCGGCGTCCAGGCGGGCGGCCACGGTGTCCAGGGCCAGTTTTCCGGCTTCGGCCCGCGCCAGGTTCAGCGCGGCCGCCTCCCGCGCCCGGCGTGCCGCCTCCAGTTCGGCGTCGGGAATCACCTGCTGGGCGTGCAGGAACTCGGCCCGCTCCAGGTTGGTCCCGGCCTGTTCCAATTCTAGGGCGGCAAGCTCCAGGGCCACCCGGTTCTGTTCGGCCAGCTCAGCCTGCTGCGCCTCTAGAGTCCGCCTTTCGGCCGCAGCCAACGCCAACCGGTCCTGCAGGGCGGCGGTGTCGAAGACGGCCAGCAGGTCGCCCGGCGCCACCCGGTCCCCCGCCGCCACGGGCACGGCCACGAGCTTCCCGCCCGCCTCGGCGTAAACGCGGTCGGGAGCGGCGGCCTCCACGTCGCCGGTGCCCCTGACCGTAACCGTCAGATCGGTCGCGACCGCCGCAGCCGTTCGGACCGCCACCGGTTGGAGCGCGGAGACCAGATAGCCGCCGCCCGCCAACAGTCCCACAATGACGATTCCCAGTCCGACTTTGATTTTCCTGGACAGCATTATAAGATAACCCCCTATTCCCGGTGTTTCGAGGCTTCGGCCAGATTGATGCGGTTTGTGCTCCGGATCGGCGGGCACTGGGCCAGCGCCACCGCCGCGACGACGGCCAGCACGGAAAACACGATCGTGGCCGGGTAGATAACCAACCGGATGGTCATCAGGTCGCTGGAAAAGGCGGCGGCAAACCAGGCGGCCCAGGCGTAGCCTACGGCGACGCCCAGGACCAGGCCGGGGACAGCGGGCAGCAGACCCTCGGCGGCGATCAGCACGCCGGTACCCTTCCGGCTCATGCCCTGCATGCGGAAACTCACCAGTTCACGCGTGCGTTCCAACGTGGTGATGGAGGACATGCTGTACACGATGGCGCCCGCCAGAAGCATGCTGAAAAGCAGCGCCACGGCCAGGAAGGCGTACATCAGGTCCAGATTCTTCAACGCCTCCTCGCGCGCATCGGCGATGCTTTGCACTCCGCTGACGAACGGGCGGTCCCGGGCACGTTCGCGGAGCGTTTCCAGGCTGGTGCCGGGATTAGTGGTCACCAGCGCCGCGGAGATAGGCGTGCCCGGTCCTAGCACAAAACGGGCCTCCTCTAGCGGCAGAAAGCCGCCGACGCCCAGCATTGTCTCGACCGTGCCGGCGACCGTGACTTCACGGCTGGGCAGCCCGGCGACCATTGGTTCCAGGGTGACGGTGTCCCCTTCCTTCAGGTCCAGTATTTGCATCAAGTTCGAAGACAGGAGTATCCCGCCGCGGGACGGGGCGACCAGGTTGTTCTGCTCATCCCGCAACTGGAAAAGGCGACCGTCCTCCGGCAGGCCGGTGAGGGGGCCTTCGTACTGCAGGCGCCCGTTGCGGTAGCGCACCGCTCCCTCCACCAGGGCTTGGGCCTCGCGCACCTCGGGCCAGAGGGCCACCTCGGTCACAGCGTCCCAACCGGTCGGCCCGGTGAAGTTGATGCGGGCCTCATAGCCCACCATATCGCCGAAGTAGCGGTTGAGCATGTCGTCAAACAGGTCATAGAAGGAACCGGATAGCACCAGCAAGCCCAACGCCACGCCCACGCCGGTGGCCGAGAAGTTGAACCGCCAGGGATTGCGGGTGATGTTCCGAATCGGAAACTTCCAGAGGGCTGGCAGCCGGTCCATGAAACTGAACCAGCGTTCGCCCCAGAAGCGGCGGCCCGGCGGGGGAGCGGGGGCGCGCATGGCCTCCACCGGGTGGATGGAAGCGGCCGCCCGGGCCGAGAAAAAGGAGGCGACGAGGCAGGTGCCGACGCCCAGGGTCACGGCAAACAGTTGCACGTCCCAGTGGAACCCGCTCACCAGGTAGGGGATGTTGAAGTAAAAGGCGTACTGATTGGTCAAGCCGACCGACATCCAGTAGCCGAGGAGCGTCCCGGCCACCGAACCAGTGCCCCCGACGGCCAGGGCGAATCCCAGGTAGTAGCCCATGATGTGCGCCCGGGTGTATCCCAGCGCCCGGAGGAGCCCGATATGGGAGCGCTGCTGCCGGACGATCCGCGCCAGGAGCACCAGAATGACCATCACGGCGGCACCCAGAAACACGACGGGCAGCATCACCGACCAGGTTGAAAGCTGGTCCATCTCGCTCTGAAGCATACGGTAGCTGAACTGGTCTTCGCGCGCGACCAGAGTCCGGTAGCCGTAACCGGAAGTCAGTTCACGCAGGGCCTGTTCGACCGCGTCCGCGTCCGCTTCCGGATCGGTGGTCACGGCAAGTTCGTTGATCTGGCCGCCGCTGCCCAGGACTTCAGCCGCCGTGTCGCGGGTCACGAACATAATCGCGAACGAATGGATCGACGAAAAGAACTGGTTCAGGTCGGGGGCGGCGAAAAGGTACTCCGGGCTCAAGATTAGGCCCCGGATCACCAGTTCCTGGCGCAGGCCCCCAACGATGACGTGCACCGGGTCGCCCGGTTCCAGTTGGTGATGCGTGGCGAAGTCGCTGGAAATGAGGACGCCGCGACGGTCGTCGGGGTCCAGAAGGCGGCCGCGGACCAAGTGCAGGTCGTTCACCGGGTCCTCGCCGGGGCCGGGCAGGGAGATGATCCGGGCCCGCATTTTGTCGGGGGCGCCCGGGAGGTCCAGGGAGACGTCGTCCACGTACCGCCCGCTGACCAGGCGCACACCCTCGATGGCGCGGGCTGCCTCGGTCAGGCCGGCGGGGGCGGCGGTGAAGTGCACGGTGTAGTCGGCCAAGCGCAGCCGGTGGAAGCTGTTTTCCGCGGAGTCCCGCAGGTTGACCAGCGCCAGGTACATGGAGGAGAACATGGCGATGCCCAGCATCACCAACAGCGCAATAGCGAAGAACTGTCCCTTGAAGGTAGCGATGTCCCGGAGCAGTTTGCGCAACAGCATGACTTAATCACCAACTGATCAGTAAAGGATCCAATGGGGATTCGTTGGTCTCGATGCGGTCGATCACCCCGTCGCGCATGTAGAGCACCCGGTCGCCCATCTTGCCGATGGGAGTGTTATGGGTGATGATCACCACCGTCTTGCCCATCTCCCGGCTGGCCCGGTGGAGGAGCTGCAAAACCAGCAGGCCGGTGCGGAAGTCCAGCGACCCGGTGGGCTCGTCGCAGAGCATCAGGTCCGGCTCCTTGGCCAGGGCGCGGGCGATGGCCACCCGCTGCTGTTCGCCGCCGCTCAGCTGAGAAGGGAAGTTGCCTTCCTTCCCGGCCAGGCCGAGGTTTTCCAGGATGGGCGCAAAAGCACCGCGCCGCCCGGCGATCTCCGCGCCCAGCGCGACGTTCTCGGTCACGGTGAGGTTGGAGATCAGGTCGAAGAACTGGAAGATGAAACCGACGTGGTGCCGCCGGTAGGCGGTGAGCCGGTTATCGCCGACTTTGGACAGGTCTTGGCCTTCGTACAGCAAACGGCCGCCGCTCGGCTGGTCGATGCCGCCCATGAGGTTTAAAAGCGTGCTCTTGCCCGAGCCGCTGGGACCGAGGATGACCAGGATCTCGCCCCGGTAAACCTTCAGATCGGTCGGTTTCAAGGCCGGGACCTCCACTTCGCCCATCCGGTAGGTTTTCCAAACCCCGACCAGTTCCATGAGCACTTCCGGCGCCATCCAAAAACACCCGCAATTCCATCCGCAGTCAGTCTGGACGCCTTGTTCAATTTAATATTTTTCGTAAAGGGGTGTCAAGGACGCGTGGCCTTGTGCTCCCCAGTGGGGGAAAAAGCGACGGCGGTCCGCAGGCGTACTTCTCAAATGGTGGGTTGGTTTCGCGAGGCGTACTAAAGCTGGCTCAGCCGCTGCTGTCAGCGGAACCCGCTGAACCGTCGGGAACTGGTGGCGGCGCTATACTCTTGATCTTGCGCTCTGGAAAAACTTACTGAATCTATTTCACTTTGGAGAACGTCAAATATTCAAGACTTAATTCCGGGGCCAGCGCGCGGTGACCCGGCGAGAGGAGTGGAATGGGATGTACCGGGTGATGGGTGTGGTTGTGGTGCTGGTTTTCGCCCTGACGCTCGCGGTCGGCAAACCGCCGGGAAGGGCGCAAGTACAGCCGCAGACGCCGAAGCTGCCGGCGGTGAAGTCCTACGCGGAACTGGCGGCGCTACTGGACGAGAAAAGGGAGATCCACTATGGTTTCCCCTTGCGCATGGGCGCGAAAACGATGCTTACTGACCAGGCGGCAATGGAGTCCGCGGCCCCCGGGGCGCGTGCTCCCGGGGAAGACAGCGGCGCCGGGAGCGACTACTCCGCCACCAACATACAGGTGCCGGGAGTAGACGAGGCCGACATTGTAAAGACCGACGGCCGGTACATCTTCCAGGTCAACAAACAGCGGGTGATGATGATTCGGGCTTACCCGCACCGCGAGATGGCGGTCAAGAAGGTGATCGAGTTTGCGGATGAATGGTTCAATCCGCTGGAGATTTACCTGGACGCCGAGCATCTGGTCGTGGTGGGAACGTCGGCGCGGCCCGGGCGGGCGGTACACCCGCATCACCCGTACCCGATCTACGGCACCGTGAAGACCCTGGTGTTCGACGTGCGGGACAAGGACAACATCACCCGGGTGCGGGAGGTGGAAGTGGACGGCAACTACGTATCCTCGCGTAAAATTGATAAGAACGTGTACCTGGTGGCGAACAAGTACCCGGACTACTACATGTTCCGGGAGTTCGGACTCCCGGTCAAGGAAGGGCTGACGCCGGCCTACCGGGACAGCCTGGCGGGCAACCGGTTCGAGAACGTGAAGTGCACCGACGTGTGCTACTTCCCGGGTTTCCGGGAGCCGAACTACCTCTTGGTGGCCGGGTTTAACCTGAACGAGAAAAAGGAAGTCGAAATCGGCACCTACCTCGGTGCCGGCGAGAATATCTACGTTTCCCGGGCCAACCTTTACGTTGCGGCCACCGAGCGCCAGTACGGCCCCATAATGCCGGTGCCGGGTCTGCGTGAGCCGGCCCCGGCCGTCGTGCCGGATAGAGTTCCGGCGATTATGCCTCCGCTCGAGCCGCGGGAGCAGACCACGGTCTACCGGTTCGCTCTGAAAGACGGGGACGTCACCTACACCGGCAAGGGACAGGTGCCCGGCACCGTACTGAACCAGTTCTCCATGGACGAATACGACGGCCACTTCCGGGTGGCCACGACCTTGAACACTTGGGGCCCAGACTCCCGGAACGCCCTGTACGTACTGGACCGTGACCTCGGTATCTGCGGCCGGGTCGAGGACATCGCCCCCGGCGAGCGGATCTATTCGGCGCGCTTCATGGGCCCGCGGGCCTACATGGTGACTTTCAAGACCACCGACCCGCTGTTCGTGCTGGACCTGGCCGACCCGAAAAAGCCGGCGATCCTGGGGGCTTTAAAGATCCCCGGTTTCTCCAATTACCTGCACCCGTACGACGAGCACCACCTGATCGGGTTCGGTAAGGACGCCGTGGAGGCCACCGGCAAAGAGGGCGGGCGGGAGGTCCCCCTGGGGTTCGCTTACGAGCAGGGAATGAAGTTGGCCCTGTTCGACGTCACCGACGTCAAGAACCCGGTGGAGAAGTTCGCGATCGGCATCGGCGACCGGGGCACCCACTCCGAAGTGCTGAACAACCACAAGGCCCTTTGGTTCCACCAGGAGAAGAACCTGTTTGCTTTCCCCGTCACGGTGGCCGAGATCAAGCGGCGTACCGGCGCGACACCGCCGTGGGAATATGGCACGTTCGTCTTCCAGGGGGCCTACGTGTACGAACTGACCCTTGAGCGCGGCTTTGTGCTCAAGGGCCGGATAACGCACCTGACGGACGCCGACTACATGAAGTCCGGCAACTGGTGGCCCGGGAGCGACCGGGACGTCAACCGGATCCTGCACATCAACGACAATCTGTACACGCTCTCGAACGGACTGGTGAAGGTGAACGACTTGAACACCCTGGCGGAAAAGCGGAGCCTGGCCCTGCCATAAATCATAAGCAGCCGGATGCCCGCACAAATCCGGCCCCGGCCCGACCGGGGCCGGATTACGTGGAACGGGCAGTGGAAGCCGATTTCGCCGGACGGGTTTCGAATGTAGGGGGCACTGCAGGCTCTTCAAACCCTGAAGACTAGCGGTCCAGAGTCAAAGTCCGTCCCTCCGCCTCAAAACCCACGCCGCGAATGCGGACCACGTTGCTTTCGACGCGCACTCCGGCGCCCAGGATCTTCTCCACAAGCCACAGGTTGGTTTCCAGGTGTTCGGTGAACAGGGGCACGCGATAAACTGTCTCTCCCCGGGCCAAGGCGGCGAAAATCACCAGTTGGTCGGCCGCGAACCGGTCTACCGTGGCCCCGGCGGCCAGGTCCGCAAGCAACGTCCGGGCCACGTGGCGGCCGATATGTTCGGCAGGGCGGCGCGGCTGACCTGCCTGGTCCGCCCCCAGGATGCACCCGGTGGCGGTTACCGCCCAGGCGGCCAGGGCGGCGCCGGGCTGCACGGACAGGGCATCGTCAACCACATCGATGAGCGCCTCATGACCGGCGGCTCGGAACACCCCGGCCGCGGCGGCGGCCATGCGCTCACCCACATGGCGGTCCGACAGGTGGGAACTCAAGGCGATCCCGGACACGGACTCGATACGCCCCTGCTCGCTCAACACCAGCGGTTTCAAGCCACCCGCCGCCGGTCTTACTTCCAGGAGAAGTTCACCGCCGCCCTGCGGCACGTAGCCGGGGCGAACGATCTCCAGGCGGGTGTCCGCCCCCATTCGGGACAGGAGGGGAAGCAGCACCCGCTGCAGGTGGTAGGCGCTGGGCGCGAAGTCCTGAAAGAGACCCCCGGTGATGTGGAACGTGCCCGGGGCGCCGGCGAGGATGGCCGGCGGCAGGATGGTAAGGGCCAGCATCACGGCCGAGCCGCCGGTTTCGATGTCCCAACGGTAATCACCCCCGCGGAGCACCGTTCCGGGACGGAACAGGATTTCGGAGGCGCCCACCACAGCGCCCTCGAGCTGCCCACCGCACAGGTCACGGACCGCTTCCACCGCTTTCAGGTGCTGGGGCCGCAGCCCGGGTTTTTGGCGCCGGGCCCGGATATTGGTGAGGTGCAACTCGCGGCCGGCAAGGGCCGAGAGTGCGACCGCGTACCTGACGATGGTGCCGCTGCCGGACCTCTCCGCGCCGTTGATGTGCAGCCGTTTGATAGCAGTCCCTCCCGAGTACATCAGCCCGCGTGAATTGCAGCCGTTCCGGATGTTTGTCCCATCATAACACCGGCCGCCGGGTTGCGTAAGCCCCTTCGGGGTCAAACCTTTAGTTTCTTAAGGGCGGGCGCACAGGGCCAGCTAAGCCTTGTGCCGGATCATCAGCAGTGTTATTCTGTCTATGTAGTTCGAATTCGCTCGATGGTTTCGCTAACTTCATTTGTCATCATGTTCCGTTAACTGACCAATGTGGAGTTGTACCAATATTTAGTAACTAAGGTTTGACCCCGGAGGAGGGGGAGGGTGCAGTACCGCAAAGCCAGGATCACCGATGTGGAGGCCATCCACGGCCTGATCAGCTATTACGCCGCAAGGGGGCTGATGTTGGCCCGGCCCCGGGCGCTCCTTTATGAAAGCATCCGAGAGTTTGCCGTCGCCGAGGAAGACGGGCGGGTGGTCGGGGCGGGAGGCCTGCACATCATCTGGGAGGACCTGGCCGAAATCCGCGCCCTGGCGGTGGAAGAGACAATGATCGGCCGGGGGATCGGCCGGGGACTGGTGGGGATGCTCCTGGCAGACGCCTGGGAACTGCACATCCCCAGGGTATTCACGCTGACCTACCAGCCCGGTTTCTTCGAAAAGTGCGGTTTCCGTCGGGTGCCCAAGGAGGAGATGCCCCAGAAGGTCTGGAAGGAATGCATCAATTGTCCCCATTTTCCGAACTGCAATGAGGAATCCCTGATCATCGACCTCAAGTGATTGAAAGGGGAGGTGAGTTTTGTCGGCCGGCTTTAGGAGGTTGTTCAGCCCTCTGCACGTCGGTGGAGTGACTTTTCGTAATCGCCTGGTGATGCCGCCGCTTTCCTCCGGAACAGCCGGCACGGGCGGGGAAGTGACCGACAAAATGCTCCGGTTTTACGACCGCGTGGAGCCCGGGGTGGTATACCCGTTCGGACGTCTTTTTGAACGATCCATGGGGATCTGGAGCGAAACGCATCGCCCGCGGCTGTAGATACTGTCCGGGATGATCAAGCACCGCGGCGCGGGCATCCTCATCCAGCTGCGCCATGCCGGACCAAGGGCCCCGGCAAGGGCCAACGCCGGGCGTCAGCCGGTTGCGCCGTCGGGGGTGCCGTTCGTGCTGGAGGAGCCGCCAAGCGCCCTGACGCCCGAAGAAATAGACGGGATCATCAAGGCGGATTTCCTGGCGGCTGCGCTGCGCGCCAAGAACGCCGGATTTGACGGGGTGAACAAGCACTCCTACTAGGCGTAAAGAGGCTTGTCGCCTACCGGACTAAAGCGGTGGCTTTCTCGGCATTAATGAGGGCGGACACAATCTAATCCGGGAGGTTGGTGAGTGATATGACGGAGCCAGAAATGTACGACGTGGCGGTGATCGGCTGCGGGCCAGCCGGACTGTCGGCGGCCCTGAACGCGGCGGTGCGCCGCAAAAAGGTGGTTCTCTTCGGGGGCGAGTTCTGTGTTTCGAAAATAAACCGTTCCCCGCGGGTGGACAATTTCCTGGGCCGGCCCGGAGTTACCGGTGAGGCGTTGCATCGGGAGTTTGTCGCGCACGTCCGGAAGTTCAATATCCCCATGGTTAACAAGCGGGTCATTAACGTCTTTCCGGAGGCAGAGGGGTTCGGCCTGGCGATCAAAGACCGCGTTTACCGGGCGCGCACGGTGATCCTTACGGTGGGGATGGCCGTGGCCCGGATGCTGGAGGGGGAGGAGGGTCTGGTCGGACGCGGCGTCAGCTACTGCGCGACCTGTGACGGTCCCCTGTTCCGCGGAAAAACGGTGGCCATCATCGATTACACGAAGGAAGGCATCGAAGAGGCCACTTACATGGCCGGTTTCTGTTCCTGGATCTACTACGTGTGCATGCATACCGAGCCCCCGCAATTCGAGCAGGACAACATCGAACTGCTCAAAGGGCTTAAACCGGTCCGAATCCTGGGCGCAGACGGCACGGTCAAAGCGCTGGAACTGGACAAACGGATCGTAGCGGTGGAAGGCGTGTTCATTTTTCGGGAAGCCTTCCCACCGCAAGATCTGGTGCCCGGCCTTGAGTTGGAGGGTAACCACATCAAGGTGAGCCGGGCCTTGGAAACCAACATTCCTGGGATCTTCGCGGCCGGGGACTGTACGGGCAAGCCTTACCAACTGGCCAAGTCGGTCGGGGAGGGGCAGGTGGCCGCGCTGAATGCAGTGGCGTATTTGGATTCCGCAGGCAGCAAGTGAGCTTTGAACAGTTCCCGGTGTATATCGGGCTTCTCAAAGGATTGAGCCTAGTCAACTGACCGGTAAGTTTCTCTAGGGGGTAGTAGAATGGGTCAAGCCGTATTCAAACAGAAATCTGGACTGGAGGCCCTGGTGTTGGTCGGAGCTTGCGGGGTGGTAACGCCCGGCCAGTTCAAAGGTCTGGCTGAGCGGCTGGATGAACTGGGCGTGGCCGCCCTGAAGTTCACTACCAGGCAAACGCTGGTGCTGCTCCTGCCGGCGGAAAACGTGGCGGCAGCTTGTGCGGCGGCCGAAGAACTTGGCTGGCGGGTAGGCACCTTCGGCAACACGTTCCGTAACGTCAAGGCCTGTTGCGGGCGGGAAGACCTATGCCCAAAGAACATCACCGAAGTGCTGGACTTGGGCATTGAGATCCAGGATAAATATTACGGGCGCCCGCTGCCACGGGATTTCAAGGTGGCCTTGGCCGGGTGCGCCCGGGGGTGCACCGACCCCTACTGCGCCGATTTCGGGGTCCGGGCCCGGCAGGGGGGAGCTTACGAGGTCGCCGTGGGCGGCAGAGGCTCCACGCTGAACCCGCGGCACGGAACAGTGATCGCGGAGAACATCAGCCGGGAAGGGGTCTTCGCGGTGCTAGAGTTTGTGCTGGAGAAGTACCAGGCGTTGGCCAAGCCGAAGGAGCGGGTACTCCACGTGATCGACCGGGTGGGAATCGAGCCGTTTGTGCCTGACCCGGCCTGGCTGGTGCAGTACCAGGTGGAGAAGGACGAGGAGCCGCCGAAGGAAAAGCAAAGCCAAAAAGAGTCAAAGCGTTAGTTGATAATACGGTTGTGACAAGCCGCGCAAGAATGGGGTCAGACCCCATTTTCCTCCCGGACGGAGAGGTCTCAGCCTATTCTTCACCAGGGATGAACGAGAACGGGTGCGAACTAGAGGATCTTACTGAGAAACGCTTTGGTGCGCTCCTCCCGGGGGGCGGTGAAAATCTCCGACGGCAGACCTTCTTCCACGATTTTCCCGTCGTCCATAAACAGTACCCGGTCACCGACCTCGCGTGCAAAACCCATCTCGTGCGTGACCACCACCATGGTCATTCCCTCGCGCGCCAGGTCCTTCATCACTGCCAGGACCTCCTTGACCATTTCCGGGTCCAGGGCGGACGTGCACTCGTCGAACAGCATCACTTTCGGCTGCATCGCCAGGGCGCGGGCGATGGCCACCCGCTGCTGCTGGCCGCCCGAAAGCTGCCCGGGGTAGTTGTCGGCCTTGTCCTTCAAGCCCACCTTCTCCAGAAGCGACCGGGCCCGTTCTTCGGCCTCCGTCCGCGATAGGCGGGCCACCTTGAGGGGTGCCAGCATGATGTTCTCCAGCGCCGTCTTGTGCGGGAAGAGGTTGAACAATTGGAACACCATGCCCACCTTCTGCCGCATCTTGTTGATGTTGGTGCTCTTGTCGGTGAGGGAGACGCCGTCGATAATAATCTCGCCCCTGGTCGGCTCCTCCAGGAGGTTCAGGCAGCGCAGGAAGGTACTCTTGCCCGAGCCGCTGGGACCGATGACACAGACCACCTCGCCCTCCGCCACCCGGCAGTTGATGCCCTGAAGCACCTTCAGGGACTTGAAGTCCTTGTAAAGGTCCCTAACCTCGATCATCGGTCTTGAGCCTCCGTTCCAACCAGTCCACGATCCGGGAGAAGGTCAGGGTCATGAGCAGGTAGATCATGGCCACCGCGAACCAGATCGCCGCCGACTGGTAGTTCACGGCGATGATCAGTTGGCCCTTGCGCGTCAGTTCCTCGACGCCGATCACCGAGAGCAGCGAGGTGTCCTTCAACATGGCGATGAACTCGTTGCCCAGGGGCGGGATCACCCGTTTAAAGGCCTGGGGCAGGATCACGTAGCGCATGGCCTGATTCTGGGTCATACCCAGCGAGCGGGCGGCCTCCATCTGGCCCCGCTCGATGGATTGGACCCCGGCCCGGAAGATCTCGGCGATGTACGCGCCGCTGTTCAGGCTGCAGCCGAGTACCGCGATCCAGTAGCGGGACACGTTGCTGACGTCGACCATTTTGGGGATGCCGTACTCGTTCAGCAGGTATAGCTGGAGCATCTCCACCACTTGCGGCATGCCGAAATAGAGCATGAAAATTTGCACCAGCAGGGGCGTGCCCCGGAAAAAGTCGACGTAGCCGGTGGCGAGGTAGCGCAACACCCGGCTGCGCGACAGGCGGCAAAGCCCGGCAAAGAGCCCGATGATGCAGCCGAAACCGACCGAAAGAACGGTGATCTGGAAGGTCAGTTTCGCGCCGACCAGCAAGAGCGGTAGCGCGTCGAAGATTACCTGCAAAGGATTTCACTCCACCGCGGCCAAACGCGAATGCGCGCGACACCGGGTGGTGTCACGCACATTCGGCGGACTAGGCTGTTAGAACTGCAAAATCGTGTCCGGTGGTGCCTGTCCGAACCAGTCCATGTAGATCCGGTCGAAAGTGCCGTTTTCCTTCAGGGTCTTCAGGGCGTCATTGATCTGGTTCAGGAGGTCCTCCTTGCCCTTGGGTACGGCAATACCGTAGAACTCACCGCTCAAGAGGTCGCCAACCACCTTGACGTCTTCGTTGCCCTGCTGGATAAAGTACAGGGTGACCGGGGCATCGTTGATCACCGCATCGACCGCGCCCTTCTTCAGTTCCAGGAAGGCCAGGTCGATGGTATTGAAGGTGGAGATCTTGGCATCCGGCACTTCTTGGGCCTTCAGCGCGCCGGTGGTGCCGATCTGGACGGCGATCTTCTTGCCGGCGAGGTCTTCAAAACCCTTGATGTCGTTGTTGTCGGCCCGCACCGCGGTGATCAGGCCGGACTCGTAGTACGGCACGGAGAAGTTGACCACTTTGGCCCGCTCTTCGGTGATGGTCATGGCCGAGATGGCGCAGTCCACACTGCCGCTCTGCAGCGCCGGAATGATGCCGTCAAAGCCCATGCTGATGATTTCGACTTCCTTTCCGAGCACCTCGCCGATCGCGCGGATCAAGTCCATGTCAAAACCGATGTAGGTAGGCTCTCCCGGCCCGCCTTGCATCTCAAAGGGAGCGTAGGCGGTGTCGGACGCAACGGTCAGTTTTTGTTTTTCCGGAGCGGGAGCGGGGGTCGTCTGGCCGCCGCCGCAACCGACGACCACGAACAGAAAGGTGACCAGAAAGAACAGCGCCAAAACCTTTTTGTTAATCTTGGGCAAGATTTTCTTCCTCCTCTCGTTTCTCCCGAGCTAATAGAATGTCATACTGGGGCGCGCATGGAAGCTTCTTGCTTCGTTAACCTCCTTTCCAGCCGCACATAAATGCCCAGCTTTCACAGTTCGCCTTAAAGGCTGAGATTCCTGCCCAAAATCGAGCCGGTTTTACACCGCCCGGATGTTTCTCTTGACTTTGGCGGGTGTGAATGCCAGAATTTAAGGGTACTTCGAATCGAGGGAACAAAACGTGGCGCCCACCAAAATACAACAGATTACCGCCGACCTGGCTCTTCTCTTTGTCGCCTTTGTTTGGGGCATTACCTTTGTAGTGGTCAAGGAAGCCCTGACCGAAATCGGGCCTTACTATTTCCTGGCCATCCGTTTTACCGTCGCTTTCCTGTTTTTGGCGCTGATTTGCTGGCGTTCCACCCTGAGGGTGAACCGGGCCAACCTGACGGCGGGATTCGTCATCGGGCTGGCGCTCTTCGGGGGCTACGCTTTCCAGACGGTGGCGCTGCAGCACACCACGGCGGCAAACGCCGGGTTCATTACCGGCCTGTCGGTAGTCCTGGTTCCGCTGTTCGTCGCCGGGCTCACCCGGACCCTGCCGTCGCCGCTGGCCGTTCTGGGCGTAGCCTGTGCCACCATCGGCCTCGGCCTTCTGGCCGTTCAGGGAGACTTCACGGTAGGCTACGGTGATTTCCTGGTGTTTTGCTGCGCGCTCTGCTTCGCCACGCACATCATCCTGGTGGGCCGATACGCCCCGTGTTTGGATCCGGTCCTGCTGGCCATCATCCAAATCGGCACCGTGGCCTTTATCAGCTTCTTGATTGCTCCCGTCTTGGAGAGCTTTCCGGTCACGCTCGCGCCGTCGGTGCAGATCGCCCTGCTGGCGACGGCCATACCGGCCACGGCCCTGGCCTTTTTGATCCAGAACAAGGCCCAGAAGTTTACCTCGCCGACGCACACCGCAGTGATTTTCACCATGGAGCCGGTTTTCGCCGGGTTGGCCGCCTGGCTCTGGGGCGGGGAGACCCTGGAGATACGCCAGTGGATCGGGGGAGCGGTGATTGTGCTCGGCATGCTGATCACGGTCTGGAAGACCGCCGAAACGGTCCCCTGCAGCGCTGCTCCGTTGCCGGTCACCCGGGGGTCTTCGGCCGTGGGAGACAAGCATAGACTGGAACGCGTTTTGTCACAGAAATGAATGAAAATAAATGAATTAAGTATGTTCCAGATTCATGGAATAATACCTAAAAAACGCATTTTAAGGGGGGCCGGCTTAATGGATCTTAAAGAAGCAGTGATCCGTTTTCACTTCGGCGAGATGATCAAAACGATGCTGATCAACGCCGGGAATCTGTCGGCCGAACTGGCCGCCATAGAAGAGAAAGACCGGGCACCGGCCATCAGGCTTTACAAGGGGCTCCTGGAACAGATCCGGGGCGAAATCAAAACGGCGTCGGCCCTCGCCGGGTTCAACAACCTGTCGGGCGCCGATACCAAGGTGAAGGAAGCCATTTGGGAGGTGCACATCAACCGCCCGGAAGAAGTGTCACGCCTCCTGGGCGAGGCCATTTCCGGAACGGTAAGCTCCATCCAGAGCGCCGCCGAGCACCTGAAGAGAGAGGGACTGATTTAGAATTTAGGGTATAGAACTTAGAATCCAGAATTCAGAAGAAAGCGGCAGAATTTAACAAAAGGAATTCGGGAGACAAGAATTCCGGAGAGCATTAGGATAAATAAGCTCATTCCGGTCTTACGGGGGGCAAAGAGTGGAGGCGTCACCGGGAGCCGAAAGACCGTTCGTTAATCCTTACCTGGCTATCATCATCGGGGTGGTTGCCGTTTCTTTCTCGGCGATCTTCACCAAGCTGGCGGAGGCACCGCCCCTGGTGATCGCTTTCTACCGCCTCGCCTTCACCGTACTGCTGATCACCCCGTTTGCGCTCAACCGGGCCGGGCGCCGGGAACTCAAACAGACTACGGGCCGCGAACTCGCCCTGGCCGCCCTGGCCGGCCTGCTCCTGGCGGCACACTTTGCGGTTTGGATTTCCTCCCTGAATTACACCACCGTGGCTTCTTCAACCATTCTGGTCACCATGCAGCCCCTATTCGTGGTCACCGGGGCTTACCTATTCCTGAAGGAAGGGCTGACCGCCCGGGCCTTGATCGGCGCCGGGTTGGCCCTGACCGGCAGCGTCCTGATCGGCATCAACGATTTCCAGATGGGCGGAACGGCACTGTACGGCGACCTCCTGGCCTTTTCCGGGGCTCTCTTTGTGGCCGGTTACGTGCTGATCGGCCGGACCCTGCGGGCCCGGCTCCCCATCGCGACCTACACCTTTGTAGTTTTCGGGACTGCGGCGGCAGCCCTGCTTCTCGCCAATCTGGCCACGAGCACCCCGCTTTATCCCTACCCACAGCAAACCTGGGCCTGGTTCCTGGCTCTGGCCGTGGTTCCGACCATCCTTGGGCACATGGTCTTCAACTGGTCGTTGCGCTACGTAAAGGCGGCGGTGGTCTCGGTGAGCATCCTCGGCGAACCGGTTGGGGCCACCACCCTGGCCTATTTCATCTTCGGCGAGGTGCCGGGCCTCCTGCAACTCGCCGGTGGCGCCGTGATCGCCACCGGCCTTTACGTCTTCATCACCTCGGTGGCCGGGCCGAGGACCGTTCCCGCGCCTGCCGGAGCACGCCGGACCTAAGCCCGGATTATATCCCTTGACCGTTCAAAATGGGGAACTCCGGCAGGAAAACCGAAACGTGCCGTTGAAAAGATTTGTGTTGTGCAGTTTTGCCGAAAGCCTGGGGGGCGGAAGCCTGGGGGGGTGAGAATGAGTTCCTGGCCTTCCCTGGTGGTATTCACTTTCTTCAAACAGAATTAAGGAGGCACACAGGTGTACAGAAAAAGTAGGATTACTGCGCTCATTATTACCCTACTCTTCGTCTTTGGCGTCGTTGCCGGCTGCGGCGGCGGGGCCGCCCCCGAAAAGCAGGAAGATACCATTAAGATCGGTTTCCTCGGCGCCAAGACCGGTGGTCACGCCAGCTACGGGATCGAAACACTCAAGGGAATGCAGATGGCCGTTGAAGACATCAACGCGGCCGGAGGTTTGCTGGGCAAGAAGGTGACGATTGTGGAAGACGACCACCGCAGCATCGGCACCGAGGGCGCCAACGTCACGCAGAAGCTGATCACCAAGGGTGTCGTCGCTATCGTGGGTGACCCGACCACCGGCATCACCAAGATCGCCGGGGAGATCGCCCAAGGTGCGGGTGTGGTTCTGCTTTCCGCGGGTGCCGTGGGTGAAGGTGTGGTGGAAATCGGTGACTACATCTACCGCAACACTTTGCTCGACCGGGTCGGCGCGCCGGCGGTGACCAAGTACCTAGCCGAAGAACTCGGCTGGACAAAAGTAGCGCTGGTGACCTCCACCAACAACGACTACAGCGTCGGTTTGAGCAAGCTCTTCAAAGACAGTCTGCAGGCGAACGGCGTTGAAATCGTCGCCGAGCAGAGCATCCAGGACGGCGACCAGAACTTCGCCGCCCAGGTTACCGCCCTGAAGCAAAAAACGTTCGACGGGATCATCTTTACCGGCTACTACACCGAGGGCGGCCTGTTCATGAAGGAAGTGCGCAGCCAGGGAATGGACCACGTGATGGTCGGCGGTGACGGTCTGCTTTCGTCGGTTCTCTGGGAACTTGGTGAGGACGCCGTGGAAGGCAGCATGGTGTACACCGGGTTCGCCGTCGACCTTGGCGGCGCGAGCCCCAAGACGCTGGACTTCATCAACAAGTACCAGGCCAAATACGGCAAACTGCCCGACATGTTCTCCGCCCAGGGCTACGACGCCGTGATGCTGATCGCGGACGCCATCGCCGCGGCAAACAGCGCGGCTCCGGCCGACTTCAAGGAAACCCTGAAGCTGACGGCGGATTGGGAAGGAGTTTCGGGAACCATCACCTTCGGTGCCGACCGGGAACCGATCAAGAGCCCGGTCTACCTGCTGGAAGTCAAGGACGGCGACTGGGCCGTCAAAGCCGTTATCCCCGTGAAAATGTAACACCCCGGCGTCCGATTTGAGGCGGCCATTGCCTTTAGCGCAGTGGCTGCCGCTTTAAATAAATATGGAGGCCGCAGATGGATCTGCAAACGTTCCTGCAGCAGCTGTTAAACGGAATCACGCTCGGATCGGTATACGCGCTCATCGCCCTGGGTTACACCATGGTGTACGGCATCATTAAACTCATCAATTTCGCCCACGGCGACGTGTATATGATTGGCGCCTTCGTCGGGCTGACCGCGGTCGTGCTCGGCGCCAACATCTGGTTCGCCCTTTGCGCGGCCATGCTGGCCTGTCTCATTGTAGCCGTGAGCATCGAACGCGTGGCCTACCGGCCGCTACGCGGCTCCACCCGCCTGGCCCCGCTGATCTCTTCGATCGGCGTTTCCATTTTCATTCAGACACTGATGACCCTGATCAAGGGCCCCCAGCCCGTGGGTTTCCCCCAGGTGGTCAAAAACACCATCCACACCGTGGGGCCGCTCCATATCTCCACCGTGCAGATCGTGATCCTGATGGTGGCCACTTGCCTGATGATCATTCTCCAGTTGGTCATCCGGCGGACGAAAATGGGGAAGGCCATGCGGGCCACGTCCGAGGATCTGCACACCGCCGGCCTGATGGGCATCAACGTCAACGCCGTGATCTCCTTCACCTTCGCCTTGGGCGCAGTGATGGCCGCGGCCGGAGGCGTGCTGGTCGGCATGTATTTCAATTCCATTTTCCCGCTGATGGGTGTCATGGCAGGGCTTAAGGCATTCTGCGCCGCCGTGGTGGGCGGCATCGGCAGCGTGCCGGGGGCGGTGCTCGGGGGGCTTTTCCTGGGCGTCGCCGAGGTGCTGGGGGTGGCCGCCGGCTTTGGGAGCTACCGGGACGCCATCGCCTTCGGCCTCCTGATTTTGGTCCTCCTGATCCGGCCTTCGGGCCTTTTGGGCCAGCCGCAGCAGAGAAAGGTGTAGCGTGATGGACGATCTGATCAGACAGTTCATCAATCCGTACTATGTCCAGGTCCTGACCCTGCTGGGGATCTTCCTGATCGCGGCTTTGGGCTTGCACCTGATCACCGGGGTCACCGGGCAGCTCTCGTTCGGCCACGCCGCTTTTCTGAGCATCGGCGCTTACACGGCCGCGCTGCTGAACCTGAGGCTGGACCTGCCGTTTCTAGCATGCCTTTTGGCGGGAGCGTGCGCGGCCGCCCTGGCCGGGGTGCTCGTGGGGTTTCCGAGCATGCGGCTCACCGGCGACTACTTGGGCATCGCCACGCTGGGCTTCGCCGAGATTGTGCGCGTGGTGTTCATGAACCTGGAGATCACGGGCGGGGCCCGCGGACTGGCCGGGATTCCGCGGGAGACGAACCTGGTCACGGTGTATGTGCTGGTGATTCTGACCATCTGGGCCATGTACCGCCTGAACAACTCCCGGTTCGGCCGGGCGCTGGTTGCCATCCGGGAGGACGAGATCGCCGCCGAGTGCATGGGCATCAAGAGCCTGTGGTATAAGGTAGGGGCGTTCGCCATCGGCTCGTTTTGCGCCGGCCTGGCCGGCGGGCTCTACGCGCACCTCCTGCAGTACCTGAACCCGTCGGATTTCGGTTTCGCCCGTTCCTTCGAGATCCTGTGCTTTGTGGTGCTCGGCGGGCTGGGCAGCATTCCGGGAGCCGTTCTCGGCACCACGATCCTGACGATAGCGCCGGAAATGCTCCGGTTTTCAGCCGAGTACCGGATGATGATGTACGGGATCCTGATGGTGCTCATGATGATCTTCCGCCCGAGCGGGCTACTGGGCGGAGTGGACCTCGTGCGCAGCTTCAAGCACCTGTTGTCAAAAACGAGAAACACCGCCACACCGGCCGGTGGGACGTAGGAGGCGGGGGAGAGACGGATGTCAGAGGTGCTGCTTGAACTGGAAAGCGTAACGGTGAACTTCGGCGGGCTCACCGCGGTGCACCGGTTGGACATGAATATCGAATCCGGCTCCATCAGGGCCCTCATTGGCCCCAACGGGGCGGGGAAGACCACGGTCTTCAACGTGGTGACCGGCATTTTCCGCCCGACCTCCGGGAGCATCCGTTTCCGCGGCCGGGAGATCACGCGCCTGAATCCCTACGACATCGCCGCCGCCGGGATTGCGCGCACCTTCCAGAACATCCGCCTGTTCAAGAACGCCTCGGTGCTGGACAATGTCAAGGTCGGGCGTCATTCCCGAGGAAAAAGCAACGTCCTGGGTGCGCTCATCCGCCATCCGGGGTTTAAGGCCGAGGAGCGGGACACTACCGAGGCATCCCTCGCGGCCCTGGAACTGGTGGGGCTTTCACGCAAGAAGGACGAACTGGCCAAAAACCTCTCCTACGGGGAGCAGCGGCGTCTGGAAATCGCGCGCGGCCTGGTGTCCGAGCCAGCGTTGCTTCTGCTCGACGAACCCGCCGCCGGCATGAACCCGCAGGAAAAGCAAAGCCTCTTACAGCTGATCAAGAGGATTCAGGAACAGGGCATCACCATCTTCCTGGTGGAGCACGACATGAAATTTGTCATGACCCTCTCCCAGAAGATCACCGTACTGGACTACGGCCGGGAAATCTGCACCGGGACCCCGGCGGAGGTTCAGGCCGACCCGCGGGTGATCGAGGCTTACCTGGGAAAGGAGGTGGGGTAGTGCTTCTGGAACTGGACAACGTCTCGGTCAACTACGGCACCATTGAAGCCCTGACCGGCATCTCGCTGACGGTAAACGAAGGAGAAATCGTGGCCCTGATCGGGGCGAACGGTGCCGGGAAAAGCACCGCCCTCTGGACCATCTCCGGACTGATCCGCCCCCGGAGGGGACGGATCGTGTTCGCGGGCCGGGACATCACCCGGATGTCCCCCAGCCGGATCGTGGCGCTGGGAATCAGCCACGTGCCGGAGGGGCGCCGGGTGTTCGCCACCATGTCGGTGCAGGAGAACCTCGAGATGGGCGCGTACGTGGCGAAAGGAGGCCGGAAGACCCGTGAGGCTATGGAGCGGGTTTTCGGACGCTTCCCGCGCCTTCTGGAGCGTCGCCGCCAGTTGGCCGGCACTTTGAGCGGCGGGGAACAGCAAATGTTGGCCATAGGGCGGGCTTTGATGTCCAGACCCAAGCTCTTGCTGATGGATGAGCCTTCCATGGGCCTCGCACCGATGCTGGTACGGGAAATATTTTCCATTATCAGGGAGCTTAACGAACAGGGAACCACCATTCTCCTCGTGGAGCAGAATGCCCACATGGCCCTGTCCGTCGCCCGGCGCGGCTACGTGCTGGAGACCGGACAGATCACCCTCACCGGACCGGCCGAGGAACTGGCCGGCAACCCGGACGTGCGCCGGGCCTACCTGGGCGCTTAGAGCCTTCCGTGCGTAGATCAACCTCGTGCAAAGTTCCGTCAGGCCGTCAAGGACCGGCCTGAACGCCACTGGCGCAAGATCATCCCCCCACCCTCCCCATCCGTTCTGGGCGTACCGTGCCCGTAAGGAGTGTGATCTGTGCCCGCCCGGGACGTATGGTCGTGCCTGTCGGGGGCGTATCCAGGAGGGCGCTTCTATGATCCGGCCCCGCAACAAAAAGATTTGCTCTTGCCGGACGCGGCGTGCATTATATTATGTATACGGGCTAATATGAGCAGGCTGCTTCAACGGAAGGCAGCCCTTTATACGATAGGGGTGCCGCCTGATGATAGAGGTCCGCAAGTTAACCAAGAGATTCAAGGAGTTTACGGCGGTCGACGAAGTCTCGTTCACGGTGGGGAAGGGGGAGTTCTTCGGCTTCCTCGGCCCGAACGGCGCGGGGAAGACCACGACCATCAAGGTCCTGGCCACGCTGCTGCGGCCCACCGGCGGCACTGCGCGCGTCAACGGATATGATGTCGTGCGCGAGCCGGCCGCGGTGCGGCGCTCGATAGGCATGGTGTTTCAAGACCCCAGCCTGGACGACCGCCTGACGGCGCAGGAAAACCTGCAGCTGCACGCCATGCTGTACGGGGTGGCCCGGCGGGAAACCGGGCCGCGAATCCTTGAACTTCTGGAGTTGGTCGGACTGGCCGACCGCCGGAACGACCTGGTCCGGAGGTTCTCGGGCGGAATGAAGCGCCGCCTGGAGATCGCCCGGGGCCTCCTGCACCGGCCGGGAGTCCTTTTTCTAGATGAACCGACCGTGGGGCTGGATCCCCAGACCCGCAGGCACATCTGGGAGTATATCGGGAGAATCCGCCGGACGGAAGGGGCAACCGTTTTCTTGACCACTCACTACATCGAGGAAGCGGAGGCCTGTGACCGGGTCGGGATTATCGACCACGGTCGGATCGTCGCCCTGGACAGTCCCGCAGCGCTCAAGGCCACGGTGGAGACGGACCTGATCACTGTTGAAACTCGAGATCCGGAAGGCGCCCTGCGCTCGATCAAGGAACAGCTGGGACTGGAGGCGGTGCTGCAAGGCGACCGGGTAATACAGTTGCCGGCGACAAACGGAGCCGGCGAGGAACTGATACCCCGCCTCGCGGCCGCGGTTCCGGGCCTGACCGCACTCGGGATCAGCAAGCCCACCCTGGAGGATGTATTCTTGAGCCTGACCGGGCGGGCGATTCGTGAGGAAGCGCCCGATTCCCTGGAAAGAATGCGCCAAACCCGCAGGGCCAGAGCCAGAAAGGGAAGATAGCGGTTGGAATTGAAGACCTTCGGGGTTACGGTATATGTGATCTGGTTGCGCGAGATCAAGAAGTATTTCCGGGAACGCACGCGCCTGCTGGCGATGGTGGGCCAGCCCCTGCTCTACCTGGTGATCATGGGCCAGGGGCTGCGGGCCATGTTCCAGCTCAACATCGAAGGGTTCGATTACCTCAGCTTTATGTACCCCGGAATCGTGGCGATGACCATCCTTTTTACCTCCATGTTCGCCTCGGTGTCCATCATCTGGGACCGCGAATTCGGCTTTTTAAAAGCGGTGCTAGTGGCCCCTGTGCCGCGTAGCGCCATCGCGGTCGGCAAGGCTCTGGGCGGGAGCACGACCGCCCTGCTCCAGGGCGCAATCCTGCTGCTCCTGGCCCCGCTGGCCGGACTCGCGCTGTCCCCGTCCGCAATCCTGCAAATTCTGCCCCTGCTGTTCCTGCTGGCCTTCGCCATCACTTCCTTCGGGACGGTGGTGGCCGCCAATACCGAGAGCATGGAGGGGTTTCACATGATCATGAACTTCATCATCGTCCCGTTGTTCCTCTTGAGCGGCGCCTTTTTCCCGATCGGAATCGCCCCGGAATGGATGCAGCCCGTGATGAAGCTCAATCCGGTGGCCTACGGCGTTGACGCCCTCCGCAACATCATGTTCATCGACTCGCCAGCCAAGGATTTCGTAGTGTACTACCCCTTGTACTACGATGTCCTCGTCCTGGCGGGCTTTTCAATTCTGATGGTCACCCTGAGCATGCAGGCCTTCAACAGAGTGGAATAGTACGTGTCCACCAGCATCCGGATAATCTAATACTCAACGTGATCGGCAGCATGCGTCAGCGACGCCCGAATCTGGTTCTTTTCTAGGCAACATAATATCTATTATCGGAAGTAGTACCCGAGTCAAAAACGTGGATTTTACATAAACCGGCTCAGATCAGGGCTGAAGCCTTGCCATCGCCCATTCCGGGATCAGGTACTGTAGGCTCTCCAGGCCCAGTTGACAGGCCACCGCCAACATGCCTCCCCAGGCAAGAATCCCGATTGTGGTCCAGGCCAGCGTGCGGCCGGCCGAAGCGCCCAGAATCACGCACAGCACGACCGCCAGGTGCGTGCCGGTGACCACCGGCGCCCCCAGGCCGGCGCCGGCCACGCCGTACCGGTTCCAGAGGTACTGGAAGCGCCTGTACCGGGCCGAAAGGCCATCCTCTCCCTTATGCCGCTTCCGTGGCAGGAAAGTACTGGAAAACCAGTTCCTCAGGCGCGGTAACACCGCCATCAGCACGGCGACCGACACGACATTCCCGGCAACGGCGGCCGCCGTTGCCACCGCCGGCGTCAGGCCCATCACCACGCCGGCCGGCACGGCGACTATGATCTCGAACCAGGGCGCGGCACCCAGGCCGAAGACGGCTGCCAACTTAAGCAGGTATGATGTCATTGTATCGGTGGGTGCCATGTATTGGTAACTCCTTTCAGAATCGCGTCTACGCGACGATCTCAAGTTACATAGTATACTTCCTCAAGTACTTGCGGAAACCCGCCTCACAGGCCTTGTAGTCGAGGCTCCGCACGTGCGCCAGGAGCCGCAGTTCCTCCGTCAGGTGCGGGTAAGGCACCCGTGCGGTCGGCAGCTTCTCCTTTTTGCTCAGAAGGGCGGTGTATACGATGGCCCGCGCCGCGAGCAGTTCCTCCCCTTCCGTGCTGGTCGGCGCCCGGAAGACGGCGCGCAGTGTGAGGACGTCTCCGGGAGAATAGAGCTGGCGCGGCGCTCCCGGACCCCCGACTTCGTCCAGGGCGGCCTCCAAAAGGTAGCGCGGATGCACCCGCCCATAGGTTTCGGGATTGGAGTACTCCTTCCCCGCCGCCAACTGCTGCCGCAGGAAGACAAAGAACGCCAGGTGAATGTATCCGGCCTCCACGTAGACCTTTCCCGCATAGGCGCCCGACCGCGCCCCGGCGGCGATCGCCTCCGCCCGCAAACGCGCCCTTAGCCGCAGGCGTGCCGCGTCCGCGTGCGCGAACTCCCGGCAGGCCGCCACCGCGACCCCGAAATCCCCGCTCCCGATTTTTCGGTAGAAGTTCATGAGAGCGGCGGTGGCCCTGGCCTCTGCCAGGTATACCTCCCCCAGTTCCGGCATCTCCCGGATCTGCTCCGGATCGACGCCCTGGTTATCCAGGAGGTCGTAGATCCGCTCCATTCGCTCCAGGTATGGCTCCACCTGCTCGATGCGCTTCCCTGCCGCATACAGTCCACGCAGGAGCAGACAGGCGTGCCGGGTGAACTCCGGAAAAGCTGGCACCATCTCCTCCACGTACGCCTCGATCTTCATCCGCCCCGCCAACATCTCCTGGAATACCGGGTCCGGTGGTTCCTCCAGGAGGATCAAGTCGTGTCCCTCCATCTCCCGGGCCATGTGCTCCAACACTTCCACCCGGTGCGGCGAAAATCCGATGGTGATCAATCCCCGGCCCCCTATCCTATCACTTACCCTCAGAGAATCGCAGGCCACGTCCCGCCCAAGCTGCTGCCTCATTGCGACGGCAATCCTCCCGCATTCATACTACCCAACGCCGCGTTCAGGGGTCAACCGGAGACCCTGCAGCTTGAAATATCCATCTATCCATCGACCCCCTTGCTTTTGGCTTGCCGCCAGCTTATCATCATGGGTAAAAGAACATTGGGAGGTGTTCGCAATGCGCAAGGAATTGTCCCCTTTTGACGGGCTTGAACTGTTGATCAGAAAGCCCGTGAAGAGCCTTTTCCGCCTGTTGGACGAGCCCTTCGAGGAATTTGCCAAGTCCGCCGTGGACGTCTATGAAGAAGGCAACGATGTCGTAATCAAGGCCGATCTGCCCGGATTCAAGAAAGAAGAGATCCGCATTCAACTGGAGGATAACACCCTGTCCCTGGAGGCCAAGCGTGAGAAGGACGAGGAAGTGAGTGAAAGGAACTACTACCGCAAGGAGCGCCGTGAAGTATACGTGAGAGAGGCGATCACCCTGCCGGCCGAAGTGGACCGGGACAAGGCGGCCGCCAAACTGGAAAACGGCGTGCTGATCATCCGGTTGCCCAAGACCGGCCCAACCAGGTCCGGAACGACAATCAACATCGAGTAATACGGAGTGCTAACAAGAAAAGCCACCCGGCCCATGGTCAGGGGTGGCTTTTCTGTTGTTGGGGGCCAGTCTACCGGGCCCGGTGACTTTGCCCTTAACGGTACGCGTTATCAGTGACAATACCCGCCTGCCAGTATCGGCAAGTGATACTAAAACCATCACTCTCGGCAACTAGCTGGCATAGCGGCAACCCGCCTAGATGTCCAAACCTTTAAGCACCCCGCGCACCGCACTCACGGAACGGTCGAAGGCCGCCTGCTCTTCCGCAGTCAGCTCGAGTTCGATGATCCGCTCGATGCCTCCGGCCCCCACGATGGTGGGCACGCCGGCGCAGATGTCGCGGTGGCCGTACTCGCCGTCCAGGTAGGCCGCGCACGGCAGGATCCGCTTCTTGTCCTTCAAGACAGCCTCCAGCATTTGCGTGATCGCCGCGCCCGGAGCGTAGTAGGCGCTGCCGGTCTTCAACAACTCCACAATCTCGGCGCCGCCCTGGCGGGTGCGCTGCACCAGTTCCGCCAGCCGGTCCGCGGGGATGAGTTTCTCGACCGGAATGGCCCCGGCGTAAGTGTACCGCACCAAGGGTACCATATGGTCGCCGTGCCCGCCCAGCACCAGGGTGGTCACATCCTCGAACGAGATCCCCAGTTCCAGGGCCACAAAGGTGCGGAACCGAGCCCCGTCCAGGATTCCGGACATCCCGAACACCTTCCCGCGGGGCAGTCCCGAAGCCTTGTAGGCCACGTAGCACATCACGTCCAAGGGGTTGGTGACCACGATGATCAGCGCATCCGGTGAGTACCGGGCGATCTCGGCCGCCGCCTGCCGCACTATCTTGACGTTGATGCTTACCAGGTCGTCCCGGCTCATCCCAGGCTTGCGGGCCACCCCGGCCGTGATCACGGCGACGTCGGAGCCGGCCGTGTCGCGGTAGTCGTTTGTCCCGGTGATCATACAGTCGAATCCCTCGACCGGCGCCGCTTCCATCAGGTCGAGCGCCTTCCCCTGGGGCACCCCCTCCGCCACATCCAGCAGGACAATGTCCCCCAGTTCCTTGGCCGCGATCCAGTGCGCGCAGGTGGCACCCACGTTCCCGGCCCCAACGATGCTGATCTTCTTCCTCCTCAACTAACTGCCTCCCTCTCGTAACAGATGTATCTCCCGCGCCCGGCGGGTCTGGCCAAGCGTCCCTATGCGGTTTCGGCCGCCTCCGCCTCACGCTCGGCCTTCTCCCGCGCTTTGGCCTTGCGCTTCTCCACCATACCGACAATGAGGATGGATAACTCGAACAGGCTGTACATCGGGGTGGCCAGCAAAAGGCAGGTCAACAGGTCGGCCGGGGTGAGCATCGCCGAGACAATAACGATGACCAGCAGGGCATGCTTGCGAATTTTGATCATGAACGCCCTGGTGACCACCCCGAGCTTGGCCAGCAGGTAGGCGGCCAGAGGCAACTGGGCCACCAGGCCGAACGGCAGGGTGAATTTAATGGTGAACGACACGTAGTTGGCCAGCGTGAGCATTGGCATCAGTTCTTCGCCGGCGAACCGGAGCAGGAACTGTACACCCAGGCGGTACACCACGAAGAAGGAAAAGGCGACCCCGCCGATAAACGCCAGGTAGGACAGGACCACGAAAATGGTGAAGTACTTACGCTCATCCCGCTTGAGAGCCGGCAGAATGAAGCTCCACACCTGCCACAGGATGATGGGCAGCGCGGCCAGGAACCCCAGGTAGAGGGACAACCGGAAATAGGTCATCACCGGCTCGGTGACACCTAGGAATTGCAGGTCGTAACCGAGACTGGCGACCGGTTCCTTGACTATCCCCAGGAAGAAATCCCGGGCAAAGAAAAAGGCGATAGCAAACACCACAACGGCGACTATAGACACGAGAAAGACACGCCGCAATTCGTGCAGGTGTTCGACCACGCTCATCTCCTTGTCGCTAATGTCAACCAACTGGTATGCCTCCAGTCAAACAACAACCCCCAGGGAGCTTCTCCTTAATCCCAGGGGTTGAGAAAGATGCCCTAAACCGATAAAACTTAGCTCTGCGCCGACTTCGGCGCTTCTTCCTCCTTGGTAACTTCCAGGGTCCGCTTTGCTTCGTACACGTCTTCTTTGACTTCCTTGATGCTGTCGGTCACGTCGGCAAAGGTTTCCCGTGACGACTTCCGGAACTCGCGGATCGTCTTACCCAGCGATTTTCCCACCTCGGGCAGCTTGCCCGGTCCGAAGACAATGAGGGCCAACGCCAGAATCAAGATCAGCTCGGGTATGCCGATATTCGGAAGCACTATCCCTCAGCCCCTCTTTTCACAGTATTGCTTCAACAGTCTTGGGGTTTCGCCGTGCAAGGGGAAAATCCTGCTTGCCGCACTTCCCTCGCCTGACTTTTCTGACACCGCGAATCCGGATCCGAACTCCCCGGAGTCCGGAGTCTGCTCTAACCTTTGGCTGTCTCGGACGGTTCCTCACGCGTGGTCGCTTCCGGCGTCTGCCGACCGTCCCCGGCCTTCAGCTGCTTGTTCACTTCCACGGCTTCCTGCACTGCCTCAGGCTCGTCGCGGGTGGATTTGCGGAACTCCCTGATGGTCTTACCCAAAGACTTGCCCACCTCGGGGAGCTTCCCGGGTCCGAAGATAATCAGGGCCACTACCAGGATCAGTATCAGTTCGGGTATGCCGATATTCGGAAGCAACGGCCACCCCCCTTTCTTGCCTCTGATTGGTCATCTTATATGATTTCGCCTTAAACCGGCCGTTTCCTGCACCAGCTCCGCCGAAATGTACGTCGGCCGGCGGGAGCAACCGGTCAGCCTATTAACTGGCGGTTATGGAAGCCCTCTTCGCCAGCGCCAGATCTTCCAGACGAGCTGGAACACCCGCAACACACCGGTGAAAACCCCACGCCGTGCCGGGTCGGCCACGTAGTCGGTACTTGGGTCAGGTGCCGCTGCCCGGGCCGCGGCCGCCGCCTGCTCGCGCGCGGCTTTCTCCCGTTCCTCCCGCAGCTCCCTCCGGCTCTTGGGCGGAGGCAGACCGCGGTTCGCCTCCTTCCGGTACTCCTTCACCATCCGCCCAAGCGCCTTCCCCAGTTCGGGCAACTTGCCCGGCCCGAGGATTACCACGATCACCGCCAGGATCAGGATCAATTCCGGGATGCCGATGTTCGGAAGCAAGACTTCTTCCTCTCCTCCCCGGAGTCGGTCATCTCTTCTGTACCGTCGGGTTACCTGATTCGCCAGCCCGAAGCGCAAACCCTTTCGCAGCCGTTAGTTTCCGAAAGACACCCCGATCTGGCGCGCCATGCGCACCATGTCGCTGCCCAACGGCACGCGCCGCATCTCGCCCACCGCCTCTACAAGCGGCACAGAGGCGATATGCGGGGTGCGCAGGCAGACCATCTCCCCGAAGCGGCCTTCCATCACCAGGTTCACGGCCGCCGCCCCGAAGCGGCTGCCCAGAATCCGGTCGAAGGGCGTGGGCGACCCGCCCCGCTGCAGGTGCCCGAGTACGGTCACCCGAGTTTCGATCCCGGTAATCTCCTCAATCTGTTCACCGACCACGTTACCGATTCCCCCCAGCCGGATCTTTTCGAAGCTGTCCTCGACCACTTTCTTGACCACCATTTCCCCGCCGATCGCCCGGGCACCCTCGGCCACGACGACGATGGAAAACTGTTTGCCGGCCGCGCTCCGCTCCTTGATCTTGTCGCACACCTTGTAGATGTCGAAGGGGATCTCGGGGATCAGGATGACGTCGGCCCCGCCGGCCAGGCCGGCCTGCAGGGCGATCCAGCCGGCGTAACGGCCCATGACCTCCAGCACCATGATCCGGTAGTGCGATTCAGCCGTGGTGTGCAGCTTGTCGATCGCCTCGGTGGCCGTCTTGAGGGCGGTGTCAAAACCGAAGGTCTGATCGGTCGCGGACAGGTCGTTGTCGATGGTCTTCGGCACGCCGACCACCGGGACGGCGTATTTCTCCCAGAGTTGGGAGGCGATTTTCAGGCTTCCGTCCCCGCCGATCACGATCAGCGCCTCGATGGCATGTTTCGCCAGCGTCTCCGGCACCCGGATCGAAACGTCGCGGAACTCCACTTCCCCGCTCTCCAGCCGGATCGGGTAGTGAAAGGGGTTGTCCCGGTTGGTGGTGCCCAGGATGGTCCCACCGCGGGGCAGAATGCCCATGACTTCTTTGGTGGTCAGCTTCCGGGTACGGTCTTCGATCAGGCCGCCGAAACCCTGTTCGATGCCGATCACCCGGATGCCGTAGTGGTTTACGGCCACCTTGACGGCGGCCCGGATCACCGCGTTGATTCCCGGAGCGTCCCCGCCCCCGGTCAGGATGCCGATCTTTTTAATGCCTTTCCTGCGCCTGGCGCTCAAACCTGTCATCCCTCCTGTCTGTTTCCGGCCCACCGGCTGCCGTTTCGCTGTCTTTAAACTGGGTGCAATCCGCGGGTTCGACTCCTCCTGACATTCCTGACACCCCACTGAAGGAGCTATCACCGGAAAACGTAGGGCCTCCCCGACCCCACCTCCTGTGTCTCCTGCCCGGCCTGTTTCAGCAGTTCGTCCAGCACCCGGCCCAGGTTGCTGATGGCGGCGCCGTAGCCGCTCCAGTCTCCTTCGCGCAGGCGCTCCTGGGCGCGTTCATATTCACGGTTCGCTTCCTCGATCAGGTCGGCCATGGTGCGCACCACGGGGACTTCGTCCAGCGGCCCGGCATCAGGGTCGGTTACCGGTGGCGGGGCCGCCCCGGGGGCGCCCGGCGTCCCGAACATCGCGGCCAGGGCCCGCGGGAGGTCGGGTTCGAATACCACGCGCTCACCGTGCAAGAGCACCACCCGGCGCAACTCGGGCATCCGGCCGTCCTCGGCCTGCAGGTAGATCGGCTCAATGTAGAGCAGGCTGTCCTCGATCGGGATGCTCAGCAGGTTGCCCCGGATCACCCGCGTACCCCGGTTCTCCCACAGCGTAAGCTGCTGGGAGATGTATTGGTCCTGGTTGATGCGGGCCTCGACCTGCATCGGGCCGTACACCAGGCTCTGCTTGGGCATTTCGTACACCAGCAGATTTCCGTAGTGTTCCCCATCGGAACGGGCCGCCATCCAGCCGATCATATTCTCGCGACCATGGGGAGTGAAAGGCATAATCAGCACGAATTCAGGGGCCTCCTCGCCCGGGAGCCGCACGATGGTGTAGTACGGTTCCACCGGGCGTTTTTCCTGCCCGAAGATTTCGGTCGGCAGGCTCCACTTGTCCTCCCGGTTATAGAAGACAGCTGCGTTCTGCATGTGGTAGGTGGCGTACATCTCGGCCTGCACCTTGAATAGGTCGACCGGGTAGCGGATGTGCGCCCGCAGGCTGGCCGGCATTTCATCTATTTCCTTGAACATGTCCGGGAAGATCAGGGCGAAACTCCGGATCAGCGGGTCTTCGGGTTCGGCCACGTAGAAGTCGACGTCGCCGGTGTAGGCGTCCACCACGACCTTCACCGCGTTCCGGATGTAGTTGTTCCGGCCCTGGAAGGGCTCGGCGTAGGGAAACATGTTAGTCGTTGTGTAGGCGTCCCATAGCCAGTACAGTTTTCCGTTGTTCACCACGATGTACGGGTCTTGGTCGAACATCAGGAACGGCGCCAGCTTCGGCACCCGTTCCCGTATGTTCCTGTAGTACAGAATCCGGCTGTCCGGCCGCACGTCCGTCGACAGCATGATCTTGTAGTCGGCCAGGGCCACCGCGAACACGAGGCGCTTCAGGATCGAACCCAGCGTCACCCCGCTGTCGGCTGCCGCGTGAGTGGTGTGCACGTTGGTTTCGCCTTCGGGGTAGTTGAACTCCAACTGGTCGGTATTCACGATCACATAGTTGTCGGTGGCTTCGCCGAAGTAGATCTCCGGTCTCTCCAGGTGAATGTCGGTGTCGGTTTTAGGCGGGATATCCTTGAGTAAGAACACCGGCTGGCCCTCGCGTGTCACCTCGTTTACCGGGCTCATGGCCACCCCGTAGCCGTGGGTGTAGATCAGCCTCTGGTTTACCCACGTCTTGGCCTGTTCGGGCAGTCGGCTCTGATCCAGTTCCCGTGCAGCTAGCATGACTTGTCGGTACACACCGTTGATCGTATATCGGTCAACGTCGATATGTTTAAGCTCGTAGTAGGTCCGTATCTGCTGCAGTTGGCCGTAGCTGGCCTGCAGCGGCTCCCGGTCCCAGAGGCGGATATTGCTGGTCGTCTCGCTGTTCGCCTGGATCGCGTCCAGATCCACCGTGCGTCCCGCCGGGAACGCCTTCCGGTCCACCTGGTCCAGGTTGTACGCTTTCCTTGTGAAGGCGATGCTGTGTTCAATGAACGGCGCCTCGCGGGCCAGTTCGTTCGGCCCGACCACAAATCTCTGCAGCAGCGCCGGGTAAACCAAACCGAGCACCAGGGAAACCACGATCAGGCCGCCCACGGCGTAGGCCAAAACTCCCGTCCGGCGCAGGAAGATGTTCGCGATCACCGCCAGCGCGGCCAGCACGGCCAAGATCAGCAGCACCCGGTACGCCAGTAGCGTGCCGTTGATGTCGGTGTAGCCGGGGCCGAACACCACGCCCCGGGGCGAGTAGAGCAAGAGGTACTGCTGGAGCAGGTAACCCCAGGCCTTGACCAGCAGTATGAAGGCCAACAGGCCCGAAAGGTGCGTCCGTACGTGACTGTTGGCCAACAGACCCCGCAGGCCCTGGAAGGGGTTGGAAATGAAGTAGGCGATGCCCACAAACAAAACAGTGACGATACCGCTCCAGAAGAGAATGTTAAAGAGGAAAATATGGAACGGCAGGGTGAAGACGTAGAACCCGACGTCCTTCCCGAAAATAGGGTCGGCTATCCCGAAAGAAGAGGGGTTCAAAAACTTCTGGAGGAGCACCCAGTCCCCGGCCGCCGACAGACTGAACATATAGGCCAGCACAGCGCTCACGGCCAGGAAGAACAAGGTAATGATCCGGTTGTTCAGGATTTGCTTCCAAGGGATGTCCTGCAGTTGAATCACGTTCTCCTGCTGGAGCGTGATGTGGCCCTGTTCCAGGACCACCCGCCTGGTCAGCAGCAGGTTAACGAATATGAAGGCAAAGAACAGCAGGCCAACTGCGACCCGGAGGCCGAGGTCGGAGAGGAGGATGGTGACAAACACGTTGCTGTAACCCAAGGACTGGAACCATAACCAGTCGGTATAAAGCCGGGCTCCGCCCCCCAGCAGCATGATGAAAAGCACGATCGCCGCCACTACGGCGTAAAAGGTCCACCGTCGGGCACCCAAAATAGAAATACCTCCTTTAAAAAATAATTACACGACGGGGTCGTGCTCAAAACTTGTTGCGGTTTCTTGCCGACTCCTGATTCAGACTCTTCAGTTCCGGTGCCAGGCTCCGGTTCGGAGTTCTAACCTACCGGCTTTGTCGGTTTCTGCGTTTTGTCAGCTTCGTGCCTCAGCTTGTTTTGGCACAACTCACAGATGGAAACATTCTTTTTCGGTTCCGGAGTGAAAAGATCGTCGTCCTCGGTGGTCGCACTCATATCCTCGACAACGAACTTCCGACCGCAGAGGATACACCTTTTTTCCACTTCTTATTCCCCCCTTATACTTGACCGCCGATCTTAGCGGACATGCCGCGGACGCTTGTCAACCAACTCAAAAGCCGGTATAAGGTTGGCGATAATCTCCGCCTTCCCTCCAACCCTGCTAAAATCCACACTAGTAAATATTTCCCCTTTGTCGGTGGCGATATACTTGGGAGGCAGGCGGTTGAGGGCGATCGCCATCACGTCCTCACGGCAGCGTTCGCAACCGCACAAGTCCGGTTTGCGCTTCCGGATTTCGGCCAGCACATCGTCAAAGACCTCGGCCACCGCCACCTCAACGTAGTTTTTCAGCATCGGCTGTCATCCCCCATATTCAAGACTCACACTCAAGCTCAGCGCCGCAGAGTCGCGACGAGCCGTCCCGGCTTCAGCAACAGGTCCAGGCCCTCGATGATGTTCCGGACCACCACGTCTGCGGCCATCAGGGAGCCGACCGCAGCACCTTCCCCTTCCAGGACCGCGACCCCGAGCCCGGCCGCCTCCAACATCGGGATATCGTTCGCGCCGTTTCCGAAAGCGGCTGTTTCCGCCGCCCCCAATTCCCGCACAAAACGTTCCTTTTCGGGACCGCCGGGGTTTGTGGCCAGCACGGTGACCTCACAATCGATGTCCCGGCAAGCCTGGCGCACCGTCCCGAAAGTATCCGCGGTGACCACAAAAACCTGTATGTGACCGGCTAGTTGGTTAAGACGCTCCGCCACTCCGGGCCTGATGTTGCCGTCCACCGCGAGCGTTCCGTTGAAGTCGAACACTGCGTTTTTGATGGTCAGAACGCCCCGGGCGGGGATATCAAAACCGAGCACGTTCGAACTCCTTTCGGCGCTTAGGATTCCAATGAGGTCTAACCATGCCTATTCTACCGGGATACCGGGTGTAATGTCAAAACGCGAACACCCCTACTCCTTCCTGCTTCTGCCAGACGCCTCCGATTTTAGGGTGGCCGCATAAAAAACTGTCAACTCCCGGAAGTGTTCCGGGAGTTGATAACGAAAACTGCCAGTGGCTAGCGGCCCAGACTCGCCAGAAGGTCCTGGGTCACCTTACCGATTTCCTGGTCGCCGTTTATTTCCTTAAGCAGTCCCTGTTTGCCGTAGTATTCGATGAGGGGTTGGGTCTGGGCCTCGTAGACATCCAGACGCTGGTTCACCGTGGCTTCGGTGTCGTCACTGCGCTGGTACAGTTCCCCGCCGCATTTGTCGCATTTGCCGTCTTCCTTCGGCGCGTTGAACAGCACGTGGAAGGTCGCGCCGCAAACCCGGCAGACCCGACGACCGGTCAAGCGGTCCAGGAGCTTGCCCCGGGGCACCGCGATGTTCAGCACCGCGTCTAGAATGATGCCCATATCCTTCAGGGTGGCGTCCAGTGCCTCCGCCTGGGGCACAGTCCGCGGGAAGCCGTCGAGTAGAAAGCCGTTGGCGCAATCCGGCTTGGACAGCCGGTCCTTAACCATCGCCACCACCAGTTCGTCCGGAACCAGCTGGCCCGCGTCCATATACTCCTTGGCCTTCAACCCGAGTTCCGTTCCGCCCTTGACGTTTTCGCGGAACATGTCCCCGGTGGAGATATGGGTAATCTTCAGTTCCCTTACCAACACTTCGCACTGTGTTCCCTTGCCGCCCCCAGGCGGACCCATGATCAGAAGATTCACAGCTCCTCTACCCCTCCTGTTCTTTAGACTTCTTGTCCCATTCCAGGTCAAAAAAATGGTCGGGATGACAGGATTTGAACCTGCGGCCTCACGGTCCCGAACCGTGCGCTCTAGCCAAACTGAGCTACATCCCGCTTACCTTTCTTATCTTAGCGGAAACGAGCCCTAAAGTCAAGAATCTGCTTGCTCCTCGAGCCGCGCCGCGATTCGCCGTGCCCAGGCCACCGGCAGTTCGACCTCGATCTCCACTCCATCCTCCCGGTGGTGCTCTGCCAGTACCCGGCCGTGCTCATACGCCAGCGCTACCAACTGGGTGCGGCTGTAGGGAATCAGGAAGCGCTCCCGTGTCCGCCAGGTGGAAAGCGCGTCCGCGACGGCGGCCCTGAGGGTGTCCAGGCCCGCCCCGGTCAGGGCCGAAACGGCCACATCGTTTCGCCCCAGGAGGTCCAGCTCCCCGGGTTCGACCAGATCGGTCTTGTTGAACACCATCAGCCGCGGTTTGCCGCCGGCACCAAGTTCCTCCAGCACCCCGTCCACCGCCGTGATATGGGCCTGGTGCGCGGGGTGGCTCAGGTCGACCACGTGCAACAACAGGTCGGCCTCCACTACCTCCTCCAGGGTGGCCCGGAAGGCGGCCACCAGATGATGCGGCAGGTGCCGGATAAACCCGACCGTATCGGTGAGCACCACCACCTCGTTCGTCGGGAGGCGCAGCTGCCGGCTGGTCGGGTCCAGAGTGGCAAACAGGCGGTCTTCAACGGATACCACCGCACCGGTAAGGGCGTTCAGAAGCGACGACTTCCCGGCGTTGGTGTACCCCACCAGCGCCACCAGCGGCACCGGGGCCACTTTCCGGGCCCGCCGGAGCAACTGCCGGTGCCGGCGAACCTCGGCAATCTCGCGCTGCAAGTCGGCGATCCGCTGGCGGATTCGGCGCCGATCCGTTTCCAGTTTGGTTTCACCGGGGCCCCGAGTGCCAATGCCGCCGCCCAGCCGTGAGAGTTCGGTGCCCCGGCCGGTCAGCCGTGGCAAAACATAGTTCAACTGGGCCAGTTCCACCTGGAGTTTCCCTTCCCGGGTACGGGCCCGCCGCGCAAAGATGTCCAGTATGATCTGGGTGCGGTCGAGCACCCGTACACCGGTCACGTTTTCCAGATTTCGTGCCTGGGCGGGAGACAGGTCCTGGTCGAAGATCAGAAGCCCCGCGCCCGCGGCGCTGCAGAGCGCCGCCAGTTCCTCGGCCTTCCCGCGGCCGACAAAGTGCGCCGGGTCCGGACGCGGCCTTTTCTGCAGCACGGTGCCCGCAACTTCGGCCCCGGCCGTCCTGGCCAGGCGGTTCAACTCATTGAGGCTCTCCCGCACCTCTGCCCCCGTGAGACTCCCAAGCTCAACCCCTACCAGCACCGCTTTCTCCGCGCTGCCATCCGGAACTGCCGTCAACAGCCCGCCCCCTTTCCTTAATTAAGCTAAGCACATCATAACATCCGGTCGGGATCGGGAGCAAAGCACTGCGGATTCGGGTCCGTGTCAAGACTTAGTAGGCGATCTCCCAGCCGATTTAATTTGAATTAGACCGTAGACCACCTCGGTGAACTAATCTCTCTTACTATGTGCTTGACCCAGTGTTTTCCGGCGTGCGGTCCTTCAAGGGCGGGCACGTTGGCTTGAAGCCAGGCCTCGGGATCTTTGCCGAAGCGTTTGGGCAGTTGGATTGCCTCGGCTCCGACAGCCTTTTTCAGTAGGTCGAACCGGGGTTCCGAGTGTACCGCGTATCTGTCCAGCTCATCATTAGCCCGTACCGCTAACAGGCGTCCCATCCGTTCCGCACCGGCCGGGCTCCAACGCGCCCCAATCCGCTTTGTTCGCCTGGCGATGGTGTGACGGACCTGGCCCTCGATCGCACCTAAACGGTCTCCCTCCGGCAAGGCGGCGATACCTTGCCAGTTAGCCAGGAGATACTCCTTAAGCCGCATGATCCCGTTACGGCGTGCACCCCGGTTGACCCGAATCGCCTGATCCAAGGCGGAAACTACCGCATCTTGGTTTAGCTCGGCTAACCCTTCGGTGACAGTTTCATAGACGTTGCTGCTGTAACTTAAAGCCTCGGTTAAACGCCGGCGCAGGTGGAAGGGGTCAAGGTGGTAAGTCGCCCCGGGGAACATCTCCAGGCCTTGTTTGATCCACTCGGCGCCGTCCCCACCAATGCGGATCCGCTCTACCCTGCTAAGGTCCCACTTGTGGCCGAAGGCCGCCCCGGTGTCTTCCCAAGCCACCCGGCTGCCCCTGGCGGTGGCCACCGTGTAACGGTTCACCAGTTTCCGGGTCTTTTGTTCCCTGCCCTCGTAGCCGATAAACAGCTTGATCTCACCAAACGCCTTGGGCGACCGCTGCAAGGGTATTACTACACCATCGGCTTCAATGGATAACTCCCGAACCTCCTTGCCGCCTTCAGGGACCACACCGTCTTCAAAGACGGCCTCGCGTAGTGCCTCAGCATCCCGGGCGGCCTTTTCTCCAGCATCCTGAACCTTAGACCAGACGGTCATCCAGTGAATCCCCGGTACTAGAAAACCCATAACCCGGGCCGCGCGCCTGAAGGGCATCTCCGTGCCTAGCTCCAGGATCATACGGGTCATCCGCGGTGTCACCCGTTGGCGTTCAGGGATTCCCAAGGCTTCGTCCAGAAGGAACCGGTACGCGCCGGTCTTCTGGTTACGGTACAGTCGGCGCTTAACCGTAATCTCACCGAAGCTGGTGACCAGGGTCCGCGACCGCTGTCCCACGTTCTTGAGGGCTGGATCCCGCTTGCCGCTTAACTCAAGGTCAATGTGTGCCAGCGCCTCCTCCAGCATTTTGCCGCCTGCCTGTTGAACCAACCGCTGCACCCGCTCTTCCAACTCATCCATATTGCGCACCGACCTGAACACCTCAAAAATTCCCTTGGCCAGAAACAGGACTACCTCAAGCAGAAAGCGAATCTTGAACATGAGACCTCACTCCTTTGGCGGGGAGGGCTTCCCCTCAGGGGAAGCCGTTTTGAGGTCTCACTTCTATTTCCGACCTCACATCTCCTACTTAAACCTTACACTCACCGGATTCGGCCAAAATATCGGTGATGGCACTTGTACCGGTAATATGGCAGGGATTCGAACCGGTTCCGTCGAACACTGAAAAAACCAAAAAATAGATATCAAGAGGAGTCCTGGTCTAACGTGCAGTACATCAGCGGAGCCCAGTTGCAGGAAGTGCTGGTTACTGGGGCAGCCCGCCTGGCCCGCATGCGCCAGGAAATCGACCGGCTGAACGTTTTCCCGGTGCCTGACGGCGACACCGGCACTAATATGTACCTGACTTTCTTGGTCGCGTTGCAGGAACTTGGCCAGGTTGGCGACGACTCACTTGGTGCCGTGACCAAGGCGGTAGCCCACGGTGCGCTCTTGGGTGCCCGCGGCAATTCCGGCGTCATCCTGTCCCAGATCCTCCAAGGCTTTGCCAGCGCCCTGGCCGGTAAGGACCAGGGATGTGCCGGAGATATCGCGGTCGCCCTGGAGAAAGGCGTCGAATTCGCCTACCGGGCAATGAGCGAGCCGGTGGAGGGCACCATCCTGACCGTCGCCCGGAGCGCCGCCGAAGCAGCCCGCGAGGCCGCGGAGCGCAGCCCGGACCTGCGCCGCCTGAGCCTCCACGTTTACCGGAGGGCTGCCGAAACCCTGACCCTAACTCCGGAAATGCTCCCGGTGTTGAAGAAAGCCGGAGTGGTCGATGCCGGGGGAAAGGGGCTTCTGGTCATTCTCGAGGGTATGCTCCATGTCTTCCGCCGTTTCCGGCAGGAAGAACTGCTCACTGCTTCGTTTGACTTTCTCACTGGTTCGGGGCAGAGTACCCCACGCATGGAAGAGCCGGGAGATATCCGCTTCCTCTATTGCACCGAATTTCTGGTGCGGGGTCCGGACCTGAAGAGCGATGAACTCCGGGCCAACTTGCGCCACCTGGGCGACTGCCTGATGGTGGTCGGCAACGGGAACATGCTCAAGGTCCACATCCACTCCAATAACCCCGGCCGCGTCCTTGAGGAGGGGCTACGTCACGGCACCCTGCACGAGGTGCACATCAACAACATGGCCGACCAAACCGCCGAACTCAAACAGCCCAAGAAACCCCTCGGGCTGGTGGCGGTCGTATCCGGCGAGGGGTTGGCCAAGATCTTTGAAAGCCTGGGAACCGACACCATCGTATCCGGGCAGCAAACAATGAACCCCAGCACTGAGGAAATCCTGCGCGCCGTGGAGCGTGTCCCCGCGGACCGGGTCCTCATTCTGCCGAACAACTCGAACATCATCCTGGCCGCCCAGCAGGCCCAGGCGCTATCCAAGAAGGAAGTGCGCGTGGTACCCAGCCGCACTGTCCCCCAAGGCCTGGCCGCCATGCTCGCCTTTGCGCCGGACGCCAGCCTGGAAGCGAACGTATCCCGGATGGAGGCCGCCCTGGGAAATGTACTGACCGGCGAGGTCACCCAGGCGGTACGGGACGCCACGGTAGACGGCCAGGAGATCACAGCGGGCGGCTGGCTCGGCATAGCCGAAGGGAAGCTGGTCACCGGCGGCAGCCTGGCCGAGGTGACCGAGAAGGTAATCGGCGCGCTGGTGGCCACCGGCAGCCTAGTCACGCTGTACCACGGCAAAAACGTGAGCACCGCCGAAGCCGAGGAAATGCTTGCCGGCCTCCGGGCTGTTTTCCCCGGCGCCGAGTTCGAACTATATTACGGCGGACAACCCCTGTACCATTTTATTATTTCTGTGGAGTGATGAGCCTCAATGAAAAGCGTACACATTGTTACCGACAGCACCGCCGACATCCCCGCCGAGTTGGCTGAGCGGCACGAGATCACCGTGGTCCCCTTGAAGGTGATCTTCAGTGACGAAGAGTTCTACCGCGACGGGATCGACCTAACGCCGGAACAGTTCTTTGTGCGCCTCGCAGAACTTCCGGCCTCCACTTCCCAGCCGTCCCCGGCGGAGTTCCTGGACGTCTACCGGCCCCTGGCGGAGCAAGGCCGGGATATCATCTCCGTGCACATCTCGGCGGCCCTGAGCGGCACCGTGCACTCGGCCCAGGCGGCCCGGGCCCTGCTCCCGGACGCATCGGTCGAGGTCATCGACTCGAAGGTCACCAGCATCCCCCTGGGCATGGCGGTGCTCGCCGCCGCGCGGGCGGCACAGGCCGGCCTAGGCCGAGCGGAAATCCTTGAACTCTTAAACTCCATTCTGGACTCCACCGGTGTTTACTTCATGGTGGACACCCTGGAGTACCTGCAGCGGGGCGGGCGTATCGGCCGGGCGCAGGGGCTTCTGGGCACCCTCCTCAACATTAAGCCGATCTTAATGCTCAAGGATGGCCTGGTAACCCCGCTCGACAAAGTCCGGGGCCGGGCCAAGGGTCTGGAGCGCCTGGCGGGGGTGCTGGAGGAGGCGGCGCGTCAGGGGCCCATCAAGTACGGCATCACCCACGGGAACACCCCTGAGCTTTTCGCCCGGCTGGAGGAGAAATTGACCACGCGTGTCGGGTTTGGGCCTGACCTGTCCTGCCGCGTCGGGGGTGTAATCGGCGCTCACGTGGGACCGAGTGTGGTCGGCTTTTCATTCCACCGAGACGTGGGCTGGTAACGCAGGTGTGCCCGGTATTCCGTTCGGGCACGCTTGGCGTTTCCGAATAACTCTCTGGGTACATCTAGCGCACCTGTGATTTGTGCAGCCGGTGTTCAATCAGGCGCCGGTACACGTTTTCTAGTTGGCCCGCCAGCACCTTGGCGGAGAGTTCCCGGGCGTTTTCCCGGGCGGTGCTGGCCATTCTCCGGCGCAATCCTTCGTCGTTCAACAGTAGGAGTATTTTCTCGGAAAAAGCCTGCTCGGATAGGCTGGTCAGAAACCCGTCCTCGCCGTGACTGACCATCTCGGCGACGCCGAACGCGTCCACCGCCACGGCCGGCACTCCGGCCGCCTTCGCCTCTCCGATGACCAGTCCCTGCGTTTCGGTCACGGACGGAAACACAAACAGGTCAGCCCCGGCATAGCAGTGCACTACATCTCGTCCGGCCAGCGGGCCGGTGAACACCGTGCGCTCGGCGATCCCCAGCGCCTGTGCCATCAGCTTCAGGTTCCCGGTCTCCGGGCCGCCGCCCACCAGCACCAGGCGGACCGGCGTTTGCGGCAGGCCGTCAAGGACCTGCCGGTAGGCACGCAAGAGGAATTCGATGTTCTTTTCCTGCCCCAATCGGCCCACAAAGAGAAGAACCTTTTCCTCCGCCCCGATCCCGTATCGTTCCCGAAGCCACTGCGGGTCACCCTGCTGGAAATCCTCAACCTTGATTCCGCTAGGAAGCTTGGTTACCGGCACCTGCACCCCGAGGCCGCGGATGTACTCGCCGATCACCCAGGTGGGCACGAGGACCATGTCGCAGCGGTTGCAGAACTGCACGGAGAGTTTCTGGGTCATCTTCCGCGTCAGGTTGCGGGCTACCGGGATGTAGTGCACATACTGGTCGTACAGGGTGTGGTAGGTGAAAACGAGCGGGAGTTCCAGATCCCGTGCGCAACGGGCACCCAGCCGGCCGAGCATGAACGGTGAATGGACGTGGATGATGTTCACCTTAAGCTGTTTCAGGGTGGCTTTCAGGCGCAGGGAAATCGGAATTGCGATGTTGTAGTCGGGGTTGGTCGGGGACGGCACGGAATAGAAACGGAAGATCGTCTCTTCCCGAGACTGAACCTGTCCGTAACGCGGCGCAAAAATATAGACCTGGTGGCCCAGGGCGAGCAATTCCTCGCTGAAGGTTTCGATAGAGCGCACCACACCACTGGTGTAGGGGCGGTAGCTGTCGGTGAATATGGCCACTCTCATTTCGGGCTCCCCTCTTCCCCTTGGTCATTGTGCAAAGCGTTCCCGCTTAGTGATTTCTCCACCCACCCCGCGCAAACAGGGCGCCCGGCGTCCTGCTCCGTCCCGCGTTCCGGAGGTCTTTTTTGCTCCTAGCCTGCGGTACCGGATGGGCTGAAGGTTCGGATGAGGGCCAGCAGGAACCACAATCCCAACAAGGGCACCGCCACCCGCGCGACCTTGACCTCCAGGAGCTTGGCGCCGCCGATGGACGCCAGGGCCAGCCCCCAGATTGTAAACGGGTTCACGGCATCCAGCAACGGGAACCATTTTGAATCCACGCCACCCGGCACGAGGTACGCCGCGTTGATGCCGAGTTGCAGGTAATCCAGGCGCTCGGGGTCGGCGAAGTACCGCACCACAGAATCCAGGTACAGCCCCAGCATGTGCGGCACCATGCCGAAAATTGCCACGTTGAACAATAGGCCGAACGTCACCGTCCGCCCGGCTCCGGTCGCCAGAATTCTGATGAGCAGAGCAATCATAAACCAGGTGATTGCGGGGCCGAGCAGGGCATCCGTTGAAGCCACCGCCGGCGCCTGGTCGGCGAAGCGGGCCAGTTCCTCCGCCGGCACTTCAGGCGGCGGGGCGTGTTCCACCAGCCAGCGGGCGTGCTGGTGGATCTTGTCCCAGATCAGCAGCACAAACAACAGGTTGGTGCCCAAAAGCAAGGATGCCGCCGTCAGCGCCCGCGGCTGGCGGACGATATCATCCAGGGTGCGGAGCGGGTTGACGAGCATCCCGACAATGCGCGACGCCGTACCCATGGGAGGAATATCCCCATGAGGGGGACAGTCCCCTTTGGGCCCCAGGGAGACTGTCCCCTTCTTTGCTGCACCCTTCGCCTTCCGGCCCTTGCCGTCACCCCCGCCATCGCCTTTACGGTCAGTCCCGGCGGCCCTGCCGCCCCTCTTTTTGCGGCCTGCTCTCGCGGCCATCGACTTCCCCCTCTACTCCACGGCACAAGGCGGGCAAAACACCCGTCCGTCCTTTTTAGTCGCCCGGTCCTCGAAAACGTACTCGCCGCAACGGCTGCACACCGCCAGGCACTTCACCCGCTGCCGGGCAGGCGGTTCCACCGTCACCCGGCGGACTTGAAACAGGTCGGTCTCCGGCATTTCCATCAGCCGGTCAGAGATTTCCTCGCGCTTCCGGACGAACGCTTTCTGGTTCTCCTCGCCGGGCTCGGTCAAAGCCTTTTCCTGCAGGGCACGCAACTCCTCCAGCGCCAGGCCGGCCGCTATCAGGGCTACTCGTACGGCCTCCCCACCGGCCTCCCGCCGGGCAAAAGTATACACGTGCTTACCGTGGTCGGCAACCACCAGGTTGGCCTTGCCCAGAGTACAACCGGTTACAGCCTGGACGGCGTCCACAGCGCAGGCCCGGTTCTCGACCACACAGATAAGATCCGCACTCCGGGCGCCCGCCGGGTCAAGGCCCAGTTCCCGCAGGCCGACCTCAGCCGCCCGGAAGCCGACCACCAGTCCCGGACAGACGTGCCCGTGAAACTCAAGGGCCTTTTCCCAGGGACTTTGTACGCACATGCTTCTTCTCCCCCACTTCAGATACTGTTTCTTTTACAACGGGAGTATTCGGTCCCGCCAACCGGAATTCCTGCCCCGGCCACCGGCAAGGAAAAAAGGGCCGCACCCGGCCCTTCTCGTCCGTCAGGTTAAACCATCCGGTCAAAAGCCGTTGTTCAGCTCAAACTCCTCGTCTACCGGCTCACCTTCCCGCCCCAGAGTGAGTTTCCGGTCGGCCGGCGCGGTGTGTTCTTCGAATATCTGCACGGCCCCGAACTTGCATACCTCGACGCACCGGCCGCAGTAGATGCAGGCGAAGGGTTTGTACAGGATCGTCACGTCCGGGTCCTTTTTGTCCCCGATCTTTTTGATGGCCTGTGACGGACACACCCGCTCGCACAGGCCGCAGTACCCGCAGGTGAGAAAATCAATCTCAAGCCTTCCCCGGGCGCCCGGGAAGTACGCCCGCTTTTCAAACGGGTACTTGCGGGTGGCCGGGGAACCAGCTAGGTTTTTGGCGATGTTCGGAATCATCCAGGGCATTTCCACACCCCCGTTTTGCTATGGGTCGACCGGCGCCGCCGCCGGCAACTCACCTTTCGGTACACGACATGCACGGGTCGATCGACAGTACGATGACCGGAACGTCGGCGATCTCACAGCCGGGCAGCATGGTCAGCAGCGCCGGAATGTTGGCGAACGTCGGCGTGCGCACCTTCAATCGCTCCAGGCGCACGGTTCCGTTGCCCAGAGCGTAGTAGAAAAGCTCCCCGCGCGGCTGCTCGACCCGCATTACGGCTTCACCATTCGGGGAACCTTTCACCTTGACCCTGGTCTCGCCTTCCGGCAGCCGGTCCAGCGCCTTCAACACCAGTTCGTAAGCCTGATACGTTTCCCGGACCCGCACCATGGTCCGCGCGTAGCTGTCGCCGTCGGTCTCGACCACCGGCTCAAACTCAAGCTCGCCGTACGCCGCGTAACCGGTTGAGCGGGCGTCCCAGGTGCCGCCGCTGCCACGCAAGGTCGGCCCGACCGCGCCCAGAGTCCAGGCCTGATCCTTCGGCAGCACACCCCTGCCTACCGTGCGGGACTTGATGGTGTAGTCATGCTTGAACACTGGGATCACGGCGTCGATCTGCGGCTTCAATGTTTTCAGCATTTCCCGCAGGCGGGCAGCCTGGTCGGCGTCGATGTCCCGCCTCACACCGCCGATGACGCAGGTGGACTGGATCACCCGCTGCCCGGTGGTCATCTCCAGCATATCGAGCACGATCTCCCGGGCACGCCAGCACTGCATGAACAGGCTCTCAAAGCCGAAGGAGTCGGCCAGTAGCCCGAGCCACAATAGGTGGCTGTGCAGACGCGAAAGCTCGCTCCACATTACCCGCAGGTATTTGGCGCGGGGCGGCACTTCCACCTTCATGATCTCCTCGATCGTCTGGCAGTAAGCCATCCCGTGGATGAAACTGCAGATCCCGCAGATCCGCTCGCACAGAAACACATTGTTGATGTACGGGTTCCGTTCGGCCGCCTTCTCGATGCCCCGGTGCATGTACCCGATCGCCGGCAGCACCTCGACGACTCTTTCATCCTCCACGGTCAGCTTTAGCTGAATCGCTTCCGGGAGCACAGGATGCTGCGGGCCGAACGGAAAGGTCATCCTCGGCATAGGTTTGTCTATCCCTCCGTCTGAGTCTCGGGTTGGGTCTTCAATAGCGGCGCCCGGGGGCTATCCTCGCACAGGAGCAGCCGGCCCCCGAAATCCAGGGCGATACCGGTGATGTTGATTCCGAAGAACTCCTTCATCTCGTTCTCGATCAGCGCCGCGTTCAAGTGCAGGCCGGAGATACCGGGCAACTCCTCGTCCTTGCCGACCTTGACCGCGAGGCACACGAGATCCGGATCCTTGTGGAAGAAGTATTTCACCACGAAGTGCTCTTCCTGGTCCAGACACACCGCCGTGACCAACCGGCTGTTTTCATCCAACAGCCGCTGCACCGCGAAGCCCAGTTCGGCCTTGCCGACCGTGATCGTGTCCATAAACGACTTCACCACCGTCTACTTGATGTTACTTAGCTTATCCAGCGCCAGCACCACGCCATCGATAATGGCTTCCGGCCGGGCCGCACACCCCGGGACGTAGACGTCCACCGGGATCACCCGGTCGATACCGCCCAGGATGTTGTAGCAGTTGTGGAACACGCCTCCCGTGGCCGCACACGCCCCAACCGCCATTACCAGTTTCGGCTCCGGCATTTGATCGTAAAGGTTTTTCAGTACCCGGGAGCAGCGCATGTTCGCCGGCCCGGTCACCACCAGCAGGTCGGCGTGCTTAGGGTTGCCGATATTCAATATGCCGAACCGCTCAACGTCATAATACGGCGTCAAACAGGCCAGGATCTCAATATCGCAACCGTTGCAACTGCCGGCGCAGTAATGCACGATCCAAGGTGACTTCACACGGGCTTTGTTGATCAATCCCACCGTTTGCGACTCCTCCTTGTTGCTTACACCCTTGCACCGCTGAACACGAACTGGATGAGGACGATGTTCAGCAGGACAAGCCCTACTCCAATACCCCAACTGATGGACAACATCCAGGTCCAACGGAGGCGGGCGGCGATGTTATCAACCACGAACTCTAGGAAGTAGGCGCCGAGTGCCAGGAGCACTCCCACCCAAAGCGGCTGGGCCCAGAAGAGGGCCACAAAGGCCAGGATCAGCACCAGTTCGTACCAGTGGGCCAGTTCAATGACGGCCAGGGTCCGGCCCGAATACTCGGTGTACACCCCCCGCACCAGTTCTTGATGCGCGTGCTCCGAGGCCGAGATGTCGAACGGTGACTTGCGGAGTTTGATGCCCAGAGCGATCAAAACGGCCGCGAACGCCAGCGGCAACGTCAAAAGGAGCGGCTGGTCGTACTCGAGCACCCCCGAAACCATGAAGGTGCCGGTCTGGAGAAAGATGGCCACGACTGCCAGAAGCAGGATCGGTTCGTAAGACAACATCTGCAAGAGCTCTCGGTGCGCCCCAATGTGCGCGTAAGGCGAACGCACGCTGTAAGCTCCGAACGCCAGGCAAGCGGCGGCGAACGCCAACACGAAAAAGATGATCAACAGGTCCTGGCCGGCGAACAGCATAAACACGGTGACCATGGTCAGCAGGAGATAACCCCAGACCCACACCACCGACGCCTTGTTCGGCACCGAAGGCGCCTTGCCCCAGAGCTTCAGAAAGTCGTAAAACTGCTGCCGTACCGGCGGGCCGATCCGGCCCTGCATCCGGGCGGTGATCCTCCGGTCGACCCCGCGCAGGAAACCGCCGACAAATGGCGCCAACACCAGGGCGGCAAGGCCGACCAATAGTTCCGTCAGGCTCACACGATCACCCCCACAAACAAGGCGGCCAGGAGCACAATTCCCGCTCCGTTCACCCACGCGTTCAGGCTCCGCTCCCCGAACACCCGGCCCCAGTAAAACCCTCCGGTCTCGATGGGCACCGCCTGGTCCCCCAACGATACGAACACCGGCCTCTCAGCCACCGCCTGGTGCTCGCCGCACAGGTACACCGGCCGGATATCCTCGGCCTGCACCCGGACCAGGAGCGCCGGTAAAAGGAGTGCCGCTCCGATGACAATAAACAACACCCACGGAGTGAAAAAGCCAAAAGCCGTTTTCAGGTGCCCTCCCGCCGTATCCAGTGCCGGGCTGTAGCCCATGGCCGCCCCGGCCGGATTTATGAGGTACGACACCAGGGGCGCCGCCAGTACACTAAGAATCACCCCGCCCGCTAGCAGGGCGGCCACAACCAGGTAGGAAAGCGACCCCCGCGGTTCCGCCTCCGCCGGTGCGGTTTGTGGATCACCTTCCCTGGTGGCCACGTGGCTCATCAGCCGGCCGATCCACCGGCACCAGAAGACAACCCCGGCCGCGCTGCCGATCACCAGGAAGGTCACCACCAGCGAAAACCAGCCCGTAGGCGCGGTGGCCGCCGCCTGGATGCCGGCCCACTTAGCGAACAGCACCCCGAATGGCACGAACAGCATCACGACCATCCCCATGATCGCCATCCCCGCCACGGCCGGCAACCGGGTAACCAGTCCCTCCATATCCTCGATGTCCCGGCTGTGGATGCTCTGTTCCATAATACCCACAGCCAGGAACAAGACCCCCTTGACCACCGCGTGGTAAATGATCAGGGCGATGGCCGCGGCGATGGCCAGACCGGTATTGATTCCGGCACAACAGATGATCAGCCCCAGGCTGGAGATGGTCGAATAGGCCAGCACCCGCTTGGAAACGTTCTGGCTGATGGCCAGGATCGAGGTGATCATAAAAACAAACGCCCCGAACACGGCGATGCCGGCCGAGAGGTAGGTCCCTTCGTAGCCCGGCGCCAGTCGGAGCACCAGGTAGACCCCCGCCTTAACCATGGTGCTGGAGTGCAGCAGCGCGGAGACCGGGGTCGGCGCCACCATTGCCCCTAGAAGCCAACTCTGGAAGGGGACCTGCGCCGCCTTCGTGAAGCCGGCGAAACAAAAGAGGGCCAGTGGCAGGAGCATGACCGGAGCCACGGTGCCGAATCCGGTCAGGTCGAGGAGCGAGAGCGTCCCGGATGCCTGGTACGCGAGGCTCATCCCGGTCACCAGCGCCAAGCCGCCCACCAGGTTCATCCAGAGCGCGCGCAGGGCGGACTGTTCCGCTTCACCGGTGAGATCGTGCCGGATGAGGTGGTAGCAGCAAAGCGTGGTCAGCTCCCAGAAGAGGAACAACCATAACAGACTGTTGGCGAATACAACTCCGTTCATCGCGCCCAGGAAGCCGACCAGGAAGAAGAAGAAAATGTGCTGCCTGGTGGCGCCGAGCTTCAAATGGTGCTCGTGGTTGTGCATGTAGTTCAGGGCGTACATCACGATCAGGCTGCCGACCACCGAGATCACCAGGCACATCACGACCGCCAGGAGGTCAACGTGAAACGCCGGCTGGACCTTATATCCGGACGGCAGCCAGGCGAACTTGAAGAGGCCGAACAACAACAGCTGCGCTGCCCCCAGCCCCAACACCAACAGGTGTTTGCGCGCCACGCCGACGTAGACGAAATACACCAGCACGGCAAGTTCAATAATCAGAATGAGTGTGTCCCAGTATCCAGAGGGGGTGAAAGTCAACGGTCCGTTTTGCAGGACCTGAGCCAGGAGCAATGCCGAGGCGGCGATCAAGGCACCGGATGGTAGGATAATCAGGGACCGCCGCAACCGCTCATCCTTGATCACCAGGCTTGCAGCGGCCGTTGCTACCGGAAGTAGGATAAGAATGGCGACCAGACTCTCGCCAGACATCTAGTTATTACCCCCCACCCAAATTTTCATAATAATCAATAAGTTAATTATGAAAAAAATAAAAAAGTTCGTGCGATTTTCTTGCTGGGTATAGAGATCGTAAATTATGTTACATTTGCGGCCAAGCCATTTTTCTATAGTGAAAATATTCTATCTTTTTGCTTCAAGCAAGTCAAGCGTTTTCCCGACCAAAAATGGTTTGATTATCACCGGAGCTTTACCAGCCTGTAATCGCGGGTGCCGAATCCCAACTGCTCCCCGTAAGCCAACTGCCGGGTCCAGTCGATATGGTGAAAGAGCGCTCGGAATTTGTCGGGGTTGTCCTCATTTCCCGCCAAACGGGAAGCACTTATGCCTGGCTCGGCGTTCACCAGATCCACGCAGGCTTGGTCCAGCGCGATCGGATCCAGGGAGGCCAGAATGCCGCTATCGCCGACGATCGGAGCGTCGCTGAAGCTGCAGCAGTCACAGTCGGGAGTTATGTTCGTCAGAAAGGTGATGAACGCCGCTTTCCCAACCTTGTCTTTGCCCGGACATAAAAAAACCGGACCCCAACGGGTCCGGCGAACAAGGATTTTCACCGGCATCTAGCGCGCGTAGCAGAAGCGGAAGGCTCCGAGGTCCCGAGCTACCGGCAGGGCGTGCAGGAAGCGGTTGGTCACCCAGGGTTCGAAGAAGAAGAGCGCCCCCCAGGAGGGGTCGTGTCCGTCCAGCGCCGCCTGGGCCGCCCGCACCGATTCGGGGGTGGCCGGGCGGTTGATGAACCCGTTCAAGACCGGTTCGAACTGGTACTTGCCGTTGGACCGGTCGTATATCACGTCGGCGATTGTATTGGGGAAAAGGTGAGACTTCACCCGGTTCAGCACCACGGCGCCGACTGCGACTTTTACCAGAAACGGCTGGCAGTCCGCCTCGGAGGTGATCAACCGGGCCAACAGGTCAAAATCCCGGGACGACACCGACCACCGGCTGCGCGCCACAGCCGCCGGAAACCCCCCGGCCGGAACCCGCAGGGTCTGTCCGGGATATATCTCGGCTTTGGCAAGACCGTTTAGACGCATGAGTTCGCGGTAGTCGGTTCCGTAACGTGAAGCGATCTTGAAGAGGGAGTCTCCGGGGCGCACCACGTAAGTGCCGGAGGCAATTGGAATGTTGAGCACCTGCCCGGGGTATATCGTGGTCAGGTTTCCAAGGCCATTGGCCGTCCTCAGCGCCTGCACCGTGACACCAAAACGCTGGGCGACCTTGAATAGAGAGTCTCCGGGGCGCACGGTGTAGGTGTTTTTCCCCGGAATGGTCAGAGTCTGCCCCGGGTGGATCTCGGTCCGGTTTCCGAGACCGTTGGCGGCGATCAAATCCGCCGTGGAAACGCCGTAACGCTGGGCGATCTTGAACAGAGATTCACCCGGAGCCACCGTGTGCGCGGCCGCAAAGGCGGTACCGGCGGAAAAGAGGACAAAAAGGCAGGTGCATAGGGTCGCACGTATCAGGCGTTGTAGCATCATTACCTCCCTGATGCCAGCCGTCTCCGGTCTCAAAGGCTTATAAACCGGTACCGGCTTGGGCTGCCGGTCCCTTGTTTTCCACCACCTCCCGCTCCTGTCTGCCGGAACCCAAGTTTTCCCGTCCTAGCCTGATTAACCAGCGATTCGGCTGTTTTACGCCATTATACCTGATTTTCTTCCGTTTTCCAGACCGTAAATATTGGAAAACCTTAGCACGCGCTGCCTCCGGAGGCTTGTCTTACCAATTCGATGAGTCTGTCCAGGGCCGTTCCGGCATTCTTAACCAGCAGCTTGATATCGTCCGGTCCCGCCCGGTCCACGTGCAGCCCAGCGACCACCACCACGATCCGGTTCAGTTCCTGGGCCGCTCGGGCGGCGGCCGGCCGGGCTACCTCGTCATCCTTGTGACCCAGTACCGGCACGACCGCCACGTTGCTGCTGACTCGCGAAGGGTCCTCCAGGCTCGGGCGCGGCATGCCGAGGGCCACCGCCCCGACGTGGGGGCGCTCACCGCCCAGAAGCTCCACGATCACCCCGTCCGGGGTGACGGTGGCCGCGGCGCGCACCACGTGCCGCCCTGTACCGGCGCACGCCTCGACCCGCCTGATTGATTCCGCATTCATCGTTAAATAAATCGGCTCCTTACCGGGCAATGTATCTACAAATCCAATCCGAAACAAGGAGGCACCCTGCAAATTACCGTCGGACATAAACTGCATGAAGTCGTGGAAGGGCGGGAGCAGCAGTAGTCATAACGGAGAGCACACGGGGCGCCCGCCGGGGCGCCCTTACTTTCTAACCAGCACCCGCAGATCCCCAAGCCGCTTGGTGTACCGCACCCGGTCAAAATGCTCCAGGAGCGGCAGAGTGTACCGGCGGGATGTCCCCAGGAGATTCCGCGCCTCCCCGACAGAGAGGCCCTCGTGTTCGGCCAGGTAATCCCCGATCCGCCTTCTGGCCTCCTCCACCGCCTCCACGTGAAAACACCACTCATTGTCGATCTTGACCAGCGTTCCCGCGCGGATCAGGTGGTGCAAATATTCCTGGCCCTCCGGTTCCGGGAGCCCCAGTTTCTCCAGGACCTGCGCCGTGGTCGGCGGCTGCATCCCGCCGACGCGGAACAGGCCTTCCATCTCCGCCAGCGTTTTCCTGGCTTTCTCCGGCAACTCCCGCCCGGCGAACTCTCTGAGGGCGACGCTCTGGGGGTAGAGGGTCACCACTCCGTCGGCCTCCAGGGCCTGCAGAAAGTCTTGGAACCTGGCCGTGGCAAACCCGGTGAACGCCCGGGAACGGAGTTCCTCCCGGGGGTGGCCCTCCCGCAGCGGGTATCGCCCGTGATAATCCTTGAGTATTCCGATCACCGCCCGCTCCCAGCGCCGGTAGTCGTCCGTGTGGGCCAATAATCCCCCGCCGGGCAGCCGGCGCAAGGCACCACCCGCCTCCAGTTCCCGGCACACCGCCGCGACCGTATCCGGCTCGAGCCCTGTGCCCTGGGCGACTTCGTTCTCGTTCAGGGGTGCGGGACCGCCCTGCAGGAACTGGCTGATCAACTCGCCCGGATTCCCTTTTTCCAGGGTGGCCAGCCGATCCAGCACCTGCGGCTGGTTCCGCTTGTGCCGCGGGGGGTTGGCGTCAATTACCCGCCCGCCGCCGATGGTGCGCATCGGAGAGTAGGAGCGGATCACGAATCGATCCCCCCGCTCGGCGACAGACTCCGCCTCCAGGATCACCTGTGCGTAGCACTCCTCCCCGGGCGCCAACTCGTCCCGGTCCAAGAGCAGCACCCGGCTCAGGATCTCGGCTGCACCTAGGTGGAACCGCACCCGAGCCCGGTTTTTGAGGGGACGGGGCGTATTCCCCAGCAGAAACAGCCGCACGTCCAGGCGGCGAGTAGGCTTGAAGAAACCGGCCGAAGCCAGCACGTCCCCCCGGTTGATTTCCTGGGTCTCCAGGCCGACCAGGTTCACCGCCACGCGCTGCCCGGGACCGGCCTTCTGCACCTTCTGATTGTGCACCTGGAGCGTGCGCACCCGGGAAACCAGCCGCGGCGGCAGCACCTCGACCGGGTCCCCTAGTTTCAGAGAACCGGAAACCAGGGTCCCCGTGACCACCGTGCCGAAACCGGTGATCGAAAAGACCCGGTCGATCGGCAGGCGCGCCGGGCCCGCCCCGGTCCGCTCTCGGAGCCCGGCCGTCAGCATGCCGATGGTTTCCCGGAGTGCGGGCAACCCCTCCCCGGTTACTGCCGACACCCTTAGCACCGGCGCGTCCTCCAGCACGCTGCCGGCCAGAAAGGCGCGCACATCTTCCTCCACCAGTTCCAGCCAGTCGGGTTCCACCAGGTCGACCTTGTTCAGGACCACGATGCCGCGCTCGATGTCCAGAAGCTGAATGATATCCATGTGCTCGCGGGTCTGGGGCATCACTCCCTCGTCGGCGGCGATTACCAGCAGTACCAGGTCGATCCCGCTGATCCCCGCCAACATTTGTTTTACAAAACGTTCATGGCCGGGCACGTCCACAATTCCGGCCCGTCTCCCGTCCGGGAGGTCCATGTAGGCGAAACCCAGTTCGATCGAAATCCCGCGCTCCTTCTCTTCCCGGAGGCGGTCGGTGTCGATCCCGGTGAGCGCCTTGATGAGCTGGGTCTTCCCGTGGTCGACGTGACCCGCCGTCCCGATGACCAGGTAATTCATTGCGGCACCCCCAGCACCCGGTCCAGCGTGCCGGTCAGCAGGACAAATTCGTCTTCGGCGATGGTCCGGGGATCAAGGCAGAGCCGCTCTTCCTGCACCCGGCCCACCACCGCCGGGTCCGCCGCGCGCAACCGGGCCGTCAACTCGGTCAACGACAGGGCTTTCGGCCGCACGGTCACCAGGACGGTCTTCGGCTGGGCGGTGGGCAGGGCGCCGCCGCCCACCTGGGAAAAGTCCTCCTCCACCCCGACTTCGGCCCGGTCCCCTAGGGCCGCCCCCAGGAGTCCGGCCAGCCGCCGGGCCTTTTCCGCCAGCACAACGGCTCCGACGGAGAGCATCCTGAGCGTCGGGATCCGTTCCAGGGCCCCCTCAGGGTCCAGGTACTCCCGGAGCGTCGCCTCCAGGGCCGCCAGGGTCATCTTGTCGACCCGCACCGCGCGGGTGAGCGGGTTCTTCTTCATCCGGTCCACAACCTCGCGCCGGCCCACGATGATTCCGGCCTGCGGCCCTCCCAAAAGTTTATCCCCGCTGAAGGTGACCACGTCCACCCCGGCGCCCGCGGTCTCCTGCACCGTCGGTTCGTAGGGATAACCGAACCGGCTTAAGTCTACCAGAAAACCGCTGCCCAGGTCGGACATCACCGGCAGCCCGTGCTCCCGGCCCAGGGCGACCAGTTCCTCCAGGCCGACCTCATGGGTGAAACCAACGATCCGGTAATTGGACGCGTGTACGTGTAATAGGAGCGCCGTCTCAGACGTGATTGCGTCCCGGTAGTCGCGAAGATGGGTTTTGTTCGTGGCCCCGACCTCCACCAGACGGGCCCCGCTCTGTTTCATGACCTCTGGGATTCGGAAGGAGCCGCCGATCTCCACCAACTGGCCCCGGGATACGATAACCTCCCGGCCCGCCGCCAGAGTGCTCAGGGCGAGCAGTACGGCCGCGGCGTTGTTGTTCACCACCAAGCAGGATTCGGTCCCGGTCAAAAGCTTCAGCAAATCCTCCACCAGTGCGTAGCGTGAACCTCTCCTGCCGGTCTCCAAGTTGAACTCCAGGTTGGAATAATGGGCGGCCGCCTCATGCACCGCCCGCAGCGCCTTGTCCGAAAGGACCGCCCGTCCCAGGTTGGTGTGCAGCACCACACCGGTCGCGTTAATTACCCGCCGCAAGGCCGGACGCGCCTTGGCGCGCACGGTTATCGTTACCTCTTGGACGATCGCGGCCGCCAACTCCTCTCGGCTGCCGGGCACCCGTTCCGGCTCCGCGCGCACCGTCTCCCGCCACTGCTGCAAGACTTCGCGGACCGCAGCCACCACGAGCGCGCGGGGGTGTTCCGCCAGAAGCATCTCCAGCTCCGGCTCCCGCAGCAGTTCATCCACCGCGGGGAGCCTGCGCATCACATCTCCCGTGTTCAACTCCAAAACCGCCGCCACCTCCCGCCTTTTCTCTGTAAGCCCTCCTAGGACCGGGTAAGGGCGAGCACCGCGCTGGTCACGCGCACGTTTGCCCCGTCCGCAGCTGTGCCCGGCGACTCATGACGTGCGAGCAACAGCCACTCGCCGGCCGGGAGCCCGAACTCCACCTTCCCGTCCGGGCCCGTCACTCCGTAGCGCGCCCCGGCCCGTCCGCGGCCGTGCACGTACACTTTGACTCCGCCGAGGGGCCGACCCCGGTACTGGATCAGGATTTCCTGCTCCCTCCCCGCAGGCTGCAGGGGCACGATTTCCATCTCCCGCCCGAACGATCCGGGCCAGGGTGTGTCCTTTTCGACGAACACCAGCCGCTTGGCGAAATGGCCGTAGCTGATAGTCCGGACCACTTCCTCCCCGGCCTGTTCCCCGGCCGCGCCCGGAAGGTGCCGGCCGTCCGTGGTGACCGACCAGACCCCCGGATCATACTCCCCGAGGAGCGCGTAGACCCCGCGCACCGTAGGGCTGAATTCAGCTGACAGGGTTTCGCCGTCTTCCACCAGGGCCAACTCCACCGGTTCCCCGCCGGGCGCCGCGACCCACAGGCGGGCGCGTCCGGGACTCGCCTTGCCCTGCGCCTCCATGTGGTGACCGTACTGGAACCGGCAGGCGACGGTTTTTCCCACGGACACCCACTGGGCGCAGTCGAGCCAAATGTTGTGCGGAGCCACAAGCATTCCTCCTAGAATTCAGAATCCAGAATCCAGAATGAGAACCATCCAGAAGCTGGAAGCCGGAATCCAGAATGAGAAACAGAACGTCGGACTCGGTATTTTGGTCACCGCTCTGTCCGGCCCAAAGCCGGACAAGCCCGGCAGTACCTGGAAAAGACGCCTGGGGCCAGCTTTAGATCCTTCCGCTCCTTCTGGATTCTGGATTCCCGTCCCTCCCTACAGTTTAACCCGGCGGCCGCGCCGGTGTACAATCGCTTTAGAATTCGCGCAGAATCCGGTATTCGGTGGTCCGCTGCGCCGGGACAAAACCCGCGTCGCGGATCATCCGGATGATCTCGGCCAGCGGCACGCAGTGCGCCGCTCCCGCCGCCCGGACCACGTTTTCCTCGAGCATTGTTCCGCCGAAGTCGTTTGCGCCGAAGGAAAGCGCCACCTGGGCCACTTTCGGCCCCTGGGTGACCCACGAGGCCTGCACGTTCGGAAAGTTGTCCAGCATAAGGCGCGACACGGCCAGCACTTTAAGGTACTCGTGACTCCCGGCGGCTTCCCCTCCGAGTTCGGTGTTGGGAGGCTGGTAGCTCCAGGGGATGAAGGCGGTGAACCCGCCGGTGCGGTCTTGGGCTTCCCGCAGGCGGACCAGGTGGCGGACCCGCTCGGCCGGCGTTTCCACCGTGCCGAACATCATGGTGGCCGTGGTACGCATTCCCAGCTCGTGGGCGGCATACATAACGTCCATCCACTCCCGCCAGGAGATCTTGCGGGGACTGATCAGGCGCCGCACCCGGTCCACCAAGATTTCGGCACCGCCTCCGGGCACCGAATCCAGGCCCGCCGCCCGCAGGGCCGCCAAAAGCGTACGCACCGAAAGCCCTTCCCGGCGGGCCAGATGTACAATCTCCGGCGGCGAGAACGAATGCACCTGCAGGCCGTCAAAGCGCGCCTTGACGGCCTCAAGCATTCCGATGTAGTACTCCAGCCCGAGTTCCGGGTGGAGCCCTCCCTGGATCAGTACCTGCGTTCCGCCCAGCCGCACCAGTTCCCCGATCTTCTCAATGATCTCCTCCACGGACAGCACGTAGGCGTCCGGGGCGTCCGGGGAACGGTAAAACGCGCAAAAACGGCAGGCCGACACACAAACGTTGGTGTAGTTGATGTTCCGGTCGATCACAAAGGTGACACGCCCCTCCGGGTGCCGCCGCCGCCGCGCCAGGTCCGCCGCCCGGCCCACGTCCAGGAGGTCGGCCGATTCCAGCAGGGCCGTACCCTCCTCCTCCGAGAGCCGCCTGCCAGCCGCCGCCTTTTCAAGGACGTCCCGCAGTTCAGGCAAGGTGTTCCCCCCAGATGGCGAGCCGCACCCGTTCCTCGGTCAGGCCCGTTTTGTACGCGTAGTCGTAGAAAGTCAAAAGCCCCCGCTGGTATTCGGCGTCGAAGTCGTACCGGACCAGTTTCAAGTAGTCCGCCACAAAGTCCCGGGGGAGGCCCGTCCGGTGCACGGCCAGGTCCAGCACCGCTTCGCGCTCCCGGATGCCGATCTCCCGGGCCCGCTGCAGCGCGGCCACCAGCCCGTCGGTTTCCTGAGGACGCTCCAAGGCGTAATCGCGCCGGACCACCCAGACGGCGAAAACCATCCGCTCCCCGGTGAACTTCTTCCAGGCCTCCCCGAGGTCGACCACCACGAGCGGCGCCCCGGTGTTCCTCACGTGCAGATAGGCGGCCAGGGCCTCGTCCCCGATCAGCAGGGCGGCGTCCGCCCGGGCCAGCATTTGCTCCAGGTCCGAAGCCGTGGTTTCAAACTGCACGTCCACGTGGTAGTAATGATGGAACAAGATTTTCAACAAAGCCGCGGCGCTGGCCGAGGTATCCGGCAGGCACACCTTTTTCCCATCCAACTCGGTCAGCGGCACTTTGCTCATCAAAAAGATGCTCCCCACCGGACCGTCCGAACTGATCGAGAGGCCGGGAACGATCAAGCAGCGGTCCGGGTGCCGGGCGTACTCGATGCTGGAGAGCGGCGTGATCTCCAGTTCCCCGCGCAATAAAAGCCCGTTCAGCCGTGTGGGCGGGCCCTTCACCAGTTCGGCGGGCACGTCGACCAGACCCCGTTCAAAAGCGTAGTAGATGGGCAGGCAGTTAAGGTAGTCCACCTGTCCCAGGCGGATCGGCGTTATCAGGCGAAATCCTCCCTGACCACGTTATACAACGTATCGCGTTCCACCGGCACCCGGCCCGCCGCCCGGATGAGCCGCAAGAGTTCCCCGCGCTCCAGACCATGGGCCGTCTGCCCACCGGCCGCGCGGGTGATTCGTTCCTCGACCACCGTGCCGTCGATGTCGTTGACCCCGAAGTTTAGGGAAATCTGGGCCAGCTTGGGTCCGATCATCACCCAGAAGGCCTTGATGTGGTCGAAGTTGTCGAGCATGAGCCGCGCCACCGCCAGCATTTTCAGATCGTCGTACCCGGTAGTGCCGGCGGGCACCTCCGGTTCGAGGGCGGTGTTCCACGGGTGGAAGGCCAGCGGGATGAAAGCCTGAAAGCCCCCGGTCCGATCCTGAAGTTCCCGCAGTTGTAGGAGGTGCTCGACTCGCTCCTCCAGCGTTTCCACATGCCCGTAGAGCATGGTGGCGTTGGTGCGGATGCCCAGCCGGTGCGCCGTCTCGTGTACGGCGAGCCACCGTGCACCGCTGATCTTTTTCGGGCAGACCGACTCCCGCACCCGGGGGGCGAAAACCTCGGCCCCGCCGCCAGGCAGGGAATCAAGGCCAGCCGCCCGGAGTTCGGTAAGTACATCCTCCAGCTCAAGCCCGTGCAGGCCGGCTAGGTAGTCCACCTCGACCGCGGTCAGGGCCTGGATGATCACGCCGGGGACGGTGTTCCGGAGCCGGGTGAGCATCTCCCGGTAGTAGTCCAGGTTCAGGTCGGGGTGCAGACCCCCAACGACGTGCACTTCGGAGATGCCGAGTGCCCAGGATTCGCGGGCCCGGGCCTCGATCTCGTCCAGGGACATCACGTAGCCGCCCGGCTCGCCCGGCTCCTTGCCGAAAGCGCAAAACCGGCAACCGTTCACGCAGATGTTGGTGTGGTTGATGTGCCGATTCACCACGAAGTATACCCGGTCGCCGTGTTTCTTGCGCCGGACGGCGTCGGCCAGCTGCCCGACTCCGATCAGGTCCGGGGACCGGAAAAGGATCACCCCGTCCTCCAACCCGAGCCGCTCACCATTCCGCACCTTCCCGGCAACCGCTTCGAGCCTATCGTCCACGAACCAGAAGTCCAAGCCAATCATTCCCGACCGGTGTTATTTAAGGTTACAACAAGCCTTTGCTAACTGATTAACACATCAGCCAGCGTAAAGACAAACATCGTTAATGAAAGCACCACGTTTACGTGGAAGAAGGCGACGTTGATCCGTGCCGGGTTCACGGGGTCGGCGATCATGTGCTCGTACATCAAGAGTCCCGCCGCGATCCCTACCCCGATGAAGTAGAACGTTCCCAGCCCCAGCATCAACCCGGCCGCCGCAAACAGTACTGGCGCCAGGACGTGGAAAGCCTGCGCGACCCGGAGGGCCCTGACGATCCCGAAGCGCGCTGGGATGGAGTGAATCCTGTGTTCACGGTCGAAATCGTAGTCCAGGCAGGCGTAGATGATGTCAAAACCGGCCACCCAGAACACCACCCCCAGGCCCAGCAGCACAGGGGCCAGGGTGAAGCCGTTCGCGATCGCGATCCAGCTCGCCACCGGAGTGATGCCCAGCGCCAATCCCAGCCAGAGGTGACAGGCCCAGGTGAACCGTTTGGTGTACGAATAGCCGGCCAGGATAAACACCGCGAGCGGGAAAAGCTTCGCGGCCAGCGGGCTTAATTGCATGGCCGCCAGCCCCAGCAGGATGAAAGAAAGCACGGCGTATACCCAGACCTCAGCCACCGACAGGATTCCCCGCGGCAGCGCCCGGTCGGCGGTGCGGGGGTTGGCCTTATCGATTTGCCGGTCAATGATCCGGTTCAACGACATCGCCCCGGTGCGCGCCCCGACCATGGCCAGGGTAATCCACAACAGGTCGTGCCCGCTGGGAATGCGGTGCTCCACCAGCAGAGCGCCGATATAGGCGAACGGAAGGGCGAACACCGTGTGCTCGAAACGAATCATCTGGGCCACGATGACCACGCGCTGCAACATCGCCGCTTAAAAAAGCTCCTTTTCGGGCCTAACTCGGCCGGGGTTTCGTCCCGGCCTGCACGGCCACAATCCCGCCGGTGAGTTTCGAATATTGTGCGTCCACCAGTCCCAGCCGCACAAACAAGTCCCGGATCTGGGCCTGGTGCGGAAAGTGTTCCAGAGACGCAGACAGGAAATCGTAGGGTCCCGAAAAACCCACCCCCAACCGGCCGATCAGGGGCACCACCCGATGCAGGTACAGGGAGTAAGCCTGCTTCAGTACCGGGAGTTCCGGTTTGGCCAGCTCCAGGCTGACCACTCTCCCGCCCGGCCGCACCACCCGCACCATCTCGGCGATGGTCTGCTCCAGGTCGGGTACCGTACGCAGGGCGAAACCGATCGCGGCCGCGTCAAAGCTGTGGTCCGGAAACGGCAGGTCAGTGGCCTCGCCGGCGGCCAGCTCGACCACTTCCCCCAGCGGTGTGCGTTCCAGGTTCTCCCGGGCCCGGGCCAGCATCTCGGGGCAGAAATCAAGCCCCACCACCCGCCCTTCCCGGCCGACAAGCCGGGCCAGTTCCAGGGCTAAAAGCCCCGTACCGCAGGCAACGTCCAGCGCCCGGTCACCGGGTTTCAGGCCGCACGCCGCAGCCGCGCAGCTACGCCAGTAACGGTCCTGGTTCAGGCTCAACACACTGTTCAACAGGTCGTACCGGTGGGCGATCGAGGCGAACATGGCCCGGACGGCCTCGGCCTTCGCTTCCGGAGAATCGCCGGGCTCTTGCGTCAGGCCGGTCACCGCCTCATCCCCCGGCCCCGGCCAGGGACCGTCCCGGCAAGTCTAACAGGTGGGTGACCAAGCCGTCAAGCGCGTCCCGCGACGCGCCAGGCGGAAGCCCCGCCAGCCAGATCCGGACCTCCTCCAGATAATGCCGGGCGTCGTCCTTCAAGCCCCGGTCCGTGAGACCGTAGCCCATACCCAGGTTATAACCGTAGCGGAACAACTCTTCGCGCGCCCCTTCCGGGGCATCCCCTTCCAGGCCCGCGATCACACACGCCTGGGCGATCAACTCGGCCGTCTCCTGCCGCACGGCGTCCATGACCAACGCAGGAGTGGCACACAAATGGATTCGCGCAATCGCCCCGTCGTGGATCCGGCACACCGCCTCCGACAACGGTAACAGCACCCCCGTCAGACCGCTCGAACCGACCAGGCCGAAAAACCGCCCTAGATAGTAATCCCCGATCAGCACGGCCAACCGCGTGCGGTCGTTGCCCGGACCGCCGCCCTCGTCCACCTGCTGGTGGACCCGCACACTCAGGAACAACAGCTGGACCATCGCCGCCAGGGCGACCAGCTTGGCGCGTACACAGTTGAACAGCCGGCCCGTCAGGAGCACCACCGCCGGCCGCAGGTCAACCTCGAGCGGCGGCAACTCCAACAGGGTGTAAATGTTGTGGTGCTCAGCCACCGGAAACCGGTCGGTCACGTCGGTAACCCGGTGCACTTCTTCCAGATCGGACCGGATGGAATCAAAGAGTTTCAAGGTCACGAAATACTAAAACCTCCGTATGAGGTTCCCCTGATATAGAGAAAATTCGTGCTCTTCCGAACATCTCCTCCTAGTAAACTTATACAGAATGGGCGGAAATAAACCGTTTCAAACAGAAAACCTTTGCGGTGATCATGGCTCGTTGAGGGGTTCCTTGCCACCATAAAAACAAATCGGCCCTGCAGTGTTCCTTTCGGAGTTGCAAGGCCCATTCAAGTGTCTCCATCCCTATGCGGCTTGGTACTAATAAATATCCCCCCTAATGATTAACCGCTTTTAATTCGGGCAGGGAATCCGGAATGATTCCTCTAACAGTTTCTTCCGCTTTAATTTGCTGGGCGTTGAAGCGGCTGCACAAGTAGTTGCACGCGTCCCAGGGATCGACCCGATCACCGCAGGTGAAAACGTCTACGGCCGCGTAACCCAACTCGGGCCAGGTATGGATGGTGAGGTGGGATTCGGAAATCACGACCACTCCACTGACTCCCTGGGGGCTGAACTTGTGAAACACACACTCCCTGACTTCGGCTCCGGCTGCTAGTGCTGCGTTGACCATTATCTCTTCCACTTTCTTGAGATCATTCAGTACGTTGAAGTCGCATCCGTAGATTTCTGCAAGTATGTGCCGCCCCATGGGTTTCATCGTCATTATCTTCCCCCTTCTGGATTAGAATTTGTTAGTTAAATCCAACGAAATAAATTCTAACATATACGGCGGGTTTGTCAACAGAATTTTTGGCCTGATTCGGCTAATTCCGCCATCTAAGGTCGTCTAGTGGCGACTACGTTTACCAGTCGTCCCACGTCTCCAACCTCCACCTCCACCCGGTCGCCGACCCGCAAGGGGCCCACCCCGGCGGGGGTGCCGGTCAGGATCACGTCCCCCGGTTCCAGGGTCATCACCCGAGATACAAAGCTTACCAGGGCCGCCGGACCAAAGATCAGGTCAGTGATGCAGGCACTCTGCCGCTGTTCCCCGTTCAGATAAAGGGCCACCTTGATCTGCTCCGGCGGTGGCCCCGCTACAATATACGGACCCAGGGAACAGAAGGTGTCAAACGACTTGGCCCGCGTCCACTGCCCGTCCTTTTGCTGCAGGTCCCGGGCCGTGACGTCGTTGGCCGCGGTATAGCCGAAAATGTATTCCGCCGCCCGTTCTGGGTCAAGATTCACCGCGCGCCGCCTAATCACCAGGGCCAGCTCGGCCTCGTAGTCCACGCGCGCCGACTGGGGCGGGAGCAGGATCTCCTCTCCGGGACCGATCACGGCGCTGGGCGGTTTCAAGAACAGGACGGGCTCTTCGGGAAGGGGATGGTTCAGCTCCCGGGCGTGTTCCCGGTGGTTCAGCCCCACGCACACGATCTTGGACGGGGTGCAGGGAGCCAGCGCTCGGACCTCACCCGGCCCATACACCCTACCGTTGGCCCATTCCGAATCAAGACCGCCGTCTAGCCGGACCACCGTCCCATCTGCCTTCAACCGGCCGTAGAAGGTTTCATCCCCGCGTGCAAACCGGCCCAAAAGCACCTCGGCTAGCCCTCCTCCTCCAGGAACAGGTACAAAAGCGGCGGAGCCCCAAACATCATCACCGTGGCCGAGGCCACCACTCCGGAATCATTGAATATAAGCGCCACCACACTGCCGACGGCGATGCCCACTAGCCCCTTGAACACGTAGGGGTACTGGTCCCGGAACGTCTGCATGCGGCCGATAGGGCGGTAGAACAGGAGAATCAGCCCGCCCAAGCTGGCCAGGTACACCCGGCTCCAAATGGTATAGCGCAAAAGTTTGAGATTCATAGAAACTTTACGTTTGACGATGTTATAGGCCTCCTGAAGGCCGCTCTCCAGATCGCCCCCGAACACCAGCCGCGCCGCCCGCCCAATGTGCGACTGCTGTTCAGCGCCCCGCATGAATTCCAGCGCCGTCAGCCCGGCCAGGAAGAGGAACGCCCCGCCGGCGCTCGCCAGAATCAGCCGCCGGGTGAAACGCACGTGCAAGAGCAAGAGTATAGTCACCAGGAAGGCGACCAACGCCGTGATGGTGCCGCCCATGTTCGCGCCGATCCCGGGGTTCGCTACCGCGAACAGGGTGATCAAGAACAGCGCGCCGGCGCCGCCCAGAACCGGGCCACGGAACCGGTGCGGCGTAAGGGTCAGGCTGCATACTGCGGTCAGGATCACCGCCCCGATCAAGACCCCCATGAACTCGTTGCCGATGCCGTAGAACCGGGCCCCGCCCAGCGGGTCATAGCTTAAAAGCGAAAACTTTTGCAGGGGTGCTCCCAGGAACAGGTCAATCAGAATCGCCAGAGCCGTGAGCCCACCCAGGAAGGCAAACGCACCCACCGCCGTATGCCGGCTCATCCGGATCGCCGCCGCCCCTACCGCCAGGGTGACCGCCACAATCTCCACACCCACCCACACCGGTCCCGGCTGCGGCAAGAGCGGCAGCAGGAGCGCAGCCAGCGGGAAACTCATAATCACGAGCAGTAGGGCCTGCAAGTATTCACGCCGCACGATGCCGATCTCCCGGAAGAGAATGGTGAGCAGGGCAGCGATTACCACGGCGATCTGGATGGTCATGTAGGTCTTGATGATCGGCACGCGGACGTTGTGGGTGAGTACCAGTTGGCGGTTCAGCGCCTGGAGCCCGGCGAGGTCGGCCGCACCCGGAATAACGGCGAGCGGCCGCCCGGTCATCTTCACCGGCGCGTCCACGTTCAGAAACCGCATCACGGTGGGGGCAAGGTCGATGTTGTTGACGATGCCCTCGCGCCTGGTGGAGTAAGACGTGATGGTGCCGCTACCCTCGGGCCCGATCATCAGGACCGGGCTCAAGGTGTTGCCAGCCGTGATGTCCACCGCCGGGGGTGTCGGGGACACGACCAGCAGAAGATCCCGCTCGGGAACCAGCTCCCGCCGCACCCGCTCGACGAATTCCGCACACCGCCCCAGGGAGGCCGCCCGCAACCCCGCCAGGACGTCCGGAAGCACGTTCGGCCTGGCCTCGTCCAGCCGGGAAAGGTCGCCCAATTCAATCACCAGAAAGTCGACTCCGGTGGACTCCCGAAACGCGGCAAACAACCGCTCGTAATCGGTGCGCACCCCCCCGGGAAACTGGGAGTCCGTGGTGAGCGTCTCGTCACCGATCACGCCCCAGTCCACGAGTCCCCGCCCGTCCATGGCGATCATAGCCGCCGGACGCCGCGGGATGCCGTCCCAATCCGCGTTGCCGAGCACCCCGGTCACCAGCCCGTTGGTCCGGAGCGTTGTGCCCAGGGCACCGACCTCCGCCTGGTAGGGGAGCGCCCGGGTAAGGTCCCAAATGCGGGCGATGCCCAGATGAACCACGCTCCCGTCCGGAGCCGTGACCCCGGTCCGGCGGGCGTATTCCTCTCCCGCCGGAATACGCTGCACCCACTCGTCGACCTCAAAGGCTAGAAAACCGGCCCCCGTGGCCACGATCCGGCTGCCCGCCCCGATGGAAGCATGGGTGTTCTCAACGTTCCGAATACCGCCCGAGTTCGTATTCATGAGTCCGAGTGCGGCCTGCGGCACAATGGTATCAAACGCCCCGGTCCCCAGGTCGTTCAGACTCATGCGGTCGATGACCACCATTACGACCCGTCCTTCGGCAGCGGCTGCCGGGTGGGCTCCAAAAAGGGCCGTGAAGAGCAACAGGGCCGCCACCAGACCCAGCCCCGGAATTCTCAAGGACGCACCTCTTCTCCATCACCGGCTCTACTCATTCTAATGCACCGTCCTGGGAAAAAACAACACCCAAACAGCCTTTCCCCTCGGCCGCCAGGGCGTCGCGGTAGACCGCCAGGATCCGCCGCACCATCCGGTCGTGGGTAAAAAGGTGCCGCACGCGTTCGCCGGCTGCGGCCGCCATGACTTGCGCTCCCGCCCGGTCCCGCAGAGTGTCCGCCACCGCCTGAGCCAGCGCCTCCGGATCACCGGCCGGCACCAGCCGGCCCGTCCGGCCGTCCTCCACAACTTCCGGCACCCCCCCGACCTTGGTGGCCACCACCGGGCATCCGACGGCCATCGCCTCGAGCACCACCAGCGGCAGGCCCTCGGTGACCGAAGGGAGCACAAATACGTCGAACAATTGCAAGAGGCCGGCCACGTCCGGGCGGTGTCCCAGAAACCGCGTGTCCACCCCGAGTGCCCGGGACATTTTCTCGAGCGGTGCCTTTAGTGGCCCGTCGCCGGCGATCACCAGAGCGACCGGACGGCCCTCGTCTCGCAACACGGCCGCGGCCCGCAAGAGGTATTCCACCCCTTTTTGCGGAGCGAGGCGCGCTGCGGTACCCACCACCGGACGGTCCGCCGGCAGTCCGAGTTCCCGGCGCAGCGCCTCCGCCTCTCCGGAACGTGGGACCGGTTGGTCGATCCCGTTGTACACGGTCACCGCCCGGTCCGGCCGCACCAGTCCGAGTTCAAGCAACTCGGCGCGCACGTGTTCCGCGACGCAGATTATCCGGTGGGACCACCGGAGCACGGCTTTCTGCGCCGCGATTCCGGCGCGCTGCCGCCACACGCCCCCCAGCCTAATTGACCCGTGCATCGTCACCACCACCGCCGGCACTCCGGCGAGGCGCCCCGCCGGGCAGGCCGCCAGCGCCGCCGCGGCCGCGTGAGCATGCAGCACCGTCACCTGGTGGGTCCGGGCCAGTCGGACCAGGTGTCGCAGGGCACCGATCTGTCGGTCCACCCGAAGGCCGGGTTCAATCCACACCGGTGCCACCGCCAGCCCCTCCTTCCGGAAGGCGGCGAGCAGGGGTGCGGGACCGGCCACCAGTACCTTCAAGCCTAGCCTATGCATTCCGCGCGCCAGGGCCAGGAGGTGGTTTTTCATGCCCCCGTCCGCGGGCCTGATGACGTGCAACACGTCGAACCGCTCGGCCAACCTATCGCCCTCCTTTTCGCGGCAACGTCTGTCTCCTATTTGCCCGCCCACCGGCCGGCGTATTCTCACCGGAGGCGGACACGAAGGTGAACCCGGACCGTTCCACGGGCGGCTGGGGACTGCGCGTCGACCCCCGGAAATTCGAGTGGCAGATGGCCTACCTGTCTTCCCGCGGCTACAACGCCATCGCCCCGGACCAACTCTGGGCGCACCTGGATCATGGCGCGCCCCTGCCCCCGAAGCCGGTGCTCATCACCTTGGACGACGGGTACCGCGACAACTACGTCTGCGCCTACCCGATCATGCGCGAGTACGGGTTTGTGGCCACGGTCTTCGTGGTGGCCAACGCGGTGGGAGGAACCAATTACTTCGACGCCGACACGCAGCCCGTGAATGTAATGTTGAGCTGGGACGAAATCCGGACCCTGGCTGCGGCCGGCTGGACCATTGGCGCCCACACCCTGGACCATCCCCAATTGACCGCCGTCGAGCCCGCCCGGGCCGAGCGCGAAGTGCGCGGCGCGCGCGACGCCTTGGCGAAAGAGCTCGGCCTTCCCGTGCACCACTTCTGCTACCCGTACGGGGATTTCAACGACCACACGGTCCGAACAGTAGTCGAGGCCGGATACCGGCTGGCCTTCACCACCGTGCAGGGCCGGGTCGAGGCCGGTGACGATCCTCACACCGTCAAGCGCCTGCGGGTGACCGGCCGCACCACCCGGGCCCAGTTCGTGCGCCTCCTCGAAGCCGAACACCCGGACTTCCTCACCCGGCTTGCGAGCGGCCAGCCTTCCGGCCCCGGGAGTTCGCAACAAGAAAACTCCCCTCTTTCAGGGGAGCCTTGGCCGGATTAGACGCAATTCACCGGGCTAGTGTTCCAGGATCGCCTCGGTCGGGCAGCCTTCCATGGCCTCGTGGGCACATTCCTCCAGGTCGTCGGGCACTTCATCCTTGACCGCCACCGCCTTGTCCTCGTGGCCCCAGTCGAACACCTCCGGGCACATTTCGATGCACACCCCGCAGCTGATGCAGAGTTCCGGATCGACTTCCACCTGCAAAGCCAGACACCTCCTACCGTTTGGGAAAACTTCATGGCTAGTCTGGCGTGCACCGGCGGAAAGTATGCAGGCCGCACAAGGTCGCGGCCCGCTCCACCCGGACGCGGGCCGCTCCCCAGTTCTAAGCTTTATGGGTTCAGGAGAGCTAGTAATTGGCCAGGAACTCATCCATTATGTCGACGCTTCCCCTTTCCACCACCAGGTCGAAGATCTTGTCCTTGATGTCCCTCGGCAACTGCTCGATGCTCTTCGTGGTCGCGCTGTCAAACTTGGCCGTCGGGAAGACCGCCAGCACCTTGTCCCGCTGCGCGGCGGTGCACGGCACGCGGAGCACTTTGAGACCGGCGAACGCCTCCTCGGGCAGGTCGCCCAGCTTCACCGCCTGCAGCTTGGCGAACCTTTCCTCGTTGATCCACACGTTGATCGGGAAGGTCTCCTCGTGATGGGTCATCTTCTTTGAATACCTCCTTAACTAAACTAACTAGAGTTCAAGCGGCGGCACCGTGAACAGCGGCTGCCTCTGCGCCAGGTACTGGTCGTTCACGTAAGCAGAACCAAAGCCGTATTTTTCTGCCGTTTCCAGGATGATGTCGAACACTTCGGGGCGGAAGATGATCCGCGGCGGCTTCACGCCGTCCTGGATGATGCTCCGGACTACCGTGCCGCTGAAGTTCTGCCGCTCCTTGGTGTGCCCACAGAGCCCGCTGTAGGTCACCTCGCCGCACACCGGGCAGTACCACCACTCCAGCACCCGGATCGGGGTGATGCGCAGGTCCTCCTTGGAGATGGTGTCGAAAATGCGGTGCGCGTCGTAGGGATCGTAGTAACTGCCCACGCCGGCGTGGTCGCGGCCGAACATGTGGTGGGTGATGCCCAGGTTGGTCCGGACGATGGCGTGGAAAATGGCTTCCTTCGGGCCGGCGTAACGCATATCCCACATAATGATCGACGTGAGGTGCACGTCCTCCCGGAAGTAGCCGTACTTTCTCAGGGCATCGTGGGTGAGTACGATCGCTTCATCGATATAGTCGCCCTTACGCTTCTCGCCCATGACCGCGCTGACCACGACCCCGGTGATGGTCTTCTCCACCGGCTGGTCGGCGTGGCAGGCGATCCAGGAATGCTTCATCAGCCACTCGTGGCCGCTGTGGGGCACGTTGCGGGTCTGGTGGGCGACGCACCGCTCCCAGCCCTTCTCCGCGATCTTGGCCCGCATCTGCCGCGGGGTCAGGAAGAACGCGTCATAAGGCTCGTTCATCTTCGGGGGGTTGACCAGGGTGACTTTCCCGCCGATGAACCGGTCGGCGTACCGGTAAGTCCGGGCGCAGCCCGGGTGCTTGTCGTCCTCGGTGCCGTAGATCTTCGCGGCCATCTTCTTCAGATCGTAGTCGAAGATTTCCTCCACGTCCAACGTGGCAAACGGCTGGTTCTGGCACATCAAGAGGAGAGTGTCCCCCTCTTTGATGCCCTTGGCGGCGATTTCCTCACTCGACATATCAAAGACGATGGGGATAGACCATACGACTCCGTTGGCCAGGCGCATATTCTCGACTACGCCGTCCACGTCGGCCTTGGTCATAAAACCCTCCAGTGGAGTAAAGAACCCATAGGAAATCATGATCACTTCTCGCGCGATCTGGTCCCGGATAGGAATCTGGGTGAGGCCGCGGATCTTTTCCACTGCCTCCTTTGGATCCACTACGCGTTCGACAATTTCTTTTCCACCGTGCCCGATCAAACTCATGCCTCTTCTCCTTTCCCTTTGCGAATATTTGCTCCCGTCACTGCACACACGTTGGTTTGGGGAATAAATCATAGCAAAAACTAGAAAACATCACCTCCCAAGTGGATTAGCGCGTGCGGAGTCGATAATTTGCGCTTTTTGTCACTTATTGATGTATACACATACGCTTGTTCTAAGAATCACTATACCAAACTCCAGGGGCTCGGTCAAGACACATTGAGCAACTTTGACCAACTAACGAGACATGGTGCCATGCTGACGCTAAACACCGGCCTGGCACAACTATTGGGCCAAAACATCAGACGGCTTTGCTGCCTGTCAGTTATACCCTGCTCCAGCGTTAATTGGCAGGCACGCCTCGTTATGTCACGCACAATACCTCGTGCTAGTGAAGGCGTGCCCTTTCTAAGACTCTCTATAGTCTCGTTTCTTCTGAGGCCGGGCATACGGCCTAGTAATGCTGCACCCGCAGCCGCCTGCTTACAATAGACCACCTCCCGTCAACGATCCAACAGGAGGTGGCACAATCCTAGAAACGGTTCAATGAATAGGTGCTTACTCGTTCAAGATCAGCACTTCGTCTGCCAGTAAACCGCTTTCCAGGTGCGGCCTACGTCACTGGACGGACTGTATTCGCTTGTTGAGTGTCTGGGTCATGCGGCTGAGACTATCAGCGAGGGCACTCATTTCTTGGACCATCGCCGTATTCTCCTGGGTGACCGCGGAGAGATTCTGTATCCCCAATCCCAGTTGCCCTGTAGCTGTGGCAACCTCTTGCGCCTGCCGGGCCAGGCCTTGGACTGCTCCCGTGATTCCGGTAAAGGCCTCGGTGGTTTCCCGTGTCAACCGCACTCCCTCCGCGATGGTTTTCAAATTGTTCTTCATATTCTTGTTGGCTGTTTCAGCCTCCGTTTCTATTTCCTTGGCAATCACCAGGATTTCGTCAGCGGTCCGGGCCGACTGCTCGGCCAGCTTGCGAATTTCGTCGGCCACCACCGCGAACCCTCGGCCGTGTTCCCCAGCCCGGGCGGCCTCGATAGCGGCGTTCAAAGCCAGCAGATTGGTCTGATCGGCGATGTGCGTGATCGCGCCCACAAATTCGGTAATCTGATGCGCACGTTTGCCAAACGCCAAAACATTCTTGGCCGCCTCGGCATTGGTGCGGTTTATTGAACCCATCTGATTCCGTACCGTCTCGATCACGTGTTCCCCGTTCACCGCGATTTCGGTGGCTTGGCGGGAGTGTCTTACCACATCTTCCGCCAGTGCCGCGACGTTGCCCACTGTCGTGGCCATTTCGTTGGCGGTCTCAGCCGCACTTGCAGTCGAGGCGGCGTACTCCTGCGCGTGCTCGGCCAGTTCTTTGGCAGTCCGCTGCACCTGCTCGCTCACCTCAGTTGCAGCCTGGAAGGTCTGATCAAAGCGGTCGAGCAGCCGGTTGAAGGTCCGGAACAACTCACCCCACTCATCTTCTCTCTCCACGTCAATCCGGACAGACAGATCCCCATCGGCCGCCTGAAGCATCTTATCCCGGAACCGGTTAAGTGTACGGCTGTTACTTCCGGACACTGACAGCCCAAGGACCACCGCCAGGAATAGCAAGGCCCCGCCGCCGATGTAGGGGTCCGCCACATACTGCCAGTAACCGAAATAGGTTAGTCCTCCAACAATCGCCCCCGCAACAGCCATAGCGATTCCTGCCGCTCCCAGACGATACCACCACATTGGATTGCCTCCCCGCTATTGATTTCAGGGGCACGCTGCTGGTACCGGATACAAGTGCAGAAGTACGGAAAACGCACAGAGGACGAAGATGGCCGAACAATGCTGGATATTATTCTCTTACCCCTAATTGGTTTTTCGTTAAATACGTTCGAAACTTTACGGCTGATGCGATTCTTTCTCCGACAAACAGGGGGCGTAAGTCACCAACGCCAACCTGGCACGGGAGAGACAGTGCCCGATGAAAACATTGTGCCTTCGTCAACTGGGATTGCGCATTGCTCCCCGCGGAGGGTGTTAACACAGGGGGTACATCGGCAAAACAAGCGGCCAAGAAACCAGAAAACCGCAAGCTTTTTAATGTACCGAGAGCTTGCGGATTAATTCTCTGGTCGGAGCGACAGGACTCGAACCTGCGGCCTCTACCACCCCAAGGTAGCGCTCTAGCCAAGCTGAGCTACGCCCCGACTTCGTTTATGTTTTTCATTCTAACCCATCACATGGTCGGCGTCAAGTAAGCCGTGGTTTTTGCAGGGCTGACGCATGCGGCCGGAAGCTGAGCTCCAGAATGGCAATACACGGCATACCGCTGCCCGGACACGCAGCCGCGTGCGGCCGGAAGCGTACGCGGCTGCCGGCGCCCACGGCGCCAAACGGTTTTGCGCTGGCTTTCTTCCCAGTCCCGCAGAAGAGGGCCCGCTTTCCGGACTTATTCCGAAAGCGGGCCCTTCTAAGCGGCTTTTTGTGACTATTTCTTGCCTTCCTTGATCTTCGCCAGCATCTCGGGGGTTAGGTCTTCATAAGCGTGCTTCTTGATCTCAACCTTCTCCGCCGTCCGGTAGTACTCCTCCAGGATGGCCAGGACTTCGGGGCGGCCGAACTCCTTCGGCAACTCCGCGCCTTCCTGCATGGCCCGGCGGAACTGGGTGCCGGAAACGATCACCCGATCTTCCTTGCCGTGCGGGCAGGTCATCAGGGAAGCCATGCTCTCGCACTTGTAGCAGTAGAAGGTCCAGTTGATCTTCATGGGACCGAGTTCCAGGGCACCCGGCCACAGTTCGTCAAAGATGGTCTGGGCGTCGAACGGGCCGTAGTAGCTGCCCACGCCGGCGTGGTCGCGGCCGACGATCAGGTAGCGGCAACCGAAGTTCTGGCGGAAGACGGCGTGCAGCAGGGCCTCACGCGGGCCGCCGTAGCGCATCTCCATCGGGTACACCGCAAGGGCGATGTTTTCCCGCGGGAAGTAATTGTCCACCAGGGCCTCGTAGCACTTCACCCGGGTCTCGCCGGGGATGTCGCCGGCTTTCAGCGCGCCCACGATGGCGTGGATCATGGCACCGTCAACAAACCCGCTCTCCAGGGCGAACTTGACCAGATACTCGTGGGAGCGGTGCATCGGGTTGCGGGTCTGGAAGGCCACCACCCGCGACCAGCCTTTGCTTTCGAAGAGCGCCCGGGTCTGGGCCGGGTACAGATAGTATTTCGGGTAGATCTCGTGGTACTTGCCCTCGTTGAGCGCCTTGATCGGGCCACCGAGGTTATACTCGCCCTGGGCGAAGGTCTTCGCCACACCCGGATGTCCCTCGGCGTCGTCGGTCTTGAACACTTCCTTGGCCTGGGCCATTTTGTCGATCTGGTAGATCTCTTCTATATTCATGGTCGCGTACAGCTCGCCGGACTCGCGGTCAATCAGGGCGACGTCGCTGCCTTCCTTGATACCGGAGGCTTCAAGTTCGGCGGCGGATATGGAGAGGGTGACCGGCATCGGCCACATGGTGCCGTCGGGGAGCTTGAGATCGAATACGCAACCCTGCCATTCGGCTTTGTTCATGAAGCCCTTCAGCGGGGTGAACGCACCCATGCCGAGCATCAGGATATCCGAGGTTTCCATAGAGGTCATGTAGACCTTCGGGAGACTTGCCGCGCGGGCGATTTCGGCTTCACGCGCCTCGCCCTCCAGGAAAAGGGGCATCAACTTTTTCTCCGGACCATGCGGGTTTGGTAGTGCCATAAGTGTTTCCCTCCTAAAAAAATATGTGTTAAAAGCCAGACCATCCCGTGATATTCCACGTCGTAGAATTATTCTCTTTTGGTGGTGTTTCACCTCCTTGCAAAAATTACGTCTCCTGGGAGGCAAGTCCTCTCCTTACCCGCACCCCAGAAGCGGTATCTATCTCCTGGTTGTCGGCGGACTGGTAATCGGTTTCGTCTCACCGCAACCGAAACGGCCGGTTTTATGCCGGTCCGCCGGCGGGCGCCTCGCCCAGGTTGAACTTCATGTGTAGCGCCCGGACCGCCCGCTCGATTTCCTCCCGGCTGATCACGCAGGACACCTTGATTTCGGAAGTGCTGATCATGGCGATGTTTATGCCCGCCTCGGCCAGCCCCTCGAACATTGTCGCCGCGACCCCGGGGTAAGAGACCATTCCCGCGCCCACGATCGAAACCTTGGCCAGGGTGTCGTTAAAGGTGATCCCCTTGGCGCCGACCAATCCCTGGATGCGGTGCACGGCCTCCAGCGCCCGGGACAGGTCGTCCCGGCTCACCGTGAAGGCGATGTCGTTCCGCCCGTCGCGCATCGCACCCTGGATGATCATGTCCACGTTGATGTTGGACCGGGCCAGCTCGCGGAAGATCCTCGAGGCGATCCCCGGACGATCCTCAACGTCGAACAGGCTGATCTTGGCGATGTTTACGTCGTGGGCCACCCCGCTCACTACCGCCGCCTTCTCCAAATCACCGACCTCCTTTATAAGCGTCCCCGGCCCGTCGTTGAAGCTCGACCGAACCACCAGGGGCACCCCGTACAGCTTGGCCAGCTCTACGGCCCGCGGGTGTAGCACGACCGCCCCGAGGCTGGCCAGCTCCAGCATTTCGTCGTGGGAAATAACGTCCAGTTTCCGAGCTTCGGGCACCAGGCGCGGATCGGCGGTATACACGCCGTCCACGTCGGTATAAATCTCGCAGACCTCGGCCCCCAAGGCTGCGGCTAGCGCCACCGCCGTGGTATCCGAACCGCCCCGCCCCAGAGTGGTGATTTCGCCGTCGGGGGTAACCCCCTGAAAGCCGGCCACTACCACAACCCGCCCCCGGTCCAGTTCGGACCGCAGCCGGGCAGTGTCTATGTCGACGATTCTTCCTTTGGTGTGTATACCATCGGTGGTGATCCCGGCCTGGGCGCCGGTCAGCGAAATCGCATCACAGTCCTTCGCCTGCAGCGCCATGGTCAAAAGAGCGATTGACACCTGCTCACCGGTAGCCATCAGCATGTCAATTTCCCGGGGTGAGGGGTTCCGGGTGACCTCGCGCGCCAGGGCTAGTAACTCGTCGGTGGTGTCGCCCATCGCTGAGACCACCACCACGACCCGGTGTCCATCCTGAACCGCACCCTTGATCCGGGCGGCGACACGGGCGATCCGCCCGGGGTCAGCCACCGAAGTGCCCCCAAATTTCTGCACTACGAGCATATCGCGCCTCCGTCCGCAGTCTCCACCGTACACGCGCCCTCTCGGTCCGGCACCAGGGTCGGCGTCCACGCCGACAGCCCGAGTTTGCCCAGAGCCTCCCGCATCCCCGCGGCGATGGGAACCGCTTTTTCGGGATCGTTCGTCAGAGCGATCACGGTGGGTCCGGAACCGCTCAGCGCCGCCCCTAGAGCGCCCGCTTTCAGGGCGGCGCCAATAACGCCGGTCAATCCGGGAACGAGGTGTTCCCGATACTTTTGGTGCAGGCGGTCGGCCATGGCGGAGGCCAAAAACTCGAACCGCCCCTCCGTCAGGGCCCCGACCAGGAGCGCCACCCGCCCCAGATTGAACACCGCATCCGCAAACGGAACCTCGCGCGGCAGAACCGCCCGGGCCCGGGAGGTGTAAACGTTGACGGCGGGGACGGCGGCCACCGCCAAGAGTCCGGCGGGTGGCTCCAGGCGCAGACCGAGCGCCGCCGTGCCGTCCGGGACGACCACGGTCAGGCCCCCGAGCAATGCGGGGGCGACGTTGTCGAGGTGTCCGTCCATTTCCCCGGCCAGATTCAAGAGTTCACTACTTGAAAGCCGGCTCCCCGAAAGGGCGTTGGCGGCGACCAGCCCGCCGACCACTGCCGCCGCACTGGAACCGAGCCCGCGAGCGGGGGGAATATTATTCGTCAGGCGAAGGCTCAGGCCAGCCGGGTGCGCCCGGTTCAGATCAAACACCCGCCGCGCCGCCCGGAGCGTCAGGTTGGATTCGTCCGTCGGAATCTCGGAAGCCCCTTCACCCTGGACGGTGACTTCCGAGCCCTCCGGCACAACTTTCATTTCCACGAAGTTATACAGTCCGAGGGCCAAACCCAGGCAGTCGAAGCCTGGGCCCAGGTTTGACGACGTCGCCGGCACCCGGACAATCACTTTGCGGCCGCTCAACTATCGCCCTCCACCCTGATCACGTTGCAGATCCTCTCCACCACGTCCAACCCGGTCAGTCCGGCCAAGGCGTCGCGCAGGTTCTGTTCGGCCACTTCGTGTGTGACCAGGACCAGTTCAGCCTTGGTCCCCTCGCTGTGTTTCTGAGTCACCGCGGCCAGGCTGACCTGGTTATCCCCGAACACCCGCGCGATCTGTGCCAGCACGCCGGGCCGGTCCACGACCCGGAGACGTAGGTAATTCTTGCAGCGGACCCGCCCCATCTCCTTGAGCGGGCGCTCTTCGAAGCAGGTGCAGCTGATGATTCCGGGAACCCGGTGCACGATGTTCCGGGCCGCGTCCATGATGTCGGCCACCACCGCACTCGCCGTCGGCAAGGCCCCGGCGCCGCGGCCGTAAAACATGGTCTCCCCGACCGCGTCACCGCGGACGTAAATAGCGTTGAAAACGTCGTTGACGGCGGCCAACGGGTGCTGCCGCGGCAAGAGCGCCGGGTGCGTCCGGACCTCGATACCCTCGGGGGTATCTTTGACGATCCCCAGGAGCTTGATCACGTAGCCGAGTTCAGTGGCATAAGTGATATCTTCGGCGGTAATTCGCGAAATTCCTTCAACGTACACGGCCGGGAACGAGATCCGGGTGTTGAAGGCGATAGAGGCCAGAATCGCCGTTTTTCGGGCCGCGTCGTAACCCTCCACGTCGTTGGTCGGATCGGCCTCCGCGTAGCCGAGCGCTTGCGCCTCCTGCAGCACGGTCTGGAAATCGGTTCCTTCCGCGGTCATCCGGGTAAGCATGTAGTTCGTGGTCCCGTTCAGAATACCCATCACCGCTTCAATCCGGTTTGCGGCCAGACATTGTTTCAGGACCCGGATGATCGGGATGCCGCCGGCCACGCTGGCTTCGAACAGGAGGTCGCTCTTGCCCTCGCGGGTAAGATCGAAAAGCTCCTTCCCGTGTTCCGCCATCATGTCCTTGTTGGCGGTGACCACGCTCTTCCCCCGTTTGAGGGCGCGGCGTACGTAGTCGAAAGCCGGCCCCGTGCCGCCCATGACCTCCACCACAATCTGTATGGTGTGGTCGTCCAGAATGTCTTCCGGCCTATCGGTCAGAACACCGGGGGGCAGGGACAACCCCCGGTCGCGGCCTACATCCCGGACCAGAATACCGGCGACCTCAAGCCGCACACCGGTTTTGCGTGCGATGAGATCGGCATTTTTCTGCAAAACCCGATAAACGCCGCCGCCGACCGTACCCAGACCCAGAAGGCCGATCTTGATGACCCTCTCGCTCACTGGCCGTTTCCTCCTCCGTAAGGCGAAGCCGCTGCCGTGTTTTTCTATTACTTCTCCATCCTTTTGCGGTTTTCCTCTTGTCAGGGGCTTTTTGTGTGCTTGTGTCTGCAAGTGCAATAATACTTAATGTAAACTAATAAGATATAAAATTAAGATATAAAACGGTACCTTGGATGAGGTGAACAGGCATGGGTGTGGACGAGGGCCGGGGCTTTGTCCCGGCGTACCTGAAGTTGGGATTGGAGAATTTGAGGCGGCGGGCCGGACAGGCCTACCGGGAGCTCAAGAGCTGCCGGCTGTGTGCCCGGGAGTGCGCGGTGAACCGCTTGCTGAACGAGACCGGAATCTGCCGGGCCGGACGGCTGGTGATGATTTCGAGTTACGGCCCGCATTTCGGCGAGGAGGCGCCGCTCGTGGGGCGGCACGGTTCGGGCACCGTATTCTTGACCCACTGCAACTTGAAATGTGTTTTCTGCCAGAATTACGACATCAGTTGGGAGGCGCACGGCGAACCGATCACCGTCCGGAAGCTGGCTTCCATTCTGCTCAGCCTGCAAAACAGGGGCTGCCACAACGTCAACTTCGTCAGCCCCACCCACTACGTGCCGCAGATCATCGCGGCCCTTTATCTCGCCGCCCGCGACGGGTTGCGGCTCCCGGTGGTCTACAACACCGGCGGCTACGACTCGCTGAAGACGCTGGTGCTGCTTGACGGCATCGTGGACATTTACATGCCGGACGTGAAGTACATGGACAGCGACACGGCCAAACGCCTGTCGGGGGTGGAAGACTATCCTCGCGTGGCCAAGGCCGCCGTCCGGGAGATGCAGCGCCAGGTGGGCGACTTGGTGACGGACCGGGACGGGATCGCCACCCGGGGTCTTTTGGTGCGGCACCTCGTGCTGCCCGGCGGCCTGGCGGGCACCGCCGAATTGGTCGATTTTCTGGCTAGGGAAATCTCCCCGGACTGTTTCATCAACATTATGGCCCAGTACCGCCCGGCCTATCGCGCGCAGCAGTTCCCGCCTCTGGACCGGCGTCCCACCCGGGATGAGATCCTTGAAGCAATCCACCTGGCGCGCGGCCGCGGCCTGCGTGTCTACACCTAAAAAAGGGGCCAGGCCCCTTTTGGGGGCGCGTATTAGGCGCCGGTGGTGCGCCGGGCCAAGAGGGTGGATATCCGTACTGCCACCCGCACCAGAGGGTGGTTTGCGATCTTCTGAAGCCGCCGGTACTCTTCCCTCGCTCGCACCACTTCCTCTTGCATGAACCGGACAGAACGTTGCAGGTCTTCCCCGGCTTCTAGGGCATCGCGGAGATCGTGCTGCATCCGGTCGATCTCTTCGCGCAAGGCCTTCTCCCTGCGGGCGGCCGCGAACCGTTCCTTCTCCGCCCGGCTTTTCAGTTCAATGATCTCGCCCTGGAGTTCGGCTACGCGGGTGCTTTGTTCCTCCTTCAGCTGAGCGAGCTCGCTTTTCTGTTCCCGGGTCCGTTCGCGGAACTGTTGGAGCTTGCTGAACATCCCCTCCAGGTTGTTCTGAGTCGCCTCCAGTGACTCCCGAAGACGATGGTTTTCCTCCTGGGAGTCGCGGGCCCGCTGTACCCAGAGGCGGCACTGGTGCAGGATGCTGTTGGCTTTCGACTCCAATTTCCGCACCTGGTCCTGGTAATAGAGAATCTCCTTCTTGCGCAGGGACAGCAGCAGGTCTTTTTCAGAAAGCAGGGTGGCCAGGTGGTCCCGCTGGTCGCGGACGATGACGTGCTGGGCGACAGCTGCGGCCGCCTCTCTCTGAGCGGAGCCCACTTCTTCAAGCTGGGCCTGCACCTGCTGGTACTTCCGGTACCACTGCTCGCGTTCCCACTGCCAGCGTTTCTTCTGATCGCGCAAAATGCTCAGGTACTTTTTCATAACGTCTTCGTAAGCCCGGTGGGCGGACTGGTTGTAGGTCCAAACGCTGTCGCCCTGCAGTTCGAAGTACGGAAATTTGCGCAGCAGGGCCTCCACCGAAGCCTCGGTAGCCAGGCGCCACTTGTTTACCACGGTTACGATCTGGGGTAGGGAGAGGCCCGCCGGGTGCAGGCGGAGAGCCTTAATGATGAGGTGATTCAAGGGATAGTTTTCGGTCTCGGTGTCCCATTCGGTCAGGCCCCACATCCCGTTAGTCAACTGGACGAACCGCCCGTCCTGGATCAGGTTCGCCTCTTCCGCAATCATGCGTTTGAACTTCTTTTTCTTGTTTCCGCCAGCGCTGACCGCCTCCCAGAGGGTCAAGGCCTCCCCCCGCTTGAGGAGTAGGTGGTAAAACTGATCGTTTTCGCGGTTGCCCTCGAGGTTAAGCCTCCATAGACGGTCCTCTCCCTGCTTGAAGCCAGCGTGCTGCTTCAGGCAGAGCAGCACTTTCTCCTCAATCTGGCTCAGGGAATAGTCCTGCAGCATTTTCCGCCGCACGTAAGGCGCCAGTTCCTTGGCGGACATAGCTTCAAAGAAGAATAGCGTCTTCTTCAGTACATCGGTCAACGAATGTAGGGTCCCGCTCACCGGTACACTCACCTTCTCCCTTCATTTGCTATGGCTCCCAGGTCTTTACAGATAAATACCCCATCGACCCGGTAAACCCTGCGGGAGAAGGTAAAATTTTTTTAGGAGTTTTTAGCGCAAACTGTAGTTCGGCGCCTCCTTGGTGATGGTCACGTTGTGGGGATGGCTCTCGCGCAAGCCGGCGGGCGTGATCCGCACGAAGTTGGTGTTCCGCTTCAGTTCCTCAATGGTCCGCACCCCGCAGTAGCCCATGCCGGAGCGCAAGCCGCCCACTAATTGGTAAACGGTTTCGGACAGGGGGCCCTTGAAGGGTACGCGCCCCTCCACCCCCTCGGGCACCAGCTTAGCGGCACCTTCCTGGAAATAACGGTCCTTGCTGCCCTCGTTCATGGCTCCCAGTGAACCCATTCCCCGGTACACCTTATAACTCCGACCCTGGAAGATTTCAATCTCCCCCGGGCTCTCCTCGGTGCCGGCTAAAAGGCTTCCGATCATGACCACGTCGGCCCCGGCGGCGATCGCCTTCACAATGTCCCCGGAGTACTTCACACCCCCGTCGGCGATAATGGGCACGCCGTGTTTAACCGCTTCGTTGGCACAGTTGTGAACGGCGGTGATTTGCGGCACCCCGACGCCGGCGATGATTCGGGTGGTGCAGATGGAACCTGGTCCGATGCCTACCTTCACCGCGTCCGCCCCAGCCAGGATCAGGTCCCGTGTCGCCTCGCCGGTGGCCACGTTCCCGGCGATCACGCAAAGGTCCGGGTACTTGTTCTTGATCACCGAAACGGCCTGGATGACCCGCCGGGAATGGCCATGCGCGGTGTCTACCACGATGGCGTCCACCTTGGCCTCCACCAGGGCATCGACCCGGTGCAGGAAATCACGGGACACACCCACCGCGGCCGCCACCCGCAGGCGTCCCTGGGGGTCTTTCGCCGAACGCGGGTACTTGTGCGCTTTCTCGATGTCCTTGATGGTGATCAAGCCGCGCAGGTTGTACTCCTCGTCCACCAGGGGCAGTTTCTCGATCTTGTAGCGGCGCAGGATTTCCTTGGCCTCTTCCAGGGTGGTGCCCACCGGCGCGGTGATCAAATTCTCACGGGTCATTACCTGCTCAATCGGTTGGTTGAAATCGGTAACGAACCGAAGGTCCCGGTTGGTAATAATTCCCACCAGCTTCCCGTTTTCCGTAACCGGCACACCGGAGATCCGGTACCTTCCCATCAGCGTGTTGGCCTCGCTGATCAGGTTATGCGGCGCTAGGTAAATGGGATCGGTGATCACGCCGTGTTCGGAGCGTTTCACCTTGTCCACTTCGAGGGCCTGCTTCTTGATGCTCATGTTCCGGTGGATGACGCCTATGCCGCCCTCACGGGCCATAGCGATTGCCAGCCGCGCCTCAGTCACCGTATCCATGCCGGCGCTCATCAGGGGAATATTCAGAGCTATGTTGCGGGTCAGCCTGGTCGCGGTGTCCACTTCCGACGGCAGCACCTCCGAGGCTGCGGGCACCAGCAACACGTCGTCAAATGTCAAGCCTTCCTGGATAAACCTTTCGGGATGCACAACAACCCGCCTCCTAAACGTTGATTGCCGATCATTATAGCACAGGAGAAACGGGCTGCCAATCGAGCCTGTCAGTCGTCGAGCCCTTTTCAAGCCTGACCCTGGACCGAGTCCACCCCGTAGCGCATGAAATGCTCCCGCAGGTTGGCCACGGTGTCCACCGGCACCCCGAAGGCGCCAGCCATCTCCGCATCGCTCCGTCCCTGGCGCAAAGCGTCAATGAAACGGTTGAAGTCAATGCCCACTTCCTCGGTCTTGAGTTTTAAGCTGGGCTGCGTGCTCCAGGGCGCCCGCGACCAGGCTTCCCTCCGGTCAATCCTCATCCGTGCCCAAGGCCTCCCTTCTACCGGCATGCGGTATGTCCCGGACCGAACCCTCCGCGCCGGCTTTGTACCCCCTAGGTTCCCCCACGCCCCGGGATTTCATAAGCCGGCTCCGGGAAAACCCGGAATTAAATTACGGAGATGAAAGCGCCACCAACTCCTTTGGGCTCGGACGGAGCCTTCAGGCGCTGACGTAGCGAATCACCGCAAGCGTAGCCTGAGAAGCCTCGGACTATGTTCCGAGGAGTCGTCACCTGAACGGCCCGCTCAGTTCGCGGGGTTTGAATTCCTCGGGCCGGTCCATGGCCCTCTGGCTAAATCCTATGCACGGAAGAAACGAGAAAAAAACCCCGCAATGAAGCGGGTCGGCAAATGCCGACTGAGGAAAAAGGGACTGGAAAAAGGGAACTGTCCCCTTGTTCAGGGTCGGTTGGGGTAGGGAAGCACCCGGTTCTCCCAGGTGCGCAGCACCAGACGCTGGTCATTATGATCCACCACGTATGAAGGCGTGACCGGGGTCTTGCCGTAGCCGCCGGGAGCGTTGATGATGTACGTGGGCACCGCCAGACCGGAAGTGTAACCACGCAGTTGTTCCATGATCGCCAGCCCTTCCTCGACCGGGGTGATGAAGTGACTGGTGCCCCGCACCGGCTTGGCGTGAAAGATATAGTAGGGCCGCACGCGGGCACGAAGAAGTTCGTGGTTGAGCTTCTTCATTACGTGCGGGTCGTTGTTGATCCCCTTCAACAGCACGGCCTGGTTGCCAAGAACCACCCCTGCCCGCACCAGTCGGTCGCAAGCCTGGACCGCCTCGGGCGTCACCTCCAGCGGGTGGTTGAACTGCGAGTTGATGTAGATCGGCGGGTACCGCTCCAGGACGGCACACAGTCCCGCTGTGATCCGCTGCGGCAGGGTCACCAGCGCCCGGGTTCCCAGCCGCTTAATCTCGACGTGCGGGATGGAGTGCAGCTCGCCCAGGAGCCAATCCAGCACCGTGTCGCTCAAAAGCAGCGCGTCACCTCCAGTGATCAGCACGTCGCGGATCTCGGGGTTCTCCCGGATGTACTGCAGGGCGGCTTCCAGCACCCGCCGCGGCTGATGCCGGTCCACCTCCCCGATGTTTCGCCGCCGCTGGCAGTGGCGGCAATACATCGCGCATTGATTAGTGACATTGATAATCAGCCGGTCTGGATATCGCCGGGTGATGCCGGGCACGGGAGACGTTAACCGTTCCGCCATGGGGTCGGTCGTGCCGCGGGCATCGGTGATCTCCGCCGTCGACGGCACGGCCTGAGCCCAGATCGGCCCTTTGACCCCCCCCACCGCCATCACGGCGGCGTAGTACGGGGATACGGCCCAGCGGTACTGCCGGGAGACCTTATCAATATCGTGAATATCGTCCCGGTTCAGTTCCATGAACCGGGCCAGCACCTCGACCGTCGTGATTCTTTTGCGCATCTGCCAACGCCAGTCCAGCCACTCTTCCCCGGTCCCGCCCAAAAGCTTCAACAGCCGCTGCTTGTGAAACTCGATTTCTTCGGCCCACTCGCGACCGCTCAAGATAAAGTCCTTGACTGCCAGGTAGTCGGAAATACGGTCTTTAAGTTCCCTGGCCCGCTTCAGAGCCTGCTTTTGCCCCTCATCCAAGGACAAGCCGCGCTCCAGACTGTCGATAGCCATTTGTTCACCCCCCCCGCAAGAAACTTTGCCCGATAAACAAAAACCCCGGAGCTTCTGGTTCCGGGGAAGATGCACAAACGATAACCCGTTCTAAGACCCTGACGGGCATTGTCAGCCGGCCATCTTCCCACGCTTGCGAGGTTAGCTGACGGGTTCGGGTCGAAAGATAACCCTATCCGGCGGTATGCCGGGATTCACCCCAGTAAGTGGTTCCCCCGCTTCCCGGACTCTTCCCGGGAACTCAGCGCTCTATGAATATACTATACACTCCGGCCCGGGCCGATGTCAAACAACTATACAGTTTTTGGCATTGAGCTTAAAGATGGCAGGTGTCGTTGAAAAGCAAAAGCTGCGCGCGGTCGGACCCGAAAAGTTCAATGATTGTGAGGGCGGCGTTGTCTTGGCGCAGTCGCCAGTACTGATTGAGGTCCATCCGCATCAGGCGGGCCACACTGGCCCGGATCGAACCACCGTGGGCAGCCACCAATACCTGGTCGTCAGGATGGCGTGCGGCAATGATTTGCAGCGCCCGGACGCAGCGGTCGGCCACCTCGTTCAGGGTCTCACCCCCCGGCAGCCGGGTTTCCAACGGTCGAGACCACCACTTTCGGGAAATGTCGGGGTATAAATTGATAATCTCCTCCCGGGTCAACCCCTCCCAATCACCGAAGTTAATCTCGCGTAATTCTGCCATCCGCTGCACCTCAGCCCCGTGTGGCTCCGCCAGGATGCGAGCGGTGTCGTACGCCCGGCGCAAGTCGCTGGAGTAGAAGCCGGCAAACCGCTGGTTCTTCAACCGCCGGGCCAGTGCCCGCGCCTGCTCGATTCCTAAGTCACTCAGGGATATATCCGCGTGACCCTGATAACGGAGCGCATGATTCCACAGTGTTTCACCGTGCCGCACCAAGAATAACTTGCAGCCCACGGAAATCCTCCTTAAAAAAATTTATAGAAAGGACCACACCGGACTGAGGTATCAAAAACGGTACCTGAGTCAATCAGCCTGGGCTTCCCGCACCTTGCGCACCAGTTCGTCAATCAGGTGCGGTAATGGTTCGGACTTCAAGCCCACAATGGTGGTTCTCCCCGGAATCAAGGGCAACAAGATTTTGGCAGCGGCGCTCTGGGCGATGGCTTCGGCCATTTTGGGGGTGAGTTCCCCCAGCATGGAATTGGGCACAACTATACTGATCGGGCCGACAATGAGGTCCACTCTCCCAGCATTCAACACGACGGCGTTTTCCCCGCTCGCGCCCTCGTTCGCCCCGGCCCGCAGCATTACCGCCGTAGCCAGAGCGTTCGTGCCTAGAGCGAGAATCTCTGTCCCTTCGGGGAGTTCCTTTCTGAGTTTTTCCGTGATGTGCTTACCAATGCCGCCCCCCTGGCCGTCAACGACCGCAATACGCACCCGCTCCCACCTCTGCCCTGAATTATAGCATACGTGGGGAGAGAAAAAAAAGAGACCCGAACCGGCCCTGTCCTGTAATGTCATGTGTTGGGGCTTGTGCCATTAACTGAGGTTATTAACAGTTTTTCCATTATGTGCATAGTTTTGTGGATAAGCTGTTTAATGCCTCGATTTCTCACCACTGATCATTTGTAGACGGGACTCAAGCTCGTAAATCTGCCGGTTCTTTTGGAGGAGGTTCTGGGCATACTGGTGGTTGGCACGCATCAACCGACGATTCTCCCGTTCGAGGCGTTCCAGGAAAGTGGCCTTCTCCTGCTCCTGTTTTTCCAAAAGCAGCATCAGTACCCTCCGGCTCAACCGCAGCTGGAGCAGTTTATCCTCGAGTTCACGTACCCGCTGCTCCAGACGGCCAATATCATACAGCATCCTGCAGACCCCCAAAACTCAGTGTTTACGTATAGTTTATGTAGTTTGGATTCTTGATAGACTCACATACGCCTGAGTTTCAGCTCCTCCACCACCTTTAACGGTACCAGCGCCTCACCCAGCCGCCCATGGTTGTCGCTGCCGTGAAAATCGGACCCCCCGGTCGCCACCAGCCGCAGCGCAGCGGCCAAATCCAGGTAACGGCGCACCTGCTCGGGAGTGTGGTCCGGATGGTACACTTCCAAGCCCTGCAGGCCCACAACAGCCAAATCCGCGATGATGTCGTCCACCCGGGCCGTGCCCGGATGTGCCAGAACGGGAACACCTTTCGCCAAGCGGACCAGGGCTACGGCCTCGAACGGCGAAACCTGCTGCCGGGACACATAACCCGGACAGTCCCGCCCGATCCAGCGGCTGAAGGCTTCGGCACGGTTCTTGACAATCCCGGCGCGGAGCAGGGCGTCGGCGATGTGCGGACGCCCGAGACTGGCCGGACCGGCAAAGTCCAGCACGTCGTTCAACGTAACCGCCAGACCCAGTGACTGCAGGCGCGCGATCATCCGGGCCGCCCTCTCGGCACGTTTTTCCGCCAGTTCTTTAATCCGGGCTAGGAAGCCGGCGTGTTTCGTGTCTACGTAGTACCCGAGAATATGGACGTCACGCCCCTGGTGACTGGCACTGATCTCAATCCCGGGAATGACCAGGGGTCCGTCTGTTGCGCCGGCCCTCTGCAGGGCCGGCGCAACTCCGCTTACCGTGTCATGGTCGGTGATCGCAATCGCACCGAGACCGAGGGCGCGAGCCAGTTGCACCACCCCGGCCGGGGTCACGGTGCCGTCAGAGGCGGTGGTGTGTACGTGCAGATCCGCGGGCATAATCTCACCTGCTCAGACGGTAACTGTAAATACTATCCTCCCAAAAAGCTACACCTTGACCCATCCCCCTGTGAAAAAAAGGAGCCGGCCAAGGTGTTTTGCCCTGCCCTAAATTGTTTCCGCTGCTAGCGCGGTTCCACAATCAGCTTGATCGCCGTTCTTTCTTCCCCGTCGATCATAATATCGGTGAATGCCGGGATACAAATCAGGTCCATTCCACTGGGCGCTACAAACCCTCGGGCGATTGCGATGGCTTTCACTGCCTGGTTGATGGCCCCAGCTCCAATCGCCTGGAGTTCGGCGGTGCCGCGTTCGCGCAAAACCCCAGCCAGGGCGCCGGCTACGGAATTTGGGTTGGATTTTGCTGAAACCTTTAACACTTCCATATCTAGTAACCTCCTTAAAGGCTTCGGAGACAGCTACCACATCATTCAATGGGTATTCGCCAAGATATCGAGAATTCCTTTAGCATAACTGGAAAAATTTTTATGATGGCGGCTCATACCCTTGAATGCGCGAGATATTCAGCGCTTTTCCCGAATCCGGATCCACGGTTACCAGAACGGCGTTGAACTGATACGGCCCGCTGGCCACCTGAAACTGCTTCGGCATCTGAGTGAGGAACTTTTCGAGCACCGTCTCTACCTTTACTCCGATGATCGAATCCCGAGGGCCGGTCATGCCGACATCGGAGATGTAAGCGGTACCCCGGGGCAGAATACGTTCATCGGCGGTCTGCACGTGGGTGTGCGTGCCGCATACCGCGCTCACCTTCCCGTCGAGGTACCAACCCATAGCGATCTTCTCGGAAGTAGCCTCCGCGTGAAAATCTACAAGCACCACCGGCGTATACTTCCTGATGTCGTCCAGGAGCCGGTTGACCGTGCGAAACGGGCACTCCAGATTGGCCAGGTACACACGCCCCGAGAGGTTGATCACCGCAACCAGATGATCCTTTCGGCTCCGGTAGAATGCGTAACCGACCCCCGGAGTGCCGGGAGGGTAGTTCGCCGGTCTGAGGAGCCGGACCTCCTGCTCGATGAAGCTCAGAATCTCTTTCTTGTCCCAAACATGATTACCCATGGTGAGTACGTCGATCCCACAAGAGAAGAGTTCATTCGCTATTTCCCGGGTGATCCCGTTACCTCCCGCCGCATTCTCGCCGTTGGCAATCACCAGGTCCACGCCGTGGTCCCGGACCAGATGCTCCACCTCCACCCGACAGGCCCTGCGCCCGGGGCGGCCCACAACGTCGCCGATCATCAGAAGACGCACCGCATTCCCCTACTCCTGGCCCATCTATTTGGCATACTCGACCACCCGGGTCTCACGGATAATGACAACCTTGATCTGACCCGGATATTCAAGTTCGTTTTCGATCTTACGCGCGATATCACGGACAAGGCGTACCGCACCCAAGTCGTCCACTTTGTCCGGCTTGACCATAATCCGGATCTCACGACCAGCCTGGATTGCAAAGGCCTTTTCAACTCCGGGGAAGGAGTTGGCTATATCTTCCAATTTGGTCAACCGCTTGACGTAGGCCTCCAATGTTTCGCGCCGGGCTCCCGGACGGGCGGCCGATATGGCATCGGCGGCCTGAATCAGCACCGCTTCCACGGTCTCCGGCTCTTCATCGCCGTGGTGGGCAGCGATGGCGTGCAGGACTTCGGGGCTTTCACCGTACTTCTTGGCCAAGTCGACGCCGATGGTCACGTGGGGACCCTCCACCTCGTGGTCCACGGCCTTGCCGACGTCGTGCAGAAGTCCGGCCCGCCGGGCCAGCTTTTCGTCCGCCCTCAGTTCGGCAGCCATCAAGCCGGCCAGATAGGCGACCTCGACCGAATGCTTCAGCACATTCTGGCCGTAGCTCGTCCGGTACTTTAACCGCCCCAGCAGCTTGATCAGATCCGGGTGCAACCCGTGCACGTTCGCATCGAAAGCCGCCTGCTCGCCGGTATCGCGGATCTGGACCTCCATGTCCTTGCGGGCCTTTTCCACCATCTCTTCGATTCTGGCCGGATGGATCCGGCCGTCCGAGATCAACTTCTCCAGGGCCATACGCGCGGTTTCCCGGCGGATCGGGTCAAATCCTGACACGATCACGGCCTCCGGTGTGTCGTCAATAATCAGGTCCACCCCGGTCAGGGTCTCAAAGGCACGGATGTTGCGTCCCTCACGCCCGATGATCCGTCCCTTCATTTCCTCGTTGGGCAGCGGGATCACCGCCACTGTCGATTCGGCCACATGGTCAGCCGCACAGCGTTGAATGGCTAGAGAAATAATATTCCGGGCCCGCCGGTCGGCCTCCTCCTTGGCCCGCCCCTCGATCTCCTTGACCAGCAATGCTGCTTCCTGCTGGATTTCTTTCTCCACGTCCTGCAGCAGAATCTGCCTGGCCTCCTCGGTGGAAAGGCCGGAAATCCGTTCCAGTTCCTGCAGCTCTTTCTGGTGCAGCGCCTTCAGTTCCTCGTGCATTTTAGCCAGTTCAGTCTCTCTTTTGGCCAGGTTTTCCTCCTTTTTCTCCAGGGCTTCTAGTTTGCGGTCCAGACTCTCTTCCTTCTGCACCAGACGCCGTTCCTGGCGCTGCAGCTCACTGCGCCGTTCCCGGCTTTCCCGCTCTACCTCGTTCCGAAGTTTCAGGATCTCTTCCTTGGCCTCAACCACTGCCTCTCTCTTCTTGGATTCAGCCTCTTTGGCCGCCTCCTCAAGTACCAACCTGGCCCGCTCCTCCGCGGACGTGATTTTCATCTCACCCAGCAGCTTGCGCAGGAAATACCCACCGATAAATGCTACGAATCCGGTAGTGATGGCGATTATTATTGCTGTGTTTTCAAGCAAGAAGTTCACCTCCCTTACTCAATTAGACATTGAAAATAGAAAACAAAATAGAAAAACCGAGGATACCCCGGCAGAAAACGACTGGCACCTACTCCACGGAAACACCCGCATGCGCTCTAAGGCATATGCTCCATGATGCCGTATTCGGTTATTTATCCTTAAACCGATGAGGTAAATGCCAATTCTATTTTCTCCCAAACATAATTGTAATGGCTTATCCACTGTCTGTCAAGGAAATCCGCAGTCAAGCCCCGTGCACTACCAATAACTCTCCCAATTAATCCAGTATTTAGGTTTCCTGGTAATAGTATTCTTCCCCGTGGCGGGACAGTCCAACCTCTTCACCATGCCCCCCCCCGTGAGGGGGGGGGGGGGGATTCGACCTTAAAAGATCTGGACCACCCGTTTGACTTCGGGAACCGCTTCCTTGAGCGACCGCTCAATTCCCTGCTTGAGGGTGACAGTAGACATCGGTCAGCCTCGACAGGCCCCTTTGAGCCGCACATGGACAACGCCGTCCTTGACATCGACCAATTCCACATCTCCTCCGTCCCGCTGCAGATAGGGACGAACCTTGTTCAACACTTCCTCGACTTTCTCCCTCACATCCGGACCTCCCCACGCGCATGTTTTATTATTCTCATAGTTTACCTTGTCAAAATCAATTATGCAAAGGCAAACCAATCCAGGTATTTTCTTCCCGGTTGCCCTTCTTGTTCCCAGGGCTGATTTTGTTCCCCGTCTTTCTTGCCCGGACCGCGCGGGGTATGGTATAATTCAGGTGTGTCGTGCCGAAGTGGCGGAACTGGCAGACGCACCGGACTCAAAATCCGGCGGGCTCAACACCCGTGTGGGTTCGACTCCCACCTTCGGCACCAGAAATGAACAGCAAACCCGCGGCGAGTGGAGGTTAGCCAGCCGCGGGCTTCTTGTGTTACCTACGGACGATCTGTCGGCCGTCCCAGGTGTACCGTGTCACCCCGGCCAGGCCCGTGACCAGCACGGCGCCACCCTCCACCCTAAAACCTTGTCCATTTGGTGAGCCCGGGGGACGAACCGGACTTGCGTGCCCGGGGCAGGTTGTGTCAGAATCAGGATAAATCAAAAAGGAGGTTTAGATCGATGCACAGTCTTCCTCCTCTGCCATACGCCTATGACGCCCTAGAGCCCCACCTGGATGAACAGACCGTGCGGCTGCACCATGGCGCGCACCACAAGGCCTACGTGGACGGCCTGAACAACGCCGAGGCCAAACTGGCTGACGCTCGCGACAAGGGTGACTACGCCCTGGTGAAGCACTGGGAGCGTGAGCTGGCCTTCCACGGCGCCGGTCACCAACTGCACGCCCTGTTCTGGGAAAATATGCGCCCGGACGGAGGCGGACATCCTCATGGCGCCATTGCAGCCCGGATCGAAGCTGACTTCGGGAGCTTTGAGGTCTTCCAAAAGTACTTTTCCACCGCCGCGACGGTGGTCGAGGGTTCCGGCTGGGCCCTGCTCTGCTGGAACCGCAACTTCGGACGCCTGGAGGTACTCACCGTGGAAAAGCACCAGAACTTGGCGCTCTGGAACACGGTGCCGCTCCTGGCCTGCGACGTCTGGGAGCACGCCTACTACTTAAAGTACCAGAACAAGCGCGCCGCCTGGGTTGAAGCCTGGTGGAACCTGGTGAACTGGGAAGATGTGAACCGCCGGCTCGAATCCGCCGGGGACTGAACCGAAAAGGATCACCAGACCCGCCTGTTGGCCGCCGAGAGCTTGAAGGGTCTTCCGGCGTTTGCCGAAAGGCCCGTTGCCTGCCATCCGCTAGCGCCTGATGAAGTAAGGCATCAGCTTGCAGCCGATTCTAAAATAGACACCGCTTCGCGCGGCTGAGACTTCGTCAAACCCCCGTTCCGCCTTACGACCACCCCCGGTTCCTTCCCGCAGTATGGCGAAGGGCACCGGGTCGGCGGAATGGGTCCTGGTTCGGAGCGGCGTGGGGTGGTCTGGAAGAACCATTATCCTGAGAGGGCCGATGTCCCTCGCCCCGCGGAGGACCTCCCCCAACACTCGCTGGTCGATCTCTTCGATCGCCCGTATTTTCGTTTCTAAATCCCCGTGGTGACTGGCCTCGTCCGGAGCCTCCACGTGGATCAGGACGAAATCGGCTCCGGAAGCAAGGGCGTTCAGCGCCGCCACCGCTTTTCCGCGGAAGTTGGTGTGAATCGTCCCGGTCGCGCCTTCGACCTCGATGCTTTCCAGGCCGGCGCACAGCCCGATGCCCTTGATCAGGTCGACGGCCGAGATCACCGCTCCCTGCAGACCGAAGAGGTCGCGGAACGGAGGCAGGGCCGGCCGGCGGCCCTGCCCCCAGAACCAGATGGAGTTTGCCGTGCGCTCGTTTCGCTGCCGGCGTGCCCGGTTCACGGGATGTCCGGCGAGCAGTTCGGCGCTCCGTACCATCAGCGATTTCAGTACCCCGTCACCAACCCCCGCCGGCAAGTGCGCGCGCACCTCCATTCCCGGAATGTCGTGCGGCGGGGTGAGCCGGGTTTCCACGGGTCCTTCCCGCCATACCAGCAGGTGCCGGTAGCTGACGCCCGGATAGAAGCGGAGCGCTTCGGAACCAAGCTCCCGATCCAAAAAGAGAATCAGTTCGCGGGCCTCGGCCGTGCTGATTTCACCGGCGCTGTAGTCGACCATTTCCCGTTCCTCGTAGGGTTCCGCGTCGGTGAGGGTAACCAGGTTACAGCGGAAGGCGACGTCCCGTTCCTGCAAGTCGATCCCCATGCTCACCGCCTCCAGCGGCGCCCGTCCGGTATAATACTTCTGCGGGTCGTAACCCAGCACCGAGAGATTGGCCACGTCACTGCCCGGTTGGTACCCGGCCGGCACCGTCCGTACCTGCCCGATCTCCCCACAAGCCGCCACGAGGTCCATGTGTGGCGTCCGGGCGTATTGCAGCGGCGTCATCCCATCCAGTTCCGGCCGGGGCTCGTCGGCCATCCCGTCTCCCACCAACACCAGGTATTTCAAAAGCACCTCACACTCCTTCCCGTCCCTGGATGACTTTTCGGCGCGTCTTCGCCCGCCTCCTGCAACCCCCCGAAAACATCCCACGGTGCAGCAGGGAATAACGTTCGCCTGTCCAAATCATTCCCGGAACCAGGTTATAACTAGTCCGAGAAGGTATCCTTCGGACCCGCGTTTAGGGCCTATTATGCAGACAACTGCATAAGATGGCAAGAAGAAAGATAATTCACAGCTAATAGGACTAGACAACTATGATTTATCCCTATGCTGTAAACATCTGCGTGCAAAATGTAAATGTAAGAGAATATTTGATCCGGGGCCAAACAATGGACGATGTAGCGAATTTAGTTACCGGAAAGGTTTTGCTGTCATTCTGATCTGGTTTTTTGTTCCTTATTCTGGATTCTGGTTTATCAGACTAGGATATGATTAGTATGGGAGGGTCCAAGATGAACCATTATACGCTGACCGTGGTTCGGGAGGTAAACGGCTTGGTTTACTTCAACATGTTCGTCAACGGCACCCCGGTAAACCCCGGTGGTGTCTTGTGCCTTAAACAAGAACTTTTCGACCGGCTGTTCAAAGACCTGTTCCGCAGTTCCAAAGGAAACTGCATCAAAGCCTACTGCGCCCACTCGAAACCTTAGGAAAACGCCCAGGGCGGTCAGGCCGGCAGTCACCGTTTTCGATCCAGGTGCATCATGACCGCTACAACCGCCAGTCCCCCAAGCACGGCGATTCCGAGCAGGCGCGGTTGGATGAAGGTGATGATCGCCGGCCACCGGGAACCAAAAAACATCCCCACTCCAAGGTAAACGGTCCCCCAGCCCAAGGCGTAAAGCGAGTTGTATAAAAGGAACCAGCCCACCTGAAGCTGGGCCAAACCGGCCAGGTAAGGCGTGAGGTTGCCGACACCGGGCACGAACCGGCCCAGAAGCACAAAAAAACCAGCTGAATAAGCCGGCAGGGTTTGCGCCTGCATCAGTTTCTCGGGCGAAACGTGCAGGAAGCGCCCGTACCGCCGGAAGAACGGGGTGCCCACATTTTTGCCGAGCAGGTAGGCCAGCACCGAGCCCACCGTGTATCCGCCGAAGGCCGCTCCGAGCGTAGCCGGGAAATTCAGGGCTCCCTGGTGCACCAGCACCCCGGCCAGAATCATGACCACCGCCCCGGGAAAGAAGGGCACTCCCAAGGCTTCCAGAACCGTTCCCAGCACCACGCCGCCCAGTCCCAACGCCGACAGACAGTCGAGGACGGAATCCAACGGTCATCCCCCTTCCCGGACTTAGGATATCCCGCTGGACCGGCCGCATCCGCGGCAGATTTACCCGGGGGGCTTTCATGTCATGGAGACTTGGTCCCGCCTAGAGCACGCGGGTGGCGCCGCTGTAAACCAACCCCCGCAACGCGTCGATGGTCACAATCGCCCCTTCGTCAAGAATCTCGGTCGCCCCCGTAACCCCCACGATCACCGGCAGGTTGAACTGCAGGCACACCACGGCGGCGTGTGAGGTCAGCCCGCCGACTTCGGTGATCACTCCGGATGACTTTTCGATCGCCGGAACATAATCCCGGTCGGTGGCCCGGGTGACCAGGATGTCCCCCGGCTCGATCTTGACCAGGGCTTCCGCAGCGCTGTGCGCGATTTTCAGGCTGCCGGTCACCGCCTGGTTGCCGATCCCGATGCCCCGGGCCAGGACATTGCCCACGGTGTGCACTTTGAGCAGGTTGGTGCTGCCGTGCAGGCCCACCGGCACGCCGGCGGTGATCACCACCAGGTCGCCGCCGCGGATGAGACCGGCGGCCAGGGCGGCTTCAATGGAGGCCGAGATCATCCGGTCGGTGTCCTCGATCTCCTCTTGAACGTAGACCGGCTGCACCCCCCACAACAGGGTCAGGCGCCGCACCACGTCTTCCCGAGGTGTTACGGCCACAATCGGCCTCGCTGGCCGGTACTTGGCCACCATCCGCGCCGTATACCCGGTCTGGGTAGCCGTAATGATGGCGGCGGCGTCGAGGTCGGCGGCGGTGGCACAGGTGGCGTAGCTGATGGCGTCGGTGACCGTGCGGCGGGAGATGTCCCGGTGCCGCTGGTGAAGCAGCATTCCGTAGGGAAGGTCGGCTTCCGCCCGACGGGCGATGCGGTCCATGGTTTCCACCGCGGCCACCGGGTATTCCCCGGTCGCGGTTTCCGCCGAAAGCATCACGGCGTCCGTACCGTCCAAAATCGCGTTGGCCACGTCACTAGCCTCGGCCCTGGTTGGACGCGGGTTGTGGATCATTGATTCCAGCATCTGAGTCGCGGTGATCACCGGCTTGCCGGCCAGGTTGCAACGGGCGATGATCTTTTTCTGAACCAGGGGCACTTCCTCGGCGGCGATCTCCAGCCCCAAGTCACCGCGTGCCACCATCACCGCGTCCGTCACCTTAATGATGTCGTCCAGGTTCTCGACCGCCTCCCAGGTCTCGATCTTGGCCACGATGTGCGCTTCTGATTCGAACTTCTCCAGGATTGCGCGCACCGAAAGGATGTCCTCTGCCCGCCGCACGAACGAGGCGGCCACAAAATCAAAGCCCAACTCCAAGGCGAAATGAAGGTCCCTGATGTCTTTCTCGGTGACGGTGGGGATCGATGTCCGCACACCCGGCAGATTCACGCCCTTCCGGCTGGTCAGCAAGGCGTCGTTCAGAACCCGGCAGAGCACCTCGCTCCCCTCAACCCGCAACACTTCCAGCCCGACCAGACCGTCGCCAAGCAAAATGGTGTTACCCGGCCCCACCTCCCGGGGCAACGGCTGGTAATCGACCGAAATGCGGCGGCGGTTTCCCTTGATTACCTCGGTGGTTAGGGTCAGTTCATCCCCGGCCTTGAGTTCGACCGGCTCGGGCTCCAGATCGCCGATTCTGATCTTGGGACCCCGGAGGTCGACCATTATGCCGACCGTTCTGCCGGTCCGCGCGGCGGCCGTGCGGACGTTGTTGATGCGGCGGCGGTGTTCCTCCCGGGAACCGTGGGAGAAATTGTGGCGGGAAATGTTCATCCCGGATTCGACCATCCGGCTTAGCACCTCGACCGATTCCGAAGCTGGGCCAATGGTGCAGATTATTTTAGTATGGCGCAAAAATACCCCCACCCTCAAATTGACAGGATTCCGGCAAGACGGTAAGCTTCCAGGTCAATCTCTTTCTTTCCATCCAGGCATTCATCAAGGTCCCAGTGGTCCGGCCGGCCGTTCCGGATTCCGACCGCGAGCTTGCACCGCCCTTCCATCAGAAGTTCCACGGCCAGAGCCCCCAGGCGGCTCCCCAAAACCCGGTCCTGGGCGGTCGGCGTACCCCCGCGCTGAAGGTGGCCCAGTACGGTCACTTTGGTATCAAAACCGGTAATCCGTTTTATTTCCCGCCCGAACTCGATACCGCTTGCCGCCCCTTCGGCAACGACGATTACGCTGTGGAGTTTACCGCGCCGGTAGCCGCGCATCAACTTGTCGCAAACCTCTTCCACGGAAAACGGCAGCTCCGGGATCAGAATGGACTCCGCCCCCCCGGCAAGACCGGCTTCCAGGGCAATGAAACCGGCCCTGCGCCCCATCACTTCCACAATGAACAGTCGCTCGTGGGACGTGGCCGTATCCCGGATCTTGTTGATGGCATCCACCGCATTGTTGACCGCGGTGTCAAACCCGATAGAAAGCTCGGTGCCAGGTATGTCGTTGTCAATCGTGGCCGGAATGCAAACTACCGGCACCTGGAACTCCTCATGAAAAAGCTTCGCCCCCATAAAAGAACCGTCCCCGCCGATGATCACCAGCCCCTGAATACGAAAACGCTCCACGTTCTGATAAGCGCGCGCCCGGCCCGACCGCGTCTGGAACTCGTCCGATCGGGCGGTGCGCAGGATGGTCCCGCCCCGGTGGATGATATCGGCCACCGAACCGACCTGCATGGGTCCGATGTCCGCGTCGATGAACCCGGCAAAACCGCGGCTGACACCCATCACTTCGAGACCGTGGTAGATGGCCTTGCGCACCACGGCCCGGATCGCGGCGTTCATCCCGGGGGCGTCCCCACCGCTGGTCAAAACCCCTATCCGCTGCAAAACCCGCTACTCCTTCCGGCTTGCGTCAATGGCCGCATGGGCGGTCATAGACAAACACCCCCGATCTGGTCGGGGATGATGCATTAGTTCTTAAACTTATAAGTTTCCGATTGTCCGGTATTTATGATAGCGGGCTTGCAGTAATTGTTCGAGGTCCATTCGGCAAAGTTCATCAAGGTTCCGGAACAGGCTTTCCCGAAGCATCTCCACCGCCTGCCCCGGATCCCGGTGGACGCCGCCCAAGGGTTCGGGAACAATCTCATCGATCACTCCCAGGGAGAGCAGATCCTGGGCGGTCATTTTCAGCACCTCCGCAGCTTCACGGGCCCGGCCCGCATCCTTCCACAATATGCTGGCACAGGCTTCCGGGGAACTGACGGAAAAAACGGCGTGCTCCTGCATTAACAGGCGGTCCCCGATCCCCAGCGCCAGTGCGCCACCGCTGCCCCCCTCACCGATGACCACCACGACGATCGGCACCCGTAGTGTGCTTAGAGCCGATATGTTCCGGGCGATGGCTTCGGCCTGCCCGCGTTCCTCCGCCCCGATGCCGCAGTGTGCCCCGGGAGTGTCGATCAGGCAAATCAGCGGCCGCTGGAACTTTTCGGCCTGCCTGGCCAGCCGCAGCACCTTCCGGCACCCCTCCGGGTGAATCATACCGAAGTTGCGGGCCAGGTTCTCCTTGGTGTCCCGACCCTTTTGGTGACCCACCACGGTGACCACATAGCCGTTCATCCGGCCGATACCGCCGATCACGGCGGGATCGTCGCCGAAGGCCCGGTCCCCGTGGAGCTCGATGAACTCGGAGCAGAAGCTCTCAATGTAGTCCCGCGAGCCCAGACGGTCCGGGTGCCGCGCAATGAGCACCTTCTGCCAAGGGCTCAGGTCGCCGTAAATGGTTTTCTTAAGCGTGGCCGCCCGTTCGGCGAGCACCTCGATTTCGTGTTTCAAATCCAGCCCCTTCTCGGCGGAAAACTGCTTTAACTCCTCAATCTTGGTCTCCAGTTCCGAGATCGGCCGTTCAAAATCAAACACAGTCGGCATTAATGTGTCACCCCGCTTGGTGCATACCAATAATCTTGATCAGTGTGTCCTTCAGCCGGCTGCGGGGCACCACCGCGTCGACAAACCCGTGCTCCTGCAAAAACTCCGCCTGTTGAAAGCCGTCCGGCAATTTCTGCCGGATAGTCTGCTCGATCACCCGCGGCCCGGCAAACCCAATGAGCGCTCCGGGCTCAGCCAAGATGATGTCCCCCAGAAAAGCAAAGCTCGCACTGACCCCGCCCATGGTCGGATCGGTAAGCACCGACACGTACAGCAGGCCGGCGCTATCCAATCGGCCGATGGCCGCCGCCGTTTTGGCCATCTGCATAAGGGAGAGAATCCCTTCTTGCATCCGGGCCCCCCCGGAAGCAGAAAATACAATCAGCGGCAGTCTGTTCCGTACAGCGTGTTCGGCGGCGCGGGCCACTTTCTCCCCGACCACCGTACCCATGCTGCCCATAATGAAATGGGAATCCATGACCACCAGCACCACCCGGTGACCGCCAATGGTTCCCTCGGCGCTGATCGCGGCTTCATTCAGCCCGGTCTGCTTCTGGTTCGCCGCCAGCCGCTCGGCATAGCCGGGGAATCCCAGCAGGTCCCGCGGGGCAAGCCCGGCGTCCAGTTCTTCGAAATCCTCCGTATCCAGTGTGATCCTAATCCGTTCCCTCGCGGTGAGCCGGAAGTGGTGGGCACATTTCTGGCAGACTTTCAGGTTCCGCTCCAGGTCCTTGGCAAAGAGAATCGCGCCGCACTGGCACTTGATCCAGAGGCCCTCCGGTATTTCCCGCTTTGTTTCCGGCCGGACCGTAAAGTACTTGGATTTCTTGAACAAGTCAAAAACGACTCTCCACCTCTTTCGTTCCTACAAGGTGTTCAGTACTTCTAGCGCTTCACCAACTTCGGCTTCAGGCACCAGAATCTCCAGTGATTGGCCGTCACCGTCTTCCGGACCGATCTTGCGCAGTCTGACCAGCACACCCTCGCGGCTCAAGTGATCCCGGATGGTTTCTGCTTCAGTCACGTTCGGGGTAATATAAACTACGGTCCACACGGGAAAAGCCTCCATTCCTTCCAGTCACCAAAAGTACCTTCACCCTTCGGTCCGAAATTCCTTTTTTGACTAGAAAGAATTATATCCAGAGCGTCAGCCCTGGATACCGTGATTCTCAGTGCAGATCATCCCGTGTCTGGTGTAGACTTCAGCCCGGCCCCGGATCTTGATTGCCGCCGTGTGCTCGGTAAACTGGGCCACCATTATTTCGCCCCGGTCCAATTTTTCCGTGTGATGGAACTTGGTTTCCCGCCCCCGGGTAAGACCCATGATCGTTACCCCGTTTTCCAGAGCTTTGATGATCACATATTCCGATGCCCAGGAATCACCCATATTCGGTGCACCTCGCTGTCAACTTCAGTTGTATGATACCACATCTAAAACCTGGTTGACAAGGATACGAACGGCAATACCCGTCATCCCCGAAAGTTCAGCCCCCGAACGGGTGGTTCTCGAGCAGGTCAGGACCGCCCGGTTCGAGGTCCGTGATATAGTCTCCCACGATCTTGTTCCCTTCCCCGTTATTATTCACGGTGCCGTTGACCAGTATCACCGCGTCCGGCCGCAACAGGTGCCGGAAACGGGCATAGACCCTGGGGAAAATTACGATCTCGGCGCGTGACGTCAGGTCCTCCAGGTTCAAGAAACACATCGGCTCCCCTTTGCGGGTGGTGATCGTCTTCAACCCAACCACCAGCCCACCGAGGATGACCTGCTGCCCGGGGTTCAGCTCCGGAATCTCCACGGCATTAACCGTCGTCAGGCGGCGCAAGGTGTCCTTGAACTCCTGCAGGGGGTGACCGCTTAAGTATAGCCCGAGCATTTCCTTTTCCATGGCCAGAATCTCGTGGCGCTCGAACTCCGCCAGGTGCGGCACCACTATTTCCGGAGCGGCCGCCGCCGTTCCCTCCCCCCCGAAATCCCCCCAGTCCCCGAAGAGGCTCAACTGGCCTGATTCCTTTTCCTTCTGCAATCGTTGGGAGAAGCTCAAAGCCTCGTCCATCACGGCCAGAAGCTGCGTCCTCCGGAAACCGAGGCTGGAAAAAGCGCCGGCCCGGATCAGGCTCTCCACCATTCGTTTGTTGACCACCTTTCCATCCAACCGGGAGCAGAAATCCGGCAGGCTCCTGAACGGACCGTTCCGTTCGCGGGTCTCGATGACCGCGTTCACCGCCGCCTCTCCCACGTTCCTTACCCCGGCCAAACCAAACCTGATCTTGTCACCCACCACCGTGAAGTCCTTGCGGCTTTCATTCACGTCCGGCGGGAGCACCTCGATCCCCAGGCGCCGGCACTCCTCCACGTAGCTGGAGACCTTCTCCGGACTATCCCTGACAGAGGTCAACAGTGCCGCCATATACTCGATCGGGTAATTCGCCTTCAGGTAGGCGGTCTGGTACGCAATCAGCGCGTAGGCGGCGCTGTGGGACTTGTTGAAGCCGTAGCCGGCGAAATAGGCCATCAGGTCGAAAATCTGCCCGGCCACCGCCGGGTCCACCCCGTGCGCCGTGGCGCCCTCCAGGAATTGATCGCGCAACCCGGCGATGATTTCGGGCTTCTTCTTGCCCATAGCCCGGCGCAAGAGGTCCGCCTCCCCGAGACTGAAACCGGCCAGGTCGCTGGCAATGCGCATTACCTGTTCCTGGTACAGGATTACCCCGTAGGTGTCCTTCAAAATCGGCCTTAACTTCGGGTGGAGGTACTGCACCTCGGTCTTGCCGTGCTTGCGTTTGATGAAATCCTCAACCATCCTGCTGCCCAGGGGTCCGGGTCGGTACAGGGCCACCAGGGCGATCACGTCTTCAAAAACCTCCGGGCGGAGTTCGCGTAGAATGCTGCGCATCCCGCTGGACTCCAGCTGAAAAACGCCAGCGGTATCCCCGCGTCCCAGGAGATCGTAAGTCGCCGGGTCGTCCAGCGGGATGGTCTCCATCTCGAGCTTCTGCCCCCGGTGACGCCGGATCAATTCCACCGTGTCCCCGATCACCGTCAGTGTGCGCAAGCCCAAAAGGTCCATTTTCAGAAGACCAAGCTCCTCGATGGCTTCCATGGAGAACTGGGTGGCCACTACCCCGTCCGAAGTGCGGTACAGCGGGACGTAGTTGGTGAGCTTCTCTTTGGCGATCACCACCCCCGCGGCGTGTATGGACGCGTGCCGGGGCATCCCTTCCAGGGCACGGGCCGCCTCAAGCACCTTGCGCACGTTTTCATCCCGCTCGTACAGTTCGGCAAGTTCGGGTGATCGCTCAAGCGCTTTTTCAATGCTCATCCCCGGTTCGCCGGGGATGAGCTTCGCGATCCGGTCCACCTCGGCATAGGGCAGCCCCAGCGCCCGCCCCACGTCGCGCACGGCGGCGCGGGCGGCCATGGTCCCGAAGGTGATGATCTGGGCCACGCAGTCGCGGCCGTATTTTTCGAACACGTAGTCGATGACTTCCCCCCGGCGTTCAAAACAGAAGTCGCTGTCGATGTCCGGCAGGGAGATCCGCTCGGGATTCAGGAACCGTTCGAACAGCAGGCCGTAAGCCAGGGGGTCGATGTTCGTGATCCCGAGGGAATAGGCCACTAGGCTGCCGGCCGCCGAACCCCGGCCCGGCCCCACTAGAATGCCCTTTTCACGGGCAAACCGGATGAAATCCCAAACGATTAGAAAGTAGGAACTGTACTTCATCTCCGCGATGACCCTCAGCTCGTAGTCGAGCCGGCGGCGGATGTCATCGCTGACCGGGGAATAACGCCGCGCGAGACCCTGGTGGCACAACTCGGCCAGGTAGGTGTCCGCATCGTAGTTGGGCGGTACCCGGTATTCGGGTAGGTGGAGCGTTTCAAAGTCGAGGGTGAGGTTGCAGCGTTCGGCGATCAGCCGGGTGTTCGCCAAGGCTGCGGGCAACTCCGCAAACAGGCGGGCCATTTCGCCCCCGCTCTTGAAATAGAATTGGTCGCCCTCAAACCGCAGCCGCCCGGCATCGTGCACCGTCTTCCCCGTCTGGATACACAGGAGGATGTCCTGGTTTTCCGCCTGTTCCCGCTCCACGTAGTGGACGTCGTTGGTGGCTACCAGCTCAATCCCCAGCCGTTTGCCAATATCGACCAGGCCACGGTTCACGACTGACTGTCCCGGCAGGCCGTGATCCTGGAGTTCCAGGTAGAAGTTTTTCCCGAAGAGGTCACGGTATTCAGCGGCTGTTTCCAGGGCTCGGTCCGGCTTCCCGGCCAGTATCAGTTCCGGGATCTCTCCCGCCAAGCACGCGCTCAGGGCGATCAGGCCCTCCCGGTGTGTCGCCAGAATCTCCCGGTCGATCCGGGGTTTGTAATAAAAACCTTCTGTAAACGAAAGCGAGACCAGTCGGAGCAGGTTCCTGTAACCCCGCTCGTTCTCGGCCAGGAGCACCAGGTGCGCCAGCTTGTCGTCAATGCCGGACTGGCGGTCGTGCCGGGTGCGCGGTGCCACGTAGACCTCGCAGCCGATGACCGGCTTGACACCCGCGTTCCGGCAGGCCTTGTAAAACTCGACCACCCCGAACATGGTCCCGTGGTCCGTAATCGCCAGGGCGGGCATACCAAATTCAGCCGCCCGCCGGACTAGGTCTTTGATGCGGGCCGCCCCGTCCAGCAAGCTGTATTCGGTGTGGGTGTGCAGATGGACAAAGTCAGTCACGAAAGCCTTCGCCTCCCGGGTAGGGATTCGGGAAAACCGGCGGTGTTTCCTGCCGGGAGGGAAAAGTTGACAACTATTCAGCGGAGTCCCGGAAAGCCCTGCTGGCGCAGCGCCTCGTACACCAGCACGGCCACAGCGTTGGACAGATTCAAGGACCGGGCTGGTTCCCGCTGGGGCAGCCGCACGCACTGCTCGGCGTTCGCTTCGAGGAGTTCCGCCGGTAGCCCGGTGGTTTCCTTGCCGAACACCAAAAAGGACCCGTCCGGGTATCGGGCATCGGTGTAGCGACGACCCCGACGCGCAGTGGCAAAGAAAAAGGGCCGATCGGGGTAGCGCCGGCAAACCTCGTCAAAACTGGGGTGGTGGTGCACTTCAACCAGATGCCAGTAGTCCAGTCCGGCCCGCTTCAGATACCGGTTGGAAACCGAGAATCCCAGCGGGTGAACCAGGTGCAGGACCGAGCCGGTGGCCGCGCAGGTACGGGCGATGTTTCCGGTATTCTGGGGGATCTCCGGTTCCACCAGGACAACGTGCACCATTTACGACCCTCCTGCGAGCCTAGCGTGCTCGATCATCATGCAGCGGTCCATCACCAGGAGAAAGCCGTACCTCCGGGCCACCTCGACCGCTTCCGGGCTGGTCACCCCCAGAGGCAGCCAGACCGCCAGCGGCCGCAACCCGGCGGCCGTCTCCACAAACGGGAGCACTTCGGAACCCTTGCGAAAAATGTATACCATGTCCACCGGCGGGGGCACCTCTTCTAGACGGGCATAGACCGGCTCCCCGAGAATCTCCCGGGCCTTGGGATGGACCGGAAGAACGCGGAAACCTTTTGCCTGGAGGTAGGCCGCCACCCGGTGGCTGTCGCGGTCCGGTTTGGGCGAGAGGCCCACCACCGCCACTCTGCGGCCCGGTTGTAACAGCTCGCGGAGTTCGGCGTCCGAAACTTCACCAGTCATGTTTCGCTCACCCTCTTACACCAAGTTGAGTTTTTCGCCAGAACCTCAAAGCTCAGTTTGGCAAGATTTCCAGCCACGGTAAGGTAAGAAGAAGGCTTAAGGTTTTCTCAACAGTCTCCGGATCAACTTAACTTAACTTAGTAGCGCTAGGAGCGTGTTGCAGAACCAGAAATCACACAAGAAAATTAGGTGCGAGACACCTTGCTGGATGACTGTTTCAAAAGCCTGGAGGCCGCGAAAAACAAGCATGGCGCGAAAGGCGAAGCCGGACGGCGCGGAGCGTACTGGGTGGTACGTGAGCACCGGACGGCAAGCCTGACAAAGCCAGGCGTAGTTTTGCAGCGGTCTCCTAGCTAATCATAACCGCTCTCCGGTTTCAGTGGCAAGTCCCGGAAGGCGTGCCATTTGGCCAGGTAGCTTAACACCACCTGGCAAAAGGTGGCGTGGGACCAGGTCAGGGGCGCCACCGAAAGCGGCTCGCCCGTGTAGGGGTGCACTTGCTCCGGCAGTATGCCTGTGTCCAGCCGGTAACGGTGGGCCCATTTCAGGAGTTCGCGGGCCTTCGCCAGTTCCGCCGGTGTCTCTGCCGAATCGACGTACCAGTTCGCCAACCATAGGGTACAGATGAACCAGGGATTGCCTGGTACTTTTTCGATATCGTCGCTCCGTTTGAAATAGTAGTCGTTGGCGTACCGCGCCACGCCTCCGATGTCGGTCTTCACCCACAATCCCTCCGCCACGGCCTGCATGGTCGCTTTCACCCGGGGATCGTCGGGGGGCAGGACTCCCAGCCCGGAGATCCAGTAAAGGCTGGCGTCCAGAGCGTGGTCCTCGACCCAGGACCCGTCACCCCCTTTGAAGCGCCCCCGGATGAACCGGTTCAGTTCCGGATCGAAGAGTTCCCGCAGGATGCCGGCGTGCACCTTTCCCGCCGCTTCCTCCCATTTCTCCTGAGCCGCACCGTCGCCCAGAAGCCGCGCGCAGCGGGCGGCGGCAGTCAGCCCGGCCCAAACGGCTGCGGCGGTGAAGGTGAACACGCCCTTGCGTTCCTCCCAGAGGTCAAAACTCTGGTGCGGCAGGCCGGTGCGCGGTTCGCGGTAACGGACCATGAAGTCGGCCGCGGGCTTGACCACGGACAGGTACAGCGAGGCCAGGAACTCCACGTTTCCGGTATACTCAAAATGTTTCCAGAGTCCCCAGAGCACCAGTCCGGTTCCGTCCTCTTGGATCGGCAGCCCTTCCTCCACCTCGGCCGTCCAGGGATGCCAGCTTGAGCCCACCGTTCCGTCCGGGTTGTATTTGTGGTAGAAGTAGCCTTCGCGACTGATGGTCCGGGCGCAAAAACGATAGAAGGCCGCCGTAATTTCGTGGTAGCCGGCGCCGTCCAGCATACGCGCCACCAGGGCGCCATCACGCGGCCACACGTACGAATAGTGATCCCGGTTGGTGCTCAGGATGTCGGTATCGTTCGCGGCCAGAACAGCTCCGTTGTTGTCGATCTGGGTGCGCGTCACCAGCAGGCTGGTCTTGAAAAGCGCCACCACTTCCGCCGGCAAATCAGCCCAGTCGCGCTCCGCGAGCGCCAACCAGTGCCGCCAGAAGCTGGCGGTCTCGTTCATCAACCGGTCCGCCTCGTTGTCCGCCACCCAGGCGTGCAGGTTGCGTACCTCGTCCAGGCTCCGGCCTGCCGCGATCCAAAGGTCCGCTTGGACTTCGCCCTCCGGTTCCAGCGCCGCCCGGAAACTGATGGTGCTGTCCACCGAGCCCTGGTCAATGGGGTTGCCGCTCAACACGCCGTCTTCGGCGTCTCGCGCACTGCCTTCGCGGCCGCCGAACCGTTTCTGGACATGGTACTGGTAGATGGGCTGTCCCTGACAGTTGCCGCTCACGTAGAAATAGTAGTCCCGCTTGTAATGGCACACCGCCCGGGAAATGGGGTCATACAGGGCGGTGTCTCCGATATCCCAGCCCCCGACGTGGAAATCGTTTACAAAGAAAAGCCGCAGTTCGCGGCGGTCCCGCCACCGGTTCCGGACGTGAATACGGCGCAGAAAGAGGTTTTGCCGGTAGTGCACCGCGTCTTCCACAGTCACCTCCAGGCCGAGACCGCTGTGTACAGCCCGCACCAGTGATATCAGGGTGCCGGGCACATACCCGGCCTCTTTCTGCCACTGCGGGTTCTGAACCCAGCTGAACTGCCCGTCAACCCAGACGCCCAGCAAACATCTACCGCCCGCAATATGGTTTTCCATGCCCACAAACGGGTAGTATAAATCCCTGAGACTCAGGTTCCGGTCAAGGTTGACCAACATCGAGCCGTTGCCCAGAACAATGTCGCGCGGCAAGCTTAAACCTCCAGTTTTGCAAGATGTTTTTTAAATAAAGCCATGTGCGGGGGGAATACTAAAAAGAGCTTTTTGCCGCTTTTCATTTTCTTACGTGAAAGAGAGTGCCAATCTCTCCTCTAAATAGTGTTCGCAAAGGGGGCAGCATTATGACTGCGTTAATCTGGGTTATTGTCGGCCTGGTCGCCCTGGTCGCGGGGATTTTTTTATTGACCCGCAAAGGCAAAGCCCACGAGCCCGCGGCGCAGACCATTAGAACGCGGGAATTCGATCATGAATTGGCGCGCGAGATTACGCCGGATCCCGGCCCGACCACCTGGACCCCGACCCCCCACCACGTGCTGGAACTGCCCAGGAGCTATGGACAGGACCGCCTGGTGTTGATGGCCCGGGACCCTTTCTGGCTTTATGCATACTGGGAAATCGCGGCCGCGAAGGAAAGCTTCCAGGCCAGCCGCGGCCGCAGGGCGTGGCAGGTCTCCCGCCCGGTGCTCCGGGTTTATGATGTCACCGGCGTCGAGGCGTTTAACGGCGGGAACGCAAACAGCTACGTAGACATCCCTTTGTCCGCCGATGCGGACAACTGGCACATAGAGGTGGGCAACCCCGACCGGACCTACTGCGTCGACCTTGGCCGGCTGATGCCCAATGGCGAGTTTGTGTTTCTGCTTCGCTCCAATATCGTCACCACCCCCCGCGCCACTCTTTCCGACCGCTTGGACGAGGAGTGGATGTGGATCGAAGATATCTACCGCTCGCTTACCAGAATTCATTTCGGGGTCAGTTCCCCGCTGGTAATCGAGGAAATGAAGGAGCGCCTGGGCGTCGCCCCCTTTGGTATCAGTTCGCCGGAAATGGTGGTTGGAAGGGGGCGTGACAACTAGTGGCGAAAGGATACCTGGCGCTGGTACTACATGCCCACCTGCCTTTTGTGCGGCACCCCGAACACTCTTATTCCTTGGAGGAAAAATGGTACCACGAGGCCGTCACCGAAACGTATATCCCGCTCATCTGGGGCCTGGAACGGCTGCTGAACGACGGGGTGCCGTTTAAACTAACGGTCTCTTTGTCGCCGACCCTTTTGTCGATGTTCGGAGACCCCTTTTTACAGCACCGCTACCTTCAACACCTCGACAGAATGCTTGAGCTGGCCGACCGGGAGGTACACCGCACCCGGGGAACGCCGTATCACGAAACGGCCCTAATGTATCACGGCCGCCTGCACGGCGCCCGGAACTCCTATGCCCATCGCTACGGCAAGAACCTGATCCTGGCTTTCAAAAAGCTGTTCGATACGGGCCGGGTGGAACTGATTACATCTGCCGCCACACACGGCTATCTGCCCTTTATGATGGTCCACCCCGCGGCGGTGCGCGCCCAGATAGAAATCGGGGTCAACACCTTCCGTCAGTGCTTTGACCGGGACCCCGCCGGTCTGTGGCTGCCGGAATGCGCCTACATCGCCGGTTTGGACGAGATCCTGAGAGAGTACAACATCCGGTATTTCTTCACAGATACCCACGGCCTGCTTTTCGCATCCCACCGCCCGCGCTTCGGCATTTTCGCCCCGATCTACTGCCCGTCGGGGGTGGCCGCCTTCGCACGAGACGTGGAATCATCTAAACAGGTCTGGAGTGCCAAGGAGGGCTATCCGGGCGATTTCGACTACCGGGAGTATTACCGGGACATCGGATTCGACCTGGATTTCGAGTACGTCAAACCGTATATTCACCCGAACGGCCTGCGGGTGCACACCGGCTTCAAGTACTACCGGATTACCGGCACCGGCAACCACAAGGAGCCGTACGTCCCGAAATGGGCCCGGGCCAGAGTGGACGAGCATGCCGGGAACTTCATATTCAACCGTGAACACCAGGTACGCTACTTGTCCGGGGTCATGGACCGGCCGCCCCTGATCGTGGCACCCTACGACGCCGAGCTTTTCGGGCACTGGTGGTTTGAGGGGCCCGAGTGGCTGGAATCAATCGCCCGCAAGATCGCCTATGACCAGGATACCGTGGAGTTGACCACTCCCTCGGAGTATCTCAAGTGCTTCCCCTGCAACCAGGTCGCCGTTCCCTGCTCATCCAGCTGGGGCAACAAGGGTTACCACGAGGTGTGGCTCAACCACACCAACGACTGGATTTACCGGCACCTCCACTGGGCGGCGGAGCAAATGACCGCGCTGGCCCGCGACTACCCGCACGCCGACGCCCTGGAACGCCGGGCGCTGAATCAGGCGGCCCGCGAGCTGCTGCTCGCCCAAGCCAGCGACTGGGCCTTCATCATGGCCACGGATACAATGGTGGAGTACGCCGTACGGCGGACCAAGACCCACTTGCTGAACTTCAAGGGGCTCTGGCACCAGGTCCGCGAACAGCGGATCGAGCGTCACTGGCTTGAGGAACTGGAAGACAAAAACAACATCTTTCCGGAAATCGACTATGCCGTGTACGCCAAATCCGCCAAATAGCAAGGATGCGAAAAAGTCTTTTTAGGAGACAGTTTCCAAAATAGCGGACCGGGGGATCTTTGTCCTCCGGTCCGCTGAGAAAAAGGTGTCTGACCTTTTTTGTTAGGCGTGCACGCTCACCGGCTTCTTCGCGGGTTCCTTCTTGGCGTGATGTTCGGGGTCCCCTTCCAGCACGCGGAAGTTCTCCACGAAGAAGAGGATCACCAGGACCGCACCCACCAAAAGGCCGATTAACCCGACCCACTCCATCCAGGTCGGAAAGTAAGACCGCTCGTAGGCCTGGGCCATCCCGGTGAAGACCACGTTAGTGCGGTTCAGGATCACACCGGTCGAACTCAGGATCGAAGCGGTAATGAGCCCCCCAACCGAGTTCCGGATGGACGGTACCAGAAACATCACCAGCGGCACCAGGAAGAACGGCACCATCTCCAAAAGGTACATGTTCGCCTGCAACGTGCCGTTGAACACGTAACCCCAGGCCCCGCGCGCCGTCAGGTCCCACACCTTCAAGACCAGGTAGAAGACCATCAGGTAGGCCCCCACCAGGGTCAGTTTGCTCAAGGACGGCATGTAGTCGTTGAAGTCCTTGCCGTAGATCCGGGCCAGCGCCCAGCAGGAAAAGGCCACCACCGCCGGGCCGACGTACAGGGAGGAGATCATGAAGAACCACGGGACCCACGTCGACCACCAGGTGGGATACAGGTTGACGGTGGCGATGAAGAGCCCGCCCAGGGACGCCTGGTGCAGCGACGGGAGCATGATGCCCACGCAGATCAGAAGCGGCATCGCCTTGTCCAGCAGGTTGTAGATCCGCGGCGCGTCAATCCGCTCGAAGGCGATGTGCCCGAACTCCAGGATCTGTATGGTCCAGTACAGGGTCATACACCAGAGCACTTCAAACAGGATCGAGGTGTAGCCCCAGTACACGAACGGACGCCAGAAGTTGTAGTAGACGGTGATGTCAAAGAGCAATCCGGTCATCGCGATGGTGTAGCCCAAGAGCGATACGACCATCGCCACCCGGATGACCGGCCGGAACGCCTTGATGTGCAGGATGTGCGCCAGGAACACGGTGCCGTAACCGCAGCCGGCCAACGCGACCGCGGGGAATACCAGCCACTTCCACAAGCCCCAGGTCCACTCGTCGTTCAAGTTGGTCACCGGACCCATAAAGCCGCCCGAATCACCCAGGCCGAAGGCGAACCGGTAGCCGGCGACCACCGCGAAGAAGACGAGAAAGGCCAGCATGGCCCAGCGGAGCGGGGTCAGCCGGAAACCAAACCGGTTCGTATACCTTTCGTCGTACACGGATGTACCCTCCTCTTATCCATATGTTTTGTCGTTCACCGACTAGTGCCCGCCTTCGTTCTCGGCGCGCCGCTTGGTGGTCACATACAGCGCGGCGAAAAGAATCGGCAGGCTTATGGCCAGAATGGGCGCCTTTTGCATGTATTTCCACGTGTACTTCGTGGGGCTCTTTTGCATAACGTCGGTGTTGAACCCGAGTTCCTCAAAGGGAGCCTCCGAGATGTACAGCACTCCGGTTCCGCCGACCTCTTTCTCCCCGAAAACGTGATCGACGTACTTATCCGGCGCGGCCGCGATCCGGGCCTTGGCTTCCTGAAGCAACGCCTCCCGCTTGCCGAACTTCAGCGCGTCGGTCGGGCAGGCCGTCACACAGGCGGGCGTCCCGCCCTGCTGTACCAAGGGGTAGCACATATGGCACTTGCTTATCCGGGAAAACACATCGTCCCACTCCAATGTCACGGTGAGGAACGGGCAAGCCAGTTGGCAGTACCGGCAGCCGACGCAGATCTCCGGATGGGCGTAAACGACCGGGCCCTCCGGAGTCTTCCGATAGGAGTGCACGAAACAGACTTCGAAGCACAGCGGATTCTGGCAGTGAAGGCAGGCCCGGCGCACGTGATGCCATTTCTTCCCGCCGTCCTTGCCCTGGGCCAGGTAAGTGTTCATCACAATGTAGTTGTAGGCCGCCAGGCGCGGTTGGTTCCAGTTTTCACTCTCGGTCGCGCCCCGCGGGTTTTGGGCATCCATCAGCGGAACGTACGGCAGGTCATTCGCTTCTTTGCACGCCATCTGGCAGGCCCGGCAGCCGATACATTTGCTACCGTCGAACAAAATTCCCAGCATACGTTCTGGATCGCGCTTAGCCACCCTTTCGACCAGTTCCATTGCCTAGCACCTCCTCAAAAGTATTAACGGCCGGAGACCACAAACCTGGAGACGCCGGAACCACCGCGCACCTCCATCACGTGGACGGCGCAGGCGATGCAGGGGTCGAATGCGCGCACGATCCGGACCAGTTCGATCGGGTTGTCCGGGTCGGCCACCTCGGTCCCCACCAGCGCTTCTTCCAGCGGTCCCCGGACGCCCTTGTCGTCCCGCGGCCCGATGTTCCAGGTGCTGGGCACCACGGCCTGGTAGTTCTTGATCACGTGGTTTTCGATCTCGATCCAGTGCCCCAGGGCACCCCGCGGCGCTTCGGTCAGGCCGAAGCCCTTGGCTTTCTCCGGGACATCGTGCGGCCGGAAGGCGGGCTGCCCAGGCTCCAGTTCTTCGAGCCAGCCCAGCATGGCGTGCGCGACCTTGGTCGTCTCGATCGCCCGGGCGAAATGCCGTCCCATCACAGAGAAGGCTTTGTCCCCAAGACCGATCACCTGCGGGTCGCGTCCGACCCACTGCCGGGCCAGGGCCCCGACTTCACAGGAATAGGACTCGTACCGGGGAGCCTTGATCCAGGAATACCCACCCCGTTTGTCCACCGCCGGCACCGTCTCTCCCTCGAAGGGGTGCTTGCCGCCAGCCTTTGACTCGTACCACGAGTGCGTGACGTGTTCACGGATATGATCGGCGGACATCGGCATAAACGAGCCTCCCGCGTAGACCCCGCGGGTGAAGAAGAGGTTCTTTCCATTCGGGTCTTTCTCGTCCGTCAACGGGTAAGCGCCGTAGGACAGCAGGTTCTTGGTGCCCACGCCGACTGAGAACCAGTCCTCGTAGGCGCCGGCCACCGCCAGCACATCGGGGATATACACGTTGTCGATGAAGGAAATCAGTTCGCGGAGTTTTTGGGCGTAGGCCTCCACCTGCTCAGCCGTGACCGTGGAGGTTACGCCACCGGGGATAAACACCGTGGTGTGGGGTATTTTCGCCCCGAAGATCGCTGCCATTTCGTGGGCTTTGCGGCGCATCGCTAACGCCTGGATGTAGTGTCCCACCACCACCGCTGTCACGTCCGGCGGTAAACGATAGTCGCCCTCGTAACGCGGCACGAAAGGCGCGGTTTCCGGTCCCTTCACGTAGTCAAGCGCGGCCAGATGGTAAAAATGAAGAATGTGTGACTGAATCAGGTTGGCACCCTGAATCAGGTTTCTCAGAATACGGCCGTTCTTAGGCGGAATGATCCCAAAGGCGTCATCGAGACATAGCACCGAACTGATGCCGTGCGAGATCGGTCAGACGCCGCAGATGCGTTGGGTGATATGCTGGGCGTCCCGCGGATCACGCCCTTTTAAGATGATTTCCAAACCACGGAAAAGCAGGCCCGTGGACCAGGCGTCGTGCACCCGGTTCCCGTCCAACTCGACCTCGATTTTCAGGTGGCCCTCAATCCGGGTTACCGGATCCACAACTATTTTCCGTGCGCCAGCCATAAAACATCACCTCCACGAATTATCTGCCGTTCCCGGTTACCGGCATCGCACCGTAAATCGGGGAACACCCGTCCGGAAAGATCTGCTCCGAACAAGCATAACACGGCGCCCCGGCCGCGATGCACCAGTTTGTCCCGCTGTTCCAGCCCCGTCGCGGACAATCCGACATAGCAATAAACCCCTTGCAGCCCAGGCCTGCCAGACAGCCCTCGTCCCCGATTACGGCGGCGAAACGGCCGGCTTCAAAGTCAGGCCGCCGGGGGCAGTTGTCGTGAATGGACTGCCCGTAAAACATCACCGGGCGCCCGTAACGGTCAAGTTCGGGGATTTCGTTATAGGTCAACACATAGGTGAGGGTGCCGAGGAAGTGGTCCGGATGCAGCGGGCAGTTGGAAATATTGATCACGTTTTTAGCCAGCGGCCGGCGATAGCGCATCGGATTGAGCACCGCGTCAACGCCCAACACACCGGTCGGGTTCGGAGCCCCTGCCGGGATCCCGCCGAAGGCGGCACATTGACCGGCGGCCACGACCGCCTTGGCTTTGGCGCCCAGGGTCAGCAGAGCCTCGTGGGCGGTCATTTCTTTCTTACCGAATTTGCCGATTACGCAATACTTGCCCTTCTCGTTCACCGGTATGCCGCCTTCGACGACCAGGATGAACTCCCCGGCGAACCGGGCGGCCACATCCTCGATGACCGCGGTGCCCAGATACCCGGAAGCGGCCATTATGTTCGGGTGGTAGCGCAGGCTGATAACCTCGAGCAGCACTTTCTCAATGGACGGATCCACGGCATTCAGGAGCGAAACCGAACATCCGGTGCAGCTCGCACCCTGAATCCAGACGACGGGCACCTTGTCCTCGACCGCCTTGGCCAGTGCGTGGGTGATCTGGGGACCCAGCAGCGACATCAGGCTCAGCCCGGCGGCGGACATACCGCACATTTTTACGAATTCCCGCCTGGTAAGCTTGCGCAACTCGACTGCCTCCTCTCCTTCTTTTGAAACTAGGTGTCTCCGGTGTCATAATGGAAAAATCATTGCGTTTACACTTTGCCCCGCGCTTTTGAGATGCCGGTCGGTTACCTGACTGGTAACGGCGCCGCCAAAACACTCTTCCTGGCCCGGTGTTGCCACCAGCACATTCTCTACTCTTTGATACGACAGATTATGGAAAGAAAATGACCGGGACATGCGTTCTAGATAACAAAGGGCATAGACTAGGAGTCCTGGGAAGCACCCTTTAGGACCTGCACCTGTGGTACGGGCCTTGCCGGGACAACCGGAGCGCGAGAAATCCTGGGGCCGACTGGACGACCCCCGGCGCGGTGGCTGCTACACCCACTCCTTCCTAACGAGCGCCGGTTTGGGTTTGACACAAGGGGGGTACTCTTACTCTCTAACGGACAAACTACCATACCCCAGTTTGACAGTCAAGATACCTGGTTTATTGATGATTATGTTTTATAAACCAGTTTTTGCGACCGTGCAGAAAAGGGAAGAGTATGGCGAAAAGCGGGTCCGGGTATGCCCCGCAAAGCCAGTTGTTCCGGGATTTCTAGGTAAAGTGGGGAGCGCTGCCGGTCAAACCGGCCCCCGGATCGCCCGTTCGCAGTTATCACGAAGTGTTATGGGGAATATACCCTCTGGTCATCCGGCTACTCCGGGGCCGCCAGGATTTGATTGATTTTGTCCACGTACATGTTCGTGAGTTCCTCGGCGACCTCCATGGAGGCGGCCTCACTGTACACCCGGCACACCGGTTTTTCGGGGTCGGGGAGCACCAGAGCCCATCCTTCCCGGTGGAACACCTTCACCCCGTCCAGGAGTTCCAGCTCCCCCTTGTCCTCCTCTTCGATGAGTTTGCGGATCACGCGCCCTTTGGCCTGCCAGGAGACCGGGATCTCCCTCTTGGTCAGGTAGAAATCCGGAATCTCGTCCACCAGTCTGGACAGGGTCGTCCCCCGCTCGGCCACCAGGTTGAGAATACGTACCAGGGCGGACAAGGCGTCGAAGTGGAGAAAGAACTGAGTGATGTCCCGGCGCAGCACCTCCTGCACGTACTCCTGGGGCGCGGTCTTTGTCCGGACCACCCGGCTCCGGTATCTGTCGGCCAGCGCATCGATCACCCGGGGGGCGGTTACCGGCACAATCACGGGTCCGCCCCGGGTCTTGAAGACGTAGAGAGCGATGAGAGCGGTGAGCAGGTCGTCCTGAATCACCCGGCCCCGGTCGTCAATCAGGATCAGGTATTCCCCGTTGGCGTCCAGCACGGCTCCGCCGCCGGCCTTCTGTTTGGTCACGGCCGCGGCCAGAAGCGGCAAGATTTCCTGGTACTCGGACCAACTGCGGGCCCGGGCCGTATCCTGAATGCCATTGACGTTTTCCACCGTCAGCCCGAGTTCGCGGGCCAGCGGGGGCACGTAGGCACTCAGGCTGGCCTCGTCGTAGGCCAGCAGCAGGCTGAAACCCGCATTCCGCAAGGCCTGGCGGTCGGCTTCCCGCAACAGGCTTTGTAGATAGGCCTCCGGCATCGCCGGCGCGTATTCCGGGTCACAAATCCGTCCGGGTTTAGTCCTGACGAAATCCTCACGGGCTAGCAGGTTTTCGATCTTCCGCTCCTGGGCGCGGGAAATGTTGGCCCCGTTGGAGTTAGTGAACACCAGCGTCACCACGTCCGGTTTCCGGGTTGAGAGCTGGACGTGCATCCCCCCGGCACACTCCAGGGCCCGGACGCCGAACCGGTGCATCGGCAGGATGCCCCGCCCAAGGATGGACACCCGGGCCCCGGTGCTCTGGAGACCGGCCACTACCGCCTGTTTCAGCATCGCGCTGGGCGGGAAGGCGTCGCAACTCACCGCCACGCGCCCGCCGTTCAGGGTGGAGCCGTAAGCGGCCGCCACGCGGCCGGCGAATTCGGGGGTAATTTCCACGTTCACCAGCCCGCTGATCCCCTGGGCGCCGAACACGCTCTTGGAAAGCCTGGTGCCCCAGATCAGGCTTTCACTCACCGTGGCACCGCTTTCCACCAGCTTGTGGGGCCAGACCTTCACTTCGGGTTTTATGGTCCCCCCTTCTTTGATCACTGAACCGTCGCCCACCACAGCGCCTTCGTACACCCCGGCGTCCGCCTGCACCTGGACCCGGCTGCACAGGACCGCGCCGCGGAGGGCCGCGTTCCGCCCCACAAACACCCGCTCCCACAGGATGCTCCGCTTCACCGACGCACCCGGTTGGATGAAGCACCCGTCGCCCACCACGGTGAACGGTTCCAGGGTCGCCCCGCTTCCGATATGGCTGTGGTTCCCGATCAGGACCGGACCTTTCACCGTCACCCCGGAATCAAGCGCAACCTGCTCGCCGACCCACACCCCGGGTTCAATCTCCCGGCCTGGAATCTCCAGCCGTACCTTGCCGGCGAGCCCGTCGTACTGCGCCTGCAAATACTGCTGCAGGTTCCCGATGTCGCACCAGTAACCGGAAAGCACTACCCCGAACAACGGTCTGTTCTCCCGCATCAATAGCGGGAAAAGGTCTTTTGAGAAGTCAAACTCCTGGCCGGCGGTAAAATAGTTCAGCACATCAGGTTCCAGGACGTAGATCCCGGTGTTTACCGTATCACTGAACACCTCGCCCCAGCCCGGTTTTTCCAGGAACCTGATGATCCGCCCGCCGCCCCCGGTAATCACCACCCCGTATTCCAGCGGGCATTCCACCCGGGTTAGCACCAGCGTGCCGGCCGCACCCTGACTCCGGTGAATCTCGATCGCTTTTGACAGGTCCAGGTCGGTCAGCGCATCGCCGCTGATCACCAAAAAGGTCCGGTCCAGGAATTCCCCGGCGTTCTTTACGCTGCCGGCCGTTCCCAGGGGAGTGTTCTCGACAAAGTAGTGCAGCCGGACCCCATACTCGGACCCGTCACCGAAGTGCTCCTTGATGGCCTCGGGCAGGTACTGCAGGGTGACCCCGATCTCAGTGATCCCGTGCTTTTTCAGAAGATCGATGCAGTAGGACATCACCGGCCGGTTCAGCACCGGGACCATAGGTTTGGGACGGTTGCAGGTCAGCGGACGCAGCCGGGAACCCTCGCCGCCCGCCATGATGATCGCCTTCACAAGATCCCTCCGTCGTCTTCTGAAATTCCTGGTCTTTAGGAATAGCGTTCGAAGAGCTGATACACCCGGCCGAGGATCCGTCCGGGCCGGTCTTCAAGGGTCGGCCACGGCGCGGACTGGCGTTCGCTCCAGACCTCCCGGTACAGCCGGGCGGTTTCGCGGGCGACTTTCCTCCAACCGTACTGTTCCCGCACCTTCCGGAAAGCGCGTTCATGGAGCATTTTCGCCTGGGCCGGGTTTTGAAGCACCAGGAGAATGTGCTCGGCCAATGCCCGACTGTCCCCCGGCGGCACCTTGAAGCCGTCCAGGCCGTGCTCAATGATCTCGCTCAAACCCCCGGTATTGGAGGCCACCACCGGCGTCTTGGCCGCCATCGCCTCCAGGGCCACGATACCGAACGGTTCATATAGGCTCGGGAACACCGCCACGTCGGCCCAGTGGTAAAGCGCGTTCCTGACCTCGTCGTCGATGTAGCCGGTGAAGTAGATGCGCGGCGCGATACCCATTCTGTCCACCTGGGCCCGCAATTCTTCCAGGTGCGGCCCCTTACCGCCGATGACAAACTTGGTGTTGGGCATCCGCGCAAGAATCTGAGGCACGGCGTCCAAGAGCACCTGCACCCCCTTTTCCTGGACCAGGCGGCCGACGTAGAACACGATTCTTTCCTCCGGCGCCGCGTAGAAGCTGCGCTTGACCCGGTCCGAACGCAGCCTGTAGTTCTCCGGATCCACCCCGTTGGGAATCACCCGGATCTTGTCCGCCGGGAGCTGGAAGATGTACTTGAGTTCATTCTCCATGTACCTGCTGCACACGATCACCTTCCACGCTTCAAACGTCAGCCACCACTCCACGTTGCTGATGTAGTTTTGGGTCGCGTTGTGCAGTCCCTGGTTCCGGCCGAATTCGGTAGCGTGAATTGTGGCCACCAGCGGGAGATGCCTGGCGTGCTTGACTGCCCGGGCCGCAAAGGCCACCAGCCAGTCGTGGGCGTGGACCACCCGGAAGGCGCCCACCCTTTCGAACAGGCTGATCGCCCGTTCCAGTATGGCGTTGTTGAACTGCAACACCCAGGTCACGAAGTCCGGCGCCGAAACCTGGAAGGGGTGCACGCGGTGGATATGAATGTTTCCCTGCATCTCGTAGTCGGACGCCCCCGGAGCCGAGCAGGTTAACAGGTGAACTTCTACGCCCTCCCGACTCAAGGCTGCATTTAGATCGTACACGTGTTGGGCCAGGCCGCCGATCGTCTTTGGAGGGTACTCCCATGAAAGCATCAATACGCGCATTACCTCCGGCTTTTCCCCCTCTGTTCGAAATGTTATTCACCTTAGGATTTGTAACGGGCACAGCGCTTATTCCATCCGGGTCGGAGCATTTTACACCGGAATACAAAACCCCGGGGTTTTACCCGGGGCCGGACCGCGAAGCGGAAAGCTTATTTTATCTAAATCATACCATCTGGAGATGAAATGTCAGGACGTCTTTGCCATGGCGCGGATGATGGCCGCACCCATCTCGTCAGTACCCGCCGTACCCCCCAGATCGTAGGTGAGGGTGTCCCCCTGTTCCAAGACCGCAAGCACGCCGCGCATGACCCGTTCGGCCGCCTCGGCTTCACCTAAATGACGCAGCAGCATCACGCCCGAAAGAACGGCGGCCAGCGGATTGACCTTGTTCTGGCCGGTATACTTGGGGGCGCTCCCGTGGACCGGTTCGAAAACGGCTGCCTTTTCGCCGATGTTGGCGCCCGGAGCCACACCCAGGCCCCCCACCAGACCAGCACACAAATCGGAAAGGATGTCTCCGTACAGGTTCGGCATGACCAGCACGTCGAAGTTTTCTGGCGCTTGAACCAGCTTCATGGCCATTGCGTCCACAATCCATTCTTCGTAGGTCACGTCGGGGTAACCTTCCGCGACCTTGCGGGCGCACTCCAGGAAGAGCCCGTCGGTGAACTTCATAATGTTGGCCTTGTGCACGGCGGTGACCTTCCGGCGCCGCTCACGCCGGGCCAGTTCGAAGGCGAAGCGGACGATACGCTCCGAGGCCGGCCGGGTAATCAGCTTGATGCTCTCGGCCGCATCCCGGCCGCACCAGTGCTCGATGCCCGCGTAGAGGTCCTCGGTGTTTTCCCGGACCACGATCAGGTCAACGTTTTCGTAACGGGATCGGATTCCCGGCAGGGACCGGGCCGGCCGGACGTTCGCGTAGAGCTCCAGTTCCTGACGCAAAGTGACGTTTACACTGCGGAACCCTCGCCCTACCGGCGTGGTCAGCGGCCCTTTCAGCGCCACCCGGTTTTTGCGGATGGAATCCAGAACCTCCTGCGGCAGAGGCGTGCCGAACTCGGGAATCACCGCCTCGCCCGCCCGCACTTCTTCCCATGCCAGGGACGCACCGGACGCCTCCAGTACATGCCGGGCCACCGCCATGATCTCAGGACCGACCCCGTCCCCGGGAATAAAGGTTACGGTGTGCGTCAAACCAAACGCCTCCGAAGACTATTATTTTGCTTTCCAGTCGACAATCAACGGTGTGGAACGTCTTCTTCCCTATCCGGTCTCAAACCTCTGGCATCCGACCTCCATATCCGCAGGCGGCGTGCCAGGGCTCCGCGACGAGCCGTGCCCTGCCGTCGGCGCGTAGCACGGAGCCCAGCGGCGGCTTGTCCGCCCCCCCCTACTCCAGGTTAAAACCCCCGTATTTCCGGAAATGCGCGGCCAGGCCGCCGTCGTTCAATATCTTCAACATCACCCGGGGCAGCGGCGTGATCTTGATCTCGATGTCCCGAGTGCGGTTTCTGAGAATTCCGGCTCCCAGGTCCACCTCCAGTTCGTCACCCGGTTCGATGGCCCGGGTGTCGCACTCGATAACCGGCAGACCGGTGTTGATTGCGTTCCGGTAGAAGATTCGGGCGAAGGACCTTGCCACCACCGCGGAGATGCCGGCGTGCTTGATGGCCAGCGGCGCCTGCTCACGGGACGACCCGCAGCCAAAGTTCCGTCCGGCCACAATGAAATCCCCGGCCGTGATCTTCCGGTGGAAGTCGGGGTCCAGGTCCTCCATTACGTGGCGGGCCAACTCAGCCATGTCCAGGGTCTTAAACTTGTACTTGCCCGAAATGATATAGTCCGTGTTTACATCATCACCAAATTTATGCGCTTTACCCGAGAGCAGCATCTCGTCACCTACTTCAAGAATTCTCTGGGGTCGGTGATCTCACCGGTCAGGGCCGCCGCGGCCACCGCCGCTGGTGAAGCCAGGTAAATCTCCGCGTTCCGGTTCCCCATGCGGCCTTTGAAGTTCCGGTTGGCGGTCGAGATCACCCGTTCGCCATCGGCGGGCACGCCGTTGTGTGTACCCACACACGGGCCGCAGCCCGGAGTGACCACCGCGGCCCCGGCCTGCACCAGCGTCTCCAGGGTGCCGTCCCGCAGCGCCTGCAGGTACACGTGCCGCGAGGCGGGCGCCACAATGAAACGCACCCTCGGGGACACCCGGTACCTCCTGACGAGAGCCGCGGCGATCCGCAAGTCCTCCAGACGCCCGTTCGTGCAGGTCCCCAGAACGGCCTCGTCCACCGGCAAGCCGGCCACCTCACTGAGCGGAGCCACGTTGTCCACCCGGTGGGGCCGGGCGACTTGCGGCTCCAACCCGGACACGTCAAACTCCAGTATTCGTTCGTAAACCGCATCCGGATCGGGTGCGGCCGGCTCGAACGTGCGCCGGCTGTACCGGGCTACCCATTCGGCCGTCCGCTCATCCGCCTCCATCAGCCCCGCCTTCGCGCCCATCTCCACGGCCATGTTCGAGATGGTGAACCGGGCCTCCATCGACAGTGCCCGGACCGCCTCTCCGCTGAACTCGACCGACATGTAGGTGGCCCCGTCGGCGGTGACCTGTCCGATCAGAAATAGGATCAGGTCCTTGCTGTACACTCCGGGAGGCAGTATCCCGTGGCAAACGAACTTCAGCGTGGGCGGCACCTTGAACCACATCCGGCCGGAGATCAGGGCGGCGGCGAGATCGGTCGACCCCACCCCGGTGGCGAAGGCGTTCAACGCTCCGTAGGTGCAGGTATGCGAGTCGGCGCCAACGACTAAGGAACCCGGCCCGACCGCTCCCGATTCCAGCATCAATTGGTGGCACACCCCGTCACCTACGTCGTACAGGTGGCACCCGGTTTCCCGGGCGAAGTTCCGCATGAATTTATGCAGGTTGGAGACACCTTCGGAGGGGCTGGGCGCGCTGTGGTCGATCACCAGCGCCACCTTCGCCGGGTCGAACAGGGCCTTCCCCCCCATCGCGCGGAACGCGTTGATGGCCAGGGGCGAAGTACCGTCCTGGCCCATCACGAAATCAACTTCGGCCACCACAATGTCCCCGACACGCACTGCGCGTCCGCTCTTACGGGATAGTATTTTCTCAATGATGTTCAGACCCATGCTTGCTCCTCTTTCCGAAATGATCTTCGAAAATGTATACCAGTTCCTTGTCAAATAGTGAGCGTTTGAGCGACACGGCCAGGGCCCTGATTACCGGAAGCAATTCCTGCGCCTGGTGCCGGGTGAGCTCGATACCGTACTCCGCGAACTTGGCGCGCACGGCGGCCGTACCGGAATGCTTGCCGATCACGATCTGCCGCTGCAGGCCCACCTCTTCCGGGGTGAAGGCCTCGTAGGTCCCGGGGAACTTCAACGCGCCGTCGGCGTGGATGCCTGATTCATGGCGGAACATGTTCGACCCGACGATGGCCTTCCAGGCGGGCAGTTCGCGCCCGGACGCGCGGGACACGTATTCGGCCACCTCCCGGAACATCTCGGTGTTGAAGTTCAGGTCGATGTTATGGAGGTATTTCAGGGCCATGACGACCTCCTCCAGAGCCGCGTTTCCGGCACGCTCTCCCAGTCCTAATACCGTGACCCCGACGTAGTTGGCACCGGCCAGCACGCCTGCCAGGGCGTTGGCGGTGGCCATGCCGAAGTCGTCGTGCGTGTGCATCTCAATATCCAGGTCCACCCGCTCCCGGATGTACTTGATGTTGTTATAAGTGACGAAGGGTTCCAGGATACCCACCGTGTCGCAGTACCGCAGGCGGTCGGCCCCGGCCTCCTGAGCGGCCTTCGCGAACTCCACCAGAAAGTCGGGGTCGCTCCGGGACGCGTCTTCGGCGTTCACCGAAATGTACACCCCTTGTTCCTTGGCAAACCGGGTCGCGTTAACCATCTGCTCCAGGACCCACTCCCGGCTGGCTTGCAGTTTGTGCTTGATATGGATGTCCGAAGTGGAGATGGAGATGGCCACGGCGTCCACCCCGCAGGCCAGGGAGTGCTCGATATCTTTGATCACCGGCCGGTTCCAACCCATAATGCTGGCCTTCAGGCCCAGGCCGCAGATTTTCCGGATCGCCTTCTCCTCGTCACCACCCATCACCGGAATACCGGCCTCGATCTGGTGTACTCCTAACTCGTCCAGGAGCTTGGCGATCCGCACCTTTTCGTGGTTGGCAAACACCACGCCCGCCGTTTGCTCCCCGTCCCGCAGCGTGGTATCCACAACGAAGATTTTACGCTCCTGCTGTTCCATAACCCCTCTCCCTTTCTTTACTCCCTAGTTACTAAACGAAAAACATGAACCCAAAACACCGGACCGTTTTTCAATCCAGTCTCTTCTTCAGGAGGTCGTTGACCAGGTTGGGGTTGGCCCGTCCCCCGGTCGATTTCATGACCTGACCCACCAGGAAACCCAGCGCCCTGGTTTTTCCGTTACGGTAGTCCCGGACGGTGTCCGGATGTCCAGCGATCACCTCGTCAACCACCGTTTCCAGGGCGTCGGTGTCGGTGATCTGCACCAGCCCCTTTTCCGCGATTATGGTCCGGGGATCTTTCCCGGTGATGAACATCTCCTCCAGGACCGCTTTGGCGATCTTGCCGCTGATCGTGCCGTCGTCGATCAGGCGCAGCAGGGCGCAAAGGCCGGCGGGCCGCACCCGGCAGTCCTCGATTGCCACCGGGGCGGCATTCAGCAGGCGGCTCAAATCCCCCATCACCCAATTCGCCACCGCCTTCGGTTCGGGATAAAGGCGGACACACTCTTCAAAGTAGCCGGCTAGGCTCGGGGAACCGGTGAGCACCCGAGTGTCGTAGGCCGGCAGTTGATATTCCTTCAGGTAGCGGTCTCGCTTCGCCTGGGGCAACTCCGGCAATTTGCGTCGGACGTCATCCACCCAGGAGGGGCTGATCACCAGGGGCACCAGGTCGGGCTCGGGGAAATAGCGGTAGTCATGTGCTTCCTCTTTACTGCGCATGGGCACGGTCACGCCTTTTTCCTCATCCCAGGACCGCGTTTCCTGCACGATCTGCTGCCCGGTTTCCAGGCGTCCGATCTGGCGCTCAATCTCGTAGGCCAGGGCCCTCTGCACCGCCCGGAAGGAGTTCAGGTTCTTGATTTCGGTCTTGGTGCCCAGGGTTTCCTCACCCCGCGGGCGTACCGACACGTTAGCGTCGCACCGCAGCGACCCTTCTTCCATCTTGCAGTCCGAAACCCCGGTGTACTGAATGACCGTCTTGAGTTCATTCAGGTAGGCCCGGGCTTCCTCCGCCGAACGGATGTCCGGGGCCGAAACGATCTCCAGCAAGGGTACGCCGGTCCGGTTATAGTCGACCAGTGAGTACGGGGGCTCGTTCTCCGACCCTTCCCGGTGAATCAGCTTCCCGGCGTCCTCCTCCATATGAATCCTGGCGATGCCGCACCGGTGTGTGGTACCGTCGTCGGTTTCGTAATCCAGGTGGCCCTCGTAGGCCAGGGGTAGGTCGTACTGCGAGATCTGGTAGTTCTTGGGCAGATCCGGGTAGAAGTAGTTCTTGCGATCGAACTTGCTGAAACGGGCGATCGAACAGTTCAGGGCCAGCGCCACCCGAATGCCGTACTCCACGACCTTGCGGTTCAACACCGGCAGGGTTCCGGGCAGCCCAAGGCACACCGGACACACCTGCGAGTTGTGCCGGCTGCCGAATTCGGTGCTCGATGGGCAGAATATCTTGGAATCGGTCTGCAGTTCAACGTGTACCTCTAGACCGATCACCGCTTCGTACTTGTTCAAGAGATTTCACCCCCTGGGGTTTCCGGAGGCCGCTGCCGGTGGTGATCGGTGCTCTGCTGGAAGGCGTAGCCCATGCGGAGCAAGGTGCCTTCCGCGAACGGCTTGCCGATGAATTGAATCCCGACCGGCAATCCCGCCACGAAACCAGCAGGTACCGACATCCCCGGCAAACCGGCGAGGTTCACCGCCAGAGTGAATATGTCGGACAGGTACATCCGGATGGGATCTTCGGTCTTGGCCCCAATGATAAACGCTGTTTCCGGAGCGGTCGGCGAAAGCAGCACGTCAAACTTCTCGAAGGCTTCCTCGAAGTCCCGGCGGATCAAAGTCCGCACTTTTAGGGCCTTCAGGTAGTATGCATCATAATAGCCGGCCGAAAGTGCGTAGGTGCCGAGCATTATCCGGCGTTTTACTTCCGCCCCGAACCCCCTGCTCCTGCTCACCCGGAACATATCCAACACGTCTTCGCACTCCGGGGCTCGGTACCCGTATCGGACCCCGTCGTAGCGCGCGAGGTTGGAACTGGCCTCGGCGGGGGCGATCAGGTAGTACACCGGCAGGGCATACTCGGTATGCGGCAGGCTGGTTTCCTCGACGTACGCCCCACGTTCTTCAAACACCGACACGGCCTCCATCACGATCCGTCGCACTCCGTCATCCAGCTCGGCGGGAAAGTACTCCCGGGGAAGACCGATGCGCATTCCCTTGACGTCATCGACCAGGAACGAGGTGAAGTCCGGCACCTCTTTCGGAACGGATGTGGAATCCCGATGATCATGGCCGCAGATCGCGTTCATGACCAGGGCGCAATCGGTCACGTCCCTGGTCAAAGGCCCGATCTGGTCCAGGGAGGAGGCAAAGGCCACCAGCCCGTAGCGGGAAACCAGCCCGTAGGTGGGTTTCATTCCCACCACCCCGCAGAACGAGGCCGGTTGGCGGATCGAACCGCCGGTATCGGAGCCCAGCGCGCAGATTGCGCTGCCGGCGGCCACCGCCGCCGCCGACCCCCCGCTCGAACCGCCCGGCACCCGTTTCGGGTCCCAGGGGTTGCGCGTGGTGAAGAAAGCCGAATGCTCCGTTGAAGAGCCCATGGCGAACTCATCCATATTGGTTTTACCGAGGATCACCGTCTGTTGGTCTTTCAGCTTTTCGACCACGGTGGCGTCGTATGGAGGCACCCAATTGTGCAAAATCTTTGACGAGCAGGTGGCCGGAAGGCCCCGCAGGCATATGTTATCCTTGATGGCGAACGGAATTCCGGCTAAAGGCGGTAATTCCCGGCCGTTTTGCAACTCACGGTCCACCGCGGCCGCCTGCCGCAAGGCCCCCTCACGGTCCAGGGTAACGTACGCCTTGACCCGCCCTTCCACCTCGTCGATCCGGTTCAGCACCGACCGGCAGAGTTCAGCCGCTGAGACCTCCCGCCCCAACAACAGTTCTCGAAGCCTGTGGGCCGTCAAATCATAGAGTCTCACCGGCTAAAACCACCCCCCTAAAGCGGCACCGATCTCATCTCCAGGGCCAACTAAACAATACAATCTACCTGGTTCGTTTGTTCCCAGGTGAAAAGGTGCGCCGGGACGGCGTCACCGTTGATTAGAAAATCCGGGGAACCTTGAAAAACCCTTCCTCTTTCTCGGGAGCGTTCGCAAGCACATCCTCGGGTGCCAGGTGCTCGCCGACCAGATCCTCCCGAAAAACGTTCTGTAAGGGCAGTACGTGGGCAGTCGGAGGCACTTCTGAGGTATCCAGTTGGTCCAAGACCGCCGCGTATTCCAGAATTTTGGCCAACTGCGTGGTGTAGAGTTCAATCTCCTCTTCGCTCAGGTCAAGCCTGGCAAGCAAAGCCACATGTTCCACTTCGGATTTCGTCAACATACCGGCATCACCCCGCAAAAATCGCTGTTATTATACCAAACTCCTGGGCTTACTGGCAAGATAGGGGTCGCGGGTTTGCGGGAATTGCCGCTTGTCAGTTATCGGACTCCCGAAGCCCACGTGAACGTGAATCGGTGACGGATTTACGCATCTCAAAGGCGTGCTTCCGGGCCGCGTCGGTAATCTCGCGGCCGCCAGCGAGCATCCGGGCCAACTCTTCCAGGCGCTCTTCTTCATCCAACTCCCGGACAACCGTCCGGGTCGTTCCCCCGGCCGTCTCCTTTCCGATCTGCAGGTGCCGGTTAGCGTGACAGGCGATCTGCGGCGCATGCGTCACGCAGATGACCTGGTGTTTCCGGCCGACCGCCGACAGCTTTTCGGCTACCGCTTGCATCGCCCGCCCACCGACTCCGGCGTCCACCTCGTCAAAAATCAGCGTGGGCGTTTCGTCCACCTCGGCCAGGAGTTTCTTTAGGGCCAGCATTATCCGGGAAAGCTCGCCGCCGGATGCAATTCGGGCCAGGGACTTCAGCGGCTCTCCGGGATTCGCGGAAAACAAAAACACCGCCTGCTCCCGCCCGCGAGCATTCGGCCCGTCAAGGGGCTGGAAGTCCACCCGGAACTCGAGATTCGCAAACTCCAGTTCCCGGAGTTCGAGGGTTACACCCTCCTCCAACGCCGCAGCCGTTTTGCGGCGACCCGCCGAAACCTCGGCCGCTAACGCCTCCCATTCGGCACTTAAAGTGGCGATGCGCTTTTCCAAGCCCGCAATCTCCTCTTCGCTTCCGAGCAGGCGGTCACGTTCCGCGGCCGCCGTCTCTCGGAAGCGGAGTATATCGTCCAGCGTCGCCCCGTACTTACGCTTGAGCCCCTCGATCAGCGCCAACCGCGCTTCAACCCTGTCCAGCCGTCCGGGGTCAAACCGCGCCCGCTCCCGGAGCGCCAGGAGATCCCGAGCAGTTTCCTGCACCTGGTTTAAGACCGATTCCAGAATGGGCACGGCGTCCCGCGCCTCCTGGCATATCCGGCTCAAAGCGCGCAGGTTCTCCAGTGCCCGCCCGATCTGGACCACGGCGGCCGGCCCGTGATCTTCCGCCCCGTACAGCACCTGGTAGCTCTCACCCGCCAGGTGGGCGATCTGTTCGGCGTTCACGAGAAAGCCCCGCTCCTCCCGGAGGCTTTCCTCTTCTTCCGGCTCCAGGCCGGCACGGTCTATCTCCTGAACCTGCAGGCTCAGTACGTCCAGGCGCCGGGCCCGCTCCATCGCGTCGTGGCGGTATTGCTCCAGCACCCGCCGGGCTTCAGCCCAGTCCCGGAAGAGATGTTCCAGACGCTCCACTGCCGATCTGAGTTCGGGGCCGCCCACCCGGTCCAGCAATTCGCCGTGACGACTCTCCCGGAGCAGAGACTGCTGTTCACCCTGCCCGTGGAAATCCACGAGGTGCCGGCCGATCTCCCGGAAAATTGACAGCGGCACGGTGCGGCCGCCGATCCGGTAGACATTCCGCCCGTTGCCGAACAATTCCCGGCTGAGGATCAAGAGACCCTCCTCCGCCTCCATGCCCGCGTTCTCCAGTTCGCCGAGGACCGGATTCCCGCCCTGAAGGCCGAATACTACCTCCAGGTAGGCCCGGTCGGCCCCGGCGCGCACATAGTCCGGTGATGCCCGCCGCCCCAGAACCACCTCCAGGGCATCGATCAGCAGGGACTTTCCCGTGCCGGTCTCCCCGGTAAGCACATTAAGTCCCGGCCCAAATTCGACTTCCAGGTGGTCAATTAAGACAAAGTTTCGTACGACCAGCCTTTCAATCACGCCCTCACCCCTCCAGCAAACCGGCCAGGCGCTCCCTGATGCCGCCGACATCCCGCTGCGACTTCACGGCAACAAAAATCGTATCATCACCGGCCACGGTGCCGAGAATCTCAGGCCACCGCGCGTAGTCGAGCGCGGAGGCCACCCCCTGGGCCGCCCCCGGGAGGGTCTTGACGATCACGAGGCTCTCATTGGCGTTAACTTCCCACACGTAATCCCGAAACAGGCGCACCATCCGCTCCTCGGCAGCGGCCACCGGCTGTTCCCCCGGGGGCAGGTACCGCACCGTCTGACCGTCGGAAGCCTTCAGGAGGCCCAGTTCCTTTACGTCCCGGGAGACCGTGGCCTGGGTGACTGCAAAACCGGCCTTGCGCAGCACCTGCGCCAGTTCCGCCTGGGTGGCTATCACCTGCCGGTGAATAATTTCAATGATTTTACGTTGGCGTCTCGCCTTCACTCGTCTCACCAACCTTTTCAAGGATGATCGCCCAGGCGGGCAATGTAGCGGCGGACCAGTGCAACTACAGTATCGAGGCGCTTCACCGGGCGTTTTCCCCTTGAAATTTGCGGCGCACGAGTTGATAGCAGCTTTTCGGCTCGAACCTTACCAAACGGCAGGGGTACTCCGACCGCCGGACCTGCAAAACGTCTCCTTCCCGGATCGTCCAGCTTTCTTGCCCGTCCAGGACCACCTCAGGCTTTACGGCCGGACGCGTCAGGTACACCCGGATCCTGCTTTCTGGACCCACCACCAACGGGCGGATCCAGAGACTGTGCGGGCAAAGCGGAGTGACCAGGACAGCCCCGAGGTCCGGGGCCAGTATGGGTCCCCCAGCCGACAGTGAATAAGCGGTGGAACCCGTAGGCGTGGAGACGATCAGCCCGTCGCCCGCATACCGGGCTACCGGCTCACCGTCAATTTCAAACTCCAACTCGATCGCTCGCAGGGTCGCACCCCGGGACAGCACAACATCGTTCAGGCAGAATCCGCGGTGCAGGATCTCACCGTGCCGGAGCAACCGGGACTCGAGCATCAGCCGGTTCTCGGTGAAAAACCGCCCATTTGCCAGGTCCTCCAGCGCCGCGGCCACCCCGGCCGGCTCCACCTCGCTCAAGAACCCGAGCCTGCCCAAGCGCACGCCCATTATCGGCACCCCCAGGTCGGCGAACATCCTGCTACCGGCCAAAACAGTGCCGTCCCCGCCGAGGGTGATCACCAGGTCGATCCCCAAGCGCCGGGCCTCGGCCAACCCCTTCCATTCACCGGACTCGTTCTCCACGTACACCGCGGTCATATCACATCCGGCACACCGCGCGGCGATCTGATCAACCACGGGCTCTATCCGGGAGCGGGGGATCAGCCGGTTAATCACCAGGGCGATGTTTTTCAAAGGTGATCTTCCTTTCGTTCAAACGGGTCCACCAGGTCCGGACAGCGCACCGTGCGCTTCATCCACCACCCGCCGCACGCCGGCCGGCAAGTCGGGCGCTGCCGGCCGCCCTTTCTGAAAGTATACCAGATATTCGATATTGCCCTGTGGACCGCGCACCGGGGAGTAATCCAGCGCCCGCACTCCCCACCCCAGGGTTTGCGCCTCCTTCAGGACGCCCAGCAGCACCTGGACGTGCACGTCCGGGTCCCGTACCACGCCCTTTTTCCCCACCAGGTTCCGCCCGGCCTCGAACTGCGGCTTGACCAGGACTACCCCCTCCGCACCGGGCGCGGTCAGTTCGTCGACCCTGGGGAAAACGAGCCTCAGGGAGATAAAGGAAACGTCAATGGTGAAGAAAGAAGGACGTACTTCCAGGGCCGCCGGTGAAAGGTGACGGATGTTGGTCCGCTCCAGGACCACCACCCGCGGGTCCCGGCGCAAACTCCAGTCCAACTGGCCGTACCCGACGTCGACGGCGTAGACCAGGGCCGCCCCGTGCTTCAGGGCGCAGTCGGTGAATCCCCCGGTGGACGCGCCGACGTCCAGAACCACTTTTCCCTGCAGGTCAATCCCGAAAACCTGCAGTGCCTTCTCCAATTTGAAACCCCCACGGCTCACGAACGCCAGGTCCGGGCCGCGGACTTCAATATCCGCATGAGGGTCCAACTTCGTTCCCGGCTTGTCCACCCGGACCCCGTTTACAAAAACAACCCCGGCCATGATCGCCGACCGGGCGCGTTCGCGGCTGGGGAAACAGCCCCTGGAGTGCAGGAGAATATCCAGTCTTTCCTTGCGGCTCACGCCTTACCTCAGCAACCTCGGCGCCAGCTTCAGCCTGGCCCGCTTTCTTTTCTCACTTTCCGCCGTGCGGACCACGCGGTCCACGGTCAACCCGTACTTGGCCCGCAGCAGGTGCGGGGCACCGTGCTCGATAAACACATCGGGAAGGCCGATCAACTGTACCCGGACGTCGGTAAGGCCCTTAGCGACAAGGAGTTCCTGAACGGCACTGCCGAATCCGCCGGCGATCACGTTTTCCTCCAATGTGATCAGGCGCCCGGTGCGGCGGGCGTAATGGCAGATGCACTTCTCGTCCAGCGGCTTCACGAACCGGGCGTTGACCACGGACGCTTCTATTCCCCGTTCAGCCAGAATTTCGGCGGCTTTGACCGCCGTCGGCACCATGTTTCCGATAGCGATCAACGTAATATCGTCCCCTTCGCGGAGCACTTCCGCCCGTCCGATGGGCAACGCCACGAGATCCTGGTCCAGCGCGCAGCCCGTTCCCGTGCCCCGCGGGTAGCGCACGGCGATCGGACCCTCGTGTTCCACGGCCGTTTTCAGCATGTGCTGGAATTCGTTTTCGTCTTTCGGGGCCATCATCACCAGGTTGGGAACCGGGCGCAGGAAGGAGAAATCGAACACTCCCTGGTGGGTGACACCGTCTTCGCCGACGATCCCACCCCGGTCCAGGGCGAACACCACGGGAAGCTTCTGGAGACACACGTCGTGCAGCACCTGATCGTAGGCCCGCTGCAAGAAGGTGGAATATATGGCCACCACCGGACGGTAGCCTTCAACCGCCAGCCCGGCGGCCAGAGTGACCGCGTGCTGCTCCGCGATCCCCACGTCAAAGAAACGCTGCGGGAACCGGCGTGAAAACGGCCCCAGGCCGGTACCCGACGTCATTGCAGCGGTGATCGCCAGGATGCGGCTGTCCGCTTCGGCCAGTTGAACCAGTGTCCGGCCGAATACTTCGGTGAACGAAACCCTGGCGTCGGTAGGCGTATTCCCCGTTGCCGGGTCGAACGGGCCGACCCCGTGAAACTTATCCGGGTTTTTCTCGGCCGGGGCATATCCTTTGCCCTTTTTGGTCAGGACGTGCACCAGCACCGGACCTTCAACCGCCTGGGCCTGCCGGAACACGTTCAGCATCGCGGGGATATTGTGTCCGTCGATCGGGCCCAGGTAAGTGAAACCCAACTCCTCAAACAGCATCCCGGCGACCACCAGGTATTTCAGACTGTCCTTGATACGTTCAATCCAGCCGAGCACCCGTGGACCGATGGCGGGGATCCGCCGCAAGAGCGACTCCACTTCGTCCTTGCTCCGAGAGTACATTGGGTCGGTGCGCAGCCGGGAGAGGTAACGGGCCATGGCGCCCACGTTTCTGGCAATGGACATTTCGTTGTCGTTTAAAACGACAATGAGCCGGCATCCCAGGTGACCGGCCTGGTTCAGCGCTTCGAAGGCCATCCCGCCCGAAAGTGCACCGTCCCCGATCACTGCCACCACGTTTCGGTCCTCCCCGCTTAAATCCCGGGCAAGAGCCATGCCCAGCGCGGCGGAAATCGAGGTGCTGCTGTGCCCGGTGCCGAAGCAGTCGTACTCGCTTTCGTTCCGGTTCGGAAACCCGCTCAAGCCTTCGAACTGGCGCAGGGTGTGAAACTGCGACTTGCGGCCGGTGAGAATTTTGTGCACATAGCACTGGTGGCCTACGTCCCAGACGATCCGGTCGTCGGGAGCCCGGAATACGTAGTGCAGGGCCAGCGTCAGTTCGACGACTCCCAGGTTGGGGGCCAGATGCCCGCCGGTGCGGGAGACGGTGGACACAATCAGATCGCGGAGCTCGGCGGCGAGTTCGTCAAGCTGATCCGGGGTCAGCGCCCGGAGATCGGTCAAGTGGCTTATTCCGTCCAGCAATCCCAAGAAGCGATCATTCCCTTAACGAGACTTGCGCTGGCGACGGCCGGGCTCGGCGCGCCAAAAAACCAGTCTTTCGAATCCAGCCAGAATTTTGCCGACTATAAAAATGATTTGAGTGGCTCTCCGGACGGCGATCCTTTTGCCGTAAGCCTTGCCGGTGACAATCAGGGAGGCGATCACCGCCGTGATCAAAACGCTGAAAACGATGGCGTCTATGTCGGGATGTGTCAGGACCACCCGTGTGATCAGGCCGATGCCCAATGCCCCGGCCACGATGCCGGCGATGTCGCCGATTACGTCCTGGGTGAAGTTGGCCACCTTATCCCGGTTTCGCACCAGGTACACACTGTGCTGCGCCCCGAATACCTTCTTGGCCGCCTTGGCGTGAAACGGCGCCTCCCGGGACGCCGCCGCGGCGGTTCCGATAATATCAAAAACCACGTTGATGGCGATGATTATCACCAGTAGAAAGAGGGCGATCCCAAGGTTCGCCACCTGCCTGACCGTTGTCTCGGCAAACAGGCTGATGACAATGGTCGCCACCAGGGTTCCCAGACCCACCATCACCAGGTGCCGGTAGGATGGAGGGCCGTTGTCGTTCGCCAATGGCGTGAACACCTCTAAATCGCAGTCAGGCCTCGACGACCGGCAGCGGTACAACTTCCGCCTTTTAAGGTCTGACCTGAATAACTCAGGGGTAAGTGACAGCGGGTTGGATAAATATTGTAGCTTAGGTCCAGCAGGTTTTCCCGAACCGCCACCCGCCGTCGCCGAACGGGCGGTTTCCCTTTAAGGCCGTCCCCGGACCGTTGCCGGCACCGGTACTGGATTACCACTCAGACTACACTGCAATCCCCAGCCCGCCCCTTTCGGACAGCCTAGGAGCTTTCCCCGACAGAAGACCCCTTCCCTAGCCTCTTTTGCAGTCATGGTTTCAACCTGCACCCCATCGGCAGGGGCCCCCGCGTCCAGGGGCGCATTCGGCGGCATCCACCATGACCACTCAAGGCAGGCTACACTGCACGCAGCTTCTCCCCACGTACAGGTTTACACCCCAAGCCGTAGTTCGCCGCGCTCCCCACGCACTTGGGTCTCCGCGGGGACGGGGTCAACGCCTGCATGCCGTTGCAGCTCGCCCCATCCCCTTAACCCCCAGCACCAGCCCCCGACTGGGCGTCGGCAGCCGGCACCAGGAACTTCATCGATGTGCCCTTAGCGGATTTTTAGGCCCGCCTTCGCAAAAGGGGTTTCTGACTAGGATACTGCGTCACTTACCCAAACTTGGCTCTGTTTTAGCTTTTGTCCTGCACGTAATCATAGCATACGGCCGGGTTCGGGGCAATCTCCCTGAACGCATCCTAAACTCCGGTCCGAGGCCTCTAAACCTCGGCTTCACCTTTTCCGCTTAAAATTCTCGTGACACGATGAATTCCGCCGCCTGGCGCAGGAAATCCGCCTCAGGCCCAAACTCTTCAAGGGCTGCCAGGGCGGCCGCAGAACTTTCGGCACCGCGCCGCCGAGCCGCTTCTAGGCCGCACACCGAAACGTAAGTGTGTTTTCTGTTCCGGGCATCGCTGCCCACCGCCTTGCCGGTCTGCTCAGCGTATCCGGTGACGTCCAGAATGTCGTCAGTGATCTGGAAGGCCAGCCCGAAATGTTCGGCAAATACGGTCAGCCGCTCCAGCTGGACCGGACTGGCGCCCCCCAAGACCGCTCCGGCCCGCACCGCCGCCCGGAAGAGCGCTCCGGTTTTGGCCCGATGTACGGCTTCCAGTTCCGCCTCACTGACGGTTCGGGAGACGGATACCACGTCGAGCGCTTGGCCCCCGATCAAACCCGCTGTGCCACAGGCCGCGGCGACCTCCTCTACGACCGCCAGGATTCGTTCGGCCGCAAGCCCTCCGTCCCGGCGGCACCCGGCGAGGACCTCAAACGCCAGGGCGAAAAGGGCGCTTCCGGCCAACAGCGCCACCGCCTCGCCGAACACCCGGTGGTTGGTCGGTTTGCCCCGCCTCAAGTCATCGTTGTCCATGGCGGGCAGGTCATCGTGAATCAGGGAGTACGTGTGGATCAGCTCAATCGCACAGGCCGCCGGCAGCACCAGTCTTTCCGGGGCTCCCACGGCTTGCGCGGCGGCGAGGGTCAGGGCCGGACGGAGCCGCTTGCCGCCGGCAAACACACTGTACCGCATCGCTTCGTGAATAACCGGGGGATTCTCCGAAGCCTGCCGCAGGTATCGGTCCAGCGCCGCGTCGATTGTTTCCGCCTTTGCAGCCAGTGCCTGCAAAAACATGCTCAAAACTCACCGCCTCCATCACCCGCCCGGTTACGGCCGGTCCCGTTACGCGCCAGTACCTCCAAACGCTGTTCGGCCGCGTCCAGCATCCCGTGACAGTGGCCGGCCAGTTCCACTCCCTCGGCAAAAAGGTCCAAGGCCTCCTCCAGTGGCATTTCGCCCTTTTCCAGAAGCTGCACGATCTCCTCCAGGCGCCGCAGGGCCTCTTCAAAGCTTCTGCCGCTCACTTCCCCCCGTTCCTCCCCATCGCAAGCCCAAGCCGCCGGACCACCGTCCGTTCCACAAGTTTCTCAACCTCGGCCGCCTGATCGCCGAGCCGCTTCGTTTCTCGCACCAGCCGTTCCACCAAAGCCCGCTCCTCTATTTGACGGGCGTTGATCAGCACGTTCATCAGTGCGCTCCTCACGGATGCCGCCGCGAGGTAAGCGGCCACCCCGGCGTCACTCAGGGCCTGTTCGTTGCCGATGGCCGCCAGGCGCTCAGCCAGCCTGAGGGTCTCCAGCCCGGCTCGCGCCACCTCCAGCGGGACTTCCGCCGCCTGGCTCAGGGCCGCCTGAATGGCCATACGGCGCTCCTCCTGCTCCTGGTCGGTATTTTGGGCCATTCTATACGTTTCGAGCAATCGCGCAAAAGCGGTAGAATCTTCGCTCGCCAGGGTCTCCAATTCCCGGCGCAAGCCCCCCGCTTCCTTCAACAGCGCCCGCACCTCGGGCTCCACGTCTCGGTAACGGGCCCGGCCGAGAGTCAGTTCGGCAACCATCGCCGCCATCGCCGCCCCCAGCGCCCCCGCGACCGCGGCCGCACTGCCGCCCCCCGGTGTCGGGTCCCCCGACCCGGCACGCTCCAAAAACTCGCCCAAAGACCACTCACGATAGTCCATTACCGGTTTCCCCCGCCATCTACGCCTTGCATCTTCATCGCCTGCAACAGGTTTTTCATCACCAGCACGGTGGTAACACTGCCAACCCCGCCCGGCACCGGCGTGATGGCCGAGGCCACCCCGCGGACCGTCTCGAAATCCACGTCCCCCCGGAGACTCCCATCCACCGCGCTGATCCCGGCGTCCACCACCACCGCTCCCGGTTTAACCATCCCTGCCCCGATCAGTCCGGCTCTCCCGGCCGCGGTCACCAAAAGGTCGGCCTGCCGGGTGTGTCCGGCCAGGTCAGCCGTCCGGGTGTGGCACACCGTCACCGTGGCATTTTCGCCCAGCAACAGAAAAACCAACGGTTTGCCGACAGTCTCACCCCGGCCAACAATCACAGCGTGTTTGCCGGCAATTTCAATGCCGTAGGCCCGTAAAATCCGGAGGCAGCTCAAGGGCGTGGCCGGGTACAGGCCCTCGATCCCCGACATCAGGCGGCCCCTGTTCAGCGGGTGCACCCCGTCCACATCCTTGAGCGGCGAAATCGACTCCAGCGCCCGCTCCCGGTCCAAGTGGCGCGGCAGCGGCAACTCAAGAATAATCCCGTGCACCGCAGAGTCGGCATTCAAGGCCTGCAGCCTTTCCAGGAACTCACCGTCGTTGGTTGCGCCGGGGAGTCGGTGCAACCTGAACTCGATGCCTAGGCTTTTCGCCACCCGCTCCTTGGCCCGGACGTAATGCACCGCTTCCGGGTCATCGCCTACCAGCACGGCATCCAGGCGCGGCCTGATGCCCCGCTGGGAGTATTCGCCTACGGCCGCGGCAATCTCTTGCCGGATCACCGTCGCTACCGCTTTTCCGTCCAACAGGGTCGTCATTTAATGCCTCCCTGAAGTGCCCGAATCGATACGCCGCCGGATTTCCGGAGCGCCCATCCAGCCCTGAAGCGCCGTCCTTATGCTTCCCGATTGACTTCGGTCACGGGTTCCGGCTCGGAAATGTTTCTTCCACCAGGCAGGAAAGTCCTCCCGCGTGCAGCCAAATGATCACCCGCTCCCCCGGAGAAACACCGTCCGCGTCCCGGACGATCCGTCCGTCAGCCCGCCGGCAGATGCTGTACCCCCGTGCCAGCACCTGCAGGGGACTTAAGGCCTCGAGCCGGCCAGAAAGCACCGCCAGCCGGGACCGTCCTTCTCCGGTACGCCGGCCGATCGCCCCGCCCAAGCGCTCTTCAAGGCTCCGCACCACTTCCCGACGGCGCCGGCACAACACTCCGGGACTCGCCATTACCGGGCGCTGCCGCAACGCCTCCAGCCGAACCCGGTAAACCGCCAGGCGGTGACGAACCGCCCGGCCCAAGCGGGATTCCACGGCCGCGAGGCGCTCCCGTACCGCCCGCTGATCAGGTACAACCGCCTCGGCGGCCGCCGATGGGGTAGGAGCGCGCCAATCGGCCACCAGGTCGGCGACCGTGACGTCTTTCTCGTGACCCACGGCTGATACCACCGGTATCCTAGATTCAAAGATGGCACGCGCTACCACTTCGGTGTTGAAGGCCGCCAGTTCCTCCGGCGCACCGCCTCCCCGGCCGACAATGATCACGTCCACCCCGCCGGCCCCGTTCAAGGCGCGGATGGCCTGCGCGATTTCATAGGGGGCGGTCTCCCCCTGCACGGATACCGGGGCCAGCAGCACCCGGGCCGGCGGCCACCTCCGGCGCATTATCGTCAGGATATCCTTCAAGGCCGCACCCACCGGGGAGGTGACCACCCCCACCGTATCCGGCAGGGCGGGGAGAGCCCGCTTGCGGGCCGGGTCAAAAAGTCCCTCGCGCTGCAGCTTTTCCTTCAGGCGTTCCAGGGCGGCGTGCAGCTTTCCGGCGCCTTCGGCCTCCGCGCCCTGTGCGTAAAGCTGGTACTCCCCGTTGCGTTCGTAGACTCCCAGGTATCCACGCACCACCACCGTCGTCCCGTTCTCGAGGGGAACCCCCAGACGGGAGACCTGGGAACGAAACATCACCACGCGGATTCGGGCGGCTTCATCTTTCAGAAAGAAATAAAGATGGCCCGACGGATGGCGGGTACAGGCCGACACCTCGCCGCGTACCCAGACGTGGGCCAGAAAAGGATCGGATTCCAGGCGCTCTTTGATGTACCCGGTCAACTCCCGTACACTGACGATTCGCATTTCGCGCGCCACCGGTCCCCAAAAATCAGCTTTTCTATTCCGGACGATATTCCTCCGGCTCTTCCACCACTTTGCCCAGAATCCCATTCACAAACCGCCGCGAGTCCTCAGTTCCGAACGTCCTGGCCAACTCAAGCGCCTCGTTCACCGCCACGTTGATCGGGATGTCGTCACGGAAGAACACTTCGTAGAGCGCCAGCCGGATAATATTCCGGTCTACGTTGGCCATTCGTTCCAGGCGCCATTCGTGACTCACCCGGGAGATTATTCTGTCGAGCCGGTCCACCTTCGCCAAAACGCCGTCCACCAGTTCTTGGGCGTAAGCAAAATCCTCGGTATTCAGGCCGAACAACTCCATGGTCCGCGCAAAGGCACGTTCTCCGGAAATGCGGGCGACTTCAGCCTGAAAAAGAACCTGCAGGGCGGTCTCTCTCTGACGTCTTCTCTTCAACCGCGTCACCTAATGACCGCGCCGGAAGCGGTCCCAGAGTTTCTCCCAGTCGGTGCGTTCGTCCACCTGCTTACCGATGTAGTAGCCGAACGCCACCATTAACGCCACGAACAACGCCCGCCAGAACCCGTAGCTGATGGCAAACCACCCGAACAGTAGTCCCAGGACGACGCCGCCGACCTTACCCCAGTGTCCATCCAAAATATCAATCAGTCTTGTGAACAAAGAGAACCACCTCGCTACTCCACCCGGCCCTTCGAAATGGCAAAGTTCTCTATTTCAATTCTTACCCGGTTTACCGTGAGACCGGTGACCTCGCGGATCTGATCCTGAACCAACTGCTGTATCACCCGTGACATTTCGGGCACGTTTATGTCGGGGCTGGCGATCACCTTCAGGCGAATTCCGATGCCTCCGTCCTCAGGACCTACCTTGGGCCGTACCTCCCGAATCCCGGGTACCGGAGACACCACCTTCTCAATCAGGTTCTCAAGCGCGGTCAGCGACACCCGCACCTGTCCGAGAGCGCTCTCGTCCACAATGGCCTGGCTTTCCTTTTTCCGGCGCAGGCTGACTCCCAGAAGCCGCAGTCCCGCCAAAAGAAAGACGCCCAGAACACCCGTCGCCAATGCGTTGTGTTCCGGGCGAAGAAGCACTTCTAGTTGGGTTGGGGCCACAACCCCGGTGAAAATTAAGATCCCGATCACGATGCTTGCAGACACGGCCAAGGCGTATATCGCCAACAGGCCGCGGTCAAACGGCCCCATGCTCTAACCTCCTTGGCGCTACCGGACCCGTGTTTCTACTTCCTCCGGCTCTTCTTCCTTGCCGAAGGCCACACCCTGAACGTGTACGTTCACTTCCACAACCTTCAAACCGGTCATTGTTTCAACGGCCCGTTTAACGCTGGTCTGAACCTGGGTGGCGACATCCGGGATGCGGACCCCGAAGTCGACAATCACGTACAGATCAATGGCCGCTTCCCTTTCTCCGACTTCTACCTTGACCCCCTTGGCCAGATTCTTGCGCCCCAGCCGCTCGGCGATGCCTCCGACCACTCCGCCGCTCATTCCGGACAGGCCCGGAACCTCAATCGCGGCCAGGCCGGCCACAATGGCTACCACTTCGTTGGCAATCCGTACGGCCCCTATTTCTCCCTTCACTTCGGAAACCTGCTCAGCCATTCACTAGCACCTCCTGAATGTTCTTGGTTTCTTTTTATTGTATACCAGGATCAGGATATAATACAACCGGGTTAGATCTATTCCAGGTTCCGTGTTCTCAGGGGAATATGCGCCGCTGGACGAAATTGGTGTAGACCTCGCCCCTCCGGAAAAAGGCGTTGGACAACACCCGCTGGTGGAAAGGTATCGTGGTCGGCACTCCCTCAACCACGAATTCCGCGAGTGCCCGCTCGGCCCGGTCGATGGCTTCGTCGCGGTCCCGGCCCCAGGCCACCAGCTTGGCCAACAGGGAGTCGTAGTAAGGGGGCACTACGCAACCGGGATAGACCGCGCTGTCCACCCGTATCCCCGGCCCGCCCGCCGGGAGGTAAGCCGTAATCCGGCCCGCCCGCGGACCGAAGTTCGCCCAGGGGTCCTCGGCGTTGATCCGGCACTCGATCGCCCAGCCGTTAATCTTCACGTCGTCCTTACCGAACGACAGCTTTTCTCCGGCGGCCACCCGGATCTGTTCCTTCACCAGGTCCAGGCCGGTCACCATTTCCGTTACCGGGTGTTCGACCTGAATCCGGGTGTTCATTTCGATGAAGTAAAACCGGTTCTCGCGGTCTAGCAGAAATTCCACCGTACCGGAGTTGTAGTAGCCCACAGACTGCGCCGCCCGCACGGCCGCATCCCCCATCTGCCGGCGCAGCTCCGGAGTGAGTGCGGTGGACGGCGCCTCTTCGAGCAGTTTCTGGTTCCGCCGTTGGATGGAACAGTCCCGCTCCCCGAGGGATAGAATGTTGCCGTGCCGGTCCCCGAAAACCTGAATCTCGATGTGACGCGGCTCCTCGATATACTTTTCCAGGTAGACGTCGCCACTGCCGAACGCGTTCTGGGCTTCGCTCTGGGCCGCCTGCAGGGCCCGGGACAGGTCGGACTTGTTGTGGGCCACCCGCATCCCCCGTCCGCCACCACCGGCGGAAGCCTTGATCAGGACGGGATACCCGATTTCCTCCGCCACCGCGAGGGCGTGGTCTAATCCGTTTACGGCCCCTCCCGAGCCCGGCACGATGGGCACGCCCATTTTCCTAACCAGTTCCAGTGCTTCCGCTTTGGCCCCCATTTTGGCGATAGCCTCAACAGGCGGCCCGACAAAAGTGAGGCCGCAGCTTTCGCAGACTTCGGCGAAGTGGGCGTTTTCGGCCAGAAAACCGTAGCCCGGGTGGATGGCGTCGGCCCCCGATAGTTCGGCGGCGCTGATGATGGCGGCGATGTTCAGGTAACTGCGGGTCACGTCCGCCGGACCGATGCAGTAGGCTTGGTCCGCCAGACGAACTGGCAGGCTGTCACGGTCGGCCTCCGAATAGACGGCGACCGTCTTTAAGCCCAGTTCGCGGCAGGCACGAATAATCCGGAGCGCGATCTCTCCCCGATTCGCAATCAATACCTTCTCCATTTAATTCTCCTCGAGGCATTTATTTAGGGGCAATCACAAACAGTGGCTGCCCGTATTCCACTGGCTGCCCATTCCCAACCAATATGTCCACAATCTCTCCGGCTACTTCCGCCTCAATTTCGTTCATTAGTTTCATCGCTTCGATGATGCACAGCACCTGGCCCTCCTGCACCTTGGAACCCACCTCGACGTAGGGCGGCGCGTCGGGAGCCGGCGAACTGTAAAACGTGCCCACCATAGGAGCTGTAACGGTCACCGTGTTCGCCGCCGGCTCGTGCGGCGGTGCCTGGACCGCGGGTTTGGCGCCTCCCTCCAGCGGGGTGGCCTGTTCTGGAGGACGGTTCTCCTCCCCGGTTCCGCCCTTCTTGATCACAATCTTGATCCCTTGGCTTTCCAGGCAGAACTCCTTGATGTCGGTTCGATCCAGCAGCTTGACGAGTTCCCTAATTTCCTCCAAGTTCATGCTTCTTGCCTCCTTGCCCTTCACTGCACCTGGCTTATTAACCGGGGCGGGTCGATTTTCCTTCTTTTCCGGCGCCAGGCGGGCCTCGAAAAACTTTTTGGCCACTTGCGGGAACAGGGCGTACGATAGGACGTCCTCCTCGCTGGTAGCGAGGGCACCGATTTCCTTTCTCATTTTTTCCAGTCTCGGTTCCAACAAGTCGGCCGGCCGACAGGTAATGGGCTCATTGTCACCGAGGATGTCACGCATGACTTCCGGATTCAGCTCGCCCGGCGGCTTTCCGTAAAGACCCTGGACGTAGTTCTTGACCTCGCCGGGCACCAGCTTGTAACGCTGACCGGTCAGTACGTTTAAGACAGCCTGGGTACCGACGATCTGGCTGGTCGGGGTCACGAGCGGCGGGTAGCCGAGTTCCGCCCGTACTCGCGGTATCTCGGCCAGCACCTCCTCCAGCCGGTGCAGGGATTTCTGTTCCTCAAGCTGGGAAACCAGGTTGGAAATCATGCCTCCGGGAACCTGATGGTCAAAGACGCGCATGTCGTGAATACGGGTTACACCCCGATCATACCCTTCCCGGCGCCTCACTTCCTCAAAGTACTCGGCGATCTCGAACAGGACCCGGATCCGCAGTTTGGTATCGTAGGGTGTTCCCCGCAGGGCCCGCACCACGGTTTCCACCGGAGGTTGAGAGGCACCGAAGGCCAGCGGCACAGAAGCGGTGTCGACAACGTCAACCCCCGCCTCGGCCGCCTTCAGGTAGGCGCCCACGGCCATACCGCCGATGTAGTGGCAGTGCAGCTGTACCGGTAGCTGCAGCTCTTTTTTGAACAGGCTCACCAATTCGTAGGCTTTATAGGGGGCCAACAGCCCAGCCATGTCCTTGATGCAGATGGAATCGGCCCCCAGTTCGGCCAGGTCCAAGGCGGTCCGGAGAAAATGTTCGGTGGTGTGCACGGGGCTGACCGTATACACCACCGCCGCCTGTACGTGTGCCCCGGCTTGCCTGGCGGCCCGGATGGAGGTCACCATGTTCCGGACATCGTTCAAGGCGTCGAATACCCGTATGATGTCGATCCCGTTGGCCACCATCCGGTGCACAAACGCTTCGACGATATCGTCCGGGTAGTGGGTGTACCCCACCAGGGATTGACCGCGCAAGAGCATCTGCAGGGGTGTGTTCCGGACGTGCTTTTTGATCAGGCGTAAACGTTCCCAGGGGTCTTCGTTCAGATAGCGCAAGCACACGTCAAAGGTAGCCCCGCCCCAAACCTCCAGCGAGTGGTAACCCACCGCGTCCAGTTTCTCAAGGATCGGCAGCATGTCGGCGGTACGCATCCGCGTGGCCCATAGGCTCTGATGGCCGTCCCGCAAAGTAGTGTCGGTAATCCGTAGCACAGACAAATAATCATACCTCCCGCGCTGAGCAAAGCCCGCTTTCGCCGCAATAACCAGCGTGACTTGATTATAACGGAGCCTAGCGGGTTTTGGAAATAGGCGGGTTACAAGTATACAAAAAACAAGAAGATTTTTGCCCTTGTACCATCAAATATGGCAATTATGACCTAAATTCGCCCGGATGTCCGATAACCGTCACGTCCTCCGGCATGATCCCCGCCCCGCGTACAACCAAGTTGATGATGCCGGTCGCCTGCTCTTCGGAAGTCAGATCCGGCACCACCACGGTGGCCCGGTTTTCTTGAAAGAACACCGCCGCATCGCGAAAGCCTTTCGCCCGCAGGATATTCTCCAGGCTGGTTTCCCGTTCCAGGTCCCGGGTGATTTGAAGCAGCCGCTCCTGGGCTGCCGCCCGTTGGGTCTCACCGGCGCCGGGATCCTGCGCCACCGTTTTCAGTAATTCGACCTGACGCCCCCGGGACATTTCCCGCTCGAGGCGGTACTCGATAAAAAAGTTCCCTTCCGATTCAGCCGCCGGTTCATCGGCGGCCGGTTCCACGGCTTCCGGCCGAGGCGGGACTTCCGGGTCCTGAACCGGTGGTCGCAGCACCCAGGCGCAGACCAGGATTGAGGCCAAGACCAAAAGGCCCACTATCCGCAAGGATTTACGTTCAAAGGTCCAGAATCGCACCAGGCCATCCTCCTTAGAACTTTTTGGGCAGCACCAGAATCCGGTGCGGTTCCACTCCCAAAGCGACCCGGGTGGCCCGGAAGAGCTCCGCCTTGATCTCGGGGTTCCGGGCACCCTCGGCCACCACGAGGACGCCGGTCACCCGGGGTGCCGTTTCCCGCTCCACCACCGGCATCTCGTATCCCCGGTCCCCTCGGACCACCACCAACTGCCCGGAATCGTTCACCTCCGTGGTCACCCGGGTGGTGCCGGCCGGGTCTTTTTCATCGATCACTCTCCGGCCGGTGGTCTGGTTGAGCGCGTATTCGGAGGTGGTTGATCCCTCCAGCCGGATGACCACGTCCACCCGGCCCGCCCCGGAGATCTGCTGGAGCATCACCTCCATCGTACGTGCCAGGTATTCCTCTTCGGACTGGATCTGTAAACGGGCCTGGAGGGGGGGCGAGCCCCCCGGCTCGGGTACCGTCAGTGCGTTCACGGGCACCGTCGGTTGCGGTCCGCCAAGATCAAGGTGCCCCAGAAGCAAAAGAAACACGCCGAGCGCGGCCAATACCAGCAGCACAACCTTCTGGTGCTTCTTGGACCCGCCACCGGTCGCGCCGGCAATCAAATCACTTAGTTTCATCGGTTATCACACCTCCATCCCACAAATCAGTACCGCACACTGACCTGCTCGCGGGTCAGGCCGTAGAAGTCGGCTACCAGCCCGCGGAGCCTGGCGACCGCTTGCGGATCGACCGCGGGCTCCGCTGCCGGGAACGCGCCGACCGGCACGTCGCCCGCGTCCCCGTGCTGCACGCCCAGAATCAATATCACCTCCTTGAGGCGTCCGAACTCCCCGACCGCTCTTCCTTCTTCGAGCCGCACGCGCACGTCCGCTACGGGTACTTCCTGATTCAGCCCGGCCAGGGCCCGGATCTGGCGGGCCAACCCTTCTTCGTACTCGTCCAGGGCCCGGGTCTGTCCCACCTGCCACAGCCGTTCCCCCTCCCGCAGAATCTCCCGGGTCCCTGCCCGGTCGGGCTGCCCGAGGGTGACCCACGAAAGGTCGGCGGCCAGATCCCGGTTCCAGAAGCTCACCGCCGCCTGCAGTACCGCAACGATGATCAAAAGCCCCAGGACCATGCGGACGTACCGGCGCAGGTCGCCCTCCGGCAACAAAAGCTCCAGAACCACAGCCAGGATTACAAGGATCACCAGTTCCCGCACCAGACTCTGCAGTGTTTCCAAGGCGCCGACCACACCTCCTACCGCAGCATAACGGTCAGGTTGCCGAGCCCGGCCATCAAGGCCAGCGCAAAGAAGAACAGGAGCGCACAGGTGGCCACCACGCCGAAAACGGCGACAATGCTGTTGCCCAAGGTGTTCAGGCACTCGGAGAGCCTGGACTCCCCCAGCGGCTGGACGAGCGCGGCGGCCAGCTTGTAGATGAACACCAGGACGATAATCTTGAGCAGGGGGAAAAGCGCCATCAAGAAAATGAGCACCAGGCCGGCCAGACCGACCGCGTTTTTCACCAGCAGGGACGACCCGACGATCATCTCCATCGCGTCCGAAAACATTTTCCCCACTATCGGCAGGAAGGCCTGGGAGGCGTACTTGGCCGTCCGGAAGGCTATGCCCTCGGTCACCGCGCTGGCGACTCCCTGGATGGTCAATACCCCAAGGAAGACCGTAGTCAGCACGCCCATTATTCCCAGGCCCACAAACCGCAGGAAATCGGCCAGCCGGGAGAGGGAGAACCCGGTGGCCAGGTGACTGATCATTCCCAGGATAGCGGAAAAGAAGATCAAGGGAAAAACCACGTTCTTGACCACGTTGGCCGCGGCGTTCATCACAATCACGATCACCGGGTGGATCAGCGCCGCCGAGGCAAACCCGCCCACCGCGCACAACAAGGTCAGCATCACCGGCAGCATGGCGTGCATGAATACCACCATGTTTTCTATCGCCTCCCGGCCCGTATTCAGGGCGATGACGAACGACCCCAGAGCGATGGTGATGAGGGCCAGGTAGACCGCGGTATACGCCATTCGGCTGGTGGTGGACTTCTCAAAGGCGCCGGAAATGTTCTGGAGCACCGCGCAGATCACGGCCAGCACCACCAGCTTGCCCAACAGGGCGGCACTGGCGAGCACCTCCTTGAAGAAGTACCGCCAGATAGCCGCGGCCAGGTTCCCTGGAGTGTATCCGAGTTCGCCGCGCGCCAGGGAGGCCACCAGGCTCTTGAAGTCCAGGTCGGGCAGGGCGTTGTCGACTTCGGCGCGCAGCACCCCGACCGCCTCGTCAACCCGGCGCAGGTCGAGTTCGTGGAACAGATCGTCGCCGGCGTCCGGCGCTTGCGCCCAGCACAGCCCGGGAACCCCGAACAGTAAAATCACCAGCAGACCGACGCACAAACCCCGTAACAAACCGACCGCCACCTAACCCAGTATTTTCATCAGGATGTCCAACACGGCCATCACAATGGGAATGGCCAGGACCAGGATCAGGATCTTCGCCGCGAACTCAATCTTGGCCGCCAGGGCACCCTCACCGGCGTCCCGGCAGAGTTGGGCCCCAAAATCGGCGATGTAGGCGATACCCACGATTTTCAGAATCACGCCCAGATACACAAGGTTTACGTTTGCCCGGTTGGAAAGGTCCTTGAGCACTTCCACAATCGCCCCGATCTTGCCGAGGACCATCATAAAGAGCATAATCCCGGCGGCGAGGCTCACCAGGAGCGCGATTTCAGGCTTGTACTGTCTCAGGATGACTACCAGGACGGCCGCCACCAGGCCAAACCCTACAATTTGGGTGATTTCCACGCCCGACACCTGCCTAGAACAACCGGAATACCGTCTTCACCTGGGCAAAAAGGTTGCCGAGCAATTCAATCACCCACATCAGGACAATCGCCACCCCGGCCAAGGTGGCCAGGTGGGCCTGGTCTTCCTTGCCGGCATGCTTCAGCAACGAATGGAGTACCGCGGTGAGAAGGCCGACTCCGGCAATCTTGAAGATCAGGTCGATGCTTACGTTCACGCTCCCCCTCCTCAGACTAGAATCAACACTACCGCACAGCCGGCAAAGAACCCCAGGTACCTCCACAGCCTGACGTTGCGCCGGGCCTCGTCCTCGGCCTTCAGGATCTGCGCCTGGAGCCGTTCGCGCGCCACTCGCAGGTGCCGGGCCTGATCCTGACGGTCGGAGGTGCCAAGCACCTTCCCCACCCCCTCCAGGACCGCCAGGTCCTCAGGCCGGAGATACGAGTCCGGCTGGTACTGCGCCAGCGCCCACTCCCAGGCCTCCTGCGCCGTGGTGCCCGCTCCGGCGGCCAGCTCGGCCTGGGCCCGGATAAACAATCCGGATACGCACTTTTCCGCCCGGCTGCCGACCTGTTCCAGGGCTTCGGCCAATGGGGCGGCCGCGTAAACGATCTCGGTCTCCAGCAGGTTCAGGGCGGAGTGCATGGCCCGCAGTTCGTGCGGGCGGCGCGCGTAACCCCGGGCCACCAGCAATCCCAGGGCCCCGGCCGAGCCGATCAAGATCACCGCCCCGGCTAGCTTGAACATGCGGACACCCCCATGGGTCGCTGCGTGTGCCCGTCGATGATCGCCTTCAGTGCTCCCGGGCCGCGCGCGTACTCCAGAATCACGAACCGCTCGATGATGCGTCGGCGCAGGATGTAGCGCAGCACCGGCCGGCCCCGCAACTCGTCCAGCGACGCGGCGTGAGCGGTGGCCAGAATCTTCACGCCCGCGTTCAGCATTTCCTCAAGCGCCGTCACATCCTCGCGCCGCCCGATCTCATCAGTCGCGATCACGTCCGGGGAAAACGCCCGGAGCAGCATCATCATCCCCTCCGCTTTGGGGCAGCCGTCCAGAACATCGGTGCGGGGGCCGACATCCAATTGAGGAACGCCCCGGTAACAGCCGGCGATTTCCGAACGCTCGTCAACCACCCCCACCGTCAGGCCAGCGAACCCGAGCCGGGGGACCCCGGCGGAAAACTGGCGCACCAGGTCCCGCAACAGGGTGGTTTTGCCGCAGCCCGGCGGGGAAATGATCAGAGTGTTGTAAGTTGCCCGCGAACCGTGCACCAGCCAGGGCAACACCCGGTCCGCAGCCCCCGGTACCTCCCGGCTGATCCGGAAGTTCACCCCAGAGAGATGTTTCATGGTCCGCACCGCACCCCCGTCGGTGACCACCCGGCCCGCCAGCCCAACCCGATGCCCTCCCGGAACGGTGACAAACCCCTGACGGAGTTCGTCTTCCACCGCGTACAGCGAGGAACCGGTCACCAACTCGACCGTCCGGGCCACATCGTCTTCCCCCACCCGGTAGGCCTGATGCGGTTCGGCTACGGCCCGGCCGTCGGCCCCCACCATGATTTCACCGCGGGCGCTGCCCAGAACCAGGGGTTTTCCAACCCTGAGCCGGATTTCCTCCAGTTCTGACCAGAGGGACGGGGGCAGCCGCTCAAGTATGCTCCGGAGAAGGGCCGGGAAGTAGCCCAAAACATCCCCGTGCGTTCGGCCGCCAGACTGACTTGCAGGCATCACGGTTTGTCCCCTCCTGGTTACATAGGTATGCCGCACGACCCGCTCTAGACCAAAAAGAGCGGCGCTCGTGAAGAGCGCCGCTCTTTTGAACCTTTCGGGTTATGGCCGGGTGTCCTAGTGGGTTTCGTTTCTGTTGTCGGGGGCGTCCATACGCCCCGGGTTGTGCTTCACGGAAATCTCACCCTCGCAGTGGGGACAATTGACCATCGAAATGCCGCCGTCCTCGGCCAGACGGTCATCCAGACCGACCGTCTCTTCGCACTCCGGGCATACGACGTCCAGGTACTGGGTGTCAATGCCATGCTCGTCCTCGTCGGGATAGATGTCTCTCTCCAGTCCGTAAAGATCTTCGTCAATGCTCTCCAGGTAATCCTCCAGCCGCTCCTGGGACACTTCGAGATCATCCACCGTCTCCGCAAACTCACCCAGGATTTCAACGATTCCCTCCAGGAGCCGGGCCTCTTTGGAATCGGCCGGCATTTCCAGGCCTGCGGCGAGGCCCTGCAAGTAGGCCACACGGGCCTTAAGTCTTGTCATTCAAAGCCAACCCCCTTCTCCTGGGAGACCGCTGCCCGGTCTCCGGTTTCCAAGATTCTTCTAGTATGCGTCCGTAAAGGGGATTTTTAAACATCAGGCTCGTTTTATGTAGGCGCCGGAACGAGTATCCACCTGGATTACGTCCCCTTCCTCCACGAACAGGGGCACCTGGAGCACCACGCCGGTCTCCAGAACGGCCGGTTTCGAACCGCCGGAAGCCGTATCGCCCCTGATGCCCGGGGTGGTTTCAATTACGGTGAGTTCGACGGTATTGGGCAGGTCAACGCCCAGGACCTGGCCCCGGTGGTAGACCACGTTGATGATCATGTTTTCCTTCAGGTACTTCACGCCGTCCCCCAATTGACCGGCGCTCAATCCCACCTGGTCGTAGGTTTCGTTGTCCATCAGATAGTAGTTTGCGCCGTCATTGTAGAGGTACTGCATCTCCTTGCGCTCCAGAATCGCCCGGGGGAGTTTCTCCCCGGCGTTGAAGGTCCGCTCGGCGATGGCCCCGGTGCGCAGGTTCTTGAGCTTGGCCCGGACAAAAGGCGAGCCTTTGCCCGGTTTCACGTGCATGAACTCGATGACCTGGCACGGGTCCCCGTCGACTTCCACGGTCAGACCGGTGCGAAATTCGTTAGTGGAGATCAAACTACCGCCTCCTCCGAAAATGTATCCTAGACGCTAAACAATCGGTCCTTGGCGGTGCCGGTCAGGACCTCGGCACCATTCTCCCGGACCACCACCACGTCCTCGATGCGCACGCCGCCCCGCCCGGGCAGGTAGATGCCCGGTTCAACCGTGACCACCATGCCGGCTTCTAGGGTCTCCGTACTGAACCGGTCCAGGCGTGGCAGTTCGTGAACCTGCAGCCCCAGCCCGTGCCCGGAACCGTGCCCAAAATAATCTCCGTAGCCGCGGCCGGCGATCACTTCCCGGACCACGCGGTCCACCTCGCTCGCCGGAACGCCGGCCCGTACCGCAGCGATACCGGCCCCCTGTGCCTCAAGCACAACCTCGAAGATCTCCTCCTGCCAGGGCTCGGGCGCGCCTCCGACCAGCACGGTGCGGGTGAAATCAGAGCAGTAGCCGTTACAGACCGCCCCGAAGTCCATCACCACCAGGTCACCGTGCTCCAGCAGTTTCCCCGATGCCGCCCCGTGCGGCAGCGCCGCGCGGGCCCCGGAAGCCACAATTGTCTCGAAGGCTATCCGTTCCGCTCCGCGGTGCCGCAGGTGAAACTCCAGTTCCAGGGCGATCTCGCGCTCCGACCGGCCCGCCTCGATGTAATCCAGAATCTCGGCGAAGGCTTCATCCACCAAGCTGACCGCCCGCCGGATCTTCTCGATCTCGGGTTCTTCCTTTACCGCTCGCAAGCCCTCGACCATATCCTTCACCGGCTTAAGCTCCACGGCCGCCAGGACCTCCGCCATCCGCAGGAACTGCTGGTGGGTGACATGCTCGCTCTCAAACCCCACGGCCATGTCCCGGTGCTCCGACAAGATTTCGGCTAGATGCTCCGGCCACGTTTTTTCGATCTCCATGATCTCAAAAGCGTACGCCTCTTCAGCGGCTTGCGTGACGTATCTCGAATCGGTGAACAGCAAAGCTTTTTCGGCGCTGACCAGCAGTACCCCGGCGGAACCGGTGAAACCGCTCAAGTAGCGGACATTGTCCCGTCCGGTGACGATCAGGGCGTCCAACCCGGACTTGCTGATCAACTGTTTTACGCGTTCCACCCGCTTAAGCACGACTCATTTTCCCACGCGAAACCAGTTCGACGGCCGCCCGCAGTCCCAGCAGGTAACCCGCCGTTCCGAAACCGCTGATTTGTCCCGCCGCGACCGGAGCAATCACCGACCGGTGGCGAAACTCCTCCCGGGCGTGAATGTTGGTCAGGTGCACCTCCACCACCGGCAGGCCCACCGCCGCCACCGCGTCCCGCAGGGCGATGCTGTAGTGGGTGAAGCCCGCGGGATTGAACACCACCGCGTCCACGGTGCCGGGAGCGCCGTGCAGGCGCTCGATCAACGCCGCCTCCGAGTTGGACTGGAAGCACTCGAGGTCCACGCCCAGTTCGGACGCCAGTTCCTGCAACCGGGCGTCGATGTCCGCCAGGGTCTCATTACCGTAGATCCCGGTCTCCCGCCGGCCCAGGAGATTCAGATTCGGGCCGTGCAGCACCAGTACGCGCAACGGACTACACCCCTTCCCCCCAAACGTCTTGCTCAACCACTGACGGAAAGCCTGCTGATGCGCACCGTCGGCGCTCCCTTGCCCCCAAAGAAGCGCAGGTCTTTTCCGACCGCGTCCACTGCCTTCAGCAACTCCCCGATGTTCCCGGCGATCGCCAGTCCCCGAACCGGACGAACCAACCGGCCGTTTTCGATCCAGAGTCCGGTGGCACCCACCGAGAAATCTCCGGAAATCGGATTGGCGGTGTGCATGCCCATTACCTCACCCACGTAGAAGCCCGTATCAATCTCACCGATCAGTTCCTCCGGGCTCTTCTCTCCCGGGGCCAGGAAGAAATTCGTGGTGCCCACCTCGGGCACGCCTTTATAAGACGATCGCACCCCGTTGCCGGTGGAACTCACCCCGTCCTTCGCCGCCGTGTAGGTGTTATAAAGGTATCCCTGCAGGAGTCCCTTTTCGATCAGGACCGAACGGGACGAGGGGACTCCTTCCCCGTCAAACGGTGCCGACCGCACTCCACCCTCAAGGGTGCCGTCGTCGACAATGGTCACGTGTTCGGAGGCCACCGCTTCGCCTACGCGACCCGCAAGCAGCGAACGGCCCTTCTGGACCGCCTCGGCCGTCAGAGCCGGGGCCAGTACCCCCAGGAGACTGACCATCACGTAGGGGTCGAAAACCACCGGCACTTGCATTCCCGCCTGGGAGCGCGCCCCAAGCATGCGCACCGCCCGTTGGGCGGCTTCCCGGCCCACCTCTTCCGGGTTCAGATCGGCAAAGCGGGGTTTGAAGTCCAGGGCGAAACCCGTCTGGTGATCCTCACCTTCCCGGGCGGTCAGCGCGATGTACAGCCCGCACGCCGACCCCCGGTAGTAGGCGGACACGTTCGCGCTGCTGACAATCCCAACCTCGACCAGGCCATCCTGGTAGGTCGCACTCTCTACAATGGTCACCCGGGGATCGTAGGCACGCGCCACTTCCTCCATCCGCCGGGCGAGTTCAATCTTCTCGTCAATTTTCTTCTCCGGCAGCCGGGGGTCGAAGATATCGACCTCCGGGTATGCCGGGACCGGATCAGGCAGACGGTGGAATTCGTCCTCGGCGGTCAGGGCGGCGCATGCCACTGCCCGGCGGGCCATCTCCTTCAACCCTCCGGGCGATAAGTCAGTGGTATAGGCGTACCCGAACCGGCGGCCCCGGAAAACCCGCAGTCCCAACCCCTTTTCGGCCGCACTCTTGGTGGTTTCAACTCGGCCGTCCCGGACCTCGATCTCAATACTGGTGCCGCTCGTCAAGTAAGCTTCGGCTGCATCGGCACCCGCCCCGAGCGCCGCTTCCACGGCGCCGGCAGCGGTGGCCAGAAAATCAGTGTCCGACATCGGGCAACATAGCTTCCCTTCTGTTTTGACCCTGTTTTGTGAGCATCCCCGAATTGTACAATAAGTATTTCTCCCCGGTAGCGCATATAAAATGCGTTCGCCGCCGCCCGCCTAAAACCCTGCCATTTGATCCGCATAAAAAGAACGGGCTCACCCCGTTCAGTGTCCAATTTTGAATTTTTCTTTTCTTCTTTGCGGGCGTGGCGATGCACAAACCCGGGTCCAGAGGCTGATCCGAAACGGGGATTTCCCCAACCCTGTTCCCTGTTCCTGCTATCAACAGCATTTGCTCTTCACTAGAGCCGGCGAATCCGCCTCGGACGCCAACCGGAAAACTCCTCGTCCACAAGCCCCCTGACCGCCCGCACCTCGGGGCCATCCCCCATCTGCCGGGTGCCGCCCACCACTATCGGGGAGTCTTTGCGGTTTCTGCCCACCAGCATCGTCGGTTGGGCGTCGCTCACCGGCACCCCTTGACCGTCCTTGCCGCAGGTCCCGATAGTGAACCCCAGGTCGGAACCGACCATGACCACCCGTCGCAGGACTTCCGGACCGTTGCCGGTCAGGGTCGCACCCCGGACCATCGGCCCGATCTGCCCGTCACGAATCAAGTACCCCTCAGCCACCTCGAACACGAAATCCCCGGTGGTCGTGTTCACCTGGCCGCCCCCCATCTTCCGGACCAGGAGCCCGTTCCCGGCTTCACGCAGGATTTCGTCCGGGGAATCCTTTCCCGCGGCGATATAGGTGTTGGCCATCCTGGGGATCGGCCGGTGCTGGTAAGATTCCCGGCGCCCGTGCCCGTTTGACTCCCGCCCGTTCTTTTTGGCCGATAACCGGTCATAGAGGTAATCTTCGAGGACGCCTTCCCGGATAAGGGTCACCGGCCGGGCCGGCACCCCTTCGTCATCAAACGCATACGAGCCGTACCGGTCCGCCAGCGTGGCGTCATCAATCACCGTAATCGTGGGCGCGGCCACCTCCTGTCCCTCTTTTCCCCCGTAAACCGAAAGCCCCTTCTGGACCAGATCGGCCTCCAACCCGTGGCCGCACGCCTCATGCACCATGGTTCCCCCCGCCGTTCCGGAAAGGACCACCGGCATGCGTCCAGAGGGGGCGGGCGCAGCGCTCAAAAGCGCTTTCGCCCGTTCAGCGGCCGTAGCGCCCATCCGCCGGGGGTCGTGGGTGTCAAAAAGTTCAAAACCCACAATACCGGCCGCTGCCTCGACGCCGGTCTGGATCACCCCGTGACCGGCGGCAACAGCCTGAACCACGAAGCGGGTACGGACGCGACGGTCTTCCACGTGCATGCCGGTGCTGTTTGCGATCACCACGTCCTGAACCACATCCCCGTACCCGGCCATTACTTGTTTGATGTGTTCGGTGTCCACCGCCCGGGCGCTGCGGTCGGCCTCCTGCACCATCTCCGCCTTCCGTTCCGCGGCGACATCCCCGGGCAGCTCCCGCACCCGGAAGGTCACCTGCGGCTTGGCGGTAGCTAGGTCTACGGTCACGTCCTTTCGCCCGTTCCCGAGGGCTTGAGCCGCAATGCGCGCCGCCCGCAGCAGGCCCTCCCGGTCAAGTTCGTTCGTGTAGGCGTAGGCCGTGGCGTCCCCGGACCACACCCGCACGCCCGCGCCCGCCTCGGTGCCCGACTGCGTCCGCTCGACCTTGCCGTCTTCCAAGCCGATGGCGGTGACCTGCCTGGACTCCACGAAAATGTCCGCGAAGTCGCCCCCCCGGGACATGGCCACGGTGAGCGTCTCTTTCAACAAGTCCTTGTCAACCAAAAGCAAAGCCTCCCGACAAAAAATTACCGTTGCACCGATAGTCTTCCCGGTTCGAAACTGCCACTATTATTATCGTTTGGGTTCCAGTTTACAGCCAAGCCTGGTCACCGTCCATACACTTCCGTGAGACACGGAGACGGTTCTTCTGTCGCACTTCAGTGAATTCCGTACTGGAAAGGCTCTGGTGGTATTCTGATTCCGATTATAATTTATAATTCCGAATTCTGCTTTATCCGGGCCGGGACACTGACCGGAACGGCCGGGTTTGAACATTCACTTGACGTCCGGTTCGGAGAACGGATAGGCAGGTTGATCAACAGCAAAGCCGGAACCCTGAAGGCCACCATCCGTGATACCGGCCGAAGCCGCCGGTTCAAACGGGTTGTCGCGCAAACCCTGGTCCCCCGCACTCAAGTCCCTGGCCCGGGTGGGGTTCTTCTCGGAGTATATCACCAGCAGAAAGTCGGCCCACACCCGCCCGGCTTCCGGTTTCCGCTCCCTGTGGATCGCGAACTCACGGATTTGCGCGGTGTTGGGCAGACTCCGGAGCAGTTCCATGAACGTCAGCACATTCGGGAAGTCACCCCGCACCCCGATTTTGACGGGAAACTCCAGCAGGTGTTCGCCTTCCGCCACCTCCCGCGGCTGAAAGTGTACAACGTCCACCCCGGCGGCGGCCGCCTTGGCCCCGATTTCGGCCATCATCATCCCGTCGGTGACGTCGGCCGAAAACCGGCGCTGCAAATGACGGAGTTCCGCCCGGGCTTTCTGAAGCGCTACCCGGTGCGCCGCCTGCGCAGCCAGTACCTCCTCGGCCGCTGCCAACTCCCGTTCCAGGCCCCGGATCTTGCGCCGGGTGTCGACGAAACCGTCCAACTGGGGTTTGAGCACGTACAAGAAAAAGCACCCGACCACCAGGGCCGCGCCCAGTACGATCACCGTTTTCCTGGCCCGCTCACTCAAACGCGACCCCACGGCCGTCTCCCGCCAGTCTCAGATCGATGGCAAAAACCAAAACGCCGTCTTTGCTTTCCCTTGCCGTTTGCAGTTGGGCACTCGAAAAACAGGGCCGCCGCTGCAGGCTGTGCAGGAACAACCCCACCGAGGACAGCGAACCGCCGGCGCCCTCAAGCCGCACCATCGCCGCCCCCGGTCGTCCCGGCCGGTCGGTGTCCTCTTCCCCGCGGACGAGGCGCAAGGAGGTCAGCCAGACATCCGCGGGCAGAGCGCCGGTCACCTGTCCGAGCACGTCGACCCATTCCCCTCCGTGGTTTGCTGCTTCCCGCCAAGCCCCAAGCCTGGCCTCCGCCCGCTCCCTGTCCGCGCGCAGTTCCAGGGCCGCCCGGATCTCCGGTTCCAGGAGTTCAAGGGCGGACTGCTGCCGCATCAGCTGCAGCCCGGACATATGAAACGCCAGCAGGAACAGCCCATAACCAACCGCCAGGAGCAGGGCGGCTGCACGCCCGGTCCAGGTCCAAAGCCCTGCGGAGCGGCGCACATAGGCCGATCCCTCGGCTTCAGGAGTCAGGAGATTCACTCTGTACATCAGCGCACCATCTCCCGCAGCGCCAGTCCCGCCGCCACCGCGAACTTCCGGTCGAACTCCCCTTCCCCCGCACCGGGGAATGAAACCCGGGCGCGGCCCGTATCGACGGGGAGCCCCAGCTGCCCGGCGAGGTAGCCGGTCAAGCCGGCCTTCCGGCTGCCGCCTCCGGAAACGATAACCCGCTCCACTCGCCGCCCCCGGTTGCGGCTCTGATACCAGTCGATCGAGCGCCTGATATTGGACAGGAGTTCCCCGCCCTCAAGCCCCGCGGCATACTCCGGCCCCGCTTCCCGCCAGAAAGCCCCACCGGCGTACTCCTCCGGTTCCAGGTTCCCATTCTGCTCACGCTCCGTTGCCGGGCCGGTCCCCGGAGAGCTGGGAAACGCCCCGGTCAGGCTGCCGGCGCCGCCCGGCAGCGAGCGGGAATACCGGAAGCTGCCGTCCTGAACGACCACGAATTCCGTGTGGTTGGCCCCGATATCCAGCAGAATCACCGTTCCGGGTTGAGTCCGTTCCGGTTGAAAACCGAAAAACAGCCGCCACAGGGCCAGAGATTGTAAATCCACGGCGTTCAGCACCCGCCCCGTCTCCCGGAAAAGGGTGTCGTAATCCTGAACCAGTTTCCGGGGCGCTCCCACCAGGAGGACATGAAACTGGGCCACCCCATCCGTCACGACTTCCCCCAGGCGTACGTGCCGGATGACCAGTTCGTCCGGGGGCACGGGAATATGCCGTTCCGCCTCCCACCGCACGGCGGCCTCAAACTCCCTTTCCGGCATGACGGGCAGGAGGATGTTTCTTGCAATCACTCGGCCTCCACCGATGGCGGTTACGAGCCCGTTCGCACCCTCGGCCGCGCCGGCGGCCTGCAGGGCCTCCTCGAGCGCCGCCGCCATTTCCGGCCGGTTCGGCCCGCCCGGTTGGGCGCCGGAAGGGGCGGGAACCGAAGCGCACCCCAAAACAACCGGACGGTTGCCGTTATGCGCCATCCGAACCACCTTGATCTCGTGGGTGCCTAGATCCACACCGGTGCCCACCCGGCTGCCCCGTGAAAATAACCGGGATAACTTCCGGAACCATACCATTGCCTTGTCCCAGCTCCCTTCCGGGTTTCTTACGGATTCAGCCCCCCACCCAGGATTCAATCCGCGGCCGGGTCCGGACTACGTCCCTGGGCGGAATGTTGGGCGCAACCAGGGCTGGGTCGCAGTTTATCCGGACCGCGGGCGCCAACGGCGCCTCCCAGCCCGGTGCCGCCAGGTCACGGGCCACCACCCCTCCCCGGAGTTCCACATCGCCCGCCACCCTGAACGTTCCTTGCGCCAGGATGAGTGCCTCCACCGCGGCGTTCTCCGCCAGGACGGCAACATCCCCCGAGGTGCCCGCCCGGCCGCCGAGCGCGATCAGCGTGAGCAGGCCGGCGTCGCCAGCACCGCGCTTCAGGTCGCCGGTGATCGCTATGTCCCCGACCGCCACCAGGGTGGTCCGGACGTAATACGTACCGGCGATGGTGATCGTCCCTTCCACCAAATAGATGCCGCATTCGGCCAGGGTCGAGATATCCAGACCGTCATCCTCGGAATGGCCGATGTTGAGGTCGCCTCGAAACACCTCGGTGGCGTGCGCAGCCAGCCACTCTTTATCCACCGTAGGAAACCGGGGAACACCGGGGTAGCGCTCCTCGACCCGGCCCTGAATCCTCGCTTTGCCACCGGGTTCCACGCGCCCCGAAGCAAACACATCGGCACAAACCTGGGCTCCACCCTCCACCGCCAGATCGCCGTCTATAAGCAAGGTTCCTTTCCCCACCGGGCTCTGGATGTTAAGCTCTCCGGAAACATCCACCCGCCGGGCAGGCGTGTCCGGAAGTATAGAAACCCCGTTGAACAGGCCGGTGTTCGGAACGAGGATGGCGGTGACCGTAATCTGCTGTTCGGCCTCGCGGAAGGCGCCGGTGGCGGTGACCTGCACCCGGCACCCAAACTCCGGCTGGGCAGCGGCGTCCGTTACCCGGACCCGCACGATCGTTCCCACCGGCTCTCCGTCACTCGACAGGTACGGCCCGGCCAGTTGGAGGCCCACGGGGTCGCGCCATTCCGGTTCCCCCGCCAGTCTCGCCAGAGCCCGCTCAACTCCCGCGTCCGCCGCGTAGTAAGCTCCGGTGCGCCACTCCTGTATCATAGATATCCGCTTCAAACCGGAGGCCAGAGCCACGCTCGCTGTACCGAGAATCAACAGGGCTGTCAGGATGAGCATTACGGACAGGAACACCTGCCCGCTGTTCGTCCGCAAAAACACGCCCGCCCGATCCTCCCATCGCACCTCGCCCCGGTGGGCGAATGTCAGTCCACCACCCGGATTTGGAACCTGCCGGTCACCTCGGCCGCTACGGGCTGACCCCGGTATTCCTTTTCAGCCCGCAGGGTTACCAGCACCAGCCCCCGCGCCTCCAATCCGTTTCCGGCGTCCATGTCAACCTCGATCCCGGTGATGTGGTGGGCAATAGGTTGTGGAACGGCTGAACCCACCTTGCGCCGGAGCACATTTCTCGTATCCCCGGTACCGGTGGCCGCCCAGGAGTAACGAATGGTTTCCGTTTCCCAGGGCACTGTTCTCTTAGGCACCACCAGCTCAAAAAGGTCGGTCGCCGCCACTCCGGGTTGAATCCGGGTGGGGGGCCCGGTCAGCCAGTTCAGGGTGCGCGCGTTCCGGAGGTCGGATCCCAGGGTGTTCAGGGAAACGCGTAAGTGGTCTTCCAGATCGGCGACCGCTTCACTTCGTTTCCAGTAGACAACCGCCCTTCCGTAAAGACCCAGCACCGCGACCATCACGAGCGTCATCAGCAGGGCCGCAACCACCGCTTCCACGAGCGTCAAGCCCCGCTCACAGGCCAAAAACCGCCTTCCAGCCGGCGGTCGGCCCGCCCGGAAGGTCAACGGGGTCCGCGCTCCAGGGTCAGCGAGACAGACTTCACGCCTTCCCCCGCCGGATAGAAAACCGTCACCGTGACCACCTTGAGGCCGGCGCGTTCCGCCACCGCCACCACCACCTGATCGTCAAGTTCTTCTCCGGGCCGGGCAATATCGCTGTAAGGCCGGGCTTTGTAAGACTCCAACACCGATTCCGCCGTCCGCAGGGCCTCCATGTGCTGCCGGGCATCAGTTTGGAGTTGTCTGGTGACCACAAGCAGGTTGAAAACCGAGACGGCCGCCAAACCCAGAATGACCGCCGCCAGCAGGACCTCCAGCAGGGTTAGGCCGGCCTGATTCCGATGGTACCGCCATTCAGTCCGCCGCCGGTACATTACTCACCCGCACCCGGCCGGTCTGGCTTACAATCACGTAACGCATCTCCCCGGTCAGACGGTTCTTGAGCGTCACCGTCCCGTTCCAATTGGGTTCCCCGTAAGCGTTGAACCGGAGAACGCTACCCGAACCTCCGAAAGCGGCGTGCACCAAGTCCACCTGCGCCGGCAACTGCACTCTCCGCCTTACGGTCACGCTGTCCCACCGCTTGATGTGGTACCGTTCCACCGCCGTCAGGAACTGGATCTCGTAGCCGGTGTTTTCCACCCGGGCGAGTTCCCGGGTCTCCCGAATGTCGGCGACCATGCGGCGCGCCGCGCTCTCGAACTGGTGCCGGGCGGTGATCTTGACGAAATTCGGCACCGTCAGCCCCAGCAAAACCACGGTGATAACCATGACCACCACCAGTTCCACCAAGGTGAAACCGGCTCGCCGTTCAACCCGCCACCCCGTCCGCATCGGTTTCGTCAGGACCGGCTCGGCACAGGACCGGCCAAATCGTAACCCTGAGGTCTGGGGCCCGTGCCCGGCGGGTGTGCGTCCGTAACGTAGTGGCAAACGCCGGGAGCACCGGCATTGTCTTCGGTATAGACGATATAGCGCGTTCCGGCGGTGGCGTAATGGTACGGTTTACCCCATGGATTGACGATCCCAGAGGGGCCACCCCAGTTGATGCCGCCGTCGTTCATTACCCTTCTCACAGTGCCGGCTTGGTCAAGAACGCTGGCCGCCGGCAGGCGGCCCGCCTCCGCGTAGTGGAGTTCCACCACCGTCTTCATGGACTGCAATTCAGCCAACACAACGCTCGTCCGCGCCCGGTCGGCGTGTCCGACAAACCGCGGCAAAGCGATGGCGGTGATAATACCGATGAGGACTATCACCAGCAGGACTTCGACGAGGGTGAACCCTTTCTGCCCGGGCGGAGCCTTACGGAGCAGGCCGGACATCGTCTTGACCAACTCCTTTTCCCGTTCCCGGAAATGCCGGAGCAGGCCGGACGCTGCCTCGACCAGTCCCTTCATTCTCACCGGTCCCCTTTCCCCTTGCGTTACGAGATGCCCGCAATCGCCCCCAAAAGCGGCAGCAAAACCGAGATGATGATCAGACCGACCACGCCGCCCACGGCTAGAATCAGGACCGGCTCAAGCGCGGAGGCGAGCCTGGAAACGGTCTGGTCGACATCCTGTTCATAATAGACCGCCACTTTTTCCAGCAGTTTGTCCAGGGCGCCGGTTTCCTCCCCCACGACGATCATCTGCGTGACCATCCGCGGAAAAAGGCGGCTTCTTTCCAACAAGACGGCGATGCTCTCCCCTTGGCCGACGTTGGCCGAGATCTCCTCGATGGCCCGGGCCATCCCGGCATTACCCACTGTTTTGGCCAGTACATCCAGGGCCTGCAGAATCGGCACCCCGCTTTTGATCAGGCTGGCGAACGTCCGGCAAAACCGGGCGATAATAATGCTCCCGGCCAGGTGACCGAAGACGGGGATACGCAGGAGAGCACGGTCCCAGTAATCCCGCCCCCACGGTGTGCCCACCAGGTGACGCAGGGCGACGGGTAGGACCGTCAGACTTGCGAAAACCAGGTACCAGTATCGGTTGGCGCTTTCGCTGACCCTGATCACAATCTCGGTCAACAGGGGCAGCGGTACCCCGGTTTCCGTTAGGACACCCGCCAGAGTCGGGAGCACAAAAGTCGTGAGCACCGCCACGGCCAGGACCGCGACAGCCAGCACAATCAAAGGGTACGTCAGAACCGAGCGCATCTTCTCCCGGAACAGGTGTTCCTTTTCGTAGTGCACGGACAGCCGCTCCAGGACCAGGTTCAGTTGGCCTCCCAGTTCCCCGGCTTCCACCAGGCTGGTGAAAACGGACGGGAAAACGTCGGGGTGGCGCCTGAAGGCCCCTGCCAGGGAGGAACCGCGTTCGACGGCTGCGGCAACCTCGTCGAGTGTGTCGCGCAAACGCCTGTTCGGCGCCTGGGCGGTCAGAATCCGGAGCGCCCGCAAAACAGGCACGCCGGCGTCGATCAACGCGGCCGACTGGCGGGAGAACAGAGCCAGTTCCCGAGCAGACACTTTCTCCCGTATGAAAGGAAGCGGTCGGACCGGACCTCTCCTGTTGGATGCCTCGTTCAAATCGATTACAAAAAAGCCTCTGGCCCATAGGGAGGCCGCTGCCGCCGCTTTGTTCTCCGCTTCCACTTGCCCCGTTACCCGGCGGCCTTGCCGATCGCGCGCCCGGTATGCGAATACCAGGAGAAAATCCCCCTTTAAGAGGAAATAACAGAGCACCTTACCTGATTTGGAACAATATTCTACACCGGGACTTAATTTCCTGCCGAACATTGGAAAATGTTGTGCACGAGGACAATGAAGATAAAAACGGACACCTTAGATTGAAACGGACGCGGAAGTGGTTTTGGGGCAAAGGAGGTGTCTACCCGCCGCTAGTCGACGTAGGCCACCCGCATGATTTCGCTGACGGTGGTGATTCCCCGGCGCACCTTCTCCAGACCGTCATCCTTCATCAGGATGAACCCCTCCCGGACGGCCTGGCTTTCCAGCTCTCCCTCGCCGGCCCGGGCGCACACCATCTGCCGGAGAACGGCCGACAGGGGCAATACTTCGCCGATGGTGGTTCGGCCGCGGTAGCCCGTTCGGCCGCAATGGGTGCAACCCATCCCCCGGTGGAGGGTGACCGTTTCATCAGGACCCTGTCCCGCAAAATACCGCTCCAGGCCGCCCGGGGCCGGGTGGTAACTCTCACGGCAGCGCGGGCAGATCACCCGCACCAGCCGCTGCGCCACCACACCCAGCACGCTGGAAGCGACCAGGAAAGGCTCTATGCCGATGTCCACCAGGCGGGACAGGGCGCCAACCGCGTTGTTGGTGTGCAGGGTAGAAAAAACAAGGTGCCCAGTGGTAGCCGCGCGCACCGCGATCTCCGCCGTTTCCGCGTCCCTGATTTCCCCCACCATGATGATGTCGGGATCCTGGCGCAAAATGGAGCGCAGTCCGCGGGAAAAAGTCAGCCCGGCCCGGGGGTTGATCGGGATCTGGTTGACCCCTGGCAAAATATACTCAACCGGATCCTCGATCGTGATTACGTTGAGCGCGGGGGAGTTCAGTTCACTCAGGATGGCGTACAAGGTGGTGGTCTTTCCGCTTCCGGTGGGCCCGGTGATGAGCACCATTCCGTACGGGTGGCGGAGTATCCCGGTAAGACGCTGCCGGTTCGCGGCGGAAAAGCCCAGTTTATCCACTCGGTTGATCATCCTGGTCTTGTCCAGGATCCGGATGACCACCTTCTCACCGAACACCGTCGGCATTGTGGACACCCGAAAGTCGATTTCCCGGCCGCGGTACCGTACCTGGAAGCGGCCGTCCTGCGGCACGCGTTTCTCGGCAATGTCCAGCCGGGCCATTATCTTCAGGCGTGAAACCAGCGGGTAGCGGAACTTCGGCGGCAGAACGGTAAGGTCGCGCAGCAGGCCGTCGACCCGGCACCGTATCCGGACCTGCTCTTCAAGATGCTCCACGTGCATGTCGCTGGCCCCGTCGCGAATCGCCTGCATAATCATCGAATTGACCACCCGGACCACAGGCGCCTCGTCATCCATCGGCTCCCCGGGATTGAGGCTGACCACTTCGGAGCGCACCACCTCGACGTCGTCAAACACACCGGCGGTCTCTTCAAGGTCGGGGAACCCCAGGTGCTTTCTGATGACCAGATCCAACTCGGATTCCAGCGCCAGCACCGGATCGATTTCGCAACCTGAAACCAGGCGGAGGTCGTCGACGGCGGTTACGTTCAGGGGGTCCGACATCGCCACCCGCAGCCGACTCCCGTCCCGGCGCAGCGGTACCGCCTTGTGGCGCCGGATGAGCTTTTCCGGAACACTACGGACAAGCTCCGGGTCGAGCGCCAGGCCGTCCAGGTGTACGTACCGGATCCCCAGTTGACCGGCGAGCGCCTCGACCAGGACATGCTCGCTCACATATCCCAGGTCCACCAGCACCCGGCCCAGGCGCTCCCCGGTTTGTTTTTGAAGATCCAGGGCTTCCTGCAAGGCCTCGGCGGTGATCACCCGCTTCTCAAGCAGGATTTCCCCGAGGAGTTTCCGGGAAGTCTCCGTTCTCACGGCCTACCCCCTCTCCAACCGCCCCGGCTCCGTCAAGAAAACAGGCGGCGCAGCATATCAGCGGGCGGGTCCGGGTAGAACCCCACCCGGCCGACTGCTTCGGGCAGAACGAAAGTGATCCGCCCGTCCTGCGCCTTCTTGTCACGCTCCATGCAGGTCAATGCCGCTTCGAAGGACAGGTCCGCCGGAATGTCCGCCGGCAGCCCGGCCCGCCGGACCAGCTGTTCGATACGGCTGTACGACTCTTCGTCCAGCAGTCCCAGGAGCACGGAAAGCTTCGCCGCTGCCACCATGCCCACGGCCACCGCCTCCCCGTGCACGTAAACCCGGTAACCGGTCAGGGCCTCCAGGGCGTGCCCGAACGTGTGCCCGTAGTTCAGGACCCGGCGCAAGCCCTGCTCGGTTTCGTCGGCCTCCACCACCCGGGCTTTGATCCGGCAGGACATTTCCACCGCATACGTCAGAGCCTCCGGATCCCCTTTCAGGAGCCGTTCCAGGTTTTCCTCCAGCCAGCCGAAAAAGGCGGCGTCGCTGATCACCCCGTATTTGATGACCTCCGCGATCCCAGCCCGCAGTTCCCGTCCGGGGAGAGTGCGCAGGGTGCCCACGTCGGCCAGCACCAGCACCGGCTGGTAGAACGCCCCGATGATGTTCTTCCCCCGGGGGTGATTCACGGCCACCTTACCGCCCACGCTGCTGTCCACCTGGGCCATGAGCGTGGTCGGCACCTGGACCAGGGGTACCCCGCGCATGTAGGTCGCGGCCGTAAAACCGGCGACGTCGCCGACCACGCCGCCTCCCAGGGCGACCACGGCGCAGCTCCGGTCCAAGCCGGCCTCAAAGGCGCGGTCGTACAGGTGGGCCGCGGTGTCCAGCGTCTTGTACTCTTCCCCGTCCGGAATCTCGGCCCGGTACACCGCGAATCCCGCTTCGGCGAGGCTCCGCTCGGCCTCGCGTCCCCACAGGCTCCCGACCGTGGGATTGGTCACCACCAGCACCCGGCCGCCGGTCACCCGCTTTCGGGTTTCGTCACCCAGGCCGGGCAGAATACCTTCACCGAGAAATATCGGGTAACTCCGGGACGCCCCCAGATTCACTGTCACTTCCCGCCTCAAGGTACCCCCGCTCCTTCAAGAACTCCATAATCAACCCCACCGTTTTCGGCAGGCTGTGCATCCCCGTGTCCACCGTGAATTCGGCGACGTCATACGCCCCCGCTCGTTCCTCGAGGAGCTCCCGGATGCGTGCCCGAACATTGCCCCGGAGCAAGGGGCGGCTTTTTTTTCGCCTGACCCGCTGGTAAATCACCTCGGGGTCGGCCGAAAGACCGATCAGCACGCCGCCGGCCCGAAGGTTAGCCACATTCTCCGGGTTCAGTACCACGCCGCCGCCAGTGGCCACCACCAATCCCCGCGGCACGGCCAGCTTCCGGCACAGGAGCGCCTCCTCCGAGCGAAACCGTACTTCTCCGTCTTCAATGAAAATCCGGCGCACCGGCTTGCCGGCCAGCCGCTCGATTTCGGAGTCGGTGTCCAGAAAAGGACGGTCCAGGATCCGGGCCAAGCGCCACCCCACCGCGCTTTTGCCGGTGCCCATGAAGCCGATCAGGATCACGTTGCGCAAGCGGCCACCTCCTCCAACTCCCCGCCGCCGCGCCCAAAAAAGGGGCCAGGCCCCTTTTTTCGGGGGACGGTCAGCCGCCCGCCCGGTTGGCGCGGATCCTTTCCAGGTAGCGGCGGTGGTTGTCCAGGAGTTCGGTCATGCTGTCCCCCCCGAACTTCTCCAAGCAGGCACGGGCCAGTTCAAAGGCCAGCACCGCCTCCCCAATTACACATGCCGCAGGCACCGCACAGATGTCCGAACGCTCAAAGGCCGCTTCGGAGGGTGTCAGCGAAACCAGGTCCACGCTGGCAAGCGGCCGGCGCAGGGTCGGAATCGGCTTCATGGCTACCCGCACCACAACCGGTTGCCCGTTCGACACCCCGCCCTCAATGCCGCCGGCCCGGTTGCTCGTCCGGTAAAACCCTTTTTCGCCGTTGTGGAAAATCTCATCCTGGACCTCCGAGCCCCGCTGGGCGGCACCCTCAAACCCGAGGCCGATCTCGACGCCCTTGACGGCCTGGATGCTCATCAGCGCCCCGGCTAGGCGCCCGTCCAGGCGCCGGTCCCACTGGACATAGGAGCCGAGACCCGGCGGCACCCCGAAGGCGTGCAGTTCAAACACTCCGCCCAGCGAGTCTCCGTCATCCCGCGCCCGGTCGATCTCCTCCACCATGCTTAAGCCCGCGTAGGGGTCCGGGCACATCACCCTGGACTCGGCGATCCGGGCGCGCAGGGCATCCAGCGGCACCTCCGGAATTCGCGCCTGTACCGGGCCGATCCGCACCACCAGGCCCAGGATTTCGACCCCCAACTCCTCCAGCAGGCGCCGGGCTAGGCTACCGGCCGCCACGCGGGCCGCCGTTTCGCGCGCGCTGGCCCGCTCCAGCACGTTCCGCACGTCTTTGTGCCCGTACTTCAAAACCCCCGCCAGGTCGGCGTGCCCGGGCCGGGGCCGGGTCACCACCCGGTCGCCGGTGTCCGCCTCCGGACCGGGTGCCATTGTCGTCGACCAGTTTTCCCAGTCGCGGTTTTCGATCTGCAGGCAGACCGGGCTTCCCAGGGTCAGCCCCCCCCGGACACCGGACAGGATCCGCACCCGGTCTTGTTCGATCGCCATCCGCTTACCCCGGCCGTAGCCTCCCTGCCGGCGGGCCAGTTGGCGATCCACATAACCCGCTTCCACGGCGAGCCCGGCCGGTAGTCCCTCCACGATAGTGATCAGGGCCGGGCCGTGGGACTCCCCGGCCGTCAGATAGCGCAGCAAGGAGCATGCACCCCGCTTTCCATAACAATTATGCCAGGCAGGCCTCCAGGGCCTGTTTCATCGCCGCGAGCGGCGCGTCCCGCCCGGTCCAGAGTTCGAAAGCTGCGGCACCCTGGTGCAACAGCATCCCGGCCCCGCCGGCGGTCCGGGCCCCGGCCTTCCGGGCCATCCTCAGGAAGGCGGTATCCGACGGGTTGTACACCAGGTCGTACGCCAGATGATTGGCGGACATCCATTCCGGCGGAACGGGCGGACCGTCCTCCAGCCGCGGGGACATCCCCAAAGAGGTGGTCTGCACGACCAGCCCCGCCCGGACGAAGGCGGCTCGCGCTTCGGGGGTTTGCCCCTCCAGCGCCTCCCAGCCCAGGGCCGCCGCCCCCCCGCACCCCCGCTCCCGGACCAGCGCGGCTAACTGATGCGCGCGGTCCAACGTGCGGTTGAAAACAACGATCTCTTTCGCGCCCTCCAGGGCTAGGGTGACCGCCACGGCGCGCGCCGCCCCCCCCGCGCCCAAGACTACGACCGCTTCTCCCCGGGGGTCGTATCCGGCCTCCCGGAGCGCGCGCAAGAAACCGGTCCCGTCGGTGTTGTGGCCAACCAGGCGGCCGTTGCGGTGCACAATGGTATTCACGGCCCCGAGCAGCCGGGCCTCCGGGGCGACTTCGTCCAGGAAGGCCGGCACCCGTTCCTTGTGCGGCACGGTCACATTCGCCCCCGGCATGTCCAGCGCTGCCACCGCCGCCACCGCCGGCGCCAATCGTTCAGGCGGCACCGGAGCGGCCAGGTACACCAGATTCAGGCCCGCCGCCCGAAAGGCGGCGTTCTGCATCGCGGGGGAATAGCTGTGGTGCACCGGGTAACCCAGTAGGACCACCAGCCGGGTGCTAGCGTCGATCATGGCCCGGCCTCCTACTGAAACCGTGGCGGTTCCGGATGCGGGGTAGCAAAAGCTTCTCCAACTGGCGGCTGAAAAGAGTGGTGCCGATAAACTCCTTGCCCGGCAACGGATTGATCAGAATGGTGAAGAGCCCCAGGCGGTTTCCGCCCACCACATCCGTAAATATCTGGTCGCCCACCACCGCCGTCTCCCGGCGGGTGAGCCCCATCAGTTCGATCGCTTTCAAAAAAGGCCCGCGCCGCGGTTTCACCGCCCGGAAGACGGCCGGAATCCCGTGGGACTTCGCCATCCCCTCGGCCTTGCGGGACCGGCTGTTGGAGACGATCGAAATCTTGAACCCCTGAGCCTTAAGTGTGTCAAACCAGTCCAGCACCTCCTGCGGCAGGGTTCTTTCCCCACGCTCCAGGATGGTGTTGTCCAGGTCGAAAATAAGTCCCCGGATGCCCCGCCGGCGGAGATACTCGGGGTCAACGTCATAGATTGTGGGTACGTACAGGTCCGGAAACAAGAGACGGAACACGCTCTACACCCCCCCAGCCAGCTGCCGGTTCAAGCCAAGACGGTCGACCACCGCGGCGGCGAGACCCTTGACATCCTCCGGATCATACACCGGGAGGTCGAGTTCCGGCAAACCCGGACCGACCAAGGCGAACAACCCCTGCGGGTTGCCCGGCCAATTCCGGTCGGACCGGACCAGTATCTTGGGATAGTCCAGATGTTTATAGCCCTCCACGATCAGCAGGTCCAGCCCCCGGAAATGAGCCGCGACCTCCTCCAGGGACAACTCGGCCGGCAACTCCCGGAACAGGGCCAGCCGGCCAGGCGTAGTCACCATCGCCAGTTCGGCCCCGGCCCGCGAATGCTGCCAGGAATCCTTGCCGGACACGTCCATATCGGCGCCGTGCGGGCAGTGTTTCACCGTACCCACCCGGAAACCCCGCTCCCGGAATTCCTGCACCAACCGGGTCACCAGCAGGGTCTTTCCGGAATTCGAGGTGCCAACCACGCAAAAAAGAGGCGGCCGCCCGGAGAACCCGGTTTCCGGCCGGGAACCGCCGGGTTGGGCCAGCGCCCGCGCCTGACTCAGGTCTTGCGGGTTGTTTACATTAAAAAAGATATCCCCCGGCCCCGTCAAGGCCACCAGATCTTCTTCGACGTAATTTACCCGCAGCCGGGACAACAAATCCATCACCTTCAGGCGGTTCTGCTCCAGGCACTCGTTCACCGCGGGCAGGCAACTCTTCGTGTAGGCCGCAAACAGCGGTTCCGGGTGCTTTCCGGCCTTGGGCACCGCACAATCCCAGCCCTCGGCCTTTTCCGCAACTAGCCGGGCCAGACGGCCGTTGACAAACGGCATATCACATGCCACGACAAAAGTGCAGGGGTGGGCCGCATGCGAGAGCGCCGCGTGAATGCCGCTCAAAGGGCCCCGCCCCGGGATGAGGTCCGGGTACACGGGCACACCCAGGCCGGTGTAACCGGCGTCCTCATTGGCGATGATCATTGTCTCGTCGAAATGGGGCCGGATTTCATCCAGCACCCGCTGGATAATCGGCCTTCCGCCCACGTCAAGGAAGGCTTTGGGCACATTCATCCGTGAGTTTTTGCCCCCGGCCAGAACGGCCGCGGAATACCAAGAACGGTTCAAAGTACCGCTCCTCCCCGGAGCCTGCTTTTGCTTTTGATCCTTGATTCTTCGCCGTTTTCGGTGCATCCCCCTGCAACAACACGAGGATTCATGGCAGCTGTTCATCGAGAAAGCGCCCACCGCCTGCAACAAATCGGTCGGCCCACTCTCACAAACGGAAAATAAAACCAATTTGTGGGGGCTCGGGCATAGGCTGGCGCCGCCGATACAGCGACTTGCATAACATGCATTCAAATACTATAATGCATTAAAGGGGGAATAGCAATGCGAACCACCATTGAAATACCGGATGACAAGAGAGCCAAACTTCTGGCCATCGCCGCACGCCGCGGTTTCAGAGGGTACTCGCAAATTGTAAATGAAGCACTGGATCTGTATCTGGCTAAGTACGCACACGCCCGGGACACAGATATCAAGGAGATCCTCTCCTTGGCCGGCACCCTCGAAGACACTGAGGCCCGGGAAGTTGAAAACAAGATCCGGAAGGTGTGGGAGCGGTGGGAATCGTAATTGACACCTCGGTGATAATTGGTTTTCTAAGGGGTCATGAACCGGACAAGAGTTGCTTTGCAGCACTATTGAATACCGGAGAAGGAGTTCTCACCGCCGTGACACTGTTTGAGTTAAGAGTCGGCCTTGAGCAAGACAGCAAAAAGGTGCGACTCATTGAGAAAATGTACCGGCTGTTGGGCGTGCTACCCTTTGATATGGATGCCGCTGCGTGTGCGGCCGAAATTGAGAAACAACTGCGCGTGCACGGGCAGACTATTGGCACGCGGGACGTCTTTATCGCCGGTATCTGTATGGCCAACAGAATACCCATCGTGACCGGTAACGCCGCTCACTTCGCACGCATTGACGGGCTCCAAGTCTTTACTCCAACGCAAATCACCCAGTAATTGCACCGTTCGACGAGATAAGCGGTGCGGCCGGACGGTGCGCGTGCTCCCGGACTTCTTGGTACCCTACGATAATGTAGAAATGTCACAGATCAGCACCCCACCGCATACCATTTACATGCATCCCTTTCTTGGAGGTGTCGCCATGCTGCCCGCCGTCCTCACCGCCGGCGTCGTCTCGTTGATCAACGGTGTCGTGCTGCTGCTCTCCCACATCACCAACAATTCCTTTCCCCAACCCCTTTCCCGCGAAGAAGAAAAAGAGTATGTCCGGCGCATGCTGGCCGGTGACGAACACGCCCGAAATATCCTGACCGAGCGTAACCTGCGTCTCGTGGCCCATATCATCAAAAAATACGATAGCACCGGGGAGGACACGGACGACCTCATTTCCATCGGCACCATCGGCCTCATCAAGGCCATCAACACCTTCAACCCGCACAAGGGCGCGCGCCTGGCGACCTACGCCGCCCGGTGCATCGAGAACGAAATCCTCATGCACCTGCGTACCGTGAAGAAGACCCGTTTCGAGGTCTCCCTGCAGGACCCCATCGGGGTTGACAAGGAGGGAAACGAAATCACCCTGATCGACATCCTGGGCACCAATCCGGAAGTGGTTGAGGATAAAGTGGAGACCCACTTCGAACAGCGTCGCCTGCTGGAGAAAATGCACAAGCTCTCGCGGCGGGAGAAGAAGGTGCTGGCCCTGCGCTTCGGGCTCGTGGACGACACCCGGCAGACCCAGCAGGAGATCGCCCAGGACCTGGGCATCTCCCGAAGCTACGTGTCCCGCATCGAAAAACGGGCGCTGAACAAACTCGTCAAGGAACTCTCGCTCGACCCCGCAAGGTAAAGACCGCCTTCCGAAATTTCTGATGAAAGCCCTGCCTTGCCGACGCCAGGGCGGCGGCCGGGGCCATGCCCTGTGAGTGTAAGGTTTAAGTAGGAGATGTGAGGTCGGAAATAGAAGTGAGACCTCAAAACGGCTTCCCCTGAGGGGAAGCCCTCCCCGCCAAAGGAGTGAGGTCTCATGTTCAAGATTCGCTTTCTGCTTGAGGTAGTCCTGTTTCTGGCCAAGGGAATTTTTGAGGTGTTCAGGTCGGTGCGCAATGTGGATGAGTTGGAAGAGCGGGTGCAGCGGTTGGTTCAACAGGCAGGCGGCAAAATGCTGGAGGAGGCGCTGGCACACATTGACCTTGAGTTAAGCGGCAAGCGGGATCCAGCCCTCAAGAACGTGGGACAGCGGTCGCGGACCCTGGTCACCAGCTTCGGTGAGATTACGGTTAAGCGCCGACTGTACCGTAACCAGAAGACCGGCGCGTACCGGTTCCTTCTGGACGAAGCCTTGGGAATCCCTGAACGCCAACGGGTGACACCGCGGATGACCCGTATGATCCTGGAGCTAGGCACGGAGATGCCCTTCAGGCGCGCGGCCCGGGTTATGGGTTTTCTAGTACCGGGGATTCACTGGATGACCGTCTGGTCTAAGGTTCAGGATGCTGGAGAAAAGGCCGCCCGGGATGCTGAGGCACTACGCGAGGCCGTCTTTGAAGACGGTGTGGTTCCTGAAGGCGGCAAGGAGGTTCGGGAGTTATCCATTGAAGCCGATGGTGTAGTAATACCCTTGCAGCGGTCGCCCAAGGCGTTTGGTGAGATCAAGCTGTTTATCGGCTACGAGGGCAGGGAACAAAAGACCCGGAAACTGGTGAACCGTTACACGGTGGCCACCGCCAGGGGCAGCCGGGTGGCTTGGGAAGACACCGGGGCGGCCTTCGGCCACAAGTGGGACCTTAGCAGGGTAGAGCGGATCCGCATTGGTGGGGACGGCGCCGAGTGGATCAAACAAGGCCTGGAGATGTTCCCCGGGGCGACTTACCACCTTGACCCCTTCCACCTGCGCCGGCGTTTAACCGAGGCTTTAAGTTACAGCAGCAACGTCTATGAAACTGTCACCGAAGGGTTAGCCGAGCTAAACCAAGATGCGGTAGTTTCCGCCTTGGATCAGGCGATTCGGGTCAACCGGGGTGCACGCCGTAACGGGATCATGCGGCTTAAGGAGTATCTCCTGGCTAACTGGCAAGGTATCGCCGCCTTGCCGGAGGGAGACCGTTTAGGTGCGATCGAGGGCCAGGTCCGTCACACCATCGCCAGGCGAACAAAGCGGATTGGGGCGCGTTGGAGCCCGGCCGGTGCGGAACGGATGGGACGCCTGTTAGCGGTACGGGCTAATGATGAGCTGGACAGATACGCGGTACACTCGGAACCCCGGTTCGACCTACTGAAAAAGGCTGTCGGAGCCGAGGCAATCCAACTGCCCAAACGCTTCGGCAAAGATCCCGAGGCCTGGCTTCAAGCCAACGTGCCCGCCCTTGAAGGACCGCACGCCGGAAAACACTGGGTCAAGCACATAGTAAGAGAGATTAGTTCACCGAGGTGGTCTACGGTCTAATTCAAATTAAATCGGCTGGGAGATCGCCTACTAAGTCTTGACACGGACCCATGCCCTTTCGGCATTCCCATCGCTCACCGTCTGTGGTAATATGTACCTAATACCTTCACCAAGGGAGGCCGCCGCCTTGGATGACGTCCTAAGAGAGATTCTCAACGAACTGAGAGAACTCCGCCAGGGCCAAAATGAACTCCGCCAGGGCCAGCAAGCCCAAGCCCAGGAACTGAAAGAACTCCGCCAGGGCCAGCATAAACTGCGCCAGGGCCAGGAGAAGATCGCCAAAGACCTGAGCAAGCTGGCCGCCCATGTGGAAGGCGAAATCACCGATAAAATCAGGGGTCTTTACGACGCCCGCGGCCTTATGCTGGAAAGCCTTGCCCGCATCGAAGAAAGGCAGAACCGCCAGGATGAAAGACTTGACCGGCACTGGCAGGAGATACTGGTGTTAAAGAATAAGCGACGTTAACTTAACTATTGATCTCTTGATCTCTGCTACGGCTGCGTCGCGGTCAGGCGGGAACGCATTGCGCATACAAAAGCATCCACCAGCTTTGGGTCGTAGCAGGTACCGGCGCAGCGCTCGATTTCCTCCAGGGCCTCTACCGCGGCCACGGCCGGGCCGTAGCGCTCGGTGCTAACCATGTTGTCAAAAGCGTTGGCGATGGCGATGATCCGGGCCACCAGCGGTATATCCTCCCCCGACAGACCCGTGGGGAAGCCGTTGCCGTCGTAGCGTTCGTGGTGGTAGCGCACCCCGGCCCACAAGTAACGGGTCAGGCTTTTAGGTCTAAGCTGGATGATGATGTTCCCCCCCTGGATGGGGTGCTGGTTGATCTGTTCCCAGGCTCTCACGTCCAGCGGGTGGGCTTTCGCCAGGATTTCCTCAGGTACGGTGATTTTGCCGACGTCGTGCAGCAGGGAGGCCCATTGAACCAAATCCTGTTCCTCCGGGTCAAGCCCCAACTCTTGAGCAATTAGAAGAGCGTATTGGCTGACACGCTCCGAGTGCCCCTTGGCTCGCGGATCCCGCGCATCAAGCAAGTCCGCAACAGCAGCGAGCAGAGAGTTTAGAAACCGGCGCTGCTGCACGTGCCGGCGGCTGTTGACGATGACCTTGGCCGAGTGAAGCGCGAGGGCTCTGCTAATCCTCAAATCCGCGTCATTGAAAAGCGCGCCATCCAGTTTGTTGATCAGTTGCAGTGAACCAACACTCTTCTCTTCGGTAAACAGGGGAACCACCAGCATTGAACGGGTGATGAACCCGGTGGTCTCGCCAAAATGGCTTGCCCAGCGCTCGTCCCTGGTTACGTCCTCTACAAACACCGGCTCCCGGCCTTCGCAGACCTGGCCGGCCAGACCCTCCCCTTTTTTCAGCTTCAACTCTTGCAGGCGGTCGGCTTTGGGGCCGCGAGTGGCCACCGGCAACAGGTATTCGTCATCCAGGATCCAGAGCGTGCCGGCTTCTGCGCTTACGGCCCCCATGCAGGCATCCAGCACCACGTCCATTATCCGGTCAGCGTCCAGGGTGGCACTGATCACCCCGCTGACTTCAAGGACGGTTTCTAGTTCCCTGATGCGCTCTTCCAGGGCCGCCAGCCTGAATTCGATCTCGCTCATAATGAGGCCTCCATGGGATGGTTTTCCGCTATCCGCCGCCAACGATCAGCCTACCGGCTGAGTACGATCACGAATCCGTTCCGCCCGTCGCAATAGGTTTTGGAACCAAAAAAATCGTCGATCAGGCTGGAAGGCACCATCATGCGTCCGTTCACAATCTCAGCAGGCCATTCGGTACGCTTGGGCCGCCCGTTTTCGTAATAGGTCAGTGAATGCTGAGGTATTATTACGTGCTTTTGACCCCGACGGACTTCCACCATTCCGGTTTCGTAATTGAAATCTACCCGCCCCCCCAGCCTTTCGGCCAGCGGCCTTAACGGCACCATAATGCGCCCGGCCACGTCGTAAGCATTGACGTTCGTCACCAGGCGGGTGCCATCGACTATGATGCCGCGGTTCTCCACCGCGTCCGCCCCGATCAGGAAGCTAAAGGACAACAGTAACACCATCGCGGCTATGGTGAGGTATCTGCTCATCTTGCACGCCCCCAAGCGTTACCTAATTGTGAAAGGGCAAACCAACAGCCCCAGGCGGTCCCTCGCCCGAATCCGGTTCGGAAGCCAGCTGCCCCGCCGGTACCTCCCGCACCTCCGGTGCGGGCTCTACTGTCGGCGGATCACTGTCCCGGACACCGGTACCGGTTGTCTCCCCGGATTCCTGTTCCGGTTCCGGCAGGGTTACCAGGTACAGGAGTGGGACCTCCCCGCCCATCCGCACTTCAAAATGCGGCGAAACCTTGCCGAAAAGCTCCCCGGGGTATTGAAAGGCCCTGGTGCCCCTCCCCTGCGACCATTCCTGAATACGCATGACCTCACCGTACAGTTCCTGACCAGCGTCCGGCACAGTGTAGAAGGCCAGGGTGACCTTGGTGCGCACTACCGGTTCCAAGCCGTGTTCAAAAACGGTTAGGAGGTCGTTACCCCCGAAGTACTGCTGAATTTCCAGATTTAAGACGTGCACCAAGTTGCCGAGGTTTTCGAGGTAGTTGATCAGGGACAGGCAACTTGCATAAGTGCTCCAGAATTCCAGCTCCACCGGCAGTACCAAGTAACCGGTTCTTTCAATCACCGCGCCAGGCTTTAGGCCCGCGATGAACACCTCTTCCTCCAAGGCTTTGATGCCAAGCATTACCAATACCGTTCCGCTCTGGTAGTTGGTGTCAAAATGCCGGCTGAGTTCCTCCAGCCGGATCTGGGAAGCAGCCTCCCTCTCCTTTTCCACCTCGAAACGTGCCGCTTTGGCCCGGTACTGTTGCAGTTCGGCACTGGTGGCCTCCAGGGCGGCACCAGCCCTCTGAAAAGCACTGATCTGCCTGCTCAAGACTAACAGGTAGAGCAGAGCAAACACCAGGACAGTCGCCGCTACCATTACCAGGAGCCGTTGCCGTTCACTGAGGTTCTGCCACATCGATATCAGCCCCTTTCAGGTATGCGTCGACCTCGAACAGCTTGTGTCCGTGGAAAGTAAGCACTTCTTCTTCCAGGTATTTGAGTTGGACCAGTTCGAAATAGGGCAGGCTGTAAAGGTTGTTGATCAGCACCCCGATAGAAGCGGTGGACTGGGCCACCCCTTGAATCGTGATCACGTTGGGTAGTACCAAGCCCTGCGGCTCGGCCTTGCCGGCCGCTGTCTTGTCCGCCTTCAAACCAGATGGGGAAGCAAAACCGCCCAGAACCGGGACATCCTCTACCCGTCCGGCCCGAATCACACCCAGAAACACGTCGGCCGGCAGGTTATAGTTGATGTCATTCAGCAGCCTGGTCCACCTGATCTGACCCAACAGGAGCGTTTCCAGCTCCGCGCTGCGCTTTTCGTTTTCCGCACTCCGGGCCGCAAGCGCGTCCACCTGCTCGGCGATTGGTTTCACCAGCGCCACCTGGGCGCGCAGTTGGGCCAGTTCCGCGTTACGGGCGTGGTACTGCCAGAGAAATGAACCGTAGCTACCGACCAGCACCACGAACACCGCCGCCAAAACCAGCAGTTTCTTAAGACGCCCCATATCCACGGAAACATCTTTCTGGAGTTCAGGCGGTAAAAGGTTGATCTTGTACATAACAACTCAGTCCCCCTTCCCCGGCCTGGTGAGGCTGAACCGCGCCTCACGTAAAGCCAGCCCCACCGCCATGAACATCGCCGGATCGCACACCGACATCTCCGCCTCAACGCCCTCGGGTACCGCAAACGGCAGGGTACCGAGTTCCACCGGGAACTCCAGGGCCTCAGCCATAAAGGACACGAATCCTTTGAGATTGCAGGTCCCCCCGCTCAACACCAACCTTTTGATCGGCCGGGCGTTTTTGCCCGCGGCGTAATAATCCAACGCCCGGCGGAGTTCCCGCACAATTTCGCCCAGGCCGTCCCGGAGGGAAAAGTCCAGCTGCATCTCGTCGGGCGAGGTGATGTTCGCCGCCTCCTCCGCCGATAGGATCTTCCCGCTCTTCTCTTTCAATTGCTGCGCCTCGCCGAAATCGATCCCGTACGTGTCGGCCATGGACTTGGTCAGCAGGTCTCCGCCCACACCCAGCGAATGACAGAATACCAGCGCCCCCCGGTCAACCACAATGAGTGTCGTGTGCGCCGCGCCCAGGTCGGCCACGGCCACCACCTCCGCGGGATGTTCCTCGTGGCCGACCACCCCGCCCAACACCCGCCAGAGGGCCAGCGGCTGCAAGTCCAGGGCTGAGATGGTCACGCCGGCCTGGACAAACAGCTCGTAGAAATCGTGCACCACCTGCGCCGGCACCGCCGCCAGCAATAACTGCTGCTGCGTCCCATCCTCGCCCTCGGTTTCACCCAGCTTGACGTACCGCACGATCAGGTCCGACAACGGAATGGGGATGGACTTTTCCGCCTCGAAACTGACCGCCGAGGCCAGTTCCTTTTCCGGCATTCTGGGCACCCGGACAAGGCGCGTGATGACCTTGTCCGCCCCCAGGGCGGCAAACACGTGCTGGCCCTTGATCCCTGCCGCATCCACCGCCTCCGCCAGCCGACTCAGCCGGGCCCCCTCGTCGGTCTCATCGTTCCCGAGCTCCGGCTGGGCCGTTCGCACCAGTTGCAGCAGCGTGGGCTGGGGCCCCGCCAGGCTCACCGTCGCGACCTTGATCGCCCGCGTGCCGTAGTCCACGGCCGTAAAGGTGGTGCGCTGGGGCAGAATCCTTTTCACCAGTTGCTTGACATTCAATACCTGCGTCCCCCTCCTTGGCTAGAAAACCCCGTATTTCTCACGCCAGCCAAGAATCTTAACCTCGGTTCCGGGCAAAGCCATGCCGTTGGTCAGGATTCGACCCGGGTCATATTCAAAATTTACACCGTTTCCGCCACCGCTCAGCACCACGTTCTGAGCAATAACGGTGCCCTTCAGGCCTGCGTTCCCATTCAAACAGAGTTTTCGGGCGATCACATCTGCTTCCAGCGTGCAGGTTTGCACCTTGACTTGTTCGCCCAAGGATATAAGCCTTAGTGAACCGCTCGCGCCGGTCGTTTTCGTCAAGTTCCTGGTGATCGTAATGTTGCCGGTGGCGATTATGGTACCGTAGCCGGCATACTCTCCCGACAGCGTAAGGTCCCCCACATGGCGATAGATACCCTCCAGACTGCTCAGGTGACTACTGTCCCATGTCGTAAGGTACTCGTCCTGAACAAGATCGTTGTAGTATTGCAGCATTTGTTCGGTGAGGACTTCCGGCGGCTCACCCGGGAACGGATCTAAGCCGCTCTGACAGTCACCCGGAGTAGGCACCTGAATCCCCTTTCCAGACGGATCGTTTATTGGACCGGTAATGCTTCCCCCCACCTTGACTTCGTTCATGATCACCCTGGCGTTCCCGCTGACGCTTAGGTCGCCAAGAACGTGGAGGCTGTTTCCTGTAAGTCGTGCGTTTCCGCCAACGGAGAGACTGCCGCGCACGAACACCTTCCCAATATTCTCAAGGATTTCATCGGTTATCTCCAGCGAAAGGGAGCCCAGCCAAGACTGGGTTGTCGTCCCATCTACAAAGAGACCCGGCCAGTTCCAGACGGCCTCGTGCAATTCTACCCGGACAGGCATTACCAGAGTCTTTTGCGCTGAGCCATAGCTGCCGACGGAAGTAATGGTTACTTCCCGGCGCATGTTGGAGTCCCATTCCCCGGCGGCGACCTCAAAGGCATACTTCCCCCCGCCGAAGGCAACCGACCCGTCGGCCGGGTCGAAACCTTCCCAGTTACCGACAAAGCCCTCCCACGACGGCTGGAGCCGCAACTGGGCCAATGCCCGCTCCATGCCCGCCTCGGCGATGTAGTAGGCCTTCACGTCGTCGGTGTGTGCCCGGGCAACCCTAACCGCGCCGGTCCCCAGTGTCACCAGGGCGGAAGCCACTACAATGGCGATGGCCACTACCATGGTTACCAGAACCAAGGCTTGGCCGGCCTCACCTTCCCGATTGCGCACCACGCTGATTCACCCCCGGTCACCCGGTCGTTTCCCGCAGGGTTACGCTTGTCGTCAGTTCGAGACTGGTCCCTTCGGCATCGCCCCGCAGGCGTATGGCCACCCGGCCGGACTCGTGATAAGAAAACCGGGCTTCACTGATCCCCCTGGCAACTACTATGGTCGTCCCGTCCACCTCGCGGACCAGCTGCCGTTCTTCATTTGCATAGTACGTCACCGTATTGCCGTCGGTATTGACGAACACCAGCCGCCCCTCGTCACAGCCCCCCGTCAGTCCCTGGGCCGCACGCAGTTCGCGGGACATGCGGTCTAGGCCTCGTCGCAGATTCTCCCGCACCTCCTGGCGGGCTTCGCCCTTCTGCCAGGAAACCAGGGCCTCAAAAAGGAGCATCTGAGCCACGGTCAGGACGAGCACCAGGATAAGTGATGCGATCAGCAGTTCTATCAGTGTAAAGCCGCGTTGTCCGTCGCAAAGCCTCAACCGTATCATCGTCGCGCCCGTTCCGTCTGCAAGGCCAGCGTGCCAGTGCCGTCCAGGGTCGGGTAAGTCACCGTGACGGTAATTGTCTTGACGCGGAGCGCTCCGGTGCTTACCTCCACTTCGTACCCGTAACCGGCGTACTGCTCGTAGCCCGGTACCTCGGTGAACCACCGGAAGGCAGTGCCGGCCACCTCGGCGTACGGTCTGGCTTTCAGCTCCTCCAGCCTGTCCTGTGCCAGCATTAGCGCCGTGGTTTCAGCACCGGCGCGTACCGATGCCCGGTGATGCAGCATGTAGGCGGTGGCCAGGGGCGCCAGCACAATGGAGATAATTACCGTGGCCACCAGCACCTCGATGACCGTGAAACCGACCGATTGGCGTGTCAGACCGGTTTTCCGGGAGGTCACGCCTCCTGTCCCCCCTTGCCGCAGTGTCAAACCTGTGGTCATGCCCGCTTCCCCCTGTCTAGTCCGGCTCAGGATTCCCCGGAAGGGGTCATCACCCGTACCCCTCCGGTGCCGTCCACCACCACCAGGCGGGACTGCCCCGAACCGCCCTTCAGGGTCACCTGCCCCGCCGTGGAGGGGCGGCCCTGCTCCCCGAAGGTGAGCTCGCCGGCAGGGAAGGTTGTGCCCGCCAAGAGCACATTGGCCGGCAAAGAGCTGCTTTCCAGTTCGGTTTGGATCTCTTCCGGATCCCCCGGATCCACGCACTCAATCCTGTACAGGGTATAGCTGTTACGCCCGGAATCGAATACGATCTTGTGCCGCATCTCCCGGCTCACGCTTTCCTGCTGCGCGTACCGGATCGTGGTAGCGATCTCGGCGGCGGCACTCCGGACGTGATAGGAATCCAGGGACGTTCGCATATTCGGCACGGCGACGGCCAGAATGATCCCGATAATCGCCAGGACCACCGCCATTTCGATCAGAGTGAAACCCGCGCTCCCGGCTTTCCCGCTCCCCGGCTCGCCACCCCGGCCCTCCAGCGGCTGCAAACCCGCTCACCCCTTCTGCCGCGCGCCCCTCTCGTACCTTAACTATACTATACTACTGTACGCGACTACCACACTCCGGCTACCGGGCACCCAGACTAGCTTATCCCGGCAACAACGCTGAACATGGGCAGGTAAACCGCGAGCAGGATGAAACCGACGACCAGCCCGAAGAAAACCATCAAGAGGGGCTCCAGGATGCTGGAAAGCCGGGACACGGTCGCGTCGACCTCCCGCTCGTAGAACTGGGCCACCCGGTCCAGGAGGTTGTCCAGGGCGCCGGTGTCCTCGCCGATGGCGATCATCCGGGTAACCATCGGCGGGAAAACCCTGCTTCTCTCCAGCGGCTTCGCCAGCCCTTCGCCCTCCTTGACGCTGTTTTCGGCGCTCAGAATGGCCTCGGCCACGATCTGGTTGCCGGCAATACGGCGGACAATGGCCAGGGACTGCAGCAGGGGCACTCCGCTCCGTACCAGAGAACTCAAGGTCCGGTTCACCCGGGCGATGATCATTTTCCTGATCAGCGTGCCGAAGACCGGCAGCCGGAGTATCAGCCGGTCGACGGCCCGCCGCCCATTCTTGGTGCGTGCGTATTGCCGCAGTGCGAAGACGGCCCCGGCCAACGACAGCAGCACCAGGTACCAGTACCCCCGCAGGAAGTCGCTGAGCCCGATCACCAGCAGGGTCGGTACAGGCAAGGGCAGGTTCATAGAAGTCAGCATCTCCGTAAAGGTCGGGAGCACAAAGATCAGGATGATGGAAATGGCTGCCAGAGCCACGGCCAAAATCACCAGGGGGTAACTCATGGCCGACTTCACCTTGGCCCTGATGTCCGCATCCTTCTCCAGTTGGGTGGCCAGGCGCTCCAGCACCTCCTCGAGTGCGCCGCCCGTTTCTCCGGCCTCGACCATCGTGACAAAGAGTTCGGGGAAGATCTTGGGAAAGGCGCGTAGCGCTTCCGAAAGGGTATTCCCCGCTTCCACAGCCATGGCCACCGACGCCGCCGTCAGGCGCAGGGTCTTGTTGTCACTCTGCTGCCCGAGTACGTTCAAACAGGTCAGGAGCGGCATTCCGGCCTGGACCATGGTGGCCAGCTGGCGGCAGAATACGGCCAGGTCCCTGGCCGTCACCTTCGGCGCGGTCAGCGCCGCGAACGATGAACCCCCGGCTTGCGGCGCCGGCTTGAGTTCCACCACGAAGTACCGGCGCTCCCTCAAACGGGCCCGGGCGGCGGTTTCGCTTTCCGCGGTGATGGTGCCCCCCACCAGTCTCCCGGACTCATTCCGGGCCTTGTACCTGAACTTACGGCCTTTCACTTTCCCGATCTTGCCTCCGAGCCGTTTTTTCAGCATGAGCATCCTATGTTGAACACAACTCTCGGAACCTCTACCCGTGCTGCGACGTCACTCCTCGATCATCTTCCTGAGACTCTCCGGGTCAGCCGCCCGGTTCAGGGCCTCCTGCTTGCTGATCATGTTCTTCTGGTACAGCGTGCGCAGGCTCATATCCAGCGACTGCATTCCGTACTTCGCCCCGGTCTGAATCTGGCTGATGATCTGGTAGGTCTTGCCTTCGCGAATCAGGTTTCGTATTGCCGGCGTGGCCACCATGATTTCAATGGCCGCCACCCGTCCCGGCTTGTCGATCCGGGGGATGAGTTGCTGCGCGACCACTCCCTGGATCGTGTTGGCCAGTTGAACCCGGATCTGCTGCTGCTGGTGCGGGGGGAAGACATCGATGATCCGATCGATGGTCTGGGCCGCGCTGGAGGTGTGCAGGGTAGCCAAAACCAGGTGGCCGGTCTCGGCCGCCGTCAGGGCGATCCCGACCGTCTCCGGGTCGCGCATTTCACCCACCAGGATGACGTCGGGGTCCTCGCGCATAGCGGCGCGCAGGGCGCTGGCGAAGGATCCGGTATCCAGTCCGATCTCCCGCTGGTTGACCCGGCATTTCTTGTGCACGTGCACAAACTCGATCGGGTCTTCCAGGGTGATGATGTGGTCGTGCCGCTCCCGGTTGATCAGGTCAATCATGGACGCCAGGGTGGTCGACTTGCCGCTGCCGGTGGGACCGGTCACCAGGACCATACCCCGGGGCCGGCGGGACAGGTAGGCCAGAATTTCCGGCAGGCCGAGTTCGCTGAATGACAGAATCCTGGAGTTGATCAGGCGGAGCGCCAACGCCACGTTGCCCTTCTGCTTGTACGCGTTCACCCGGAAGCGCCCCACGCCCTCGATAGCGTACGAAAAGTCCAAATCCCCGACCCGGAGAAAGTCATTGTACCGCTCCGGAGCGATGAGTTGCCGGGCCAGCCCGTCGGTATCGGCCGGAGTCAAGGCCCGCACGTACGATGGGTCGATTTCCAGCCGCCCCTGCCATTCCGGAGCATCAAACGGCAGGAGGGCGCCGTGCAGGCGGAAGGCCGGCGGGCTATCCACCGTCAGGTGCACGTCGGACACGCCCAGTTTGAAGGCCAGTCTTAGAATCTCGTCTATCTGCATCCCGCGCGCCTCCTTAAAGAATCAAGCGCGGCTACTCATCCTCACCGATGTAGGCCACGCGCATAACTTCGTCCACGGTGGTCAGGCCCTCCAGCACCTTATACACTCCGTCCTGTTTCAAGGTGATCATCCCGTGCTGAACCGCTTTCTGCTTAAGCTGGTCGGCGGGCACGTTGGCCGAAATCAGGGGACGGAGTTCGGACCCGACGATGAACACCTCGTGCAGAGCCACCCGGCCCCGGTACCCGGATTGGCCGCACCGGTTACAGCCCCGGCCCCGGTAGAGCGTCACCGCATCGGCAGAGTCGCAGCCGAGGAACTGGCGCACCGGATCGTGCTCCGGCAGCGGGTAGGCCTCCTTGCATGTTGTGCAAAGGCGGCGCACCAGACGCTGGGCCACCACCCCGAGCAGGGAGGCCGAGACCATAAAAGGCTCCACGCCCATATCCACCAGGCGGTTTACCGCGCTGGCGGCGTCGTTGGTATGTAGCGTTGACATCACCAGGTGGCCGGTTACCGCCGCCCGCACGGCGATGTCAGCCGTCTCCCGGTCGCGGATCTCTCCGACCATCACGATGTCCGGGTCCTGCCGCAGAATCGAGCGAAGCCCGGCGGCGAAGGTCATTCCGGCCTTGACGTTCACCTGTGTCTGGTTGATGCCCCGCAACATGTACTCAATCGGGTCTTCAATCGTGGTGATATTCCTCTCCGGGGTGTTCAGTTGGTTGAGGGCGGCATAGAGGGTGGTGGTTTTGCCGCTTCCCGTGGGGCCGGTGATCAGCAACATCCCGTAAGCATTGCGAAGAGCCGACTGGAACTTCCTGAGGTTGTCCGGGTGAAAGCCGAGCTGTTCGATTCGGTAGTTCTGCATACCCGACTTGTCCAGCAGGCGGCTGACCACTTTCTCTCCGTAAGCCGTCGGCAGGGTTGACACACGCATGTCGATCTCTTTGGTCCCAAACTTGAGTGGGATACGGCCGTCCTGGGGCACCCTTTTCTCGGCGATGTCCATTTCGGACATAATCTTGACACGAGAGATGACGGCGGGGCGGATCTTCTTGGGCAGGTGGGCGACCTCCCGCAGCAGGCCGTCCACCCGGTACCTGATCCGGAGTCCGGTCTCCTGGGGTTCGATATGGATGTCGCTGGCTTTCATTTCGATGGCTTGCAGGAACAGGGAATTCACCAACCGCACCACGGGGGCGTCGTCGACCAGGCTTTCCTCTTCCGGCTCTTCCTCCTCCGCGGCCACTTCCAGGTCAAATTCCTCGAAAGCTTTGTCAAACTGCGGGATGCCGAAGTGTTTCTGCAGCGCCGCCTCGATGTCTTCCTGCGCCATCTTCACCGGTTCCACCTCGCACCCCAGAATCAGGCGGAAATCATCTATCGCCAGGATGTTTGTCGGGTCGGCCAAGGCTAGTGTCAGTTTACGTCCTTCTTTCTTCACCGGGATGGCCATATATTTCCGGATAAGTTGTTCCGGTACAGTCTTCAGCAAATCAGGGTCGATCGACTCCAGGGACACGGTGGGAGCCAAGCCCAGAATGTCGTTGATCTCGTCCTGGGAGACCAAACCCATCCCGACCAGAATGACGCCCAGCTTGTCGCCGGTCTTGGACTGAATCCGCAGGGCTTCCCAGAGCTGTTCCCTGGTGATCAGAGCTCTTTCAATAAGTTGTTCCCCGAGTTGCTTCTTGGAAGTCTTTGCCTCCGCCACAACAACACCTCAAAACAATCGGAAGCTCACCAAGACTTTCTAGATGCGATCGGTATTCCCTTTTCTTTTTAACCCCACAAACCAAAATACCAACTGATTATCTCCCTTCCCCAGAGCGCGGCGACGATGCCTCCCAGCGCCAGGTACGGCCCGAACGGCACCGGGTCCTTCCTGCCCTTCCGACCGGTGGCCAGCAGCAACACCGCCACCGTTCCCCCGGCCAAAAAGGCCAGAAACAGCGCCAGCGCCACCCCCGCCGGACCCAGGTAGAGCCCCATCAGCGCCGCGAGTTTGATATCGCCCCCACCCATCCCCCCGCGGGATATCACCGCGATGGCCAGCATGAAGAGGCCCGCCCCCAAAAACGCGGCCGCGCCCCAGAGCAGGGCGGCCCACGACTGAAGCGCCACCAGCGGCAACCCCAGCACCAGGCCGGCCAGCACGACCCGGTCGGGAATGATTCCATGGCGGAGGTCGATCAGCGTTGCGATGAGCAACACCGCAAAGAGTGCCCAGGCGCCCGGCGTCGCCCAGGTGGCGCCGAACCGCAGCCAGGCCAGGACAAACAACAAACCGGCGGCGCACTCCACCAGCGGGTAATGCCACGAGATAGGCACCCCGCACCGGCGGCACCGCCCCCGCAGATAGAGGAAGCTGAACACTGGCACCAGGTCGATAAAGCCCAGCTTCGCCCCGCAGGAGACACACCGCGACGGTGGAAACACTACCGACTCCCCGACCGGCAGGCGGTGGATGCAGACGTTGAGAAAGCTGCCCACGATGGATCCGAGCACGAATATCAGGAGGCCCTCGAGAACCACCCGCACCCCCACGTTTTAGTTTGAACCTATAAGCGCCCGAAACACGTAGTCACATACTCAAAGTATAGATATTCCAGGAATTATATGCAATGTTGTCGAAACACCTGCTTGGCACTACTCAAACCATCCACACAATCGCCGGCGATTCACAAGTTCCCGTAATGAACCGCAAAAAACTAGTCATGCCCCAAAATCCGGAAGGAAAACTCAATATTCGCGCCGAATCTCCAATTTGTATCCAGGAGTAAACCCTCTGTGTTCCGGTGTCCCTTAACCAGAAGGGGGAAGGAGAGAGAGCTTGGCGTGGCCGAGAGCAACCCTGAAGTGAACGTGGAACGGACCAGCAGGACCGAGTTTTTCAAACGCCACCTGCGGGTCATCGCGGCGCTGGGCATCGCCTTTGTCGTTATCAGCGCGGGCACAGTGACGTACGTCATCCTGAAGCCTGACGCCGGCAACGTTCCCGCCGACCAGGCCCCGCCCGGAACCGGCCCGGACAAAGCCGGCCAGGCGTACGAGGTTTTGCCCAAGACCAAGAGGCCGCTGGACCCGGTACCGGAGGAAACTCCCAAACGCAAACAGGTCAAGGATCCGTTTATAGGCCCCCTGGAACTCGCCGGCGTCATCCTGGGCGGCCGCGGGGGCAACCTGGCCATCATCGAGGCCGGCGACGCCGCCTACGTGGTCTCCGAAGGGGACCTGGTGCAGAGCGTTTGGACCGTCTCGAAAATCGACAAGGACACCGTTCTGCTCACCGCCGGCGAGCAAGAGTTGGAACTCTCATTGGCCGGAAGGCGCTGAGGAGGATCAGGTCATTGAAATACGCAACACAGCCCAACCCGAAAGGCCGCTTCTTGAAACCGCTGGTCCACTTCCTGGTCATCGTGCTGTTGCTGGTCGGTTGGCCGAACCCGGCGCCGGGGAGCGGGAACCCGGACCAGGCCGCCCTGGGCGGAGCGCCGGGAATCACTGACTCCATCTCTGTTGCCGGTCTGGGCGGCGAGGCCATCACCTTGGACGTGCGGCAGGCGGACCTCCGGGACGTTCTGTCGGCGCTGGCCATCAAGATGGGCGTGAGCATGGTTCTGGTGGATGAAGCCGCGGGTCCGGTTACTTTCGAGGCCCAGGGCATAACCCTGGCCCAGGCCTTCGAGCTTATTCTTCAGACCCAGGGACTGTCCTACCTGCGCGAGGGGAACGTCATCGTCATTGCCGACCCGGACACCCTGCACAACGACTTCTTCAAGCAGATGATCCTGACGCGGTTTAACCTGCTGTTTGTTACCGCGGACAAGGTGAAACCCTTGATAGAAGAGCTGGGCATCCCCCTCTCCAGCATCTCGGTGGATACCAATCCCCAGGTGCTCTGGGCTCAGGGCACCCCACAGGCCCTGCACAAGCTGCGGGAACTGCTGCAGGCGGTCGACCGGGCGGAGAATGAACTATCTCTGCAATACCGGACCCTCACGACTACGCAGGTGTCACCGGTCCGGCTGGCGGACCTTTTGGGTCAGGCGGGGCTGGACGTCTCCCAGTCCGTGGTGTTGGGCAATCAGCTATTGATCTTTGACCGTACACTGCACAACCGTTGGGGCCAGGTGGAAGATCTGGCCAGAGCGCTCGACACCCTGGACGCCCGGGAACGAACCGTGTTCGTGTACCAGCTCAAAAACATCTCGGCCGCCGACGCGGCCTCTCGCCTGGCAGCCTTCGGTTTTGAAGACGTGGCCACCCAAACCTTCAACTACCCGGAGATCAGCCAGGAGATTTTGGTGATCTGTCCGCCCCACCTCCAGAACCAGGTGCGCGGCGCCCTGGCCGGCCTCGACGGGACGCGGCAGAGGATACGGGTACCGGTGGCCTCGACCACCGGTGCTCATGCCCACGAGGCGGCAAACGCCAGGCGGCACCTTTTGAGCGAACTCAGCGGCGTGCCGATCGGAAGTTTCCACATCTCCCGCAACCTCTCGGGAGACGCGGACAACCCTCACTACGTGCTCTGGGTCGAGGAGTCCCCGGAAAAGATCAAGCAGATCGAGGCGTTGAACAAGAAGATTGAATAAACAAAAGCGCCTCAAGATATGGCGAAAACCGGCCAGGAGCGCGTTCTAAGACGCACCCCGCTTGACCTTGATTTAGATAATGTGCCGCCTGTTGTCGGTTCAGCGGCCCGGTGCCCCGCTAGATTTCAGCCGCCGTTTTTGCTCGCCGGCCGGAAACCCCGGGACGGGCCGGCCGATTTCACCGAAATCCCTCCTGACGCTTCATCTTCGCCGCCGCCGACGAAAACGGCCTTGTTACAGTGGGAATACGTTATTGAAAGGTTTCTTTGTCAAAAAACATAGTGTATAATGCTGAACTAAGCTAGGAAGATAAGGAAGATAAGGTTGATGGCTACGGACCGGGGGTGTAAACAGGTATGATTTTTAGCGAAAAAGGGTGGGCTATGCCCTCGGTGCTCATGGTGATCTTGGTGATATCCTTACTTGGTACGGCTTTGTGGTATTATTCCATGACAGACGTAAAGCATGTTATCGTACAAGAAAAAGCAATGCAGGCGCACTACCTGGCCAGATCCGGAGCGGAGCTGGTTGCGGATTACGCCGTTAACAATTTCGAATCTTTAATCGCCCGTGATGATTATCCCTGGATTTCCGGACCGTATAATTTGGAAGGCAACGCGGAAAAGCATTTTTCCGTGCGGATTGACAAGCAGGCGCAAAGACTGGTCATTCAGTCAACAGGGGAAGTGGACGGCGTAACACAAACCCTGACACTGGAAATCGACAGCAGCAATAATAGATATTGGAGCCGCTGAGATGAGGGGAAAAAGCCGGTTTCCATCAACGCACAGGGGTTTTTCCCTGGTCGAGATAATCGTTGCCGTGGCCTTACTGGCTATCTTTATTGCGGCGGCCGCTGTCCTTTTGAGCGCGAGCTTTAAAGGCATAATGGACAGTGGTGAGAAAAGTAGGCTTATTTATCATACCCAGCAAGTCTTGGAAGAGAAAATAAGCCGAAATGACGTTGCTAGAAAGGCCGATTTTGAAATTTCGTTCTCAACCCGCACCGGAGACAATTATCTGATGCGGATAGATGACGCCGGCATTGTTGAGGAAGGTTCTTTGGTTTGTATTACTATGGCCACAAATATTTACAACGCCGAGGCCGAATAGGTCCGACCGTGCTGAACTAACCTTTGAAGGATACGAGGTTAAGTAACATGTGGAGCCGGGGAGGGCAAAACATGTTTGAGCGCGGCCCCGGGAACAACAAGGGATTGACCTTGGTGGAGCTGCTGGTCGGGGCGGCCCTTTTGGGCGCGGTACTGGCAATAGGTTACACCTTTTTTTATTTCGGCCACCAATCTTTTACCGCGGGGGAACAGCGCTCCTGGGTGCGGCAGAATATTCGCCTGGCAGCCGACTTTATTACCCAAGAGCTAAGGTATGCCACCCACGTATATGTGCTCGGTTCCGTCCCCCAATCGTTTGCCGCGGACCTCAACTATATTTACGTTAAGGATGGTGTCCTCAAGCACCGGAAAGCAGGCGGCGGCGAAGATACGGTCTTTGACCGCATCTCGGAGGGGGTCGTGCTGAAGGAGGATCTTGGTTTTTCCCTGGACGGGGAGTTTTTGGCTTATCGCGTCGCCAACAGCGGTGAAGATGCTTACGCCATAGACGGCAGGATTCGGCTTCTGAATCCCCTGGCCGATTCAAGCGGTAAAGACGGAGTGGCTGTTGCCTACAAAAGTGAGCGGCCAGCGGAAACACCTCCGGAACGATATACGCTAACGGTCTCGGTAGCAGAAGGCAATGGTACCACATCCCCGGAGGCGGGCGACCACGTTTATGAAAAGAATACCACGGTGCCTTTGACGGCTTTTCCGGCGGACGGATGGGTATTCAAGAAGTGGCTCATCAATGGAGTCAATATCACTACGGCCACCACCACGATCGTCATGAACAAAGACATAGAAGCAAGGGCCTACTTTGTGGATAAATATGATTTTTATGACTTTTTGCAGGATCAGAACGTGTTTGTGTATGGAGGCCGCTTGGTTTTTGAAGGCGAAAAAGTTGAAGGACGAAACGCCACCATTGTAATCAAGGGGAACTTGGGGGAAGATGATTTGAACAAGGGTTCTCATATCGACGTTAAAACAATTTATATAGACGGCTCTGTAGATTTGGATGGAGGGAGCGCCGATTTAGGCGCGGCCGATAACACCGGTTCCATTTATATTAACGGCGACTTGACTTTATGGAAAGGGAAGCGTGATGTTTACGGCAACGTCTACGTCGCCGGCAATCTGCGCTTGAAGGACGCGGTAATCCACGGCAATATTTATGTCAATGGGAATGTGGAACTGGGTTGGACACCCGACCTCAAGCCCAATGCGCGCATTTACTATACGGGTACTCTAACCCATCCCAAACGCATGAGCCCTGGCATCATTTCAAAATGCATCAAGGTGGACAGCGTTCCGGGCTTTGTGGTGCCTGATTTTGGCTTTCCTGCTTTAAAACCGGACGCCTGGTATGCCGCCAACGGATATGTATCCGGGGGAGCCCTGACAAGTGGAATTAAAATTTATGCCGATAATTATTCGTCGACCGCCTGGCGGCCGACCGCGCACAACGTGGTCATCGTCAGCAAGGGAGATATCACCATCACTAGGCTTGGAGGCAGCGGGGTCAGCGGGGTATTATACGCGCCGAACGGAAGAGTGACCTTTGAGGGAGAGTTCTTCGAGGGAGTGGTGATCGCCAGAGACGGCTTTTTTGTTACGCGCGGCGGGACCACCGTCACTTTCAAGCATATAAACACTTTCTTCAGCTCGGTCGCCGACTATCCATTTTTGAGTGAATAGGCGGCAGATAGATTTCCCAAAGTAAACTTGACTTATCCTCGTCGTTTTTCCACAGGGTAAAAATTCACTTAACGCTTATAGTCTCGGCAGCCCTCAGGTGATGCTGAGACAATTCGCGTTCTCCCTGTTGTCGTATATACGCGCCAGCAAAAGATTAAGTTCGGCGATCTGCTTCTTAACACTGTCCTTATCAGGTAATGCCTTAAGGGCGGCGTCCCGGAAACCTAGTCCGGCTAAAAACACCCTTTCTGCATCCTCAAACCGCTGTTGGTGCAGATAGAACTTCCCAAGATCTACATACCGTTCTAGAGCGTACGCCCCATACTCAGCACCCTTGACCAGGTAAGGTTCAGCTTTCTCCATCTCGCCGCCCGTTAATCCGGTGCATGACCTTGCTCAACGGACTGGTCGTGGTCTGCAAAATCAGGTGACAGTGGTTTCCCATGATGACGTAGCCGAACAGCTTGACACCCATGGCTATCCGGCATTTTTCTATTTCCCTCAGCAGACTTTGCTTGTCCCGTCGGTTTCAAAAATATACTCCCGGTTGTTCCCCCGCCGAATAACCCCGAGTTCGACAGTTCCGGGCCATTTTCTAGGCATTCGGAAAACTAAAACCCAGTAATATCAATACTTTGCGGGCTCAGGCATTGCGTAAATCCAAAAAAGGCATAGATATACGTTTTGATAAGTTGGGTATTGTCGAATCACTGGTACACGTGCTACAATATAGATATGTATATCCGCACTACCGTCCGCAAGAACAAAAACGGAACCCAAACCTGCTACGTGCAACTGGCCCACAATACTTGGAACCCTGAAACACGTCGTTCCGAGGTCCAGGTGCTCTACAACTTCGGCCGTGCAGAAAACGTGGACCGCGCGGGCCTGGAGCGCCTGGCCCGGAGTATTTGCCGCTACCTGGGGCCGGATGAGTTGCTGCGCTTTGAAGCCCGCCGCGACTACGGTACGGAATTCGGGTTTGAAAGTTCCAAGCCCTTCGGTGGCGCCTGGGTACTGCAAGGATTATGGAAACACCTGGGTGTGGACCGGATTCTTACGCAACTGCTCAAAGAACGCAAGTTCCAGAGCCCGGTGGAACGGACCATTTTCGCCCTGGTGGCCAACCGGGCCCTGGCTCCCATGAGCAAGCGCGCCGTGGAAGAGTGGGTGGCCCAGGACGTATACATCCCGGACTTGCCGGAGATCCCGCTCCACCACCTCTACCGGGCCTTGGACTTCTTGCTGGAGGCCGAGGAATCCTTGCAGTACCAAGTCTTTTGTCAAGTCAGCCATCTCTTTAATCTGGAGGTGGACCTTTTGTACTTTGACACCACCTCCACTTACTTCGAGATCGAAACCGAAGATGACGAGGGTTTAAGGCGTAAGGGTCACTCCAAGGACTCCCGGCCGGATCTGCCCCAAGCGGTGATCGGTCTCGCGGTGACCAGGGACGGTATCCCGGTACGCTGCTGGGTATGGCCGGGCAACACCGCCGATATGTCCGTGGTCCAGGAGGTCAAAAAAGACCTCGTGGGCTGGAAGCTTGGCCGGGTGATCACCGTCCTGGACCGCGGCATGGCTTCCGAGGAGAACCTGCGCTATCTGCAAAGGGCCGGCGGCCACTACATTGCCGGCGAGCGCATGCGGGCCGGCAAGAACACGGTGGAAAAGGCGCTTTCCCACCCGGGCCGCTTCAAGACCGTGCGCGACAACCTGGAGGTCAAGGAGATCGTCATCGGCGACGGCGAGGCCCGCACCCGCTACGTCCTGGTCCGCAACCCCGAGGAGGCCGAGTGGGACAAGGCCAAGCGCGAAGAGACCCTGGACAAACTCAAGCTTGAGTTGGCCCGTATCGGCGAACTAAACGGTGCGCCCCACACCAAGGCGGTCTGCAGTATCATCGCTCACCCCACCTACGGCCGCTACCTCAAGACCGACAAGCGCGGCCAACCCCGGATCGACAAGGACAAGATCAAGGCCGAGGAACGCCTGGACGGCAAGTACCTCCTGCGTACTTCAGATGACACCCTCGCCCCGGAGGACGTGGCCCTCGGCTACAAGCAGTTGCTGCAGGTGGAGGATGCCTTCCGCACCCTGAAGAGCACCCTGGAGCTGCGGCCCGACCACCCTTCGGGTGGTACCCGCCACCGGCTGGAGGACCGCATCCGTGCCCACGTGCTGCTCTGCTGGTTGGCCCTGCTCCTGGTCCGGATAGCGGAGAACCAAACTGGACAGACCTGGCGCACCATCCGTGCACACCTGCAGCGAATGCACGTGGGTGAGTTCCAGTTCCCCACGGCACGTGTGCATCAGCGCACTGAAACAGAACCTGATCAACACCAATTGTTCAAAGCCCTGAAAATCCCCCAACCCCCGAAAATACTGAACATCACTACTTCTGACTGCCGGATAACCTAGATAAACACCTATAATTTTCCCATTCCCCGGAGCCCTTGGGGGAAGCCTTGTTGTGCCGTTGGTTTATCTAGCAGCTGTCGAACCCGGGATAACGTGGCAGATGGCTTCCGCATATTCCACCCGCGGCCGCCGGCCCACAAAAAACACCTCCTGCCGCATTGTGGCAGGAGGCTCTTACCAATCCATAAGTTAATAAGTTAGGTGCCTGGCACCGTTACTGCCAAGTAATCGGTAACGGTGCATCATCCAATTCAGCGTGTGTTCCGAATGTATTTGCAGGAATATCTACAGCTGCCCTATAAGGGTTGGCGGCAGTGCCAGTTCCTACTATAACATACCTTGTGACACCAGTTGGTCCGGTAGGCCACGCCCGCAGAAATCCGCCGGTCACCAGATTGTCCGATGTAGGTGGGACGCCTGGGTTAATGGCCAAATGCTGCACAATGGCGCTGTCGATAATCCTCAAGTTGGCCTCTACCGTCTTCCGATTCGCATTGTCGGTCACGTTGCGGTACACCGGCACCGCAATCGCCACCAGAACCCCGATGATCACCACAACCACCATCAGCTCCACCAGCGTGAAGCCCCTCTGGTCTTTCTTCAGCGAACGGGCGAATTTGTAGAACATCAAAATTCACCTCCTTTCGGGCACTCTCTTGTTGGATGGTGTGCCAAGCACCGGTCCGGCCGCCATCCTTTTCTGGATGCTCCAAATTATGGAGTTAGACAGCCAGGCCGGAAATTCCTCTTTTTTATCATAATTTTTCTAAGGCTTAAGCCGTGACCCGCATCACCTCCTCCAGCGAGGTGATCCCCTGCTTCACCCGCAGCAGGCCGTCGCGGCGGAAGGTGACCATCCCCTCGGCCACGGCGGCCTCCTTGATCTCCCGGGCCGGAGCACGTTCCAGAGTAAGGCGCTGGATGGTCTCGCTGACCAGCAGCAGCTCGTACACTCCCATCCGACCGCGGTAGCCGGTGTGGCTGCAGCGCAGGCACCCTCCCGGACGGTAGAGGGTGATGGTCTTTTCCCCGTCGTCCAGGGGAAAGTCGGGCACGCCGGCCAGCAGTTCTTCCCGCCCCAGCTCGTAGGACTGCGCGCACTGGGGGCAGAGGACGCGCACCAGACGCTGGCCCACGACGGCCACCAGCGAGGAGGCGGTCAGGAAGGGCTCGATGCCCATGTCGCCCAGGCGGGTGACCGCCCCGGCGGCGTCGTTGGTGTGCAGGGTGGACAGCACCAGGTGGCCGGTAAGCGCCGCTTCCACGGCGATGCGGGCGGTCTCCCGGTCGCGGATCTCCCCGACCATGATGATGTCCGGGTCGTTGCGCAGGATGGAGCGCAGTCCGGTGGCAAAGGTCAGCCCGGCGCGGGGGTTGATCTGGATCTGGTTGACCCCGTCCAGGCGGTACTCGACTGGGTCCTCCACGGTGACGACGTGCTTCTCCGGCGTGTTCAAGGCGGACAGGGTGGCGTAGAGCGTGGTGCTCTTGCCGCTCCCCGTCGGGCCGGTCACCAGGATGAGGCCGTACGGGCGACGCATCACCTTCCGGTAGTTGGCCAGCACCTCCGGCGGGAAGCCCAGTTCCTCCAGGGATATCAGCCGGACACTGCGGTCCAGCAGGCGGAGAGTGAGTTTTTCGCCGTAGCTCCCGGGCAGCGAGGCGACCCGCACATCAATGGTCTTCCCCTCCACCCGCAGGGTGAAGCGGCCGTCCTGGGGGACGCGGCGCTCGGCGATGTCCATGTTGGCCATCACCTTGATGCGCGAGACCAGCGATGCATGTAGGTGGCGCGGGGGCTGCAGGATGTTGTGCAGCACCCCGTCGATGCGAAAGCGCACCCGCAGGCTTTTCTCCAGGGGTTCGATGTGCACGTCGCTGGCGGAAGCCCAGACCGCCTGGTTGAAGATGGCGTTGGCCAGCTGCACCGCCGGACGCTGCGCAGCCTCGTCCAGTCCGGCCACCACTTCTTCGGCGACTTCTTCTTCCGCAGCCGCCAGCTCGACCTCCAGGCCGCTCTGGCTGTACCGCTGCATGGCCGCGTCGAACTGGCTGTCCGGAATGACCACCGGTTGGATCTCCCGGCCGGTGATGATGCGCAGGTCATCCAGCGCGATCACGTCCCGGGGCTGCTTCATGGCCACCACCAATTTGCCGTTTTGAAACCCGATGGGCAGGGCGCGGTAGCGCCGGGCGACCTCCGGCGCAATCAGGCCCACGGCCTGGGGGTCGGCCGCGAATGTTTCCAGTGAAACATAAGGTACGCCGTTTTGCCTGGCGATGACCTGGGCAATGTCTTCTTCGGTGCAGTAACCCAGCTCCACGAGGGTGGCCCCTAAAAACCCTTTCCCGCCTTTTTTCGGGTCCTGCCGTTTTAAGGCCTCCTCCAGTTGTTCCTGGGTGATCACCCCGGCCTTCACCAGGTTCATCCCCAGAAGGTTCGCTCCCGGCTTGAGCATCTCTCCCTACACCTCTTGATGGTTACTGCCGCGGTGATGCCGCCTTCTCGTCGCCACCGTCGCCCCGGTGGAAGGCGGCGGCGGTGATCTCCGCTTTCAGGCCGGATGGGCCGGCCCCGCCCGAAACGAGGTTGACCTTGTCCACACGGATGGCGCGTACCCCGTACCGCAATTCATCCAAAAACCGCAGCGTACTCCGGTAGCTGCCCTCAAAGCGGAGGGTCAGCGGTATCTCGGTGTATCCCGGACGCGCCACCGGCTCGCCGAAACCCACCTGGAAATCGTGCACCCCGGCCAGGAATGCCATCTCGTGCAGTTCGATAAGAAGCGTGTTTTCCTCCGGCCCGGCCGGAATCAACGACAGGTGTGCGTCCACATACTGCTTCCAGGCCGGAATATTCTTCTGTAGTTCCAACAAATAGCGCCGCCGCTCCTCCATTTGGACCACCGCGCGCCGCTCGGCGGCCAGCGCTTCGCGGGCCTCGCGGACGGCACCCACCTGAAAGAAGATCGCCGCTAGAAGGGCGGCCAGCACCAGAAGGCTCACAACGCTTAAAGTCAGCGCCGGCCCGCGCGGCCGGATGGCGGGCTTGGTCTTCACCGGGCATCCCCCCGAAAGGCCGGCTGGTAGGGGTCGCCCGGCAGGATCCGGGCTGTGAACTCGAGGCCGAGCCGGGTGCTTTCCACCGTTGTCAACCGGCAGCGCGCCTCCGCCAGCCCCGGCACCGCGCCAAACTCATCCAGGCGACCGTCCACGACCGCCCGGGAGATTGCCCAGCCTCTGAAAGTCAATTCACCGCCCCCCTGCTTGGAAGCGCCGCCCGTGTTCTGATAGGAAGCCGAAAGGCTTTCGAGCCAGACCCCTTCGGGCAGGTGCAGGCTCAAATCGGCCAAAAGGGAGGCCCAGTCCGGGGTGGTGCCCATGGCGTCCCCCAGCATCCTGGATGCCTCCTTGGCCTGTTCCTCAAGCGTTGCGTATTCCTGGTAGGCGGCGATCTCCTCCTGGAGCGCCGCCCGTTCCTTCCGCAGAGCATTCACTTCCGCACGCACTTGAAAAGTGATGCCCAGAAACACGAGGTAGACTCCCAAGAAAAACAGCATTACCACGCTGACGGCCAGGAGATAATAATCGGTTCTGCGGCGTGCCCGCTGCCGGTTCCGTATTTCCGGAGGTAAAAGGCTGATGTTGATCTTATTCAACGTCCCCCCTCCAATCCGCGTCGCGCCAGCCCGATACAGGTCGCGAAATCGGGAGCCGACCAGGAGCTGTTCTCGGCTATTCCCGCCGGCAAGGTAATCCCCTGCAGGGGCTCGATGATCCTGACCGGCACTCCCAGATTGCCCTCCAGTTGGGTGGTCAGGCCCGGTACCCGGACTCCCCGGCCGCTGAGGACGACTTCCGATACGGCCTCCGGCTCCGGCTCCTGCCGCTGGTAATAGTCCACGGAGGCGCGGATCTCGGCCTCCACGCCGCCAGCCCAGGCGGCCAGGGTCTCGGCCGGCCATTGCCTGTGCGCGGTACCGCCCGGCCCGGCCAAGGCCTCCTCTACGGAACATCCCAGCATGCCGGCGGCCGCCTCCAGGCTGACCGAAACAAAGCGGGCCAACCGCAGCATGCCCCGTGCGATGACCAGAACAGTGCTTGATCCGTTGCCCAGGTCCACCAGCACGACCGCGCCGTCCGCCGGGGACGGCGGCATGACCCGCAGCAGAGCCAGGGAGGCCACGTCGATGTCCCGCGGCTCCAGACGGGCGAAGGCCAGCGCCAGCAAAAAGCCGTCCAGCATTTCCCGCCGCGCGGCCACGAGCAGCAGTTCGAACATCCGGCTCTCCAAGCCCGGCCGCTCACCGATCACCGTATAGTCCCAGACCGCCGTGTCCAGGGGAATCGGCAGGAGATCCCGGGCGTGATGGCGGATGACACCAAAAAGCTTGGTCCGGGGCATCACCGGCACGACGGCGAAGCGCACCAGGACTTCCCGGTTTACCACGCCGAGTACTACCTCGCGGCTGGTGATCCGGCCGGCGGACCACAGTTCGGCTAGGGCCTTCCCCACCAGCTCCGGTTGGGACACCATCCCGTCGACAACGGCGCCCGGGGGGAGACTCACCCGGCCCCAAGCCGTCAAGGTGGCCGCGCCGGCCGCACCGGCCTTGCCCCGCAGTTCCACCGCCCGAGCTTCAACCGTGTCCAGTTCCAGGCCGACGGCTCCACCTGAACCTAATAAACCCATAGCTTGAAGTCCCACTCCTTTGTCCGTTGACTGTAAAACGTTATCGCACACCCGAGATTACGGCGGTAAAGATGGGTAGGTACAGGGAAATGACCACCACGGCGATGATGATACCGATAACCACCAGCATCAGTGGTTCCAGGAGGGCGGTCAGCCCCTTGGCCATGGTGGCCACCTCTTCCTCGTAAAACGCTGCGATGCGGCCCAACAAGTCCGGCAGGGTGCCGGATTCTTCGCCGACAGCCACCATGTCCACCATCATGGGCGGGAAAATCCCGGAATCCCCCATGGGACCGGCGAGGTTCTTGCCTTCTTGAATTTGTTCGATGATTCCGTGCACCGCCTCGGCCACCTTCTGGCTGCCGGAAGCGGGACCGGAGGCTTCCAGCGCCTGCAGAATCGGAATGCCGCCCGTGAGCAGAGTGGCAAGGGTACGCGCGAACCGCGCCATCACCGCCCGGTGAAACAAAGAGCCGAACACCGGCAGCCGGTACTTGAGGCGGTCCCAGGCGCGGCTGCCGGCCGGACTGCGCAGGTAGTACCGGAACCCTAGCACCAGGGCCGCCACCGTAATTGCCCAGATAAACCACCATTGGTGTAGGGAGTTGGACAGGACGACAACCACCCTGGTGGGCAGGGGCAGGACCATCCCCTCCGGGAAGAACTGCATGAAGACGGGAACGAGGAAATAGAGCATGGCCAACACGACGACCCCAGCAAAGCCCAAGACGGCGATCGGGTAGAAAGAGGCGGAGCGGACGTGGTCGCGGATACTCTTTTCCTGTTCCAGCTGGGTGGAAAGGCGGGACAGCGCCTCGCTTAAAAAACCGCCGACCTCGCCCGCCCGGGTCATGCTGACGAACAGGGTGGAAAAGATGCCGGGGTGGGCGCTTAAGGCGTCACTGAAACTCTGGCCGCCTTCCACGTTGCGCGCCACGTCACTCACCGCGTTGCGCAGGGTGGGGTTGGCAATTTGCTTGCTTAAGGTGAACAAGGCCCGGGTCAGGGGAATGCCGGCGTCCAGCATCGAAGTCAACTGGCGGCTGAAGAGGGTCAAATCCCCCAGGCCGACCTTGCGGGACCTGAACACGGCGCCCCGGACGGCCGAGGGCCGGACGGCCTTGACCTCCACCACCCAGAAGCCCATCTGGCGGAGGCGTTCGACCACCATCCACTCCTGCTCGGCCTCCAACTGCCCGGTAATCAGGTGGCCCGACTTGTTGACGGCTTCATAGGTGTACAGTCTCATAGTCTGTTCATCCTGTTTCTTTGGATCCGGTTAATGCGGGTTTCAAGTTCACTTCAGCCGTCGGTCCATGGAGCCAGGGACCCCTTTTTGCATCAGGCGCTCCAACTCGGTCCGGTCCACGCACCGCTCCAGGGCCGCCTCGCGGCTGATTTTCCCGGCGGTGTACAGTTCGGCCAGCGCCTGGTCCATGGTCTGCATACCCTGCTGCCTACTGGTCTGGATGACACTGTACATCTGGTGCTCCTTGCCCTCCCGGATCAGGGCGCGCACCGCCGGTGAGGCCAGCATCAATTCGACGGCGGCCACCCGCCCTTTGCCGTCCGCCCTGGGCACCAACTGCTGGGCGATCACCCCCTGCAGGGAGTCGGCCAACTGTTGGCGTATTTGATCGCGCTGGTGTTCCTGGAACACGTCTACAATGCGGTGGATGGTAAGCGGCGCGGTCTGGGTGTGCAGGGTCGAAAACACCAGGTGGCCGGTTTCGGCCGCCGTCAGGGCGATGGCGATGCTCTCGAGATCACGCATCTCGCCGATGAGGATCACATCGGGGTCGGCGCGTAGAACGTGCCGCAGGGCATCCGCAAAGGAGCGGGTGTCGCTCCCCACCTCCCGCTGCCGGACGATGGCCTTGTTGTGCCGGTGCAGGAACTCAATCGGATCTTCCACGGTGACTACATTCACGCGTCGTTCCCGGTTGATGAGGTCGATCATGGCGGCCAGTGTGGTGGATTTGCCGCTCCCGGTCGGCCCGGTGACCAGTACCAGCCCGCGCGGGAGAAAGCAGAGATTGCGCACCGCCGGCGGCAGGCCCAACTCCTCGAGAGCCGGAGCCTTGTAGGGCACCACCCGCAAAACCGCGGAGTAGCTGCCCCGCTGGCGCATGATGTTCCCGCGGAACCGGCTCACCCCGGCCACGGAATAGGAAAAGTCCAGTTCCCATTTCTCGTCGAGTATGGCTCGGTAGGACGGTTCCAGCCGGGGCAGGACCAATTGCTCTATGTCGGACGGTTTCAGCGGGGGATAGTCCAGGGGAACCAGCTCGCCGTGAATCCGGACCACCGGGGGCAAACCGGCCGTCAGGTGCAAGTCCGAACCCTGCCGTTCCACGGTGATTCTCAATAATGTGTCAAAATCAATAGGGTATTCCTTTCCCCCATGACTGTCCATTGTCCCTTATACACTCCCGCTTGGTAGGTTTCGTCAGCTACTCAACCGGTTTTAATCAAAAGGTTTTTCGGACTACGTTTTTCTACATTACTCGACATATTCATGATAAATCTTCATTATATTACCACGCGTTACGGCATATGGCAAGGTGTTCCCCAGCACCTTGCTGTTGGCCTGTGATATTGTCACCTCATAAGCGGTCTGAGAAAATGTCACCCATGAAGGGAGACGTTTTCTTGAAACCCAAGGAAGCCAGGAGACTAGGTATTATGGAACGGGTCCTTGCAGGCAAGGTATCCATTCGGCAGGCTGCCGTCCTCCTTGGTCTCAGCGAACGTCAGGTTATGCGCCTCAAGAAAGGAATGAAACAGGAGGGTGAGGCTTTCCTCGTCCACAAAAACCGAGGCCGTAAACCAAAACACGCTATAACCCACGACGTCCGGGACCGGATCATCAGCCTCGCCTCAGAAGAACTCAAGGACGCAAGTTGCGAGCATATGGCTGAGCTGCTTGAGGAACTATATGAAATTTCGATCTCGGGCCGCAGCTTGCGTCGCATATTCAAGCAGGCCGGTATCAAGAATCGGCACAGCCGCCGAGCCAAGCGGCGGAAACGGCGCTCCCGCAAGCGCATGCCTCAAGAAGGGCTTTTGGTCCAAAGCGACGCCAGCCCGTACGCCTGGTTTGAAGATCGTGGCCCCAAGGCCTGCCTCCACGGTAATATTGATGACGCCACCGGTAAGATCCTGGCACTTTGGTTCCGGCCCGAAGAGGATCTGTACGGTTACTTGATGGTCTTAAACCTAACGGTCATAAATCACGGAATCCCGGTGAGCCTCTATACGGACGGCCACTCCATCTTCTTCTCACCGAAGAAGGACAAGTTGTCCATTGATGAGGAGCTGGCCGGCAAAACCGTTGCCCTGACCCAGTTCGGTAAGGCCCTGGAGGAATTGGGAATCAATCATATTCAGGCACGCTCTCCCCAAGCCAAAGGGCGTATAGAACGTTTGTGGGAAACCCTGCAGAGCCGTCTGGTGATAGAGATGCGCCTGCGAGGGATCTCCAACATTGAAGACGCGAACGCCTTTCTCCCGGTCTTTATTGAGCGCTTCAACGCCCGCTTCGCCGTTTGGGCCGCCGATCCGGAACCGGCCTTTAAACCCGCACCCACCAGTGAACGGCTCAACGAGATTATTGCCTTTCGGGAAGAGCGTACGGCTTCCAATGGTTCCACGATCTCGTTTCACTGTAAGACTTACCAGCTTATCGATGTCAAAGATCAAGCAGTTAGCCTGGCGCCCAGGGCGAAGGTTACGGTCCTTACTCATCTGGACGGGACGATAAGCGCCAAGTATGGCGATAAGGTGTTTTCGCTAAGGGAGTTCGTTCCCCAGCCGGCACCTAAGGCGGAGATCCGTCAAGCCAAGCCCCGCCGGGAACCTGCTCCGGTGACTGCGGATCATCCCTGGCGCCAGATTTCTCCCATAGCGCCCAAGCCTTCAACACCAGTGGAAGCGTACCTGGAAGCCAAGAGAAAGCGCTTCCGCAAGTACGCCTTTTAAATGAGCAACCTTGAAACCCTTGAGTCACCTGTCACCTCTCGCCTGGCCGGCCGTCAAGGGGCCGCATCCGCGGCGGCGTAGCCCTTGCCCTTGACGGCCAACAGGCGAGAGGAATAATCTTGGACGGCGGTTTCAAAGGTGACATTTCCTCAGACCATTTTAACGATTACAAAGGTGACATTTTCTCAGTCCAAGTTAGTGTGTTTTAGGGTGACATTTTCACTGGCCATTGACAGGTGTTCCCCAGCACCTACAATACCAGGCGCATCACCCCGGATTAAGATGTGTCCCGATTGATGCCGCCGCCTCAAAAACTAATTGGGTTGCCCCAACGGGGAAAGGCGCTCCAGCACCGCGGCCAGTTCGGAGGGCAGCGGGGCTTCGAAGACCAAGACCTCCCCGGTGCGCGGGTGCCGGAACCCGAGGGTGCCGGCGTGCAGGAACTGGCCTTCAAGTCCCAGCTCCGGGCGGGCATGCCCGTATTTCAGGTCCCCGACCAGCGGGTGACCCACGTGGGCCATGTGCACGCGGATCTGGTGGGTGCGCCCGGTATCCAGGGTAAGTTCCAGCAGGGAAAACTTGTCAAAGCGCCGGACCACGCGATAGTGGGTGCGAGCCGCGCGACCGCTGCGGGGAGTGACCGCCATGCGCTGGCGGTCCCGGGGGTGGCGTCCGATCGGAGCGTCCACCGTGCCCGTCTCGCGCCGGGGCCGGCCGTGGACCAGGGCGGTGTACCGCCGGAGCACCGCGCGGTCTTTGAGCTGGCCGGCCAGGGCCAGGTGAGCGGCGTCGTTCTTGGCGACCATCAGCAGCCCGGAGGTGTCCCGGTCCAGGCGGTGGACTATTCCCGGGCGCAGAATACCGTTGATGCCGGAAAGGTCCCGGCAGTGGTGCAAAAGCGCGTTCACCAGCGTCCCGGAGTAGTGCCCGACGGCCGGGTGAACCACCAGCCCCCGGGGCTTGTTCACCACCAGCACGTCCGGGTCCTCGAAGCAGACCTCCAAAGGGATGGCTTCCGGCTCGATTCTGGGCGTCTCCGGGTCCGGCACCTTTAGTTCCACGCAGTCGCCGCCCCGTACCCGGTGGCTGGCCCGTGCCGGACGCCCGTTGACCGTGACCAACTCCAGGGAAATGAGCTTCTGGATACGGGCCCGGCTCAGTTCCGGATTCTGTCCGGCCAGGAACACGTCCAGGCGGGTCTGTTCGTCTTCTTCCTCCACTGTGTAACGGTTAAGCGTGGCCATCTTGTCCCCCTCGGTGACTCCGCTCGTGCCACAGGACGTGTGCCCCCAAAAGCACGGCCCCGGCCGTGATCGCCACGTCGGCCAGGTTGAACACCGGCCAGAAACCGAAGTCGATGAAGTCCAGCACCCGGCCGTACCGAAGGCGGTCGGCCAGGTTGCCCAGCGCTCCGCCGAACAACAGTCCGACCGGCAGGCCGTATCCAGCCCGGATGATCCGCGGCAGGAAAGCCAGGACAACCACCGCCGCCAGCAAGGTGAACCCGAGCACCAACACCGGTTGGCCGCCGAAGATCCCGAATGCGCCCCCGGGGTTGTAAACATGGGTAAGCCGCAGCCAGGAGCCGATAACCTCCACGTCCTGACCCGGCTCGATCGTCCTCTGCACCAGCGCCTTGGCCCCCTGATCCAGCGTGAACACCGCCAACACCACGACCCAGAATCTTCGCACTGCCGTCCCCCTTATAAAAAGGGGTCAGACCCCTTTTTTTACTTTCCAAATTGTCGGGCTCCCCGCGGCACGGTTGTCCAATTCCAATTGCCCGCCGATCCCGACACATGCTATAATGTTGCAAGTTCACGGTCCCCGCGTCACAATACGGGAGTGAATGGGTCCTGGTGGGCCTCCTGGTCTTCAAAACCAGTCGCGGGGCGAGAAACCCCGGGTGGGTTCGATTCCCACGCACTCCCGCCAAAGAAATATCAAGACCCGCCCGCAACACGCCCGGCGGGTTTTATTATCCCACAAGTGCCGGCCCGTCCCTTAAGTTTCCATAATAATCGGCAGGATCATGGGCCGCCGCCCGGTCCGCTCGTACAGGAACTTGCCCAGGGCGTCCCGCACTTCCGACTTGATGGCTGACCATTCACCCACGCCGCGCCCCGTGCAGCCGTCAAGGGTGGTGCGCACCCGCTCCCGGGCGTCTTCCATCAGTTCCTCGGACTCGCGCACGTACACGAAGCCGCGCGACACGATCTCCGGCCCCGCGATCACCTGCCTGGATTCTGGGTCGATGGTCACCACGACGATCAGGATCCCGTCCTGGCCGAGCTGCTTGCGGTCCCGGAGCACGATGTTCCCGACGTCGCCGATGCCCAGACCGTCCACCAGTATCCGGCCCGAGGACACCTTCCCGGCGATCCGGCCCTTCTTGCGGGTGAACTCGAGGATATTGCCGTTCTCCGCCACGAAGACGTTCTCCGGCCGCACCCCCATTTCCCGGGCCAGTTCGGCGTGCTTGACCAGCATCCGGTACTCTCCGTGTATCGGCACGAAGAACTTAGGTTGTACCAGTTTCAGCATCAGTTTCAGTTCCTCGGCGCTGGAGTGCCCGGAAACGTGGGTTCCGGAAACACGTTCGTGGATCACGGTCGCTCCGTGCTTGTACAGGTGGTTGATGATCCGGGACACCAGTTTCTCGTTCCCCGGGATCGGGGTGGCCGAGATGATGATGGTGTCCCCGGGCAGGATCTCCACCTGGCGGTGATCACCCAAGGCCATCCGGGTCAGCGCCGACATCGGTTCTCCCTGGCTCCCGGTGGTCAGGAGCACTACCTGGCTGCGGGGCAGGCGGTTGGCCTCCTCCAGGTTGATCAACGTCCCCGCGGGAATATCCAGGTAACCCAACTCGGAGGCGATGTTGACCACGTTTACCATGCTTCTGCCGGCCACCGCCACTTTGCGCCGGTGCCTGTGCGCCGCGTAGACGGCCTGCTGCAGTCGGTGCACGTTCGAAGCGAACGTGGCCACGATGATCCGCTCTTTGGAGACCCCGAAGACTTCGTCAAAGGTCGCCCCGACCACCCGTTCGGACAGGGTGTAGCCTGGACGTTCAACGTTGGTGCTGTCCGACAGCATGACCAGGACGCCTTGTTCGCCCAGCCGTGCAAACCGGTGGAGGTCGATGACTTCCCCGTCCACCGGGGTGTAATCGACTTTGAAATCGCCCGTATGGAGCACGGTTCCGATGGGCGTGTGCAGGGCGATGCCCACCGCATCCGGCACGCTGTGCGAAACCCGGATGAATTCCGCGGAAAAACAACCGATATGCACGGTCTCCCGCGGATTGATGACCACCATTTTTATCTCTTCACTGAAAACATGCTCTCTAAACTTCGCCTCCAGGAGGCCCAGGGTGAGTTTGGTCCCAAAAACAGGAACATTGATCTGCTTCAACACGTACGGCAATGCGCCGATATGGTCCTCGTGTCCATGGGTGAGCAGAATCCCCCGCACCAGTTCCCTGTTCTCCAAAAGATACTGGATGTCGGGAATGACGATGTCGATTCCCAACATCTCCTCCTCCGGAAACATCAGGCCGCAGTCGATCACCAGGATGTCCTCGCCATAGCGGACGGCCATGATGTTCTTGCCAATTTCCCCCAGGCCCCCGAGAGGTATGATTTGCAGCTTGGTCTCTGGCGGCAAATGCGCACCTCCCTATATGAGACCACTATGGATTTGTTCACGGTGCTACAGCAGCTGAGCCTCCCTGAGCAGGACGCGCAGCTTTTCTTTCTCCTGCTCCGTCGCTTCGACCAGGGGCAGCCGCGGTGGGCCCACGTTCAGTCCTAACATTCCGAGCGCCGCCTTCACCGGCACCGGGTTGGTGGTCATAAAAAGCCCCTTGATCAGCGGGAACAGGCTGCTGTGCAGTTTTGCGGCCAGGGTGATGTTCCCGGACGTGAAGGCGTTGATCATCTCCTGGATCTTGCCCCCCACCAGGTGCGCGGCCACACTCACCACACCCTTGCCCCCGACAGCGAGCAGGGGCAGCGTCATCGAATCATCCCCGCTGTAAATGTGGAAATGGTCCGGCAGCAGCCGGCGAAGCTCGGTGGCCTGGTCCATATTGCCGCTGGCCTCTTTGATGGCGACGATGTTCCCGATCTCGGCCAGCCGGGCACAGGTCTGGGGCAACAGGTTGATCGACGTCCGCCCGGGTATGTTGTAGATCATCACCGGCAGGTTGGTGCTTTCGGCCACCGCCCGGAAGTGCTGGTAAAGCCCATCCTGCGAGGGCTTGTTGTAGTAGGGGCAGACCAGCATCACCGCATCCACGCCCAGTTTCTCGGCCGCCTGGGTCAGCGCGATGCTGTCTTTAGTCGAGTAGCTCCCGGTGCCGGCCACCACGACGGCCCGGCCCCCCACCTCGTCGACCACCGTCCGGAAAAGTTCGAGCTTTTCCTCTTTCGACAGGGTCGGCGATTCCCCGGTGGTACCGCACACCACCAGCCCGTCCGAGCCCGAATCCACCAGGTGCCGGGCCAGTTTCCGGGCCATTGGCAGGTTCAGCTCCATGTTCTTGTCAAACGGCGAAACCATCGCCGTGAGCACCCGCCCGAAATCCACCGTCACGTTTTCACCTTCCTGAATCAGTTTTACAGCAGGCCGTAGTCCACCAGCAATTCGGCAATCTGGACCGCGTTCGTCGCTGCTCCCTTGCGCAACTGGTCGGCGGCCACAAACATGTTAATGCCGTTCTCCAGGGTGGGGTCCTGCCGAATGCGGCCGACAAACACCTCGTCCTTTTCGGTCACATCAAGAGGCATCGGATAGAGCTTCTGCTCCGGGTTGTCCACCACCACCACCCCGGGGGCGCGGGAAAGCAACTCCCTGACCTCCTGAGCACTTACAAAACGCTCGGTCTCGACGTTGATCGACTCCGAGTGGCTGCGGAATACAGGCACCCGGACCGTGGTCGCGGTGACCCGCATGTCCGGCTCGTGTAGGATCTTCCGGGTCTCCCGGACCAGTTTCCATTCTTCCTTGGTGTAGTCCAGGTCCTGAAAAACGTCGATGTGCGGGATCAGGTTAAAAGCGATCTGGTATGCGAAAACCCGGGGCGGGTAAGTTTGTCCATCCAGCACCGCCCGGGTCTGGGCGACCAGTTCCTGAACAGCGGCTGATCCTGCGCCGGATACCGCCTGGTAGGTGGAAACCACCACCCGCCGGATGCCGGCGGCGTCATGCAGCGGTTTCAAGGGCACGACCATGATGATGGTCGAACAGTTCGGATTGGCGATAATCCCCTTGTGCCACCGGACATCTTCGGGATTGACCTCCGGAACCACCAGGGGCACGTCGGGGTTTAGCCTGAAAGCGCTCGAATTGTCGATGACCACGGCACCCGCCTTCCGAGCCGCCTCGGCATATTCGGTGCTGGCCGCCCCCCCGGCGAACAGCGCAATGTCCATACCCTCGAACGACCATTCCCGGGTCTCCTCGACGGTAAGCTCCTCACCGCCGAAAGCAACCTTTTTCCCTGCGGAGCGCGCTGTGGCACACAACCGCAGCTTGTTCAGCGGAAATTCCCGCAGCGCCAGTACTTTCAGGATCTCCTGTCCCACCGCACCTGTGGCCCCAACCACACAAACGCTGTATCCCGGCAAACATACAAACCCCCTATTCTTTTTTCTAGCTGTAGGTGATGATGATCGGCTGCAACTGACGCCCCTGAAGCGCCTCGACAATGGTCGCTCCCAACAGGTCCATCCTCGCAATCAATGAGTTCGGCTTGTGCTGCGGGCTGTCCTGCCCGAAGGGCACCAGATAGACATTCCGCGTGTTCAAAAGGGTCCCTATGTTGCGGGCGTTCAGGCCCAGCCCGTCATTTGTCGAGATGGCGATAACCACCGGACGCCGGTTCCTCAGTTGAGCTTTGGCCGCCATCAATACCGGTCCGTCCGTAATCCCGTTTGCCAGTTTCGCCACCGTGTTACCCGTGCACGGAGCGACTACGACCACGTCAAACAGCTTCTGGGGACCGATGGGTTCGACTTCCACAATGCTGGTGAGCACCTTTTTTCCAGTGATCGCACCCAGTCGGTCCATCCACTGTTGGGCGGTACCGTAACGCGTGTCTACGGTGGCGGCCTCCCGGGACATAATCGGGTAGACCTCAACCCCTTCCCTCACAAATTGTTCGATTTGCTGCACCACCGGTTCCAGGGTGCAGAATGACGCGGTAAGCGCGAAGCCCATTCTAACGCCCGTGAGCTGCACCGGCAAGCACCCCCTTATGTACAGAAGTACCCTTGAGGACGGTGCCGTGCAGCAACCGCTGGATGGTCCGGGCGATGATCCGGCCGGCCGACTTGGGGGCGACTTTGCCGGGCAGGTTCGGCGCCAGGCTGGCGTTCAACCCCAGCGCCCGTGCCACGGTGAAGTCGGTTCCACCCGGTGCCGAAGCCAGGTCGATGATACAGGCTTCCGGGTTGACGGACTTCAGGATCTTTTTGTCAAGGATCGGAGCCGGAACCGTGTTGAAAATCAGGTCCGCCAGGGCGAGTTGATCGGCCAGCCGTTCCGGCAACACGGTCCCGAAACCCATCTCGTAGGCCCTGGCCAGGGCCGCCGGATTACGGGCCATCACCGTGGTTTTCGCACCCAGGGCATCCAACATCCGCGCCAGCGTCATTCCCAGGTTACCAAAACCCAATACCACCACCTGAGAGCCGTGAATAGTGGCCGGCATTTTCTCCATGGCCAACTGAACGGCTCCCTCGGCGGAGGGGATCGAGTTCAGGATGGCGAACTCCTGGAACTCGGCCAACTCAATAATCTGCAGTCCCAGCTCGGCTGCCAGTCGGGTCAGGTACTCCTTGGCCACAACCGTGAAAATCGGTACGTCCGTACCGACGGTCTCAAGCATCTCCCTGGTTATGACCGGCGATTCCCCCGTTACGGTGTGCAGGCGCCCGTCCCGGTCCAGACCGGGCAAAGGCACGACCAGTACGTCAATATCCGCCAGGGCCTGGGCCGGATCGTTGCAGACTAGCACCTCAGGCGCGTTTTCCAGGACGGGGATGCCCAGGGCCTTCACCCGGGCGCCCATGGCCGCGAATTCTTGAACGATGTAGACTCCTCGGCCGTCGCCGCCAAGCACACTGATTCTTAAACCCACCAGCGGCAGCATTTTTGCACCTCCCCTTGGTTGCTAGCCAATATATGACTCGCCGCTGGGAGAGGTGCCTGTCACTGCCCGGAGCTTAAGGCGCCTACTCAAAAATGAGGTTCTCCAGCCCGACCACCATTTCGCGGAGTCCGATCACCCGGCGCACCGCCAAGAGCACCCCAGGCATGAACGATTCGCGGGAAATGGAATCATGCCTGATGGACAGGGTTTGACCCAGACCGCCGAAAATGACCTCCTGGTGGGCCACGAGCCCCGGCAGGCGGACACTGTGAATGCGGATGCCGCCATCGTAATTGCCGCCCCGGACACCGTCAAGTTTCAAGACCTTGGTGACCGAAGGCTGCCGGTACTCGCCGCGGGCGTTGCTAATCATTTCGGCCGTCTTGATGGCGGTGCCGGAGGGGGCATCCGCCTTCTGGTCGTGGTGCAATTCGATGATCTCAACCGCCGGCATGAATTTAGCGGCCATTTCCGCAAACTTCATCATCAAAACGGCCCCCACCGCGAAATTGGGGGCCACGAACCCGCCTACACCTGTTTCGGCGCACAGCCGGCGTAAGTCCGCCAGGTCTTCATTGCTCATTCCCGTAGTGCCGATGACCGGATGAACTCCGGCCCGGATTGCGGTCCGGGCGTTCGACGCCACGACCGTGGGGGAGGTGAAGTCAACCATGACCTCGGGCTTTGTTTCTCTCAACACCTCTTCCAGGTCGCCACTCACGGTGACCCCAAGTGGGTCGAGGCCGGCCAGAACCCCCGCGTCGGCGCCAAGGCCGTGCGGATCGACGGCACCGACCACTCTCAACCCGTCATCCCTCGCCAGGGCCCGCACAACCTCCCGTCCCATTCTTCCGGCGGCACCACAAACGGCTACTCGAATGATGGTACTCACACCTTTCCGGAAATGTTTTCTGGATATTTTGAATTAAACAAGTATTATAACACGGCCTGTCCAGGTGTCAAGCCGGTCCAAGACCCGAAAACGGCAGCACACCCCCGGCTGATAAGCAAACCACCCCCTCCAACGTGGCGGGAGCTGTTTTACACCCCGTTTATCGGGCTACCGTGAACGGGCGATGCTATTCCTGGACTTCCCGGACCACGATCCGCTCCCTTTCCCGACTGATGTTGGGCATTCGGTAATCCGCCGACGGGTAACCGCTGGAGTCGGAAAGGTAATAGTAGCGGCTCGGGTCGGGGTACTTGAAGCGCACCCGATAAACGCGGACGTCCCGCGGGACATCCTCTTTCAACTCACGCACCTCCCTGTGCGCGCCGCCATCCCTGGCGCAGTATCGTCACGTTGATTCGGCCGTCTGGGCAATCCTGTCTTTCGGCGACGCCGTGGAAAACGAAGGCGTCTTGTCCGGCCATCGACTCCACCAGACCGCCCACCACCTCAAAATCAGTACGCGTGCCCCGGATGATATCCGCGGGGTTGAAGGGCTGACCCAGAAGCAGTTCCTGTTCGTAGTTTTCGTACAGAGCCCACAGCAGGCTTTCCAGCTCGGGGTCGGGGTACGTGGTCGCCAGGCCGATTTCGGTGGACGCTTCCCGGCGGGGGATCATGTGGTTGTGAGCGTACAGCTTTTCGGTCAGGCTGTCGACGATGTGTCGGACCTGGTCCGGCGTCGGGGGATTTTGGCGCAAGGCGAGCAGCTTTTGGGCCAGGGACCGCACCAGCAGATAGTTGCGGTGCACATTCCCCAGGGCCAGGGGGTGAATCTTTTCGGCCAGCAAGAGGAAAGTCTTCCGCCGGTCTTCGTCGTGCGACATCCCCGCCACCTCCCGGGCCAGCGCCAAAAAAGAGTACACGTCCTCCACGTTGACCGGAATCCTGGCGTTGGGGTTCACCGGGTCCTTGGGGTTGAAAGCGCTGACTACACTGGGGTCGATGGGTCCCAGTTCACCCATTACCCCCATGACCACTTCGTCCGCCCCCAGGCAGATCAGGGTGCCGGCACTGTAGGCCCGGTAGGGGACCAGGACCGCAAATTCGGCCGCCCACTCCCGGACCAGGTGTACCAGCCGCCACGGGGTGAGCACGTCACCCCCGCGGCTGTACAAAAAGAGGTCCAGCCGCTCGCCGGCGGGCAGCAGCCGGAGGTGACGGTGAAACACCGGCAAAACGTCCGGGGCGATCCGGGTGCTCACATTCTCTCGGTCACCGGTGACGTAAGCGATGACCTGGGACCCGCGCTTGCGGGCGATCTGGGCCATCAGGGAGCACCGGGCGGCAAAGCCCATGCCTCGAACCCCCCAAAAACACGCACCGCGAACAGTAAGACTGCCGTGCGGGAAAAGGAGCCAGTCCCCCGGCCTTCGAGCCGTGCGGGGAGCCGGTCCCCGGTCTTCTAAATTCTAGTATTGTCTGTGCAAGCCGATTTATTTACGCCGCAAAAAGGAACTCCCGCGGAAACGGTGGCGGGAGTTCAGGTGAAATTAATTAACGATGCGGTCGTAGCACTGACCTGCCCCGGCAAAAAAGGTGTCTGACACCTTTTGCCGGCGGGCTAGAGGGGAGAACGTCTGAAACGGGGTACGGACTGGTTGTTCGCGAGTTCGACGATTACAACCTCGGTACCGATTTTGCGGACCGCCTCCCAGGGTATGGTCAATTGTTGGCGCTCGGTCCACATGCTTACGATATTGCTCCGCCGCGGCAGGATGATGGCGTGCACGTGCCCCGAATCGGCATCAATAGTCAGATCGGACTCCCCGATCACACCCAGCCGGGCGCCGTTGAAGAGATTGACTACCTCTTTACCCATCAGTTCGGTCAAACGCATCATTCATACCCCCTTGCCCTGACTCCGGAGTCTCTCCCGGATCATTTCCCACAGCCGCAAAATAAACGGCTGCACGATAGCCAGCCCAATGGCGAAAGCGGCCAACGGCTCGACCTCAACCCCACCCAGGCTGATTTTGTTCGGCAGGCTGACTTCCAGAAACGTGAACAGCATGATCAGGGCCAGATAGACCCCTCCGGCTATCCCTATGAGGTTCAACACGGCCTCCGAAAGCGGGGTGGCCCGAGGCTCCAGTTCCCAGGATTTGTGGCTCCGGAACCGGGAGGCCTGCAGCTTGATTCTCTCCCGAATTGAAAAGGCTATCAACGCCAGCGTCAGCAAGAACAACAGGGTCGCCGTGATCATCCGTCCCACCCCCTAACATTCATATGGGACGGGTCCGGCCGATATGACCCGGCGCTATGGACAACAGAAGTTATTTACCGGTCGAACCGAAACCGCCGGCACCCCTGGCCGTCTCCGCCAACTCGAAGACGTACTCTACCTCCGCCACGGCGATCGGCACGCATACCAACTGCGCGATCCGGTCACCGGGGCTTAACGTGAAGGGTTCGGTGCCGTGATTGACTACGGGGCAGATAATCTCGCCCGTGTAATCGGCGTCGATGACCCCGACGCCGTTGGCCAGGGTGATACCGTGCCTGGCAGCGAGGCCGCTGCGTCCGAAAACCAGCCCGACCAGGTTCCGCTCCGGAAGCTGGACCGCGATGCCCGTTGGAATTTGGACCCGCTCCCCGGGGGCGATGGTCAGGGAAGAATCAAGGGCGGCACACAGGTCAAGACCGGCCGCCCCGGAAGTGGCATAGGCCGGGCCGGGCCAGGACTTTCCGATGGTGGGGTTCAGTTTCTTAACGCGCAGCACGATGCGGGTGACTTCGGCCATGTCGCTCTCAACCCAACCGCGAAAGAGCCGCCGACCAGGCGCCGTCTTCCTGCCACGGGCCGATGGAGGCCAGGGAGAGCTTGTCCCGCCGGAAAATCTGGTCACACACGGCCGCGATCTGTTCCGTTTTTACCCGGGCCAATTCCCGGACGATTTCCTCCGGCGTCTGCACGCGGCCCAAGTACAGCTGCGATTTCCCCAGGCGGCTCATCCGGGCGTTGACGCTTTCCAGGCTCAACAGAAAACTGCCCTTGAGCTGTTCCTTGGCTCTGGTCATCTCCTCTTCGCTCACTCCTCCGTTGCGGAGGTCATTTACCTCATCCAGCACGATATCGAGCACGGTGCCCACGTTTTCCCGGCTCAACCCCGCGTAGATCCCGAACAACCCGGTGTCCCGGTAGGAACTGTGATAGGAATAAATGTTGTACGCCAGGCCGAGCTGCTCGCGCACCTTCTGGAACAGCCGGGAACTCATCCCCCCGCCGAGGAGGGTGTTCAACACCTGCAGGACGTAGATGTGCTCATCGTCCAGCCGCAGCCCTTGTGAGCCGATGCACAAGTGCACCTGTTCGGTGTCTTTCTCCCGGCATTCCACCCTCTGACTGGGGTGCGGCGCGACCACCGCCCGCGGCGGGCCGCCGGCCGGCAGGTCACTGAAAATCCGGCTCAGAAGTTCGGTTACCCGTTCGTGCTTCACGTTCCCGGCCACCGCGATCACGTACCGCCCGTGGCGGTAGTGGCGGTCGTAATAGTCCAGGAGATCGCCCCAGGAAAGGTTTTGAATCACTCCGGCGCTGCCGATGACCGGGCGGCCGAGCGCGTGCGTGTTCCAGAGCGCCTTGGCCAGGACGTCGTGGACCAGTTCGTCGGGGGTGTCCTCGTACATCTTAATCTCTTCAACAATGACGTTCCGTTCCCGCTCCACGTCTTCCGGCGCGAACCGCGAGTGAAACAGCATGTCCGTCAGCACATCAACCGCGAGTTCCAGGTGCTCGTCCAGCACCCTGGCGTAGTAGCACGTGTACTCCTTGGTGGTGAAAGCGTTCAACTGGCCGCCGACACGGTCCAGGGCTTCGGCGATATCCTTGGCCGACCGGTTCTCGGTGCCCTTGAACAGCATGTGCTCGATGAAGTGGCAGACCCCGGACACGGAGTCCGCCTCGTCGCGCGACCCGGCGTCCACCCAGAACCCCACCGCCGCCGACCGGACGTGCGGGATTTCTTCCGTGAGGATGCACACGCCGTTGTCGAGGATCACCTTGTTGATCATCTGCTACATACCTCCAAAATTACTGCACTGCCTGCTTCTATTCGCCCCGGGGCTGGAAACTCCTTCCCCGCGGACCATATCCCGCGATGCCGGGTTCTAACGAACTGTTGCCCGCTCCGGGTTTCTCGCCGAGGGCCTTGAGCGCTTTCCGGTTTGGTTTCCGACCCCACTCCCAGCAACCGGCTTACCGTCACAAACCGGTAACCGTCCTTTTCCAATTCCGTGATGATCACCGGCAGCGCCTTAGTGGTGGCGTCCAACGGGTGCATGAGCACAATCGCCCCGGGGTGTACCCGGTTCACCACCCGGCCGGTGATCACATCGGCGTTGCGGACCTTCCAGTCCAACGTGTCGACGCTCCACAGGATCGTCCGGTACCCGGCTTGCCCGGCGGCCTGGAGCACCGCCGGGCCGCGTTCCCCGTAGGGCGGGGCAAACAACGTGGTGCGCCGCGAGATGATTCCCCGGATCACGGTCTCGGCCCGCTGGATGTCCCGCAAGTTCTGTTCCACGGACAGCATGTCGGGATGGGGATGTCCGAACCCGTGGTTGCCGATCTCGTGACCTTCCTCCGCCATCCGGCGCACCAGATCGGGAAACTTGCCGGCCCACCGCCCGGTGACGAAGAAGGTGAGGTGTATGTCGTGTTCCCGGCAAATGTTCAGTATCTCGGGGACGCACTCCTCACCCCAGTCCACGTTCACCGCCAGCGCCACCGCCCGCGAGTCCCCCGGACCGTGGTAGACCGGCTGCGGCCCGGTGGCCGGAACGGCCGGTGACCACCGCCACCAGAGCCCGCCCACGGCCAGACAGAGAACTGCCGTCAAAACCGCCAGTCTCAAGCGCACCACCCTCACCCCCATTCAAGAGTATGCACGGGAGAAAGGATGCTGACCCGAAAAAAAACAAAAGGCCCCTTAGGGCCTGTGGTGCAAACATCTGCGTAAAATGGCAAGAGAACTGGATTCTGAATTCTGGTTTATCCAGGTTAGGGGGCTTTGTCCCTAGTTTATCTCCGGGAAAACCGCGAGCGCGGCCGCCGGTCCGGGCGGTCGTCCTGTATCAGGCCCGGCCGGCCGGTCTCCCCGGCGCCGCCGGCGGGGGGCTCCATGGCTTCTTTTTTGGACAGTTTCAGGCGGCCCTGATTGTCGAAACCGATGGCCTTGACCAGTATCTGATCCCCTTCCCGGACCACGTCTTCCACTTTCCGCACCCGGTTGTGGGCCAAGTGCGAGATATGAACCAGTCCGTCCTTGCCGGGCAACCCGAGCACCCCCGGGATAACCTCCACAAAGCACCCGAAGTCCATTATCTTCACCACGCGGCCTAAGTACACCTCACCCACTTTGACTTCGGCGGTAAGGGTTTTGATAATCTCCAGGGCCTTCTTGCCGCCCTCCGGGTCAGGAGCGGTGATGAACACCCGCCCGTCATCTTCCACGTCGATATCCACCCCGGTCGTCTCCGTGATCTTCCGGATGATCTTGCCGCCGGGACCGATAATGTCCCGGATCTTCTCCGGATCAATAGTGGTGTGGATGATCCGCGGCGCCCGCGGGGAGATTTCCGGTCTGGGTCCCGGGATGACCTCCTTATACCGGTCCAGGATGTACAGCCGGGCCTCCCGGGCCTGCGCCATCGCCTGAGCCAGAATTTCCGGGGTGATCCCGGCGATCTTGATGTCCATCTGGAGCGCGGTGACCCCCTGCTCGGTGCCGGCCACCTTGAAGTCCATATCCCCGAGGTGGTCCTCCGTACCCTGGATATCGGTCAGGACGGCGACCTCGTCGCCCTCCTTGATCAGACCCATCGCAATCCCCGCCACCGGAGCCTTGATCGGCACGCCCGCGTCCATCAGGGCCAGGCAGCTGCCGCAGACGCTGGCCATGGAGGTTGAGCCGTTGGAGCTCAGCACCTCGGACACGATCCGTATGGTATACGGGAAAACGTCCTCTCCCGGCAGAACCGCCTCCAGGGCCCGCCCCGCCAGGGCGCCGTGACCGATCTCGCGCCGGCCCGCCGAGCGGATGGGGCGCGCCTCCCCGGTGGAGAAGGACGGAAAGTTGTAATGGTGCATGAACCGCTTGGTTTCCTGGGTGTCCAGCCCGTCCAGAATCTGCTCGTCCCGCACCGCGCCGAGGGTGAGGACCGAAAGGACCTGGGTCTGCCCGCGCTGGAAAAGCCCCGAACCGTGGGTGCGCGGCAGCACGTTGACCTCCACGCTGATGTCCCTGATTTCGTCGAAGGCGCGGCCGTCCAGCCGTACCTTTTCCTTCAGCACCAACTCCCGCACGGCTTCTTTCTCCAGCTTGTCGACCAGGCTTTTCAGGCGCTGTTCCTCTTCCGGGAAGTTTTCCAGAACGGCATTGATGATTTCGGCTTTGGTCCCCTCCAGGTGCCGGTCGGCGGACTTCTTGTCGAGCCGCTCATTCTTGCAGTGGTGCACGGCGGCCCGCATCTTTTCGTAACCGGCGGATCGGACCGCCTCCACCAGTTCCGGACCCGGTTCGTTCGCCGGCACCTCAATTTTCGGGTGGGCCAAACCCAGGGGTTCGACTTCCGCCCGGATCTCTCCGACCCACTCCGCGATCCGCTGGATCTCGGCGTGCGCCTTGGTGAGCGCCTCAACTATTATTTCTTCGGAGACCTCCTTGGCGCCCGCCTCCACCATGTTGATCGCTTCCCGGGTCCCCGCGACGGTAAGGTGCAGGTCCGACTTCTCGTCCTGCTCCAGCGTGGGGTTGACCACCAACTGCCCGTCAACCATCCCCATGATCACCGCTCCCACCGGGCCGGCGAAGGGGATGTCCGAAAGGGTCAGCGCCACCGAAGCACCGAGGATCGCCGTGATCGCCGGCGAGCAGTCCTGGTCCACCGACATCACCAGCGCCACCACGTGCACATCCTGGGTGAAGTTGCGCGGGAAGAGCGGCCTGATCGACCGGTCGATCAGCCGCGCGGCGAGAATGGCCTTTTCCCCGGGGCGGCCTTCACGCTTCATGAAGCTTCCGGGAATCCGCCCGACGGCGTAATGCCGTTCTTCATAGTCCACGGTCAGGGGGAAGAAATCCAACCCTTCCCGGAGCGCCTCCCGGGTGGCCGCCACCAGCACCACCGTTTCCCCGTACCGGGCCAGGACGCCAGCGGAGGCCTGCCCGGCCACACGGCCGATGTCCACGCTGAAAGTCCGACCGCTGATTTCAATTGTACGTGTAATATAACCCTGCTCGGTCATGAATCTGCTTGATCCTCCTACCTCGTAATTCATTGCAGCCGGGCACCGCCCAAAACGGTAAGAAGCAGGGGATGCCTTCCCCTACTTCCGCAGTCCGAGTTCCTGGATAAGCTTCCGGTAACGGTCCGGAGCACGGTCCCGCAGGTAATTCAACAGCGCCCGGCGTTGTCCGACCATCTTTAAAAGGCCCCGCCTGGAATGGAAGTCCTTGCGGTGCGTCTTCAGGTGTTCGGTGAGCAGATTGATCCGCTCGGTGAGAATGGCCACCTGTACTTCCGGGGAACCGGTGTCGTTCTCGTGCAGTTTGAACTTATCAATTATGGGCTGCTTCTTGTCCGCGCTGAGGGTCATTAAAAAATACCTCCACTTGTAAATTAAGTAATTGCTGCCGGCCAAGCCGGACGTCGGAGTCTCGCCGGGCCTAGCCGACAGTTCATCCTACTTCCCGATTACCGTGACTACCAGGCGCCTGCCGGGGATATCCTTGGCCACTATGTCAAAGACCCGCCCCGATTTGGCGACGAAACCTCGGAAACGCGTGGCCGAAGGGATGTGCCCGGGAATACCGGACGCTGCCTCAATGATGTCGCTGGTGGAGATATTCTCCTGGCGCTTCTGGTTCAGTCTCTTTCGAGCGTGTTCCGTAATTACTACCGGCATGCCTGCTTCCCTTAACCTTAGGCTTCCTTTTCCGCCAGGAACGCATACAACGCATCCGAAAACGCACACATCCTGGCTTCCTCGGCACTGTCGCCGATCCCCGAGGCCCGGTAGAGAACTTCAAGTTCGTCCTTAAGACGCTGGAAGTCATCACTGAGGCAGATGACGGCGATCTGGTCGATCCACTTCTTCATCTCGTCTTCGGACAGATCGTACTTGGGAAACCCCACTGGCACCCCACCTTTATGTTCCGCCTTATTTTAGCATAACCACCTGCACGGTGTAAACGCACATAATTATGGAGCCTCACGGGCGCCTGCGGTCACTCAACGGCCCGGGCCTGCCGGATATCGGCTTCGATTTGCCGGATAAGCTCCGCGGGCGAGCCGAACTTCCGTTCACCCCGGATATACCGGCTGAAAAAGACCCGCATTGACTTTCCGTACAGGTTGTCGGCAACGTCAAAAAGGTGGACCTCCAGATTCCGGCCGGAGTCCGCCCCGGTGAAAGTGGGGCGGTAACCGATGTTCGCCACCCCCGAGTGCCTTTGCCCGCTTATTTCCGCCTTGACGGCGTAGACCCCGTTGGCCGGGATCAGGATGTCCGGGCTGGTCTCCAGGTTGGCCGTGGGGAATCCCAGTCTGCGGCCGCGGCCGTCTCCGGAAACCACCATGCCGTCGACGAAAGGAGCAAAACCGAGAAACCGCCGGGCCTCCTCCACCCGGCCCCGGGACAACAGCTCACGTATCCTCGTGCTGCTCACCACTTCACCGGCAACCTCGACCGGCTCGACCACGTTGGTCTCGAAGCCGTAGATTTGCGAGAGCTGGGCCAATGTCGCCGGGGTGCCCCGCCCGCGGTGCCCGAAGGTGTAGTTATAGCCCACGAACACACTGACGACGCCCAACTGGGTGTAGAGCACATCCCTGATGAACTCCTCCGGCGACAACCGGGCGAATTCCAGGGTGAACGGGATTCGGAGCAGCAACCGGACTCCCAGTCCGGCGATGATTTCTTCCTTGGTTTCCTGGGTCAGCAACAGGGGTGGGGCATGCTCGGGGCGCAGCACCGACACCGGATGGGGGTGAAAGGTGAAAATGCCCGGCACGCCGCCCAAACGGCGTGCCCTTTCCACCATTCTCCGAATCAGTTCCTGGTGCCCGAGATGCACCCCGTCAAAGTTGCCTAGGCCGAGCACCAACCGGGGGTAATCCTGGCGCAGGTTCTTGAAATTCGTCCTCAGGTCCAACTCCCCGCTCCCCTTTCCATTCCAACTCCACCCGCTCCTAAGCTCCGCCCCGCACCCAGACCGGTTGAAAAGCCACGGGCTCCGGGGACTCTCTCACAGCGAGCGGCTTCGCCACGGCTAAAAGACCCGTTTCGTCCCGCAGGCGCACATACCCGTCTACTTCTTTCGGGCTGGGGCCCGCGGCGATTCCGGGAGGATAGAGGGCTCTCCCGGACAGAACGGCCCGTGACGCTCCGGGATGAACGAGCACCGCCGGCAGATGGCCGAGGGCGGTATCCACCGCGATCAACTCCCCGGCCAGCGATCCCTCGAGCTCCTCTAGGGTCCGTGCCGCCGTGATTGGAAACGGCCCTACCGCCGACCGCACCAGGAAAGACATATAGGCCCCGCAGCCCAGCCGCGCTCCGATGTCGGCACACAGGGTGCGGACATACGTACCCTTGCTGCAGGACACATCGATGAGCGCTCGCGGGTGCGCGCTGCGCTCGAACCTGGTGTGCACCAGGCGGAGGCGGTGGATCATGACCGGGCGGGCTTCACGCGGCACCTCCACCCCCCGGCGCGCCAACTCGTACAACTTTTTCCCCTTCACCTTGCGCGCCGACGTCATCGGCGGCACCTGCAACCCCGGGCCGGCAAACCCGGCGAGCACCTCCTCCAGCCGTTCCAAGTCCAGGCCGTCCGGAAGGGGCTCGACCCGTTGAACGTCACCCTGAGCGTCGCCGGTCGTGGTGGTGATTCCCAGGACCAGTTCGGCGCGGTAGACCTTGTCATCCGGAATATACTGAGCGATCCTGGTCGCCCGGCCCACGCAGACGACCAGCACCCCGGCGGCCAACGGGTCCAGCGTGCCGGTATGGCCAACCTTCCTGATCCCCAGTCTGCGTCTCAGGAAACCGACCACGTCGTGGGAGGTCATCCCGGGAGGTTTAAGGACGTTAAGGACTCCTTCCATCAAACGCCTCCGCGACCACCCTTTCCGTGGCGCCGAGCACCTGTCGCTCGGCCTCCGCCAGTTCACCCTCAAATCGGCAGCCGGCGGCGCGGGGATGTCCGCCTCCGCCGAAGGCCGAAGCCAACGCGGCCACATCCACCGCGCGCTTGGACCGGAAACCGACCTTGATCTGACCTTCGGGCAGCTCCCGAAACAGAATCCCGACCTCCACCCCGCTGATCCGGCGGGCGTAGTTGATCAGGTCCTCGACATCAACCTCTTCGCCGTATTCCGCTTCCATAGCCCTGGTCAGCCTCAGCCAGGCGATCCGCCCGCCGGCGCTCAAGGCCAGGGTGCCCAGAACTTGGTGCAGAAGCCTGATAGCGGCCAGGGGTTTTTCGTCGTAGATGCGGGTGTTGACGGCAGCCGCGTCCAGGCCCATTTCCATCAAGCGGGCGATGCGCCGGTGTGTTCCCGCCGTAGTGTTCTCGTACCGGAAAGAACCGGTGTCCGTTGCAATCGCCACGTAGAGGCAAGTCCCAATGTCCACGGTTATTTCCACCCCGAGGGGTTCGGCCAGGTCAAACACGATTTCCCCGACGGCGGCCGCCGTCGGGTCGATATGGTTGAAATCCGCAAACGGGCCTGTCGATATGTGGTGGTCGATGTTGACCACCCGGATTCCGGGGCGGGACAGGAGGGGTTTGACGTCCGGTCCCAGACGCTCGGGAACCGAACAATCGAGCGTCACCAGATAGTCGTAATCCGCATCCGGAACGGTGCCGATGTGGATGCGCTCCACACCGGGCAGGAAGCGGTACGTGGCCGGAATCGGGTCCTGACTGACCATCTGTACCGTCTTCCCCAGTTGTTCCAACATCAGCCCCAGCGCCAAGGTCGAACCAATGCTGTCGCCGTCCGGCATTACGTGACCAGCCAGAACCGGCCTTACCGCCCGCCTGAGTTCTGCGGCGACGGCCGCCAGGCTCTTGTTACCCATCTTATTGTCCGGGCTGCCCCTTTCCGATGTCCCTGATGATCTGAATAATCCGGGTCCCTTCCTCAATCGACGGGTCGTGAACGAAACTCACCTCGGGTGTGTACCTGAGCCGGATCCGCTTCCCGAGTTCGGTGCGGATGAACCCTTGGGCCCCGCGGAGGACCTTCAGGGAAGCATCCTGATCTTCGTTGCTCCCCAGCACGCTGACGAACACTTTGGCATAGCGCAGGTCCGAAGAGACTTCCACCGCAGTGACGGTCACAAAACCGAGGCGCGGATCTTTCATTTGACGCAACAAATCCGAGATCTCTTTCTTAATCACCTCGGCCAGCCGTTCCGGCCTGAAGATCACCGGGCCCACCTCCCGCGTGAAGACACTCCTATAGTTCGCGCTGGATTTCTTCCGTCGTGTAGAACTCCAGTTGGTCACCCTCGTGGATGTCATTAAACCGCTCCAGCGTCAGTCCGCATTCGTAGCCCTGGACTACTTCCCGTACATCGTCCTTGAACCGCTTCAAGGAAGAAAGCCGGCCGTCGTGTACCACTTTACCGTCGTGGATCACGCGCACGCCCGCGTCCCGCGTGATTTTCCCTTCCAGCACATAGCAGCCGGCGATCGTCCCCACCCGGGAGACTTTGAAGATCTGGCGCACTTGAGCGCGTCCGAGAATCACTTCCCGGTAGGTCGGCTCCAGGAGCCCGCTCAAAGCGGCCTTCACATCGTCCAGCGCCTCGTAGATCACCTGGTACAGGCGGATATCCACCAGTTCTCTCTCGGCCGCCTTCCGGGCGTTCACATCGGGCCGCACGTTGAAACCGATGATGATCGCGCCCGCCAGCGCGGCCAGGTTCACGTCGCTTTCGGTGATGGCGCCGACGCCCTGGTGAATCAGTTGGACCTTGACCTCTTCGGTACTCAACCGTTGCAGGGACTGGACCATCGCCTCCGCCGACCCCTGTACGTCCGCCTTAACGATCAGCGGCAGTTCCTTTACGGTTCCCTCCTGAATGCGGCTGAATACGTCCTCCAGGGAAATCCGGCCCGAGGCCTTGAGTTCCTGCTGCCGCTTCCGCTCCTGCCGCTTCAGGGCGATTTGCCGCGCCACCTTCTCCTCGGGCACCTCGTAGAAACGCTCCCCGGCCTGCGGCACTTCGGAAAAGCCCAACACCTCCACCGGCGCGGACGGGCCCGCCTTTTTCACCCGCCTGCCCTTGTGGTCAATCATCGCGCGCACGCGGCAAAAGGCGCTGCCGGCCACTAGGAAGTCGCCAACCTCCACCGTTCCGTTTTCGACCAGCACCGTGACCACCGGTCCGCGCCCCTTGTCAAGCTGGGACTCGATCACCGTGCCCCTGGCGCTTCGGAAGGGGTTGGCTTTGAGTTCATTCATCTCGGCCACCAGGAGGATCATTTCCAGAAGTTCGTCCAGGCCGGTTTTCTGCAGCGCCGATACCGGAACGCAGATGGTATCGCCACCCCATTCCTCGGCGACCAGACCGTGTTCAGTAAGCTGCTGCTTGACCCGGTCCGGATTGGCGTCCGGCTTGTCGATCTTGTTAATGGCCACAATAATCGGTACTCCGGCCGCCTTTGCGTGGTTTATGGCTTCCACCGTTTGGGGTTTCACTCCGTCGTCGGCCGCCACCACCAGAATAGCTACGTCCGTGATCCGAGCCCCGCGGGCCCGCATCGCCGTAAAGGCCTCGTGACCGGGTGTGTCCAGAAAGGTGATCCGCTTTTGCTGGTACTTCACCTGGTAGGCACCGATGTGCTGGGTAATGCCCCCGGCTTCGGTCGCCGTTACTTTGGCATCCCGGATGGCATCCAGCAACGAGGTCTTACCGTGGTCGACGTGACCCAGTACGGTAACCACCGGCGGCCGGGATTGCAGCTTCTCCGGCTCATCTTCTTCCGGTTCCAGTTCCAGGAGCTCCTCCGGATCGAGTTCCCGTTCCTTGATCTCCACCCGGAAGCCCATTTCTTCGGCCACCACTACCGCGGTCTCCACATCTATCTCCTGGTTGATGGTGGCCATGATTCCTAGAAACATGAGTTGTTTAATGATCTCCGCCGACTTGACGCCCATTCTCTCCGCCAGATCTTTTACCGTCAGGCTGCCGGTAAGCACGACCGGCTTCCGTTCCGATGGAGGAACCACACGCGGCCCATGCTGCTTTTCCTTCGGGCGTAGGCGGAGCCGGTTCTCTTTGTTGCCCACATTCTTGTCCCAGTGGGTCCGGCGGTCTTTCTCCTTCTTATCGGCGAACCGCTGCTGCCCCACGCTCTTGTCCGGCTTAACCGCTTCCAGTTCGGCGGGCGGCTTGGGGATCGCCTTGCTCAGAATCCCACGGGCTGGGGGCCGGGCTCCGCCGGGGCCCGGATGCGGGGCTCCCGCTGCGGCGACTCCCGGACGACCCCGGTGCTGCGGCGGCCTTCCGGGGACGGCCGGCCTGGCGCCCTGAGCCGGGCGTGGCGGTCCCGGATAACGTCCCGCCGGTGCTTGCGGGCGGGGTGGTCCACCCCCCGCCTGCGGGGGCCGGGGGCCGCCGGATTGAGGCCGTCCGGCGTAGGGCGGACGGGCATGGGGCCCGGCAGGCTGCGGACGCCGGTCCGGCACCGGCCGCGTCGGCGGCGTCGGCCGGTGCTGTTCCGGTTGAGGCGCGGGTGCCGCCGGTGGCGGCGCCGGACGCGCCTCAACCGGTATTTCCGGCGGTTTCGGCGCGGGGGCCGGAGCCTTGACCTCTTCCCCGAAGGCGGGAGGCAGAATCGTCGGCACCCGGAACGGTCGTTCAATCAGACGCTTGTCCGGCGGACGCTGCGGCACCTTGTCCACCAGCCCCGGGCCGTACTGGCTCAGTTTGACACCTCGGGAGCGCGGTTGTCCCGCCGGACCACCCCGCTCCTCCGGGGCGGCCGGGCCGACTCTGGATTTATCCCCCTTCTTTCCCGCATTCAGGTGCTCCCGCAAGCGAACAATATCTTCCGGGTCCAGGGTGCTCATATGTGATTTGACGGCGACACCCAGGTCTGTCAAAACCTTGAGCAACTCTTTGCTCCCCATATTGATCTCTTTGGCCACTTCGTGGACCCGTTGTTTCGTCAAGTAATCACCTCCACTGATCACGGTCCCTATACTGAACCGTCCTCCGACCTTTCCAGTAAATCCAACACGCGCCGGGCCAGATTGTCTTCGAGGAGAGCCAGCACCGCTCTCGGAGATTTGCCCACCGCGATCCCGAGTTCGCCCTTGGTGCCGAACTCCACACACGGAACCGCATACCGCGCGGACAGGACGAGAAAATCCCGCCGCGTCGCCGGTGCCGCGTCCCGGGCCACAATCACCAGCCGCGCCTGATGTCTCTCCAACTTGGCACGCACCCCCTCATCGCCGGATACCACGCTGCGGGAGCGCTGACCAAGCCCCAGTAGCTTATATACCGCCTGCACGCCTCTCTATCTCCCTCCGGAGATCCTGAATCGTTTCGGGCAGAACCCCTGTTTTCAGGGCCTTTTCCAACCTCCTCGTCTCAACGGCCTGATCGACACACGACTCCCTGCCGCATACGTAGGCACCCCGTCCCGGGCGTTTTCCAGTCGGATCTATCTCAACGGTGCCTGCCGGGGTGCGCACCACCCGGATCAGTTCCTTCTTGGGACGCATCTCCCGGCAACCCAGGCACATGCGCAATGGCACCTTTTTGGCGGGCATTTAAAAACCTCCCCCGGGGAAGTAAACTACAAGCAACGTATTAGGAGCCTCACACCTGCTCGTAGCCCTGCTGCTCAAGATATTCCCGGTAAATTTCAGCCATCTGCGATTCGCTCTTGATGTCGATTTTCCAACCGGTCAGCTTGGCGGCCAGGCGGGCGTTTTGACCTTCCTTCCCAATGGCCAGCGACAGTTGGTAGTCGGGTACGATCACCCGGGCGATCTTTTCGTCCTCCCACACCTCCACCGCAATCACCTTGGCCGGGCTCAGGGAACTGGACACAAACTTCGAGGAGTCGGGGCTCCACTTCACGACATCGATTTTCTCGCCGTTCAACTCCTGAACGATCGCCTGTACCCGGGCGCCCTTCGGGCCGACACAAGCCCCGACCGGATCAATGCCCTCATCATTCGAATAGACGGCGATCTTGGACCGGATCCCAGCCTCCCGCGCCACCGCTTTCAGTTCCACCAGCCCCTGGTGCAACTCGGGAACCTCAATCTCAAACAGCCGCTTCAGGAGACCCGGATGAGTCCGGGAAACCAGGATCAACGGCCCCTTGGTGGTCTTCTTCACTTCGACAATATATGTCTTCAGCCGTTGACCGGGCCGGTAGTTCTCTCTCGGTATCTGTTCCGCCGGGGGAAGCACGGCTTCGGTTTTGCCCAGTTCGATGTACACGTTGCGCTGCTCGATGCGCTGCACCACACCGGTGACGATGTCGCCCTCGCGGCTGGCAAATTCCTCGAAGACCATGTTTCGCTCTGCTTCCCGAATCCGCTGCACCACCACCTGTTTTGCCGTTTGGGCGGCGATACGTCCAAAATTGCGCGGCGTGATTTCCGATTCTACCGTGTCCTCCAGTTGGTAGCCCGGGTTAATGGCTCTGGCCTCCTCAAGGGAAATCTGATCCTGGGGGTCCTCCACTTCCTGGACAACGGTCCGCCTGGCGTACACCTTGCAGTCTCCGGTGTGGCGGTCAACCTGCACCCGCGCGTTGTGTGAAGTCCCGAAATTGCGCCGGTAGGCGGACAAAAGCGCCGCCTCGATGGCTTCAAGCAGGACTTCCACACTGATGCTGCGCTCTTTCTCCAGGTCGCGCAAAGCCGCCAGAAACTCGCTATTCATTTGTTAGTAACCTCCTAAAGATATCAGCCCTAAAATTCTACCGCCAACCTGGCTTTGGAAATCTGATCCCAGGGAATGGTTGCTAACTCGTGCTCGCCGAGAAGGATTGTAACGCCTTCTTCCCCGCTGCCCATCAACCGACCGGAGAACTTCTTGCGTCCGTTCAGGGGTGCATAGGTGTTGATCTGCACCAGGCGCCCCTTGAACCGCACGTAATCTTCAGCCCTTTTCAACGGGCGCTCGAGCCCGGGCGAAGAAACCTCCAACACGTAGGAGTGGGGGATGAAATCGACATCATCCAGGGCCCGGTCCAACTCCCTCGACACGGCCTCACAGTCATCCAGGTTGATCCCGCCGGGTTTATCCAGGAAAACCCTCAGGTACCGCCGACCACCCTCAGTGACGTATTGAACCTCGACCAGTTCGAGCCCTTTCCTTTCCGCCAAGGGACGGGCCATTTCCTCGACCCGCCCGGCGATATCACTTGCCGCCACTTCGCTTACACCTCCGCCAACCGGCGCTTTACTAACGCGAAGGAGTGGGACGGAACCCACTCCTTCGAAAAATGGTGCGGGAGGAGAACAAGAATACCGGACATAGTATAACACAAATGCAAACGCCTTACAAGGAATATCAACGGCATTTGTTGCCGCGGTTTCAACGCGGTTCGGGCGTTTGTTGAGACTTCTATTTCTTTAGCAAGGCGTTGATTTTCTCCACCACGACACCGCGCGGGGTGAAGCCGACCTCCTGGTCGACCACCTGACCGTCCCTGAAGAACAACAAGGTGGGAATCCCCTTGATCCCAAACCGCGCGGTCAAGGCCTGATTCTGGTCGACGTTCACCTTGCCGACCTTGACCCGGCCCGCAAACTCTGCCGCCACCTGCTGAATCACCGGGGCCATACTGCGGCACGGGCCGCACCATTCCGCCCAGAAGTCAACCACCACGGGCTGGTCGCTCCTGGTCACTTCGTTCTCGAACGTTTTTTCATTGATTTCTACTATCATTCCCGAACCATCCCTTCAACATTATTTTATTATTCTAGGGGAACAGCCTGTTCCCCAATTTGTCAGATCCTTCACCCGCCGCCCACAGCACCACCGGAACCGCATTTGTCCCGGGAGGGCTTCCGGCCGAACAAACTGAAGGGGGAAATGATCTGCCGGATATTCCTGCTCCGGCAACGCGGGCAATGTACCCCGTCTTTCTCCGACAACTGAATCAGCACGGTAAACTGATGCCCGCAATTACGGCATCTGAAGTCATAGATCGGCATGAAACAACACACCTCCCCCTCAGTGCAAGGCACACGTTTATATGACTGCCTTACTATTGTATTATAATTATAAACGCCATTTCCAGGCAATATTTATCATTCATCATTTTTGGGCAAAACACCGTCATTAGCCATTTTATTAGCATGGTACCCGGAAGCAAACCGGTATCCAAAGTTAATTTGCGGTAGCATAGGATTAGTGGGCGAGGATTTGCTCCGCGACCTCCCGGAACACCGGAGCGGCACTCTGACCACCGTTGCCGCCCCCGCGCACGAACACCGTAATCGCGTAGCGCGGCTTTTCCGCTGGCACGTAGCCGGAAAACCAGGCGTTGTTGTTCCCGTTCGCGGTTTGTGCCGTTCCGGTCTTCCCGGCGCTTCCCCATCCGGGTACCCGGGCGGCTTCCCCGAGTTCCCCCGCGATCACCGATTTGAGCAGCGTGTTCATGGCCCGTGCCGTACCGGCCGTCATTATCCGCTCCGGCGCTCCCGGCTCCAATGTCCGAACCACCCGGTTTTCCCGTCGGATTTCAATCACCAGCCGCGGGGGAATGTAAACCCCATCCCGCCCCACCGCCGCCACCAGGGCGGTGATTTGCAGGGGGTTCACCAAAACCGGTCCCTGGCCGATTCCCGCGTTCACCAGGTTGTAAGGCCGACTGATGAGGTCGAGATCCTGACGCCGGTCGGGTGGAAAAGGAAACCCGATCACCGCCTGCTGGTCCAGTTTGAAACGGCGGGCGTACTCCACGACCTTGTCGCTGCCCAACTGCAGCGCCAGGCGGGCAAAAGCGGGATTGCAGGAAACGGCGAAGGCCTCAGCAAAACCGACCGCACCGTGGCCCTCAGCCAGCCAGCACCGTACCAGCCTGTCCTCGTGCCCGGCACAGGCAAACGTCGTGTCGGGCGCCACAATTCCCTCCTCCAGTGCCGCGGCCGCCACCACAATTTTAAATATGGAGCCCGGCTGGTACAGGGCCAGGGCCTGGTTGTTGAACACGTCTGCCACTCCGGAACTCAGATACTCGCCCACCCGGGCCGGGTGGTAGTCGGGCCGTGAGGCCAGGGCCAGAATATCTCCGGTGGCGATATCCAGGACCACTACTGCCCCCGTCTCGATTTTCCGGTCCATGACCTCCTCTACGATCTCCTGCACGGCAAGATCCAGGGTCAATCGTACGTCCTGACGCCCGTCATCCCCCTTGTGGGTCTCGACGACCAGCCCCAGGCCCGGCAACGGGAGACCGCGGGCGTCAAAAAAGCTGCGCACCACCGCCACCGGCTGCCGGCCGGCGAGTTCGGGTTCATAAAACAATTCGATTCCCGACTTGCCGGCCAGCCGGCCGGGTTCGGCCGCCGCTCCGGAGGCCGCGGGCGAATGCGGGCCCAGGTGCCCCAGAACGTGGGCCGCCACCGGGCGTTCCCCGTACCTGAAGGCCACCGGCAGCACTCCGACTCCCGGCCAACCCCGGGCCAGAACAGTCTCCTTCTGGACCCGGGACAGCGGATACGGCAGGATGCCGGGGGAATCCAGGTGTGCCCGGATCTCACCGGCATCAACGCCCAGAATCGCCGCCAGCTCCGCCGCCAACCCTTCCCGTTCCGGAAGGAGCTGCGGGATCACCACGATCCGGGCCGCGGCGTGCCGGCCCGTCAAGTCAAAAAGATTCCGGTCCAGGATCGCGCCGCGGGGCACGGACTCCAGAGAAACCTGCACCGCGGTCTGGCTGAGTTTGGCCACCCTGAAAGCGGCGTGCTGAGTGATCTGGACTTCCCCGAGCTTCCCAGCCAACAGAGCTAGGGCGGCCACCAAGCCCACGAAAACCCAGCGCACACGTCTCCGGCGCAATTGCTCCAACGGCCTTCAATCCCCTTCCAAACCCATTCCCGGACGCGGTCGGCCGGAGTCGCGCCGCCGATGTCCTTCGGGAACTAGCTAGCTTGGAATAGCTTTGCCTGCAAACCCGGGTTTTATGCGGGAAGACCCACCCGTTAGGGCGTAATGTAGTAAAAGGATTTAGACCCTATGCCGTAAACAGCGTACAATATGGAGAGAATATGTGGTCCAGCCGAACATTGGGTGATGGGGAAAGAAACCAGGTATCGATAAGGCTTTGGCTGTCATTAAATCCTGGTTTTTGGTTTCTTATTCTGACTTCTGGCTTCTGGCTCCTGAATTCTGTTCTAGGGCAGGTACCGCCGCTTGTTGGCGTTGTGCTCGGCCAGGGTGCGGGAAAAGGCGTGGGTGCCGTCGGGTTTGGCGACGTAGTAGAGGTAGTCGTGTTGGTCGGGGTCCACCGCGGCAATCAGGGAGTCCCGGCCCGGGCTGGCGATGGGACCCGGGGGGAGGCCGGAATACCGGTAGGTGTTGTAGGGGGAGTCAACCTCCAGGTCGCGGTACAGCACCACCTGGCGGTCGAAGTCGCCCAGCGCGTAGATGATGGTGGCGTCAACCTGCAGGAGCATATTCCGCTTGAGCCGGTTGTGGAGCACCCCGGAAATCACCCGGCGCTCTTCAGCCACGCGTGCCTCACGCTCGATCAGGGAGGCAAGGGTCACCGCTTCGTGCAGATTAAGACCGTGTGCCGCGGCCCGGCGCTCCAGATCCAGGCGGGCAGTTTCCTCTTCGAAACGGGCGAGCAGAAGCCGGATGATCTGTTCTTCGCTGGTCCCGATGGAAATCATATAGGTGTCCGGGAAAAGGTAGCCTTCCAGCGAGCGTTGCTCCTCCGGCAGGCCGGACAACAGCGGATGAGACGCCGCCTTCTCGTCCAGGAGCCGCGTAAAGACATCGGCGTCCACGAACCCGCGGTCTGCCAGCAAAACGGCGGTCTGCTTCAAGGTCAGCCCCTCGGGGATGGTGAACGCCACGAGCCTGGCCCGGCCCTGGGCCAGAATCTCAATGATCTCCGGGGTGGACAGAGACGGGGAAAGCTCGTACTCTCCCGCTTTCAGGACGGCATCCAGTCGCCGAAACCGGGCATACAACCGGAAAGCGGTGGCGTTCCGGATTAGGCCCTTGTCGGCCAAGATGGCGCCGATCTGCCCGGTGCTTGCCCTGGCCGGGATCTCCACCAGCACCGGATCCGTTTCCCGGTCGCAAACCGGCGCCAGCATCGCGTTGGCGGTGATCCAGGCGGCGCCGATCAGAAAAGCGGCCGATCCCAGGAGCCCCAAAAGAATGTACAGGGAACGGTCGATGACTGTCTGCCGGAAGGTCAAGGCAAGTACCTCTCGGGTTGCTTGTTGGTCAAAATTATAGCAGCCCGGGCAGCAAAAAGAAATACCGGCCCCCGTCCCTTCGCCGGGCTAGGTTCGCCGCAGCGCCTCACTGTCGCCCAACAGAAGCATTTACCGGAGTCATTCCGGCTGCAGAACACGATTTTCCTCTCGCGGGGGTATTGATCCGGGTGGAGACAACGGGTTACCGGGGTCGGGGATCCAGATCGGCACCCCGCTTTCCGGGGGCACAATCAAGGCCGGAACCGGCTCCCTGGTGCCCACCGCAATGATTTCGGGCACCGGGTGGTAGAAGCTCGCCGGGAGCGGTTCCTTTTCAGCCGCGCCGTTCTGCCACACCCAACGCTCGGCCTGGGCCCGATACCCGCGCAAGCCCGCCTGCTTGACGACTTGCTTGCCCTTTTCCAGGTTTTCGTCATCCTCGTACACGGTCCGGGGTTCCAGTGTTTCGGTGATCCAGCTCTTGATTTCCACCCGGGGATGATACCGGTGGTCGCCGAAGATCTTTACGGAAACCCGGCCGTTGGCCGCCGAAGTCTTGAGGTAAATGTACCCTCCGGTATTATTCCGGAATCTGAGGTCGATCGCCCCGAATACCACGGTGGCATCCCTGCCGATCGGGACGTAAGTCACCGGCAGGGAGTGGTTCTTACGTTCCAAGACTTCGAGGTTGGCCAGGACGACGGCGTTGTACAGGGTGGATGACACCTGGCAGACCCCTCCGCCGATGCCCTCCTGGAACTGGTTCTCGATGATCACCGGTGCGGTCCGATACCCCGCCTCACTGCTGCGGGGACCAACAATACGGTTGAAGGACACGATCTCCCCGGGGGGGATCAACAGATTATTAAGGGCACCCGCCGCCACGCTGATATTGTAAGACCGGTTCACCACCGCGGGATCGTAGTTGGTGCCGAACTCGGCCAGGAGACCGGTCAGGTTCATGGCTTCCACATCGCTGGTGGTATACTCCGGCACAACGTGAACCACAGGAATGGAAACCGGGGCGAGGCGTCCGGTCTCCAGCTGCTGCAGGATACGCTGTTTCAACCGGCCGTGATCCACCTGGTAGCCGTCCTGGTGCGGGATGATGTGCACGGTGTCGTCGTTACCGATATGGTACCTGGCGTCCACCGGCGCGCGAGTGATTTCGGTGGTGATCTCGTCGATCACCGTGCGGAACCGGGGTTCTTCAAAATCGGCGCAGAGGTCGAGCTTAAACCCGTTCCGACTGATTTCACCACGCTCCAGCCACTGGGACACAAAAAAACCGGAGCGTCCGGCTTTGAGCGCTTCGCTTGTGATCTTGTCTCCGTCAACGACCAGCCCGAGGTCCCCCAGCTCCACCCGCCACGACCTACTCCCGTAGACCAGGGTAAGCGGTGTGCACCTGAGGCTCTGTTCGAGTGAGCCGACCGCCTCCAGGCATCCCGCCTGGTCAAGGCCGCCCAAGTCAAGACCGTAAACCGACACCCCCGGGAACACAGTTTGCGACCGGCCCTCCACGGTGACAATGCCCCAGAATGTTCCCGTGACGGTCAACAGGAGTGCGGCCAGACCCGAAAGAACCAACAGCAGTAAGCGACGCCCGGTCACGGACCTTTCCCCCTAGTGTTCTCTACCAACTTTCTCCTGCCAGGCGTCGGCAACTTTCTCCCACTCGTCGTCCTCAATCTCGACCAGGATCTCGTTTCCTTCGTCATCCTCCGTGAACTTGAAGATAACCACTTCGTCTTCTTGTTCCTCGTCGTCTACGGGGATCAGGATGGCGTACTCCGTACCGTCCACTTCCAGGATGTCCAGGACAGTAAAATCATGTTCCACACCCTCTTCGTCAATCAGGGTAATGACCTCTTCCGATGTCATGGTCAACTTCTGTTCACTCCTTCACCAAATTATGAGTATTCTATTGGCCGTAGCCATGAACGTCAAGTGTTACGGCCTGATTTCCGGGAATTGAGATAGGAATTCAGGATCAGCGTCGCCGCGAGTTTGTCCACCACCTTGCGGCGCCGGCGGCGGCCCAGATCGGCACTAACCAGTAGTTTTTCCACCTCCGCGGTTGTTAACCGTTCGTCCCAGGTGATCACGGGCACCGTCGAACGCACCCGGAGCTTATCCAAAAAAGACAACACCTTATCGCCCTGGGGTCCGATTTGCCCCGAGAGTGTTTTCGGCAGTCCGGCCACCACCCGCTCGACCCCGTACTGGTCAATGATCTCGGTGATCCGGCGCAGATCCTTTTCCGGCGAGGTCCGCTCCAACACCTCCAGGGGGTAGGCCGCAACCCCGTTTTCATCAGTTAAGGCCACCCCGATCCTCCGGTCGCCGATATCGAGTCCCATCAGGCGCATGGCTAAATCACCTTTATGGCAAATTCCGGGCAAACCGAGGCACAGTACCCGCAGAGGTTGCACAGTTCCTGCCTGGCCGCCGCCCGGCCGTCATCCTTGATATATAGTGCCCCGGCCGAGCACCGCCGCACACATTCCCCGCAGGCAAGACACCAGTGCTCCACCAACAACCGGCGCGGCCGGCGCCTGACAATCTGGCGCAAGCCGTCCGGGACCACCTGGCCGGAAAACAGGCGCACGTTGTATTCAACCTCGAGGGTGGTCTGCATGCCCACCGCCACGGAGGCCAGGTCCCGGATGCCGATGGCGAACCTCAGGGCGGTCTCGGAGTCCTCCAGTAAATGCCCGCCGCCCAAGACTTTCATGCCATAGACACCCTTGCCGTTTTGCGCCGCGATCCGGATGGCCCGCAGCATCGCCCCGGTGTCCCCGTCGCGTATCCCGATTCCGAGCCGGTTGATGATCGGGTGGATCACCTGGATGTCCGGGTCCGCGGTTGCGGCCTCCACCCCGGCCACGTGGTGGGTGGAAATGCCGATCGCGCGCACCAGACCCTTCTCCCGAGCTTCCACCAGGTATTCCAGTGCCGCGCGGTGTCCCCGTAAGGTATGTACCGACTCTTGTTCGTGGAGCAGAAAGACGTCGATGTAGTCCCGTTTCAGAGACCGTAGGGCCCGAATCAGGCTTTTCTCCATCTGGTCCCGGCGATGGGCGTAGCTCTTGGTGGCGATCAGGACGCTGTCCCCGAGGCCCTGGACCGCGCTGCGGATCTGGTCATAGTTCTGGTACAATTCGGCCGTATCGATGAAGTTAACGCCACAGTCAAAAGCGTGCCGCATCACCCGGGCGGCCTCCCGGACCGGGAGGCCGGCCTGCAACGGGCTTAACGTGAGGGAGCCGAAGCAAAGCCGCGAAACTTCAAGCCCGGTGCGCCCCAGTTGACGATATTCCATCGTCCCCCGTCCGGACAGCACAAGTGAAAGCCCTACTCCCCGGTAGGGCTTTTGTGCGCCAGGTAGCTTTTGACCAACTCCTCCAACAACTCATCCCGCTCGAGACGCCGGATCAGATTTCGGGCGTTCCGGTGGCTGGTAATGTAGGAGGGATCGCCGGATAAAAGGTATCCGACTATCTGGTTGATAGGGTTGTAGCCCTTGTCTTTTAAAGCCTGGTGAACGGCCAAGAGGATTTCATAGGCTGCGCTGACCTCTTCCGCCTTCCGCTCAAACCGCACAGTTTGATCCGGGAATTCGGGGTGCGTCACCCTTTGAACCCTCCCTTCAAACGACACTCTTCGGACATGTTCTCCACACGGCAAGTATTTCCTCTGTAAATCCAGTGAAAATCTGGGTGCCCGACTAGGCGGAGCCGCCGTCTACCCGGCGCAGAACCACTTGGCGGGCCTTTTCCAAGGCTTCCGTCAGCTTTTCGGGGTTTTTTCCGCCGGCCTGGGCCATTTCGGGTCGGCCACCGCCGCCGCCTCCGGCCACCGCCGCCGCCTCTTTTATTATCGCCCCGGCGTGCAGTCCACGCGCCACCAGATCCCGCGATACGGACGCAACCAGGCTCACCTTACCGTTCACCGCCGAGCCGAGCACAATCACCGCCGAGCCCAACCGCTCGCGTAGAAGGTCCAGCATGCTGCGCAACTCGGCCATGTCGCGTGCCCGTACGCTGGTCGCCAGGATTCTCACGCCTTCGTGCGTACTCGCCCGGTCCAGGAGTTCTTTGACCTCATAAACCTGCAGGCGGTCCTGCAGTTGTTCGTTTTCGCGCTGGAGTTTTTTCTGGTGGTCAAGCAGCCGCTCGACGTGTACCACCAGTTCGGACACCGGTACGCGCACCGCCTGGGCGATCCGGTGCAACTGCTCGTTCCGGGAATTCAGAAACGCGAGCGCTTCCATGCCGGTAACGGCTTCCAACCGTCTCAACCCGGCCCCGACACTGCTTTCCGCAGTGATCTTCACCGGCCCGATCTCCGCTGTGGACAGCACGTGGGTGCCGCCGCACAGTTCCATGCTCACCCCGTCGATTTGAACCACGCGGACTAGGTCCCCGTATTTCTCTCCAAAGAGGGCGACCGCCCCCAGTTCCCGGGCCCGGTCGAAGGAGGTCTGAAAACTCTCTACACGCAGGTTGGAAAGCACGATCTCGTTGATCCGGCTCTCCACTTCAGCCAGTTCCGCCTCTGAAAGAGGCTGAATGTGGGTGAAGTCAAACCGCAGGCGCTCCGGGGCCACCAAGGAACCGGCCTGGTTCACGTGGGTGCCGAGAACTGCTTTCAGGGTGCGGTGCAGGAGGTGCGTGGCGGTGTGATTCCGGCAGATCTTCCGGCGCCTGGAGCCGTCCACGAGAATCCGGATGCGGGCCCCCTCTTCCAGTACGCCTGCCTCTACCACCACCTCGTGTACGTGGAGCCCCTCCACCGGGGCGAAGGTATCCGTGATCCGGCCCCTGACGTTTTCCCCCTCGATCAGGCCGTGATCACCCACCTGGCCACCGGACTCGGCGTAACAGGGGGTGGTGTCCACCACCAGGCTGACCTGTTCCCCGGAACCGGCCGCAGGCACCCGTTGCCCGTCGCGAATTAGAGCCCGTACGCCGGCGTCGGCCTCCAACTGCTCGTACCCCACAAACCTGGTCAGGCCGATCTCGTCACGCAGGTTCCGGAAGAAGGTCTCCCGCTCCTCCACGTACCTTGTTTCCCGGCGGCTTGAGCGCGCCTTCTGCTGTTGGGCCTTCAACGCCGCCTCAAACCCGGCTTCGTCCACCGCGAGGCCCTGCTCGGCGCAGATCTCCCGCGTCAGTTCCAGGGGAAAACCGTAGGTATCGTAAAGCTGGAAGGCGGCGGCACCCTCGAGAGTGGAGCGTTTCTCGGCCCGGGCCTCGGCGATCAGGCGGCCGATAATTTCGTTCCCCTGAGTCAGAGTCTGGCGGAACCGCTCTTCTTCAAAACGAACGACTTTGCGCACACTGTCCCGCGCCGTCTCCAGTTCCGGATAAGCACCGGCCATCTGTTCGATGACCGCCAGCGCCACCCCTTCCAGGAACGGCTTTTCCCGGCCCAGAAGCAGGGCTTTCCGGACGGCCCGGCGCAACAGGCGGCGAATGACGTAGCCGCGGCCCTCGTTGGAGGGCAGCACCCCGTCCGCGATCGCAAAGGTGATGGCCCGGCCGTGGTCGGCGATGACTTTCAGGGCCGCGTCACCGGCCGGGTCATCGCCGTACCGCACGCCGAGCACCCCAGCCGTGTAGTCAATCAGACCGCGGAAAAGGTCGGTGTCAAAGTTGGTATTTACACCCTGGAGTACGGACGCCACCCGTTCCAGTCCCATCCCGGTGTCAATTCCCGGGCTTTCCAGGGGGGAATAGTCTCCCGCTTCATTACGGAAATACTGGATGAACACGAGGTTCCAGATTTCCAGCCACCGGTCGCAGTCACAACCCGGACCGCAGGAAGCGCTCTCACAACCGTACGCCGGCCCGCGGTCGTAATAGACTTCCGAACAGGGGCCGCAGGGGCCGACGCCTATCTCCCAGAAGTTGGTATCCCGGCCCAGGCGCACGATCCGTTCCGCGGGCACGCCCAGACCGCGCCAGTGATCAAAGGCCTCGTTGTCATCCAGGTACACGGAAATCCACAGGTGTTCCGGTGCCAGCCCGAGGTCCCGGGTTACGAACTCCCACGCCCAGGGGATGGCGCGCTCCTTGAAATAGTCGCCGAAGGAGAAGTTTCCGAGCATTTCGAAGAAGGTGTGGTGGCGCGCCGTTCTGCCCACCATTTCGATGTCGGGGGTGCGCAGGCACTTCTGACAGGTGACCACCCGCCGGAACTCGGGAGTGGCCACGCCGGTGAAATACGGCTTGAACGGCACCATGCCGGCCGACGTCCACAGGAGCGTGGGGTCGTTACCCGGAATCAGGGACGCGCTCGGAATAACCCGGTGCCCCCGGGCCGCGAAGAATTCCAGATAACGCTTACGGATTTCACTGCTGTTCATTTGGCGGACCCCCTCGTTGCGCTCTAAATTATACAAAGAATTGCCAATATGGTCAAGAAAAGCGCGCACCGCGCAAGAAACACCGAGCGCCGGTGGCGAAACGCCCATCCGGACACCCTCCTTGGGCGCGGAGTCCAAGACCGCTGGCACCTCTTTACACAAAAAAAGGTGTCTGACACCTTTTTGTGGGGCCGGTGTTTTCGGTGGCCGGGCACGGCGCGAAAACCTTCTTGACAGCGTCCCGGCCCAACTGCTAGACTGGGAGCATATATTTCATAACGTCCCAATCTCTTATCGAGAGTGGCGGAGGGACTGGCCCGATGAAGCCCGGCAACCAGTCGGTGGCGGTGGTCACCGGCCAGGTGCTAATTCCTGCGGGAGATCGATTCTTCTGGGAGATAAGAGGACCGTATCGTTTTCGGCCTCTTTTCCCTGCGGAGAAGAGGTTTTTCGATTCTCCGGGGGCATCATTTTTTGGAGGTGTGTGTCAGGTGAGCACTAAAACCTACGCCGAAATCAACGCCCGGCTCCGTGAAGGAAAGGCGGTGGTCGTCACCGCGGAAGAGGTGGTGTCCATGGTCCGGGAACAGGGCCTCACCAAAACGGCCCGCCGGGTGGACGTGGTGACCACGGGTACTTTCGCACCGATGTGTTCCTCCGGAGTATACTTGAATTTCGGCCACAGCGCCCCGCGCATCAAGGGGCACCGGGTATTCTTGAACGACGTGCCGGCCTGCGGCGGTCTCGCGGCGGTGGACACTTTCCTGGGAGCGACTTCCGTCCCGGAAACCGACCCCTTGAACCGGAACCACCCCGGCGAGTTCCGGTACGGAGGGGGTCACGTCATTCACGACCTGGTAGCCGGCAATCCGGTCAAGCTGAAGGTGGAGGGTTACGGCACCGACTGCTATCCCCGGCGCGAGATCGAGACCTGGATCACCCTGGACGACCTGAACGAGGTCGTGCTTTTCAACCCGCGTAACGCTTATCAGAACTACAACGTGGCGGTGAACCTGGGCCCCAGGACGCTTTATACCTATATGGGAGTCTTGAAACCCGACCTGGGCAACGCTCACTATTCGACCAGCGGACAATTGAGTCCGCTTCTGAAGGACCCATATTTCCGGACCATTGGCATCGGCACCCGGATCTTCCTGGGCGGAGGCACCGGCTACGTGGTCTGGAACGGCACCCAGCACTTCCCCGCCGTGCGGGAAGGCCCGGTGGAGGGTTCGGTGTTCGCGGCCGGGGGTACCCTCACGGTGCTGGGCGACCTGAAACAGATGAGCCCCCGCTGGCTGGTGGGCGCCAGTTTCCTGGGCTACGGAGCCACGCTGGTGGTGGGCCTCGGCATCCCGATCCCCGTCCTGGATGAAGAGGTGTTGCGCTATGCCGCCCTGGCGGACGAGGATCTGTACGCGCCGGTCGTGGACTACAGCGAGGCCTATCCGCAGCGCCATCCCGGCAACCTGGGGCTCGTTAGCTACGCCGAACTGAAGTCGGGCACGATCGAGGTCCGGGGCCGCAAAGTACCCACCGCGCCCCTGTCAAGCTACAGCAGGGCGCTGGAGATCGCCACTATCCTGAAAGAGTGGCTCTTGTCCGGGGAATTTCTGCTGTCCGAGCCGGTCCGCCTACTCCCGTCCCCGGAGGCCGGCCTTACCGGCAAACCGCTTGAAATCAAGGGTCCAAAGGAGTGATGACCGTGGCTACCAGAAAGGTGGTCCTGCGTTTTCCGGCCGAAGTGGCCGACAAACCCCTGATCTATTACCTGGTCAAGGATTACGACCTGATGGTGAACATTCTGAAGGCGAACATAAACCCGCACAAGCAGGGGACCATGATCGTGGAGCTGACCGGGGAAGCCCTTGAGGCGGGCCTCGCCTTCGCGGCCTCCCGGGGAGTGGCCGTCCAGCCGCTGAGCGAGGAGATCGTCCGCAGCGAGGAACGGTGCATCAGCTGCGGGGCCTGTACGGCGATCTGCCCGGTCGGGGCGCTGTACGTCGAACGGCCGGAGATGACCGTTGCTTTTGACGGACAGAAATGCATCGTCTGTCAGCTGTGCACGCGGGCTTGCCCCGTGCGGGCCATGGAGGTCAAGTTTTAGCTTTGGAAAGGACTTACCGGCGGCAGCTGCGCCAGGAGGACCTGACCCACTTCCAGGTGGTGGTGCGCCAGACCGACCTTTTGATCGGGGTCCGGCGTGACCGTTTCACCCCGGCGCTCGCCCGCGAGGTCGAACGGTACGTCCAGGAGCTGCGGCGCGGGCTCGAGTCCTACATCGCTGGCGATCCTGCCTTCCTGCACGCCATGGAGCCCCACCCCGTCCGGAGCGGGGCTCCGCCGGTCGCCGCCGACATGGCGGCGGCGGCGGCGCTGGCCGGAGTCGGGCCCATGGCCGCGGTGGCCGGTGCCATCGCCGACCATGTCGGCCGGTTTCTCGCCCGGTACTCCCGGGATGTATTCGTGGAAAACGGGGGTGACCTGTTCATCAAGTCGGCGCGCCGGCGTCTGGTCGGCATTTACGCCGGGGATTCCCCGCTGAGCAACCGCATCGGGGTGGAAGTCACCCCCGGAATGACACCGCTCGGGCTGTGCACGTCCTCGGGCACCATCGGTCACTCCGTCAGCTTTGGAACGGCGGACGCTGTGACCATCCTGGCCCCCTCGGCGGCGCTGGCCGATGCGGTCGCCACCGCCGCAGCGAACCGGGTGAAAAAACCCGCCGACCTGGCCGGGGCGGTTGAATTCGCCCTTTCGGTCGCGGGCGTGACCGGGGCGCTGGCTATAATTGGGGATGATCTGGCGGTTAAGGGACAGGTAAGACTGGTACCGCTTTAGACCGGTCACGCCGGCGCTTGATTTCAGTAAACCAATTCGTTGTTGGGGTCAAAGTCGACCAGACTGCCGTCCTCGTTGACGTCGAAGATCCGCACCCCTTCTTTGTCGATTCTAAATTCCACACAGCAATCCCAGCAGTAGTACTGTTCCACACCCACCTTGCCGGTCGCTCTCCCGCTGCAGATCGGGCAGTGCAAGGCCATTACCCCCTATGAGCCGGATCGGCGTTTGCTATTAGTATGCCCCGGCTCTTGAAAATTAGATTCCGGGGCAGACTCAAACAGTCGGTCACGGAGAGGTGAGAAGTTTGGTTGCGTTTTTCGGCAGAATCCAACTAGCCTTGCATGGGCGGCGCCCGGTTATTGACCAACCGCTCCAGGAGATCGACAAACCGGTCTACCTCCTCGGTGGTGTTGCCTCGGCCCAGGGTCACCCTGACGGCGCCCATTGCCAGTTCGTTGGGCACTCCCATCGCCTGCAGGACATGCGAGGGCGCCCCCGAACCGGCGGCACAAGCCGACGCCGCCGACACGGCCACACCCTCGGCGTCCAAACCCGCCAGCAGTTCAAAACCGGCGACCCCGGCAATCAGAAAATGGGCGTTGTGCGGAATCCGCCGTTCCCGGTGCCCGGTCAAACGCGCCCCGGGCACCCGGAGCAGAACCTGCTCCACCAGCCGGTCCCGCAGGGCTCCGACGCGTGCCGCCTCTGTTTCCAGTTCGGCGACAGCCAGTTCGGCGGCCATTCCCAGACCGGCGATGCCGGCCACGTTTTCGGTGCCCGGCCGGCGCCCCCACTCCTGGCCCCCGCCGTAATTCAGCGGCCGCCAGTTTGTTCCGTTCCGGAGATACAGGGCGCCCGCGCCCTTGGGCCCGTATATCTTGTGCGCTGAGATGGACAAAAGGTCCACCCCCAACTCCCGGACATTCACCGCCATTTTCCCGAAGCCCTGCACGGCGTCGGTGTGGCACAGCGCCCCGGCCGTCCGCGCCAGGGCGGCGATCTCCCCGACCGGCTGGATGGTTCCGACTTCGTTGTTCGCCAGCATGACGCTGACCAGGATGGTGGTCGGCCGCAAAACCGCCGCCACGTCCCCGGGGTCCACGAGGCCCCACTCGTCGACCGGAACCCAGCTGACCTCAAAACCCTCGCGCTCCAGATCCCGGCAGGTGTCCAGCACCGAGTGGTGTTCAATCTGTGAGGCCACGATGTGGCGGCCCCGTTCCCGGTTGGCGTAGGCCGCCCCCCTCAAGGCCAGATAGTTGGCCTCCGAGCCGCCGCTGGTGAAGATGATCTCCCGGGGATCGGCGCCTAACCCCAGGGCCACCCTGACCCGTGCCTTTTCAATGCCTTCCCGGGCCTCGCGCCCGAAGACGTGCCCGCTGGAGGGGTTTCCGAACGTTCCCCTCAGGTAAGTGAGCATTTTGTCGACCACCCGCGGATCGGGTGGGGTGGTCGCTCCGTGATCCAGGTATATCCTCCGCAACCCCAGCGCCTCCTTTTCCCCGGCTTCGGTTAGTGTCCGCCTAACGGTCCCAGTTTATGTCAAATAACAGAGAACCGTGTCCGGACGAACACGGCTATTACCGATCGCAACAAGTCGTGCGAGAATGACTATGTCAGAAAGAGTGTTTTGTTTAAGTACGGAAAAGTAAAACCCCACATTGCCGTGGCTCCGCTCAAAGTTTCCTGAACCCAATCTCAGAACTGGTGGGTGCCCTCCTGGTTGTTTTTCGCTTCCTCGCGGCGGAGGCCTGCAAGCCGCAACCAGAGGCCGGGCTCCCAATGCGTCGGTGTTGGCTCAGAACTTCGAGAATGCCACGGACAAAGTAGGGCTTGTGCTCATATTCTGTTTGCCCGGGTCTTAAACAATACTAGCACAAACGTTCATCTTTGGCAAGTGCCTGAGCCCACGCGCGCCGGGAGGCGGCGGTCACCCGTCGCCGGCTGCACCCTTCGGCTTGCTGGCGACGATTATGCCCAATTCACGCAGCTGTGCCGGAGCGACGGCGTCGGGGGCGCCGGTCATCAGGTCGGTCCCGCTCTGGGTCTTGGGGAAGGCCATCACGTCACGGATGGTTTGTTTGCCGGCGGCGAGCATCACCAGCCGGTCGAACCCGACCGCGAAACCGCCGTGCGGCGGGGTCCCGTATTCGAAAGCTTCCAGCAAAAAACCGAACTTCTCTTTAACCTCCCCAGGTTCAAGGCCGATCGCGCTGAAAACCAGCTCCTGGACGTCCCGGCGGTGTATCCGGATGCTGCCGCCGCCGATTTCGACCCCGTTCAACACCAGGTCATACGCCCGGGCCCGAACCCGCGCCGGTTCTACAGTCAGCAGGGCGATGTCCTCTTCCACGGGCGCAGTGAACGGGTGGTGTACGGCCACAAACCGTTTCTCATCTTCGTCGTACTCCAGGAGCGGAAACTCCCGCACCCAGACAAACTCGTTCCGCGAACGGTCGATCAGTCCCAGCCGTTCGGCCAGGTGACGCCGCAGGGCCGACAGCGCCGCGGCCACCACCGCCGGGCGGTCGGCCACGAACAGCAGCAGGTCGCCCGGCACCGCCTCCAGGCGCCGGACCAGCGCCTCGAGTTCGCCGGCGGTGAAGAACTTGGCAATCGGCGATCTGATCCCCTCTTCGGTATACAGCAGATAGGCCAAACCCCGGGCGCCGTACTGTCCGGCGAACCTGGTCAGGTCGTCCAGCTCTTTCCGGCTGAAAACCGCACCGCCGGGCACGCTGATCCCCTTCACCCGGCCGCCGCCCCCGGCGACGGTCTGGAACACCTTGAAACCGCACCCCGCTGCCACGTCTGTGACGTCATGGAGTTCCATCCCGTAACGCAGGTCGGGCTTATCGGTGCCGAACCGGTCCATGGCGTCGGCGTAGGTTATCCGCGGGAACGGGATTTCGAGTTCAACCCCCGTGGTTTCCCGGTACAACGCGGCCACCATTTCCTCCACGAGGGCCATTACGTCCCCGCTGTCCACAAAGGACATCTCCAGGTCGATCTGAGTAAACTCCGGTTGACGGTCCGCCCGTAGGTCCTCGTCTCGGAAGCAGCGCACAATCTGGAAGTAGCGTTCGCACCCGGAAACCATCAACAGCTGTTTGAACAGCTGCGGTGATTGGGGCAGGGCGTAGAACTTGCCGGGATTCAGCCGGCTGGGCACCAGGTAATCGCGCGCGCCCTCCGGCGTGCTCCGGGTCAGAAAGGGCGTTTCAATCTCCCAGAAGCCCCGGGAATCAAGAAAGTCCCGGACCGCTTTCGCCGCGCGGTGCCGGAATTCAAGGGTCCGCTGCATTTCGGGACGGCGCAGGTCCAGGTAGCGGTAGCGCAGGCGCAGGTTTTCATCTACCTCCACGCCGTCCTCAATGTAAAACACCGGGGTGCGGGCGCGGTTCAAGATCCGCGCCTCCTCCGCCTGGATCTCGATCTCTCCGGTGCTGAGCTTCGGGTTTTCGGTACCCGCCGGGCGCCGGCGGACTGTACCGGCCACGGCCAGCACGTACTCGCTGCGCAAGGTTTGGGCCTTGGTGAAGGATTTCCGGTCCTCGGGGCTAAACACGACCTGCACCACCCCTGACCGGTCCCTCAAGTCGACGAAGACGAGACCCCCGTGATCCCGCCTGCTGTCCACCCAGCCCATGACGACCACCCGTAAGCCTACCTCTTTACGGGACAGGCTGCCGCAGCTGTGGGTGCGTTTCAGTCCCCGCATGGTATCAGTTTCCACTGTCCCACCACCTTTCACTATCCTCGGGCGTCTCGCCGCAGCCGCTCCACGACTTCCCCCAGTGAAACCCTAGTTTGCAGGCCCGCCCCCATATCTCTCAGGATCACCTCACCGGCCTCCAGTTCATCCTTACCCACAATGATCACCCAGCGCGCACCCAACTTGGCGGCAAACTTCATTTGCGCCTTGAGGCTCCGACCGGTGTATTCGCGGTCGGCGGGCACGCCGGCCGCACGCAGTCCGGACAGCAGCACGGTGGCCGTCTCCTCCGTTTCCCCCGCGGTGGCGATGAACACCACCGGACCCTGAGGTAAGACCTCTTCTCCGGCCTGCCTGGACCACAAAAGCAGCGTCCGCTCGAGCCCCAAGGCGAAGCCGACACCGGGAACGGCCGGCCCCCCGATGGCACTCACCAACCCGTCGTACCGGCCGCCGCCGCCCACCGCGTCCTGGGCGCCGCCCCCGGGGACCAGAATTTCAAAGGCGGTCCTGGTATAGTAGTCCAGCCCGCGCACCAGACATGGGTTCAGCTTGAAACTTATTCCCAGGAGGTCCAGATAACGCTGCACCCGGCCGAAATGACCGCCGCACTCCGGACACAGGTAGTCCACTGGGACGGGAGCGCCCCGCCCGGCCTCACGGCACCGCTCTTCCTTGCAGTCCAGGAGCCGCAGCGGGTTTTTCCTAAGGCGGCCTCTGCAGTTTGCACACAATTCATCGGCCCGGGGCTCAAAATAGTCCGCCAGTTTTCTGCGCAGCACCGCCCGGCAGCCGGGACAGCCCACGCTGTTCAGATGCAGTTCCAGGCCGGCCAAGCCCAGCCGGTCGAAGAAGTGCATCGCCAGCGCGATCACTTCGGCGTCGGCGGCCGGGTCCGCCGCCCCGAAAATCTCCACCCCGAACTGGTGGAACTGGCGGTAACGCCCGGCCTGCGGCCGGTCATAACGGAACATCGGCCCGACGTAAAAAAGCTTCACCGGCTGCGGGACGGCGTGCAGGCCGTTTTCCAGATAGGCCCGGGTCACCGGAGCGGTTCCTTCGGGCCTCAGGGTCAGGCTGCGGCCGCCTTTGTCGGTGAAGGTGTACATCTCTTTTTCCACGATGTCGGTGATATCACCCACGCCGCGCTGGAAAAGCTCCGTGGCCTCAAAGAGCGGTGTGCGGATTTCCCCGTACCCGTAAACCCGGCAGAGGTCCCGGATCACCGCTTCCACCCGCTGCCACCTTGCCGTATCCCCCGGCAGGAGGTCGCTGGTACCTCGCGGCCTGGAAATCAGCATTGGCACTCGTCTCCCATCAAAACATAAACTGCCGAGATTTTATGCCGGGCGCAGGAATCTGTCAAGACTCGGTCCCGTTTCCCGGGCCCTGGAGTTCTTCCGGGGAGCACCCGGTCCGGGCGCAAACCAGGTCGATAAAATGACGCGCCAACCGGGTTTCGTTCGGCAGCACCAGTGTGTCCGGCCGGGAGCCGTACTTGCGGAACTTGATGTGGCGGCCCCTCTTGTTCACCCCGTGGTAGCCGGCTGCTGTCAGGGCTTTTACCACCTTGGCCGGAAGCACAATCGGTTCATCGTCCAGAAAAAGGGCGATGGCCTCGCGCAGGTTTTCCAGGCACCCCTCCCGGGTCCCCCCCTGCGCAGATACCCCGAGTTCCACGCACGTGCCCACCAGAAACTCCCCGTCACCGGTCACCACGATGGTGTAACGCCTGTCGCCGGCCTCCGGCGGTTCTTCGTTAAACATTCCCTCACCCCGATTATCTGCCTGTTCTTGCGTCACCATTCGGTCGTCAGGTAGGGGTTCTCCCGCTTTTCAACCCCCATGGTGCTCGCCGGCCCGTGGCCCGGGTAAACCCGGGTGTCATCGGGAAGCGGCTCCAACCGGTTCTTCAGGGAAGCGATGAGCGTTTTGAAATCCCCTCCGGGGAAATCCGTTCGCCCCACAGCCCCGGCGAACAGCGTGTCGCCGCTGAACAGGAAACCCTCGCCCAAAAGGCAGATGCTTCCCCGGGTGTGCCCCGGGGTGTGCAGGACAGTCAGTTGGATTCCGGCGCCGAACTCCACCCGGTCCCCGTCGCCGAGTAGCGTTTCCGCCGCGGATAGAGTGAGCGGGGGGCCGATGTAAGCAGTGAGGTTCCGGTGCGTGTCGGAGAGCAGGGGCGCGTCTTCCCGGTGGATGGCCAGCGTGACACCAGGCTCGCGCCGCAGTTCCCCGCAGGCACCGATATGGTCGGCGTGCCCGTGGGTGAGGACGACCGTTTTCAATTTCAGCCCGTGCTTGTCCAGGGTGCTGCCGATGAGTTCCGCTTCCGCCCCGGGATCGATCACCAGCGCCTCCCGGGTATTGGGACAGCCGAGGATGTAGCAGTTGGTTTGCAGCGCTCCCACCACGAGTGTGTCCAGGATCAGCCTTCGCACTTCCCCCGTTCCCCTCCTCAAAAAAGCTTCCTGCTGTCCAGGATCAGGGTTACCGGACCGTCGTTCACGATCAAAACTTCCATATGTTCCTGAAACCGCCCCTGAGCCGTCGGCACGCCCAGGGCGGCGAGCCGCCGCACAAACTCGGCGTACAATTCAACGGCGCGCTCCGGCGGCGCGGCCGCCGAAAAACCGGGCCGCCGCCCCTTGCGACAGTCCCCGAACAGGGTGAACTGGGATACGACCAGAACGCTGCCGCCGTTTTCGAGCACCGAACGGTTCAGCTTGCCGTTCTCGTCGGCGAATACCCGCAGGTTGGCGATCTTCTCGGCCAGGTAGGCGGCATCGTCCGGGGTGTCTTCCCGACCGACTCCCAGAAGGACCACAAAACCGTGACCGATCTCCCCCACCGTCTCTTCCCCGACGGTTACCACCCCCCGGGAGACGCGCTGGACCACCGCCCGCACTAGATCACCCGCCTTACCTCATATACGTCCCGTATTCTGCCGATCTTTTGCCGGAGGTAGTCGAATTGCTCCAGGTTGCGGATTTCCACGGTCAGGGCGATCGTCGCCATCTTGCTCTTGTTGCCCCGGGCAGTCACCCAGCTGGCGCTGATCTTCATTTCACTGAGCACATTCATCACGTCGCGTAAAAGGCCGGCCCGGTCCATTCCCGAAATCTCCAGCCGGATCTGGAAAGGAATTTCGGTCTTCTCCCAGACGACTTCCACGAGCCGTTCCCGCTCTTTTTCCCGCCACACTCCGATGTTGCGGCAGTCCGCCCGGTGCACCGAAACCCCGCGCCCCCGGGTGATGTAGCCCACAATGGCGTCCCCGGGCACCGGGTTGCAGCAGTGAGCCAGACGCACCAGCAGGTTGTCGGCCCCTAGGACCCGTACCCCCTGGGTAGCCGGAGACCGCCGTTTTTCAAGGACTACGTCCGGAAGCTGAACTTCCGCGGGCACGGGCCGGAGCAGTTCTTTCAAACGCGCCACCAGGGTGTTGGCCGTCACCACGCCGAGCGCCACCGCCGCGTGGACGTCTTCGATGGTGTGTAAGTTGTACTTCCTGCCCAGTTCCAGCACGCGTTCGCCCCGCAGATGCTCCAATTCCAAACCCTGCTTCCGCGCCTCGCGCTCCAGGGCCTCCCGGCCGCGCTGGATGTTCTCCTCGCGCTGTTCCTTTTTGAACCACTGACGGATCTTGGTCTTCGCCTGGGGAGTCTTTACCAGGTTCAGCCAGTCCCGGCTGGGGCCGGCCTGTTTGCCCTTGATGATGTCGACGATGTCGCCGGTTTTTAACTGGTAGTTCAAAGGCACCAGTTTGCCGTTCACCCGGGCCCCGATGCTCCGGTGACCAAGGTCGGTGTGGATGCGGTAGGCGAAGTCCAACGGTATCGAACCCGCAGGCAATTCCAGCACGTCGCCCGCCGGGGTGAAGACGTAGACCGAATCGGCGAACAGGTCGATCTTCAGGGTTTCCATGAACTCGCGGGCGTCCCGCAACTCGTGCTGCCACTCCAGGAGCTGTCTCAACCAGGCTAGTTTTTCGTCGAACGCGGGGTCGGCGCGGGTCCCGGATTTATAGCGCCAGTGCGCGGCGATGCCGTACTCGGCGGTACGGTGCATGTCCCAGGTGCGGACCTGGATTTCCAGCACCTCGCCTTCGGGGCCGACCACGGAAGTGTGCAGCGATTGGTACATATTCGACTTGGGCATGGCGATATAGTCCTTGAAACGCCCGGGGACCGGCTTCCAGAGGGTGTGGACCACCCCGAGGGTGGCGTAGCAGTCTTTGACCGACTCCACCAGGATCCGGATGCCGAGGATGTCGAAGATTTCCTCCAGGTCTTTTTCCTGAGCCAACATCTTCTGGTAGATGCTGTACAGGTGCTTGGGTCGGCCCTGGATGTCCGCGGTGATTCCCATGCCGCCCAGCTTTTCCTGCAAGATTTTGATCACGCCCCCGATGTAGCCTTCGCGCACGCTGCGGGTCGCGCTCAGGCGCCGGGTCAGTTCCTCGTGCCGCTCCGGTTCCCGGAAACGAAAAGCGATGTCTTCCAATTCAGATTTGATCCGGTAGATACCGAGGCGGTGGGCCAAAGGAGCGAATATTTCCAGGGTTTCCTGGGCGATTTCGCGCTGTTTGGGCACGGTGTGGTACTGGAGGGTCCGCAGGTTGTGGAGGCGGTCGGCCAGCTTGATCAGGATCACCCGCACGTCCTTGGCCATAGCCAGGAGCATTTTCCGCAGGTTTTCGGCCTGCTGCTCCTCCTTGGAACGGTAGGCCAGGCGCCTCAGCTTGGTGACCCCGTCGACGAGCAGGGCGACCTCGTCGCCGAACTCCTCCCGGATGACGCACAGTTCGATCCCGGCGTCTTCTATGACGTCGTGCAAAAGACCCCCGACTACGCTTTCCAGGTCGAGTTCAAGTTCGGCCAGAATCTGCGCCACTTCCAGGGGGTGAACGATGAAGTCCTCACCGGAAATCCGCTTTTGGTTGTGGTGCGCCTCCTGGGCGAACTCGTACGCCCGCTGAATAAAGGAAACATCGACTCGCGGGTTGTATTGCCGGATCCTTTCCACCAGCGTCTCAATCGGCATGCGGACCATCACCCAAGGGAATTATATCACATTTGAAAAACCGAGCCAGTTCACCGCGGGTCGCCCCCAGAAAGAACTTGTGGCACCGCCAGGCGTCGCGCTTTATCCTATGCACGCGCCGGAAGGTGGGCGCCTGGCTCAGATGCTTTCGTTCACCCGGTTTTTTACGAACCTCCAGCCCGCCGTCACCGCGGCGGGCGACCAGGTCGAGTTCCTCGAGGATGGTGAGACCGACGTCCAACGTGACGGGTGTAAAATCAGGGTGGCCCTGGGTATGCATCGCGGCGAAGAGCGCGCGGCGGTCGGAGTCCACCCGGAGGTCCAGGGAACGCAACAGCCGGAACAGCGTCAAAAGACACTTCCGGTTCGGTGCCAGACTGCGGAGATGACGCCGGTTGCGGACGTGGTCATAACCGGAAAAGGCTAGCACCAGTTCCTCCCCGCACCGGGCCAGGGCCCGCCACTGCGACCAGTGGTACATCAGGCCGAGCGTGACGACACGCGCGGGGAAAAGATCACAGCCGTCGGGAGGCACCGCGACCACGGTGCTCGCCGCCCCGGAACGAAAACGCTCACGGACGCCGCCGCCCGCCGTATCCATCTCCGGTGTCAGCCATTCCAGCCTTTCGAGCAACCGGGGGAGAGTCATGCGCATTTTGGACACGACTTCCGGGATCATCTCCGGGTTGGGTACGGCGACCAGTGTCGGGCGGTCTCCGTTTAGAAAACGCCGGGCCTGCGGTCCCCAGAACGGCAGGTGCCGCAGGTCATACACCGTGCGGAGCCGCCATTCGCCCTCCGGTTCCCGCGGGTCTCCGCCGGTCAGCGCTTCGGTCAGAAAGGGGGGCGGCACATAATCAGGCGCTTCCGCGCCGGCGGCGGACTGGACCGTCATCGTGCCGGCCGGGCCCGGTTTCCAATCCACCACTTTGATTTCGGGCGTCTCCCTTCCGTTCCACCGGTTGATTACCGGCACAAACGCCAGGTGCACCCGCCTGCACTCCGCTATTTCCGGGTGGGCCGGGGCCAGACCGAAACCGATACCGCTTATGATCGTCCGGCCCTGCTCCAGGACCAACTTCAGGTGTTCGCCCTCCCGCCCGACCCTGTAGTGTTTCACGACCCGCAAATCCTCGGCGGCCAGGATCGGAGGGTCGTTTTGCGCGCCCCAAGGTTCCAGGGCCTCAATCTCCCGCAAAACCTCCGGCGTGAGCTGGTCCAGAGTTACCAGCGCCTCAATCTCCAACTCCGGCCCCGACGCCGGAACCGGAAGGTGCCGGGCGTACCGGCATATGGCTTCGCGGAAGCCGGGGATCGCTGCGGTGGGCAGAGTGAATCCGGCCGCGCACCGGTGGCCTCCGAACCGGGTCAAAACCTCCCTGCAGGACTCCAGCGCCTCCACCAGATTCCAGCCCTCTCCGGCCCGGATCGAACCCCGGCCCTCGTCGCCGTCCACCGCGATCAGGGCCACCGGTCTTCCCAGACGGCCCGCCAGGCGTGAAGCCACGATCCCGATCACTCCCGGGTGCCAATCTTCACCGGCCAGAACCACCACCGGGGGTACTTCCGGCAGTCCGCTCAATTCGGCAAGCACCGCGGCGGACACTTTTTCCTCCAGGTACTTGCGCTCCTCGTTCAAAGCCGCCAGTTGCGCGGCGAGTGCCGCAGCCTCACCTGGTCCGGCCAGGAGGATTTCCACTCCCAGTTCCGGACGGCCGATGCGCCCCGCAGCGTTCAGCAAGGGGGCGATACCAAAGGCCACATCACGAACGACCGGGTTCTCCCCTTGGCAAGCGCCCAGGGCGGCGATGCCGGGATTGTCCAACAATTGCGGCAGACCGTGACGAACCAGCAAGCGGTTTTCGCCCCGCAGCGGCATCACATCGGCTACGGTGCCCAGACAGGCCAGCCCCAAAAACGGCGGCGGCAATTCGTCACCGAGCAGGGCCTGGGCCAACTTGAAAGCCACTCCGACCCCGGCGAGATCCTTAAACGGGTAATTACAGTCCGGCCGGCGGGGATTCACCACCGGCACCGGCGGCAAAAGACCCTGCGGCTCGTGGTGGTCCGTGACCACCACGTCCAGGCCCAGCGCTTGGGCCCGCTCGATCTCGCGGCGGGCGCTGACCCCGCAGTCCACCGTGATCACCAGGCCGACTCCGTCCGCGGCCGCCCGCTCGAGCACCTCCGGATTCAGACCGTAACCGTCCGCCCGCCAGGGAATATGATACTCGACCCGGCCGCGCAGGGTCCGCAGGGCAGCCACCATCAGGGCCGCAGCCGTCATCCCGTCCGCATCGTAGTCCCCATAGACCAGGATCTTCTCACCCGCGGCCAGCGCTCCCCGGATCCGGTCCACGGTCGGGGCCATGTCCCGCAGCAAATACGGGGACCATAGACTGTCCAGGTCCCCGTCCAAAAAAATTCGTGCTTCCCTGACGGTGATAATACCCCGGTTGACTAGCAACTGGGCCGTCAACTCCGAAATACCGCACTCCCGCGCCAGCATCCGGGAGAGCACCGGTTCGGGCTTTTTCAACCGCCATTCCCGATGGTCGTTCATGTCTGCTCCGGGAAATTATTTCTGAAGTTTATTATAATCTCCCGGGGGCCGGTTTACAAGCTGGTGAGGTGCTTCGACTATTGGAGCAACTGCTCTTCTTTCAAATCAATGAATTCCCAGCCCAGCTTGGTCAGGCTGCAGATCTTGCTCTTGCCTTCCGCCGTCACGTCCACCAGGCCAAGGGCGTAGAGCTGCATAATGATGTGATCCAGCACCGCCCGTTTCACGCGGGAGGTCAGGGACAACTCCTCCTTGTTCATCCGCCCCTGTTCGCCCAGCGCCCGCAACACCCTGGTCGCTTCCGGCGGCAGGCGGTGATCCACCTGCATGAAATACTCGGTCAGCGAAGCCGGCGTACTGATGACCATCTATCTTAACCTCCTTACAGAATAGTTTTCATTAGTATGCACATTAAGAGCGTCATTAATAACAACTAAATGACTTATTCAGTATTCAACGGCTCAAACCGCTTCTGGATTGGAAAAATACCTTTCCAACCGCTAGAATATGTCAGACGGCACGACTGATAATCCGCCGGGCGATGGTTATACTACAGGTCAAGGGTTCGTAATGGCCGGGCCTGAGACCACCGCCGGATCGAAAGGTTCGGCGGTGATCGAACCGAAAGCCGATACCGGGTCAAGCGGCTTGGTATCGGCCGGAGGTAAGGGCGGATGGTTTCTTGCCAAGAGAAATCATCCGTCCGAGGCTAAGATCAAGGTGTCTGCTGACAACTCAGTTTATTCGGAGTATCGGGTTGCTGACGGTCGAGAGACTGCCGGCAGCTCTTAAAGCAGGCATTTTGGTCGAGCAAAGGTCATCACGGGTTCCGCAACGGTCCGTGGTCGCCGAAAGGTGGCCGCGGGCTGTAAAGGGATTCGTGGTGGCCGGAGCGCAGGCCATTACGGGCTCTATAATAGAAACCCTTCTCTATAGTTGAGAAGGGTTTCTTGTTTTTTGTATTTGTACCAAACGGCTTTCGCCGAACAGCGGCCTAGATGATGATACAAATGAGACCGCCACTACCGTCGTTAACGATTCTTTGCAACGTCTCCTGCAGTTTTACCTGAGCGTTTTCGGGCATCCGGTGCAGCTTGTTCTGGATGCCCTCGCGGACCAGATCGTGCAGGGACTTGCCGAAGATCTCCGATTCCCAGATCTTCTTCGGGTCGTCCTCGAACTCGTTCAAGATAAACCGGACCAGTTCCTCACATTGCTTTTCGGTACCGATGATCGGCGTGATCTCGGTGGTGATGTCGGCCCGGATCACGTGCAGCGACGGGGCGCTGGCTCTCAAACGGACACCGAAACGGTTGCCCTGGCGAATCAGTTCCGGCTCTTCGAGATTCATCTCGTCCAACCGCGGCGTCACCACACCGTAACCCGTATCCCGCACCTCGTGCAGGGCCGCGGCGACTTTATCGTATTCCCGCTTGGCCACCGCCAGGTCTTTGGTCAGGCGGAACAGATCCTGGTCCCCCTTGACCTGGAATCCGGTCTGCTCGGTGACGATTTCGTAGAACAGGGTCGGACGGGCTTTCACTTCCACCTGGGCCCAACCGGTGCCCATGTTCAGGTCCCGCAAGGTGGTTTCCTCTACGAAATCCTGTCCGGCCAAGAGGTCGGTCGCCTCCTGGATGTCCCGCACCCGTTGCACCCGGCGGATGGCCTCCCGGACGGCCGACTCAAACTTTTCACGCAGCCAGTGGGTTGGTTCCAATTCTTCCACCCATAGCGGGACATCGATTCTGACTTCGGTCACCGGGAACTCATACAGGATCTCCTCCAAGATGGTGACCGCGTCGCCCTGGCTCATTTCCAGGCAGTCGAGCGGCAGCACGGGCACATCGTATTTCACCTGCAACTCCCCCGCCAGGTGTTGCGTATCTATGGCGTGTGGTTTGGTGGTGTTCAGGATCACCAAAAAGGGTTTTCCGAACTGCTTCAATTCATCAATGACTCGCTCCTCGGCTTCAACGTAGTTTTCACGCCGGATGTCGGTAATGCTGCCATCTGTGGTGATTACCAGGCCGATGGTGGAATGGTCGGTGATCACCTTGCGCGTGCCGATTTCGGCCGCTTCCATAAACGGAATCGGTTCTTCAAACCACGGCGTCGTCACCATTCTGGGCTCTTCATCTTCCTCGAAGCCCAGGGCTCCCTCCACCCGGTAACCCACGTTGTCGACCAGGCGCACCTTGAGCCTCACGCTTTGCCCGACCAGGATTTCCACAGCCTCGTTGGGCACAAACTTGGGTTCGGTGGTCATCACCGTACGGCCGGCGCCGCTCTGCGGCAGTTCGTCGCGAGCCCGTTCCTTGTCGTAAATGTCTTTAATGTTCGGGATGACCAGGAGTTCCATAAACCTCTTGATGAACGTGGATTTGCCGGTACGCACGCCCCCGACCACACCGATGTAGATGTCACCCCCGGTACGCTCGGCGATATCACGGAAGATATCTATTCTTTCCATTTTCTTGCTTCCCCCCTTTGAATTTCAAGGTATCCGGCCCCCGTTGTCAAAAGCTTTACTCAACCTTAACGCATCCCCCCCGGGGTGAATCCCATTGGGAAGAATATTTTTCCATAATCGGACATTAACACTATATATATATGAACGGGGGTGTCCAATATACCGAGAGGCTAAACAAAAAATCCCACCCGATTTCCAGGGTGGGATTGCCGCTTTAATCCGGTCTAAAAGCGAAGTTTACGCCTCCAGAAGTTCAATGATCTTCTGCCAGTCGCAGTATTGCTCAATATTCTCCAGCGCCAGCGCGATCGCCTTCTCGTCACCGGGCCGGATGCGGCGGACCACCTCCGAGATCCGCTCGACGGTCGTCACGGTGTCGTAATGGACCAGGATCACCGGCACACCCTTCTCCTTGGCCCTGGTGATCACACTCAGGTGCGGGTACAAGCCGCCGGTCAGGATCAGTACCGACGTACTCGTCTCGAGTGCCGCGAGCGCGTAATCCGCCCGGTCCCCCCCGATGATCACCGCCTTGTTTAGGCCGCGCCGCAGGTGATCCAAGGCGCTGTCAATGGTCATCGCGCCGATAAGCACGTCTTCGACCAATAGGTCCAGTCTCTCCCCGCCGACGAGCAGCTCGCCGCCCAGGACGTCGTAGTACTCGGCCACGGTCGGGGCGTGGATTTCACGCCGCCGGGGAATCGCCCCCAGCCAGCGGAAACCGGAAGACTCCAACAGGTTGGCGTATTCCCCTTGGGTCTTCGCGAGCATCGGCCGCGGGATGTTGTTGAAAATGTTTCCCACCAAATTCAGACCCTTGCACCGGATGTAACGGTTGAAAAATAGGGTTTCGTCGAAGTTGAAATCGTTCCTGATCCGCATGGTGCACAGGATCCCGGCCCCCACCTCGTCGGCGATGCTGACGGCGTCCAGACCGAAAGCGGCCATGACCCACGGAAAACTTGTGCCGTCGATAATCACCGGGTTGTACTTCCCGGCAATCAAGCGGTACGCCGCAAACACCCGGTCCCGGCATTCCTGGGGTTCCCGGTATCCGGATACGTAAAAGTTGCCCACCGTAAGCGGAACAATGGTATCCAGGTCCTCCGACATTCCCAGGACCGTTTTCATCAGTACCCCGTCCTCGTCACGCTGCTGCAGCACCCCGGCCGTGCTTCCGACAGGTTTGAAATACCCGGGGTTGAACCCCTCCTGGCGCAGTTTCAGCGCCAGCCCCAGGGCCACCGCCGTTTTTCCGCTTCCGGGGGTACCGATCAAGTACAGATTCTTCACCGTTCGCCACCTCACGAAATGGTAATTTTCACGTCCAGGGCCTGTGCTCCCGACACGTATGCGAACACCGGGTTGATGTCCATTTCCGTGATCTCCGGAAAGTCAATCACCAATTGGGCCACTCGGGCGACAATATCGACCAGAGCGGCGATGTCGGCCGGTTTCTGGCCGCGGTAACCGCGCAACAGCGTAAAGGCCTTGGTTTCCATAATCATCTTCTCTATTTCCATTCGGGACAACCCGTGGGCCAGGCGGAAGGAGACGTCCTCCAGAAGGTTCACGTAGATGCCGCCCAAGCCGAACGCGATCAGGGGGCCGAAATGGACGTCCCGGCTCATCCCGATAATCACCTCCGTTCCCTTGGGGGCCATACGCTGGACGTCGATCCCGTGCGGGATCACCTCGGGCAGCGAGCGCTGCACGTTGCTCATCACCGCCCAGAAGCCGGCCATCACCTCACCGGGCGTGTCCAAGCCCATCCGTACGCCTCCGATGTCGGTCTTGTGAATGATTTTCGGCGAAGCCACCTTCAGCACAACCGGGTAACCGATCTCTTCCGCCACGGCCACCGCCTCCTCGGCCCTGGTGGCCAGCCTGGTGGGAGACACGGGGATGCCGTAAGCTTCGACCACTGCCGCCCCTTCACTGCCCAGAAGCACCAGCCGGTTGTCCTCTTTCACCGCCCGGAAAATATTTGCCACCCGCTCCCGGTCGACGCCCTCGAATACCGGCCGGGGTGCGGGGAGCGGAGAGTTCTTCAACCGGGCGTACTGCGCCAGCCCCCTCATGGCACTGATCGCCGTCTCCGGAAAGGTGTAGCACGGTATGCCGGCGGCGCTTAGAATATCAACGCCCTCTTTCAGGATTTCGCCGCCCATGTACACCCCGAAAAGCGGCTTGTCGGGGAACCGCCGGGCGACTTCCACAATCGCTTTCGCGGTTTCGCCCGGTTCTGCGGTGGCGGTCGGGCAAACCAGGACCACGGCGGAATCAACGCTCTCGTCCGCCAGCACCTTCTCCAGGGCGAAACGGTAGCGGTCGGCCCGAGCGTCTCCCAGGACGTCGACCGGGTTGTAAATGTTCGCCTCCCGGGGCAACTCCGCCCGCAGCGCTTCCAGGGTCGCCTTGTTGAACCGCGCGATGGTCAAACCCTGCCGCTCGGCGCTGTCCGTCGCCACAATCCCGGGGCCGCCGGAATTCGTCACGATGGCCAGCCGGTCTCCCTTCGGAACGGGCTGCTGGGCGAAGGCCACCGCCAGGTCGAACAGTTCGGCCATCGTCGGCACCCGGATCACCCCGGCCTGGCGGAAGGCCACCTCGTAGGCCAGGTCAATGCCGGCCAGCGCCCCGGTATGGGAGGAGGCGGCCTGGGCCCCGGCCTGGCTGGTTCCCGACTTCAGGACCACAATCGGCTTTTTCCGGCAGACCTGGCTGCTCACCTCCAGAAAACGCAGGCCATCCGCCACGTCCTCGATGTAGCAGAGGATCACCTTGGTCGTGGGGTCGTCGGCGACCGCGGCGATGAAGTCGGCCTCGTTCAAATCCGATTTATTTCCCAGGCTGATGAATTTGCTGAAGCCCAGGCCGGTGATCAGGCTCCAATCCAGGATCGCGACCAGCATCGCGCCGCTCTGGGAAATGAAGGTGATTTCCCCCCGACCCGGAAAACCGGCGGCAAAAGAGGCGTTCAGGGGCGTGTGGGTGTCCATGATGCCGACAGAGTTCGGCCCCACCACCCGCATGCCGCTCTTTCGTGCCGTCGCCACCAGTTCTTTCTCCCGCTCCAGGCCTTCGGCTCCCGTTTCCTTAAACCCGGCACTGATCACGACCAAGTGTTTCACCCCGGCCCGCCCGCACTCTTCAACCACCGGCAGGACACCCGCGGCGGGAACGGCAATCACGGCCACCTCAACGGACCCGGGGACCTCGGTGACCGACGCGTAGGCCGGATAACCCTCGATTTCCTTTTCCCTGGGGTTGATGGGGATGATCTGCCCGCCATAACCGGACGAAATCACATTTTTTAAAATGATATTACCTATCTTACCCGGCTTGCCGGAAGCCCCGATGATCGCTACGGAGGCCGGATTGAAAAGGGCGGACAAGTTCTCCAAACCGGTCACCTTCCCGCTTATTCTACAAGTATCCTACACCCGGATATGATAGTTTATAGCCTTTTCGCCGCCGGCCGTGGCACTCCTTTTTATGCCAAAAAAAAAGCGCTCGCAGGCGCTCTTAAATTTTTGTGGCGAAGACGTGGTTCCCGATGGTTGTTATCACCGGAAGCGTCCGTATCCAGGTGTCACTGGCGAGCTTTGGGTTGTAGAAAAACAACGCCCCATGGGTCGGATCCATTCCCCTCAGGGCCTGCTTGGCCGCCTGAAACGCCCGTTCGTCGGGTGAGAGCACGATCGAACCGTCACCGACCGGTGAGAACTGGAAGACGCTTGCACTCCGCTGGAAGATCACGCTCCGCAGATCGGACGGAAAGTCGGGGCTGGCCAAACGGTTCATAATCACCGCACCAACGGCCACTTGGCCCGCGAAGCTTTCCCCCCGCGCCTCGGCGTGAATGATCCGCGCCAGGAGTGCCAACTCTTCCTGGCAAATGTCGCCGCGGGAATAGCGAAGAACGTGCTCGGGAATTACCAGAACCTGGTTGGGCACGATCAGATCTCCCCGCAGGCGGTTGGCCGCGCTCAGCACACCGACCGAAACGCCGTATTGCCTGGAGATATCGTAGAGTGTATCTCCGTTCTGCACCGTGTAGTATACGTGCGCCGCCGCCGACACCGGCGACAATGCCGCCCCCAGCGCCAGAACCAGAACCAGGACGCTTACATAAATTACTCTCATTGTCTCCTCCTTCCGCAAAACGTATTTTGCATAGTGCAATGCAGCGTTATGCAACCATTTAAAGGCTGCCCAGTTAATTACATCCATAAAACTGGTGGCTCGGCCTGAGGACTTCGACGGCGGGGGTTATGAGCGGAAAGGCTGCGGCAAAAAAGCGGGTTTTGGAGCGCTTACGCTACGTTACTACGCCGTTTCGGGACCCAGACGGCGGGAAATGCGGATGTCGACGTCGGTCAGAAGACGGTAGGGACGGCACATCTGGAAAAGGCGTGAGGTTGTTCGCTCTCCAAGGTATTCCTCCAGGTCTTCCAGGCTCACGTTGGTGGTTACCACCAGCGGCAGTTGGTGGTTCAGGCGGTGGTTGACCAAGGAATAAAGCTTCTGACGGCCCCACTCGGTATAGTGATGCGCGCCCAGGTCATCCATAATCAGGACCGGCGCCCACTTGGCCGCCTCGGTCAGGTCCAGCTCGGTATACTCGGGTCTTTCCAGGTCGTAGGTGGACCGGATCCGGTCCAGGTAGTCCGGGACCACCAGAAAAAGCACTTGAACCCCAGCTTCCAGCAAGGCGTTGGCAATGCAGCAGGCCAGAAAGGTCTTTCCGGTGCCGACCCGGCCGGTAAACAGGAGCCCTTCGGCAGTCGGGCCGGCCTTGACCCTTTCCACGAAGGCGTGAGCCGCCCCGAGGGCCAGTTGGGCGATTTCACGATACGACCGTCCGCCGTCGGCCTGTTCCTGGGAGTAGTAGTGTAGCTGAAAACGGGCGAAAGTTTGCCGCCGCATGCTCTCCGTGAGTTGGGCCGTTTTCAGCCGGTTACCCAGGGCCCGCTGCCGCATGCAGTTGCATGGTACCGCCGTTCCGGCCACTATGTAGATGCCCCGGTCGCCACAGACGTTGCAGCCCGGCAAGCTATCAGACTCCTTAACTCATGTATAGGGCTTTGATGAGCGCCTTTTCCTTTTCCCGGTTGCGGCTTTCGGCAGCGGCTTTTTTCGGCTTGCGCTTGCTACGGAGTTGCTGGAACTCCTGTTCGAAGGCATGCACCTGCTCAATGGTCCGCACGTTGTTCTTGTGCCAGGCCAACAGGATGCTGTCGATGTACCTGAAATTATACTTGCCGATCAGCACCGCCCGGCGCAGGGCTTCCCGGACCAAGGCCGGGCCGAGGCCCGAATACCAGCGCGACACCTGTTCGGCTTCGATCGGAGAGAGCGGCCTCCCGAACTCCCTCGCAAACTCAGCGCACAGCTGGCCCAGTTCGCGGTCCTCCAATCCGGCGTGGGCACCGTTCTCCAACAGGGCCTGAGTAAGCTCGATCTCATGCACCTTGCTTCGCGCCCAGGCCTCTGAGAGTTTCTCAAACAGGGGCTCGAAGTCGTACCCTTCGGTTACGCCCTGGTCATCCTCGCGAAAGTACTGGGTAACGGCAATAACGCCTTTCGCCAACAGGCCCTCCAGGTCACGCTCCGCTTGAGCCTGCCCGCCGGACATGAACCCGCCGAGTAAAGCCGCCGGCGGGCAAAGTTCCTTTTCCTCGGTACGCAGCCGCAGCAGGTGCAAAAGGAGCATCATCTCCGATTCGTTCAGACCCATCTGCCGGTACGATTTCAACAACAGGCTGGGCACGAAGGTCACCCCGTGGATGAAAAGGTCCGTACCGAAAGCCGCCGTAATGTTGCCTTCTCGGTATTGCTTCACCGCCATGCCCGTCGCCTCCTGAAACCTATTTTATTCCCGGGTTTCTCGGTTTGTCCAACAGCACCACGTGCCGCCGCCGAAAAGTAGCTACCCCAAGCTTGAGCTTATCTAGTTGCACTTGCACTCTGTCCAGTCCTGAGGCAAGATCGGAAAGCCGGTGCGCATCGGACCCGACGCAGAAGTAGGCCACTCCGAAGTCACGGGCCATGCGCGTCAGGCGAGTTCCGGGCAAGCACTCCTCAAAGCCCGGGTTGATTTCCAGGGCCATCCCCCGGGCGGCCATCGCCGAGAAGATGAGTTCCACCCGGCCGAAGGCCGTGGGCAGTAATCGTCGATGGTGAAGGATTCAGCGCGGGACAACGCAATCGCCCTGCTGTGAGTCCACTTCCACTGAACCATCATCCCGGACGCACACGGGGTTGTTGCGGAAATATTTATGGAGAGCAAATCCTGACGCCTTTTCGGCCGGTAAAACGGCGGTACTATTCCCAAGTGCGTGTGTCCAGGATATTCCGGTCGCCGTCGCTGAAGGTTCCGGACGGCACCGTTTCCACCTGGCAGGTGAACCTCAGGATTTCCTTGGCCTGTTGGGCAACGGCAGCCGCAGTGTCGGCGGCGTTCTCGTCCTGATCCAGTTCGACCTTCAGGAGGAGAACATCGCAAAAATCCACCTGGCTGATTTGAGCCTGAGTGACTTCCTCCCGTCCCCTTCAGGGGACGGGCTTCCCGCCTGGGCGAATGGAACCCTTGGCGCGGTTACAGTGGTAAGCGCCCCCTTTTAACCCGTTGCCGGAGGGGCTCCCACAGGCGACCGTCACACCGTCGCAACTACTCCAGGTACACCGGCTCACGCCGATGCCCTTGGAGATACTTTTACAAACCTGTTCAACCTTTTATTCCACCGATACACTTCCGGCGGCTTGAGCGGGAAAGGCTGCTCTATACCACAGTGCCCGAACAGGTAATTCTTCATGATGCCGTTAACACCGTTTAAATCGGCGTGCATCGTCGCACGGCACTTCTTGCAGCACCAAAGGCCCCGGTGGACCCGGTAAGATTTGTTCCTCGTCCCGCAATGACTGCACGTCTGAGAGCTGTATCTCTCGCTCGCTTTGTCCGGATATACCTGCCTGAGCAGGGACTTGTACGCGTGCTGCTGCTCGATTTGAGCGTAAGGTAACTGGTTAATCTTCTGGCTGGCTTTTTTGTCCTTGTCGCCGGACCTGGACTTCCGCCTGATGTCGGTTAAGTCACCTAGGACAGAGAAGGTTATGTCTTCCGCCTGATCCAGTCCGGCCATCAGTTTGGTCAAGGCGTTGGTCAACTGCTTAATCCGGCGCTCCAATTTCTTAAGGGCTTTGCGCTTGGCGCTTAAAAGAGCTTTCCACCTGCGGGAACCTTCCTTGCACCGGGACATCTTCTGCTGGAACTCGGCGATTACTTTGTTCCGGTACTGGATTAAAGAGAGCAGTTCCCGGCAGACGATTAACTGCTGGCTGCCTTCGGTGGAACCCCTGGCGACCAGGGCGGCGTTTAAATCGTAGGCCGACACCTTGCCGGCCAGCACCATCGGCACCACGCCGAAGTCCCAGGTGACGTGCATCTCTAAACCAACCACTTTCCCCTTGCGGTAAACCGCTTTCACCTTGACCTCGACAGGCGTCCCCTTCAAAACTGTGCCGTCGGGCAATTCCAGGGTGTCAAAGCCCTCGGGAAGTGACACTCCGATGTCGTCCAGCTTGCGGGAGAGCTTCAGGGTCAAAAGGCCTTCCCGGCACTCGAAGCCCTGCCGCTTCCAGGTTATAGTGCGCAAGGTAGCTTTGGGCTTGAATCCGGGCGGGCGCATCTCGTCGCGTCCGTTGTCTTTATGTTTGACGTAGGAGCGCACCGCCTCGAAATACTCTTCCACCACAGACTGGGAACTCTGGGAGTGGAGCCGTTTCCAGGACTCGTAGCCCTTGAACTTTTCCTTCATCTCGCTTTCAGTCGGGTACTTTGTGCCGTTTTTGCGGGCTTCCCGGCTCTCCCACACGCAGGAGTTCCACAGCTTCGTCCCAGCAAGCATGGGTATCTCGAAGACGGGCAGCCATTTATCCAGCGGAAGCGGCGCTACCCTGGTCAGGTACAGCCGGTTTTCCTGCTTCTTGCCTTTTTTCTTTGCCCAGCCCACTGTTCTCACCTCCTACTCGTCCTGGCACTCTTCGATGTAGCGTTTGATGGTCTCAGCGGATACAGTGCCGGCTGTGCCGACATAGTAAGTGCGCGTCCACAGTCCTTTTCCTGTCTGTTTGCTCAACTCGGGGAATTTTTGGCGCAAATACCGGGACGTGTAGCCCTTGAACGTGTTGACCAGTTCAGAGGGCGCGTGCCTGGGCGGCGCGGACACAAACAGGTGCACATGGTCGGGCTGCACGGACAGGTCCAGTATCTCGACTTCCCGGTCTTTGCAGACTTTCCGCAGCAACTGCTCGAATTCTTCCGCTACTTTTCCAACTAAAATCCTTCTCCGGTACTTGGGTATCCAAACAAAGTGGTAGTTGATGTTGTAGTGTGCATACCTGGTTTTCTTTGTTTCCATGGTAAGCTAAGTATACCAAAATTTTTGCCGGGAAACAAGCGTTCCCGGCAAAAAGCTGCTTTCATCCCGCCCCCTGAAGGGGGCGGGTCTTCCCGCAGCGATTTTATAACCAGCTGGGGCGACACCGGTGTATACATCCCCTTCCTGCAGCAAACAGGAATAGCCTTTGGCCTTCTACGCGGTTTTGGAAAAATCCTGCCGGGGAATGAAAATGTTCGGCAGAGTAACCTTCGGGGTGGTGGGCCTTGGGGAAGGGTTAGAGCACTTCCGTCCGGTGACCGATGATTTCCAGGGCGGTCTGGGCGGCGATGAAATTGACCACTTCCCGGAGCGACTCGTCGACGTGCGCGGTTCGGTTGCTGACCACCGCAACCGCGAGGGTGGCCCGCTGCCAGTTCCCCTGGTGGTCCACCTCGGCGACCGATACGTTGTAGCGGTTCCGCAGCCGGGTCAAAAGGCTTTTGAGGTGCCTGCGCTTGTCCTTGAGGGAGCCGGCCTCCCCCAGAAACAGTTCGACGGTGAGAATGCCGACGCGCATCTCAGGTTCCTCCGCTCCACGACTTATCGGGGGCATACCAGCCGCATACATGTTATTATTATAAGAATTATTTATAAGAACGCCGACACCGGACAACAGAGGGGGTCCTGTCGATGACGACACTGGCGCTTCTGGTGGCCCTGCTCTTTTTCCTGGCCGGCTTGGCCGGCATCGTGTTTCCGGTGCTGCCCGGTCCGGTACTGATCTGGGTAGGTATGCTGATCTACGGGTTCATGACCGGCTTCGAGGGCCTGACCTGGGTCTTTTTCGCGGGTCAGGGCCTGGCCGTGGCGCTGACCGTTTTCGTTGACTATGCCGCCACCGTCTGGGGCGTGCACCGGTTCGGCGGTTCCAGGATCGCCGTTTGGGGAGGCGTCGCCGGAGCGGTCCTGGGCATGGTCGTCCTGGGTCCGTTCGGAATCATCACCGGGCCGTTTCTTGGCGCTTTCGCCGCCGAACTCCTGGCCCGGGGTTCAACCAGGCAGGCCCTGCGCGTCGGGGTCGGCACCCTGATCGGTTTTGTGGGCAGTACGCTCACCAAAATCCTAATCGCCGGCGCCATGCTCCTCTGGTTCTTCGTCGTCATCTTTTGAGGGCCCGGGAGCGCGCAATCAGGGCCGCACCAAGGGCGCCTACAATCTGCGGCTCCGGCGGAACCCGGATGGGCACCCCAAGGCGGGCCGCCAGTGCGCTTACCACTCCTGTGTTCTTGGCCACCCCCCCGGTCATGGTCACCTCCGGCTGTACTCCCACCCGGACGGCCAGTCCGGCGGTCCGGTCGGCCACCGATTCAAGAAGACCCCGGGCGATTTCCGCCCGCGGCGCCCCCTGCCCAATCAGGGCCACCACCTCGGACTCCGCGAACACGGTGCACAGGCTGCTGATTTGAGCCGCCTTACCGGCCTCTCCGGCAAGCGCCGCCAGGTCTTCAACCCCGACCTCCAGGGCCCGGGCCATGACTTCCAGGAACCGCCCCGTGCCGGCCGCGCACTTATCATTCATGGCGAAGTCGATGACCGCCCCCCCGTCTTCAAGCCGGATCACCTTGCTGTCCTGTCCGCCGATGTCGATCACGGTCCGGGTGTCGGGATAAAGGTACACGGCGCCCCGGGCGTGGCAGGTGATTTCGGTCACCTGCAGGTCAGCGAACGGCACGTTCACGCGGCCGTAACCGGTCGCCACGGCAAAAACCACCTCCCGCAGCGGGCATCCCGCCCGTTCGAGGGCCAAGGCAAGAGCCTTTTCGGCCGCCAGGCGGCTGTCGGCGCCGGTGGGCAAAATACTGTACCCCGCCATTTCCCCGTCGCGCAGCACCACAGCTTCGGCGGACAAAGACCCGATGTCGATTCCGACCACGAACATACGTCAAACCTCACCACTCGCGGACTGACCGGCGCCCTCTTTCCCGCCGCGGTTCCTACCGCAAATGGGCCACCAGCACCTGCCGTTCCTCAATGCTCCTGATCCGCGGCGGGCCGAACCCGGCCGCCTCCAACCAGGCGGTGTATTCGTCCGCCCTCCACACCCCGCCGGACGCTGACGAAACCAGCATGTTCACTCCCATGTAGGCGGCCCGGGTACTGACCCCGCGGACGTAGTCCAGGATGGCGATCCGGCCCCCCGGGGTGAGCACTTCGGCCACCCCGGAAAACAGGTCCCGGTTTTCGTCCGGGCCGTATATGTGCGTGATGTTGCCCAGAAAAGCCACCTCGAACGGTCCCGGCGCCAGTTCCTCCCGGAAATCTCTCCCCACCAGTTTGATCTCAAGGCCGGGGGGCACCAGGGGCGCCATCAGGGCGACAACCTCGGGCATGTCCTGCACGGTGACCGCCACGCCCCGCCGGGCGAAAGGCACGGCGTAATTCAACGGCCCGCCGCCCAGGTCCAGGAGACGCAGCGGGGGGGACAGGCCCTCCAGGCAAAGGTCAACCACCGCGTCAGCCACCGGGCGGGCGTGCTCTCGCATGGCGTCCATAAAGTAGCGGATCTTTTCGGGGCTGCGCTCCTTGCGCGGCGGCTTGCCCGTCCTGATCACTTCCGGCAGTGCCAGCCAGCTCCCCAGCCGGCTGTAGGCGTGCATGAAGGCGAAACCTGTATAGTCCTCACTCTCCGGTTCAAAGAGCATCCGCCGCGCTTCCGGGGCAAGCGCCACAACACTGTTTTCCAGTTCGAGGTACCCCAATTGCACCAGTGCCTCAATCAGGCGTTCGAGGGCACGGTGGTCCGCTTCGATGACTTGCGCCACTTCAGCCACCGGCCTCGGGCCGGCCCGCAGGGCTTCAATCAGGCCGCACCTGACGGCCGCCCCGGCCAGCAGCAACTCGTCGGGGAAAACCAACTGGTCCCTGTTCGGCAAAACGATCACCCCACTCCCTCCACCGCCTGGACCGCCGCGTCGAGAAACCAGCCCTTATCCCGCATCAACTTAAGGACCTGCCTTTTCCCCTCCCGGTCGCGGACGGCCTCGCGCGGGGTCAGCCCTTTCAGGGCGGCCCGCGGGACGTCAGACCAGCCCGGTTCGGAAAAAGCCGCGAGGAATCCCTCTTCCAGTTCATCCTGAATCTCGTACGGCAACTCATCCCCGCCGCCGGCCAGGCGCTCCAGAAAGAACAGCGCCAGTTCCACCTTTTCCGCAGCCTCCCGGACGCCGGCCAGCATCGCGTACTCGCTCAGGCTGTCGTAGGCCTCCTCGAGGCTCCCGTCCTGGAGCAGGAGCATTCCGAGCCCGTACCAGGCTTCAGCACAGTGCTCGTCGACCGCCAGAAGACGCCGGAGCAGCGACTCCATCAGGGTGAACTTGCGCGCCCGCGCGGCCGCCTGGATTTCCCCCAGGAGGCGCCCCCGCTCCTCCGGAGTGAAATCGGGCTCGGGATCCGGCCGGAGGCCGGGTTCGTCCGGCTCCCACTTCGAATGGCGTCCGACATAGACCGTACGATAGTGCCTCTGATCCACTTGTGCCGCCTCTTCCCCAGTTTGCTGCGGAGGCCCGACCCGCTGACCCGACCCGCTAGCGCGGGTACCCCGAGCGGGTGCCCCCTGCCGCGGGCCGGGGGCGGCCGTCACGAGGTTCCTTCTGCAGACCCACCCGGTTCTCCTGCCGCACGGCGGGGGTCTTGAGCGTCGCCGTGTTGCCCCCGTTCACGCCGCGCCCCGCCAGACGCCTCCGGCTCCGGCGCCGAACGCCGCGTCCGCAATTCTTCCGCGTCCGCCACGGAACCCGGACGCCGCTGTTCCCAGAGGTTTTCCAGGTCGACGTTTTGCAGACCGCTCAAGAACCTTTCCCGGAACTTCGGGTACCGGGACGCCAGTTCGGTAACGACGGCCTTCATCTCGTCCCGCTTGGTCCGCCCGTTGTAGGGGCAGGGGTTTTCGATCACCGGGAACCCCTTGCCAGCCGTCAGGCCGGAGAGAACTCGCTCGGGCAGGTACACCAGGGGCCGGATCAAGGTCAGGCCGGTGTTGGTCAGGTAAGTGCTGGGCCGGAAGGTCTTCATCTGTCCCGTGAAAATCAAATTCAGAAGATAAGTTTCAATCACGTCGTCCAGGTGGTGACCGAGCGCCACCCGGTTTGCCCCCAGTGACAGGGCAGCCTGGTTCAAAATGCCCGCTCGGAGCTTACCGCAGAGTTTGCAGGGGTTCATCCCCTCCTTATCCCGGATGATTCCGGCCACCGGTCGGACGTGAATATGCAGAGGCACCCCCAGGCGCCGGCAGAACTCCCGGTGCGGCTCGAAATCAACTTCGCCCCATCCGAGATCCAGCATCACGGCTTCCAGTTCGAACCGCAGGTGGGAATAGTCCCGCAGGTAGGCCAGAATGTAGAGCAGGGCGGTACTGTCCTTGCCGCCGGAGACTCCGGCCGCCACCCGGTCGCCGGGCTCAATCATCCGGTAGTCCCCGACAGCCTTTTTCACCCGGGTCAAAAACCATTTCCCGTAGTGCTCGGTCTTGTTCACATTCTGCCCTCCACGCCGGCTTCCCACACGTTCGAGTCCGCCGATAGGCCCAAAAGCCCGCCGGGCGGCATGCCCGCCCAACGGTATAATGCCCTTCGGCATGGGTATAATAGCCCGAAAATCAGCGCAAACGCAAGGAGGCATGCCCGTAAGATGAGTGTTCGCGTGGGAATCAACGGGTTCGGCCGGATCGGGCGGAACTTCCTACGAATTGTGCACGGGCACCCCGATATCGAGGTCGTGGCCGTGAATGACTTATCCAACCCGGCTACGTGCGCGCACCTTTTGAAATACGATTCCGTGCACGGCATCTTCAACGCCGACGTCCGGGCCACCGAGAACGGTTTCTGGGTCGACGACCAGGACATCGCCGCGTACGCCGAACCGGACCCGTCCCGAATCCCCTGGAACAAGCACGGGGTGGACGTCGTGGTTGAAGCCACCGGCCGTTTCACGAAAGCCGAGAGCGCCGCCAAACACCTGCAAGCCGGAGCCCGGCGGGTCCTGATTTCGGCTCCCGCCAACGGTGAGGACGTAATGATAATCATGGGCGTGAACGAAAGGTGTTATGATCCCGCCAGCCACCGGATCATCTCGGCCGGATCCTGCACCACCAACGGCCTGGCGCCGGTGGTCAAGGTGCTCCACGACCGGTTCGGAGTGAAGCGCGGGTTCATGACCACCGCCCATTCTTACACCAACGACCAGCAGCTGTTGGACCTGGCCCACCGGGACCTGCGACGGGCGCGAGCAGCGGCCCTCTCCATCATCCCGACCACCACCGGCGCCGCCAAGAACGTCGGCGCCGCAATTCCCGAACTGGAGGGAAAACTCACCGGGCTGGCTCTGCGCGTGCCCACCCCGGATGTTTCGATCATTGACTTCGTGGCCGAACTGGAGCGGCCCACCACCAAGGAAGAGCTGAATGACACGCTGCGGGCGGCCGCCGACGGCGACATGGCGGGGATTATTGCTTACAATGAACTGCCCCTGGTTTCCATCGACTACACCGGAAACCCGCATTCGTCCATCGTGGATGGGCTTTCGACGTTCGTGATCGAAGGGACCTTCGCGAAGGTTTTGGCCTGGTACGACAACGAGTGGGGCTTTTCCAACCGGTTGCTCGACATCATTCTGTACACGCATTTCCGGGAAACGGTCGGCGACGCCGCCCGGGACAAGGTGCGCGAGGAAGCCCGCCGGCGCGACCCGGCCCGAACGAAGCACTAGACCGGTTATTAGTAGTAATAATGGGTTCGCAGCTATCGATTGCGATCCTTAGGCTCGTCGTCCGCGGGGCGAGGATACAGCCCCGCCCGGCGTACTATTTCGGGCACGATCGCCTCCCAGGCGACGGCCATGATGTGCACGCCGGCGACACCTTCAATCTCACGCAACGCGGCAATTTGCTCGACACACATGGCGACCCCCTCGGCGGCGGGGTCGGCAGCAGCCTCGATTCTGGCGACCACCTCGTCCGGAACGTAAACACCAGCCACCGCGTCGCGCATGAACCGGGCCATGCGCACTGACTTCAATGGCGTGACCCCGGCCAGGATGTGGGCATGTTCGTGCAGGCCGCGGGCCCGCACCAGGCCCATGAAGTGGCGGAACCGGTCCAGGTCGTACACGCACTGGGTCTGGACAAAGCGCGCCCCCGCCCGGATTTTCTTCTCCAGGCGCCGCACCCGCAGCTCCAGCGGCTCGGCGCAGGGGTTTTCCACCGCGCCCACGAAAAACACCGGCGGTTCGCCGCACACCGGCTCACCGCACTGGAACTCCCCCGGGGCACCCAGGCGGCGGACCATCTCCACCATCTGAACCGAGTCCAGGTCGAAGACCCCCTTGGCTCCGGGGTGGTTGCCGAACTTCTGGTGATCACCGGTCAGGCAGAGCACGTTTCTGATGCCCAGGCTGTAGGCACCCAGGAGATCACTCTGAACGGCGATCCGGTTACGGTCGCGGGCGGTCATCTGGACCACCGGCTCCAGGCCCATTGCTGCCAGGTGTACGCAGGCGGCGATGCTGGAGAGCCGGACCACGGCGGTTTGGCAGTCGGTGACGTTGGCCGCGTCCACGAAACTTTTCAGCAGGGCGGCCTTTTCCGTTAGGCCGTCCACGTTCACGCCTTTGGGCGGGCCCACTTCGCAGGTCACCACGAAGTGCCCGGCGCCGAGCAGCCGGGCGAGCCCGCTCACCCCCCTCATTCCGCCCCGCCCCCTTTCCCGGAACGCCGCGGGCCGGCCTGCGCGTCCGACCAGTCGGGCGGCGGGCCGATCTCGTCCAGCACCCCGGCGCGCCCCAATCGCTCCAGGCGCTCCCAGATCAGCAGCCAGGCGCAGGGACTGCCGCCGCCCACCTCGCAAAACCCGCCGGCGGCTCCCCCGCAGGGGCCGTTCATGATGCCCTTTGCGCAGCGGGTACGCGGGCAAATGCCCCCGGTCAGGTGTAGCACACAGTCCCCGCACAGGCGGCAGCGTTCCTCCCAGACACCGGGCGCCGTCAAGCCCCCGGCGAAGCGGGTGTTTACCCCGGGCAGCACCGGCACGTTCGGGTAGCGCTCCGCCAGAAACTGAGCCCCCACGCCGCACCCCAGGGTGAGCACTGCTTCGGCGCGGCCCATCGCCGGGGCGAACTCGGCGACAAACTCGGGTTCGCACTGCCGGGTGACACCGCGCACTTCGGTTTCCAGCACTTTCCCCCGCAGGCGCGCGTGCAGGCGCAAGGCGTCCGCCAGTTCTTCGGCCTGACGCTCCCCGCCCACCCCGCAAACCGCGGTGCATCCGGCGCAGGCCGCCACCAGCAGGCGCCGGCAGTCAGACGTCATGGCGGCCACCTGGGCGAACGATTTGGCTTCCACGACGATCATCTGGACATACCTCCTTTGACGGCGGCACCCCGCCGCAACGGGGACGGAGGCAGCGCTTTGATCCGGTCCACGAACTCGGCGGCGATCTCTCCGAAGCGGGCGCCCATGGCCGCCGACACCTGGTACATCTCCAGCCGCTCCGGCTCCAGGCCCACCTCGGACAGCCGCTCCCGCAGCCTGGCCACCCGCTCCCGGGCCCGCAGGTTGCCCTCCTTATAGTGGCACTCGCCGTCCAGGCAGCCGGCGACGAATACCCCGTCGGCGCCTTCCTCGAAGGCGCCCAGCACCACCACGGCCTCCATGGCGCCGGTGCACGGCACCCCCACGATGGTCACCCGGGGGTCGTACGACACCCGCATGGCCCCCGCCAGGTCAGCGGCGGCATACGCACAGTTATAACAGCAAAAACTGATGATCCTCGGGTCCGTGTTCATGCTCCCACCTCCCCCGAGCCGCCGGCCAGGCCGGCGCGCACCTGCGAGAGCAGTTGTTCCTTGCGGTAACCGATCAGGTGAATAGCCGCGTTCGGGCACTCGGCCACACAGATCCCGCAGCCCTGGCACTGTACCGGCTCAATCCAGGAGATGTTCCCGGCGATCACCGGCACGTTGAAGGGACACACCCGGACGCAGCCCAGGCAGGCCGCGCACTTCTCGGGCGTCACCCGGGCGTAGACGCCGGGAGCCGTCACCGACCCCCGGCCCAGAATTGCGGCGCACCGGGCGGCGACGGCCCGGCCTTCGAGGAGGCTCTCGAAGAGGTTTTTCGGCCCCGCCGCGTCACCGCACATGAACACCCCGGCCGCCGAGAAATCCACCGGCCTCAGGGTGGTGTGCGCCTGCAGGAAAAACCCGTCCTGGTCGGTCGGCACTTTGAACAGGTGCGCCAGCGCCCGGCTGTCCGCGGACGCCTCGGTGGCAGCTGCCAGGATCACCCGGTCCGCGTCGATCCTGAGGTTACACCCCAGCACCGGGTCGGCGACCTCCACCGCCACTCTTCCGCCGGCGGCAGTGACCCGCGGTTCCTCGCCCGGCCGGTAACGGACGAAGATGATTCCCCGGGCCCGGGCCTCGGAGTACAGTCTCTCGTCCGACCCGCTAACGGTGATGTCCCGGAACAGTACGTAAATATCGCGCTGGGGGTGCGCCGTCTTCATTTCCAGGGCCAGGGCCAGGCTCCGCCGGCAGCAGGCCCGGCTGCACCAGGGCCGGCGCGCGTCACGGGAACCGACGCACTGGATAAACACCGTCGTGTCCCCGGCCCCGGCCCCGGGTGATTCCCGCTCGGCCTCCGACAGGGTGATCACCGCCGCATGCTCCCCGTACAGGTGGCTGTCCGGCCGCGCTTCCCGGGCCCCAGTGGCCAGCACTACCGCGCCGTGGTGGATCACCTGCCCGCCGCGCAGGCGGGTGACAAACCGCCCGATATGTCCCTCAACCGCCGCGGGCTCGTTTTCGGGATAGAACCGCACCAGCGGGTGCCGGACAACCTGCTCCGCCAGGGACCGGACCGGGCCGGTCCCGGGACGCCGTTCTTCGGCCACCCCACGGTAGGCACCGCCGGGTGCCTCCTTTTTATCCACCAGGTGCACCTCAAATCCCTGCTCCGCCAGTCCTAGGGCGGCCGACAGACCGGACGGGCCCGCCCCCACCACAAGAGCCGCCGGCAAAACCGGCACCGTGACATAGGGCACCGGCTCCAGCAGCAGGGCTTTGGCCACGGCCATGGAGACCAGCCGGCACGCCTTGGCGGTCGCCGCCTCCGGCTTCCGGTGCACCCAGGCGCAATGCTCGCGGATATTGGCCATCTCGCACAGTGCCCCGTTCACCCCGGCGTCGCGGAGCACATTCTGGAACAACGACCTGTGGCTGCGCGGGCTGCAGGCCGCAACCACCAGCCGGTTCAGGCCGTGTTCCCGGACCGTTTTCACCAGCCGGTCCAGGCTGTCCGGCGCGCAAGCGTGGATCATCTCCAGAGTCAGGGCCACGCCTTCCAGCCGCCCGGCCGCTTCCACCACCGCCGAGACATCCACCGCCCCGGAAATGTTGGTCCCGCACCGGCACACGACCACGCCGACCCGGGGGCGCTCCTCCCGTACGTCCCGCTCCGGAACCGGCTGTTCCTCCCGGCCGGCGGCGCCCCGCGCCCCTGCCAGCAACGCACCCGCTTCGGCCGCCGCCGCCCCGGCCTCAATCACGGCCGCCGCGATATCCTTGGGTCCGGCAAAGGTCCCGGCCACAAACAGCCCGGGCCGGGAAGTCGTCGTGCCCCCCGGAGCCGCCGGCGGGCAAAACCCGTACCGGTCCAGGTCCACCCCGAGACGCCGGGCGAGTGCCGCCGCCCCGGGCCCCGGCCCGATTCCGGCGGATAGAACCACCATGTCGAACACCTGCCAGCCGGGTCCGTCAACTCCAGCGTAGCGCACCTCCAGGCCGCCGTCGCACGGCCGGACCGTATCCACCCCGGCGCACCGCAACTCCACGCCCTTCCGTTCGGCCCGCTGCCGGTAACGGTCAAACCCCTTGCCCGGGGTGCGCATTTCCTGATAAAAAACCACGGTATCCAGGGGACCCTCGGCCTGCTCCAGCGCGGTGACCGCTCCTTTCAACGCTGCCATGCAGCACACCGTGGAACAATACTCCCGGCCCAGAGTCCGGTTCCGTGAACCGACACACTGGATCCAGGCGATACTCCGCGGCGGCGCGCCGTCGGAAGGACGAGCCAGCCGCCCCCCGAAGGGGCCGGCGGCGCTCAACAGGCGCTCCAGTTCCAGATTGGTGACCACGTCCGGCAGCAGGCCGTATCCCAGGTTTTTAAGGGGGGAGGGATCGAATACCTCGCAGCCGGGGCAGAGTATCACCGCCCCGACCTCCACCTGCGAAGCCTCCTCCGGGGCCCCGAGCGTGACCGCCCCGGTGGGACAGGCCTCCACGCACAAAGTGCATTCGATACAGTGCTCGGGGTCGAGCACATAGGCCCTGGGATAGGCCTGGGAATAGGGCTGGTAAATAGCCTTGCGGGTGCCGAATCCCATATTGAAAGCGTCCGGCACTTCTACCGGGCACACAGCGGCGCAGTCGCCGCAACCCTTGCACGCCTCCGCCGCCACACCCCGGGGGGAATGGCGCAGTGAAACGCGAAACCGGCCCGGATCGCCGGTCACCCCTTCTACCCGAGTACCCACCAGCACCTCGAGGTTCGGATGCCGGGTGATTCTGGCCAGCTGTGGCGAAAAAGAACACAGGGAACACTCGTTAGTTGGAAAGGTTCTGGACAATTGCGGCACTTTGCCGCCCAGGGCCGGTGCTTCGTCCACCAGATACACCTTGAAACCCCCGTCGGCAAGATCAAGGGCGGCCTGGATTCCCGCAACGCCGCCCCCGACCACCATTACCGCTCCCACCTTGTGGACTGCCAACGGTCACTCCCCCTAGAGGGACAGAATACGGAATTCAGGAGTCAGAATTCAGAACTCTGACTCCTGTATTCTAACTCCTGACTCCTGCGTTCTATATTCTTTCTAAACACCTTCAGGAATGAATCACAGTAGACCTCCCGGTTCAGCAGGATGTTCGCCGTCGCCGCGGCGTCCAGCAGGGCCTCATCTTCCACGTCCAAAATCGCCGCATCCAGACCGGCGGCCATGGCCATCACCAGAAAGGTCCGGTTGATCAGGGAACGCTCAATCATCCGCTGGGAGATGTTACTCAGACCCACGACGGTCCGCGGGGGCGGCGCGGCCAGGAGTTTCGCCTGGCGGATGGTCTCCAGCACCTCGACGGCGTGGTCCTGAGCCACGTTCACCGGTAAAACCAACGGGTCGACGAACAGGTCCTCCATCGGCAGACCGTGGGCGTCCGCGTTGGCCACCAGTTCCATGGCCAGGGCCAGGCGGTCGGAGGCGTCCTTGGGCACCCCCTGCTGGTTCATGGCCAGGCCGATGATCGCGGCGCCGTGGCGCACGGCCAACGGGAACAGGAGGTCCATGCGCTCCTGGTCGGCGCTGGTTGAATTGATGAGCGCCTTTCCCCGGTGGACACGGAGTCCGGCCTCGATGGCCTCCGGGTTCACCGAATCGAGGCAGCAGGGCAGCCCGGTGGCCTCCTGCGCCACCCGGACGAGCCACTCCATGACCGCCGGTTGTTCCCCGGCGTCCACCGCCGGTCCCGTGCTCAGGTCCAGGTAGTGCGCTCCGGCCCTGGCCTGCAGCCGCGCCCGCTCGGCCACGGGGCCGGACTGCCGCTCCTGGATAGCCTCCCGGATGTCCCGGAACATGCCGTTGATTCTTTCACCGATCAAGATCAAGTGCGGGCCCCACCTGTTCAAAAGATATACAAGAGATATACAAGCAGTATAGAAGCAGATCCCCGCGGCCGTCAATCCAAAGACAAAAGGGAGACACCAATGAAAAGGTGTCTGACACCTGGTTCGCGACTTTAGGATTTAACCGGGTGGGGGTGACGGGTACTCCCACGGGCGCATGAGGGCGTCGACCTCCCGGTTGAAGCGGGCCAACGACCCGGGGTGCCGGAAAACGAAGATGGAACCGCCGGCCAGGGCCAGCGTCACCGCCGTTACGGTCTCCCACAGCACCGCCCGCCGGGACTGGTCCCCCCATTCCGGCTGATCCTCGACCTGAGCCTCCCTGGTTTTCCAGGTTTCCTCACCCACCAGGCAGATCACGGGCGGGGCCAGCATCCGGTCTCCCGACAATGCGCCGAGGCGTTTGCGCTCGATGATCGAGTAGGCGTACTCGAGCCCGTAGCCCAGAGGGCCGATGGACGGGTCCATGGCGATCCGCTCCGGCGGCAGGTTCATCTCAGTGATCAGGATGTTCAACTGCTTCGCCAGGTTGATATCCAGGGGTGAGGTGGCCACCACGCTGTGCCCGTAGGCCACGCACGCGGCCGCCACGGTCTTGTAGTTCTCCGCCGTGGCCTGGCCTAGAAGACAGTTTCGCCCCTCCAGGGCCTCCGCCACCACGGGCAATACCCGGGCATCCTTCTCCTCCACGCCGGAGCCCAGCACGATGAGCGGCACGTCCACCGCTTCGGCCACCCGGCGGGCCGTCGCCGCCGCCTCCTCCGGCCCGGTATCCCGGTTCTCCGGATGGGTCCCGGCCAGCCGGAGCAGGACCAGGTCAGCGCCGAGTTCCACACACCGGCGCGCCCAGGCCGCCGGGTCGCTCAAAACTTCGTCAAACTCTTGGCGCAGCACTGCGGGCCAGTCGCCCGGGTCAATGTCCTGCACCTCCAGCGCCGTCACCGGCCGGACCGGATCCCCCTCGAAATGGATGAACGGCAGGGAAGTGTCGCCGCCAGCACGCACGGTGCGGGGCTCGCGGCCCAGGACCATTTCGCACACCTTCCCCTTCCATCGCTCGCGCACAATCTCTACGGCCATCTGCTGCTTCTCCCTCTCCATTCCGAATACTCGTGTGATCAGCCCAAGTCCGGTCCGTCCGACTGCCCGAGGACGAAGCGGCGCACAACCCGCCGCACGGCCGCGACCGCCGGAGCGTCGTCCGGCAGTGCCACCAGCGGCCGGCCCTCCAGATCCCACGCCTCCACCGCCGGGTCCTGCGGCACCCAGCCCGCAACCTCTAGCCCGGTCGCTGCGACCGGCGCTGCCAACGCCGCCCGTGCCCCGTCACGCACCCGGTTCACGACCAGCAAGGTTTTCCTGATACCGAGATCAAGGCTTTCGGCCAGCTGGTGAATCCTCTCCGCCGACCGGATCCCGCGCACCGTGGCGTCGCTGACCACGAACAGGAGGTCGACCTCCCGCGTGGTGCGGCGGCTTAAGTGCTCCAGGCCGGCCTCGTTGTCCAGTAGCAGGAAGGGGTAGTCGCGCGCCTTGCGCTCCATGAAGCCCCGCAGGAGGTTGTTGACGTAGCAGTAACACCCCGGTCCTTCCGGCCCGCCCATCACCAGGAGGTCCACCGCCGGGGTCTCGGCCAGCACCTGGTGCAGGCGGAAGTCCAGGTATTCGGATTTGGACATCCCCCCGAGACGGGAACGCCGGTCGCCGTTGAGTTCCGCCAGCACGTCGGCCACCGTTCCCTCAACCCCTATGCCGAGCACTTCGGCCAGGTTCGCGTTCGCGTCTGCGTCCACCACCAGCACCGGTACATTTCCCGTGTTTACAAGCTCCCTGACCACCAACGCCGTAAAGGTGGTCTTGCCCACGCCGCCCTTGCCGGCCACCGCAATCTGCAAGATTCATTCACACTCCCGTACTGAGGGGAAAAGCCCCATATCCGTATGCGGCAAAAAGAGCGCCGACACGTATTCTTCCATGAACCGCGTGCCCTCACCCAGCTCAAGGTAGGTGATCCTGCGCGCCGTCTCCCCGATCTCGGCCAGCCGACGCCCCGACAGCAGGGCGGCCCGCGCCCCCCGCAGGGAACTGTTCCCGACAAACGTATACCGCTCGGGGGCGATGTCGGGAAGCATCCCGATGGCCACGGCCTCCCGCAGGTTCAGAAACCGCCCGAACCCGCCTGCGATGTACACCCGGCTGATATCCTGCTGGTCGAGATTCACGGCGGCCAGAAGCGTCCGCAGTCCGGCGTATACCGCCGCCTTGGCGCGGAGCAGGTTCTGGAGGTCCGCCCCGGTCAGGACAATGTCCCGGCCGTGCGCCGTTTCCCGGGCCCAGACCAGCACGAACTCTTCTCCTGCGTCGCCGCTCCGGAAACGAGGCGTTTCCAAATCCGGTTCAAACTGCCCGGCCCGGTTGATCACCCCGGCCCGCCGCAAGCCCGCCAGGGCGGCGATCAGCCCGGAGCCGCACACCCCGGCCGGCGGACCGTCCCCGATGGCCCGGCACACCACTTCGAACCCGCCGGGCGTGGCCCCCACCCGCTCGATAGCCCCGCTGACGGCCCGCATCCCGCAGGTGATCCCGCTGCCCTCAAAGGCGGGCCCCGCCGAACAGGAACAGCCGATCAGCCAATCCCCGTCCCCTAAAACCATTTCCCCGTTGGTCCCGATGTCCACGAACAGGGCGGTCCGCCCCTCCGCGCCGAACCCGGAGGCCGTGAGCCCCCCCGTAATGTCCCCGCCGAGGTAGCTGGCCACGCCCGGCAAAACGTGCACGGGCGCCCGGGGGTGGAGATCAAGCCCCAAATCGTCCGCGCGGCACGGCGGCCAGAAATTAGCCGCCGGAGTGTAGGGTTCCAGCCGGATGTGGGCCGGGTCGACCCCCAGAAACAGGTGGCTCATGGTGGGGTTGCCCGCGCAAACGGCGGCCCGGACCGCGTCCCGTTCGATCCCGCACAGGCGCCGCAACTCTGCCAACAGGCTGTTCACCGTGTTCACCACCGCCTCCTGGAGCCGACGTCGTCCCCCGGAATGCTCCCCGGCGAAGATAATCCGGGAAATCACGTCATCCCCATAGGCGGCCTGACGGTTATAGGTGCCCGCTGTGCCCAACACCCGACCGCTCTCAAGATCAACCAACTGGGCCGCCACCGTGGTGGTTCCCAGGTCAACCGCCACCCCGTACGCCGGCCCCGCCGCCCGGCCCGGCTGAACCGCCACCACCTCGTGCTCCGGCCCCCCAGCCGTTCCCAGATCCGCTGTCACCGTCCAGTCCCGCGCCCGCAGAACGGCCGGCAGTTCCCGGAGCACGGCCAGATCGGCCCGGACCTCCCCGCCGGTCTCCCGCGCTAGCGCCAGGGCAAGCCGCCCCCAGTCGTCCGCCGTTTCCCCGGGCTCCGGCGGCACAAGGGAGACGGTCACCCGGCGCAAAAGGGGATCGGCCAACTGTCCATCGACCCCTTCCTGGGCCCACAGCGGCGCCGCGTCCTCCTCCCCGTCACCGGTCAGTACCTGGTGCTCGTGCAGCCGCGAGGTGTCCGGTACTTCGATCACCGGGTCGCCCACCGGGTAGAACCGACAGGCCCGGAACACGGCCCCGGTCCCGGCGACGGCAATCCCATCGGCGTCCTGGACCGCACCTTCCCGGAGCACCACCAGGCAGCGGCCGCAAGTGCCATCGCCCCCGCAGGCGCCCCGCAGAGTGATGCCGGCCCGCGCCGCAAGTTCCAGGATGGACTCGCCTTCCCTGATTTCAACATGCACTTCGTCCGGCAGGAACCGCACCCGCACTCACCCCCCGGCAGGGTTGCTCCTAGCGAGACCAATACTCCCTCAAAAAGGCCGGAATTGCCGCGGACTCCCGCGGTCCGACCAGCACCTCCCACCCGGTGACTTCCCGCAACTTACCGCTCAACACCGCCAGCCCCCCGGGGATGATCAACCGCCGGTGCTGCACGCGTTTGGTGATCCCCGATGACTCTAGAAAAGTCCCGATCTTTTCGGGGGTCATCTTTCCGGCTGCCCAGGCGGTAAGCACCGAAGTGCCGTCGGTGTCGACCGGAAGGATGTAAGCCGGCACTCGGGCCGCCTCCACGTCTCCACGCACACAGAAGTAGGTCAGTGAAAAGTTGGTGGTCAAAAACACCGGGTCCTCCGGTCCAGGGTTCCCGACCTCGTATACCTTGGCCTCGATGGCGATGGGCTTCTGGGGGTCGGTGTACACGTTCAGCCGCCAGGTGATGAGCGGCAGAAGGTCGGCCGGGTCGGCGGTTTCCAGCAACACCACCGCGGCGTACTTGCCGATGTATACAGCGGCGTCCAGCACGGCGTTTTCACCGGCGGCCAGGCAGATGGTCGGGAAGCCGAAGGGGCGGAAGCGCTTGTTCACGGCCAGCCGCCGGATCTGCGTCTGGTCGGCCAGCACCCGGCCCACGTCCCGGGCGCCGGAGTCAAGCACCAATTGCTTGTGGCCGGCCTGGACCGCCCGTCCGGAGAGCTCCGCCAGTTCCTCCAAGTTTCGGCCTCGCACGGCCAGGGCTAGGTCGTACCGGCGAGCCAGCGCCACCATCGCCTCCAGGTTTTCTGCGTGGGCGGCGTGAAGAAGCGGCTTGCGCTCCCCCACCGCCTCGAGCGCCCGTTCCGCCGTCCCTGGTTCCGCGCACAGTAGCACCAGGTTTAACGGCGTGTGCACGGCCGCCGCGCGCACGGCACGTACGTACCGCTCCGGGTCGCCGGATTCGTGGCGCACCGCCAGGAGGTCGACCCCGTGAATCTGCCCCAGCCGGTCGAAGGAGAGCCGGTTTACCCGGCCGATCTGTTCCGCCAGCACGCCGTCATCCAGGGTGTCCGGGACAATGATCCCGATCCCGGTGGGGTGCACAAACCGCTTGTCGTGTCTAAACAGCACCGTTTCGTTGCCGATCTCGAGGGCGTTTTCACCGGCGCCGATCCGCACCAGGGCCACCGGCGGCTCCGAGGCAGCGCTCAACGTCTCCCGCGCCTCCGCGCTTACGTGCGGGCAGGTGTCCAATCCCGCCTTCCCCGCCGCGATCTGCATCGCGAACGCCAGGCAGGTGGCCTGTCCGCATTCCTTGCAGTTGGTTTTCGGCAAAAGCTTGTAGATGGCCAGTCCGGTTAACGCCATACGCGGGATACCCCTTGTCGGAAGCGTGATTTAAATTGAAGTCAAAAAGGTGTCTGACACCTTTTTGGCCTCTTAAAAGAGCGGTTCGAGGCTCAGGGCCGGGTGCTCCTTCTCATACAGGAAGGCCAGGATCTCCTCCACCTCCACCCCGACGGTCTCGTCGGCGATCCGGTCCACGAAGTCCGCGCCCAGGCCGTCCTCTGCGGCCCGCTTTTCGAGCACCGGGCGCATCTGTTCCTTGAAAGCGGCGGGCATCCAGACAATCCGGGCGAGCCCTCCGTCGGCCTTCAAGAACTTCCTGGAGCCAAGGTAGGCCTTGCCCACACCCATGAACCCCGGGGTCTGCACCCCGCCCCCGATGCTGCCGGCCAGGGTGGAAAAGGTCATGCCCGCCGGGGTCATCCCGGCGTGTTCCCGGTTCACGATCAAAAACCCGTTGCACTCGGGCACGATGCACACGAGCGCTTCGAAACAGCCGCACGAGGTCAACGGGGAGTCCATGATTGTGTAGAACTTGACCCGTTCAATGGTCCCCCGGGAGTGGGTGCGGATGAACTCGTTGCAGGACGCCCACTCCCCGCCCGCCGCGTCCAAAACGTCTTTCTTGGGAACGGGCTGGTTGCAGCCGTGCGGGTCGATCTCGTGCGCCGCCCGGGCGTCCAGCCAGCTGACCGAACCGCAAAGCCCCACCCGCTCCGGCAGCACCACGCAGACGTGCGTAGGCGCGAATGACTGGCAGAGGGTGCACGAGTAGAAGGTGTCAACGTTCTCGTCGCTCAGCACGGCCAGGCGGGCGTCACGCCGGGCGTAGTATTCCCGGGCTTCCCCGCGCCAAGCCGTCACCTCACCCGCTTCCGTGGACAGGCGCACCTGCACCCGGTCCACGATGCTCGCGAACTCGGATTTCAGCTTAGCATACAGGATGACCCCCAGATGCCGCAACCGGAACCCCCGCCCGTACGCCTCTTTGCTGATCCGGACCCAGTTCACGTCCCGCTGGCCGATGTGCCAAACACCCTGCGCGTAGTTGAGGTAGTGGTGCAGGCGCCTCTCCAGCACCGGCTCGAAGTCCGGTTCCATCTTCCGCCCGTAGATGTCTACCACGATCCCCAGGGGCAGGGCGCCGCCTTCTTCGACGGCGTCCACGTCCGGCCCCGACAAGGTGATCCTTCCGTCCTCGACCGTGTCCGGGCCGGCAGTGCGCACCAGCTCGAAGCCCGGGGTCTTCTGCCCGCCGAACTCGACGTGCATATCCTCCCGCCGGACGGTTTCGCCTTCGAACGCCGGGCCGAAGGCCACGGGCACCGGTACCCGGTCCACGGTGATCTTCAAGCCCCGCACCTCGCAGGCCCGGCTCACCAGGCTTTCGTACGGCACGTTCGCCACCACGTGCTCGTACGTGCAGATGCCGCTCGGCAGGATTTCGGGGACGTCCGTGTCGGCGACCACCGGGAACCCGAAGTTGAGCGCTCCGGCCGCGTGAGCGCACTTTTCGTCGTCGACCTCGCCCAGGGCCAGCACGAAGGCGAACACCCGATTGGTGGTGTAGGACAGGAGCCGGGCATAGTCCCCCGGAGCCACCCCGCCGAAGGAAAGCGCCACCCGCACCGCAAATCCGAGGGCGAACACGGTGGCCGTCACGTCGGCACCGAAGGGCACCAGGCGGGTCTCCCAACCCATCTGGACCCCCCGCGCCGCCAGTTGTTCGGCCATGCTCCGCCCCCCGGACGACGCGCACATGAACACGTACAGGTTCTTCTCCTGGCATTCACGGGCCAGGCGCACCGCGGCCTCATCCGACGGCGCCGCCCCTACGCAGACAGCGAACCCGGGAGCCGAGCCGTCCACGAACTCCAGGCCCCGGCGCCTCAAGACGGCGTCGTCCGCCGCCCCGAGCCAGAGGCCACCGGGTGAGGGCGCCGTTTTGCCCGTGTAACTGCCGGGCGCGGTCAGGTAACGCAGCGCCTCGATGGTCTCGGCGGCAAACAGCGCAGCCATCCCCGCATCTAGGGCGCCGCCCAGGTAGGGCAGCCACACCCGCTCCGCCGGCACCGCCGGCACCAGTCCCCGGGCCGTCTCCAGCACCGGTTCCAGGTCGCCCAACCGCCCCACTCGCCGCCCGGTGATCCCGTAAATGACCGGCAGATAATACCCGGTATTCGGAAAACCCACCCGCTGATCCGGACCGTATGTATCGAGCGCCCCGGCCAGTTCTTCCCCGGCCCGGGCCACCAGCCCCGCCGCGCCCCTGATGGCCGCCGCCGCAATGGCTTTAGACATCGAGACGCCTCCTCATCTTCATGTCGTACAACACGCGCTCCCGCCGGCCCTCGATGCCGAGGGCGCGGCGTTTCTCCTCGATGTGGGCCAGGATCTTCCGGGCCAAGGCTTGGGGATCAGGCTCGAAAAACCAGGCCGCCCCGTAGTCTTGCGTCAGCCCTTCGAACACCTGCGCGGCGAACTCCTTGCTGTCCGCGCCCGGGAAGTACACGCCCAGGCCGACGGAGATCCCGCTCCCGATGAAATACTGGCCGACAGCCAGCGCCTTCTCGCTCATCCACTCCGGGGCGCAGCCGGCCACCGGCAGGTCCGATAGGTCCTCCCCGAGGCCCCCCGCACGGACCATCTCGGCCGCCATCATCAGAATCCGGCTGTTGTCCACGCAGGAGCCGCAGTGCAGCACCGGCGGAATCCCCAACGCCTCGCAGACCTCCCGCAAACCCGGGCCGGCGCTGTCGGCCGCCTCCGGCACCAGCAGCCCATCCCGGGCGCAGGCCAGCGCCGCGCACCCGGTGACCAGCACCAGCACGTCATTTGCCACCAGCTCCCGCACCAGCACCCCGTGGCTCGCCCCGGAAGCGGCCCGGGGGTTGGTGCAACCAACCACTCCGGCCACCCCCCGGATCCACCCGTTAATGATGTTTTCGTTCAACATCCGGTAGGAACCGCGGAAACGGCCCCCCAGGGCGTGGCGGATGCTCTCCTGCCCGAATCCGGTCACCAGTTCGACGGCCTGCGGCGGGATGTCCACCCGCCGGCGGTTCGGGAAGTTGTCTATCGCCGCATAAAGAAGTTCCCGGGCGGTGTCCAGAGCGGTCGCCGGCGAAAACTCCACGTGGCGCGCGCCCTTGATCCGGGCCTTCTCCGAAGTGGTCACCAGCCGGGTGTGGTAGCAGGCGGCCACCGCCGCCAGGCCCTGCATCACGCACTGCACGTCCACCAGCATCAGTTCCACGGCCCCGGTGATGATCGCCAGTTCCTGCTGCAGGAAGTGGCTGGCGACCGGCACGTCGTGCCGCATCAAGATTTCATTCGCCGTGCAGCACATTCCGGCGATATTGACCCCAGCCGCCCCCACCGCGCGGGCGCGGGCGGTCATTTCCCCGTCCGCAGCCAAGCGGACCAGTACCTCCGGCAGCAGGGGCTCATGGCCGTGGACCACGATATTCACGCAGTCCGGCTTTAACACCCCCAGGTCCACCCGGGAGCGGACCGGCCGGGGAGTTCCGAACAGGACATCCCGCACCGCGGTGGCGATCACCGACCCACCCCAGCCGTCCGCCAGCGCGGTGCGGGTACCCTGGTGCAGCAGGTGCAGTGCCTCCTGGTCGACCCCCATGTGGGTCCGGTGCAGGCTCTCCACCACCTCCCGGTCGATGCCCCGGGGCACCAGTCCAAGGCGGCGCCACCGTTCCAGCCGCCGGGGAGGCGCGAGCGCGGCCAGCGCCAGTTCCCCCTCCTGCCGACCGAATTCGCCGAGGAACAGTTTGCCCACTTCCCGCGCCAGCACCGCGGGGTCTTCCGCCTTGCCGCACCCCAGTTGCGCCGCCAGGCGTGAGAGCTTCTCCCGGTCGCAAAGCTCGAACCCGGGGGCCGTTCCCCGGGCCACCGCGCAAAAGGTCTGCACCACCTCCCGCGCGTGGTCGGAATGAGCGGCCGTGCCCGCGGCGATCATCCGGCACAGGTTGCGGGCGGCGATGGTGTCGGGCGTCGCCCCGCAGACTCCCACCCGGGCCCCCTTTCCGGACTCCGTTACCCGGCAAGGCCCCATCGCGCAAACCCGGCAGCAGCTCTCGCCCGCCCCGAGCGGGCAGGGCTTGATCTCGCGCGCCCGGTCCAGGGCGGGGATCACCCGGCCGGTGGTACCCGGTTTGTCCATCAATACTTCAACTCCCAGGCCTGATGTTTGAAACCAGGGGTTATTCACCGGTGTTCTATTCGACTCCAAGATTGTAACTGTTTCGCGCCCTGATGGCAATTACCCTGCTCGCTTTCCGCAGCGGTGGGTCCGGCCGGGATACCGGGCGGGCTCCACCAGCAGAGAGGGGGGCCCCCTTGTGCACCAGGAGCCCCCTCTGCCACTCCCTCTCGTTTCCGGCCGACCCATCAGAACAGGAGAAACCGTTTTTTCAGGACGCGGTATTCCACCACGTAACCGAAGCCGAAGAGGACCACCAAGAGGCCGATCAAGTGCCGGTGGGCATCGACCGACTTTTCCAGCCGCTCGATTTCCCGGTCGCGTTCCTGGATCGCCTGGGCGATGCCAGCCTCCTTGGCCTCGAGTTCCTGCTTTTCTTCACGGACCTTTTCCCCTTCATCCCATAACCGGTGGATGGCCCGCTGCGACTCGGCCTGTGCCCGGCTCAACTCCCTGATCCGCTGTTCCAGAAGGTAGAACCCGTTCTGGAGCGACCCGGGCTCGAAGGCGTTCCAGAGCACCAGTCCGTCCGGGGCCGGGATTTTGAGGTTTAGAATGTAGGCCAGGGTGGGCGCAATGTCCAGCAGGTCCGCCGGCGGCAGGACCACACCGCCCTTGAACTGCACGCCCTTCACAATCAGGGGCGGCTCCCCGTCGGTGCCGGTGATCACGATCAGAGTCTGCTCGTATACGCCCTGCTGGTGCAGGAAGTGGAGCAAACGCCCGACCAGGTTGTCGGCGTTGCTCACCGCGCGGTAGTACTCCTGGCTGCTCCGGCCCGACTCCTCCAGGGCCTTTCTGGCGTCGGCGAGAACCAGGACGCTCAGGTACGGTTTCTTGCCCTCCATCTCCTTGACGGCGGCCTCGACCAGTTTGTCGTCACCCTTGATTTTCAGGTGGTAGTCGGCATTGGCGGCCAAGCCGTCAAGCCGGCCGGAGGCGTCGAAGAAACCGCCGGCCAGATTGCTTGGCCGGATCAAATCGAACAACGTGGGCTGTTTGAGCTTGTCGCCCGCCTGGAGAAACTGGTGGGTTCGGGCACCGGTTCCGGTGAGGATCGAGGCGGCGGATGCCTCCAGCCCCCCCGGCCAGACCGGGATACAGTCGTTGATCCGGATACCCGAGGCGGCCACCCCGTTGATGTTGGGCGCCTGCGCCTTCTGCAGCGCGTCGGCCTGCAGGCCGTCGATCACGATCACCAGCATTTGGCGCGTATATCGCGGCTTCTCCTGAGGCTCGGCTTCCTGGGCCGCCGTGCCACCCAGCGGTAACAGAAGCACCATGCAGAGGGCGATCAGGACCCCAAAGCCCCGCACAAACATGGGACCATCCTCCTGTGGGGTTGATACAATACTATACTCGGAGGATGACCCTCAATATGCCGGTTTTTAGGTGGGCTGGTTGTTTTCCAGCCGGGCTTGTTGCTCCGGCTCGTCCGTGACGGCCGCCGGCAGGTTCAGGTGTTCCTCGATGCGCTTCAGGCGCGCTTCGACCCTGGCGAAATCACGCTTGCTCAGCACTCCCATGTCCTCGCGCAGCTTCATCATCTCGCCCCGGATCGCCTTTTTCATGGCCTGCCGTTCCTGTTCCCCCCGGCGCACGAGTTCGCTCACGAAAGACTTGGCCTCCGCCTGGTTCACATCCCCCTTCTCGGTCAACTCCTTGACCAACTGTTCCGCCCGGTCCCTGGTCAGTGACAGCGCCCCGATACCCATCAGCATCATTTTCCGCATAGTGGTGGTCAACACTAACGCACACCCCCCTTGCCAGCTTGTTCTGTACTTAAAGTATACCACAACAGCGGCAAATCAAGTCAGGGTCAACCGGAATGAAATGCCAGGAAAATTCCTCGGGAAAGCATTGAACGGTGAAAACAGGGGTATGCATCAGTGTTGGGAGGCTGGGAGGCCAACAGCAACGGGAGGCCGTGATTCTTGCTACCGCGATTTCGACGTGCTATAATTAAAGGCACTGTTCACGAAGTTTGGATGGTCACGGGATGTGGCGCAGCTTGGTCAGCGCGCCTGCCTTGGGAGCAGGAGGCCGGGAGTTCAAATCTCCCCATCCCGACCAATAGGATCAAGGGCGCGGGTTCGGCTGAAATCGCTGAACCCGCTTTTTGACGTCAGGCAACGCGCAAGCCAAGCCCTTAGGGCAGGGGAAGACAAAGAGTTCCCCGGTCAGCCGCCGGATTTTTGATTGAAACGCCAGCGCTCCTGGAAGAACCGCGAGCCCAGTTTTTCCACCCGCGGAAACTCAGCGGCCAGTGCCTGCACGTAAGCCGGTTCCGTCGTTTTCAGCATCCCCGTGATATGACGGGTCAGTCGCTCGTGGCTGTCCAAGAACCGGTCAAAAGACCGGTGCAACTTTTCAAAATGGGGAGGCGGCTGCAAGGGGTCAAACTCAACCCGTATCGCCTGAACCTCCTGAACATACTGCTCGTACTCGGCCATCTGCGCGGTCAGCCCTTTTCCCATCACCTCGCGCAGGTAATCGACCAAAGGGATCAGGCGGGCCACAAGCTTGTCCAGGCGTTCCGAATAGCTTACGTGCGGTGCCAATCAACCACTTCCATTCTGCGGTCGCATTCGGCTGGGTGATCACCGGCCATATGATTCGGCACCTGGACCGCTGTTTCCTTGTCTCCCGGCCAGTTTGAGCAGGATGGGTCCGATCTGAACAGCTCCCTTACAGACGAACCCCGGTCCGGGGCCCCGGTCAGCGCGGCTACCCCCTACTTCCGCAGCGCATTGATCTCCCCGAGTATCTCCAGGATCCCGGGTTCCCGGCTGAACTCCTCAAACGAGTACCGCGCCTTGCGCCGCCAGTTGCCGCGTTCCACGCCCGTGCCGGGCACATTCTGGGGCCTCTTCTCCAGCCAGAGGTCCTCCAGGTTAACCAGGAGAATCCGGGCCCGGCTTGCCGCCAGGTTGGCCAGACAGGCCTGCAGCACCGCCCCCGGTTCGTCCGGGGGGACCACGAGCCAGCCCTGGTGGTGCAGGGAAAGGCACAGGGCCACCTGCTCCACGTTCTCCTTCTGGAACCAGTCACCGGCGAAAGGCGGCATGTCGTGCGTGTTCAAAGCGGCCAGGGAGTCCGCCGGCACGGCGTTAAACCGGCGGCGGGACTCCGGGGTGTGTTCGAAAGGCAGCACGTACATCCGCTGCACCCGGTGTCGGGCCATCGCTTTACGCACATAGCCGGGCACCACCCCCAGATCCTCGCCGACGATCAGCGTCCGGTACCGGTGTGATTCCAAGGCCAGGACGGCGTAGAACTCCCGGGCGCGGTAGCGCACGTAGACCCCGTTTTGGGCACCCAGGCCCCGGGGCACCCAGAAGAGCCGGTGCAGCCCCATCACGTGGTCGATCCGCAAGACGCCGGCGTGCCTCAGGTGGTGGCGCAGGCTCGCGATGTAGTAATGGTAACCCTGCTCCCGGATCCGCTCGGGATGCAGGGGCGGAAAACCCCATTCCTGACCCTCGGTGAAGAACGCGTCGGGTGGTGCCCCGCCGCTCGCGTCCAGGGCGAAAGCGTCCCGCTCCCGCCAGGTGTCATACCCGCCGCCGTGTACCCCCAACGGCAAATCCAGGTACAACCCGGACCCCGGCTTTCGGGTCCGCGCCGAAAGGGCCTCGAACTGCTCGTGCGCCAGCCACTGCACGTACAGGTGGTAGCGCTCCGCCTCCGGGTCGTAGTCCCCCTCCCGGAGGGCGCTGTCCCGCATCCGTTCGGGCCAGGCCGGCCAGCCGGCGCGCTGCCGCTCCGCCACGGCCCGGAACCGGGCGTAATCCCTTACTGCGGGGTGCGCCTTCACCCAGCGCCACAGGGCAACCTGCCGGTCTGACCCCCCGCTGAAGCAGCAGCGCGCCAGGAGTTCGAACACCCGGCGCCTCGCCGCCATCCCGCGGCGGTAATCCACCAGCGGTGCGGCCCGCAGGTCTTCGATCTCCTCCCGGAAGACCGGAGACTCGATCAGCTCCCGGGCAGCCGGGCAGCTTTCCAATTCCGGAATCCGGCCGACGTCCAGGTAGAACTCGTTCCAAAAAAGGCGGCTCACGGGGGCATACGGACTCGGGTCGAAGGGTTCATCCAGAAAAGCGGGCAGGAGCGGCAAAGTACCAACCAGGCTACCTCCCGACGCCCGCACCCAGCCCAGAAGATCCTCCAGGGCCCCCAGGTCGCCGGCGCCCCACGTCCGCTCCGAATGGAGCGCGTACAGCGGGAGAAAAACCCCCCAGGTCCGGCCCGTCACCCCGTCCGGCGGAAGATAAGCTTCGCGCGGGGCGACGATGACCAAGGTTTCCCAAACCCCAGTCGGAAGGACCAGCGTCAACCGGTGGTAGCCCCATGGCAGCCCCGGGGGCAGGACAAACTGCCTGATCACGTAGTCAACACCAGCCACCGCCGCGTTCTTCAATATCCGCAGACGGTCCAGGTCGCCGGACCAGTGCCGCACCTCCCCGCCCTCCAGTTCCAGACGCCAGTGGAACGGCCCCGCCGACCCCCGGACGGGCAAGCGTAGATGCATCTGAATGTGTTCCCCGGTCCACCCGACTACCACCGGTTCGCAGCAGCGCCGCCAAACGGCCTGCCGGCGTTCCCGCATGGCATCGCGCAAGTCGGGGAACCCGTTTACCGGCGCCCCCAGCGCCGCGAGCACCGCCAACAGTGCTTCCGGCCGCGCCTCTTCATACCGGCCCGTAACACCGTGGTACCCGGTCTGAACGCCGTGCAGCGCCGCCAACCGGCGGAGCAGGCGGACTTCGTGGTGACGGTTTTCTCCGTCAGCCGTCAATTGCAGCAACTCCTATACTGCCGGCGCACCCTGGACCATGCCGCGTGCCCGAACCGGCCCGTGGCAGGGGCAGACCGGATATGATCAGCAACCCGGGGCACCTTCGGGTCTCTTCCTGGATCGACCGAGTTGTCAGGAATGGTTGGCGCCGAAGGCCTGCCGGTAATCTTAGTCTGCGATCCTTAATTGTCGATTATCCGTTCAAGAGCGGGTACTACAAGGCCTTCGGCGGCGGCCTATGCCTAAGCGCGCACACCGGATTCCGCCGGCGGCGCGTGTTTGTCCGTGGCCCTCGCGAACGGCGAGGTTTTCCAGGACCGCCTTTTCAGTCATAATATCACAAGCCGGGAGCGCCGTGGTCCCGCGTGGTCTCGTATTTATTGACACTCCATAACCGGCGTGCTACAATAAGATTTGTCGACAGACATATATGGAGGGATACCCGAGTGGCCAAAGGGGGCGGACTGTAAATCCGCTGGCGACGCCTTCGGAGGTTCGAATCCTCCTCCCTCCACCATACACCGTGGGCCATTAGCTCAATTGGCTAGAGCAGGCGACTCTTAATCGTCAGGTTCGGGGTTCGAGTCCCTGATGGCCCACCAAAACCCGCGAATAGAAGCGTTTCCGGAAAACCGGGACGCTTTTTGTATACGGGTATCTACCCCAAAAACTTGTGTCAAGCTAAAAGCCGGCACAATCTATCAAATCATCCTCCTGTCTTCTATCTCGCCACTTCACGACAGACACTTTCGCCATCATGACGGTAACCGCCGTAAGTCTCGATCTTTTGCGGAGCCCCGGGGGCAGGAAGTTGGGAGGTCACGTTCCGGAGCCGCAGATCCTTATCGTGCTACACAATTACTGTTACTGTGGTGCACAACCCGGGCGCTACAGGAATATATTGCCAGCACAACTGAATATCTCCTTCCCTGGGTAGAAGCCGCGCCGGACCGCCCTCGGTGCGGCTTCGCCGTGAAATTCACTCCACAAGCTGGTTATGGTTGATTCCGTTCTCCTCCATCGGCACTTGCTGCCCGACCACCTCGAACATGGTCAGCAAGGATATCAGCCAGGCTAGGGTGGACTCGGCGCCCTGATTGGCGTTCACCCCCTGGGGGGTGAGTCCGTCGTAGCAGCCACCGGTGGTGAAATCATACAGAGGAAGGTTCAGATCGTTGAAACCGAGAAACCAGTTCAGGCACCGCCGCGCCTCCTTGACCCACCGGAAGTCGCCGGTGCCGCGAAAGGCCTCGATGCAGGCCTCCACCAGCGCCATGGCGTCCAACGGTTGCTGGTCGAAGTTGGACCGGTAACCGTCACGGGTCAACCAACCGGCGTTGCCGATCAGGCAAAGGTGACCGGTTTCGGCCGTCTGCTGTTCCAGCAGCCACTCCAGCGCGCGGAGCCCGGTCTTGAAGACGTCCGGATCAGGAAGCCGGCGGCCGGCAAGCAAGAGGGCGTGCGGCAGCTTGGCATTGTCGTAGGTCACCACGTCCTCGCACCAGAACCAGCCCGCATCCGCATTTTGTTTGAACGCGCGGTGCAGCCTGTCCACCAGGAGATCACGCAGCCGGCGCGCTTCCGCGTCTCCGGCGTAGGCTTCCAAATAGGAATGGAGGCCCACCAGTGCAAAGGCCCACGCTCGGGGTGAAGTGAAGGGTTCGATCATTGCCAGGCCCTCGTTGAACAGCCGGGTCGCCAGTGAACGGATTGCCTCGTTGGGCCCGTCCCGAACCACCACCCCCAGGCTCCACAGGGCACGGCCGTGGGCGTCCTCGCTCCCGGCCGCCTCCAGCCAGTGCCGATCGTAGGACATGAAGTTCCGAAAACGCCCGTTCTCGCGATTGAAGGCGTGAAACAAAAAGGCAAGGTACTTCTGGATCAGTGGGATCACTTTCTTGTTCTGGAACTGCGCATAGCACATGGTAGTGGCCAGCAGGGCCCGGGCCTGGTCATCGGTACAGTAACCGTGTTCCCGGTTGGGAATGGTATAAGCGCAGTGCTGCAGGACCCCCGTATCGTCGGTGATCAGTTGTAGGTGCCGCAGGTTCAAAATGGGGAGCTGCTCCACCATTCGCGTCGGGTAGTCGGCGTGGGCAGCCCTCGGCCTGCTCATCGGCTTGTCCAGCACACGGACGAAGAGGTCCACGTAACGTCGCGCCACTTCCTTCCACACCATTCGGCGGCCGAACTGGTAGGCGCGTTTGCGCATAGCGTTCCGTTCTGGCTCGTTATCCAGGACGTCTATGATCGCGTGGGCCATGGCGTTCACGTCGCCGAAGGGCACCAACCGGCCCCGCCCCTTGTCGAGCAACTCCTTGGCGTGCCAGTACGGGGTGGAAATCACCGCTTTACCGGCGCCCACGGCGTAGGAAAGGGTGCCGGAGGTGATCTGGGAGGGTGACAGGTAGGGCGTAATAAAAACGTCGGCGGCCCCGATATAGCGGCAAAGCTCGTCCTGGTCGGCGTATTTGTTGTCAAAGCGCACGTGGGACTCAAGCCCCAGACGGTTGACCAACTGGTGCAGGCCGTGGCGGTAGGCGTCACCGGTATTCTTGATCACGTGCGGGTGGGTCGCCCCCAGGATGATGTAAACCAGGTTGGGGTGCCGCTTCAGCACTTCCGGCAGGGCCTGGATCACCAACTCGAAGCCCTTGCCGGGATGCAGCAACCCGAAGGATAGAAGCACCGTGCGGTTTTCGATGCCGAGAGTATCCTTGTAGAAACTGGGATCAACGAAGGCGAAATCCGGGATGCCATGCGGGATGCAAGTGATTTTGTCATCGGAGATGCCGTACACGTTCCGCAGTATCTCGCGGCCCTTGTTGGTCATAACCACCAGTTGTTCCGAATGCTCGGCCAACTCCAGCAAGATCGACCCTTGCTGTTCTGAAGGTTCGGTGAGAACGGTGTGCAGGGTGGTCACCACCGGCATGCGCAGGTTCCGGACCAGGTGGAGCACGTGACAGCCGTTCCGGCCGCCGAAGATCCCGTACTCGTGCTGTACGACAGCGATGTCCACCTGGTTCACGTTCAGGTATTCGGCAGCCCGCAGGTAGTCCGGTAGGCTGGATTGCCGGATTTGGAATTTCACCCTCTTGGGGTAAGGATACCCCTTGTCCGTGTCGTCCATGGCCACGACGGCCACCGGACAGTTCGCCAGCTCGGCCTCCAACGCATCGCTCAGGTTGTGCGTGAAGGTGGCGATCCCGCATTTCCGAGGCACGTAAGTCCCGATCATGGCTACCGAGTTCAGCCTGTCCTTTTTCACTTTGTTCACCTCCGAGATAAAATGGACAAAGTTTCAAGGTCGGGCATACGTTCTGTCCCTCTTCACCTTGTTCGCCTCCGAGGTCTCCCGCCCTACGCCCGGACTATGTCAGGCTTTTCAGCAACATGTCCAGCGGCACCGTGGCGATCCCGGACGCCCAGTCGGACATGGCGTAGGCGATGATCAGCTCGTCGTGGTGCACCACCGCTCCGCAGGTGTAGACCACATTCGGCACGTAGCCTTCGCGTTCATATTCGTTCGGGCTCAAAATCGGCTCCGTCGCGCGCCCGATCAGCTTGGAGGGGTCGTCCAGATCCAAAAGATCAGCCCCCAGGCAGTATTTGCGCATCGGCCCCACTCCGTGGGTTAATACCAACCATCCCGCCTGCGTCTCGATCGGGGATCCCCCGTTGCCGATCTGGATAAACTCCCAGGGGCTGACCGGCCCACGGATGAGTTCGTCTTCGTCCCAGGAGTACAGGGAATCCGAAAAGGCGATGTAGTTGCACTCGTTGTCGCGCCGGCAGAGCATCGCGTACCGGCCGTTGATGCGGCGCGGGAAAAGCGCCATCCCCTTGTTCTGGGCGGCCTTACCTGTCAGGGTGACCGACTTGAAATTGAGGAAGTCCTTGGTTTCCAGAAGCTTCGAGACAATGGCAAACCCGTTGTAACCGGTATAGGTGGCGTAGTAGGTCACTTCGCCGTCGTCGTCGACGAAGCGCACCAGGCGCGCGTCTTCAATCCCCCGGCATTCGTTCTCCACCACCGGGAAGATGACCCGGCCCGAAATGCGGGTGCCGAGCGGGAACCGGACCCGGTAGCAGGACTGCTGCAGCCACTGCAGCACATCGCGCATCTCGGCACGGATGCGTTTCGGCAGGGTACGTTCCGTTTCGAACCGAGACTCCAGCGCCTCCATTTCCCCCAGGGTGAACTCTTCAGGCAATTCGTCAACGAGCTTTTCGACCGCTTTGCTGAAGGCCCCCCTCTGGATGAGCCGCGCCCGCAGAAGACTCCTGTTGAAGGTTTCGCACGGCAGCACCTCCGGGGTTTCCAGGAAGGGGCTGATCGGGCGGGCCTTGATCTCGTAATCTCTGGTAATCACGCAACTTCTAAACTCCAGTGAGGAGATGTGCCCCTCCCCCACGCAACGGTAGGTCATCAGGTAGCGGGCCTCGCCCTCCCGCAGGCCGCTCTGGTCCGGGTGCAGCACGATGGACGGGTTGAGCACCCCCGCGGACTGGATCGAGTACTCGCTGGTGAAGTACGCGCCCAGCAGCAACTGCCGGGCTTCGGAAAGCGGCTCGCCCTCCGGGATGAACCGGGCGACGGCCCGGTAGTTATCCATCAGCACGGCCTGGAAACGCCGGTGCCGGTGGGCGAACTCGTCGATCACCTGCTCCAGTAAAACGGTCACCTGCTCCTCAGAGAGGGTCAGCACACGGTCTATGATCCGGCGTACCCGGTCTTCGTTGCCCGGGATGAAGAGCTTGGTGATCACCCGCGAAGAATCGGCCTGCCTGATTTCGGCCCTCCGGGTGGCCACCACGCAGAGTGCGCCTCGCTGCGCCATTGTTTCTACCGCCTTTTCCAAAATGATTGCCGTTAACCTTGGCCGTCCATTTCCGCCAGTATCTCCGCAGTTTTTTGCCTCAAGAGTGCCTCATCACCGCGCGTCTCCACGTTCAGCCGGACCACGGGTTCGGTGTTCGACAGGCGCAGATTGAAACGCCAACGCTCAAACTCCAGGCTGATCCCGTCGGTTTCGTCCACGTTGAGCGCTTCGGGCTCATATCTAGCCCGCACCCGGGCGAGTACCGCGGCAGGGTCGGCCACCGACCGGTTGATTTCTCCGCTGATGGGGAAAAGCCGCATCCGCTCGCCCACCAACTCCGAAAGCGGCTTCCCGGTCCGGCTCATGATCTCCAGCACCAAAAGCCAGGGGATCATGCCGCTGTCGCAGTAGGCGAAATCACGGAAGTAGTGGTGGGCCGACATCTCGCCGCCGTAAACGGCGTCTTCGGCGCGCATGCGCTCCTTGATGAACGCGTGCCCGGTCTTGTTCAGCACGGGTATCCCGCCCGCCTGGCGTACTATTTCTATTGTATTCCAGGTCAGCCGGGGATCGTGAATGATCTTCGCCCCAGGATGAAGCGCCAGTTGGTGCCCCGCCAGGAGACCGACAATGTAGTAGCCCTCGACGAAGGCTCCTTTCTCGTCGAAGAGGAAGCACCGGTCAAAGTCACCGTCCCAGGCGATGCCGATGTCCGCCCCCTCCCGCAGGACCGCTTCCGAAGTCACCCGGCGGTTCTCCGGCAGCAGCGGGTTTGGCACGCCGTTGGGGAAAGTGCCGTCCGGTTCGAAGAAGTACTTGCTGAACCGGAAGGGCAAGTGCTTTTCCAGCGCGTCGATCACCAGCCCGGCCCCCCCGTTGCCGGCGTTGCACACCACCTTGTACGGTTTCAGGATGGACACGTCCACGTACCGCAGAAGGTGGGCCACGTAGCGGTCCATAATCTCCACCCGGGTCACCCGGCCCGGCGGACGCGCACGCTTCGGGAGCCTGGCCGCCAGGTCGCCGCCCGCCAGCAGCGCCTCCATCTCCCGCAGTCCGGAATCGCCGCTCACCGGCCGGGCTTCCTTCCGGACCAGTTTCATGCCGTTGTAGTCCACCGGATTGTGACTGGCGGTGACCATGATTCCGCCGTCGACCCCCAGGTCAAAGGTCGCGAAGTAAACCTGCTCGGTGCCGCAAAGGCCGATATCTAGCACGTCCACTCCGCTGTCGGTCAAGCCCCTGATCAGCGCCCGGCTCAAAGGCGGGCTCGAATGGCGCACATCACGGCCCACCACCACCCGGGCCGGCCGGAACAGCGCCGTATAGGCCTGTCCAACGGCGTAGGCAATGTCCTCGTTCAAATCGTCCGGAACCCGGCCCCTGATGTCGTACGCCTTGAAGCATACCGTACGTTTCTTGGGTTCAGCCAACTCCTTCAACTCCTCGGCCCGTTGCCTGGGTACGACCAGGGTCTGTTTGCCGGCCCGCACCACAATCAGGTCCCGTACCCCGATCAGGCTGACGGTTTCTTCGGGATCTTCGCAGAAGACGATGTTGGACCCTGCCTTCAGCGACCGCACCCGGCCCCGGCAGGCGTTGTTGGACGTGTCCTTTTCCAGGAAGGGTTCCAGGGCCGTCCACCCGCCGACGTCACTCCAAGAGAAGGTGGCCGCCACGGCCCGCACGTTTTCCGCTTTTTCCATCACCCCGTAATCGATGGACACCGCGGGCAGCAACGGGAACAGGCGCCGCAGCCCGGTGGTCCAGTCATCAGAACCGTCGAGGGCGGCCAAGGGTTCGAGCACCCCCAGGTGCCCGGGCAGGTGTTTTCGCACCGCCTCCAGGATGGTGTCTGCCGTCCAGACGAAGATCCCGCTATTCCAGAAGAACCGGCCGCTGTCCACGTAGGCGCGGGCCGTTTCGGCGTCCGGCTTTTCCTTGAACCGCAGCAGCCGGTAGTGCACCACGCCGCCGTCGTCGAGCACCTTTTCTCCGCGCTCCAGATAGCCGTAGCCGGTGGCCGGGTGGGTCGGCGGGATGCCGAAAGCGTACAGGGCTTTTTCCCGCCGGGCGGCTTCCAGAGCCGACGCCAGCACCCGCTGGAACTCCTCCACCGGTTGGATCACGTGGTCGGCAGGCAGCACGATCATTGCCGGGTCGCCGAAGCGCCGGCGGCATAAAAGGGCGGCCAGGGTCACAGCGCCGGCCGTATCCCGCCGGGCCGGTTCACCGATGATGTTCGCCTCCGGAATCTCGGGAAGCTGCGCGCGCACCAGGTAGGTGAATCGCTCGTTGGTGAGCACCAGGGTATGCTCCGGCGCCACGAACGCCGCCAGGCGGTCGCGGGTCTGCTGCAGGAGCGAACGCTCACCGAACAACTGCAGGAACTGCTTGGGCCGGTCCTCCGTGCTCAACGGCCAGAACCGGGTGCCTACCCCCCCGGCCATGATTACTGCCACGGGGAACCACCTTCGCTCCGAAGCCGTCATCTGTGCACCCCCTTACAGCCTTTTTGTTCCACGCCGATTTTCCACACCTCCAGCCCGCCTTGGACCACCTGTTCGTATACACGGAGGTAATCGTCCACCATCCGGTCCGCAGTGAAGCGCCGCTCGACCTCCCGGCGGCAGCGCGCCCGGTCGATTAATTGAACCTTCTCCACCGCCGCCGCGGCCTCCTCTACACTGGAAACCAAAAATCCAGTCTCTCCCTCGTTGATTAACTCGGGCATACTGCCCCGGTTGAAGGCGACAACCGGGGTGCCGCAGGCCAGGGCCTCCACCACGGAAAGCCCGAAAGGTTCGGCGAAGTTGATTGGGTGCAGCAGGGCAAACGCCCCGCCCAGGAGCCGGTCCCGCTCTTTCGGCCCGACACTGCCCACGTAAGTCACGCGCGCGCCGTCTAAGTGGGGTTCCACTTCCCGCTCGTAATACTCCCGGTCCTGGATGATCCCGGCGATCACGAGGCGCCGTCCTGTCCGCCGCGCGATTTCGACGGCCTCGCGCGTGCCCTTGTCCGGGTGAATCCGCCCAAAAAACAGGAGGTAGTCCCCGGCCCGGTCCCGGAAAGTAAACTCGCGCACGTCGATCCCATGGTGCACGGTGGCGATGTAGTCTAACTCCGGGGACCGGTCCGCCCAGCTGATGGAAACATAATGGACCCTCCGGTTGTATTTTTTGTATACGGGCATGATGGCCGGCGACGAGAAGCCGTGGATGGTGGTGATCACCGGGGTTGTTACCAGGCCGCTGTAACTCAGCGGCAAAAAATCGAAATGGTTGTGAATCAGGTCAAAGTCGGCGGCCGCTTCGAAGACTTCGGCAATGTGGAGGCATTCCCAGACCTTCGGGTCAACCGTCGGGTCCTCTTCGTAACCTGCATTGCAGACCGCCCGCAACCGGCCGCCGGTCCGGGAATCGGCCGTGGCGAACAGGGTCACGTCGACGCCCCGGGCCACCAGCCCCTCGGTCAGAAGCGAAACCACTCTCTCCCAGGGGCCGTAATGACGCGGCGGCGTTCTCCAGGCGATCGGTGACAGCATGGCGACGCGCATGATCGACCTCCCCAAAATCCACCGGAAGCCACTCGCCGGTGACCGCACTCAATCCCGGTATGTTACGATTGTATCATACTCGGCGGATGAAGAAAATATCCCACATTATACCGCTTCCTGGAAGCCGGACGACGCCCGGCACCGGATGCCGCTAACTTTAGAAGCCAGAATTCAGAATCTAGAATCCACTCATTGTCCGGCCTTGGACCAAGTATTCTGCTTACCATATTTGCACACAGATGTTTGCAGCGTAGGGTCAAATCGCTCCACTTACTTCTGAATTCTGAATTCTTGACCCTAAGAGGCCTTCTCCGCTTTGATCTCTGGCCCCGGCTTGCAGAAAAACCGGTCGTTGACCCACCGGGCCCACTTCGGGGCCTTGTTGAACATGTATATCCCGGCGAAGGCGGTAATCAGGATGTAGATGCCGCAGAAGGCTCGCAACTGCGGCGGCGCCAGGGTAGCGATAATGGCGGAGAACTCTCCCCTCTGCCCCAGGGACAGGCCGGCGCGCACCGACGCCCGCGGGCTCAGGCCGTAAATCTTCCCGCCGTAGAAGCCCACCAGCACCTTGGCGATCAGGGACCAGACGGCCAGCACGGCTAAAAGGCCCGCCATGGGAATGCCCTCAGCGAGGGAGATGGTGGTGCCGAACCAGAAGAAGAAGAACGGCAGCGTGATGTTACGCACCGGCATGACCAGGTGTTCCAGTTCCTTGGACCGCCCCGTTTCCGACAGCATCACCCCGGCGAGGAAGGCGCCCAGCACTTCGGACAGGCCGAGCCACATCGCCAGTCCCGCGTAGGCGAAGGCGATACCGATAGTAAATAGGGGCATGAAGTCCGCTTCCAGGTACCGCTCCACGAACACGCTGAGTTTGCGGAAACCATAGAGGGCGATCAGAATCGCCCCCCCGGTGATGGCCAGAATTTTGACCAGTAAAAACCCCAGGCTCGGAAAAGAAATCTCCGCCCCCGTGTACACACCGGCCAGAAAGGACACCAGGACCGGCGCCACCAGGTCTTCAAAGATCAGCAGCGCCAGGATGAACTCGGCCTCGGGGCTGGCCAGGCGCTTCTTTTCCTCCAGCATTTTGAGGGTGATGGAAGAACTGCTGGCGTAGACCACCGCCCCGATCAGGATGGCGGTGACCAGGTTCAGGCCGAAAAGGAGGGCGATCAACAGGCCGACACCCAGATTCAGAACAACGTCCAGTAGCCCCGCCGGCCATATTCTGATGGAGATGTCCCTCATCCGCTGCAGAGGGAACTCCAGGCCGAGGATAAAGAACAGCAGCACGATGCCGATTTCGGCGATGTAGTGCAGTGCTTCACCGCTCTTGCCCAGCCATCCGGCAAGCGCGATACCCAGGAGAATGAACCCCAGGACCGAGGGCAACTTCAACTTCCGGGAAGCGAAACCAAGGATGAAAAAGAGGAACAGCGTTATGCCCCCGACCAGCAAAAAGGGCCAACTTTCGGGCATAAGCTATCCCACCTGACCTTTGCACAGAGACTCTAGAGCCTTGATCTGTTCCCTCTTGCCGACCGCCATAATGATGTCTCCGGGAAGCAACATCTCCTGGATGTCGGGGCTGCCGATCATCTGGTCCTGGCGCTGGATGGCGATGATGGTCGCTCCCGTGAGGGTCCTGACCCGGGCTTCCTTGATATTCTTGTTTGCAACCGCGCAGCCGGGCTTCACCTTGATCCATTCCACCAGCAAGGTCTTCATCAGCAGTTCCATACGGTCTTCGCTGACCGGCTGGTAGTCGGCGCCCAGCAAAATCGCGCCCACTTTGCGGGCTTCTTCATCGTTCAAATCCAGGGTCATTACCGGCTCATCATCGTCGGGATCGTTCATGAAGTAAATCTCCCGACGCCCCGTGAGGTGGATGATGATCACAAATACCTGGCCCTCGGCCGAACGGATGGTGTACTTCTTCCCAATACCCGGCAAGTCGACACTCTGAATTTTCAACGGTCACTCCCCCGTCCAAGAATCTCTCATTCGCAAAAGCCGTGCTTGACTCGGACTGATGCTTGTACCGGCCCATCCCTCGCCGACAGCGTACCATAATTCCACGGGTATTGCACGGATTGAACTCATCCCGGATACTGAAAACCAAAACCTCATCGCCCCCTTCGGCATGGTTCTCGCCGACCAATCTTCTCGTTTATGATTTCACCACCGTTTGCCTGCTCTTCTCTTTGGCAGCGGTTCAAAAAAACCCGGTCACGTCCCCGGGCAACATAAGAGTATCCGGCAGGATTTGCAGGGATGACAGCGTATTCGAGGTATAGAGAGAATAAAACTATAAATCTTGGAATGTAACTAATATTTAATGGGGGGTTTATCTTAATGAAGCTTGATGAAACAATTATCTCCCGGGCCATCATCGAAAGTTATGTGACCAGACTGCTCTCCTGCCTGGAAGTGGATGTGGAAATCGTCGGCGGGGGGCCGTCAGGGTTGACGGCCGCCTACTACCTGGCCCGGGCCGGGCTCAAAACCACGGTCTACGAGCGCAAGCTGAGCGTCGGCGGCGGGATGTGGGGTGGCGCCGCGATGATGAACGAGATCGTTTTCCAGGAAACCGCTCGCCCTGTTTTTGAAGAGTTCGGGGTCACGATCAAGAAGTACCGGGACAACTACTACACGGCCTCGTCGGTGGAATGTGTCGCCGCGCTCACCCTGGGCGCTTGCCGGGCCGGAGCAAATATCATGAACCTTTTGACTGTCGAGGACGTGGTACTGCACAACAACCGGGTGTCGGGCCTGGTGCTGAACTGGAGCGCAGTCGAGATCAGCGGGCTGCACGTGGATCCCATCGCCACCCGGTCAAAGTTCGTAGTGGACGCCACCGGACACGATGTTTCCGTGGTCGGCGTCCTCGCCCGGAAGGCGGGGGTACAGCTCGACACCCCATCGGGGAAGGTGCAGGGTGAAAAGCCGATGTGGGCCGACCTTGGCGAGGCACAGATCATGGAGAACACCAGCGAAATATTTCCCGGCCTGTACGTGGTTGGAATGGCCGCCAACGCCGTCCATGGCGGGTACCGGATGGGCGCTGTTTTCGGGGGTATGGTCCTCTCCGGAAGACGCGTGGCGGAAATGATCATCGACCGGTTGAAGGTATAGCGCAGGCGTCCGGTGATAACCAGACCAGTAACCTGACCGTCTCCGCCGCGTCACTGGTGAACCAAATATTCCCGAATAACGTCTTTTCCGGTGGCTTGCCGGTCAAAGTACTCCCCGGAGCAACAAAAAGCGGCCCGCCTGGGAAAACACCGTCAGCGGGAAGTGAGGTCTCCAACGTGTTCTTACAGTCAAAGGAGTTGGCCGGCGCCATCCTTTCCAGAACCTGGATGGTTCTGGTCCTAATTCTCGTCAACCTGGCCGGCGCCGCATACGGTTACTACTGGTACGCCGGGCATCTGGCGGCTGCCCCGTGGCGCTTGTGGCCGTTCATTCCGGACGGCCCGCTGGTGGTTTCGCTGTTTGTCCTGGTGCTCATCCTGCGGTTGAGCGGCCGTCCCACTTCCTGGCTGGAGGCGATCACCTTTCTGGGCCTGATCAAGTACGGGGCTTGGACCGTGCTGGTCACCGGCTACCACCTGTTCACTGGAGGGGCCGCCACCCTGGAAAACTACTTGCTGATAATCTTCCACCTAGGTATGGTCGTCCAGGGTGCAGTCTTCCTCCCCATCCTCAGGCCCGCCCGTCGGCTCTGGCTGATCGTGATCGGCTGGTTCGTGCTAAACGACTTTCTGGACTACGGGGTCGGGACGCACCCCCACCTGCCGAACCCCGCGCAGGTCACCGAAGCCATAGTCTTCGCCGCCGCCGGCACCGTTTTCGCCGGGCTTTACGTCCTTCGGCTCCGCCGGGTCACCCGCTCGCATTTCAATTTCCGGTACCCGATCAGGTAGGCCGGGGCGTGGGGATACCGGGCAACCGCCTTCGAGGCAGTGACCTGCAACAACGCCACGGGCCCCTTGCGCCGTTAACACGGACGCTCCAGGACGCATTGACAATGGCCATCGTCCTGTGCTATCATAGGGTTTGTCAAAAGTGACATCCGTGCGGCAGTGGCGGAATGGCAGACGCGCTAGATTCAGGATCTAGTGGGCAGTACGCTCGTGGAGGTTCAAATCCTCTCTGCCGCACCAAACCGGATTAAGACAAGGCCTCCCGGGATCGGGAGGCCTTGGTGTTTTGGTTGCTTGGATCACTTCAGTTGATGGCTGTTTCGTGGACGGGAGTCGCCTAAAACCCCACCCCTGTGGGACGGGGTTTCGGGTTTTTGCTGGCGTTGTTTGCGGCCTTATGGACCGGGCCAGAATATTAGGGGACCAACTCCCGGTAGCGTTCCCTGATGAAGGTATAGGTAAGACCAGCCAGGAGGATAATGCCGACGATACCCACGGCGGAATAGAGGTAGCGCACCAGGGATTGAAAGCCCAGTTGGGCCGCGAACAGGGCCGCCGAGCCGGCGATTAGGGCCGTGAGGCGAAAGCGGGTGCTCTCCACCGGTGCCAGACGGGCGGCAAATCCGTACAGCGCACCCACGGCCGTGGTGTAGATGGCGGCCAGGAGCGCGAAGGAGTAGATGAAGCCAAGGAAGGGGGAGATGATCGCCGCGATGAAGGCCATGGGGATGGGAAGAGCCCCGGCCTGAGGCACCGCTACTATGGCTAGGTTGATGGCCAGCAGCCCGATGCCGAGCCCGATCCCACCCGCCAGTGCGCCCTGAGTGAGAGCGCGTCCTCTTTTGGCGAGGGCCCCCAGGGGGGTCAGGACGGCCACAGCAATGACGATATTGTAGGAAACGTAGGTCAGGGCGGAAAGCGCCCAGAAGGGAACCACGGCGTTCCAGGGCTGGCTCACGATGAGCAGTCCGGCAAAGCTGACGGGATTGGCGGCGAGGGTCACCGCCACCACTCCCAGGACGACGATGAGCAGGAGCGGAACAACGAAGCTCAACGCCGACACCAGGGCCCTAAGACCCAGGATAACGGTGACGGTGCTGACCCCCACCATCGTCACGCTTCCCCAGACGGCGGGGAAACCGAATTGCTGTGAGACCACCGCGGCGGCGCCGGCCGCCATGGCCGAAAAGGACCCAAAAAGGAAGAAGGTGGTCACGGCGTCCGTGAGGACGCTCAGGTGCTTCCCGCCGCTATAACGAAGCACCTCAAGGTGCGATGTGGCGTTAAGCCTTCTGCCTAGGTCAAGGATCACGGCGCCGAAGAATACGAAAAGAATGCTGGCCAGGATGATGGCCGGGATGCCGTTCAGGCCGAAAAAAGTGAAGAACTGGAGCACTTCCTGGCCGGAGGCAAAACCCGCCCCGATCGTGACCCCTATGTAGGCACTCGCGATCTGAAAGGCCCCCACGCTCTTTTCCATAACCTCAGTATTGGGTCCCCGTGTAGAGGATATTCGGAGTGGAGCACCGAAGTAATTTCCAAATCAGACAACGGGAGGCAAAGCGACCGCTTCTGGATCCCTATAGGAAAGCCTATCCCTGTCTGGAAAACGCCGAAATCGACTCGTTGCCGCTTTATTTGACGGTGAAAAGCTGTTAGGCTATTCTTAGAGATTGGTCGTGCGCTGTCACTTTTTTGAAGGCAAGGGGATTAGGCCTTGTAATGCTGAACGATAGGGAGTCAATCAACCTGACCCGCCAACCGCTGGTTGGACTGACCAGGTTCAACCGCATCGTCTTCATTCTCATCAAGTACGGGTTCCGTGATTTCGTGGACCGGTATAATCTCCCCGATCTCGGGTTGACCAAACGGATCACGGGCGTTGACCGGGGTCTCACCATTTACGAGCGGATCCGCCTCGTACTGGAGGAACTGGGGACCACTTTCATCAAGTTCGGCCAGGTGGCGAGTATGCGCCCCGACCTGGTACCGGGTGAACTGATCGTGGAATTGGAGAAACTCCAGGACTCCGTTCCCCCCGAGCCCCCGGGCGACGTGAGAAAGCGGATCGTCGCCGACCTAGGGCCCCTGGATGTCGTTTTCTCGGAATTTGACGAGAAGCCGTTCGCCGCGGCCTCGCTCTCCCAGGTTCACCGCGCCGTCCTGCGTGAAACCGGGGAAACGGTCGCCGTCAAGGTGCGCCGCCCAAAGGCCTACAGCACCGTGCAAGCCGACTTGAGAATCCTGTCTTACCTGGCCAATATGCTGCACAATCGCTACCCGGACATGCGGCCCTACAATCTGCCGTCCCTGGTCGAGGAACTGCGCCGCACCATCAACAACGAGTTGAATTTTTTGAAAGAAGCGGCCAACATCAGGATCTTCCGCTCCACCATGGGAAAAGACGCTTTGGTCACGGCCCCCAAAGTCTATGACGCCTACACCACCCGCAAGGTGCTGACCACGGAGTTGATCGAAGGCGTCAAGGTTGGCGACTTCACCGGTGACCTGGTGCAGCGCCGGAGGCTGGCGGAAGCCGGGTTCAACACCCAGGTGCGCCAGATACTGCAAGACGGCTTCTTCCACGCCGACCCGCACGCCGGAAACGTGCTCATAACGCCGTCCGGTCAGCTGTGCCTTCTGGACTGGGGGATGGTGGGCCGCTTGACTTTTTCCATGCGGCAGAACATCGTCGATTTGCTGCAGGCCATCATCCACCGCGACGAGGAACACCTGACCACCATCGCCCTGCACGCGTTCGGCGTCCGCGGGGCCGGGAACATGCCCCTGCTGCAGCGGGACATCAGGGAACTCCTGGACACCTTCTTTGCCACCAACCTGCGCCACCGGAACGCCGGCCGCCTGCTTCTGGATTTCCTGGCCGTTTTCCAGCAGCACCGCATCCCCATCCCGGCCCAGTATGCCTTCATGTCGAAGGCGTTTCTGACTATGGAGGGACTGGGCCAGCAGATCTACCCGAACCTGGACACTGTCGCCCTGCTCAAACCCTATCTTCGCGAGTTGACCATCGAGCGCGGCAGCCCCTCGGAGGCGGCCCGCAAGCTGAAAATTGAATGGTCCAACACCGTGCGGCTCCTGGAGAACTTCCCCCAGCGCCTGGACCGGATTATGGACCACATGGAGAAGGGCGAAATCTTCGTCAAGTTCGAAGGCACGGACAGACTCGAGAAATCCCTGGCCAAATCCGCGAACCGCCTGACCATGGGGGTGGTCCTGGGCGCGCTGATTATGGGTTCCTCGGTAATCATCAGCGCGGGCATCCCACCGCTGATTTACGGCCATTCCTGCCTGGGGCTTTTCGGGTTCGCCATCTCGGCCTTTTTGAGCCTGTGGCTGATCCTGGACATCTGGCGGGAGCGGAAACGCTGATGGTGCGGACAGAAGAAATACGGCCGGCACCCAGCTCAACAGGATGGCGTTCATATTGAATTCCACCCCGATCAACAAGCCCGCTCATTTCCCCGGGTTACATCTTCAGCGCGGAAATGGCTTCCTGCAGCTCACGCGCGGCGGAATCCAGAGTGGACGCCGCTTCGCCGATATCAGTGATCAGGTCGCTCTGTTTCTCCACACCGTCGCTGATCGCCTCCATATGCTGCATCACGTTCATGATGAAAATACTTACCTCCCGGAAATACTCCGACATCACGTGCACCGCCGAAACCACGTCCGGCAGGCTCCCGGCGACGTCCCGCGCCAGGCCGTGGTTCTGAACGATGAACCCGCGCTCCTCCGCCAGCGCAACGGCCACATCCTGGGCCGCGGCGCGCAGATCCTCAACCAGCCCTGATATCTCGGCCGCCGCCGCCAACGTCTGCTGGGAACGCTTCTCGGTTTCGGCGGCTAAGGCCAGGAAGGGCTCCGGCGGGCAAGGGGCGCAGACCCCAGCCCCCCCTTCAGTTGACTCGGCTCCGGTTTCGTCGGGCCTGTACATGTAAGCGGATTCCCTGGCCACTTCCCGCGCCAGGCTCCCGGCCTGGACGGCCAGGTCCGTGCTAAAGCGCACCACCTTCCCGATGTCGTCCAGGCGGGCGATCATCTGCGTCACCGCCAGGTTCGCCCGCTCGGCCACCATGCTGGTGACGTCCATCTGCTTGCGCATTTTCCGGGCTGCCTCTTCCACCTCGACCGCCTGTTTCGACACTTTCCTGATCTTTTCTTCAACCGCCGAGGCACTCCTGACAATACTGGTGATCCGTACGGACAACTCCTCAACGGCTTCATTGGTCGCAGCCGCCGAGGCCGTGGCTTCCCGGGCGCTTGCCCCCAGTTCCGCCGACTGCTTGATCACGCTGTCGGTCGCCCAGCGCACCCTCTCGACGAGACGGCGGAAATGTTCGGTCATCCGGGCGAAGGAACGGGCGAGCCGGCCGACCTCATCGTGGGACAGGACCCCGGTTTCCCCGGCCGTGAGGTCACCCGTGCCCACCAACTCGGCGGCTTCCTCCAGCCGCCGCAGCGGTTCCGAAATGGTCCGGGAGATGTACACCGCCGCCCCCAGTCCCAGAAGCAGGGACACACTCAGCAGCACCGCCGTGAATGCGGTGACCAGGGACACCCAGGCGGCGCTTTCGGCCACTGTGGCGTTCAGAAGCTTCTGCTGGAAGTTGATGAAATCCTGACCCTGGGAGATCACCCGGCGAACGGTGCCTCGCTGCTGCACGGTCAGTTCCTTGATTCGAGCCATTTTCTCCGCTTCCGTCAGCGCGGGATCCTCACGCACCGCCAGTTGTGGGGTGGCGTAATTATCATCGAAGCTCCGGATGGACTGCGACAGGGGCAGAAACACGGCGCGCTCCGCGTCCGTGGTGATCTGGTCTTCCAGTTCCTCCAGGGCCTGCATCGTCCTGGCACTCTGGTTCAGAAACTCTTCCTTCCATTCCGGCAGCCCGGTCAGGAAGTAGGTACGCATCATCAACACCTTGTATTCGAACGCCAGTAAAAGGTTCTGGGTCTCGTGGACCAGGTGCACCCGGTTTTCAATCAGGTTGGTGTAGGTGGCCTTCATCTTGTACATGCTGTGCAGCGCAAAACCGCCGGTAAAAACGCAGGCCAAGAAGACGATGAGATACCCGGTCAGGATCTTTTGTCTGATGTTCACAACCGGCACTTCCTTCATCCGGCAGTCTTGGCATCCGTCCGTGGCAATACAATACAGTGAAGAAGCGCTCTCGATTAACTAATTCCCTTAGATTATACCACTGCCAGGCGATTTGAAAAGGCCGGTTCGCTTTGGCAAGAATAACCTCGCGCCGGGGACTAATACTTGTCCCGGACCGCGGTACCGGAATATAATGTTTTTTAAAGACCCCTTACGGGTTTTTAGGAGTGATACTGATGGAAACCGTGGTTGTGGGTCTGATCTTGGTCGCCGCCATCCACCAATTCTGGACGGGCCATAAAAAGGATAAGGCCGGTCAAATCAAGGCCGGCCGACTCCACATGTTCTTCTCGATCGCCCTCATCTTAGCTGGTATCTGGTATATTTCCCGGATTCAGTAGGTTTTTCCCCTACCCAAAACCCGTTTTTTATCGCTACACTAATCACGGGTTAGATCGGCAAGACAGCGGCGACGGCGGGTCCTGTAGGACTTCAGCACACCGCTGGTTCGTTCAAGTGCAGGGTATGACGGTCGGCGTCCATCGTGGCCGTCACCCCCAGCGGCAGCGTCGCCCGGTGGGCCCCGTGTCCGATCGCCAAACCGTAGAAGCAGGGGACGCCCAGGTCCCCCAACCGGTCCTTAAGAACTTGCACCACGCTGAAGGCCTGCCCGGTTGAGCCGGTTCGGCAGCCCGCACATTCACCGAAGATCACCCCGGCTGCTTCCGCCAGCTTACCGGCCAGGCGGAGTTGACTGAGCATCCGGTCCAGCCGGTACGGGTTCTCCCCCACCTCTTCTAGGAACAGAATCCGGCCCCGGGTTTCGATTTCGAACGGGGTGCCCAAAAGCGCGGTCACCAGGGTCAGGTTGCCGCCGACCAACTCCCCCCTGGCCTGGCCCGGAGTGATGGTCACCGGGCGCGGCCCGTCCGGGGGGTTGGTGATTTGCCTCAGCCCCGCGCCGGCAGTCAGAACCTGCAAGAAATGGTTCCGCGTAAAGGCGGACAATTGTGTCCCGAAGTCGGTCGACACCATCGGCCCGTGAAAGGTGACCAGTCCGCACCGCTTGCGGATGGCCAGGTGCAACCCGGTAATGTCGCTGAATCCCACCAGGATTTTGGGGTTCTCCCGGATCAAGCCGTAGTCGATATCAGCCAGCAGCCGCATGGTGCCGTAGCCACCACGGAGGCAAATGATCGCCCGCACCTCGGGCCGGGAGAACATTTCCGTGAGATCGCCAAGCCGCTGGGCGTCCGAACCGGCCAAGTAACCGGAGCCGGCGAGGGCGTGCCGGCCCACCGTAGTCCGGAAGCCCAGTTTGTGCAGCGTTTCAAGCCCCCGGTTCAACACACCGTGCTCATGCAACGGTCCGGCCGGGGCGACGATGCCGATCAGGTCGTGCGGCTTTAGTCCCGGAGCCAGTATTTTCACCCCACACACCACCCGCCTGCCTGTTTTCCGACTACATGTTTACGCGCCGGACCGCCGTGGCGGAACCTCACGCCCGTGTCCCGGCGGGTGCGGACTTTACCGGCGTAGAGGAGTAATTTGTTTTGGGGTGGAATTTTAGGAGTGTCGGGACGCCGCCCTTTGGGCGCGCGACCGGCGAATCGGGCATTTTTCAGAAATGGGTGGTAATGCTGGCGCCGGTACTGCTGGGATTGGCATTTCTCGTCATTGGGTTGCTTCAGCTGCGCTTCCCGGCCCGGATCGTGGAATCCAGGCGGGGGCACCGGGGGCGTGATCGGGTGTTCAGCCGGCCGGAACGGTTTGGTTGTCTGAACCTGACGGTCAGCTTTTTGTTGCTGGGCACCGGGCTGGCCCTGATCTGGTGGGGCCTGACGGGGGAGGCGAAAGCCCCCGTTTAGTGCGATAAGTCGGCCAGTCCCCGGCGCGTGTGTTCCAGGGCCTCGCCGAACGGCAACTTGAAGTGGCGGTTGACTTCATTCAGGATCAGGCGGAAACACTCGACGGCCAGGATCACCGACTGGGTGGCGTAGTCAAGGCTGGTCCCGCTTTGCACCCCGATGGTCCGGTTGTCTCTGGTCACCAGGAAGTGGTACACCCCGGCGACGTTGCCGTGGGCGAGGTCGCTGGTGATTTTGTAGAGGGTTTCGTGCAGCCCGTCCAGATACAGCATCCGCGCCAGCCGGCTGATGGAATGACCGCTCCAGCTGTCGCCCCGTGGATAGTTCTGCCTGACCCGTTCGTATTCCTGAATCAGGTTGTGCAGGGTATCGGAACCTTCGAGTTTGAGTGACTCCGGGTAGTGCTCCTGCAGGTACTGAAGGTACTTGAAGTTTCTGAAGTGCGCGTACTCCAGGAAGAGCTTGGCCAGCCGGTCCGGATTGGTGCTGATATACAGGAGGTTCACGGTGTCCTCGTAAAGCGTCCGCACCAGAATCAGTGCCTGTTCCCCATACCCGTGATCGGCCAGCAGTCTGACGGCGCGGAAGGTGCGGCGCGCCCGGCTGAAAAACAACTGCAGCACCCGGTCGTATTCCGAAGCCTCCTCAATCGGGATTTGGCCCATATTCTCCGCGGCCTGGTTTAACTCGTCGTACAGTTCCGTCATCTGGTTTGTGATTTCCATTCTTTAATGCCTCCCGCTTTGTTCTTGCCCACCGGGACCACGCTGAATCAAACAATTGTGACTTTCAGGGGCGGGCAGGAATCGTGCCCGGCATCACGAATCAGGAATAGAGTCCAGACAGATGTGTCTGGTTAATTTTCTGTCACCGATTATTCTGCTTGGGGGAGCGAGTGTTTAGACCATTGGCGGTGGACAAATTGTTGGTTGCCGAAGGCAGGCGCCGGGTGGTCATCGAGAGCGTACGGCCCCAGATTGACGGCGGCCGTTTTCCAATCTCGAAAATAACTAATTCTAAAGGTTTGACCCCGGAGAAAGGAGGCCCGGCCGGTGCTCGACCAAAATCCGCTCTGGTATAAGGACGCCATCCTGTACGAGCTTCACGTGCGGGCCTTTTTTGACCGCAACGGCGACGGCATCGGTGACTTCCGCGGTCTGGCCGAAAAGCTTGATTACCTCCAGGATCTGGGGGTGACCGCGATCTGGCTGCTGCCTTTCTACCCTTCCCCCCTGAAGGACGACGGCTACGATATCGCCGACTACACGGCCGTCCATCCGTCCTACGGGACGCTTGCGGACTTCAAGTTTTTCGTCCGGGAAGCCCACCGCCGGGGGTTGCGCGTGGTCACCGAACTGGTGTGCAACCACACCTCGGACCAGCACCCCTGGTTCCAGCGCGCCCGGCGGGCGAAGGCGGGCAGCGTGTGGCGGAATTTCTACGTCTGGAGCGACACCCCGGAGAAGTACCGGGAAGCGCGAATCATCTTCAAGGATTTCGAGACTTCAAACTGGACTTGGGATCCGGCGGCCGGCGCCTATTACTGGCACCGGTTCTACGCGCACCAGCCGGACCTGAACTATGACAACCCCATGGTCCGGAAAGCCATTTTCAAGGTGCTCGACTTTTGGCTGCGGATCGGGGTGGACGGGCTGCGCCTGGATGCGGTGCCCTACCTGTACGAGCGGGACGGCACAAACTGCGAGAACCTGCCGGAAACCCACGCCTTTTTGAAAGAGTTGCGCCGCCACGTTGACGAACGCTTCCAGAACCGCATGCTCCTGGCCGAAGCCAACCAGTGGCCCGAGCACGCCGCTGCCTACCTGGGAGACGAGTGCCATATGGCCTTCCATTTTCCGCTGATGCCGCGCCTATTCATGGCGCTGCGCATGGAGGACCGCTTTCCGGTCGTCGACATTCTGACGCAAACGCCCCCGATCTCGGAAACCTCCCAGTGGGCGCTTTTCCTGCGTAACCACGATGAGCTGACCCTGGAAATGGTCACCGACGAGGAGCGGGACTACATGTACCGCGCGTACGCGCACGACCCCCGGATGAGGATCAACCTCGGCATCCGCCGGCGTCTGGCCCCGTTGCTTGGAAACCACCGCCGGCGCATCGAGCTGATGAACGGCCTTCTCTTTTCCCTGCCGGGAACCCCGGTGATTTACTACGGGGACGAAATCGGCATGGGCGACAACATCTACCTGGGCGACCGCAACGGTGTGCGCACGCCGATGCAGTGGAGCGCCGACCGCAACGCGGGGTTTTCCAAGGCCGACCGCCAGCGGCTGTACCTGCCCGTTATCGTCGATGCCGAGTATCATTACGAAACGGTCAACGTCGAGACACTTCAGAACAACCCTCATTCCCTGTTGTCGTGGATGAAACGGCTGATCTCGCTGCGGAAGCGCTACAAAGCTTTCGGGCGCGGCAGCCTGGAGTTCCTGCATCCCGAAAACCGCAAAGTGCTGGCCTATGTTCGCCGTTACGAGGACGAGTCGATCCTGGTCATCGCCAACCTCTCCCGTTTCGCGCAGTGTGTCGAGCTTGACCTGAACGCTTACCGCGGTATGATCCCAGTCGAAATGTTCGGCCGTACAGAGTTTCCTCCGGTAGGGGACCGGCCGTACTTTTTCACCCTCGGCCCACACGCCTTTTTCTGGTTTTCCCTGGAACCCCAGCGTCTCCTTTGGGAACGGAGCCCGGGCGGCGCCCCCAGGGCGGGCATTCCGACCCTGGTGTTAAAAGGCTCCTGGGAAGCTGCCTTTTGGGGCGGCGACCGGGACGCCCTGGCGGAGGTCCTGCCGTTCTATCTTGCCAACTGCCGCTGGTTCGGGGGCAAGGCCCGGAGGCTGAATTCCACCCGGGTTACGGAGGTCATCCCCGTGCCGTACAACGGTTCGGTGGCTTACATCACCTTGGTTCAGGCCGACTATACCGAAGGGGACCCCGAGACCTATATCCTCCCCCTCGCTCTGGCCACAGGAGAGTGGGGGCGGGTGTGGGAGGGGGGCCGCGAACTGGTCCAGTCGGCCGTGGCCCGGCTGCAAACAAAGGATAAGACAGGCATCCTGTACGACGCCCTGTGGGACCCCGCCTTCTGTGAGGTCTTGCTGGATGCCGTCCCCCGCCGGCGCCGCTTCAAAGGGGAATCCGGCACTATGATCGCCACGCCGACGCGACAATTCGCCCGGCTGCGCGGTCCGGTACAGGCGCCGGTGGAACCGGTGCTCATACAGGCGGAACAAAGCAACAGTACAGTGCTGTTCGGGGACCGGCTGATGTTGAAGCTCTTCCGGCGTGCCGGGGAAGGCATTAACCCCGATCTCGAAATCAGCCGTTTCCTGGCCGAGCAATCCACCTTTACCCAGGTCGCCCCCCTGGCCGGCAGTCTGGAGTATTTTCGGGAAAAGGACCGGCCGGTGACTCTGGCCGTGCTGCAGGGTTTCGTGCCGAACAAGGGGGACGCCTGGCAGTACACGCTGGGCGCGCTGTCTCGTTTCTTTGGAAGGGTCCGGCGGGCGTCCGGTCTGAAAGTGCCGCCGCTCCCGTCCAAAATCCTGTTCGCTCAGACCGGGGAGGACCTCTCCCCGGCGACCAAAATGATCGGTGGTTATATGGACAAGGCCCGGCTGCTCGGCCGGCGCACGGCAGAGCTTCACCTGGCCCTTGCCGCCCGTCCGGATAACCCAGACTTCGCCCCCGAACCGTTCACCACATTTTACCAGCGGTCCCTGTACCAGTCCATGCGCAGCCTGACCAGCCAGGTCTTCCTGACTCTACGCCGCAAGCTGGCGGAGTTGCCGGAAGCGGCGCGCGCGGAAGCCCAGGCCGTTCTAGACCTTGAGGGGGAAGTCTTAAACCGCTTCCAGACCCTGCTCACCCACAAGATCGACACCGTGCGCACCCGCTGTCACGGCGACTACCACCTCGGCCAGTTGCTTTACACCGGCGAGGATTTCGTGATCATCGACTTCGACGGCGAACCGGCCCGTCCGGTACAGGAGTCGCCGGCCAAACGCACGCCCTTGCGCGACGTAGCAGGCATGCTCCGCTCCTTCCACTACGCTGCCTACACCGCGCTGTACAACCAGACGGGCACAGACGGGCCGCCCCGCGGGGAAGACCGGGCCGTCCTGGAGCCGTGGGCCCGTTTCTGGCACCTGAAGGTCTCCGCCGCCTTTCTGGACTCCTATTTCCAGACTGCCGGCCGGGCCTCCTTCCTGCCGGAGACGCCCGAGCAGTTGTCCGTCCTGCTGGACGCCTGCCTGCTGGAAAAGGCCGTGTACGAACTGGGGTACGAATTGAACAACCGCCCGGAATGGGTGCCGATTCCGCTGAAGGGAATCCTGGAGTTGCTCCAGGTCCGGGCGTGACGCTTCTCCGCCGAACCGGCGCCCCGGAGGTTTTGAACAGCGATGCCTTGATCTACGGAGGCAGCGGTCTGGGCAACCCGGACGGGGCTCCCGCCCGGCCGATGCCCCGGCACGGCCGCCCATACTCGGTGGAACTTACCCTGCCGCCCCTGGGCACAATCTTCTTGACCCTTATCGAACAGGGATGAGGGGAATAATAGGCGTATGAGTACAGACAACAAACGGTACATTTGCATCCACGGACACTTCTACCAGCCGCCGCGGGAAAACCCGTGGCTGGAGGCCATCGACATCCAGGAGTCGGCCCAGCCTTATCACGACTGGAACGAACGGATCACGCACGAGTGCTATGCGCCCAACGCCGCGTCCCGCATTCTGGACCAGGACGGCCGGATCAGGGAGATTGTAAACAACTACTCCCGGATCAGCTTCAACTTCGGCCCCACCCTGCTGGCCTGGCTGGAAACCGGGGCGCCCGACGTGTACCGGGCGGTGATCGAGGCCGACCGGGACAGCCGGCAGTTCTTTTCCGGGCACGGTTCGGCCCTCGCCCAGCCTTACAGCCATCCTATCCTACCCCTGGCCGGCCGCCGGGACAAAGAGACTCAGGTGATCTGGGGAATCCGCGATTTCAAGCACCGTTTCGGCCGGAAACCGGCGGGCATGTGGCTGCCCGAAACCGCCGTGGACCTGGAGACTCTTGAGGTGTTGGCGGAGCAGGGAATCAGGTTCACCATCCTGGCCCCGCACCAGGCCCGGCGGGTGCAGGCAATCGGCACCGGACACTGGAAAACGGTCGGACCGGAGGGTATCGATACTTCGATGCCCTACCGGCTGAACCTGAAGGCGGGCCGCTCCATCGGCCTCTTTTTCTACAACGCCGCCATCGCCCGCGAGGTGGCCTTTGAGGGCCTGCTTTCCAACGGCGAGCAATTTGCCGACCGCCTGTACCGCGGTTTCGACTACTCCCGCGACCGTCCCCAACTCGTGCATTTCGCCACCGATGGCGAGACCTACGGCCACCATCACCGGCACGGAGACATGGCCCTGGCCTACGCCCTGCGCCGCATCGCGGCCGGCGGCACGGCGCGGCTCACCAACTACGCCGAATACCTGGCTCTTCACCCGCCGACGCACGAGGTGGAGATCGCCGAGAACACCTCCTGGAGCTGTGCCCACGGCATCGAGCGTTGGCGGGACGACTGCGGCTGCCACAGCGGCGCGAAACCCGCCTGGAACCAGGCCTGGCGCCGGCCGCTGCGGGAGGCGGTGGACTGGCTGGCGGACACGGTGGCCCCTCGCTACGAAGAAAAGGCGCAAGTCCTGCTCCAGGACCCCTGGAGCGCACGGAACGAGTACATCGGGGTGATTCTGGACCGCTCCCCGGAGAACGTCGGGCGGTTCCTGGCGGAACAGGGTGCGCGTCCTCTCGATCAGGCGGAATCGGTGACCGCGCTGAAGCTCCTGGAATTACAGCGGCACGCCCTGTTGATGGGCACAAGCTGCGGCTGGTTTTTCGACGACCTCGCGGAAGTCCAGACGGTGCAGTCACTCCGCTATGCCGGCCGGGTGATCCAACTCGCTCAAGAACTTTTTGATGAAGATCTCGAATCCCCGTTCCTGGATATCATTGGCCGGGCACAGAGCAACGTCGCCGAGTACCGGAACGGGGCCTACCTGTACGAGCAGCACGTTCGGACGGCGATGGTCGACCTGCCCCAGGTGGCGGCGCACTACGCCATCAGTTCGCTGTTCGAAGACTACCCGCCGCGGACACGCATCTATTGCTACACCGTGGAGCGCCTGGACCACAAAGGTCTCGCATCCGGGAGAATCAGGCTGGCGGTGGGGCAGGCCCGGGTAACCTCCAAGATCACCTGGGAGAGCGCCCCGCTCTGTTACGGGGTGCTGCACTTCGGCGACCACAACCTGAGCGCCGGCGTCCGGGCCCACCAGGACGAGGACGCCTACCGGGCGTTGATGCAGGCGGTGATGGCGGCGTTCGAGGGAGGGTCTCTTCCCGAAGTCATCCGCATACTCGACCGGTACTTTGAGGGAATCCCTTACTCGCTGAAGCTGCTCTTCCGGGACGAGCAACGGAAGATCCTCGACCAGATCCTCGCCTCCACCCTGGCCGACCTGGAGGCGAACTACCGCCACATATACGAACACCACGCCTCGCTGATGCGGTTTCTGGGGGCGCTGGGCATCCCGCAGCCCAAAGAACTGCGCACCGCGGCCGAGTTCGTGCTGAACACCGACTTGCGCCGCGCCTTCGCCGACGAAGAATTCAGTCTGAAGCGGATCGCCGTGCTCCTCGACCAGGCCGCGGCCTGCGGCGTCCCGCTCGACTCCGCTGGGCTCGACTACGTGCTGGAACAGACGATGGAGCGGATGGCCGGCCGACTGCAGGCAGAGCCCCACAACCTCGACACGCTTACCGGCCTGAACGCCGCCGTCGGCCTGGCCCGGTCCCTGCCTTTCACGGTGGACCTGTGGAAAGTGCAGAATATCTACTACGAACTCCTGCAGCGCGTCTACAGCGGGTTTGAAGAGCGGGCCGCGGCGGGAGACGACCGGGCCCGGGTCTGGATTGAGCATTTTGCCGCCCTCGGAGATAAACTGCGCATGCGCGGGGGCGCATGATCGGCTATAATTAACTGAACGAGCACACAGGAACACCGAAAAAGGTGCCTGACACCTTTTTCGGGATGGGAGTAACAAATCAGTTGATTGGAACTATTGTCAACGTTGCCGCCATTTGTGCGGGCGCCCTAGTCGGCGTGGCCCTGAAACGTGGCATTCCCGATCGGATCAAGGACACGGTGGTGCAGGGCCTGGGGCTGGCGGTCATCCTCATCGGCCTGAAGATGGCCCTGGAAACCCAAAACCCGCTCATAGTCATCGCCAGTCTGGTGCTCGGGGGCCTTGTCGGAGGAATCCTGAACATTGACGGTTGGATCAACCGGGTGGGCCAACGCCTTGAGCAACTGGTGGGAGGGGGAAACGGCGGCGAAATCGGCCGTGCTTTTGTGGCCTCCACCATCCTGTTCTGCGTGGGCGCAATGGCGGTAATGGGCGCGATCGAAGACGGCCTGACCGGTCGGCCGACCACCCTGTTCGCCAAGGCGATGCTGGACGGGATCGCCTCTGTGATCATGGCCTCAACCCTGGGTATCGGGGTGCTCTTCTCGGCCGTACCGGTCTTCATCTACCAGGGCGGTATCACCCTGGGAGCCGTCTGGGCTGCCGCCTTCATCAGCCCCTCGGTGGTGGCCGAACTCACCGCCTCCGGGGGACTGGTTATTCTGGGAATCGGATTGAACATCCTGGGAGTAACCAACATCCACGTGGCAAACCTCCTCCCGGCCATCTTCGTAGCCCCGGGGATCGTGGTGATCCTCGAAAGGCTGGCCTGACCCACTCCTTGTCAACAATTTCCTACGCGTCATTTCTGCGACACGAGAGGAAATTGCCGGACTCGCGTATAATACAAATGGCATTCCAGGGAAGATAAGTAACCAGCGGACCGTTTTCCCTCACAAGGAGTGCCGATCCAGTGCAACTGCCGTTTTCCAGACTCATCCCCGCCGTCATCCTGGCCACCTCCCTGTTTTTCCAGGTTACCGCAGCAGCCCATGCCTCCCCCGGGCAAAAAGTAATTCTCTTGAACCCCCGCGCCTCCACGGCCTTCGTCAATGCCGTGCCGACGGGCCTGGACGTGCCGCCCGTGATTCATTCTGGCTACACCCTGGTCCCTCTGCGTTTCATCGGTGAAGCGCTGGAAGTAGCCGTGGACTGGGAAGCGGAAACCAAAACCGCGTCTCTCAGCGGGCCCGGCACGGCGATAAGGCTCGCCGCCGGCTCTTCCGAAGCCCTGGTGAACGGAAGGGCAGTCGAGCTCCCGACCCCGGCCCGGATTAAGGACGGGCGCATTCTGGTACCGCTGCGGTTTGTTTCGGTGGCACTGGGCGCCACCGTGCATTTCGACGCCGCCACCAAAGAAATTACCATCACGGCGGACCTGACCAGCAAGACCCCGCCGGTGGCCCGTTTCAGCCTGATCCCGAATCCCGTCCGGCCGGGCGGGGAACTCACCGTCCGGGACGAGAGCTTCCACCCGGAAGGCGTGGAGATCGTCGAGCGGGCCTGGAGCGGCCTGGAACCGTGGTACGAACAGGCTGGCCTCTACGAGGTCACACTCCGGGTAAGGGATGCCAACGGCAACTGGAGCGCCCCGTACACGGTACGGTTGAACGTAAATACGCCTCCCGTGGCGGGTTTCCGCACCGAAAAGGATTTTTATAAAATCGGCGAACCGGTTGTGTACGTAAACGAGAGTTTTGACCCGGACGGCCACGAGCTAATCTATAGGTGGACGAACCGGGAGCCGGCGTTCTTTGAAGCCGGAAGGCACCGGGTAACGCTGGAGGTTGAAGATCCGCTCGGCGGCAAGGACCGGTTCGAGCTGGTGGTACCGGTCAGTGAAGAGGTGCACTACACCCGGACTCAATACCATCTTCTGTACGGAGAGCCAAAGAAGGTGATCCCGTTTGAGGAAAGGGTCCTCGACTTGCCGGTGCTTCAACTCCCTGCGGTGAGCAGGGCCAGAACGTTGCTCAGGTCCAACAGCCCAGAAGACGTGCCCGCCCCGGGTCTCCTTTACCGGGATACGGTCTCCGGCCCGGGCCGCCTGATGGTGCACCACCTGAACAAAACCGGCGGCAGACTAAAAATCGCGGTTCTGGCCCAAAACCCGGGGACGGAGGCCGTCCGCGTCACCATCACCCGCCAGGGTTTAAGCCGTCCATCGACCAGGATTCTGCACCAGGGCCGTGAGCACTTGATGCACTTCTTCGGCGTCCCGTCGCCCGCCACATTCGTGATTCCCCCTGGAAAGACCGTGGACCTGCTCCCGGGCTTGAGCAGCCTAACCCTAAGGCCTGGGTTTTGTGTCACCGGCCTCGCCGACTTTTCTGCCGAGGCCCCGCTGACCTTTTACGTGGTCGCGGTCCCGGCGGATGCGGACCCCGTGGCGGTCTTCCCGCAACTGCCGGTGCTGCCGCCTGATGGTCTGCATGTCCGGGGTACCTTCCCCATGGCCGACCGGCTGATCGTAGTGCCCGAAAGCAGCCCGGTTAACAGCCGTTTGGTGCTGGGCGATGGGGTCCACGACGTTTTGCTCACCGGAATCGATGCACTCACCGGTGAACGAGTGTCTAATCACGGCAATTACGGCGTGGTGTATGAGATTCTCTTCGAGCGGGTCGTACCCGGCACGGTGGTCCTCTTAAACCCCAGGGGAGGTGTTTACTGCGGCGCGCTCCGGATGAACGGATTGGTTTGGGAAACACCGGTCGAAGGATTCCTGAAACCGCAGCGCCAGGCGGTAATCATCCAGCGCCCGGTGCTTCCGGGAGCGCTCCGCCTGGAATATACGGCGCCGTCCGGGAGCTACCTTCCGGTCAATTTCCTCCTGGTTCAACTGCCGGAAAACAAAGAGCAACCATAGGAAGGCCTGAAAGGCACCCCTTGAAAGGGGTGCCTTTCGGTTCGGGAGAGTCTTACAGCCGTGCCCTCTCCGCCCTCAAGAGCGCCAACTTCACAAAGTTGCCACACTCCCTGGACGTGAGTTCTCCGTAGTCGCGGCCCTGAATCTTGTGGGCCACGCCCATCTCCGCGGCCAGTTCGTACTTGAGAGCGTCGCTGAGTAATTTGGCCATTGATAACCCTCCTCAACATTAGTCTGTGGAGGGCGCCTGATCATCATACTTGCGTTATCTGGCTGAAATGTGGTGCCGTTGCCTGAAAACCCTGCGACTTTTATTTTGACATCCTCCCGACCCCCTGAAGGGGGTGGGATTCCCTGGGTAACCAGGGGCGGTATTTTCTTGCGATTTCCCGCTGGTTCCTGCTTCGTTGGGGAGCCTTCGCTCTAACCCTCTACAGGCAGACACCGCGTGCCCCGCGGCGTTTTAAGGTTTATGCCGCCAGCTTGACTTTCGCTCTTTGGAGGATTACCTTGGCGGCGTTGACGTCGGCGTGTTCCGTGTGCCCGCACTTCACGCATCGGAACAGGTTGCGGCTGGTGCGGCTTTCCGGATCGGTGTGCCCGCATGCCGAGCAGGTGTGGCTGGTTCCTGGCGCGGGTACAGGTACAACTTTTCCGCCATGTTCGTTCAGTTTGTACTCCAGCATGCGTTCGAACATGCTCCAGCCCTGATCCAGGATGGCGCGGTTCAAGCCAGACTTGGCCCTGACGTTGCGGCCGGGGTTTTCCAGGGTGCCCTTCGCCGAGCGCGTCATGTTCCCGACCGGCAGGTCTTCCAGCGCGACTACAGCGTGGCTCTTGCTGATCTTGCTGGAGAGCTTGTGCAGGAAGTCGTGACGCGTCCGGGCGATCTTCTGGTGCAGTTTGGCGATCCGGTTTCTGGTCTTTCGCCAGTTTTCGGAGAACTTTTTTTGGCGGGCCAGTTTCCGCTGCAGCCGTGCCAGCTTGTCCAGAGCGTTTTTCAATGCATTCACCGGCGTTACCAGTTCGCCTTCGGACGTGGCGGCGAAGACGTCTACGCCCCGGTCCAGCCCGATCATGGACTCTGTATGCGAAACGGGATCGGGCAGCTCTATTTCGACCTGGAAGGAGACGTACCACCCGTCGGCTTCGCGGGTGACGGTGGCCTGCTTGATCGTGCCGGGCACTTCTTGGCTTTTGAAGAACCCGACCCATCCGATTTTGGGTAGGCAGACGCGGCGGTTGTCGATCTTCACGCCTTGCGGGAACCGGAAGCTGTCGTCCCGGCCCTTCTTTTTGAAGCGGGGCTGTTTTTTGAGCGGTTGGTTTTTGTCGAAAGTGTCTGCGAAGGCCCGGTCCAAGTCCTTGAGCTTTTGCTGAAGGACTTGGGAGTGCGCTTCGGCCAGAAAGCCGTATTCTTCGGATTGTTTCCAGAGCCGCAGGAGCCCGCAGAGATCAGAGTACCACATGATCGGGGCTTTGCGCTCCAGCCGATCCAAATTCAACCGCAGGGCTTTATTCCATACAAAGCGGGCGTGTCCGGCCATGGTAGCGAAGGCCCGTTGCAGTTCTGGCGTGGTTTTTAGTTTGAACTTGTATCCCCGGATGACGCGCATGCAGTTTCCTGCCCTTGTTGGTTTCTAACCATATTGTGCCACAAACCAATGTTTCTGGCAAACAGCCGCTTTCATCCCGCCCCCTGAAGGAGGCGGGCCTTCCCGCGGCGGTTTGTAAACTCAACAGTGTCCGTTTTTGTTTTGAAACTCTGGATCATCCGCAGAACCTTGTCCTTCAGGGCTTGCATGTCCGGCAGGGTTCGTAACCCAGCTCGAAGGCGTCCGTCCTGGTTTCGAAACGGGTCCGGTTCTGGGGCGCGATTTGCCCTGCACTCGGGCAGTCCGGGCGGTGGAAACGCCTGGTGCCGCTGTTCCCCACGTAGAAATCCTCTTCGTCCACCGCCGCCCCCCAGAGTCCCCGCCCGTTCTCCCGGGCCTCCCGCTGGAACTCCCGGAAGTAATCGGCGTATTTCACATTGGGGGGCACGGTCATCAGCTGTGCATACCCATCGAGCAGCAGGTGTGCATTGAAGAGGTTCCGGCGTAGCTGGGCCTCTCCGAGGTGCCCGGACGGGCTCTCGAGCCACAAGTATCCCAGGAGTCTGCCATAGCGGTCCCTCGGCGCCACATCCGTCTCCAGAAACACCACCCGGCCCTCCAGGCGTTCTGCGGAGTAGGCGGCCGCCTCCAGTCCAAATGGCTCGGGAGGCTCCGAAATCTCCGGAGTGTCCACGCCGATCAGCCGCAAGCGTTCCTCGGCACCGCCGGGCATAGCCACCACCACCGTGTCCCCGTCCACGACTCGCACCACCCGGACAGCAACCGGCCCTTCTCCCGGCTGCTCTCGTTTCTCGGGGGACGGCGGACCGCACCCTGAGCACGCCAGGAACACGGCCAGGAGAAGGGCTAGGCCGAACAGGCACCGGCACATCCTATTCGCCTTCTTTCTCGTCTCCGGTTACCGCCGTCTCGAGCTTCAAACCCGGGGTGCCGAGTATTTCCTTCACCTGCTGGGAGATCTTGTCCACCAATTCGGGATGCTCTTTCAAAAACTCGCGAGCATTCTCCCGCCCCTGGCCCAGGCGCTCCTGGCCGTACGAATACCAGGCGCCGCTCTTGGTTACCACCCGCAGGTCGGTGGCCACGTCGAGGAGACTGCCCAGCAGGGAAATACCCTCCCCGTACAAAAGGTCGAATTCAGCCTGTTTGAAGGGCGGCGCCACCTTGTTTTTGACCACCTTGACGCGCACCCGGGCCCCCACGGTTTCGGCGCCCTGTTTGAGCGCCTCCAGTCGGCGCACCTCCAGCCGGATCGAGGAGTAGAACTTGAGGGCCCGACCGCCCGGGGTGGTTTCCGGGTTACCGAACATCACGCCGACTTTCTCCCGGATCTGGTTGATAAAGATGGCCACCGTCCGCGATTTACCGATGACGGCCGTCAGTTTGCGCAGGGCTTGGGACATCAGCCGCGCCTGGAGGCCGACGTGAATATCACCCATTTCGCCCTCTAACTCCGCCCGGGGCACGAGGGCGGCCACACTGTCGATCACCACCACGTCCACCGCGCCGCTCCGGACCAGCGCCTCGGTGATTTCCAGGGCCTGTTCGCCGGTATCCGGCTGGGAAATCAATAGGTTTTCGATATCCACCCCGACTTTTCCGGCGTAGACGGGGTCCAGCGCGTGCTCAGCGTCAATGAAGGCAGCGGTGCCCCCCATCCTCTGGGCCTCGGCGATTACGTGCAAGGCCACGGTGGTCTTCCCCGAAGCCTCGGGACCGAAGATTTCAATCACCCGGCCCCGGGGCATCCCGCCCACCCCCAGGGCCAAGTCCAGCGCCAAGGCGCCCGTCGGGATCACTTCCACGCTCAGTTTCCCCGTAGCCTCACCGAGTTTCATCACCGCACCCTTGCCGAACTGGCGTTCAATCTGGGCCAGGGCCAGTTCGAGGGCTTTCTGCCGGTCTATCATTGTTCCGTCCCCCTCCCCCGTTTTGTATCTAAACCCCATTGTAAGCGAAAGACGAAAATTTGGAAACATCTACTCGGAATGTCAGGAAAACGCGAAACAATCGCTATCTCCCCCAACGGAGTCCACCCACAAGCAAAAAGGCCCTTCACAGAAGAGCCTCGGCCTTTCCCCATTCTGAATTCTGGTCCCTAATCAGGCTTGCCGGTTCAAAAAACTCTTGACAATTCTCAAGGAAGAATTCACCGTGCCGATTCGGACCGCCTTGCGCACTCCGGGCAACAATAACCGCTGGCACAATGTCTCGCGCGCACTAGCCAGCGCGACGTAAACCAGCCCTACCGGCTTAGCCCTGGTGCCCCCATCCGGACCGGCGATGCCGGTGATGGCCAACCCAAGGTCGGAACCCGTCAACCGCCGGATGCCCTCGGCCATAGCCACCGCCGTCTGTTCGCTGACCGCGCCGTAGCGGTCCAGAATCTCGGCCGGTACCCCCAGCACTTCCCGTTTGAGATCGTTGTCGTAAGCCACCACCCCACCGATGAAGTAACGGGAGCTGCCCGGGACGTCGGTGAACCGGGCCGCAACCATCCCGGCCGTACAAGATTCGGCGACGGAAACCGTAAGTCCCTTCCGGAGCAGGAGGTCGCCCACCGTCTTCTCCGGGACCTCGTCGTCTATAGCAAAGACATACTCGCCCACCAGGCCGGTCACCTTCTCGGTCAGTTCCTCAACCATCCGCTCGGCCTCCGCCGGATCCACGGCGTGGGCGTTCACCCGCAGGTGCACTTCCCCCGGCATAGCGAGATACCCCAGACTGGGGTTCACCAGATCACCAAGTTCTTTGAGGATTTCCTGGACGGCGTACTCGGCGATACCAGTCAGCTTCAACACCCTGGTCCGCAACACTTCGCCCCGGCCGGGGATCTCCAGGAGGTACGGCTTCACCCAGGTCTCAAACATGGCCCGCAGTTCCCGCGGCGGTCCCGGGAAAATCACGATCACCTTTCCGTCCCTTTCGATCAAGGCCCCCGGCGCCGTACCCTTGTGGTTGGGAATGATCCTGGAACCGTAAGGGAAGCTCGCCTGACGGATGAATATGTCCGGCATCTCGATGCCGCGCCGGGCGAAGTATTCGCGCATCTGGGCCAAGGACTCATCGTCGGTCACCATCGGCACGCCGAGCACCGCAGCGATCACGTCCTTGGTGATGTCGTCGGTGGTAGGCCCCAGGCCCCCGGTGGTAATTACCAGGTCGACCCGTTCCAGAGCCTCGCGGACTGCCTGCTCCATGATTTTCCAATCGTCACCGACTGTGATCTGGAGAACAACCTCAATGCCCAGCGCCGCCAGTTCGTGGCCCAGGTAGTCGGCGTTGGTGTTCTGAACGTAGCCTAGCAGCAGTTCACTCCCGGTACAGATTATTTCAGCCTGCATTACTAAACACACCTAACCGAAATAAGAGTATAGGCCCATGCCTAGCATAATTGATGTTTGTGAATTTTACAACTAGCTAGGCGAAAAAGCAACCGCTACTCAAGCTGCTGAATTGGTCAACAGCCTCCTCAATTCTTCTCCGGTCACTTTTTCATTCTTGAGCAGGTGCTCCACGATCACCCGCAGCGCGTCCTCCCGCTGCGTCAGATTCTCCCGGACCCGGCTCTCCTGGTTTTTCAGAATCTCACTCGTGGTTTTCTGCTTAGTATCGGGAGTAAGTGTCTCCAGGCTCACAAAGCCGAGTTCGGACATGCCCCCGCGGATCAGGTGCTCCGAAATCGCCACCGCCTGTTCGATGTCGCTTGCGGCGCCCGTGCTGCGCGAACCAAGAATAATTTCCTCCGCGACCGCGCCGGCCAGCAGTACCGCGATCTGGTTCTCGAGATACTCCTTGGTGTGCAGGTAGCGGTCGTCTTCGGCCGTTTGCCGTATATACCCCAAAGCACTGCCTCGCGGCGTAATGGTCAGGGTGGACACCGACCCGGCCCGCACCAGTTCGCTGATCATTGCGTGACCGGTTTCGTGAACGGCCACGCGTTTCATTTCCTCAACCGAAGGCCGCCGGTCCAGCTTCCCGCCCATTATCACCTTGTCGATCGCCTCCTGAAAATGGCTCCGGGTGATTTCTTTCGCCGCCTCGCGCATCGCCAGGATGGCCGCCTCGTTCGCCAGGCTCTCCAGGTGGGCCCCAGAAAACCCAAAGGTGTCCTGGGCCAACTCGGGCAGGCTGACGTCCCCGGCCAGCGGTTTGTTGCGGGTATGCAGGCGCAAGATCTCCAGGCGCCCCTCCTTGTCGGGCAGATCAACCCGCACCTGACGGTCGAACCGCCCGGGGCGCAGCAGGGCGGGATCAAGCATGTCCGACCGGTTGGTGGCCGCCACCACCAGCAGTTGGACTTCGTCGTCCACATCGATGCCGTCCATCTCCACCAGCAACTGGTTCAGCGTCTGATCGTATTCCAGGTGGCTGGAAGTGCGGCCCCGTTTGCCCCCCAGTACGTCAATCTCATCGATGAAAACCAGGGCGTAGTTCTTTTTGTGTTTCTGGGCGGCCTCGCGCGCCGTCTTGAACAGCTTGCGCACCCGCTGCGCGCCGACCCCGGCGTACATCTCGATGAATTCACTGCCGCTCGCCGAGATGAACACCGCGTCGGTATAGTTGGCCGCCGCCCGGGCTAAAAGCGTCTTGCCCGTTCCGGGAGGCCCGGTCAAAAGAATGCCCTTTAGCGGCCGAATGCCCAAGCGGCGGATCTCTTGCCGGTCTTTGATAAAATCCAGGGCTTCCCGCAGCTCCGCAATGGCCGTCGCCTGCCCGCCCACGTCACAGAAAGAAACCTGCACCTGGCTTTCGGACGGCACCTTGTTAAAGGTCCGCACCAGTCCCCGGGAACGCATCAGGTAGTACAGCAACCCGCCGAGCGCACCCAGGAAAACCAGTGGGCCGATGTTGTAACCGATCACAACCAGAAAAATGAGCAGCGCAATCCCGAAACCAATGCTAACCTCTTTGTACATAGAGTCCTCCCCCGGTTCTCACTGAGACATCGTCCGCCGTCCGACCACGGGGGATCACCACCGCCAGGTGATGTTCCACTCCGTCCATCTGGACGTACACGTTGTCGCTGTCGATGAAAACCCGGGCTTCGGCCCCCGCCTCCCGCGCGTTTTCCTCCACCACCGCCAGCATTTCCCGGAAATTGCCCCGCATAATGGCCTCATGAATGGCAAACTGGCTGCGGTAGTAAGCCTGAGCGAGCCGGGCGTTCCGGTCGTCTTTGATCACTAGTTCGTAAGGACGGTTGGAAACCGACTGCTTGACGCGGCGGTCAAGGCGCTGGTAGGTTTCCATAAGGTTCTCGGTCCGGTTGATCTGCACCACGACCCGCAGGACTGGCGGCTTGTCGTCGATTTCATAGGACTGTACGGCGCTGTCTTCCCCGAGTGCCTGGACCAGCGGCTGATTGTACCCATAGCTTTTGTACAGCCAGTGGCCGCCCAAAAGAACCACTAAACCGGCAACCAGAGCCAGAATAATGATTTTCAGTTTGAAACCGTGCCACTCCCACTGCATCCAACCGCTCCTCCCCCAGCTTGCTACGCGATGCATTATAACATAATCCCAAGGGCATTGCTTGATGAAAACCCTGCCAGAACGGGACCTTTCAGGGGAGAGTGGAAAGAACCCGGGCCCGCAGGTCATAGGGCCCGGCTCCGGTGATGCGGGCGCGCACGAAAGTTCCCGGTTCCAGGTCGCTCGCCGCGCTCAGGAACACCCGGCCGTCAATATCGGGGGCGTCCGCCTCGGACCGCCCGTAGTATTGTTCGCCTTTGCGGCCCTCCACGAGTACGGTCACCTCGGAACCCACCCGGGCACGGTTCAGCGCGCGGGACACTTCCCGCTGCACCGCCGCGGCCCGCTCCAGCCGCTCCCGTTTAACCTCCGGCGGTACCTGATCCGGCATCCGCGCCGCCGGAGTGCCTTCTTCCCGGGAATAGGCGAAAAACCCCGCCCGGTCCAGCTTCATCGCCTTGAGAAATCCGAGCAACTCCTCGAAGTCGGCTTCCGTTTCACCCGGAAAACCGACCATGAACGTCGAGCGGATGGTTAAGCCGGGAATGGCGCTGCGCAGAAAAAGGATCAGCTTGCGCAGGTCGTAACTCATTGTGCTCCGGCCCATCCGGCGCAGCACCCGGTCACTGGCGTGCTGCAGCGGGATGTCCAAATACCGGCAAAGACGTGGCTCTCGGGCCATCAACTCCACCAGCTCGAAGGTGATCCCGCTCGGGTAGCAGTAGAGCAGACGGATCCACGCCACTCCCTCCAGAGCCGCCAGTCGGGAAACCAAATCAGTCAGGCTCGTCCGTTCTTTCAGGTCCGAACCGTACCGGGTGGTGTCCTGGGCCACAAGCACGATTTCCCGGGCTCCCCGGGCCGCCAGGGCCCGCGCCTCCCGGACCAGAACGGACGCTTCCCGGCTGCGGTAAGGACCGCGTAACTGAGGAATAACGCAGTACAGGCAACGGTTGTCGCAACCCTCACTGATTTTCAGGTAGGCGGTGAACGGTGACCCGCTGGGCACGCGCGGCAGCACTTCACGGCCCAAAAAACCAGGCGGACCGACTTCCCGGACTCTTTCTCCGGTCGCCGCCCGCCGCACGATATCCACCACCCGGCCCACCTCGCCGGTGCCCACCACCCCGTCCAGTTCGGGAATATCCCGCAGCAACTCGTCCGGATACCGCTGGGCCAAGCAGCCGGTCGCCAGGAGCACCCGGCAGCGGCCGTTTCCCCGGTACCGGGCCGTCTCGAGAATGGCTTCAATGGATTCCTGCTTGGCGTCTTGGATGAAGGCGCACGTGTTCACCAGGATAATGTCGGCCTCCAGCTCAGCCGTGATTTGATAGCCGGCCCGCTCCAGCAGTCCCAGCATCACCTCGCCGTCCACCCGGTTCTTGTCACAACCCAGACTCACCAGGGCTATCCGGGAAGCCTCAGCCTTCCACGGTGAATTCACGGCTTACAACCTCGCCCCGCTGTCCCAGGTACCCCAGATCCTCACCGTTCAGTTGAACCAGTACGGCTCCGGCGTTGCCGAGTCTGAGACTGATGGCCTCGTCCGCCTCGAAACTCAATGCTTGCCCAGCGGGTACCGTACCCTCGAAGGCCTGTTCACCATCGACGGCGACCCGCATCCAGCAGGAGCCGCCCACTACCTGAAGCACCAGGTCCAGTCCCTCGGCAACCGCCGGCGGTTCTTCCACGGGAACCGGCTCCGGCTCAACGGGAAGCGGGTTTTGCACACCGATGTCCGGACCGGAGGGCTCTTCGGAAACCGACCAGCCGCCTCGTACCGCTCCGTAAAGCGAATTGAAGGTCACCAACAGGACGATCACCCCGGCCAACAGCAAAAGACTTCTAATCACCGACTTCTTCCTTTCTTCCACCGGAACGCTGGGTCCGTTCTCGGCCGCCGCTTCCCTGGCCTCCAGGGGATTCTGCGCCTGAAACTCGGCCATCACGGAGTCCACATCCAACCCCAGAAAGCGGGCATAGGTGCGCAGGAAAGCCTTGGCGTAGACCCTGCCCGGCAACACATGGTACTGCTCCTCCTCCAGGGCGGCCAGGTACTTCTTGCGGATTTTGGTTTCCTCTTCGGCGAGGTCAAGGGAAAGGCCGCGGGCCTTCCGCGCTTCTCTCAGAGACTGTCCCAGGGACAAAACAACCCACCTCCAGATCGCGGGCCTCGGGGGATACCAACTGTCACGATTGTCCGCTCACACAGTCCTATTGTTAACGGCGCATCATCAACCGGCTTTTCACCCGGTAAAAGAATCCCGGAAGGGAAACGGCCTATCCAGTTATCTTTGGGAAGGGTAGCGGTTGACATACGGTTTGATCCGGTTTGACTATAACATATTCGCTATTTTCGGTCAATTTGGCAATGTTCCCGGAAGTATTGCTGGTACTGTTCGGGACTCATCAAGACCGCCCGGGGTTTGCTTCCTTCAAACCCCCCCACGATACCTTTCTTTTCCATGGCGTCAATCAGCCGGGCCGCCCGCGCGTACCCGATGTGCATGCGGCGCTGCAGCAGGGAAATGGACGCGTGGCCGGTCCGCACGATAATTTCCACCGCCCGGGGGAACAATTCGTCCCCGGACCCGGATTCCTCCTCCTCTTCCGGCCCGTCGAACAGTTCCTCATCGAACTCCGGCACCGCCTGCTTTCTCAGGAAGTCGACCAGCACCTCCACGTCCTTGTCCGACAGAAAGGCGCCCTGAACCCGGATCGGTTTTGAGCTGCCGGCGGCCAGATAGAGCATGTCCCCACGGCCTAGCAATTTCTCGGCGCCCCCGATATCCAGGATAGTGCGTGAGTCGATCTGGGACGAAACGGCGAAGGAAATCCGGGAGAGAATGTTCGCCTTGATCAACCCGGTGATTACGTCCACCGACGGGCGCTGGGTGGCAATCACCAGGTGGATCCCGGCGGCCCGGGCCATCTGGGCCAGCCGGACAATGGAATCCTCAACGTCGCTGGGCGCAACCATCATCAAGTCCGCGAGTTCGTCAATCACCACCACGATCAGCGGCAGGTGGACGCGTTCCTCCCCGGGGTCGTGAGTCCGCAACACACTGTTGTACCGCCCGATGTCGCGGACTCCCGCCGCCGCGAACAACTCGTAGCGCCGTTCCATCTCCCGCACCAACCACTTCAGGGAGATCGCCGCCTTTTTGGGATTGGTCACCACCGGCGACAAAAGGTGCGGAATACCATTGTAGTTGGTTAGTTCAACCATTTTCGGGTCGATCAGCAAAAGCTTTACTTCCTCAGGGCCACTCTTGAACAGGAGGCTGCAGATGAGCGTGTTAAGACAGACACTTTTCCCCGCACCGGTGGCGCCAGCGATTAAGAGGTGCGGCATCATCGCCAGGTCCGCGATCACCGGGCTTCCGGCGATGTCCTTACCGAGGGCCAGGGTCAGGCGGGAGGCGGATTGTTTGAACTCCTTGGTCTCCAGGAGATCCCGGAGCGGGACCAAGGCAATTTCCTTGTTCGGCACTTCAATCCCCACCGCCGCCTTTCCGGGGATCGGCGCCTCGATCCGCACCCCCGGGGCGGTCATCGCCAGGGAAATGTCGTCGGCTAGGCTGACGATCCGGCTCACCTTGACGCCCGCGGCCGGCTGAACCTCGTACCGGGTGATCGCGGGCCCTCGCGAGACCTGTACCACTTTCGCTTTAACCCCGAAGCTCTCCAGCGTTTCCTCCAAAATGTGCACGTTCGCGGCAATATCCTCGGCCTTCTTCACCGCGCCCTTCACCCGGGGGCGCGAGAGGATGTCCACCGGCGGGACGCGGTACGAAGTAATCTCGTTGAGGGAAACCTGCTGGGGTCGTTCGGCCGGTTCCTCCCGGGTAGAGCCGGCGCGTTTCTCCTTTGCCCGTTCGGGCGTCTCATTACGCACAGCCGGCGGTTCCGGTTTGACCACGGTGTGGTCCACAATCAACGGCTCCGGACCGGCCACCGGCCGCTCATCGGTGTAGACGAAGTTCTGAACGCGGCCCCACCCCCTGCGGGCACCGCCCGCCAAACGCTGTCCCACGCGTTTCCCCAGCGCCGACACCGGCAGTTCCGTAAACAGGGTAAACGCCGCTAGGCCGGCGGCCACCAGGATGATCACACTTCCAACGTAGCCGAACCAGTTGAAAACCAGCCAGCTCAATATGGCACCCAACACCCCGCCCCCATCCCCGTTCACGCCCGCACCGACCACGGTCCGGAAACTGCCCTCGGGTGAAACCAGCACCAGGTGCAACGTGGTCACAAACACCAAAAGCCCCACCAGGCTGCCGTAGATCTTACCGGGGTACCGGGCCGGGTTGCGGTCCCGGAGCAGCTTCAACCCCCAGTACCCGGCGAGCAGGGGGAGCACGAAGGCTCCCTCCCCGGCCAGCACCCGGCACCCGCGGCCCACCAGACTGCCGAACACGCCCACCGAGGAACTGTACAGGCTCAAGAGGGTCAATACGGCCACCGCGGCCAGGATCAAGCCCAGCACTTCGTACCGGATCTCTCGTTTGAGCTGACGGTAAAGGCCCAAGTATCAACACCTCCCTTTGAGACTTCGGCAACCACCTGAAAAATCCTTTCCAGTTGTCTGGGATGGTGCTTCCCTGGTATAATACTACTGAAACCGGCAACATCAAAGACCACGAAGTTCACCGCACGTAATCGTTTACCGGCAAACGAGTCGTCCGGGTCTTAGACTCCAAGGGAGGTGAGGTTGTGATCCCGGTGAAAGTGAAGCAAATTGCCTTTGACCTCTCCATGAATCCCGTGCTTCTGCTGGTCGATGACGACGAACTGAAGGTATTGCCGATCTGGATCGGCCACTTCGAAGCCCACGCCATCGCCGTGGCCCTGGAGGGTGGCTCAGCCCCGCGCCCGCTCACCCACGACCTTCTGAAGACCTTGTGCGATGAGTTCGGTGGAACCGTAACCAAAGTGGTGATCAGTGATGTCCGCGAGGGCACCTACTACGCCCAGCTCCATATTCTGAAGAAGGATTCCCCGGCGATCGTGGACGCCCGCCCCAGCGACGCTGTGGCTCTGGCTTTAAGAAGCGTTGCCCCCATATTCATCAGCGAGAAGGTGGCGGATTACACCCTGGCGGCGGAAGAAGTGTTCAGCGAGGAGCGCCAGGAGGAACTCAGAAAAATCCTGGAGAAGGCCCAGGACGCGGCCAAGAAATCACTGCACTAACGTATCAGGGCGGCCCGGCGGACGGGCCGCTCCAGTTTTATCCCCGCAGCAGGGCGATGACGATTACGGTCAGGCCGAGCAGCACCCGGTAAATGACGAAGATGTTGAAGCTGTGCCGGGAAACCCAGCTGATGAGAAACCAGATGGCCAGAAATCCGACCACGGCCGAGGTGAATACCCCGAGGACAAAGGACAGGTTCAACAGCCCCGGGTCCATTTTGAGCATCTGCATCAGGCCGGCGCCGAAGATGATCGGGGTGGACAGCAGGAAAGAGAAGCGCGCGGCTGCCGCCCGTTCCACGCCCCGCAGGCGGGCGGTGGCCATGGTGATTCCGGACCGTGACACTCCGGGGATAATGGCCAACGCCTGCGACAGCCCGATCGCCATGGCGTCCCCGAAACGGATGTCCAGGAGCCGCTTGACCTGTCCGCCGTAACGGTCGGCCAGGTACAGGACGCCGCCCATCATGATCAGCAGAACACCGATTAAAAGAGGCGCCCTTAAGGTGGTCTCCACGATGTCCTCCAGGAAGTACCCGACTACGACCCCGGGAATGGTGGCCACCACCAGGAACCAGAACAACCGGCCGTCGGCGGTGCCCACGCCGCGGCTACCCGCCTGGACCAGGCGAAGCCAGTCCCGCCAGAAGTAAACAAGCACGGCCACCAGTGTGCCGAGGTGCAAGGCGACATCAAAGACGAGGCCGGGGGTCTCGAATCCGAAAAGCCACGGCACCAGCACCAGGTGCGCGGAACTGGAGACCGGCAGAAACTCGGTGAGCCCCTGGACGATGCCCATAACAATACCTTCAAAAGGATTCAACGGCCGCCATCCCCTCCTGCCGGCATAAACTTCAAACATTATAACATGGTTCATTGGATCGTAAAGGGGTCAACCGGTGAAAACGGGCCGGCCCAGTTCCGGAATCCAGGGCGACCATTCACCGTCTTCGGGGGCCTGTGCCGCCGTCCGTCTGAACTTGTCGATCTCCGCGTCCAGCAGATCCAGGTGGTGCGGGATGCAGGCTTCCAGAAATTTCGGGCGTTTCGGGGATTGCCACTCGTAGTGGCCGTGGTGGCTGGCCAGCATGGGCAGGAGCTTAAGCTTCAGAACAGGTGAGAAACCCGGGATGGTCTGGATTTAACGGTTTACGGTCTCAATTCCGATGTGACCCGCACCTTTAGTCCACCCGGGAAAGACCTTCGGCCAATACGGCGGCATTCGAACGCATGAGGTTGACGTAGCTGTCATAACCGGGGATATCCTCCCCGCCGAGCGGGTCCAAAACCAACACCCGGGCGCCGTACTCGGCGGCGATCACCTCGGCCGCCTTGGTGCTGAACTGGGGCTCGGCGAAAATCGCCCCGGCCTGGTGGGCCCGGGCCGTCTCCACCACCTTCATGATCCAGCCCGGAGAAGGCTCCTTGCCCGGTGCTTCCTCGACCGTAGCCGCTTCCACCAGCCCGTACCGGTCGGCGAAGTATCCCCAGGCCGAATGGTAGGCGATGAAACTGCGGCGCTCAAATCCGGCGGTCAATGCGGTCAGGTCCGCGTGCAGCACGGTCAGCTCAGCCTGGTAGGATTCCAGATTGGCGGCGAAGTAGTCCGCATCCTCCGGCGCGGCCTGGCAAAGGGCGGAGAAAATGCGGGGGGCGATCTCGTCCCGGACCAGCACCGGGTCAAGCCACACGTGCGGGTCGGCGAACCCGTACGCCGGGTCTGCCGCAGCGGTCTCCGCCGCCGGGCAGGCGTTATGGTCGTGCTCATGGGCATGCCCCGCACATTCCGCGTGCTGGTGCCCGCCCGCGCGCAGGGACAGCCCCTCGGTGACTGCAACCCGGAGGAGGTCCTTGCCGGCCACCCCGGCGAGCTTTCCGGCCCAGTCGTCGAGCCCGGCCCCCACCTGGATGAGCACCCGCGCGCCGGTCACCTGCTCCATCTGCCGCGGTGTCGGCTCAAAGGTGTGGGGACTGGCCCCACGGGGCAAAAGCGTCGACACCGCTACCCGGTCGCCGCCGATGTTCTTGGCAATATCGGCCAGCGGAAAAATGGTGGCGATCACCACCGTTTTGCCGGGTCCCGGTGATTGGGGTGTCTCGGCGGGACCCCCGCAACCGGCCGCGAAAACGAACAGCAGGCAGACCAACCCCGCCAATGTCTTTCTTGTCCGGTAAAACACTATGCTCCCTCCCTCTGATAACGCAGATACTTGATCCATTATGCAACCGGGACCGGACTTATTCCGGGCCTCCAGGTTCAACTGTCCCCGTCCAAACGGCCCTCCCGGAACCGGGCCAACGCCTCCATTTCTTCGCGGGTCAGATCGTCCACCCCCGCCAGGGACTCCAGGTGGTGCTGCAATTCGTGCCAAATCGTCTCCCGCAGCTCTTCCTCCCACGATTCCCGGGGTTTATCCCCCAGGACGGCCGCAAAGGAGCCGTAGTAGAAGACCACAAAGCTGCCGAGCATCCCGTCCTCGATGTACTCCCCCATAATGAAAAACTCCTGTTCCCGTTTCTCTTCAGGCAGCACCGAAAATCCCCCGTTCAGGTCGCGGCAGAGACGCGGTGGAACCTCATCGACCAGTTGTTCGGCCAACAAGGTGAATTCGTCCAGCGACAGCCGGGCCAAACATCTCACCCCCCCCCGTGTTTGCATACCACCCCGGAACTAGATGCCGATCACCTTGATTACCAACCGCTTGCGCCGGCGCCCGTCGAACTCGGCGTAAAACACCTGTTGCCAGGGCCCCAGGTCAAGCCGCCCGGCGGTGACCGGCAGAATAACCTGGTGGTGCACCAGGATGCTCTTCAGGTGCGCGTCCCCGTTGTCCTCGCCGGTGCGGTGGTGCAAATAATCGGGGCCGAACGGCGCCAGGCGCTCGAGCATGGCATCGATGTCCTGGATAATCCCTTCCTCGGCGTCATTCACGTAGACCGCGGCGGTGATGTGCATGGCGGAAACCAGCACCATCCCCTCCCGTATCCCGCTCTTTTCAACCGCTTCGGCAACCTGACCGGTAATATTCACGTATTCGCGCCGCTTTCCGGTATTGAACCAGAGATACTCGGTAAAAGATTTCACGTTTCTTCCCTCCCGTGAGTGGGTGATGTCAATCTCAATACCTGAGCATATATGGTTTTCGTTGAGAACGCCCGGATTCCCCCCGCCGAGGAATCAAAATTTCCGCCCAAAAAAAAGGATTGACGCCTCCCGTTGGCGAATTGCAAGGGTAATAATCCGCAGGTGCCGGGCGTAAGGATTCCCGAGACCGATCTCCCGTGAAATGTGAAACAGTAAGGAGGTGAAGACTGAATGTGGCGGACGCTTATCGGTTTGTTGGGCAACGAAAAGGGACAGGTGATTGAATACGGACTGCTTATTGCCTTGTTTGTTTTCATAGGTGTTCAGTTTATTCTGGCGTACTACGTTGCGCAGACGGGAGTCATGGGGCAGATCCCGGGGTACTTTTATGAGCTGGCCGGCAGCAAGGGTAACTAGTGACGGCCGGGGCCAATGAAGTAGTTGTAGTCCGCAGGTAGCCGAAGAACCCGGCGTGCGGCCGCAGTGAGGCACGCCCGACCGCAGCGGGGAGTTGTTTGGTTGTCTGCGGATGTGTATTCTTACAGGTACAATGTACTGCCGGGGGTGAGTTCCGGCCGCAGGAAATCGTACGGGTCCGTGCTCAACACCCGCTCGAGGAACACGTTCCCGGCCTTCGAGCGCCGCACCAATACCGGAACGCCGTCCACCACGGCATTTTCCAGCACCCCCTCCGCACCGGCCGGCTCACCCAGTACGCTTTCAATGTCCAGGACGGTGTACAGAATCACTGGAGCGGCCCTCCCTTTTGGGGTCCCTGCGCTTTGCCGATTCGTGCCTGTTCAACCAGCTCATTCAGCTTGCGCATCGACGCCCCGATGCCCCCCACCTCGTCGATCAGCCCGCAGTCCACGGCCTCTTTGCCGATGAGCACCGTGCCGATGTCGCGGGCCAACTCACCGGTCCGGAACATGAGTTCGCGGAAGCGCTCTTCGGTGATCCGAGAATGTTTGACCACGAACCGCACCACGCGGTCCTGCATTTTTTCAAGATACTCGAAGGTCTGGGGCACGGTCAGGATCTGTCCGGTGATGCGGATGGGATGGATGGTCATGCTGGCCGTTTCGGCTATGTAAGAATACGAAGTGCACACCGCGATCGGGACACCGATGCTGTGCCCGCCGCCCAGCACCAGCGAAACCGTGGGTTTGGAAATGGAACTGAGCATCTCGGCGATGGCCAGTCCGGCCTCAACATCTCCGCCCACCGTATTCAGAATCACCAGGATACCCTCGATGTCCGGGTGCTGCTCAAGGGCCACCAACTGCGGGAGGATGTGCTCGTACTTGGTGGTCTTGTTCTGGTTGGGCAACACCATGTGGCCCTCAATCTGGCCGACGATGATTAAAGTGTGGATGTTGCTCTTTACGGCCGGAATTGTGGTCGTGCCGAATTCGCGAAGCGTCCGGGCCCGGCGCCGGTGCTCCCTTTCGGTGGTGATGTCGCCGGGAGCCTCTGCCGGGTCCGAGTCGTCGAAGGTGGGGTCCATTTTGGAGCGTGACGGAAGATACAAAGTGCCTTCGTCCAATGAAAGATGCCTCCTACCGACTAATTTTCCCCTTCTGCCGGGCAGGTATTCGGCCCTTCCCTGAATAATGTAACCTCTAAAGCCCCCGATGGAACTTAAGAGGTGAGCAAGGAATGGCTCGTCTTCATCTTGGAACCGGATTCCTCGCGGCGGTGATAATCTTTACGGCGGGAACGATTGCCGGCTGGGTGTTTTCCCGGGTAATCGCCCCACTGCTGGTGCCGTCACTGGAAAACCTGGTCACGACGGCCGAGAAGACCATGGGGCTTAACCCTGAAATAGGGCACCTTGCCTTGTCTGCTTTCATTTTCCTGAAGAACCTGTCGGTGACCGCCATTCTCGTGTTCGTCGGGCACGTAGCCTGCGCCCTGCCAGCCATGTTCATCCTGGTCGTGAATGGTCTTTTGGTCGGGTTACTGGCCCGGTACTTTGTCGAGGCCGGACTGCCGCCCGCGGCTTTCGTGGCCGGGATCGCCCCCCACGGGGTCATCGAACTCCCCGCCCTCTTTCTCGCGGCCGGTTTGGCTCTGGCCATCGCCGCTCAGCAGCTCAAGGGCGGGGTGACTCCCGGATTCGGCCGGCGCCTGGACTTCCTGTTGCGGGTAGTCACACCCCTGCTGGCCGCCGCCGCGGTGGTGGAGGTGTACATCACCCCGCTGGTCATCAACCGCTTTGCCCCCTGACGTCACGCCTCAGTTCAGGGCATCGCCGAGGTGGATCACCCGGGCGCGGACGCCTTCGATCCCCTGCAGTTCGGCCGCGAGTTTCTCACTGTCCTCCCGTTCGGACTGCATGGTCACCGTGATGATGCCCCGGGACCTAGTCGGGTCGGGAATCCCGTTACGACTTAGAATTGTGGAACCAAACCGGGTCAGGACGCTTTGCACCTCCGGCCCGTGGTTCGCCCGGTCATCAACGAGAATCCCGACCACAAAAATGCCCTGGGCCACATTTCTCACCACCTCCAAATTGTGTGCACTTCATTATGCGCACCGGAAGTCCGTTCTATGTAGCCCGGTGGCTAACACGCCGGTTATCCGGCGGTCACTTTCACGTGCAGCCGCCGGGTGCGCGGCCCGTCAAACTCGCAAAAGAAGATGCCCTGCCAGGTGCCTAGCACCAGTTTCCCGGCCTGTACCGGAATGGTTTCCGCCGCGCCGACCAGAGTGGACTTGATGTGGGCGTCCGAATTGCCCTCCAGGTGACGGTAGTCTCCCCGTTGGGGCACCGCCTGCCGGAGATAATCCAGAATGTCCCGGGCCACCGAGGGATCGGCGGCTTCATTGACACAAACGGCGGCTGTGGTGTGCGGGACCCAGAGACAACACAGGCCATCGGTGACCCCGCTCCGGCTTACGGCGGCCCACACCCGTTCGGTGACGTCGATGAGTTCCTCGCGCTGGCTGCTGCGCAGCTCAAAGGTGAAAAGGCTCATGAGCTAACACCCCTTTGTGTTACAAAGCCCCAAGATGAGGCTTCAGAATTAATCACCGTAAACCGGTGGCGGGGCGGCCTGATGCCACTGCACCCTTGTCCTTGCCGCGGCCCCACGGGTCAGGCCCCGGGGATGGGTGGAAACCCTCAGTCCCCCGCCTCGCGTGGGGTAAAGAGGGGCAGCAACGCCCGCAGGTCATCGTCCTCAACCGCAATATCCGCCTGCACCGCCACTTTGGGATCGGCGTTGAAGGCGACGCCCAAACCTACTTCCGGAAACAAGAAGGCGTCGCCGGCACTGTCTCCGATGGCGGCCGTCTCCGAGGGTTCCACCCCGAACAGCCTGCAGATTCCGGGGATGTGCCGTGGTTTCCCGTCCCACGTCACGTAGATCGAGACTCGTCCGTCCAACACCCCATTGGTAAAACCGAGACGGTTGCTGATACACACTTCGAATCCCAGCTTCTCCGCCACCCGGTGGGCCAGCACGTCCAGCCCGGACGACAGCAGGGCCAAACGGTACCCCTCCCGCCTCAACGCCCCGATAGTCTCCCGGGCTCCCCGGCGCAGGGGAATCTCATTAACGATTTCCTCAAGCCGCTCCCGCCGGACACCCTTCCACAAGGCCGCATCCCGGATGGCGAATTCCAGGTAGCTGATCCGGCCGGTCAAAAAAGCCCCCAGGGACACCAGGCCGCCCTCTTCCCAGGTGCCCAGGCGCTCGTGGATGTGCTGCCACACACTGCCCACCGGAGTGAGTGTGCCGTCGAGATCGAAGACGATGGCCTTTAACGGTCGTGATGGTCTGATTCGCCCCTTGGGCAAAAAGCCCCGCCTCCTCAACCCAAAAAGAATATCCTTGGCGCTACGATTTGCGTTTCCACAGTGCCTTCAGTCGGCTCCCCGGCACCAACCAACAATGTAAGATTCTGCGATCCCTCCGGATGTCCTTCTGTATTAGTCAATCTGGAGAAGGCTTATTCCTGGATGTGAATGAAAGTAGCCAAGGGACTGCAAGGAATCTACCGGCGGCATACCGGCTACAACTCTTTTTCTTCGATATCTTCCAGATTTGCAGGATAGACAGGGGACTAAAGCGAAACACAAAAGTTATAAGGGAGTATTTTTGTCAACGACCGCCGCCGTTTTTTCCTGAATTTTCTACCCGCCACCCTTGTGACTTTTCAAACCCCACCCCCGGTCTTCGTCGCTCATCTTTCGGGGTGGTAGAAATGCAATGTATGGAAGGGGTTAAGCATTATGAAGGTCGGCACAGGATACAGTCGCATCTTGCATTCAAGGGAGGCTGGTAGACAGGCTGCGGCCCAAGCCTTGAAAGAAATCGGCGCGCAACCGGTAGTCACCTTTGTCTTCACCACCGAGGGTTACGACCAGGAACAAGTCCTGGACTCTGTCCTGTCCGAGGTGGGCAACTCCCGGGTGATTGGGGCATCAAGTGCCGGGATTATCACATCCGATGGGATATTTGAGGACGGCGTCAACGTTATGGTCCTTTCCGGTTCCGGCATAGAAGCCGTCACCGCCACCGAGGGTTTCCAGCCCGAGGCACCCGGAAAAACGGGGAGGAGCCTTGGACAAAATCTCCTGGCGGCGAAAGCGGCAACCGGCGGAACGGTCTTCGTCTTCCCCGACGGTTTAGCCGGAAATATCGCCCTGATGCTCCGCGGGCTGTACGAAGTCATGGGCCCGGACTTCCAATACGTGGGTGGGGGCACAGGAGATAACTTGCGTTTTCTGAAGACCTACCAGTTTACTGAAAGCGGCGTGTCCAGCGGCTCGGTGGCGGCGGCGCTGGTTACGGGCGTGACTGTCGGTACCGGTGTCGGGCACGGCTGGGAACCCGTAGGGTCACCGTTGGTCATCACCAAGGCCGAAGACAAGTTCATCCACGAACTCGACGAGCGCCCCGCGTTTTCCGTCTATTCTGAGAGACTGGGCGGAATCGAACTATCCAGGTTCCCCGAGTACGGCATGCGCCACCCCTTGGGGATAGTTGATGCCGTGGGCCGTTTTATTGTCCGCGACCCGATTCGTGCTTTCCCCAACGGCACCCTGGAACTCGTCACCGAAGTGCCGTCCAAAGCCGTGGCCTATCTTATGGAAGGCCGAAAGGAAAACCTCGCCGGAGCAGCGCGAGACGTGTTTCGGGCGGCCCTGAGTGCGGTAGGGGAGCCCAAGTTCGCTCTGCTCTTTAATTGCGTCTCGCGTTTCCTACTGGTGAGAAACGAGGTAGACGATGTGGGTATCGGGAGGGAAGCCCTTGGACCCTCGGTGCCGATGGCCGGCATCCTGACGTTCGGCGAGGTAGGCACCTACACTGACGTACCGCTTTTCCACAACAAAACGATGGTGGTAGCAATCGGGGGTCAGCCCCGGTGACCGACAGGACTGCCGAGCTATCTGTTCTTTATGAAATTGCATCCTTTGACTTCTCCGGTTCCCTGGAACAACTGTTTGCGGGACTGGTTGAGAAGTCCAGCCGCATTTTCGATGTGCGACGGATAGTCCTCGTTCTGAAGGGAGTCAGCCGCGGGAGCTTCACGTGGGGTTTTTCCCACCTTTCCCCCATCGTTGCCGAGGATTACGTGAGAGAAAACCAGTCTTCTTCGGAAGCATTTGTGCGAGAAGTATCCAAAGACAGATGTTCCTGCATTCTCTACCTGGAAAAGAAGGGCGGCTTTACCGCCAAAGAAGTCAGGCTGCTGCATATCCTGAGCAGCCGCCTCGTCGAAATGATTGAACTGCACCACACGCAAGAAGAGGTGCGCAGGGCCCACGAGTGCTTCAAGCTGGTAATCGAGAACAGCCCGATGGTCGCCGTATTCGGGTTCGATCAGCAAGGCGGGCTCACGCAATGGAACCGGGAAGCGGAGAGAATCTTTGGTATCGTGCGTGAAGATGATGTCCCCAATGCAGAAACCCTGCTGCAGACAATCCAGCCGGCTGCCCTGCTTGACAACGCATTGGCCAACGTATGGGAGACAGGTCAACCCACACCGCCTCTGGAGCTGCTTCTAAAACAGGGGGACAGGGAATGCTGGTTATTGATGACCTTGATCCCCGTTACCGGTTTTAACGGAATTACCGAAGTTTTTTGCATGGCCGTGGACATCACTAACCGCAAGCGTGGAGAAAGGCTTTTGCTTCAAAAAAGCTTGGAGCTGGAAGCGGTTTTCAAAGCCTTGCCCGATCTGTACTTTCGGTTCGACTCGGAAGGCACCCTGCTCGACTGTCAAGCGGGGGTAGAATCGGGTCTTTTCGTGCCCGTCGACCCCTTCCTGGGGCGAAAAGTACAGGAGGTCTTCCCCCCGGACATCGGCCGCCAAGCACATACAGCGATCAAGTGCGTACTCCAGACAAAATCCCCGGTCAGTGTAGAGTATTCATTATCGTTTAACGGCCGACAGCAGTTTTTTGAAGGAAGGTATCTCCCCCTGTTGGATGACCAGGTAATCGCCGTGATACGCAACATAACTGAACGCAAGCAGGTCGAAGAGCGCCTGCGCCACTTAAGCATCCATGACTCCCTTACCGGTCTGTACAACCGGTCGTATTTTGAAGAGGAAATGCACCGTATCGAACGTTCCCGCTATAAGTCGGTAGGGTTGATTCTATGCGACGTCGATGGCCTGAAGCTGGTCAACGATACGCTCGGTCACGCCTCCGGCGACCGCTTGCTTAGGGCGGTCGCAGAGGTACTTAAAGGTTGCTTCCGCGGAAACGACGTATTGTCAAGAATCGGCGGTGATGAGTTTGCCGTGTTACTTCCAAACGTGACCGAATCGATCGTTGAAAAGGCTCGCCGGAAAATTGTTTCCGCTATAGACCTTTATAACGAGTCGCATTCCGACCTCCCGCTGAGTCTGTCCGTGGGATTTGCAGTCAGCAGCACTCCGCCCTTCGACATGCGTGACCTGTTCCGGAAAGCGGACAATGAAATGTACCGCGAAAAGCTGCACCGTAGCCAAAGCGCCCGCAGCGCCATCGTTGAAACACTGAAGAAGGCGCTTGAGGCGCGGGACTTTATGACGGAGGGACACTGCGACCGCCTGCAGCAACTGGTGACGATGCTGGCCAAGTCTCTGGGTTTACCAGAGAAAACCCAGACCGATCTGCGCCTGCTGGCCCAGTTCCACGATATCGGCAAGGTGGGCATCCCCGACCGTATCCTTCATAAGGAGGGCCCCCTGGATGCGGAGGAGTTCGCAGAAATGCGTCGCCACTGCGAGATCGGCCACCGCATTGCGGTATCTTCACCTGACCTTGCCCCTATTGCCGACTGGATTCTCAAACACCACGAGTGGTGGAACGGACAGGGTTACCCTCTCGGCCTCAAAGAGGAAGAGATCCCTCTGGCCTGCCGGATCCTGGCCATTACCGATGCTTACGACACTATGACTAACGACCGGCCCTATCGCAAGGCCATGTCCAAGAAAGAAGCAATCGAAGAACTTATAAGGTGTGCCGGCACCCAGTTTGACCCCGTACTGGTCAAGAAATTCTTGAGTGTGCTGCGAAAGATCAACCGAGAAAAGGCGGGTAGCGTGGCAATCAAACCACAGAAACAGGGTTGTCTGCCTCACACGGGAGCAAGGTCGGTCGCGCCGAGAGTTGAGAGGAATACTGGAAGAGGAAGGGGTTAAAGCGACGGATTGCCTACCCGCCGGAGTGCTCACCGGGCGTGCCGACCAACGTCAAAACCACTGCTATTCAGTCTGGGCAAAACCCCGCCCGTCCCGCCTTAAGGAGAATGTAGTCTTTCGTCATATCTCCGTTCTCGTGCTGGGTCCATCCAAGACTAGGGCTAACGGTAGCATCGGGTGTCAGACAACAGCGGACTGACGCAGAACAAGACACGGTGATCTCATGTCCGGAGCAAAACCGGCTCTCGTGCAGTCTCAGGGGACCTCTTCGGTAAGCTCCACCTTCCCGGCCACGACTACCTGTTTTTTGTCTTTCTTCGCAGCTGTGGAGGCAAGGCTGGCCATGTTGATCAGGTCGCTTACGGTGTGGATTTCATTCCCTGTCTGGCGCCCAAGCTGTCGCCGTCCACCGGCCACACCGGCGGACCCCGTCACCTTAACGCCTCGCGGCCAATTTTTTGTCCTGAGGGCGGTGACCATGCGCAGCGCGAGCTGTTTTGCCTCGTCCAGGGGCGCAGTGGTTACCACCGCGAACTCGTCGCCTGCGTAACGGCAGAGGCACTCCCCCTCGTCTGCTAGCAATTCCTTCAAGGTCTTCGCCACCAGCATCAGGATTTCATCACCGAACACATGGCCATACTCTTTATCGATAACCCCAAAGTCATCAAGGTCAAGAAAAATGACGGCGATCTCTTGGTCTTGCTTGAGCAGCTCTGCCGCTTTTCTTTGCAAAAACTCCGCCCGCTCGAGACCTGTCAGGCCGTCAACGTGTTTGCCGATTTCGGCATAAAGGCGTGACTTCGTCACGATGCCCACCGGGGAATCCCGCTCCACCACAACCAGGCGCTCGATACCGTGTCGCTCCAAGAGTTCCTTCGCTTCCCAAAGGGAACTCTCCGCTGAAACGGTCACTACATCAACCCTCATGACATCGGCCACCAGCCGGTTGGGGTGGGCACCTCTCACGTCCCGGGAAGTTACGATGCCGACAAGCCACCCGTCATCCACAACCGGCAGACTCCCGATTCTCATCCGGTGCATCAACTCGATAGCTGCCCGGACGGACCGGTCAGACGAAACGGTCACCAGCGACTGACTCATTATGTCCTGCACGCGCATCAAAGCTCCACCGCCCGGGACACATGAATGACAATGTTGGCCTGGACTTTGACAATAGTGTTTTCGGTTGCCACCCTCTCCCCTTCTTCCAGGATGATCGGCAAGAGTCTCTCCCTGGGAAGGAGCCTGAGCAGAGATTTCTTTACGACCACGGCCTCGAACAGCGAATGCTCCAGGCGGACGATGTCATACTGCTCCGGCGACAGCGCATCCACCATTCTCCTTACGGCTTCCGGACCGATCGGCGCTCTTTTCCCCACCAGGAGTATGTCCTGCATGGGCGGGAACTCAAATTCCGACAGTCTCAGGGTGATCTCTCCCCTTCTTGTCGGTTCCGGAAAATGGGCCGGCCTTGCTTCCTTCTCACCCATCACCTTTACCCCCATCTTATTCCTTACCTTTCCGGGATATGCAAAAACCGATTCGGATTGTGAAAATCCACCGTGACCGACAAGCGCCCCTGCCAGTAGCACGCCAACTTTATCAAATCACTATGCGCCAATAATACCCAAGAACCTAGCGCCAGTATTTCCGGTCCAGAGAACGGTACTGAACAGCTTCCCCGATATGCCGGCTGTCGATGGTCTCCGCACCGTCCAGATCGGCGATGGTGCGCGCCACCCTGAGAATGCGGTCGTGGGCCCGCGCACTCAGTTCCAGCATGCGGAACGCCTGCCCGAACAGCTCCCTGGCTTCCCGTGTCAAACGGCAGTGCCGGCGGAGCTCCCGCACTGTCATCCGGGCGTTGCAGCGGGCTGGGCCGGAGAAACGGGCACGCTGAATCTCCCGGGCCGCTTCAACCCTTTCCCTGATCCGGGGTGATTCCGCAACCCCGGTCTCCGCGGTGAGTTCTTGAAATTCGAGGCGTGGGATTTCCAGTTGGATATCCATCCGGTCCAGGAGGGGCCCGGAAATGCGGCCGATGTAGCGCTGGATTTGGTGGGGCGTACAAGCGCACTCCTTCCGGGTGTCACCGAAAAAACCGCAGGGGCACGGGTTCATCGCCGCCACCAGCATGATGCGGGCCGGAAAGGAACAGGAACCGGCGACGCGGGACACCGTGATTGCGCCGTCCTCCAGGGGTTGGCGCAGCGCCTCCAGAGCTTCGCGCTTGAACTCCGGAAACTCGTCGAGGAAAAGCACGCCCTGGTGCGCAAGGCTGATTTCTCCGGGCCGCGGCGTCCGCCCCCCGCCGACCATCGCCACGGGTGAGGTGGTGTGGTGTGGAGCCCGAAACGGCCTGCGGGTGATCAGCACCTCTCCCGGTTCCAGCAAGCCGGACAGGCTGTACAGCATGGTTACTTCGAGGGCTTCGGCGAAATCCATGTCCGGCAGGATGCCGGGCAGACAACGGGCTAGCATCGTCTTCCCCGAACCGGGACTGCCCAACATCAGAACATTGTGTCCACCCGCGGCCGCCACCTCCAAGGCCCGCTTGGCGGTGGGCTGACCCTTGACCTCGGCAAAATCCGGATGCCTGTCAGGCGGTACCTTCAACAGAGCCTCCAGATTCACTTGAAACGGGGCGATCTCCTCCTCTCCAGCCAGAAAGCGTAGCACCTGCCCGATGTCCCGGACCGGAAAAACCTCGGCCTTATCTACCAGCGCGGCCTCTCCCGCGTTGGCTTCGGGCACGATCAGCCGCCTGAATCCGGCGTTGACAGCCGCCAACACCGCGGGGAGAACGCCGTGCACTCCCCGGATGCTGCCGTCCAGGGAAAGTTCCCCCAAAAACACGAAGCCGGCGTCCAGCCCAGCCGGCACCTGTTCGCTCCCGACCAGCACGCCCAGGGCGATTGGCAAGTCGTAGGCCGGCCCTTCCTTGCGCAAATCAGCGGGAGCCAGGTTCACGGTAATCTTCCGCGGGGGAAACTCGTAGCCGGCGTTCCGAATTGCGGCCCGGACCCGGTCCTTACTTTCGCGGACGGCACCTCCCGGGAGCCCGACAATCTCGATTGTGGGTGAGATTGTCCACTTTTTGCGTGCAGCTAAACGGCCAGAAGATCTCCACCCGCCGGCGGTAAACCTTCGCGCTGATATTGAGTTTTCCGATGATCTCACGCTTAAGATCAAAGTCGGCATTCTCTACCTTCGCAATATAAGCCTTTTGCAACGCATGAAAGTCGGGCATCTTCACCGGACCCATCACCGACAGCTTTCGGCGCGCTTCGTCCAATTTCTGCTGAATAATGTTAACTTTGTCATTTACCTTCAACAGCCTGAACCTGAATTCCTTCTCGGAAAGAACATTTTCCAAGCGCATCTCGAAAAGAGACTCGCGATGCCGGCGGAGTTCGCTCAAATGAAGCTCAAGCTCCTGCAGCTCTTTCTCCAGCTTATCCCGCACCGCGGCGTCGGGAAACCTGCGCTTTCCGGCCAATTCCTTCTCGATCAAAGACGCATCCTTAAGGCGTTTTGATATTTCATCCCAGATCACGTCGTCAAGACCAGGGGTTCTTGAATTGCTATGCACGGGCCAGGAACGATTCGTGCAGGGCGTCGAAGACATCTGCTTCCTGGTACCTATACACCTGTACCGCAGACCGGTGCCGTGGGGCTCAGAATTGTAGGACCGGCCGCACTCGCCGCACCGGATGTGCCCCACGAGAAGATACTGGTGCTTCCTGCCCTTCCTAACCCTCAAGCCGTTTTGCCGCCTTATTTCTTGAACCCTCTTCCACTCTTCCCTGCTGACGATGGGCGGCACTTTAACCGGTATGCGCTCTTCCACCGGGCGCGTCAAATACCTGGTACGCCTTCGCCCCGACGGGGTGCGCCCCTCCACCGTGACCGTGCGCCACTTGAAGTTGTGGAACTCGCCGTAGTAAAGCTCTTTGGTCAGGATTCTCCCAACCATGCTGGTGTACCACTTCACCCCCCGAGGCGGCGGAACTTTTTCCTGGTTCAACCGCGCAGCGATGGCCTGCAAGCCCAAGCCTTCGTCAAGCACCCAACGGTAAATCTTCCTGACCACCGCGGCCTCTTCCTCCACAATACTGAACTCCGGGTTCTGGGGGTCCTTGTTGTATCTGTACCCGTAAGGTCCAGGGTGCCCAGGGTAACACCCGGGCCGCACAATCCTGCCGCTTTTCGCCTTTTGGCGCGCTCCGGCGATTGTCCTCTGGCGCGTCTTCGCCCGCTCGTACTGGCTGAAAGCGCCTTTAATATGGTAGAAAAGCGTATCCTCCGGATTGCCGGGATCGCCCCGGCGATGAGTCACAAACTCCACCCTGGCCCGTTTTTCTATTTCCTCGGTGACGTAAAGCTGATCCCCCAGATCGCGGGCGAGCCGGTCGACGTCAAGAGCAATGAAATAAGCGTACCTCCCGGTGGCCACCAGCTCCAGGGCGCGCTGGAGCCCCGGGCGGTCAAGATAGGCCGCGGTCTCCGCGTAGTCGGTGCACAAAACAGCGTCACACGCACCCATCTCCTCCGCCTTCTGAGTACATTTCTCCAGCTGATCCGGCAGCGAGTAGCCCTTCCTGGACTGCTCTTCAGTTGAAACTCTAATGTAGATGATCGCCACTCCGGACATCTTTCTAGATCCCCCCTGAACTATCCCGCTTGCGCAGCAATGCCTTGACTGTTCTCCAGGGCATCCCGGCTATCCTGCTCGATCAGTTCAGCCGCGCACCGGTCCAGCAGCTCGGCAATCACTCTGCTGACGCGGTTTTCGTTGTCATCTCGGCTGGCTTCTATGAAGCGAAATTCGATCATTGCGATCACCCCCTGAAAAACAAAAACCCCGCCTTAACGGCGGGGCGCGTCTCTCAGGAGGCCCGAAAGCGCGGTGTAACGCTGAATCGGCTTGTTGTTGCGCACCGCAATGGCCAAAGCCTTCTTCGTGCCCACCAGAATCACTTTTTCCCTGGCCCTGGTGACGGCGGTATAGATCAGGTTGCGGTGCAGCATGACATAGTGAGAGGTGGTGACGGGAATTATTACAGCCTTAAACTCAGAGCCCTGAGCCTTGTGAACCGTGACCGCCCACGCCGGCTCAAGCTCTCTCAGGTCATCCCCGGAATAGGAAACCAGGCCGCTGCTGTACTGCACCAGGACATCGTGCTGCATCTTGATCTTCTTGATAATCCCGATGTCGCCGTTGAAAACCCCTTTGTCATAGTTGTTCTTCGTGTGGATCACCTTGTCGCCCACATGGAAGACGTACTGGCCGTATTTCACCCTGGGGCCGGACATCCCCCCCTGGATGAGCTTATTGAGCTCAGCCGTCCCCACCGGGCCCTTTCGCATCGGCGAAAGAACCTGCACGTCCAAAGGATCGTAACCCATCCCGGAAGCGCAAGTCGCCACGCACTTTGCGATGTCTTCCGGATCTTCTCTTTCCAGGAATATAAAGTCCGTCTTCGAGCGGTCAATCAGCGGCATCTGGCCCCTATTTATCCGGTGAGCGTTCGTTACGATCTGGCTCTCGGCAGCCTGGCGAAAGATTTCGGTCAGGCGGACAGTCGGAACTTTGTCCAGCAGATCGCGCAAAATGTTGCCCGGGCCAACGCTCGGAAGCTGGTCCGCGTCTCCGACGAAAAGGATCCTGGCGTTGTTGGGAACGGCTTCGAGGAGGCGCTTGGTCAAAACCAAGCAGGCCATGCTCGCTTCGTCCAAAATCAACAGATCGCATTCCAGCGGGTTTTTGCGGTTGCGGTCTGCGTGGCCGTTCCGGAGGCCCAGAAGCTTGTGCACGGTGTGCGCCTGGCGCCCGGTCACCTCCGAAAGCCTTCTGGCTGCTCTCCCTGTAGGAGCGCAAAGAAATACTCCCCCCCAAGGGTTCTGCAACTCGAAGGCCCTGATGACCGCCCTTACAGTCTGAGTCTTGCCCACGCCGGGACCGCCGGTCAAGATAGAAAAGCCGCTCTCCAGCGCAGTCTTAACTGCTGCATTCTGGTCAGGGGTCAGCTCAATGCCCCTGATCAGATCCCGGGGCAAAGGCGGTACATCGAACCGTTGCCGGGCCAACCTTTTCACGTCCCGGGCGATCTCTTCTTCGTACTCCCTGGCCCAGGCCAGAGAGACTTCCGCACTTCCGTGAACCCCTTTAAGGCGGGAGAGTTCTTTCTCCACAATGTCCAGCGACACGCTTTTTTCGACATGGTTCAACAAGGTCAGGGAGCGGGAAATGAGCTCATCCCTGGGCAGGTAGGCATGACCCTCGTCCCAGAGAGATTCGTTTAAAACATACAGTATTCCGGCCTTGACTCTAAAAGAAGAATCCGGAGCCAGGCCGGCCCGCCGGGCAATGTCGTCCGCCCGGTGGAACCCGATCAGATCCAGTTCGGTCAGGCAGTAGGGGTTTCTCCGAACGTACTCGGCGGCCGGGCGGCCGAATTTCATGTAAGCCTTCATCGCCGTTTTCAAAGTGAGCCCAAGCCGTATCAGCTCTGCTACGACCTGCTGCACTTGATAGGTCTCCTGAAGCTGACGGCGAATTTCCGGGGCTTTTTTGCCGATGCCCTTGACCTTCTTCAATACGTCCGGATCTTCCAAAATCGCACTCACGGCATTGGGACCAAGAACGCTCACAATTCGCTCTGCCAATACCGGGCCCACGCCCTTGATCAGGCCGGAAGAAAGAAAGTCTGCAGCGGCTTCTTCGGTGGACGGGACGGGTTTCTCCCAGTGTTCGACTCTGAGCTGCCTGCCGTATTTAGGATGCTCCTGCCAGGAGCCAGTAACGGTCAAGCGGTCGCCCTCGCGAACGCCAGCGACATCGCCCAGCGCAACAATGTTATCAAGCTTGAAAATGGCGAAGGTTTCAGTTTTGAAAATGAACCGGTTTACGGTGTCGGTGATGGTTTCCGTCATACAATCCCCCTCAAAAAAAAAAGAAAAGGCCGGGGTAATTCCCGGTCCGCTTTTGTCGGCACTCTAGTTTTGGGCCTGGTTTTTAGATGGGGCATGCTGTTCTAGGTTTTGGACATTTTTTTTCGCTGCGAGGGATAAAAATTTGCATGCGCTTTTTCTTGCTATAAGGGGATGCTGGGGTATAATCAAGTAGGTATAATCAAGTATACGAAAGGTTACTACTTAGATTCTAAAGCACTTTGGAGCGAATGGCAATACTTTTATTTTTAGTGTCCGTGTCAAGACTTAGTAGGCGATCTCCCAGCCGATTTAATTTGAATTAGACCGTAGACCACCTCGGTGAACTAATCTCTCTTACTATGTGCTTGACCCAGTGTTTTCCGGCGTGCGGTCCTTCAAGGGCGGGCACGTTGGCTTGAAGCCAGGCCTCGGGATCTTTGCCGAAGCGTTTGGGCAGTTGGATTGCCTCGGCTCCGACAGCCTTTTTCAGTAGGTCGAACCGTTCCGAGTGTACCACGTATCTGTCCAGCTCATCATTAGCCCGTACCGCTAACAGGCGTCCCATCCGTTCCGCACCGGCCGGGCTCCAACGCGCCCCAATCCGCTTTGTTCGCCTGGCGATGGTGTGACGGACCTGGCCCTCGATCGCACCTAAACGGTCTCCCTCCGGCAAGGCGGCGATACCTTGCCAGTTAGCCAGGAGATACTCCTTAAGCCGCATGATCCCGTTACGGCGTGCACCCCGGTTGACCCGAATCGCCTGGTCCAAGGCGGAAACTACCGCATCTTGGTTTAGCTCGGCTAACCCTTCGGTGACAGTTTCATAGACGTTGCTGCTGTAACTTAAAGCCTCGGTTAAACGCCGGCGCAGGTGGAAGGGGTCAAGGTGGTAAGTCGCCCCGGGGAACATCTCCAGGCCTTGTTTGATCCACTCGGCGCCGTCCCCACCAATGCGGATCCGCTCTACCCTGCTAAGGTCCCACTTGTGGCCGAAGGCCGCCCCGGTGTCTTCCCAAGCCACCCGGCTGCCCCTGGCGGTGGCCACCGTGTAACGGTTCACCAGTTTCCGGGTCTTTTGTTCCCTGCCCTCGTAGCCGATAAACAGCTTGATCTCACCAAACGCCTTGGGCGACCGCTGCAAGGGTATTACTACACCATCGGCTTCAATGGATAACTCCCGAACCTCCTTGCCGCCTTCAGGAACCACACCGTCTTCAAAGACGGCCTCGCGTAGTGCCTCAGCATCCCGGGCGGCCTTTTCTCCAGCATCCTGAACCTTAGACCAGACGGTCATCCAGTGAATCCCCGGTACTAGAAAACCCATAACCCGGGCCGCGCGCCTGAAGGGCATCTCCGTGCCTAGCTCCAGGATCATACGGGTCATCCGCGGTGTCACCCGTTGGCGTTCAGGGATTCCCAAGGCTTCGTCCAGAAGGAACCGGTACGCGCCGGTCTTCTGGTTACGGTACAGTCGGCGCTTAACCGTAATCTCACCGAAGCTGGTGACCAGGAAAGTCATCGTAAACGTAAATGGCCGGCATCCCATCGCGATCCCTGGGCAGCGAAACGCCGCCAATGTCCCACCGGTCGCACATGGCCACCAGCGGAGCAACAGCAATGAGAGTATGCTCCGCCGCGTGCAGGCCGCCTTCCAGGTCTGCAATCAAAGGAATTCTTTGCAGCTGAAGCCATGCAGCCACAGTATCAAGATTAACCGAAGGCATGCCTTCAAGTATATGCCGCCCAATCACTTCGTCGTATTTCTTGACCAAATAGCCCCGGGTTTTCTGGGAAACAACCACCCTGCCGACATTTAAAACGACACCAGGAAATTCTCGGGTTTGCAGGGTTTGCCTGGGATAAATGGCCGTGTGCACCTGGGCCTGGGTATAAAGCTCTCCGGAACTGCGCTCCACGGTGACGATTCCCCGGCCAGGATCAAATTCCCTAACTTCGTAAGGCTCACCCCGGTGGAGATATACCGCTCCAGGATGGGCGTCCCGGCAGGCCCTGGAAAGGCTCAAGGTTTCCAACAACCTGCCGTCGTGAAGAAGGCGCATCGCGCCTTCATCAAAAGCCGAAAGGCTAACTCTGGACGCAACGTTTTTCCCCGCACTGACGTATCGCTTGATGACGCAAGTTTCCCGCCCCGGCTGCCAACCCTGGGAGTCCAAAACAATGCTTTTTTCCTTAATCAAAGTACGAACTGCATCCTTGTAGCGAGGGCCGAAATATTTTTCATCGCCGGCAGTCAAGGGCAGTTCTTCAGCAGCGCATCTGATATGGGCTTTCAGGATTTCGAAATGGTCTAATGCAACAACGGCCTGTTCCGAAGACGCCCGGAAGATGAGTTCCGGGTTTCGCAGCAAATAACCGTCCAGCGGATTGGAGAAAAATATCTGTACAACCAACGATTCCTGACCACTTCTCCCCACTCTCCCCGCCTGCTGCCGAAACGATGCCACCGTTCCCGGCCAACCAGAAATGATGGCTGCGTCCAATTCTCCAATGTTCACACCCAACTCTAAAGCGTTTGTACAAGCAACGCCCCGGATTTCTCCGGACCTGAGCCGCGACTCTAATTCCCTGCGCTCTTCCGGCAAATAGCCAGCACGATAAGAAGCAACCCCGGCCACTTTTTGCCCCGCCCACCTGGCAGTCAGTACGGCCAACTTCCTCGACGGCGCGAAACATATGGCCTGAAGGCCACTCCCGACGCAGGCGGCAAAAAGCTCGGCGGCCTGAAGGTGCTCCGACTTGCCCGCAGCCACAGCGTCCCAAAGAACGTATATCTTTTTGCTCCGGGCAGAGCCGTCGCCATCCACTACGGAGAAGTCTTTTCCGGTCAGGTTCCTGCCGTGCTTAGCCGGATCGGCCATGGTGGCCGACGCCAGGATGATTTGCGGCGTGGCGCCGTAATGCTCCAGAACGCGCAGGAGCCGGCGGAACACGAAGGCGACGTGGGAGCCGTACAGCCCTCTGTACCAATGTCCTTCATCGATAATGACGTATTGCAGCCCCCTGAAAAACCGCTGCCAGAGTTTGTGCCAGGAAAGATAGCGGTGCAAAGCGTGGGGATTCGTGAGCACGATTCTCGATTCCTGACGGATTTGTTTTCTATGAAGCTGGGGAGTGTCGCCATCATAGACGGCGGGGTTGTATGCGATGCCGGTTTCCCGTTCCAGCTTTCGCAAAAACGAAAGCTGGTCGTAAGCCAGAGCTTTCATCGGATACAAATACAGCGCCGTCGCGCCTGGATTTTGATACAACTGCTCTAAAACCGGCAGGGTGAAGGCCAACGACTTTCCGCTGGCAGTAGCCGTAGTCAGAACGACGTTCTGTTTCTTTCTGGCCCGCTCCAGCACTTCGGCTTGGTGAGTATAGAGTTCGATGCTTTCACGCTCTAAATAAGATCGAATCGGCTCCGGAAGCGGCGGAAAAGGATTTCTGTACGCTGCATCCCGGGCCGGAGTTTCCAACACACCAACAACAGCCCTGGAATATTCCGGATGCGCTCGCAAAGCGCTGACGATTTTCTGGACGGACAAAAATTACACCCCCCCTGAAAACAAAAACCGGGTATGCGCATACCCGGCCATTGGAAAGGTTCCGAACCAAAAACAGGCTATTTGTCCTGATCCTGGTACATACCAAGGTCTTCTTCACTGTCCAGCTCCGGAGCAAACGGATCCCGGAAGGGGTCAAAAGGATCTTCCGCCAATTCAGCGCCATCTTCAGGGTCGTCTTTCTTTTTCTTGGTTTTTCCGTTAAGTTTTTCCGTCCGCGGCACAGAGCACCCAGAATACTCCACTATGACTTCGGGGGGCGTTTCGTCCAGATGCGCCGGACGGTAGACCACGCCCCCCAAATCGGCGGCATCCGGGAGAGAGCCGCCCTCGGGGTACCCGGTAAAGTCCAGCTTTTCGATCATGGCCGGAGGAAAGCTGGCCAGACAGAGCACGGCTTTTTCCCGATTCAGGCGCAGAATCTCGTCCAAGTTGAGAAGATTGCGCGGAGACGGCGCATGGCCCAACTTCACAGGATCGAGAGCAGTGACCTTATGCTGCCTGCTCACGCGGTTCACCGTGCCCACACCCAGCAAGTCGGAAAAGTACTTGGCAGTCATGGGCTCGTTGGCCCCGAACAAAAGCCGGGAGTCACAGCAGGAGATAATCTCCTGCCATTCATCGTCCGGATAGCGGTTTTTGAGCTGAGCCACGGACTGGGTGATCAGAACGCAGTTTAACCCGCGGGAGCGAACAGTGGCGATGCGCTTCTTAAAGTCAGGAATCGAACCGATGTTGCAAAACTCGTCCAAGATGAAGTTTACCCGCACCGGACACGGGCCGCCCTTCGAATCCGCCAGCCGGGTCAGCTTAATGAACAAGAACGTGAAGAACAGGCTGGCCAAAAAGTCAAAGGTGGTGTCGGTGTCCGAAACGATCCCGAAATAAGCGCATCTCTCAAGGCCGGGGGCCCTTAAATCAATGTCACTGGTGGAAGTAAGCCTTTTCACCTCGGGGTTCTGGACAACCTGGAGCCTGGTCCCAAGACCAATGATCACGCCGCCCTTTACAGGCTTGTCGGCATGAGAGAAAACGTTGTACGGAGCCTTGGCCGGGTGGTCAGGAGCTAATGAACCGAAAGTTATATCCAAACGATCCAAACTGCCGCAGGAAAGGACGGCATAAAGAGACTCCAAGTTTCTCTGCTCTGGGGGCATCTCGTTGACCACGTAGAGAGCCAGGGCTTTTAACAAGTTCTGCTCCGCCCTGGTCCAGAAGGGGTCGCCGCCCATTTTGCGGATGCCGGGAACGGCGGTGTTCGCGATTACCACTTCGGAAAAGAGCTGGGCGTCCAGCCCGGTCTGGATTTCGGCCAAAGGGTTCCAGCGGTCGGAGCGGTGCATCTCCACCAGGTTAAAAACGTTCACGTTGTAATTGCGGGACTGGAGATAGCCCAACGTGTACCGCAAGATCTCTCCCTTGGGGTCGGTGATGACGCAGGACTCACCGGAAACCACGGCCTGAAGGATGTTCGGAATCACCAGGCTCCGTGTCTTACGGGAGCCAGGGGAACCGAAAACGATGACGTTGCGGTTTAAGTCGGAACCGTGAAGGCGCACGGGGTCGCCCTCCATAGTACCAAAAAGAAAGCCCGGACCATGACCGAAAGAGAGAACTTTTTCGGCATTCCGCCGATCCAGCCAACGGGACGTACCGCAGGAAGGGTCGCGCATAAAGTCCACCTCGTCTCTGGGATTGAAGGTGTCCGGAAACCTGGCCCGGAGTTGAAGATAGTACCAGTACCCAAAGAAACCAAAGACCAAGTTAAGGCCCAACCACCAGGGCAATGTGCCCTGAAAAGGCACAGTCACGGCAGCCAGAAGGGGGTTTTGAAAACAACGCATGGCCAGGTCATAATCCACAAAGAGAACCGTGAACGACCCCGGGAGCCAAGCACTTGGGACATACAAGACCAAGGCAACGGCCAAACGACGCAGGCGACGGCGACGGAGTACCATCCCGGCACGGCGGTAGGCGGCTTTGAGCTGCAGGGCGTTGATACCCAAGGCCTACACCGCCCTTCTGTTAATAAGCTTTTCGGGAATAACCACCAACTTAAGCCGCGGGAAAGCTTCAGCCAACTGCTCCTTCTGGTTGGACAAGCACACTCCTACGCAGGTGCGGCCTTCCATTTCCTGAACACGCTCAAGATAGTCGCGGAGATACTTCTGCTTGGCCAGGTCGTTGTCCACTAGAATACTGATATAAGCGCCCCCGTGCTCCAGGTCGGCGAAGGGGCGGCCGCAAGGGCTGAAGCGCGGATATTTCGAACGAATGAAGCTGTAGATGTCATCCCGCTGATTCAAAATGTCAAGGCCGTCAGGGTATGGCAGCAAGAGAAGCGATTTAAGCCCGCAGGGGTTGTCGCCAAATTGCAGAGCGGCTTTTTCGCCAGCGTGAAAAACAACAGCACGGGTGATGCCATAGCGGGGCAGGCCACCGATCTCCTGGCGCAGCTTCTTAACGTTCGTATCGCGGACGGCGGACGGCAACAGGTAGACTGCGTACCACACGCCGTCCCTGGCGATGACGGCACCAAAGCGGGCAAACGAAACGGCCTGTATCTGCCGCTTGTACTCACCGGCAAACACGAACTCCCAGTTATCCTTCAGAGCAAAGTGCATCCTGGCAAACTCCGCTAGCTTACTTCGCTGCTTGTCGTCCCGTACCGGCGTCACCTTTGCGCCCGGCACCACCTTCTGCAACCCCTTCTGCGCAATTTCCACGTACCCCTTCCTGCGCAGGAGATAACCCCTCTCATTCAACTCCCTGACCCGCGCCCGGTGATAGTCTTTTACTCCGTATACCCTGGCCACGTCGTCAATTTCCAGCACCCGACACCGCGCCAGAAGTGAAAGCAACTCTTTGTCCCTGTCCGTCAACTCTTTCTGCCTACCCAAAAATAAGTCACCACCTTTAAAATCGACCTGAATGCAACTTAAACCAAAACGGCGCAATCGCAGGATATATTTGCGGTTGCAGCTTAAGCGTATGCGTCCGGGCCTTGCTCCTGTTAAGATTCGTGGGTTGGAATTTGTATCCTGATGAGCGATGAAAAACATATTCTTCGGACTGCAAGGCGGCATGGCCCCCATTTGGGATAGAAAAGCGCTTCAATTTCTTCCTTATTATATCTAAGCGTCATTCGGCAGCACTCCGGGTGCTGGCAAACTGTACTAGATCCTCCACATTATGGTGCCACGGACAGACGACAATCTCGGTCCGCGGATGCTTCTTGTCGTACTTCCCAATTACCAGAACTGCCAGGTTCTGCCAACTATCGTCCGAAACCACCCCGGCGCAGGCCAGTCCGTTCACCAGGTACTTGATGGCCCGGTTGTCAATGTCCCACCTGGTGTCCAGGCGGTGAAATACCGTCACGCAGGCAAGCGCCCTCTCGAAGCGCGGATCCACCCCCTGGGAATCGCGCAGGTGGTTTACGGCTTCAATGATGGACTGGCACCAGGCCACCCGCAGCAAAGAGTTCTTGATCCCGGCGGCGTAACGTGGCAAAACGTCGTTCACGGTAATTTGCAATACCCGCCCGTCGTACCCCGCTTTGGCCAGCACAGTGCGCTCGGCCTCCGGCAAAACGCCCCAGTGCTCCATTTCCTTTTGGACTCTGTACAGCTCGTCCAGAATTTGCAGGCGCAGGTTTTCCACCTGCTGGTAGCTTTTGTCGAGAAACTCCTTGGTGCAACCGACAGTAATCGGCATATGCATTCTCCTTTCTATTGCGACAGCCGGTTTTAGCGGCTGCCGGTTTTTTAAGATCTCCGCCGGGAATTCCCCCGATTTAAATCGGGGGATGAAAGGCGGCCATACTGTATCACCCACGTTTGGCTGCTGCTTTTCTGAATAATCTTTAGCGTCTCGGGCTTGTAAAAGCTGAAATTTGTCTTGTATCCTTCACGCTTCTTCACAAAATCCACCCGCACGGCGTTGACCTTGGCTTCAGCATCGGCACGGATACTGGGCGGGTACTCCTGCTTTTGCTTGCGATAGTTGATCCTGGCCTCTCCCATTACACCGCGCTTCTTGTTCCAGCGCCCCCTGCTCTGCGCTCTGGATACTTTCCTGTCCTTCAAGTTGTCGCTTATTTGCTCGCCGCGGGTCGCCATCTCAACCTTGCACAAGGCCAGGTTGTGTGTCTTGTTCTCCTGCATCACGCCCAGGCCGCAGGTCTTCCCATCGTCCAGGATCACCCGGGTTGGTGTGAAAACCGGCTCTTTCACCTGGTACGTCAGTTTGATGGTAAACGGGTAGGTGGATATTACTTTGGCCTTGCCCGCTTTGAGCAGCTTCCTGGCCCGGGCCGGGTGGCAGGGCGATAAGGGCCTGCCGTCTCTGTTCTGCACTAAAATCAACTTTTTGCCTCCTTGTCATCAGGAATCCTCTGCCTCGCGGCAGGTCACCGGCGGGTTGCCCCGCCTGCCCTGTGCATCTCCCCCTGAAAGCGGACGGCTCCATGTTATGTCTTGGCTGCGTCTAGAGCACGGGCACGGGCGCCGCGAACCGGCTAGGACTAGCACCATTCTTGTAGGCATCCCGCGCCTCCCAGGGTTCATCGTCAGCGTATCAACACCGCAGGATTGTTACCCCGCAGAGCAACACCTGCTCTTGCGGCTCGTCACCGCAAGCCCCCTACTTCAGTAGGGGGTAGTTGACTCAGATCGCTTGCAAGAGCCGGTTTTCTACATCAACCACCACGTTGTTGCTGAAAAACGACACCGCAACCTTGCTCCGCTCGCATCCCGCACGCTTAACCGTGCCGGCCAGCCCCGCCAAGGGTCCGCTCTGGATTTCCACCCGGTCGCCTTCCTTGAAAGGCGCAATGCGGGGTCCTTCCGCCAGCCGCGCAATCTCGGTTTCAGAAACCCGGCCTATCACCCGGTGCCTGGTAGTCATCCCGCGAAGATATAGTTCGGGCCACATGTCGGCCTCGATAAAGACATACCCAGGGAGAACGTTCTGATAGGCCACGACCTGCCCGACCTTCCCGGCCAGCCCATTGGCTTTCTGTTTCTCCAGATATTTCTTGACCTTGTTTTCGTGTTTTGTAGCAACTTGAACGGCGTACCAGTGCATGTCGCTCCCTCCCGCAACCGGGGTGTCACCCCCTACCTAAAAGTCGATTTTAAAGACGTCGATCAAGCTCTGCCTGAAGGCGTCCTGGGCCTGATCCCGCTCCCCGTCCGGCAGCCTCTCGCAAGACATCTCAGGCGCATCCGGCGACACCAACCTTTCCTCGATAGCCGCCAGGCGCTCCTCAATGGCGACCAGGCGGGCCATCTGGGCTTCCAGACGCGCGCCCACGTCCAGCCACTCCCTCGCCACAACGGCGCGCGCTCCCGGGGACACGCCCCAAATCGGGTGGTCTACCGGTAAGCGCAACTCCAGTCTTTTCAAGGGCTTGAAGCTTATTTTCAACCCCTCCTCCCGGTATTTAGACATATCTAACATCGGTGCCGCCCGCCCGGATACCGGCGTTGCCCTGTGGATATCTGCTTTCAGCTCTTGCGGCTCAAGGTTTTGAACGTACCGGTATCCGTGTCCACCCGGATACCGGCACCTGCCTGTGGATAAGTGGTCTTACGCCTTGCCGCCCAAGACTTTGGCCGTACCGGTGCCCTGCAGCATCCGGAGAAACCCGGCGGCGTTGGCGTAAACCGGGTCGGAAACAGTCTCTGCATATCCCAACTCTTGCTTCAGCACATCCCCGAAGATCGGCGCTTTCTCTGCTCCGCGATTTGGCGTTCCAGGACACGCCACTGAAAGGCTTTCGCCAATTCCTGGTCGTTCAGTAAACGGTTGCAGTCGGTCAGATCCATTTCGGCAGCCACAATGCGGGCCTGCTCAGTTATCAAGGGCAGGCCGGTGTGATTTGACAAGGCTTCGGCAAGGCTGGTTTTCCCGGTTCCATGGGTGCCGGTGACGGCGATTTTCAAGATACACACCTCCTGAAAAAGAAAAAACCCGCCGTTTGGCGGGTATTCCTTATCGGCGCTGTCGGTGTTAATCAGGGTGATCGGTCGCGGCAAGGCCCTGCTTGAGGAACATCTGGCCCCGGCTGAAAAGCACTTTACCGCCGGACCTGTTCAGCGCATCGGCGCAGTGCTTCTTCAAGTCGCGCCCGTGCCGTCGGGTTGTATAGCCTTGCTCCCGCGTAGAGCCAATTCAAAACCGCGTTAAAACTTTTCCCGGCATAACACAGACAGACCGTGGCTTCGTTTGGGGCCTTTTGGGGTTTCCTGAGCCTAGCCCTGTCCCGGCGGTTATGACCCGGTTCATTTCATCCAAAAGAAGCCGGTTGCCGTATACCCTTAACCTGGGGGTGGGCGTTTTCTTCCACCCGGGACGAGCTATGTCCGCCGACGCGTGCAGCTCAACCCACGCCCGCACAAAACCCCGATCGTCCAGAGGGCCGCAAGGATACGGTCTCTCCGGGGATTTCCGCGGGGTCCAGCCATGGTGATCCAAGACAGCTTTCACGGCGGTTACATCCGCCGCGCGGGTTATCTTTAACCGGTACTGGTCTCCTGTTCTGGAGCAGCTTTCGTATCCTTCCGCCGTAACACCCAGGTGCTACCCGCATAACATCTACGTACCACCTGTCGCGGTGGCGCACCCAGTAGCCTTCTCCGGATGTGGAGGCCGTGCCCCAGAGGATGCCCAGGACGTAAGCCCCGGCGTCGGTTGTGGTGTCGATGATTTTCACTGGGCCAGGCTTCCGCTTCCGATACTGCAGGTCGGGTACCCCCGTTTGGCGGAACTTCCGCGCTATAATGCGGGCCATCGAAGGGCTGATGCCTAGAAGGATGGCTATTTCTGCGTTGCTCAGACCATATTCACGCCAGGAGAGCCACTCGGAGGCGGTGATGATGCAGCCTTTAACGGTGACGGTGTATTCCCCGCGAATGTTCACCCTAATACTATGCTTTCCCCCTTTTGCGGATACACCACCCTGCAAGTGCCTTCGAACCGCCGGAAGAAGTCCCGGTTCTCCGTATGCACGGGGATCAGTATTTCGGGCCGGATGGTCTCTACCATTTCCTCTATCCCAGGACCGTGGATGTGGCCGCTAGCATGGAAGCCGGAGCCTTCCCTTTCCCGGCCCAGCGAGCCGTAGAACCGGAAGCCGAAGAAATCGATCCAGTTCCGCACCTTCTCGTGGTCGAGCAGCATCTCCTCGTTGAACGCCTCGCTGGATGAATAAATGTATGTCCCGCCACGCGGCTCGATATCGAGAAAAGCGTGGAAGTCGTAGTAAGAGAAGCACAGGATGAAGCTCCCCTGGTCAGTTTTGACCTTTGCCGCGTTCACTAGCCTTTCGGGCGCGCGCTCACCGAACCTGGCCAGAAGCGCGTCCTCCCACTTCTGGCGCACGGCCTTGGGACAAACGTACAGGGCTATCCGGCTGTCCGCGTAGGGGTCGGGGACGCCCGGTTCGCCCGCCGCGCGAAGTGCCTCGAGGATGTACACGTCCTTCGGGGTTAGCACCAGCAGTCGGTCGGTTTCCCCGGCTATCTCCAGGAACGACAGCAGCCTTTCCACGTTCCGGGGACCGAAGTCGGCCACCACCAGGCCGCTTTTCCTTTTCGCCGCCTCGAAGCAGTTGGCGGCCACTTCTTCCTCGGTCACAGGTTTTCCCACTTCAGGGTGCGTGCCCTCGCAGATGAGGACCGCGGGCTTGAGCTTCGCCGCCTCGCTGATAAACTGACCAGTAAGCCAGCCTCGTTTCCCGTGCAGTCGCAGGTCGCCGGTGTAAATTACCCAGTCTGCGGACGTCTTTATCCCGAACGCACCAGCACCGGGCACGGAGTGGTCCACCGGCCAGAAGCGGACTCGCAAGCCGCCTATGTCCGTTTCGGTGTCGCACGGTTCCAGAGGCGTGCAGCTTAAGCAACGGGAGGCATCGCAGCGTTCCCAAAAGGCCGCCACCTCCGGGTTAACACTGCTACAACCGAACACGCGGTAGGGGCGCTGCTCGGCCGGCACGCGGCGGTAGTCGGCAGTTCGGATGAGACCGTCTCTCAATTCGCGCGGCACGGCGTAGCAGACCTCTCCGCTCCCCGTGTCCTGCAGGGCCTTGCAAACGGCCGCGCTTGCCAGACTGGTGTAGATGGGAATGTCTTGCCGCAGGTAGGTCAGGTGCCCGCAGTGGTCGAGGTGGGGGTGGGATAGGAGCACTCCGTGTACTTCCACCGGGCGGCATGCGGGGTGCCCGGCAAACCGTTCCCAGACTCCCGGGTACTCGAAGTCCGGGCGGTACAGGTTTTGCAAAGGCGGCAGGATGTCCAGCGCGAGCAGGTCGGAAAACCCGAAGGTGGTTCTGGGATTCAGGAACTCGTCGAAGTACATCCCTTCGGCCTTGAAGTTGGTGCCGAAGTCCAGGAGCAAAGACGCGCTGCCGTCCTCCAGCAGTATCTTGTTGCCGCCGATGCAGTCGGCGCCGTCGTAGAAGGTGAGGAAAACCGCCACAATACCACCCAGTTTCCTCTCACATCAGCGAATCAAAGAGTTCCTGGCTCCAATGCCTTAATCGCTCAACCTCTTTACGCCACCCGGTCGGTTGCCAGCGACGGAGGTCGTTCGCCATCTCCTCCACCGACAGCACGTCAGCAAAGCCATACTCTGTTATCACCGCACTCCGCCCTTCAGGAGCCACAGCACCCCAGATCAGCGTCATCCTGGACGCTCCCTTCGGTTTTCGCTAATTCAGCGTCTCTACGGCCTGCAGGTGTTGCACGTACTCTTTGCTCAGGCAATCTGCCCCGGACAGCAGGTAGCCAATATACTCGCGGGTGGGCTTTAACCCGTGTCGTACTTTATCAGGACTTGCCACGTAAGTCACGGCGGCCACGACCTCGCCCGTTTCCCGCCGCTCCACGCTGACCTGACGTTGCTTGTAGTGGCGAGGAACACCTTCGTACCGGTCGAGCTCCCGCAATTCCTCCCCCAAAAGGAGGTACAGGACACCCTCCACTGCATCGCCCGGACAGGGCACGATGTTGGCAAAACCTGCGCCGGGAATGTTTTCCCACGCTTTGTTGAACTCCAGACGCCAGTTTCTGAGCACCCCCGGTATACGGTCGGGTAAGCGCCCCACCCGCTCCTTCATTCGCTCGGTGTCCATGTTGGAGCCATAGGCGAAGTACCAAACGTTCTCACCCAAGTTCAGTTTCACCTCTTCCCGCTAAATTACGCAAAAAGAAAATCCAAATAATCTACCCCATCAAGTCCACCAAAATAGAATATGCTTCCTGGCAAACTCTTCGCGTGTCCAATTGCCGTCACCATAGTACTCACGTAATGTATCGTAGGGAGTGGCGGATATGATGAACGCATCAAGTACTACGTTATTTAACTCGCCTAACTCGCCTCTTGCAGCCCAATCTTGCGAAAGCTTCTGCAAACGCTCATACAACCAGGTTTTATCGCTGGTCCAGTAGGCCTTCTCATGTACCATACCGTGTGGTTCAACGAATATGATACGTTGGGATCCGCTTTCTTTGATCCAGAGGATGAAATCCGGGAAAAACCCCTCGTTTTGAAGAAACCGATACCCTTGTCAGAGGTCAAGAAATTCACCCAGGGGGTGCCAAGAAATTCACCCACCTTGGTACCGTGTAGCGCCGTGTTAAACTAATTATGCACCGGCACCACCACCTTGCCAAGCCCCCATCTGTGATTCAGCCGTGGCTGCGCTTTGGTCTGGTAGCGGAGAAGTTTGCGTAGAGGTCTCCATTTGGGACCTTTCCAAGTCGGCCGGGTTTTGTGTGGTGACAGGCTCGTTACCGCGCCGCAAAGGCCCAGGCCCGCCACCTCCTGCCGGTTGTTGGTTCCAACCACTTTCCCAGGTGGCCGAAGTCGATCTGGGCCTCCGCGCCCGGCGGGACCTCGGGTCGCCAGACGGCAACCTCCGGCCGGGGCAAGACTTCCGGTAGCATAGCCCGGACGTAGCGGCGGAAGCTCGTTAGGCTCGCCTGCAGGTTTCCTTCGTCACGGAGCCTCTGCCACACAGTGGTGACAGTGTTGGTTTCAAGCGTTTCCCGAATGTACTCCTGAAACCGATCGATCTCCGCAAAGACGGCCGACCGGGCCAGGGGATCTTCCGTTGCCTGGGGGAAACGCTCTTCGATGAAGGAGATCCACTCAGCTTCGGAGCGGCTCAGTTGCGGTTCAAAACCGGCCATCTATGGCGGCCCGGATGTACTTGCGAACCGTGTTGCGGTCTAAACCCAGGCTTCTGGCGATTGCTCGGATGCTTTTGCCCGCCTGCCAGTGCAGATATATCTCGACGATGTCGCGCACGATGAAATCCCTCCGTCCCATCCTGGTACCCCTCCCTTACGATGTTGCACCAGGATGTTGATTTCTTCACGTGCGCTACACAGCCTTCCTTGGGTGAATTATTTGGCGCTGCGGTGGGTGAATTTCTTGGTCGGGGGATGGGTGAATTCCTTGGCGTTTTTACCCCTCAGGTGGATGAATTCCTTAGTCGTTGACACCTGCCAAGGGAAGTAACCTGTGGGAAGGTCAACCCCCTTCGAGTAAAGATACTCGAGCAATTGGTAAACTTCAAACTCGAAAAGACGATACGTTTCTATGACGGTTAAGATATCTTCGTCACGTAGCAGCCCTATCTCAGCCCGGAATAACAGCTTGTCAATAGCTTCTTCAGGGCATAAGGCTGGCTTAATCCGATCCAGGCTTTCTACAGAACCATAGTCGCCAGACTCTTCTTCGTAATCAATAATGCCATCTCCTTGGTAGATCTCGTAGAGGTCAAATTCGTAATCAATAATGCCATCTCCAGATACATTTTGGTAGATCTCATAGAAGTCAAATTCGAGAAGCTCAATCCCTCTTAACCTCAGACAACCGCACAGTTCCTCAACCTCAAATGGAGAAAGATGGTAAGTTCCAATGATTTTTAAGAGATCTTCGCGATGAAGCACTCCTGCTTTCGCTCGAGACAACAACTCATCCATGGCTTGTTCGGCCCATAAGTCAGGGTCGCCACCATCTGGACCTGGTAGAGAAGCGTTTTGCTCACTGCGAGCTGTTTCGGTTGGCTGCGGGTCTCTATCTACCCCAATCCGCTGCCGGTCTCTCCGATTAGGACTTCTTCTGCCTTGCGGACGAAGATCCCCGCCTGGATCAGTTGGCAATTGCTTAACCAGTTGAAACCCTTCAGTAGCCAAACGATCCAATATCCAATCAAGGGCCTCCGGCGACGCATTGTACTGCTCATTCTCTAACACGTTAATTAGAACCTGGTACGTCAGGCAACCGCCATACCTCTTGCCTATTACCACTAATTGCTGTAAGCATCGATCCAACGGTGTTCCATTAGCTGACATAGCATTTTCCCCGCTTCTGGACCCTTTCCACAGCAAGGAAGGAATGAAAGCTCTTTCTGACACGTAGTCAGTGTTGTTTTAGCCAATTCAACTGAACTACCACATTTCGCGTACACCCTCGCGTAGAAGCATCGTGAAACCGAAAAAACTTATTCAAATCACGGTTGAATCTCGATGATCCAGAGCAAGCACTTTCCTTTTACCCAACGTAGCCCACACCAGCGGGAAGGGAAAGCTGATTCTGTCACTCCTATTCTCCTGCTAAAACTATTTCGGGTAAGATATCAGCATACTCTGCATCCATTAAGTGCAGTTGCCTGCGGATAATGCCGCGCATCATTAGCGCTGGTGTGAGGCAATACTTATCAAATGCCGCTCTGTCCGCTGTCTCTGACTGAACTACGTGCGGGAACAACAGCTTGAGCCAAGCTGTTGTGAGGCGCTTTATACTCCGTGTATCCCGCGTATCAGCACCTTTGGGAACGCGGAGCAACTCGTCTACTACGCTCGCATAGCGCACATCATCTCGGAGTGCATGCATGACCTCGGAGAAATACTCAGTGTTGAGTCCCCACCCCTCTGCCTTTAAATTCTCACGCATCCTGGGTATATTCCAACCTTTGATAAACCCGTGAAACCGATCAAGGAGGGCTGATTCTTGAAAAACAGCTGGTAGTTCCCTGAGCATAACCTTGTTTTCGTCCATGCACTCGTAGCTAATGTTACCCAACAATACCAGACCCGCCTCTCCCACACCGAGTTGATCACCTACGCGGTATTCCCCGCTCTCCAAGTAGCCTTTTAGCGCCCCTCGAATCTCCTCTTCATCCGGAAAGCTAATGCTTTGGATCTCGTCCAAAGCTACATAGTCGTAGCGGCTGACGAGACCCGTTTCCCGCCGGTTCAAATCATAAAAGAGGCGCGCTCTGCTCACGCTGCCGCCACTGACCAACCACCCGTACTTACTAATCTGCGAGAACAGGTAGGATTTACCAGTTCCTTTGGGAGCTAGTTCCACAAGGTTGACCCTCTTTTCTACCAAGGGGAGAAGCCGACTCAGGAGTGCAAGCTTCTGCCTCTCGTCCAAAAAGCCTGCGGGATGGTAATCCACAGCTAATAACAGGACATCTATCCATTCCTCAACCGAAAACTCCCTTCGAGCCTCCCGGTAGAAATCCACATCGATCGTGTAAGGACGAAAGGGAGTGAAATCAATCATTACCACGCTGCCTTGCCCTCTCTTGCCTTTGACACCAGCGGGTACCCATTCGAGTTCGATTACACCCCACGTTTCTGAAGAGACCAAGAGTTCTTCCTTTTTCTCGCGCAGCAGTCTGCCAGCGATACGTGCCTCGTATTTCTTGCGTGGGAAGCCTAAGTCGGGTAAATGAAACAGCCCTTCTCCGGACTGTACATCAATAGTGACCTGAACCTTGGCAAGAAAACGTACACGCCGCGCTTCCTTGATCATTTCGACCTTAAGGCGCTCCCAGTCCCTACGCCGGGGGATATAGCGGCTAACAAAGCCTTGGATCTGCTCAGAATCTATTTTTCCCTCTTTCCCACCGAACTTCATGGTGAGCCAGTCACGAAGGTAAGGCGGTATGTTAAGACTTTGAAAGAAACTGTTCTGCTGCGGGTTCTTGTAAACCACCATGCCGCTAAAAACGGACCTCATTTTTCCGATAGTCTGATCCAGTTGCGTCAAAACGTTCACCTCACAGACCGAGATCTTCTTCGACTAACCCCCTTACGGCGTCAAATTCTATTTCGGCCAGTTCTCCGGCGTCACCCTGCAAGAAACCCTGATAACGACCACCTTTCAGACCACGAAGGTAAAACACCCATACTCCTCCGGGTGTCTGCTTGCCTTCGAAAATGTACTGGCTGGTACGCAATTCCACTGCTTTTCCTTTATAGCCCACCAGTTCTACCCTTAGTTCTCCTTCTCCCCGGACATTGAACAAAACTTGCGGCGTAAGCACCCTCACCGCTTGCACACCGTAGCCGCGATCGATCCTGCGCACCCTCACCACAGGCACCAGCCACTCCTCGGGTGTAGCTCCTCCGTGTACTTGATATGCTGTCCCGCTCTGGCCATAAAACTTCTCATGCGTAAGAAGAATAAGTGTACAGCCCTGAAGCAAGCAGTCGGCCTGGAGCTCTGGCTTGAGAGAAAACCCGCTCGGCACAGTAGCACAGCGTCCCCACTTGTGCACTTGAACGTTACCAGCCAAACGAATGCCGCCACTTGTTTTTGCAAAGCGGGTTAACCCATGGTCGGCGGTAATGACGACCTGTTCCATTGTATCGAGAAAACTCAGGGCCCGGTTTGCCACCTCACGGACAGTACTCAGTTGTTTGATTAGTGCCCAGGGATAGGGAACTTCGTGCCCATCACGGTCTATAGTGCGCACCACTGCTTTTTCCGTGTCCCAACCCCTATTATTCTCCGTAGTAGTCGGCAGATTGGCACGTGCCACTTCAATAGTCACGCTCACATCTTCGCGCGTGCGAAGGGTCTCCAGAAGCACACCGAGCCACTCCATGCCCAACCCATCAACCCATAATATGTTCATCACGCCCTGACACTTCAGTTCTTCCAGTACCTGATCCCTTGTGCGGCATTTCCAAAGAATCTGGTCGGTAGCTATCTGCTGGGCCAGTTCGAGCAACCTCGCGTCAGGTTCGTCACGTACCCGCGAACGCGTGTATAACCAGAAATACTCCTGAAGTTGGGCCTCTGGAACCTCCGTTACTGGAGGCACCCTCAAGTACCACAAAAGTTCCGGGTATGCCACCTCAAGATACTCCCACCATTCGTCTCCCGAGGCATCACTTTCCATCAGTTCTTTTACGGCGAGCAACGCCAATTCCTTATCATCTTCAGAAAAACCTGTCAAACAGGCAAGACGGTGTAAAGGATCGCGGAGTTCCCTCACCTTCTCCAGAAATGCCCGGGGGATTTCTTCTAATCCCATGTTTACTAACAAGCTTTTTTTCTCTCGTGCCTCTTTCGGAGTCGGCCAAGCCTCTAACACAGACCATATCAAGCGTCTTTCAAAATCGTTCACACCAGTACTGGCTGTTACCACCTTCCCCAAATATCCTGTCTGAGCTTGCTCGAGTTTGCTCCAAAGCCAGCCCAGCCAGCGCTGCCGTGGCTCCAGTCCTTTCCATCGTTCCATCAATCCCAAACTGTCATATTCCTTCATGTTCAGAAGTCGGGCAGCCAGATGGGAAAAGGATTCGCCCTTGCGACTCTCCTGTGCGAGCCAGAACCAATCATCTTTCGAACCCAATTCCTCCCTAAGGTCAACTGGCCACGAAGCCACCCTCTTGGCCAGTACTTCATAGGCGTTCTTAAGGACCTCGAGCGTAAACGTGGCTTTGCATCCTTTCAACCACTCAGCCCATTTGGTGACGAGAACTACTTGTTCAGCGCCTCCGGTCTCCCAACATTCTAAGTATGCCCTAATTCCTTGGATTACGCGGCTGGTATCGTATTTAGGAACAAACGGGAAGACCTTCACCGTCACCGAGCCTTGGCCTGCTATTTTCCATACGGGTGGCAGTTCGCCCTGTGCGTGGTAACGCACAACGCGCTCCTCCAATCTGCGTACTGCTTCTGCAGCCTCCAGCAGAGGAACATAGATCCGCTTGTCACCTACTTTTTCCATCTGCACCAGATTCACTAATAGCTCGAAAGCCTCTTGTTCCTCGTGCCCCGCTTCTAACCGCAGCCATTCTGCCAGCGGTAGTATAAGTATCGTACTTGGTGAATGCTCCCGCAACCTTTCTGTCAACCAGTGTCTCGCCGACGTGCCGCAGGGATACGTATCTTCTCCCCCACAAAAAGAAGAAAGGCGAAGCACAGTATCAACTTCCGGTTGTAGACGCTTCACCAACTTCTGCCAAGAGCCAAGACCTTCAACCAGAATAATCCGCACCGGAAATCTCTCCGCACGCTTGGCATCTTCGCGCAGTTCTTTGATAAAACTATCTGTACTGCAAAAAGATTTGAGTTGAAGGCTCATTGCGCCAACCCTCGACTTCTTAATGCTTAGGACTCACGCAGCAACAAGATACCGACCCTTGGATCCTGAGCTAGCTTTTCGAGTATCGCCTTAACACGTTCGGCAGGGAGTTCTCTCAGTTTGCTTCTCACCCGCTCGTAGCCAAACTGACGGTAATAATCTTTCGCCCACTCTCCAACGAGGTCCTGAGCCTGTGCCAAATCCGAGTGGGCAAAGCTCGGCCCTAATCTCTCAGCAAGATACCCCTTCAACTTTGCCAAATCAGCCTCGGTTTCTATAAGCACGGCGTAATCCCTGACAACACGCTCAATAAACCTCTTCTTAACCCATTCTGCATCCTTCAAACTACCTATAACATCTGCGCAGTTCTGCAGCTTTGTTAGGGCCACACGGAGCTGGCTTTCGGTTTTGTCATGCGCTCGTTCCACCACTTCCATGATTTGTTGTACTTCTCTCTCCACAATAAAGTGAGCGGGTATCCCGACCTGCCGACTCCAGTCGCCAGGCGTCCGGGTCCCGGTAAGCTCTTGCCAATGTTGTTGCAATTGAGCAACCAGACGTTGCCGTTCAAGCTCGCCGAGGTGCTTGCGAACCTGATCCTCTACTTCATGGTGCTGCACGGCATGCAATTCCGGCAATCTTGCGATTAACTCCCGGACATCATCAATAGGAACATCTACCTGTAACCGCTCTTGTATCCACCGTTGAAGAGCTCGCGTTTGTTCCCGCACCGCTTCCCGCACGGCTTCTTTGTGGTGCCGAAGCAGCAAAGAGTGCGCCGCCCAATTGCTCAGACGTTCGTAATCCCTGGCGGAGTCAAAGTCTCTGGCCTGGCAAAGTTCACACAGAAAACTCAAGGGCTCCCTGGACTTCTCCCGAGCAGTGTCAGCAATCAGCCAGAGAGGCAACTTTCCGTAGCTACGAAGCCAATCGTTGCGAAGGTAATCAAGCGCCGCCGGCAGCTCCTTGGCCCTGTAACCCATAAGTTCGTTTAGAGCAAGCGTTACCTCGCACTCCTCATGAAGTTGCTGCAACCTCTGGGCTGCCTTTGCTTGCTTCCAGAAAGCCACCTCCTCCTGCAACAAGGCGCGGAGTTTTTCCATAAGTCTATCCATGCTCAGGCCTAACTTCCGAGCCTTTTCCAGGAGACCCGGATTTTCCTGCTCAAAAAAGCAGCCCATACCCTTCTCATAGTGAGCCTTGTGACAAGCGATATCCCTTGTCACGTACGAAGCCAGCGTAGCAAGGTCGTTCTTGAGCGCCTCGACCCGATCCTGTGACCAAACACCCGTTTCTGAGCCTTCGGCCATAGCTTTCTGCAATCTCTCTATCCCCTCCAACGTCGCTTCCGGCCAAGGCTTCAGCCCGCGTAACTCAGGGACCATAAAGGATAGCCCAACAGCCTGAAGTGCTCGCGCAGCCGAACGAGGGCAGTCCGCAGATAGCGAGCTTCCTCAAAAGACAGGTCGAAAATCTCGCGCAGAAGACGGCACGCCTCCTCTTCAGCCGGAAGCATCCGGCGAATGGCGTAATCTTCCGCACCCCGTTTCTGCTTAACAACATTATCTATCAGAGAGGCCAGTGTGCTTGCATTTAAACCCTCGCAACGGTTGCCGTCCCAATAATAATACCCCTCTGTGTATTCACGCAGCAGGAAGCCGAACAACATAATACCGATCCGAGACGGTATAAGACCATACGGCACTCCCATCAACATCTCCCAGGCTTTTAGCAGGTTTATCTCTTCTCGGTTCCTGAGCATATTTCTCAACTCAGCCCTCATTCCCGCGAGTGGGTGCTCCTGGGGCCAGTCTTTATTATCCCAAAGCCCATCGCCCCTAAGTTTATCTACGGCCTCCCCGAAAGGGGCCTGCGGGTTCTGAACCAGCCCTAACCCTATCTCCGCTGCCTGCTTACCGGCAGATCCCGTATACAACGTTTCCCTGGGAAAGATGCGTTCTGGACGTAACGGATAGAGTTTTTCAACCGCTTCCTCTAGATACTCCTCGTAGCCCTCTTTCGTTGCTACGAAGTCAACCTCACCGCGGAAGTACATTTGGAAACCATGGGAGACAACATCTCGCACCCATTCCTCTACCAATATCTTCGCCATCTCCCTGTACGATCGCTCTCCCTCGCTTTCCCCTCTTTCCCGCGCATGTTCCGCCAGCGCCCTCTGCTCAACCCAACGTTCCCACCGTGATTCCGCAAACTCCTTCCCAGCAACTGCATAGATTACCCGCGGCGTTTCAGAACTCAATCGCCGCGCTGTCTCCCTGGCAGTTGCAACCTCACCCTCTCCGAACGGGAGCACCATTACGATGCCAACCTGGTACGGCTTTAAACTTTCCGGCGGCAAAACCCGCTCCCGCCTACCTAAGAACTCGTCAGCCGCCACCGTGCACATCTGGTGACGCAGTCCCAGAGGCGGGTTGACCTGAAAGGAGTCAGCTATCAACCTGCCAAATTCGCCGTTTGTTTTTGTCAATGAGCGAAACGGGTTGGTCTGCTTGATTCTATCTTTGATCTCCCTTATCTTTCTGTCGTCGACCGCAAACAGAGGCAGAACATAGACTTCGTTTTGGCCCACCCTATAGCGCTGCAACAGATGCTGTTTACACAAAGAGTTTAACGCCGCAACAGCACGCTCCCCGTCAAGCACTCCTTCAAAAACGCGTTGCACGCGGCTACGCGTTGGCTTAAATGAAAATTGGCTTTCCTCTGACACAGGCAGCCTGCGGTGCAAAAGGTCAAAGAGAAGCACGAGCTTATATACACGGCACTCGACCTCGTCAGTAATTTTTTCTACGTTGGCACGATAGTGTCTGATGAAACGGCGGATTTCCTCGGGATACTCCGGGTCATCATCGGCATAGAAGTAATCCCAGAGGTGATCCGCCGTCAGCCAGCGCCAGCCGTCACGCGGGTACTCCCGCAGAAAGCGGGGAAAGCAAAAACGATCCGGCCGTTCCTCCCGGAGAAACCGGAACAGCGTCCGCTGGCTCGAGCTAAACAGCCGGGCTATGTTCGCCAAAGTCAATGCCGTACAAGGGTGGATCGGCACAACATTGCGCAGGTCTTCCTTCGTTTCGCCCTGCAGCATGATAACCAACGAGCTGGCCCTTCCCACTTCGTTCCACAGCGTTTCGTGTTTCCGCTCCCACTCAGCTTTCCTTTCTGTCTTGACCTGGAGCACGGCACTCATCAAGCGGTAGGCCGTCACTTCCGCAAGTTCAAGGTGGTGACGGTGGAACCGGTCGAGAAACTTGCGCCGCGATGCCTCGTCGACCTTGAGTATAGTGTCTGGGGCCAGATGAGTAATGAGCCCGAAATAAAAATGGGTGTCCTCTGCTGCATGCGCTAGTTCCTGCACCAGGTCGACCGGTGCCCCGGGAATTTTGAAAAAGTCCGTGAATTCGTCCCACAAAAAGAGGAGTCCCTGTAGGCCGTTTTGAACGATAACCTCTTTAATCCAAGACTTTAGTTCCTGAGCGGAACGTAGCACCACAATGTCTTCGTCTTCTAACGTCCGCCTTACGCGGTCCAAGAGGCCAAGTGTTTCGCCCTCCGTGCCTGTCTCCGTAAGCCGCGCGATCACCTCTTCCGGCTTCGTGAACTCCTTAAAACGATGGCGATGCTTCTCAAAAGCCCGCGGCCAGATAAAGGTCGATTCCGAATTGGTAAGCTTTCGCAGCACTGCCGACCTTATGGTCTCTGTCGTTGTAGCACTGTACCCCTTTTCCTTCAGGGCCTGCGCGATCCGTTCCTGCACAATGTACACCAGCCGGAAGGGTGAACTCGCATCGGTAGCCGCAGACCGATAGGCCACTACGTAAGGGCCTCGCTCTCTGAGCGCCCGCCACCGAGGCCAGAGGTCTTTGATGGCAGAATATTTGGCAAAAAAGGGCTCTATCTCGTCTAAGGCGTCTTCCAAGAGGTGCTTAATGAGAAAAGCGGTGAACGTCTTGCCCGTCCCGTATGGGCCGTAGATAAACGGTGGCTTCGGCGACCTCCGCTCCAGTATCCCCCAAATACGTTCCAGCAGCGCCCGCGTATTCGCCTCCGGAATATAGGACTGCCAAGCCCTGGCATGCTGTCTATCGACCTCTTCGGTGTAAACGTCGACGAACTGCTGGTCGATTTCCAGGTAATCCGTATAGAGCCAGCCGCTCACTTTATCCTTCACCTCTGTCGTATTATCATGATGGGTTGGAGCCCACTGCCAACCACCTCAAACTGCTCCCGGAGCAACCGGCTACTCAGAACCTCAAGCCCCTCCTGCCGGGAACAACCAAAGATAGTCCACGGCCAAGGTAGATGCTCCTCAAAGTACATAATTGTTGCGCCCTTGCGTTCCAAAAAGCCTCTCGAGCGCCAGCTGCATCGCGTCCTCCGACGGCGAAGGATATCCCTGCCGCTCAACCCAAACGGGGACGCAGCTTCTATATCCTCCCCTGCCTAAGAACGGAGCCGACCGGCGTATTTTCCAAGAAACCCACCAGTTCGTTGACGGCATTGCGGCTTGTGCATGGGGCAGTTCCTATACCGATTCTTGCAGCCTCCTTCGCAACTCTCTTGTCGTCCAGCAACCGAACCCCATCTTCAGCACATACCACCCGGGCTGTAACCCAGTTGAACACCACATGTACCCAAACAAGTTCCCAGGTAGCGGGATTGTCCATGTGCATGCAACCGCGCCGCTAACGGGGTTTTGCGCCCGTTCTTATCTTCAAGAAGGCCCGCCGTCCTGAGCCAGACCTCAACCGCTTCCACGTGACGGCTTCCTAAAAGTTGGTGCCAGTCCGCAGGCCTGCGGTAGTACGACTCCAGCCAGGCCACGCGGAGCCCAAAACCTTGGTGCTTTACCCAACCTCTATGTCCTCGCCAGTACAAGGTCGAGCACCTCGAAAGCCCGCCGCCCCTCTTCGAGGTAAACATTGTCCAGATCCCGGACGGCTTCTACACGGATCCAATCCGGCCGGTTCACCGAAAGGCCCTGCAGATACCGCGTCAGCAGTTCCCGGCCGACACCGAAGAGAAGAAAGGGGCTTTCAATTTTTTCTTCAAACAGTTCACTAAGAGTAAAGTTGTAACGTGTTAACTTCTCCGCAAGGCGGTAGAGCGCATAAAGTAAAGCCACGGGATGGGGGTCGGCCCAGCCGTGTTTGGTCACCGCCTGGATCACCCTCCCCTTCCTCTCCGCGCAGCCAAGCCCGAGTTGTTCGCCCAACGGCGTGTGGGTAAGGAGACCGACAAGTGCGTCGACTGCGTTTTCCCGTGTGCGCTGGCTTAGGTCCTCCGACATCAGCGAAACAAGCCCCCGCTTGGTCCACCTGATGCCCCAGCCTACCTCCTGCACGTACCAGTTCACCAGGGCGGAGTTGTGGGCCAGGTTGGTCCAAACCACCGCCCACGTGAGCAAGTGGTCGGCCCCCAACTGCTGCAGCCGGTCTCCCAGCGGGGTAAGCCCCAGGCTCTGATTCTCGGCAAGTTCTGCCTCCCGCAACCAGACACGCATGGCCTCCAGTTGGCGATTGCCCAGCGTATTCTCTACCCACCAGCTCTGTGGATTCCTAAGGTATTCCGCAAGCCACTGCTTTCTCATACCAAACTCCTGATATCTGTTCAAACCTTTCACGCGATCACCGCTCCCAGTTACAGAGAGTGACTTCGCCGCCAGGCAACTCTTCTCTACAAAAGAGAGACACCGCCCGCAATGGCTGCACCGCACGGCGTTGATTGCCACCTTTTTGTCCACACGGAGCGCCCCTGTGGGGCATTCCACCTCACAACTTCTACAGCCGACACAGTAGGCCGCCTTGTTGGCCACCGCCCGCAACCGACTCTTGAAAATGGGGTCAGTACCCGCCACGCGGGTGATGGTGACTGCGAGCCCCTTTTCATAGTCCCGGAGACGAAAAGGGAAAGAACCGAAGCTGTTCGTTATTACCCCCCGCCCTGGTGCTTCAAGTTCTACGGAGCCTAAGGCCTTTGCCCATTCCAACCAATCCTCACGGGGGCGCCGCAGCAGGAAAACAACCTGACCGTCTTGCTCCTCCAGAAAAACCCTGGCCCGTGCCGCCATTTCACGCCCACCGGCCCGGCTTGCCCAGGAGCGCTCAGCGATGAATCGCCGTCTACCCACCTCGCTGCTTATCCCCTTTTTTCTTGCATAGCTCTCCAGCAACTCTAAGAAAATAAGCGCATCTTCCCGAAAACAGAACCCGCAGACGAAGTTACTCCACTGCGAAGCAAAGGGGCAAACCGCGCAGCCGACGCGGACCACGCCCCACCTGTACGCCCTGTTCAATAGAAGATCCCGACACATCAGATAAAGATGAACTTCTGTAAGGCCCCAATTCAGCAGCGGGCTGACATTAATTTGGCCGGGATGCTTCTTCCCTTCGGAAACCGCCGGGTAGGCGGCGCGTGCTGGGCTTTCTTCTCTTCGGTTCCCGTCGTATATCAGAGCTCTCACCGCTGGTCTCCCGCACATCTCTCTCAGCAGGCGCAGGGTGGGAGCAGACTTGTGCACCGTGCAGCACCACCGGTGTAAACGACTCGGCGGACCGAATTCTTGCCAGGTCTCTCGCGCCGGGCGCGGGGCGCGCGCGGTGAAAAACCGCAACTTTCCCCACCGTTTTTTGGCCGCTTCTACTGCTTCGTAAGTTGCGGAAAGCTCCATCGTAGTGTCGTTGAAGACCACCACGAATTCATCCGGCGGCAACACCCGCTGCACAAGGTCGAGCAGCACCAGGGAATCCTTGCCCCCGCTAAAAGCCACCGCTACTGTATCCACGCGGTCGCGATACCGCTCATGGACCGCTTTTATGCAATCCAGCGTCGCGTGCACCATGTCCCTAAGGATAGAGTCGTTCCTCTCTAACATCCCGGACAGATCTACCGGCTCAAGTGCCAATCCCTCAGCCTGAACATGCATGCGCGGGCGCTCGAAAAAGCTGCCACCAATCGCCTCCGCCACAAACTGCCCTCGGTAATAGTAACGGCGTCCCACAGCCCATAGAAGAGGCACCATATGCGGCTCATACTTCCAATAATTCTGGAGACCCAAAAGATCCAATTCTTCGTGAAAAACAGGTCGAACCGCGCCGGGAATGCTCTCTGCTGCTTCGTCTTTCAATAATATTCCTCCGGTCTCGATATCCCAGGAAACGTCATACACAGCACCTTCATCCCCCGTCAAATTACTAATCAGGTGAATTGTAGCCACACGCCTCCCGACGGATTCACCTGTTATCCTGACTTTAAATCAGGCACTCTGCTGCCAACATTGCTGCCAGCAAACCTAGACCATAAGCCGTTAAGAGGCTGTTTCCTGTATAAGCAAGAGGACCTTTGCCGGTCGAACCTTTTCGCGATTCACTAAGCTTCGAGCGCATCAAATAACCATTCCGACGTCGCCACTATCTACCCGCTGAGACTCAGCTCAACCAGCGCAAATAGAGGTACACCACTATTCCGCACCCGCCCCAAGCGCTTCTCGAGCTGTTACGGTAGGTTAACTCCATAATTACACCTACTGTTCCAGCTCTTACCAGGTAGTTTCCATCGAATACTTTATTTTTCACCAATTTCGCCCTTTTTCCTGCCGCTCCAAACCAAAATTCCCACAGTCCGCCAATTTCCCGGATCTTCCCGCAAGTACACCGGGCAAGGATGGTTTTCCTAACGGTAAAAGCGCATGTAAGGGCAAACCAAGCAGAAGGACACCCAGTACGGGGCCCCCTCCACCAAAATCAGGTCGGGCGATCTATAAGCTATCTGGTCAGCCCAACCTTATCTACATCATCTACATCGACAGCAGTATAAATGCTGCCGTCGGGTGCAACCCACTGCCCGTTCCGCTTGCAATACGGACAGGCAAAGTTGCACCTGCCGAAAGAAAAAATACGCATAGATGGCACTTTCCACCCAAAAGCCTTCAAAAAATACGCCGGACGGACTTCGCCGGCAATTCGCCCCCGATAAGGCAACATCTTGATGGACATACAGTTCACTGTCCCCTCGCTCTCCCCCATATCTCTAAAAAAAATAAAAGCCGGGTACGCGCATACCCGGCCTTGCTTCACTATAGAAGTCTGTCACGACGGCTAATCGTCGCCACCGGGGATGAAAACAGGGTTTGTGCTATATTGAATCGTGAATTGCGTCAGCGCAAGTAGGTCGGTTACTCACTGGTGCCGTGAGCCCATTTAGAAGACTGAAGAAACGGCTCGAGGCTATCGACTTTCGGATCGAACTGCAAAACTTGGAAAACACTGCCGCTTAAAGTCTATTTTCGGAGGAGGAGAAAAACTTGACAGCCACTCTCGTTAGTTATAATATGCGATCGACAGAAAAATCTTATTTGACAGGAAATGTTAACCAACCAAAGAACTAATGGCTCAGAACGTTCACGTTCTCCAGCGTCTTACTGGTATTCAAGAGCAGCTAATTGCAGGATTTAGAGCCAGTTCGAGCATGTCGTCAGCCGCCAAAGGGTTTGAGCGACAGCAGTTCATCGACAACTTTCTGGCGCAAGTACTACCTAATACTTTTCGTTTCGGCACTGGCGAGGCGACGGACAAGGACGGAAAAGTGGCCAGCTCAGTGTAGTTATTGAATTTCCTTTTGGTCCAAGCCTGCCCATTGTGGGAGGCGCCACATCCTGCCTTTTCCTTGCGGAAACTGTCGCAGCAGTTATCGAGGTAAAGTCCAATGTGGCGGCCCAATGGGACGAAGCTGTCTTAACGTCAAAGCAACTGTTCCCGCTGGTCCGGTCTTACGATGCCACAATGTGGATGGGGCCATTCCTTAAAAATATTCCGTTCTTCGTCGTAGGCTCCACGGGCTGGCAGCAGCTATCGACTGTAGAACAGCACCTTAACAACACACCCGAGATAAGAGGAATCTTGGTTATAGATCCAGGGATATTTGCCTCCTCCGCACAATTCGGAGGAACTAAAGCGACGGGCCCATGGGCGCTTTGGGGTCTCATGACTTGCCTTCATCAAGCAACCAGTTTCCTAAAGGCAGTGTCTACGAACCTTCTAGACTATGCGATTTGATTGTGGGGCTAACCCTGTCTTGCAGCCGACGGGTTGAAGCGCGCAGCTGAAGCCGATGTTAGGCACATATCGACTAATAATTTGGAGGGATATGCCGTGGCCGACCTGACGATCCGCGAGATTCTCGATCTCGTGCTCCGCGGCCAGATTCGCATCCCGGCGTTTCAACGTGGTTTCGTCTGGGACCCCGAAAAGGTCGCCTTCCTCATGGACAGCATCTACAAAGGCTATCCCTTCGGATCGCTCTTGCTCTGGCGCACGCGCGAACAGTTACGGCACGAAAAACAACTTGGCCCATTCCCCCTTCCCGAGCGTGATCCTGATTACCCGATCGACTACGTCCTGGACGGTCAGCAACGGATCACATCTATCTTTGGCGTTTTCCAGACTGAGATCCGGCCCGATCCCACCGTCGAGTGGGCAAACGTGTATTTTGATCTATCGGCGGATCCGGACGCGCAGGAGTCGCAGTTTGTGGCCCTGCGGCCCGAGCAAGTTGACTCTCGGCGTCACTTTCCCTTGGACACGCTTTTCCGGCCCGTTGAGTATCGACGCACGACCGAGAGGTTTGGCGACCAAGACCTGGTTCGCATCGACGACATGCAAGCCCGATTTAAGGAGGCACGGATCCCCTACCAGCTTCTTACGACCGAGGATCGAGCAAAGGTTGCGATTGTCTTCGAGCGCATCAACCGGATGGGCGTGCCGCTTGATACGCTTCAGTTGCTAACGGCTTGGACCTGGAGCGAAGATTTCGAGCTACAGCGTGCGTTCGAGGACCTGCGCGACGAACTTGAGCCGTTCGGCTTCGCCGGAGTCGGTGAGGACTCGAACTTGCTTCTCAGATGTTGCGCGGCGATTCTCGCAGGGGATGCCTCTCCAACTGCCCTAATTAGACTGCGCGGCGCGGATGTGCGGACCCGGTTTAAGGAGATTGTTAACGGCGTCAAGGGCGCCATCGACTTTCTTCGCATCAACGTCAACGTGCAGACGGTCGCGAATCTGCCGTTCTCGACCATCCTCGTGCCACTGTCGGTGTTCTTTGCGAGCCCGGGGGAACAGTTTGTACAGGTTACAGACGAACAGCGCGCGCGCCTCGTGCGTTGGTTTTGGCGGTCGTGTTTTTCTCGCCGCTATAGCAGTGGTGTCCTGCGAAATCTGCGTGACGACATTCAAGCTGTCTCCATGCTCAAGGAGGGACGGCCGAATACCCTTGGCGATTTCCCCGTTGTCGTGAAGCCCGACTTCTTCACGTCCACTGAGTTCAGGCTGAACACCGTTAACACGACGACGTTCATCCTGCTTCTGGCGCAGCAGCGCCCGCTCAACTTTGTTTCCGGGCAGCAGGTCGCGATGGAAAAAGTTTTACGGGAGTATAACCGTAGCGAGTTTCACCATTTATATCCGCGGGCTTTTCTTACCAGAGTAGGTGTCCCCGTCAATCAGCACAGCGTACTGGCCAACTTCTGCTTCCTCTCAAAGGCCGACAATGCCACTCTCGGAGGTGACGCGCCTAGCGCCTACAGAGAACGGATGCCGACCGTCGTGGATGAAATCCTTCAACGAGCGCTTTGCCCACTATCTCTATTTAGCAATGACTATCAGCAATTTCTCGCTGAACGCAGCGAGCTGCTTAAGCGTACCGCGGAGGCGCTGATGCAGTGACCCGTCTAACTCCGCAGTGCAGCGGACCGGGGCTCTGATGCTCGCCCCAGCGCTCACCACGAGCGCTATGAGGCCCGAGTAACTGAGGGATCGCTCGAATACCTCCGCAGCCCGGGTGTTCTCTGGTCACCATAAGACGTCGGCAGGTGAGGGGATGGTTCCACTTAATGCTCCTGAGCTAAAACGCATCGCAGCATCCCTTAGAAAGTACGACCTAAAGTCTACTGTCACGCAACTCGGTGGCCTACTGACCGTGCCTGCCCTACAGGCCAACACAATCCGTATAGAGACCCTTGTTCACCTGGCCGTGGCACACTGCCACGGACGTTGTACACCTGGCTTAACTGAAATTGGTCACTGGCTGAACAGGCACCTCGGCAACACCGAGATTGCAAGGCTCGAGGATCCTGTCGAAGATGTCTTCGTCACCAGTGTCGAGACACCCAAAGGAAATCGGCGGGTATTCGAAGGTATCTGGGAATCAAATGATTACTTCGTTCAGGTAGTCCTCGATACCCTGGGCAGCCCTAGAGCTCCACAGAAATGCCGGGATCTGTTGCTTCCCGCATTTGCATTGCTCAAACTAAGCGACTGCGTTGCCGAACGGGTCGGCCTTCGGAGATGGCACATCGAGCCTTCGGCCCCGAAAGGTACGGTCAGATTGCCACCGGCAACCCGGGTGGCAGACCGGGCCCGCGCGATTACCTTCACTGACAACGAACTCGATGCGCTCGGTATCAACCGTGAGGTACTGACGCCGTTTATTCTGGGAGATGAAGACAAGCAGGTACTCGCGGAGGAGTTAACCGGACACTCGTCCCTGGAGAGACGCCCTCTTGTCGACTTTAGTGGTGAACTGGTCCTTGCTTTGCCACACGCGGTCAGTCCTGCAATCAGGCGCTTTGTTCTATTTGAGTTAAGGCGGATGGGGTACCTTCAGCCGTTCGCAGACGCGCTCGCCAAGCGGCAGGCGTACCAAGTCGAGCAAGAAGGACTCTGGGAGTTAAAAGGGGAAGCTTACTCTCTCGAGCCGCCGGTACCAGACGGAAAGGTGCCTTCACTGCACGCTTGGTTGCTCAAGTACGACATCAACAAGTACCTCCATGTGGTCCTTCTTCATGATCGGCTTGATTGGCTGGAGGAGCAGGGTCTTTCTAGCTTCATGGAATACCCAGAACCCCTCCGAGCCAGCTTGGAAAGATACCTAAACCACGTGGCCGATCATTGCCGGGCGTCACCCGATTTCGCGGAAGGGATGACGCTGCTGGTAATGGGCGGCCTCGGCCGTGGGTTTGCTCTGGGCTTCAAGGATTGGCCGGAGCAGTGGCGCTTGTCGGTTATTCGAATATCCGATCTTCTGATGCTGGCCGGCGAGCCCGATCGACCAATTACACGGTACCTCAAATGTCTCAAGCAGAAGGAATGGGCAGAGCGGGAAGGCGTCCACTTCCTGAACATTAACGGTGACTACAACTTCTATTGCTTCTGGCGTCGCCTGAACTACCAGCTTGTGCCGCGTGACTTACCCGTTGATAACCGCTCCATGGTTGCTATTAGTAATGACATGGTCCTGCCTGTCCGGAAGGAAGTGCGAAACCTGATGGACCGTCACGTCCTCCAGACAAAAGATGGTGACTATTCGCCTGTTATGCGGTTCGGCAGGGACGCGTACTTCAAGTCCATGCAGGGTCGCCCTATTTACGCAAGCCTGGGTCATTTGCACGCGGGCGTGCTGGCAGGCGCGGTGGAGACCCCGCGCGGCCCTAGTTGGCTTCTGGTGGAACCAAGGGAGGGTGGCAAGCAGATCCAACACCTTCTCTATGAGATATGGTCTGGGTTCATTGGCTTGTACAACAGGTTGGTGTTCGAGGTCGAGGCTCTATACCCAGAGGCACCGTCCGGCGCGGTGGAGATTCACCTCAACTTTAGCGAAGTCGAGGTACCTGAGACGTATGCGGAACGCAAGCCAGGCATGGTGATCGGTGAGCCTGAAGTTACGGTCAACCTCGAGCAGCGAACCGCCGAGATTAAGTTTCCACCGCATTTCCTCATGCATTTCCAGCAGCCTGAGAATACCGGTGAGAGGTTAGTCCTGCGCGGCATGGCGAAAGGCCTTGTCAGCCTGCATCAAGGTGTGACAGGGGATGTTGACGAGACCGCCCTTGATGACCTAATGAACAGGGTGATCGGCATCACGGGTATTCGTGTTCTCCATCTTTTTCATACGTATTACCCCATTGAGCACTTGCTGGCGCGGGAAGGCCAGAAGCCGATCTTTCTGGCTCATGAGGACTTCGTCTTTTCAAAGCTCAGACTGTCCGAAGGTTGTACGGTAGCTCGGCCTGGTACCAGTATCACGTCGAAGGTCGAGTGCAACGAATTCCTGCACAGGGTCGTAGACAAGGTCTGGAATCAGCTCCGGGAGTTGTTGCAACAGCTCGATAGGGCGTCGGTGATCCGCGAAGCGCTCGGGGTGCATGAAGCCGTTATCCAGGACCGTGACCACTGGCGCCGTACCGCACAGGCAGTCCTTGCCTTGTATGCGCCGGAGGAGGATGTCTTCGCTGTCGCGCAAAAGCGGGAATCGGATCGGACCAATGTTTCGTTGGCGGCCCGCACTATCCTGGAAATGGCTATCTGTGAGTGTCCAAAGGTAGGTGGCCGCCAGCTCTCCCGGTGGGGACTGGATGAACTATTGGCCAAAGCGGCACTGCTAGTCGAAGTTGCGACGGACTCTGACGCGGTCAATAGTGACCTGATTGAACCCCGAATCGACTTACATCCGAATGGCGAGTACACCATCGATCGCGGGTTCCATAACACCGTCATCAAACCGTTTTTGACCGCTTACTTCCGTGAAGAATTCGAAGCGGCGGCAGGGGAGTATAGTAAATTGTATCGAAATGAGCGCCCCGGCGAACGAACGAGCGCTGATGAGGTATTTTCTGCCGATTTTTTTCGCGCATTTCGGACTGAGTTCGGTTTAACGCCGGACGAAGCGGTAGACGGTTTAGCGGAGCTCATGGATTTAGCGGTCAAGCGTGACAGCGTCGTCGTGGAGACAACGCTAGGCGACCTCAAGACGAGATTGACTAAAGCCCGCGGCCTGTCACTCGATGCCAGCAAAGCATTCATCCGTACTTTCAGCATCTTTCATCGCCTGGCATGGGACAAACCGCCGCCGGGATTCAGAAAACAGGACCTTTACCCCTGGCGATTCCGTCGCAGGCTTTCTGCAAAGGTCAGACCTATTCTTGTCTTTGGGGAGCAAGACGACGACAAAGTGTTTTTCGGAGCCGGCTCGCTGTGGCTTGGAGTCGGATACCTGCTGGAAAGGTCAGAAAAAGGACATCTGCCGAAAGAGTTTTTCACCTCGCAGGAGATGAAACAGTACATCGGGAGGGTAAACAGCGAGAGGGGTCATGCATTTGCTCGGTTCGTTGCCGATCATTTTCGCGAGAACGGATGGCAGACGCGTACCAACGTACAGATGACCGAATTGGGTGGTCCCGCCCAACTCGGCGATGTCGATGTCTTGGCGTGGAGGCCAAGTGGAAAAATTCAGATCATTGAGTGCAAGCGCTTGCAGCTTGCCCGGACTGTCGCTGAGGTTGCCGAAATCTGCCGCCGCTTCCGAGGAGAAGCGAAGGATGAGTTAGATAAGCATGTCCGGCGGGTTAACTGGATAAGGGCCAACCCTGCAGGTCTGCACGGTATCGTCGGATTCGTGCCGGATTCGGCTCGCATCGATGACAGGCTTGTAACTAATACGCACGTACCGATGATGTACCTGACTTCGTTGCCGATCGAAGCTGACAAGATCGGTCCGCTGAAGTAGTCGGAAGTAAACGTTAGCGGTTGGACCTGCATACGTACCGCACAACAATCGGGTCAAGTCCGAATCCTGGTGTAAATTCCCTCTGGCAGATAAGATCACCCCGTTTTAAGCCGCATTTACTTGAGTATTGGCATTACTCACATCCTTGCCCTGTTTTTCCGTGTTAAACTTCCACTCCCAGTAATCCGCCATATCGAACGTTCCTGTCTTGCCAAACTTCATTCCCACGCCAACTTCTCCACGGCCCTTTCCAAATCCTGCACTCCCGGCCGGGTATACCTGGCCGTGGTGTTCAGGTTGGCATGTCCGGCCAGCACGGCCACCCGGTCCAGGCTCTCCCCCGCGTCCACCAGCATCTTGCAGAAGGTGTGCCGGAGCTTGTGCGGGGTGACCTCCACGCCGGCCAGCCGGGCAAGTTCCTTCAAACGCTTCTGAACCGCCCTGGGGGTCATGGGGCCGCCGTTTCTGCCGGGAAAGAGGTATTCCCCGCCGGGGTGACCGTCAAGCCACTCCTGGATCATCTTCCTGGCCGTGGCGTTTAAGGGCACCTCCCGGTACTTCTCGCCCTTGCCGCGGCGGACGGCAACGTGCCCCGAACGCTCCCGGATCACCGCGTCCTGCACCTTCAGGCTCACCGCCTCGGATACCCGCAGGCCGGCGTGCAGAAGGAGCGCTACGAGCGCCCGGTCCCTGGAAGCGCCGTGCTTCTGAACCGCCCGCACCAGGGCCCCAAGCTCACGCCTGGTAAGCCACCTGGGGGAGCTTTTCTGCCCGGGGACTCTCCTGACGCCTTCCGTCGGGTCGATTAGAGCCAGCCCTGTGGATACGGCCCAGGAGAAGAACGACGACAGGGCGTCCAGGTGCAGGTTGACCGTGGCCGGCTTGCGGTTTTTGTTCAAAAGGTGCCGGCGGTAGTCGGCCACGTCCAGCGAGGAGACCGAAGCGGGGTCGAAAGCTTCTCCGCCGGTCCCTTCCCACCACTTCGCGAAGGCCCGCACGGCGGCCGCGTAGGTCCCGACCGTTTGAACAGAAAGGCCGCGGGCCTTGAGATGGTCCAAAAAACCGTTCAACAGCGGTCGTTCCTTTCTAACCGGGAGGCCTGCACACGCCGCAGGGTTCGTACCCCTGCGCCCTGGCGTCGGCGGCGGAATTAAACCAAATCTCGTTCGCAGGACTTATCCGCCCCGCCCAGCGGCAGTCGGGATAATGGTATTTGTTGCTTCTGACGCTGCCCACGAAGGCGCCCTTCGCCTCCGGCTCCTGCGGAGCGGCTCCCCACAGTCCCCGGCCGTTCTCCCGCGCCTCCCGCTGAAACTGTACGAAGAGGTCCGCGTACTTCACGTTCGGCGGCACGGTCATCACCTGGGCGAAACCGGCGAGCAGCAGCTTGGCGTTGAACATCTTCGCCCGCACTTCCGCCTCGCCGCCGTCTTCCGGCGGGGAAAGCCAGACGTAGGCCAGGAGGCGGCCATATTTGTCACGTTCGCTTGCGTCCAGCTCCAGGTAGACGGTTTTGCCCTCCAGCCGCTTTTTCGTGTGGGCCGCGGTCTCCTTCCCGTAAGGCTCCACCTCGCGGGTGCTCTCCGGGGTGTCCACGCCGATGAAGCGGACCTTCTCATCCTTTCCGCTTTCCAGGCGGACGTGGACCGTGTCCCCGTCGACCACCCCGGTCACGCGGGCGGGCAGCGTTTTAACCGCGCTCTCATTAAGGTCTTCCGGCTGGGCCGCGGGTTTTTGGGGCGCAGCTTTTGCAGGCTCAGCGGGCGCGGGCTCGCCGGAAGGCGCGCTCTCCGCCGCCGGGGAAACAGCCGCTTCTTCGCTCTGCGCCGCCGGTTTTTCCGCGGGAGGGGACGTCTCGGCTCCGCAGCCGGCCAGCGCTGCGACAAATAAAAGCAGCAGGGCACAAATTGATACCAGGTGCGCCCTGACTGTCTGGCCGGAATGTCTCCGCCCGCTCAGATCGGCCAGAGTCCTTGAATCCACCGGCGCCGCCCCGGCCGCAATGGCCCTTTGAACGGCCCGGGCCGTGGTCAGGTCGTAATGTTGTTTGTAAAGAAATTTTTCAGGCATGGTACGCTCCTCCGTTACACACACAGCTATATTTCAAGAAAAGCAGGAAGCCCATGAAGAACGGCTACACAATTACTCTTGACGACAATTGGATTCTCCGAATCCCAACGGGGTACTAGATACATACCTTTATCTGGAATGTCACAGACTGGTGATGGTTGTTGATATAGATGGCGCATTACTGACGCCTCAATGCGTTCAAGGATTCGAGGTTGAGTTCCTACATCAGCGACAAAGATTCGAAATCCCGCAAGTTGTTTGCGTACAGCCTCAACAATTATCGACTTTCGTTCTTCAAATTCCTTTCGATTCGCGCGCCTATACCACCACCCGTGCCATACCTCTTTTCGGACTCCTTGCTGTGCTGCATCGATATCCAAAACGTTATATTCGCCATTCATGTATTTCCGGGTATGGTCTTTAAAGCGTGTGGAAACTGATCGGCGCGTGATTCCAGCAGCGTATATCAGATACCCACCTTGATATTCAAACGTTTGAAGATAAACCCCAGGTATGTTGGGAATGGAGCGCAAGTTGTTCGCGCTCTCAAATCCTGGCCAAGCATAAGGCCCCTCCCATGTGACTTCGATTATCGTTGCTTCACTCGTTATACTTGGTTTCCCCCTTTTAACTTATGCGAACAAAAAATTCGCCCTTAGCGAACCGGTTCCCTGCTTCTTTGGCGAACTTTTCCGCCCGTTTTGTTCGCATAAGAGACATTATGAGAACTTCTCAACGCCACAACCTGCGGGCCTTTATGGCGTCAGCCGCGGAGATCACGCCTTGGATCTCCCTCCAAAGGGTTGGCTTGTGAACCAGAAGAAACTTAAATACTCAGGCCATCGCCGTCCGGCAGCAGTCAAGGGGCCGCGCAGCGGAGGCGAAAGCCCTTGCCCTTGACGGCAGCCGGACAAGATGGACAATAGCCACGGCGGTGTTCAGCATAATTCCGCAGGAGGTGATGTTAACGTGTAAACCAAGGTTCCACGTTTCACAGTTATCCACAGAAAATGGCTCAGTTTTCGGTTGTGGACCTGTTGCCAAACCCCTTATTTTATAATCAAAATCAAACCAACGAAGGTCCAGGTATTTATGTGAGGAATTACCAAAAGGTATCATTCCCGGGATTCCCATCGCCTGGGCTGGCTTGCTCCTCTTACTGATTGCCCTTTCCAGTTGCCTGATATTGTGGGCCATCAGGGCAAGCAGGGCTTGAACCTGTACGCCATTTGTACCTCGTAGTCTTGCCTGGTCTAGTCCTCGGGGACCCTTCATTTCGGCGAATACTGTCTCGGGCCACTGCTTACGCGCGCGTAGGCTTTTGTTGGCGATCTTAGTATTGAGGTGTTCCTCAACCCAAGCCAGAAGCTTAGTATCGTGGTTGCGAATTATCGAGGGCCGTTTGGCCCGGCATAGTACCCCTTGGTTTTCACAGTTCTTACAGGCCAGCCGGTGCACCCGATAGACCTGGGAACCATCGGGCCTGTCCTTGTTCTGGCGATAGAGAAGTTTCCCTTTGGGGCAGACGTAGACATCACGTTCCCTATCGTAACGAAACCCGGCTGCTAGTTTGCGCCGCTTCTTCCAAGGCTTTCTGCTGGGTATGCTAGGCAGGATGCCGTTTTGCCGGAGAAACCGGTAAACCTTTCTGGTGCCGTAAGCTCGGTCTGCTACCACCTCGTTTGGCCGTAAGCGGGTGTTCCAAGTATGTTTTCCGATGAGGTCAGGAAGCACGTGGCATTCGGCAGTGCCACCCGGCGTGGTTTCGACAGCCGTGACTATGCGCGCTTGTCCTTCGTCCACGCAGATGTGTACTTTATGTGCGAGGAATAGTCCGCGGTGGTCGTGGCGAGTTATGAGAGAAGCGTCGGGATCAGTCCGACTCACCCACTTCTCGTTGGTCCGCTTTAGCCTATTGGTTGGAGGTTGGCCAGGAGTGTCTTCTGGTGGCTGGGCACTGGATCCGGTAAGAGCCGTAACACCTTTTGTATCCTCAGGCGCATCTTTTTCGTTCAAAGGGTTTTCCTCCCACACCCGGTTCAAGTATTCTTTTGGCGTCTGATCAAGCTGCCGATGAAGCTCGCGACTCACCAGGGAATCCAGAGAAGCGTTGGCCCTGACCAATGTGGCGTCGAGAAAAACTTTGTTACCCTCTATCAAGCCTGCTTTCTGACAAAGCTGGACCACGTGGCGGAAGAACTGTTCGTAGACCTCTCTCCCATAACGTTTCCGGGCCTTGGAAAGGATGCTGTGGTCGGGAGGAAGCTCATCTATGTCATAACCTAAGAACCACATAAACGCGAGGTTCAGCTTGCACTCTTCAGCCAGCTGACGTTCACTGGTGATTCCGTAGAAGTAACCGAGCAGTGCCATCTTGAAAACCACGACCGGATCTACTGAAGGGGTACCTGTGTGACTATAGAAGGGGCGTGTAAGACTGTAAATAAAGCTGAAATCGACGGTTTTAACAACCTCTCTCAAGAAGTGGTTGAGCGGGACGCGCTCATCCAGGCTAAACTGGTAGAACAGCTTGCCTTGTGGCTGTTTATATCCCATCATTGTTATCACACCATGTACTGGTTTTCATGGATTAATTCTACATGCTGAGCTCAAAATCCTCTCTTTATCCGTGATTTTTCGGGAGTTTGGCAACAGGTCCATTAGCATTCAGAACACAGGCTGCTAGCGGTAGGCTTCTGCCACGTCATGCTTCACCCCAAGATAGGCGAGCAGGTCGGGGAACTCGGATCCGAGGCTCTGCCCGGCGCAAAGTATGTTTTTCCAGAACCATAAGCGTCCCAGGAACCCGATCACCCCGCGTACATCCACACGTACCGGACAGACGTCTGTACATTGACCGCAGGCGACACACCGCCATATCCCCTCGGTATTTAATACATCGTCGACCAAACCCAGTTGCAGCAGGCGCACCATACGTGCCGGCGGCTGGTCCATAGCCCGCCCGTGCGGACAGACGGCGGTACACACCCCACACTGGTGACACCGATTCATACCGGCATAAGCGGCCAGATCCCTAGACCACAAATTTTTCGCCGTCAGCACATGCACACGACTCACCACCATCTCCTAGACTCGAAGCGGATTGGCTCCCATACCCTTGAGTTGGGCGGAAAAAGCCCACAGCTTAGCCGCCAGTTGAGCGGCATCCCTGATACCCACCGGCAGTGCGGCCACCCGCTCCGGTTCGATCATCATACGATACAGGGTTTCCCCGGCGCTGGCCAGGCGCTCCTTGGCCAAACTGAATCCCGTACCGGCGTGGCACTCCTCCCGGGGGCAACCCGCCACCGCGATGCCGTCAAAGCCATGCATCAGGGCGTCCGCCACCCAAGCCGCGTTCACGGTTCCGGCACAGGGTACCCGCACCGGAATGACATTTGGCGGTACCGTACCCGCCGCGCAAGCTGCCTCGTAGGCCGGGTAAGCATCGTGCCGGCACAGGAAAAGCAGGATCGCCGGGTCATCCTTCGTAAGCAAGTCGAATTCCACCGCCTGGATCATATCCGCCACCCCCTGAAAACAATAGGAGGGTAGAGCCACACACTGCAGCGGACAACCGCCCTGACAGATGCCGCAGTGCCGGCAGGAAAGCGGATCCGGAACCGGCGGTTTTCCTTCCGTGATGAAACGCATAGCCCCTGTGGGACACTCACTTACGCAGCGCCCGCACCTGTCGCACTTGGTATCATCCACCATCGGCACCAGGCCTGCCACATCCAGCTTCTCCCGGAGGAACTTGACGCACCGCATGGCGGCGCTTAGGGAACTGCGTACCGATTGGGTTACGTCCATGGGCTCCTCACAGGCTCCCGCCAGATAAACGCCAGGCCGAGCCGTGATGCCAGGGAAGCACTGTTCGTGGGTGTTGTGCGTTAAGTCCGGCGCTTCGAACCCGGATAGCCATTCCAGTTGCCGGTTTGGAACCATTCCCGTGGCCAGCACCACGAGATCAACGGTTTGCGCCAGTTGCCGTCCCGAAAGGCTGTCCGCCGCCCGCACCACTAGGTCACGGGTCTTGGAATTTTCCTCAATCCGCGCCGGCATCCCGCGCACAAAGCGCACGCCATCTGCCAGAGCCTGGCGGTACAAGTCCTCGTACTTACCCAGCACCCGAAGATCGATATAAAAGACCGTAATTTCCGCCTCGGGATAAGCCTCGCGGATGTAGGACAACTGTTTGATGGTCACCGTGCAGCAGATCTGCGAACAGTAGGACAAGTACCGCTCACTGCGGCTTCCGGCACACTGGATAAAGGCCACCCGTTTCACCGGGCGTTCATCCGACGGCCGTACCAGGCGGCCCCCGGTGGGCCCCGACGGTGACGCCAGCCTCTCCAAGTCCATGGCCGTGACCACGTTCGGGTACTTCCCGTAACCAAACTCCTTGATTTGGCCGGCGTCAAAGCCCTCCCACCCGGTGGCGATGATCACCGCACCTACCGTGTAGACCACATCCCGGGATTCGGTACCGGACCGTCTTACCAAAGCTTCAAACCGACCCGGGAAGCCGGTGACCCCCGCCACTTCCGCCGCCGTCTCGATGGTCACCCGGTCATTCTCCCGCAGGGTCTCTAACAGGTAGCTGACACCGCACACCGGATCACAACTGTGGGGATAATACCGGTGGAGTTGGACCACCTTGCCACCCAGGAAGGGCCGGCGTTCCACGATCACCACCCGGTAGCCGGCGGCAGCTAGTTCATGGGCGGCGGTTAGGCCCGCGATGCCGCCACCCACCACCAGTACCGTATCATAACCCGTGACGGCGGCCGTGACCTTGGGCTCCAGCCTCACCGCTTTCGCCAGCGCCATTTCCAAAAGGATCCGGGCCCGTTTAGTGGCTGCCTCGGCACCGCCCCCGGTACAGAGCGAGAGATCGACCACCTGGGCCAAATTCGGATCAACTCCCTCGGCCCGGAGCGCCTTATGCAGAGTAGGCTCGATCAGGCCCACCGAGCAACTCGCGGCTACGATCACCCGGTTCACCACGTCCTCGCGCAGTTGCACCCGAAGTTCCTTCAGGCCCGCTCCCAAGGCATGGCCCTGCATTTCACGGATAATGGGTCGGGCCGGGTGGACACGTAACGCCCCCGCCAGCGTCTTCCAGTCCAGGGCATCGGGCTCCTGCCCCGGGTAGAGGTAGATCCCGATTTTCGGTTGATTCGCCACCGCTGTCCCTCTTCCCATTGCGGCGCCGCGGGGGTGTCACCACCCCCGCACACCGTTACTTGTTACGCGTCCGGAAAGTGAACCGTTCCACCTTACCATCGATGTCCACTACGGTCCAGGTCATCTTCCCGGTCCCGGTGAAGGGCACCAATTTGGCGGAATAATACCCAAGCTGATAGGGAATACGTGTCTCAATGGCACCCTTGGGGCAGATCTTGGTGCAACTCATGCAGTCCCAGCAGTCCCGCGGAGAACGGCAGTAGCCTTTGTTCGTTTCGGTATCGAGCGCCATCAGGTTTCCCGGGCAGATGAGCTCACATAGCGCCTCCCGCTCGTTCCGGCACCCGTCACATTTCACATTGTCCACTCTTGGCGGCACCAGTCAGTCCCTCCTTCCGTTAGTCGACCACTTTCTCGTAGGGGCGGGTGAACACCTCAATGGCTCCAGTCTCTGGGTTAAACCTCGAATTAACGAAACAGTTGAGTTTTTCGTCCTTCTCCGGAAAGTCTGCCCGGGTCTGCCAGCCCGGCCAACGGGTTTCGGCCCGGTATAGCAAATGGTGCACCAACACCTCGGCCACCGTCAGCCGGTCGATCACCTCGTGAGCCGCCAGAAGATTGAACACATCCTCGGCGATCAGGTATCTCACCTGCTCCTGCAAAATCTTGATGTGCTTCAAGGCATACTCCAACCGGTGATGGTCGGTGCGGTAAAACTGGTGAACGCCGCCGGCGTATTCATCCATTAGCCGTTGCAGACGTTCCTCCATCTCGCGGGGGGTTATGCCGTCTCCCACCTCCGCCATCTGGACCATGGGAGCGTAGACCCTTTCCTTTTCCGACTTCACCGCCTCCGGATCAATGTGGCCCCGGTCGGTTAGGCCGGCCACATACTGGACCGCGCCGATGGCGGCTAGGACACCCTCGGCGGCGCAGCCGCCCACGAACTTGTTGGGTACCCCGCCCGCCACGTCGCCGCAGGCGAACAGACCCGGCACAGTAGTGGAGCGGTCGTTGTTGATCCAGTAACCGCTGGCGGTGTGGCCGCCCACAATGTACGGGTCGCTGCCGTAAACCTCAATCGGCTCCCTGGTGATGTCCTGCCCGCGGGCCGCCAGGAACTGGACAAAGGTGGGGCGCTCGTTCAGGTAATCCTCTTTTAGGTCCTTGACCTGTTCCGGGGTCATACCGGTGGTGTCCACGTAGGTGGGGCCGCGGCCCGCCAGCCACTCGTCCATGGGGGCGTTGGCCCGGATGAATCGGGGCGCCGCCTCACCGCCCAGGTGGGAATAGTGTGTCTGCAGAATCTTCTCACCCCGGCCGTTGATCATGGCCGCGTTGTAACCCACCGAGATGGTATCGATGGGGCCGTTGAAGTCTTTGGTCCGTACCGCGCACCAGCGCATCTCGAAGGAGGTCATCTCGGCACCGATGCGGATGCCCATGGCATACCCAGTGCCCACGTTAAAAGGTGAGTACCAGATCTGATGGTGGCAGTCATTGCCGTCGTTGGTGTAGGGTTTGTAGAGGCCCGCCGCGCCGCCGGTGGCCACGATGGTGGCCCCCGCCCTCACCACGTAGAATTTCCCGTCCTTCACGCCCAGACCGGTCACCCCCACTACCCGGCCCTCGTCCACCAGGTAGCTGGTAGCCGCCACCTTGTTAATAACCTCACAGTTGTATTCACGCACTTTCTCCGCTAGGATCACTTTCATAGACTCACCGTGAATGGCGATGTCCCACTTGCCCCGGGCCAGGTATTCGCCGTTCTCGTCCTTCTTAATGGGCAGCCCCCACTCTTCCCACTCCTCAATGCATCGGTTCAGGTACTCCGCCATGGACAGGGTGAGGTCTTCCCGTAGCGGGCCGCCCCCAACCTGGTCGCGACTCCAGCGGACAAGGTCTTCTCTGGTCTTCCCCTTCTTGATGTAAGTATTCAGCGCGTCCATCCCCGCCGCCAGACAGCCGCTACGGTCGATATGCGCCTTCTCCAAAAGTGTGACCTTCAGGTTGGGGTTCAGGCGTTTAGCCTCAATGGCGGCAAAGCACCCGGCATTACCCGCACCGATGATGAGAATGTCGGTTTCCAGGTGGACCTCCTGGACCGCTTCGGGTTTTAGCAGCCTCTTCTCCGACATAATCCCCCTCCTTAACTAGTTGATAGGCTCCCATATCGGGTAACCGCACACCGCCCACCAGGGAACCATCACGAACACCATGTACAGAATTACAAAGAAGGTGAACGGGGCGCCGATTTTCATGAACTCTGTGAAGGTGAACTCCTCGGTACCGTAGGCAATCAGACAGGCAGTTACTGAGATGGGTAGAATGAAGGCGTAGGAATCGATGTTCAGCACCACCAGCGAAAAGGCAACGGTGTTTAGATCTAGCAAGGGGGCCATGGCCACGACCACCGGTGCCATCAGCGTCACCGCCGCCACGTTGCTGATGATGCCCAGTCGGATGATCTGGACCACAACGCAGATGAGCAACGTCACCGCCACCCAGCCCCAGGCCGGCGTGATGGCCACCAGCTGCGAAGCCAGCCACTTGTCAACGCCGGTCTTTGCAAAAGCGGTAACCAGAGACAAGGAACCACAAAGTAACAGCCATGTACCCCAAATAACGTTCTGCTGCACTCGCTTCCAGTTAATACTGACCACGCCGGGGATAAGGATCGCCATCACCACTAGCAGGGTTACGGTGTGGATGCCCAGTTTGTGCCACGAGTCCGTGGCCCACAGAAACACCGCGATGGAGGTGCAAATCAGCACCACCCATTCATTCCAGCTCATGGTACCCAGGGCGTCTTTCTGCTTCCTGATCTCATCCATACCGCCGGGGATCTCCACCTTGGCGCACTTCAGCGCCCAGGTTACCCAGAGCCACATAACCGGGAAAATACCCAAGAGCGGCCAGTGCATCCAGAGCCACTTACCCCAGGTCATGGTCCCGGGGCCGACCGCTTCGTTTAGGGCCTGAGCGATAATCACGTTAGACATGTGACTGTGCATGGTTATAATCCCGGCAGCGAGGGCCGCCATCCCGATTCCTGCCATAGCCAGGGCTTTGCGGCCCCGTTTTGCATCCGGTGAGTCTCCCAAAAGGCGTATAATACTGGTCACGATCGGCAGGAACACTGCTCCGCGGGCGTTAGTGGCGGGCACCAAAATGGCGGTCACAAAGTGGGCGCCCATCAGACCCCCCAGTACGCTCCCCACCCGGGGCTTGACTCTGGACACGATCCCCAGTGCAATGCGCCGGTCCAAACCAGTGACCTGCATCAGCGCCGCCAGAATGAAGCAGCCCAAAACTAGGAAGGTAACCGACGTCGTGAAACCGGAAAACGCATCGGGTACCTTCGGTAGAGCACCGGTCAGCATAAGCAGCACGCAAATCCCGAGGCCAGAGATACCCATAGGCAGCGCCTCCGACACCCAGATCACCATAGCCCAAGCCATTACCGCCAAGGCCGCCCGGCCTTCCGGGGTCAGAGCCTCGGACACAGGGACCAGATTAAGAACGCTGAAGAAAACCACCCAGGAGAACAGGAAACCGAAAACTGCGGCTTTGGTGTTTCTTAGGCCCGCCTCCCGGCCGTTGTCCAGGACACGCTTCACCAAGGACATACGTGTACCCCCCCTCTTAAGGAATTTGTGATGGATTAAACTTATTTGCCCAACATCTGACTTTGAACCCACCCTCCTTTACCAAAGTTTCTTACTGTTCAGTCTAATCCTCGGAGGGTTGGCCTGTCTGTTCTTCAGGAACCCAGACAAGGTTAATTTTTTGTCAACCGAATGTCTGCCAGTGACAAAAAAAAGGTCGGCCGCCCAAAAGCGCCCGGCCTTTTTTGTGCGCCCGGCATGTCTGTTGCGCCGATGGGTTGAAAGAAACCCTGTCACCTAACCAGCGGGAAGACAACCCGTAGGCAAGGGCGTCACCGGCAACGGTGGGGTCTGAAGGAAGCTGAAGGGGGAACTTGGAACATAGCGCAAGCGAACCGGGGTTGGCTCTTCAGGTGGGTAACCTTGCAAGATATGGGAAAGCCCGAAAGCTGGATAACCTGAGGAGTTAAGACGGATGCGTTCAAGTTCGGGCAGACAGACTTACCCGGGGAAGCCCCGTACCATCCTGGATACAGGTAGGCCCGAACAAGCGGAAACGCAAGGGAGAGCCGAAGTGGTGCGGGGTGCAGACAAGCCCCAGTAGTGACGAACCCCCGGCCGGTGAAGGCTGGTAACAGACCGGAGGGCAAAACCGGGGGGACACTGCACCAAGTTGCAGTGAGGCATAGGGAGCCAAAAGCCTCTATGCCTGCGAAGGGGCGCAGGTAAACCGAAGTATGCAACCAAGGGAAACCGACCGACTGGGACGAGAAGACAACCGAGGCCGAAACGCCAAAGGGAACGTTGGGACCGGGGGTGACGAACCTGCTGGACCCGATGTCCGCTCAGGTGGAGTACCGCGAAAGGTCACGGTAAGATTGCCAGCGAGCTAGAGACACCGAGAAACCGCGGGAAGAAACCGCCGCCGAGTCGCGAGGCACCGAGGGAGCATAGCGAAAGCAGGTGAAGAGATGAAGAAATGGTACAGCCTTATTGACAAGGTCTACCGGCTTGAAAACCTCATTCAAGCCTATCGTGCCGTAAGAGCCAACAATGGCGCTCCCGGAGTAGACGGAGAGACCGTGGAAGCTTTTGGCCGGAACTTGGACGAGAGGCTGGACCAACTTCATCACGAACTGAAAACCGGCACGTACGAGCCACAGCCCGTCCTACGCGTGGAAATACCAAAACCGGATGGCAGTAACCGCCCATTAGGCATTCCCACCGTAAGAGACCGGGTGGTCCAACAAGCCCTGCTCAACATTCTGCAGCCCATCTTTGATCCTGACTTTCACCCATCCAGCTATGGATACCGACTGGGACGTTCCTGCCATCAAGCCGTAGCTAAAGCGGAAAGATTTATGAACAGATATGGACTGGAACACGTAGTGGACATGGATCTGTCCAAATGCTTTGACCGGCTCAACCACGAACTGATCCTGGAAGGCATTAACCGGAAAGTCAGCGACGGCAGCGTTCCGTATTACGGATCGCGCCGGATAACTGCCCAATTAAAACGCGAAGGTTTTCTGGTCAACCGCAAAGCTGTGCAGCGCCACATGCGGGAGATGGGGATCGCGGCCATCTCCCCGGGACCGAACTTAAGCAAAAGACGTTACGAACACCTGGTTTATCCCTACCTGTTGAGGGGGGTGGTCATCCAACAACCAAATCAGGTCTGGGGCATTGACATCACCTACATCCGCATGCTTAAGGGATGGATGTACATAACGGCCGTCCTGGACTGGTACTCCCGCTTCGTAGTAAGCTGGGAGCTGTCCGATACCCTTATCAGTAGACTTCGTGTGTGCTGCCGTCAGCTAGGCCTTCTCCCTGACCAGGCCACAAATTATGAACAGCGACTAGGGCAGTCTAGTCCACAATATATCCAAATTACTTAAGGAAGCCGGCGTCCAAATCAGCATGGACAGCCGGGGCCGCGCCCAGGACAACATCTTTACGGAACGCCTGTGGCGGATCATCAAGTACGAGGAGGTGTACCTGCACGAATACCAGAGTCCCCGGAAAGCAAGAAGAAGACTGGGCGAATATCTTACCTTCTACAACTACAAACGCTTGCACCAAGCACTTGCCTACCGGACTCCGGCAGAAGTTTACCATGCTTAGCTTACCCGGCTTTCCCGATTGTACTTCCTGGCGGGATTCGCCTGTCAAGGGTTGCCTTACGACAATCGCCTGACGGCGACGGCTTACGTCGCCCTTGACAGGCACCCCGCCAGGAAGAGATAAGGTAGCTGAGCCGAGTAAGCAAAAAAAGCCATCCCAAAATGGTATATTATACCAGGGATAATTAACCAGACATGGTAACTCAAAATTTAAACAAACTCTTTTGTATCAATCGTTCGTGACTACTCCCTACCCCTGAAGGGGTAAGGCTTCTACAAACCTTACCCGTACTCCCGGGATCATCGGTTTACCTGGCGCATTGGGTATTGCGAATCGGATGTTTTTCCCGTGTTACGAATTGGATAGATACATGCGGGTAACTCTGGTACAGACGCCTTTCGGCTCCCAAAGGGGGCGGTCACTAACGCCACAACTACTCCAGGTGCCCGGCACTACGCCACAGCCCTTAGAGATACTTTCACAAAACGGTTAAACCTTTTGTCCCACCGGTACACTTCCAGCGGCTTAAGCAGGAAAGGCTGCTCCATACCACAACGCCCGAACAGGTAATTCTTCATGACGCCGTTAACACCGTTTAAATCGGCATGCATCGTCACACGGCACTTCTCGCAGCGCCAAAGGCCCCGGTGGACCCGGTAAGACTTGTTCCTCGCCCCGCAATGACTGCACGTCTGAGAGCTGTACCTCTCGCTCGCTTTGTCTGGATATACCTGCCTGAGCAGAGACTTGTAGCTATGCTGCCGCTCGATTTGAGCGTAAGGTAACTGGTTAATCTTCTGGCTGGCTTTCTTATTTTTGTCGCCTGTACGAGCTTTCCGCCTGATATCAGTTAAATCGCCCAGCACGGAAAATGCTATATCCTCCGCCCGATCCAGCTCGGCCATCAGTTTGGTCAAGGCGTTGGTCAACTGGTCAATCCGGCGGCCAAGCTTTTTGAGCCTGTCGCGTTTGGCCGCAAGTAATGCTTTCCACTTCCGGGAACCTTCCTTGCACCGGGACATCTTCTGCTGGAACCCGGCGATTACTTTGTTCCGGTACTGGATTAAAGAGAGCAGTTCCCGGCAGACGATTAACTGTTGGCTGCCTTCGGTGGAACCCCTGGCGACCAGGGCGGTGTTTAGATCATAGGCCGACACCTTGCCGGCCAGCACCATCGGCACCACGCCGAAGTCCCAGGTGACGTGCAACTCCAGGCCGACTATTTTATTTTTGCGGTAAACCGCTTTCACCTTGACCTCGACAGGCGTCCCCTTCAAAACTGTGCCGTCGGGCAATTCCAGGGTGTCAAAGCCCTCGGGAAGTGACACTCCGATGTCGTCCAGCTTGCGGGAGAGCTTCAGGGTCAAAAGGCCTTCCCGGCACTCGAAGCCCTGCCGCTTCCAGGTTATAGTGCGCAAGGTAGCTTTGGGCTTGAATCCGGGCGGGCGCATCTCGTCGCGTCCGTTGTCTTTATGTTTGACGTAGGAGCGCACCGCCTCGAAATACTCTTCCACCACAGACTGGGAACTCTGGGAGTGGAGCCGTTTCCAGGACTCGTAGCCCTTGAACTTTTCCTTCATCTCGCTTTCAGTCGGGTACTTTGTGCCGTTTTTGCGGGCTTCCCGGCTCTCCCACACGCAGGAGTTCCACAGCTTCGTCCCAGCAAGCATGGGTATCTCGAAGACGGGCAGCCATTTATCCAGCGGAAGCGGCGCTACCCTGGTCAGGTACAGCCGGTTTTCCTGCTTCTTGCCTTTTTTCTTTGCCCAACCCACGGCAATTCACTCCCTATCGTAAGGGCCGCTTTCATCCCGCCCCCTGAAGAAGACGGGTCTTCCCGCGGCTATCTTATAAACGAAAATATGTTTGGTTCTAAAATTTTTTCAAAAACTGTCTTGACAAAGGGGTCCACCTTGAGGCCCGTACGTACGGTTCTATGAGAGGGATGACGCCATAGCAAATTACTATGGCGTTACCCTACTCGATATGGTCATCAATGCAGATGGTTATTGGTAGTCTCGTAGCCGTTCCGGATTCAATATACGAATCTCCCGCCCTTTCAATTCAATGGCACCATGCTTGCGGAAGGTGTTCAAGATGGATGTCACGTTGGAACGCGAGGTACCGATCATATGGGCTAGTTCCTCGTGGGTCAGGCGCAAGCTCAGGCGTACGCCCGGTTCTCTATCAGTTACTCCACACCGCTCCACCAGTTTAAGGAGAAAGAGTGCTACCCGGCCCGGAACGTGGTAACAGGTCAGGTCACTGATCATGGTGTGGGCTTCCCGGAGGCGTGCCCCAAGAATCTCCGCTACCCGCAGGGCGAACCCCGGGCGACTTCGGAGCAGTTCAATGAACCGTCCCTTGCTGATCACCACCATGCTGGCGTCAGTCACTACTTCGGCACAGCAGGTCCGTTCGCCGCCGTAAAGCGCCTCGGCAATCCCTATCAATTCCCCCTGGTAACGCAGGGCCACCGTCTGCCTCTGACCGTCTCCGGTCAGGCAGTAGACCTTGACCACACCCGCCTTCAAGAAGTAGACCCGATCCGGCACCTCACCTGAAGTGAAGATCCGCTGACCCTTCGGATAGTCTATGGTCGGACCCACGCCGTCCAATAGGTCAATCTCGGCGCTGTCCAGAGTAATCGCCGGACCCATCCTGCACCACCTCGCCTCCCTGTTTCCTTTTTCATTACTATAGCACATCGCTATAGCACATCGGCCCACAAAAAAACCGGTGTACGGTCTACTCAACCGCTGGCCGGCCGGTGCTGCTTCTACAATTCCCGTATTCTACACAGATCCGTAAGCGTCAAATACTTCCCACCTTCTTTAAAGCCAGGTGAGGATTGATTTACACTCTCTAATAGACTACTTGCCACCCCGACAGATCGGTGGCAGCGTTGCCGACCAGGCAACTCTTCTAAGGCCTGTTCATCCTGAATATCCATGTTCGGCAGCTTTTCAATAAAGATACTGCAGGTAACTGAAGGGGTTGAGGCCGTTTTCCTTCGCTGTTTCCACAACACTATAAATGATGGCACTGGCGCTTGCCCCACGGGCGGTGTTCGCGAATAGCCAGTTCTTACGGCCGATGACAAATGGTTTAATTGTCGTGTTGCCAAGATGTGGTTCCAGTGAAACGCTAACCCGTCCTGCTTTTCTGTTATTTTTCGCTATGCCGCCTTCAATTCCTGCCGGGCCGGAACTCGCGGATGACCTGCAACGGCGGCCTCCCCCGGTTGTGACGGCCCCGGTGGGGTCGCTGGACGTTGTACCCAGGCAAGCCGGTGGTCCAAGCCGGCCTGCAGCTCCGCGATGGTCCCGTAGCGCTTCTTCCGCAGCATCCCCTCCAGAACATCCTTGAGGGTCTGCGCGAACCGTTCCGCCTCACGCTGGTCCAGGCGTGCCTTCCAGCGTCCGCCGGTGTTCGGCGCCCAGCCGGACCTGGTAGTGAGTGTAAGGTTTAAGTAGGAGATGTGAGGTCGGAAATAGAAGTGAGACCTCAAAACGGCTTCCCCTGAGGGGAAGCCCTCCCCGCCAAAGGAGTGAGGTCTCATGTTCAAGATTCGCTTTCTGCTTGAGGTAGTCCTGTTTCTGGCCAAGGGAATTTTTGAGGTGTTCAGGTCGGTGCGCAATGTGGATGAGTTGGAAGAGCGGGTGCAGCGGTTGGTTCAACAGGCAGGCGGCAAAATGCTGGAGGAGGCGCTGGCACACATTGACCTTGAGTTAAGCGGCAAGCGGGATCCAGCCCTCAAGAACGTGGGACAGCGGTCGCGGACCCTGGTCACCAGCTTCGGTGAGATTACGGTTAAGCGCCGACTGTACCGTAACCAGAAGACCGGCGCGTACCGGTTCCTTCTGGACGAAGCCTTGGGAATCCCTGAACGCCAACGGGTGACACCGCGGATGACCCGTATGATCCTGGAGCTAGGCACGGAGATGCCCTTCAGGCGCGCGGCCCGGGTTATGGGTTTTCTAGTACCGGGGATTCACTGGATGACCGTCTGGTCTAAGGTTCAGGATGCTGGAGAAAAGGCCGCCCGGGATGCTGAGGCACTACGCGAGGCCGTCTTTGAAGACGGTGTGGTTCCTGAAGGCGGCAAGGAGGTTCGGGAGTTATCCATTGAAGCCGATGGTGTAGTAATACCCTTGCAGCGGTCGCCCAAGGCGTTTGGTGAGATCAAGCTGTTTATCGGCTACGAGGGCAGGGAACAAAAGACCCGGAAACTGGTGAACCGTTACACGGTGGCCACCGCCAGGGGCAGCCGGGTGGCTTGGGAAGACACCGGGGCGGCCTTCGGCCACAAGTGGGACCTTAGCAGGGTAGAGCGGATCCGCATTGGTGGGGACGGCGCCGAGTGGATCAAACAAGGCCTGGAGATGTTCCCCGGGGCGACTTACCACCTTGACCCCTTCCACCTGCGCCGGCGTTTAACCGAGGCTTTAAGTTACAGCAGCAACGTCTATGAAACTGTCACCGAAGGGTTAGCCGAGCTAAACCAAGATGCGGTAGTTTCCGCCTTGGACCAGGCGATTCGGGTCAACCGGGGTGCACGCCGTAACGGGATCATGCGGCTTAAGGAGTATCTCCTGGCTAACTGGCAAGGTATCGCCGCCTTGCCGGAGGGAGACCGTTTAGGTGCGATCGAGGGCCAGGTCCGTCACACCATCGCCAGGCGAACAAAGCGGATTGGGGCGCGTTGGAGCCCGGCCGGTGCGGAACGGATGGGACGCCTGTTAGCGGTACGGGCTAATGATGAGCTGGACAGATACGTGGTACACTCGGAACCTCGGTTCGACCTACTGAAAAAGGCTGTCGGAGCCGAGGCAATCCAACTGCCCAAACGCTTCGGCAAAGATCCCGAGGCCTGTCTTCAAGCCAACGTGCCCACCCTTGAAGGACCGCACGCCGGAAAACACTGGGTCAAGCACATAGTAAGAGAGATTAGTTCACCGAGGTGGTCTACGGTCTAATTCAAATTAAATCGGCTGGGAGATCGCCTACTAAGTCTTGACACGGACGACCTGGTACCCCATCTTGGCATCAGCACACCTAAAATTTAAAATTAAAGAAGGGCCCAACCTAATCTTCTTAGGCGGGCCCCTCTTTCACGATTACTTTTACCTTTGGGCTACCAGCCGGTACAGCATAGCCGCCATCTCCGCCCTGGTAGCATTGGCAGCGGGTCGGAAAGTGCCATCCGGGAAACCGCGCACCAGGCCAGCCCTGCTGGCGGCCTTGATGCCGTCTTTTGCCCAGGCCGGAATGGCTCCCGCATCAGTAAAGGTCACTTCTTCGGCCAGGGTAACCGGCACAAGACCTTTGCGTACCACGCGCTCCAGAATGACAGCAATCTCCGCTCTGGTAATCGGGCGGGCTGCGCCAAACGTACCGTCGGGATAACCGCCAATCAGGCCGGCCTCCACCGCCGCACCGATAACACCACGCGCCCAGCCAAAACCGGCCGCATCCTTGAAACGACCTGCCGCTGCCTCCCGATGCTCAAGCCCCAAGGCACGCACCAGCATAGCAACAAACTCGGCCCTGGTAATGTTGGCATTGGGCTTGAAATTACCGTCAGGATAACCGGCTACAATGCCCATCCCAGCCAAGGTCCTGATAGAATCTCTGCCCCAATGGGTGGCAATATCGGCCAGTGCCGGTAATGGCCTGGTGGCAAACACCGCAAACTTGGAGAATTTGTCCACCGTGACGGTAATGACACCGTTGCCGATCTGGCCGCCAAGGTAAATCCAGCGGGCGGTCCGCTCGTTGTAGACAAACACGCTGGGCACCTGGCCCGCAGCCACCTTGGCCGCATCAAAGTTCAGGGTAAGCTGCACCGATCCCTTAAACTCGCCTCCGGTGAGGGTAAGCTGGACAATCTTACTGGCCGGCACCAGCCCGGCCCCCACCGCTTTATCCAGCAAGGGAGCAGCCGCCGCTTCCGTCAACACCTGGGCCCTTATCTTCGGAGCATCCCCGGTAACGGCACCGGCCGGCACTGTGATTTCCACCACGCCTGCCAGCTTGACAACCGTAGGCTTGTCGGCAGCCACAGGCTGCTCAACAACCGTCACGGGCGCTGGCGCTGGGGCAGGTGCGGGCGCCGGGGCAGGAGCAGGTGCAGGAGCTGGTCCTGGAGCCGGTGCTGCCGCCGCCGACACGGTGGTGAAGCTGAAGGTGTACTCTGCCGCCAGTTCATTGCCCGCTGCATCCTTCACCGCGCCGGCGGGAATGGTCACGGTGTATTTGGTGCTGTAGGCGAGGTTGGCATTCGGCCTGATGCGCAGGACCTTGCCCTCAATGCTCCTGGTCACGAGAATGTCTTTACCGGCGGCGTCCTTGAGCGAGATGGCATCGTAAGCAGTCCCCTGCTGCATGTCCTCGCTGAAGGTGACGGTGATGGTCTTGCCCACCGGGACGTTCGGGGCACCGCCGGCCGGGTCGGTGGTCACCACAGCAGGCGGCGTGGTGTCCGGCGCAGCCACGGTGGTGAAGCTAAAAGTATGGGTCTGCGCCAAAGCGTTCCCCGCCAGGTCCTTCACCGCATCGGCGGGAATGGTCACGGTGTATTTGGTGCTGTAGGCCAGGTCAGCGGTCGGGTCGATGGTTAGAACCTTGCCCTCAATGCTCCTGGTCACGGCAACGTCTTTACCCGCGGCGTCCTTGACCGAGATGTCGCTGAAATACACCCCCTTTAGCACACTCTCACTGAAGGTCACGGTGATGGTCTTGCCCACCGGGACGTTCGGGGCACCGCCGGCCGGGTCGGTGCTTTCAACTACGGGCGGCGTCATGTCGCCGGGCGCCGCCGCCGTCAGGTCGAGCCTGGTTTTCTCGCCGGGCGTGTACTTCGCAGTCTCGTTGGCCTTTACCCCGTTCACGTAAAACTCGATCGTCTTCCCGATGTCTTCGGCCAACCCCTGCACGGTCAGCCTGTCCTCAAGCCCGCCGGGGCCGCCGTACTGCCCGTTGACGATGGCGATGCTGTCCTGCTTCTCACCTTTGAACCAGGCTTCAACGGTGCCCGAGAGAACCGGGTTTCCGTTCGCGTCCTTCACGCTGCCCCAGAAGCTCTGCGGCAGGACAGGCGCTGAGGGGCTGCCCTGCGCGAAGGCCAGCCCCCCAGCCACAACTGCCGCGAGCAGGGCAGCGACCGCCAGGATGCCCAGGAGTTTCAGATAGCGCTGCCTCTGCATTCTTCATCTACCTCCCTACTGCACCGGCGGCATCGCCAGACCCGCCAGCGTGTCGCCCTGCCGCATATAGACCCAGTAGCCGCGGAAGGGCTTCATTGCAGGTCCCCCGGGGCCCATGGGCGGCGTGTAGACCCAAGCACCCTGGTTGCACCCGGCCGGGCTGATCACCACGGCGTAGCTGCCGGCGATGCTGGCCAGGGCCGCATCCGCCGCGATCCGGTCTGCCTCGGGGTTGCCGACCAGGTTCCAGCCGGCGGGCAGACTCCGCACCGGCGGCGTGCCGAGGCCCGACTGTGCCCAGGAGACCGCCCAGGTCTCGCCCTTGACTTTCACGTAGAGCGCCTCCAGGGGCCGGAGCTTCATGCTCTCGGGATCCGCCGTGGTCACCTGGTACCAACGGCCATCCTTGTAGCCCCAGGCCTGCTCGATGTACTCGGGGTTGGCGAGGATCTGGTCGATGGTGTCCCTGCCGTCGGCCAGCACCCAAGGCGTGGAAATGATGTTCCAACCGCGGAGGAGCAAGGTGGAGCCGTCCGGACCCCTGCCGAGCGTGACGGTCGCCTTCGCCGTCAGGTTGAGGTCGGCGATCCTGGCGGTGAGCTCAACTGCCGTGCCGAGCGGGTCGTCGCTCTCGAGGTAGACGATAACGCTGCTCCTATACGCCGGGATTGTAGCTTTGGTTATGGGCGTCGCGGTCTGGCTCGTGGCGTAGAAGGCGCTGTTCTCCGTGCTGGTGGCAAGGTCGACGACGAGGTCGCGGCCTGAGGCCCAGAGGTTGGTGAGCTTCACCGTCACCCGCTCGCGGGTGTCAGGAAGCGCTGCAGTCGGAGCTTCGACTACGAGGGACGGTTGCTCGAAGACGACCTGCTTCGAGACGGCCGCGAAACCGCCGGCAGAGGCGGTCACGTTGTAGGTGCCGGGCGCGGTGACGACGAGCCAGGCGTCATGCTCATCGGCCCACTCGCCGCCCTCAAGTCTAGCGTAATCCCACCAGAGGAAGGCGGAGGGCGAGTCGTCCTTCACCGAGATCGTGAGCAGAGCCTGCTGGGGCACCGGGTTCCCGTACCGGTCGACAACGCCGACACGCATGTAGGCAACGCCGATGAGATCGGTGGCACCGATCCGCGAGCCGATTTGGGTGTACTCCTCATCGGACACCGCGTCCACATCCTGCTGCGCCACGTCAAGGGTGATGGCGCTCGCCGCAACCGGGTTGACGATCGCCTTGCCGGTGAACCCGATCACGCCCTCGGAGCGGAAGGCCACGGTGTAACTGTAGCCGGCCGGATTCAGCCCTGCCGCCGAAAGCTTACCATCTTCGAGGGCCTTCTTCGTCCAGCTCTCGGTGTCCACGTAGTGGACCGTCACGCTGCTCTGACCCGCCGGGATGGTCACCTGGGTGATCGGGTTGCCTCCCGTAGCCGCGGCGTAGAACTTGCCGGTCGGGCTGTTGGTCTCGAGCTGCACAACGCGGTCGTTCTGACCCGCAGGCACCGGGTTCCCGTGCGCATCACGCACCGTGATGGTGACCCCGCCGCGCTCGCCGGCGGTGAAGTTGAGCGGTGTCACGACAAGCCAGAGCTCGGCGCCGGTTTGCACGTTGATGGTGGCTTCGGCCCTCAGGATCGTATTCGTGGGGCGACCGTCACTCAGGACCTGCGGCGCGGTAAAAGTCAGCTTGTGGGCGCCCACAGCATCAATGCCCGGCACGTAGTAGACCTTGACGCTGCTCTGGCCCTTGGGAATGGTGACGCTGGTGATGAGTTTGCCGTTGGCGGGAGCATCGTAGAACACGCCGAACACGCCCGTCTCGTCGCTGAGCAGAGTCACCTCCACGCCGCCCTCGGGAGCCGCGAAGGCGTTGCCGAACTGGTCCTTAAGGGCGATGGCGATCTCGCTGGCGATGCCAACCTCGCCGGTCTGCGGCGCGGTGATGGCCAGCTCGGCCAGCACGGTCACGCCCACGGCCACCTTCTTTTCCGCCAACGCGAGTCCTGTGCTACTGGCCCCTATGGTGTACATGTTGGCCTGGCTGCTCTTGAACTTGAAGGTCCCCGTGTTCTGGCCCGCGGGAATCCTCACCTGGTTGGGTGTGAAGGTGACGCCGTCGCCGGGGGTGGCCGTAAGGTCGATGTATACCGCGTTTGCTACCGAGGCGGGGTTGTCGTAACTATCCTTGAGGCTCACCGTGTAGGTACCCTCGGCGTCCTTGTTCAGGTAGCTCGGGCCGTCGAGCAGGATCTTGGCCGGACCAGCCGCACGCACCTGCACGGTCGCCGTGGCGGCCTGCATCTGCGGGTTCGGATTCTCGGTCACGTCGGTGGCAGTGATGGTCACCGTGCCCGCGGTCTTGGGGGTCCAGAGCGTAGAGGACTGACTTTGCCCCTGGTCAATGGTCAGAGTAACTCCTTCGTCGTTTCCGAAGTTAGCCTGTGGGTCCGTGTCGGTGAGCTTCACACTGATGCCTTTGCCCATGTTGTTCACGGCACCCACGTTGCCGTAACGGTCGGCGAGCCGGACCACCAAATTCTGGACCTTGCCGGCAGTAACCTGGATCCCCGGTGTCTGCTGGTCTTCATCGCTAAGGCCGTTGATTACCAGCTTCACCGGATCGGCCGGCCCGATGGTGATCGAGCCCTGGGTACCGGTATCCGCAGGATACGGTGCACGTGCAGTGATCTGGTAAGTTGCGGCGGTTGTGGGGTTGACGATGTTGCTGAAGTAGACCGCATACTGAACGCTGGCGGGGATGGTGGCTGAGCCGGTGTAGTACAGGATCCACATGCCTGCAGCCTGGCGCTGGGGGCTAAAGCTGTAGACAGTGCCGTTAACCGTGACCTTATCCACCGCTGCATTGGCATCCCCGAACGCACTGGGAAAGATCACGGCCAGTTGGTCGCCTGAGTAGACCTGACTGGTGCAAGTGAAGCCGATGACGTAGCTCGTGGCAGCACCCGCTTTATCGGAGCCCGCTGTCACCCCAACGCTCTGTGCCGCCGCCATCGCCGGCATGGCCGGCACGAGCGTAAGGAGCAGGGAGAACACCGCAAGTATGGAGATCACCTTGCGTGCGCGTTTAGCAGACTTGCTCAGTCCAATCACATTCATGCTACCAATTACCCTCCTTTTTTAACGATTTTCTCAACGTTCGGTAACCACCGCGAGTTTCTGATTCGCTTTCCCGCTTCTCGTCTCGCCACCCCCTCTCCCCGAACTCACACCTCCGCGGGCGGCCTGTCCAGCCACCGCACGCAAGGTATAACCTCCGGAAAAACTGGCAATATTTATCCCGGGTAGTACCGGGACGCGGCGTCCGGTTTACACCGAACTCCGTACCCCTGTGCCCACTTTCACGAGTTGGCCGTCAGGAAACTCGTCGGCGAAAAGGTCTTCTACGTGTTCGTTCAAGACGCGCGCAATGCGGAGTGCGGTGACCAGTGACGGGTGTTTGTGCCCTTTTTCGATGTTGGTGTACGCGGTGCGACTGATGCCCACCCGGCGGGCAAGTTCAGCCTGGGTTAGGCCGGCACGCAATCGCACACTTCGCAGTGAGACGCGTATTTGTGTCATCTCCATTGCCCCTTGTCCAGATCCAAGCTTGCTACACTCTCAACGTGCCACTTGGAAACATTGTATGTGTTCTAATAGAAACTTGTCAAGATATCCAAAACAAGATAAGGTTTCTAATAGAAACCTTATGGGGGCGACTGCATGAATCGTTTCGGCGAGACCTTGAAGCGGTTGCGGCACAGGATGGGCCTTCGGCAGAACGACGTGGCGGGAATGCTCGGAGTGGAACGTTCGACCGTTGCCAACTGGGAGCGCGGGGTGAAGCAGCCGAGTCTCGACACCCTGATAAAACTCAGCGAGACCTTCGGCGTCTCGCTGGACGAGTTAGTGGGAGCCGCCCAGCCCACTGCTCCCCTCCCCCCGGCGTACTACCAGGTTTTGGCCTCTGATCCCCTCGTAGTGCTTCTGGCCAAACGGACGAGCGTCCCGGCAAAAACCATTGCCGCCTTCATCGCAGCGTTCCAGATACCAGAGAGCAACTGCGGAAAGTGCCGGCAGTCCAAGAAACTCTGATCTTTTTCCCGCCTTACCGCAAACCCCCTGCGGCGGTCGTGTTCACGGGGCAGGCCCGTGAACACGAAACCGAGCAGTGCCGACAAAGACTTGCGGGCCGCCGCGAACCGTTGCACTCTATCACCCCTTGCCCCGCAGCCTGCAAGCCGGGAAGCTCAGGCGAGCACCTGGCGCAGAGACAGTAGCAACCGCAGGAGCGGGAGCTGGATGGCCGGGTTTTCCCCAGCCAATGTCGACGGTCAAGTCCAAATTGCTAAAATCAATCTCGCCCGCCTTGTGCCCTTGAATATAGGCATCCACTTTGCCGGACGACACGCCCTGTCCGTTTGGCGTCCTTCACGCCAGTTGAGTGGCCGTGAATTCCCTGAGTTCCAGAAATCTTTCCAGGAAACGTTCTGCGGCGTGTTCCGATACTTTGACATCCCGCGGTATGGGATAAGCTCCGAGGCAGGCCCCGGAGTTCGTTCCGAGCGAAGGACTGCGGGGTTCCGGGGTTTCCTGAAACGCCCGGCCGCTCTGCCCTTTTCCGTTCCGAAACACCTGTCGGGAAAAACATCCGCAGTATCTCCGACGAACAGGTGTCGCAGGCCGGAACGAAATTCCCCGGGTCATTGAAGAGCGTGTCTTTTGCGACCAAGACCGCACTTTTTGCCGCGTTCGGGACCCGATCCAGGAGCCTGTCGTCGCCGTGCTCCTTGTACCGGGCTTGCCAGCGCCGAACCGTCCTCCGGGGATCTGCTCCCTCGCCGCGATCTTCGTTTTCGGCCTGCCTTCCTTCAATGCCTTGATGCCGCGCCGCCGCTTGACGGTTACAATGGGATGGGCGGCCATTCGCAACCTCATCCTCCTCCTGGTTGTGTCCGACACACCCCAGAATTGGACGGGTATGCGGGGTTGCTCTTCTTCACGGGCTCATACCGCAGGCAGTCGCCGGTATCCGGTCTGCCAGTTAACGCCCCTAAAAACCCCGGGCCATTTTCTTCAAAATGTTGCTTTTGTGGAATAAATGCGGTAAAATAAGCACAAAAGGGCGGCAAAGGACACCCCGTAAAGGCCGGTTTCAATTCCACAAAAGGAAAAGGAGGCAGGCGGCAAATGCATGCCGGCACGCTGAACGACTTCCAGAACCATCTCCTGGGCCGGGGGCTTGCCCCCGCGACGGCTGGCGTCTACCTGGGCCACGTGCGCCGCTTTCTGGCCTGGGTAGAAGGGACCCACGGAGAAGCGGACGTTGCGGCAGTGACGTCCCTGGACGTGGCCGACTACCGGCGGCACCTTTTGAAAGACCGCAAGCCGGCCACGGTCAACAACGCCCTGGACGCCCTGTCGTCGTTCTTCGCCTGGGCGAAGGACGCGGGCCTGGTCCAGGCCGACCCGACGGACGGCGTGCGGCGGGCGCAGGAGGAGAGGGGCGCGCCCCGGTGGCTGACCCGCCGGGAGGTGGGGGCTCTGGTGCGGGCGGTCCAGAAGCACGGGAGCAAGCGCGACCAGGCGTTGGTGACGCTCCTTCTACACACCGGCCTGCGGGTATCCGAAGCGGTGGGCCTGAAGACGCAGGACGCGGTGATCCGGGAGCGTTCGGGGCATGTCATTGTTCGCCGCGGCAAGGGCGAGAAGTACCGGGAGGTGCCGCTGAACGTCACGGCGAGGAAGGCGCTCCAGGACTGGCTTGCCGCCCACCCCGGCGGCCCGTGGCTTTTTCCCGGACGGGGGGAAGCGCCCCTGACCCGGTGGGCGGCGGAGAAGATGTTCGCAAAGCTGGGGCGGCTGGCCGGCGTGGAGGTCACCCCGCACAAGCTCCGGCACACCTTCTGCAAGATGCTGGTGGACGCGGGGGAAAGCCTGGACCGGGTGGCCGTGCTGGCCGGACATGCCAACCTGAACACCACGGCCAGGTACACTCGGCCGGGAGTGCAGGATTTGGAGAGAGCCGTGGAGAAGCTGGCGTGGGAGTAAAAGACTGGAGGGCTTTCCTTGCCCCCTGAACAAGGCGCGGCTAAAAGTTTTCTGCTGATAGACAAGGAGGGGACAGCCGATGGCCGGAAAGAAAAGCGGCGTAAGCCGGCGGGTAAGAAGCGGTCTTTATAACGTGACCCGTAGGGCCGCAGAGAAGTTGATTTTACTGGGGTTTTGGATTTTGCTCCAGGTAGCAAAGAGGGTGGCCCGCAGGGCCGCGGAGAAGGCCGTGGGCAGGGTGCTGGGGAAGTTGTTTAAGTGAGTGAGCTTTTTAAAGTATGGCTCCAAAACATTGAGATAGGAGTGCCATCTTGAAAACCACGACCGGATCTACTGAAAGGGTACCTGTGTGACTATAGAAGGGGCGTGTAAGACTGTAAATAAAGCTGAAATCGACGGTTTTAACAACCTTTCTCAAGAAGTGGTTGAGCGGGACGCGCTCATCCAGGCTAAACTGGTAGAACAGCTTGCCTTGTGGCTGTTTATATCCCATCATTGTTATCACACCATGTACTGGTTTTCATGGATTAATTCTACATGCTGAGCTCAAAATCCTCTCTTTATCCGTGATTTTTCGGGAGTTTGGCAACAGGTCCGTTGACGAATACACCGAGGGTGCGAAAGTTATAGCCGTTTACGACATTCACCTGCGGTATACACTCGATTACCAATCTCCTGAGGAGGTCCCGGTGCTGAAGGGAAAGCTACAGTGGTTCAGGGAACACGAAAGGGAACTTTCGCCGGCCGCCCATGAGAGGGCGCGGGAGGAGATCGCGATGTGGTTGCGGAGTACATCAGCACTCCTCAGGACGCATACGAGCGTCTAAAAGTGGAAGGCGTTAGAGGGAAAGACGGCAAGGTGGGCGACATCAGGATCCTTTGCGAAATCGACGACCCTACAGGCAAGGGCGTTCAGTATGTTCCTCACCCTGTTTCGCGACCTGGGGAAATACCCATGCCGGGCGTGGGCGTTACCCGGCCAGGGGCAAAAATGTTTGCAGCGCAAATTGCTCGCTTAACCCAGGAAACCGCGCAGGTACCCAGCTTCCAGTATAAGGTGTGTCAGACCTTCGCGCCGATCTTCCCGCACGGCCTTAATGATTCGCGAGGTAATCTTGCGGTGTTCTTCATCTGCCCGGAAAGGAAACAGTTCCGTTCGCAGAAGATGCCTCAATTCCGGCACAAGCTTGAAAACATCCTCATTAAAGAAGGGCAAAGCATCTTCAAGGTCCTGATCTAACTGGTGGTATACGGTTTGCAGGTAGCGGGCATCCTCCTTGTCCAGGCCCGCGTACCCCAGCAATTCCGGCGGTAGACCGATCGAGTAACAGGCGGCGCAGAAGCCGATAGCGCGCGGTAGGCTCACGCCGCTGGTTTTCCGCGCATACCCGAACAACCCGATGTGCAGTTTGCGCTTTCGCCGCGGTGGAATGGCTGAGGCCACGTAGTTGACCACCGGTGCCAGGACGCGTACCTTGCTGGCATACGCGCGGGACACGCTATCGATAATGCGGATGCACCGCTCTGCGTCGACTTCCCCGGCTTGCCCGCGGGACGCCGCGTTAATCTTCCTTATACCCTCCAAAACCGTGGTTACCGGGTAGTCGTACTTAAACGCCGACTGGATGGTGAATGTTTGCACGTCCGGGTATTCGGCCAGCACCCTCTCCACCGTGTGCGGCTTTAGGTTGCCCCGGAAAGGAGCCGAACCTACGCCGAGAATGGGATATATTTCGACGCCGGTTTCCTTTTCGAGAGCGGCCAGCCGTTGCAGGGCCACCTTGTTCAACAAGACGGCGCTGATCATGCCGTAGTTCAGGGCGGGATCGGAGCGGGCGAGAAAAACGCGCTGGTAGGTAAACGGCTTGTTTTCCAGGTATCGCCGCAGGATAGCAGCAGCTTCCAGCATGTGGTGCCGGTCTTCAAAAAGAGGAATGACGTTGATCTCCTCGGGCTTAAAATCGCCGACCCACTCGGCGATTGAGATGTCTCCGGGGTAAAAGGGCAGGGTCTGGCGTCCGGCAACAAAGTCCTTGTAGAAGTAGTAAACCCGGTTCAGGCACTTGTGCGAGGTGGTCATGGGCAAAATGACCTCAAAGATAGGGGGTATTTCCTCTCCGTACACCAATCGCGCCGCATCAAACGAACGGGGAATGGACTGTAGGGTTTCAATTAGAACCTTGCCTTCCGTGTGCTCCACCGTGGGGTTGGGAACCCGGAGGGTCAGGAAAACGTCCCGCCCCAGACGGTTATGAGCAAAAAAATGCTCGTACTGGGTCAGGAGCTTCCTGACAACAAAATTATCTACCTCTTTCCCTTCGCAGTCCCACATTTGCTCCTGACACTGCAGGTGGGAAATCACGTAATACGCTTCTTGAATTTCATCCTCACCGGACATGTCCTGACTGTTGGCAAAGAAAGGTACCGTCACGTTGTCGGGGTGCTGCGTGCTCATTGTTCTGGAAATTTTGCGTTGTGTCTTCAAGAGAATCAACCCTCCAAAGCTATAATCAGATTTTGCCATATGGAGGTATCCACTTTACTCAGGTTAGGGAGCACGGCAGAGACTTCCTGCGGATTCTCGGCCCTTGAGTGGGGACGGAACAGCCCCGATACGGCCTTGGGTGGCTAGAAGTGGCGCCCTGTTCACGCGGTTCCGGCGCAACTTGAGTAAAATGGATACCCCCATTCCGCTATTTATTCGGGACTTGTGTTACGCCGGAGGACGGTCATGGGCAGTAAGACGTCCTTGTACTGGTTCGGCCGGTATGGGCCTCGAAGGAGATCTGCCACCGACCAGATGAAGGCGACTTTCTCGCCGAAGTTGTTCATGCTTCCGACCTCCATCTGCTTTCTCCGGCGTGGATATGGCCCGGGTTCACCACCGGGTTCATTTCCTTAAACTGCCAACTGCACAAAACTTCGGTGAGAAGGGTGATCAAGGCACCCCCCCCCCCCCCAATTTCTTCCATTTCTGCAGCGGGTATCCGCAGAAACGCGTCCACCACACGCGGGTCGAACTGCCGCCCTGCTCCCCGGCGCAGCTCCTCGATTGCTTCTTCGGCCGTGCGTGCGCGGCGGTAAGGCCTGTCGGAGGTCATGGCGTCGTAAGCGTCAGCCGCGCTGATAATGCGCGCCAGGAGGGGTATCTCCTCCCCGGCCAGGCCGTCCGGGTAGCCACCCCCACTCCAGTCCTCGTGGTGGTGCCGTATGGCAGCAACCACCTGCGGATGAAACCCGGCCGGCTCCACGATCCTTTCTCCCACCACAGGGTGGCTCCTAACCTCCTCCCACTCCGCCGGCTCAAGGGGTCCGGGCTTTAAAAGAATGCTCTCGGGTATGCCGATTTTGCCTATGTCGTGCAGGAGCGCGGCTAGGTAGAGCTGCTCCCGCTCCTCATCGCTTAAGCCCAGGGCCCGGGCGCACGCCTGCCCCAGCCGGGCCACCCGCACGGAGTGCCCCCGCGTATACTTGTCCTTGGCCTCCAGGGCCGCTGCCAGCGCCTGCAGGGTGCTCAGGTAGTACTGGCGCAGGGACGCGTACAGGCGGGCATTTTCCAGCGCCAAGCCCACCTGGCCCGCCACGGTGGCCAGATACCCAACTTCTTCTTCTGACCAGCGTCGCGGTACTGGAGAGTACACCTTCAGGGTGCCCAGAATCTTGCCCCCCGCTCTTACCGGCGCCACAGCCACCGCCCGCATCTCGGGCGCGTAATAGGGCAGCTGCATGCCGGGCCCGGCGGCGGCCGTATCGTCCACCGCCACCGGCTCCCCTCTCCGGAGCACTTCGCCCAGCAGGCTGCCCTCCGGCCGGACACGGGCCGCTCTTCCCTGCAGCTCCGCGCTCATGCCCGAGCTGGCCTTGAGCACCAGTTCGCCCGTCTCCTCATCAAGCAGGCACAGCGCATACCACTGCGCGCCAAGGACCTCCCCTACACCAGCCAGAGCTGCTTCGAGCACCTTGCTCTCCTCGAGGTGGCCGGCCAGCGCCTGTCCCAGCTCGATCAGGCGTTCCAGCATGGCCGCCCTCGCCTGGAGTTGACGATAAAGGCGGGCGTTTTGCAGCGTCAGCCCCAGGCCGGTGCCCAGGGTGGTCAAGAAAGCGGCCTCCTCCTCGCTGAAGGGCGCGCCTTCCGGCCGGCCCGCGATGGTCAGCACGCCCGTCACCTTGCCCTCTACCATGAGGGGCACGGCTACCGCCGGCCGCCTTTCTGCGGCCGTACCGGCTCCGGGGCGGCTGTCGAAGTGCACGGCGCGCGTTTCCCGCTCGACGGCGGCAACGACTTCGCCGGCCGGCACGACCCGGAACTCGTCGCCGGGCTCCAGGGTCGCCGCCGTCTCGGCAGCCAGGGCCCCCGGCATCTCCTCGCTCAGCATCACCACGGACCCGCTGGTGGCGCCGGTCACCTTCAGCACCGCCTCCAGGGCCCGCTGCGCCACCTCGCTTACCTCGAGGGTTTCTTGTACCGTTCGGGAGAAGTCGTAGAGAAAGGCCATTTCGTCCGCTTTCTTCCAGGCCTCTCGCGGCTCCGCCCCCCGGGCCAGCTTGTCCCTGTACATGGCGTCGTCGGCCTCTTTGTATGCCTCGACCAGCGGACGCCCCGGATCTTCGGCCGTGGCCGTGCCCACCGAAATGCTCAGGGGGAACTCGGGGCGCCCCGCATTATCCTCCGCCGCGGCCTGGGTTATGCGCCGCGCCACTTCCTCCGCCGCCGCCCGGTCCGTTTGCGGCAGCACCGCGGCAAATTCATCTCCGCCGACCCGGGCCACCAGGTCGGACCCCCGGACGCAGCTGGCGATCACCCTGGCGGCGCGGCGTAAGAGCTCGTCGCCCCGCGCGTGGCCCAAGGTGTCGTTAACCACCTTCAGGTCGTCGATGTCGCAGAGGATGAGACTTACAGGAAAGGAGCGACCTTTCTCCAGCCGCCGCAGTTCCTCCTCGAAGAAGGCGCGGTTGTAAAGCCCGGTGAGAGCGTCATGGGTGCTCCAGTGCCTCAGTTTATCCTCCATCTGCTTGCGCTCGCCGATGTCGCGGATGCACTGGACCGCCCCGAGCAAGTTTCCCGCTTCATCATAGATTGGCGCCGCAATGGTCCAGAAATGAAGGCCTCTGCCGCCGTAAGCGTAAGGGGCAAAACCTTCGCCGACAAGAACCTGGCCCTTCCGCTCGATTTTCTCGTACTTCCGCTCCCACTCCCTACCGTTGCCCAGCAGGATGTTTACGAGGATGGGCCTGGGTTCCCCGTAAAACGGGACGGCATAGGCGTATTCGCCCCTGCCCAGCACTTCTTCCTTCCTGACTCCCGTCATTTCTTCCGCGGCCCGGTTCCACACGATCGCCCTGCCTTCGCGGTCGACGGCAAGGACGCCATCCGGGAGGGAGTCGACGATCCTCTCGAGAAAGCCCAGTCCCCACTCTGTCTTTTCCGTTCGCCGTCCTGAGTTCACGCTATCCACCACCCGTTGCCCCAAAAAGAATCTCCATTAAGGAAAACCCCAGGCTGTTTTGCAGCCCGCACCGTGGGCAGCCGGACCTGGAAAGAACTTTACAGCAACCGCAGTTCCATTGAGAGGCTGTTCTCCATACTGAAAGCATACCTCAACATGGACCGGTTGACAAAAAGAGAAATTGAAAAGGTCCGTGTCAAGACTTAGTAGGCGATCTCCCAGCCGATTTAATTTGAATTAGACCGTAGACCACCTCGGTGAACTAATCTCTCTTACTATGTGCTTGACCCAGTGTTTTCCGGCGTGCGGTCCTTCAAGGGCGGGCACGTTGGCTTGAAGCCAGGCCTCGGGATCTTTGCCGAAGCGTTTGGGCAGTTGGATTGCCTCGGCTCCGACAGCCTTTTTCAGTAGGTCGAACCGGGGTTCCGAGTGTACCGCGTATCTGTCCAGCTCATCATTAGCCCGTACCGCTAACAGGCGTCCCATCCGTTCCGCACCGGCCGGGCTCCAACGCGCCCCAATCCGCTTTGTTCGCCTGGCGATGGTGTGACGGACCTGGCCCTCGATCGCACCTAAACGGTCTCCCTCCGGCAAGGCGGCGATACCTTGCCAGTTAGCCAGGAGATACTCCTTAAGCCGCATGATCCCGTTACGGCGTGCACCCCGGTTGACCCGAATCGCCTGGTCCAAGGCGGAAACTACCGCATCTTGGTTTAGCTCGGCTAACCCTTCGGTGACAGTTTCATAGACGTTGCTGCTGTAACTTAAAGCCTCGGTTAAACGCCGGCGCAGGTGGAAGGGGTCAAGGTGGTAAGTCGCCCCGGGGAACATCTCCAGGCCTTGTTTGATCCACTCGGCGCCGTCCCCACCAATGCGGATCCGCTCTACCCTGCTAAGGTCCCACTTGTGGCCGAAGGCCGCCCCGGTGTCTTCCCAAGCCACCCGGCTGCCCCTGGCGGTGGCCACCGTGTAACGGTTCACCAGTTTCCGGGTCTTTTGTTCCCTGCCCTCGTAGCCGATAAACAGCTTGATCTCACCAAACGCCTTGGGCGACCGCTGCAAGGGTATTACTACACCATCGGCTTCAATGGATAACTCCCGAACCTCCTTGCCGCCTTCAGGAACCACACCGTCTTCAAAGACGGCCTCGCGTAGTGCCTCAGCATCCCGGGCGGCCTTTTCTCCAGCATCCTGAACCTTAGACCAGACGGTCATCCAGTGAATCCCCGGTACTAGAAAACCCATAACCCGGGCCGCGCGCCTGAAGGGCATCTCCGTGCCTAGCTCCAGGATCATACGGGTCATCCGCGGTGTCACCCGTTGGCGTTCAGGGATTCCCAAGGCTTCGTCCAGAAGGAACCGGTACGCGCCGGTCTTCTGGTTACGGTACAGTCGGCGCTTAACCGTAATCTCACCGAAGCTGGTGACCAGGGTCCGCGACCGCTGTCCCACGTTCTTGAGGGCTGGATCCCGCTTGCCGCTTAACTCAAGGTCAATGTGTGCCAGCGCCTCCTCCAGCATTTTGCCGCCTGCCTGTTGAACCAACCGCTGCACCCGCTCTTCCAACTCATCCACATCGCGCACCGACCTGAACACCTCAAAAATTCCCTTGGCCAGAAACAGGACTACCTCAAGCAGAAAGCGAATCTTGAACATGAGACCTCACTCCTTTGGCGGGGAGGGCTTCCCCTCAGGGGAAGCCGTTTTGAGGTCTCACTTCTATTTCCGACCTCACATCTCCTACTTAAACCTTACACTCACCCACCTTCCTCACCGTGGCGACAGTAACGCCCAATATATCGGCCATTCTGGACGCCGAGATGCCGGGGTGGCCCTCAAGCAACCGGCCGTATGGCTTTAGATCCAAGTCTTTGGGGTCTTGCAAAAGATCGCCTCCCTCCTCTTTGGTTGTTTTACCGGGGGCCGGGATCTCTCCCGGCCCTCTCTCACGTCCGCCCGCACCACTCCGGGCACTCCTCATTTCAGCCTCCCCTCTTGAAACGTTCCACAGCGCACCGTAAGCAGAACGCCGCGTTCCACTAAGCCCAAAACGTAGCGGAAGTAATACTGCACCGGGCAGCGCAGGTACATGCGGATTTGCGTTACGCTCACGTGGTCAAGCTTTCCACAAATTTCTCCTGGAAAACGAAAAAGGCCGGAAGCTTCCGTTAGCCTCCGGCCTCTCTTTGCTATTGCCGGTAAATTGCCGTAAAAGTGTCTGGTAATCTACCAGTGTTTAACCACCCTGTTTTTCCCAGTCATTTTCAGAAATGCCTGCCTGCCTTAATATCTCTCCTGAGCAGCGGAACGCCGATATCTTTTCCGTGAGGGTTGGGAATCCGCAGTTTCAGCTTTCCGCGCTTCATAAAGGAATGATGCCCGCCTGAAAAGGGGCCCTCAAAGCCGAAAGACCGCAGACGCCGGATTAACTCGCGCCTGCTCACCGGCTTCATGCGTCGGCCACCACTGCGTTAAGGTCGATTTCGCCGAACCTGGGAAGCGGGTCGCGGTCACGGAGCTTCAGGATAAGCCACTCTTCAAGAACCTCCTGCAGCACTTCGCGGCACTTCTCCAGGGTCTCTTCATTGGCCCATACGCCGGGGCAGGGCGGTATCTCCCCGTAAAACGTGCCGTCCTCAAGAATTTTGTATTTAGCCTCGCGCATTGCCGCTTCTGTAAAAGCAGTCAAAATGGGCATCATTGATTATCCCCTCCCGGCACTATTGTACCTTGAAAAAAAACCCGCTTTTCCAGCGGTTTTCTGCGGCCGGGGAGGGCCGGGTTTGAATCCGGCCCCTCACGCCGCATCCCTTCTCTCTTTTTCCGCTACGGATGGCACCAGTCTTGGCATAAAAGATCGCCCCTTGACCGTTTCCTCGCAGCACGTCGGAGTATTAGCCTTTCCACGCGGCCAACCTTCCGCGCGTACGGGAGTTTCACCCGGCGATTCGGGAACACAGTTCGTCAAGTTTGCACCTGATGCCTACTTTTGGTTAGGTATTACTGCCTACGTTGTGTAGGAACAACACACACCTTTCGCCAATTTGCTCCCCTCCTGTGTCAAAAGTCCTGCAAAAAAACCGGGGCATCTCTGGTCACTTACATCCAGGCAGGGATGATCCAACCTGGTTGGCCCCGCAAAACGAAAAATAGCCCAATCCGATATTGGGCTACTTCGTAACCACCCCAGGTAACCAAGAATTGAGCTTTTTCAGCACTTCCGGTCGCCAATAGACCTATCCGCGCTTGTCTTAACACAAACCCCTTTACCAGAGTATTTTCCTGCAGCAGCTTGCTTTAAATGCCCAGTTCGCGCCAAACGTCTTCGGCCCGGATCCTCTTGCCGGCGTCCAGTTCCTTGATCGCTTCGTCCAGTTCCCGGGCTTCTTCGGGGGTTATTTCTTCCTCAGGCCAGACCATGGACGTCACGATTTCCCACAGTTCGTCTACCTGCCGATCGGACAGCCGGTCGACAAGGGCTTTCAGGCAGTTCTTTTTGATGGACATCCCAAACTCCCCCTTGTCTTTAGCTCAGACCCGCTGGAAAATCACTGCAAACATTCCGACGAACACCATTACCTGGGCAACCGAAGAAACAAACAGACACCAGAGCATGTCAGACTTAAAGGCCACGATCTGTTTTTCTAGGCGGGCCTCAGGTCCAGTCAGCACCTGTTTTGATGGTTGGCAAGCAGTTCTTCTGGCTTTCATGCTCGATCACCCCGAATTGCCAGGTTTTAGCATAGGTCTTATCAACTTCCGGATCGCCCCAGTCATCGTAAAACGACTCCGGTTCCTGGAGCGGTATCGCCAGTTTGGCAACTATAACCCGGTACAACCGGTGCAATTCATTCGGGGACAGCTTTTCGATTTCCTGGGCCAGATGGTCTGCTGACATCATCAATCACCTCGGAAACATTATAACACCTGGTAGTGTCTTGCCGTTATGTAAAGCTTTACATAAGGGGAAAAGCCACTTGTGCACCGCTATCGCGGTGGCCCTATGTCAGCGCGGCTACCGCACGCGATTCACCATCGCGATGCAGCTGGTCGACGAGCTCCTGGCCGCTCAGCAGGAGCACCGTCTGGGCCGCTACCTGAAACAGTGGTCCAAGTATCACCTGATCATTGTTGATGAAGTAGGTTTCGTCCCGTTTTCCCGGTCGGGCGCCGAACTGCTGTTCAACTTCTTTGCTGAGCATACGAACGTCGTGCGTCGTGGTGCCCGCAGTGCCCGCGCGGGACGGTGGTGCGGGACGTGGAACCGCTCCGCCCGCCCGGGTAAGGTTTTAATTGACGCCAGATTGGTTTTGCGCCATAATATAGCATATAAGCTATAAAGGATGAACTGAATGTGGGAGATCGTCCTCTACGAGACGCCAAGCGGAGCCTGCCCGGTAGCCGATTTTATCGCTGCGCTGGACGCGAAGAGTCAAGCCAAGACCGCCCGTGCGCTTGATTTACTGGAAGAGTACGGTCCCGGCCTTGGGATGCCTCACATCAGGCCCTTGCCAGATACCGGCGGCCTGCGGGAACTTCGCGTCCCCTTCGGCGGCCAGGCTTACCGGTTGCTTTTCTTCAGCGACGGAAATTCATTGGTTCTGGTGCACGGGTTCGCTAAAAAGACCCATAAACTGCCGCGAAAAGAGTTGAACATTGCGGTGTCCCGGATGAAAGACTATCTGCAGAGGAGGAATCCCCGGTGAAGTGGCGCGACCTTAAAGCCGAATTGTTGAAAAACCCAGACTTCAAAAACGAGTACTACGCTTTGGAGCCCGAATACCGCCTCTTGAGGGCGATTATTGAGCGGCGCGTCAAAATGGGCGTTACCCAGGCCGCCCTGGCCGCACGTATCGGCACCACTCAATCCGTCATCGCCCGCCTCGAAAGCGGCCGGGCGAACCCGTCCATCGCCTTTCTCAAAAAGATAGCGAATGCTCTGGATGCGGATTTGGATGTTAGTATTCGTCCGCGGTGACTACTCCCTACCCCTGAAGGGGTAAGGCTTCTACAAACCTTACCCGTACTCCCGGGATCATCGGTTTACCTGGCGCATTGGGTATTGCGAATCGGATGTTTTTCCCGTGTTACGAATTGGATAGATACATGCGGGTAACTCTGGTACAGACGCCTTTCGGCTCCCAAAGGGGGCGGTCACTAACGCCACAACTACTCCAGGTGCCCGGCACTACGCCACAGCCCTTAGAGATACTTTCACAAAACGGTTAAACCTTTTGTCCCACCGGTACACTTCCAGCGGCTTAAGCAGGAAAGGCTGCTCCATACCACAACGCCCGAACAGGTAATTCTTCATGACGCCGTTAACACCGTTTAAATCGGCATGCATCGTCACACGGCACTTCTCGCAGCGCCAAAGGCCCCGGTGGACCCGGTAAGACTTGTTCCTCGCCCCGCAATGACTGCACGTCTGAGAGCTGTACCTCTCGCTCGCTTTGTCTGGATATACCTGCCTGAGCAGAGACTTGTAGCTATGCTGCCGCTCGATTTGAGCGTAAGGTAACTGGTTAATCTTCTGGCTGGCTTTCTTATTTTTGTCGCCTGTACGAGCTTTCCGCCTGATATCAGTTAAATCGCCCAGCACGGAAAATGCTATATCCTCCGCCCGATCCAGCTCGGCCATCAGTTTGGTCAAGGCGTTGGTCAACTGCTTAATCCGGCGGCCAAGCTTTTTGAGCCTGTCGCGTTTGGCCGCAAGTAATGCTTTCCATTTCCGGGAACCCTCCTTCAAGCGCGACATTTTCTGCTGGAACTCAGCGATTACTTTGTTCCGGTACTGAATTAAAGAGAGCAGTTCCCGGCAGACGAGTAACTGCTGGCTGCCTTCGGTGGAACCCCTGGCGACCAGGGCGGCGTTTAAATCGTAGGCCGACACCTTGCCGGCCAGCACCATCGGCACCACGCCGAAGTCCCAGGTGACGTGCATCTCTAAACCAACCACTTTCCCCTTGCGGTAAACCGCTTTCACCTTGACCTCGACAGGCGTCCCCTTCAAAACTGTGCCGTCGGGCAATTCCAGGGTGTCAAAGCCCTCGGGAAGTGACACTCCGATGTCGTCCAGCTTGCGGGAGAGCTTCAGGGTCAAAAGGCCTTCCCGGCACTCGAAGCCCTGCCGCTTCCAGGTTATAGTGCGCAAGGTAGCTTTGGGCTTGAATCCGGGCGGGCGCATCTCGTCGCGTCCGTTGTCTTTATGTTTGACGTAGGAGCGCACCGCCTCGAAATACTCTTCCACCACAGACTGGGAACTCTGGGAGTGGAGCCGTTTCCAGGACTCGTAGCCCTTGAACTTTTCCTTCATCTCGCTTTCAGTCGGGTACTTTGTGCCGTTTTTGCAGGCTTCCCGGCTCTCCCACACGCAGGAGTTCCACAGCTTCGTCCCAGCAAGCATGGGTATCTCGAAGACGGGCAGCCATTTATCCAGCGGAAGCGGCGCTACCCTGGTCAGGTACAGCCGGTTTTCCTGCTTCTTGCCTTTTTTCTTTGCCCAACCCACGGCAATTCACTCCCTATCGTAAGGGCCGCTTTCATCCCGCCCCCTGAAGAAGACGGGTCTTCCCGCGGCTATCTTATAAAAGCCCCGGGGTTTTCACCCCGGGATTCGACCCTATGACCTCTACCAAACCATTTCGAGATACTAGACTAGAATAGCCCAGGCCGACTGGCCTGGGTAAAACGGAAAGTAACCCTGATATTTGGAAATCCGAAATCCCGTTTCCATCAGCGATTTGACAGCGGCACCGGCATCCTTTTTTGTCAAAAGCTCTTCTTTTGTAGCGTACACCAGTAGGGCTAAAGTACCCACTGCCTCAATACCGGTTGCCTGCGCCGTTTTTCGCGCTCTCTTGTCATCGAGGGGAATCGCCTTTGCACCGATTTCCTTCGCGAGGACGATGCACTCGCACTCACCCCTCCCCTTCAGACCTTGCACCTAGAGCAGGTGAACAGTCTCCGGTGTTTTAACACCCTTGACCTGGAGCCAACCCGACTTGACCGCATCGACGACCTCCTTGCCCCCGGGTAAATCGTTCGCTACTTCGCGGTACACGGCCTCCGGTACTACTACCGTACCCGCAGTCACGGCAGCACCCCTCTTCCTGCAGTTTTGCCTTGCGCTTTCGCACCCTGGCGGCGTGCTTCACAGCGCACGCAGGGCAGCGCGTTCCGCCAGGCGAGGGAGCGCCGCAAGCGACGCACAGGCATTCCTCCCTGTGCTCCCGGCGCAGGGCTTTCTTCCGGCACCTGTCGGAGCAGTACGCGCCACTGCGGGTTAAGAGGAACCCGCAGACCGGGCAGGTTTTTAGAGTTGCCTTAAGTCACCGCTTCTGACAGGCGCGGATGAAGGCGCCCACCGAGCGGTCGTAGGTGCGCTCGGCCTCCGGCGGGAAGAAGCAGCCGGGAAGCTCGCCGCGGCTTCTGTGGTAGACCACGCACTCGCAGCAGAGGCCTTTTTTCTCGCACGGCTCGTAGGTGCAGGTACAGCGGGCAAGGTTTTTGTCCTTCCGGCACTCCATAGGAGACACTCCTAGCATCGTTTTTGTACACCTTTTTGCGCACCCCCGCTTAAAACCCTGCAACGGGAACAAAAACCACACCTTCCGTGCTACCTATACTCCGGGACGGAAGGAACAAGCTTCCTGCACCTGGGGAGGAAAAGCCCGCACGCCTGAGCGTTCGGGTCGCCGCGGGAGACCGCCCGGAGGAGGCCGTCTTTGCCCGCAACCCTGATGACCTCCGCCGCGGGCAGGCTTTCCGGGATCAGCTTCCCGGGGGCGCCGTAGCCGGGCAGGCCGGCCACGCAGCCCCACCGCGCCTCTTCCCTTCCCTGGATCCTGACAAAGAAGCGGCAGTCCGCACAGCGTTTCGCCGCCCTCTCGCACAGTTCCGGGAGAACGATCCGGTGGCTTTCCCAAAGGGAGTTACCGCGCATACAACACCCCGGCCCCCGTGAGGGAGGACGCCCGGAAGACCGCCCGCGCCCCGAACCTCTCCCGGATGTGGTCGCAGGCCCGCTCGGCCGCCTCCAGCCTCTCCCTCTCCCCGAAGAGGGTCGCCTGCACCGGCGGCCTGGCGACGAGCCCGGCCAGGGCCACCCCCACCATGCGCACCGGCCACCCTTCCGGCCAGTGCCGCTCCAGAAGACTTGCCGCCGCCCGGTAGATGTCCGCCGCCAGGTCGGTGGGCGCCGGAAGGGTCTTCAGGCGCGACAGGTACCTGAAGCCGGCGTCCTTCAGGGAGAGGACCACCGTCCTGCCCGCGTAACCGCCGGCCCTGACCCGCGCGGCCACCTGGTCGGCCAGCTCCAGGATGACCACCCTTATCTCCCCGTGACGGCGGTAGTCCCTGGGCAGGGTTATCTGGTGGCCGGCGCTCTTGCACCTGTCGAGCGAACGGGGGTCGACGGGGCTCTCGTCCACGCCGTTGGCGCACCGCCAGAGGAGCTCGCCGTAAACCCCGAAGCGCATCTTGAGAACCCTCACCGGGAAGCTGGCCAGGTCGCCGATGGTGCGGATGCCAAGCCTTCGCAGGTGCTCCTCGTACCGGGGGCCGACGCCGAAGAGTTCCCTCACCGGCAGGGGCCAGAGCCGCGCGGGCACGTCCTCGTGCCGCAGGACCGTGAGGCCGTCCGGCTTTCGGAGCCCCGCGGCCATCTTGGCCAGGAGCTTGTTCGGTCCTATCCCGACACTGCAGGTTACGCCCACCTCGCGGCGGATGCGCCTTTTGAGGGCCAGGGCGATTTCTTCCGGGGGGCCGAAGAGGTTTCGGCACCCGGTGACGTCGAGGAAGGCCTCGTCGATGGAGAACGGCTCTACCAGCGGGGTGAAGTCGCGCATGATGCCCAGGATGCGGGTGGAAAAGTGCAGGTAGAGGTGGTGCTGCGGTTTGAGGAAGACCCCGTCAGGGCACAGCCGCCGCGCCTCGCGCACCGGCATGCCCGTCTTCACGCCCCTGCCCTTGGCCTCGTAGCTGGCCGCCAGGACGACGCCGCGGCGCGCTGCGGGGTCGCCGGCCACGACGACCGGCCTGCCTTTCAGGCCGGGGTCCAGCGCCTGGTGGACGCTGGCGTAGAAGGCGTCCACGTCCGCTAAAAGAATCGCCCTCTCCACGGGAAGCCCTCCTGACCGAACAGGTGTTTGGTCTCAGGATAACCCGAACAGGTGTTCGTGTCAAGAGCACTTCCGGATCAGGGCAACGACCTTGCCGAGAATGGCGGCCTCGTCGGTGAAAATCGGCCGCATAGTTCTGTTTTCCGGCTGAAGGCGGATGCGCCCGTCCTCCCGGTAGAAACGCTTGACTGTTGCCTCCCCCGCGACGAGCGCGGCCACGATGTCGCCGTTCTCCGCCGTGGGCTGCCTGCGGACGACAACCAGGTCGCCGTCCAGTATGCCCGCCTCCACCATGCTCTCGCCCCGGACGCGGAGGGCGAAGCATTCCCCGCTCCCAGTGAGTTCGGCCGGCAGGAGGAGCACATCCTCGCGGTACTCGACCGCGGGGTGCGGCTGACCGGCGGCTATCCTGCCCAGGAGAGGCACGGCCACCGCCCTGAGCCGCGGGCCCACGCTCACCGCGCGCGAAGCTGTCTGGTCCCGGCGCAGGAAACCCCTGTCTTCCAGGCGGCGCAGGTAGGAGAGCACGGTGGCCGGGGACCTAAGCCCTGTGGCTTTGCCGATTTCCCGGACGGACGGAGGGTAGCCTTTGTCCTCGAGGTGCTTCAGTATGCAGTCCAGAATCTGGGATTCCCGCGGCGTCAGCTCCATAAGCTCGACCCCCTGGGCAGATTATAACACCAAATTTTCTGTAGGAAACAGGCGTTTGGTGCCAGGCAGAGAGCTACATCGTGTCAGCGTGAATCTTTTGATGTTTCCCACCAGGCCTTAAAGTGGAGTTGCCCCGGTTTTGTGGACAGTTTTACCGCTTGGTTTCAAGCTGCTGCAACCTGTTGCTGCAAATGCCACCTCCTTTCGAACTCCGCCGGGCTCAAGTATCCGAGTGCCGAGAGTGTAGACGGTGGCGGTTATAGAAAACCTCGTATTCAAAGATCGCCGAGCGCAGCATTTGACGGGTCGGCCAGTATCTTTGGTTTAGCAACTCGGTCTGTAAACGTGGCAAAAAAGCTTTCGGCAATGGCGTTATCAAGCGCGTCCCCGACCGAACCCATTGACCCCAGGATCCCGGCCTCTTGGAGCCGCTGGCTGAACGCCAGCGAGGTGTACTGGCTGCCGTGATCGGAGTGGTGGATTAGTCCGGGTGCCGGCCGTGCCGGTTGGATAGGGAGGGTTAAAATGAACACGGCACTTTCAAAGATGAAAGCCGTTGCGGTTGTTATGGGCATCCTGGCGCTGGTGCCGTTTCTTTCGGGATGTCTCAAAGACGAAGGGCGGGTGCGGGCCGTTTTCGAAAGCGACCACTGGCGGGTGACCTTCTGCATTACAGTCAAACACGCACCCGTATATGGTATTGATGACATTTACGATCTTAGACTGACTGCCTACCCACGGGTGAAGGACCCGCTTCGCGAAGAGATTCGGGAGGAAGCCCATCTGGGATGCGCTTTCCCCGAGCCGCTGCACCTGAACAGCGGCAAAGAAAGTATCGCGCCGTTTTCCTCTTGGGGTAGAAGTTGGCAAGGGCTTTACCAGGTGGGCATTTCCCGACTCGAAGAATGCCTGCGGCAGGGGGAGGTAGTCGTGACTTGGACCGAAGACGGCAAGGAAAGGCGCGAGGTTCTGCAGTTGGTTGAATACCACAAAAACCCCATTGGGGTCTTCCGTTGCGGCGGCATTTAAGATCAATCTTTGAAAACCGTTGGCTTTGGGAGAGAGTCCAGTCATATAGAAGCCTGTCTTTTTTGCCCGACCCCTTGACACTTGACTGGCGCCGATCAGTGGAGTAAGCCTGCCCTTTATCAGCTACGGCGGCTCCCTGTTTGTGGTCAACATGACGGCCCTGGGACTTGTCCTGAGCGTGTATAGACGAAAGAACCGGGAGCTGGTCCCGGAGTATTAGGGCCGCGGGAATATTGCCTGGGTGGCTTTCGGAGGAACACCGGTCACTTCTCTTTTGGTTACACCGTTTGATTGGTTCTATATCGTGTGTGGAGTCGGTCTTGCTCCTGGCAGGTGGTGGAATACGCGTGCCTAGACTCCTCAGGATGCTGGTTGCCATTATCTGCCTGGCAATCCTGGCCGGCGGCTGTGCCGTGGCACGGGATGGCGAGGGGATTTCTTACCGTGCTCCGTCATCCGGACCCCGGTGGGAGCTGAACCGGGAAGACGGAAAGCTCGCCCTGCGCCGGGGTGATGAATACCGGCTTATCCTCGGCGAGGCGGCACGGGGTGGTTTTGAGTTACCCAGCACCGACGGGAGAAGAGTCTTGGTAGTCCTTGAGTTCTTTGACGGTCAGACTGTTGTCTCCAACCAGCGCCGCGTCTTCGGCGTGGACCTGGTCGCCGGGTCGTGGTCCGAGTGGACCAGGCCTGAGCTGGCCTGCGGGGAACTGGCCGGATTTTGGTCGCCGGACGGCCGTCACATTGCGCTTGCCGACCAGACACCGGTGGATTCCGGGCTGAACCTGGTTCTGGTCGACGCGGATACTGGAACTGCCACCGTGCTCGTCAAAGACAATGAAGCATACCGTGAATACTCCCAGGAAGACCTGGTGGGTTGGATTCCCGGCTTCCACCTCCTCTGGGCCGGCGACGGCGGACGGCTCGTCTACTGTTACCGCGGCAATTTCTATCTGGTTGACCTGAGAGACCAAATTCCCAGGCTGCTCGCCGCGGACGTGCCGCTTTTCCAACACTTCCTTTACTGGGATGGCCGGACCCTCCTGTATCAGGCTGGCGACCGGCCGTACGATCTTGACTGGTCTGTGGAGCCGCAGGTCCGCGTGTTCGAGCTGGAACAGCGCCACCACTATCCGCTTTTCACCCCCGACCCCGGGCTGCTGTCTGTGGAAGCCTACAAAGCCGGTTTCGGGCGCACGGTCTTCTTGGAACGGATGGTGCCGGCGGTGGTCACGGATGATCCTGGCTATCACGGTGCCGTGCAGAACACCCTGTACCGGATCGAACTGGATACCGGCGATAGGAAGGTGCTGTGGCAGACCGGTTTTGACACTCCGGCGCTGTTGGGGCCCGTGGCGGTGAGTCCTGACGGCGGGATGCTGGCTTTCAGCGACGGGGATGAGTTTAACGTAATTGATGCGCAATCTAGGGGTGGGTCCTTCGGCACTACCGAAGAAGACTATGCCAGGAGCCGTCAATACCGGTGGTTGAACGAGCACGTCTTGGAAGTGCAAAGCCCCGAAGGTACAGTCCATACCCTTGACCTTAGAAAGCCGCCGGGACCGCCAAGGGCGGCTGCGGAAATCATCGCGGACATACTCTTCCCGAACTATCTGATTGGGTATCTATTCTGGCCGGCCATTGTGATCGCCGTGGCCGCCTCCGTCTACGGGATTGCCAGACGTCGGCCCTTATGGTTGCTTCTAGGCGCGCTGCTGACAGTACCGTTTGCCCTCTACTTGCTGGCTACACCCCGTTTCCGCAACGTTGCCGTCTTTCTGCCCCTCTTCCTGGTCCTTGCAGCGTTGGCGATGTCCCGGCAAAGGCCGCGGCTGGCCTTGGCGCTGCTCGCGCCCTATGCGGCCTTTTTCGGCTGGCTCGCTTGGCAGGTTATCAACCAGTGGAGATAGGAGTTTGATGACAATGGCGAAGTACTTTCCCTGGAGGTCGATAGTGGTGGTGAAATACTCTCCCTGGAAGCCGTTGGCGGTTTTGGTCTGTGTCCTGGGTCTTCTTTTGAGTGCCGGATGCGGGGCCGAACCCGGCGGCGAGCGCGTCGAGGTGTGTTTCAGTGAGGTGGCGGCGGGAATCGCCGGGCTGGAAAAGAGTGATGCGCAAGACGGAGTTTACCGCAAGCCCCTGAACGTCAAGGAACCGCAGATCCTCGCCGTGCTGTAGGAGCAGCTGGTGACCCTGGGCGTGGAGGTCAAGTGGTCGGCTGCAAACAGCCGGGTGGAGCTGGCCTGGCCTATTCCCCAGGTACAGCCGGCCTGGTTGTCAAAGGACCCGAACCTGTTGGTGGTTGCGGGGCCTGAGCGCATTTATCCCATTGACGGGAGCAGCTTTTTCCGCCTGGCCGGCGGCGGCCTATCCCGGCTGGACGGCAACGGGCGGGTGCTTTGGACCGCCGCCTTGCCTCTTTCCTCCCCTGTCTTGGAGCTGCTGCCTGCTCCGGAAGGGAACGCCTTCGTCCTTGAACGGGGAGGGACGCTGCTGGCGGTGGACAACGAGGGAGGTCTGGCCTGGCGGCTCCGGCTGCCGTCCGGCGGGGATCAGCCGCGAATGGCCCTGGGGGCGGCGGGGGAACTCTTTGTCACCACCGGGGAACAACTGTGGTCCATTACCCCTCAGGGTGAAGTGGCATGGGTCTTTCCGGCTCCCCATCCCGTGGTTGTGCCGCCAGCCCCCGCCGCTACGGGCGGCGTCTATCTGGGCACCGAACAGGCCGTGTTCAGCCTTTCCCCTGCCGGAGCCGTGCGCTGGTCGCGGCCCGTGCCCGTTACATCACCGGGCATGGTGCCGGAGCGGGACGGCACCCTGAGGGTCTATACTTCCAGGGGCGCCACGATTTTTGCCGCCGGCGGCAGGGAAGTGGCCGATCTCGATCTCAGTATGGACGGCTTCCTCTCGGGGCGACTCGGAGAGAGTTGGCCGGAAAACAAATATGTGAGCTTGCAGAGGTGGCTGAAAGGGGCGGAAGGGCAGACCTACGTCCTTGATTCCAGGCACCGGAGGGCGCTTTTGGCCCTTGATGTCGCTGGTCTATCTCGGCCAGTGGGGAACCCTGTTCGCCCTGGACCGGGAGGGGCAGGTACACCTGAAACAGCCCCTGGGTTATGAGATACCCCAGTTGTTCCCGGCCCCCGGCAACAGGCTGTGGCTGCGGATCTCCGGTCCGGGCGGCGGTTCTTTGGGGTTCCGTGACCGCCCAGTAGGCGATCAGCAGCAAACCGGTCACCACGAGCCACTGCAGCGGAATGACCGATACTTCGGCGATCATTCCCAAGAAGTGTCTCCCGAAAAACAGCCAGTAACTGGCCAGACTGAAGACCAGCAGCGCGGAGAGCCCGGCCAGAACGGCGGCCAGTTTGGCGCCCGCCACCTTCCAGCCGCGTGACTTGATTCCAGGGAATAGATGTAGTAAAGTAAACATATGATAAGCATAATATGATGCTACAAGAGGTGGGTCGTTGGTGATGATTATCAAGCCGTCTGCGGCAATACGCAAGAACTACAACGAAATAGCCGCGCTTTGCAAGAGCACGAAAGAGCCTGTCTTCCTCACGAAGAACGGGGAGGGGGATTTAGTGGTGATGGACATTGCCACGTTTTCCCGGCGTGAAAGCATGCTGAGACTGCGGGAGCAGCTTGTTGCCGTTGAGGAGGACAGATTATCAGGGAAAAGGGGCTTTTCAATCGGCCAATTGGACGAGATAATGAAAAAAGCAATTGAAGATGCTGCCAATGAACAACGTGGATAAGCGGTATCACGTCATAATCTCAGAACGGGCTGGAGAAGCGCTCGTGCAGCACGTCCGCTTTTTGGCGCAGGTCAGCGCCCAAGCGGCTGACAAGCTCAGGACAGACATCGTCGAGGCCGCAAAATCCCTGCAGGAGTTCCCAGAGCGTGGTTCTTGGCTCACAGATCCACTGTTGCTCGCAAATAAGTACAGAAAGCTGCTTGTGGACAAGCGGTATTTGCTCATCTATCAGATCAAGGATGACGCAGTGTATATCGATTACATCGTAGATTGCCGTCAAGATTACGGCTGGCTTGTATAGTCGATTCAGCTCCAGTGATACTGAGCTTTAAAAGGCATAGGCAGCCCCCGGTCAGATTGTCTCGATCCCGTGTTTCAGGATTTCTTTAATGCGCCTTTCGATTCTATCGAGGTAAGGTTGGCCTTTTTTATGCTCTTACAGGCTCAGCCGTAAGTAGTGAGCTTCTGGTGTTGACGCACTGCTTCCAGGAATGCCTCCGGGTCCGCCGGAGACAAGAGGTAAATCTCTTGCCGGGTTTTCACCCGCACCATCCGGTCCCAGCGGGTGGCGTACACCTTGGCCGAACCCCCGCCCCGGATGGCAAAAAGCCCGATCCAGCCGAAAAGCCCGCCGGAGCCGAACAGCCTGAGACCCGGCTTGACCTGCTCCACCACCTCCACGGCCCCGATGTCCGCATAGGGGATGACTATCGGCCCGATTGGGCGACGTATGATTACGCCCTCGGGGGATACCCGGAATCCACGCGGTGCGAACAGGTAAGTCAGGCCAAACATGATCCAGACCGGAGAGAGAATAGCCAGGGTGAACCATACCCCCGATTCGTTTCGGAACAAGAGATCATATGATATGACGCCCACCAGGATAAAAGCCCCCGGGGTAAAAACACGTGTTAATCGGTCCCAGGGCGCCATTTTGAAATCAGAAGTCACCCGGCCGCACCCCCCGGGACACCAAATGCTTATACAACTCCTCCACGCCAGGATGGGCCAGCACATAATACCGGCCTTCCGACTCCAGCACCAGCATCCGGGCCGTTCTCTGGTGGCGGAAGACCACCGCCTTTTCACCGTTGGCCAGCCGGCACCAGCCCGTGGTCATTCCCGGCACGCCGAACCCGTTGGTCCGCCGCACCGGCCGCCAGGGTCCTGAGTACTCCGTAAGAGCCGCTTTCGTTTCTGCCAGGTCCAGCGTCGCCGTGACCGGCGGGGCTTTAATGCTTAACTGCCCATCACCGCTCAACTGCCAGCCCGCCCCGGTTGTTGGCACACTTGCCCCAAGGGGAGCCGCAACGGCGATGACCAGGGCCAGTGCCAGGGGCCACAGGTGTCTGCGGTTCACGCCACCCTGTCTCCACAGCCATAACAGTACAATGATCAAGAAGAGCGGCACACCGATTACCGCCAAGTACAGTAAGAATTCCGGCGGGACGAAGGTCGCCTTTAAGACCTCCGCATAAGTCACCTGGTAAGACAAATCATCGCACCCCCGAATGCCAGAGCACCGCGGTGCCTGCAATAACGAGATCAATCACGCGCCGTTAGGGCTGCCGCAGCTTAGGCGAGTCAAGCCAGAAGCCCGCCACCTTCATTTCCCCGTCTACTTCGCGGAAGATGGCCCGGACCAATACGTCGTCCTCTCCCGTGAATTTCGCCCGGTAGAAGACGGTGACCAACCCGTCTTTGGCTTCGTTCTGCCAGTATTCCTTGGAAACGTAATCCCCGATCCTATTCTTGATTTGCTCATTGGTTTCCAAGAACTCAGGTTCCGGAGGTGCAGCACGTTTTTCTGTTTGGCTGAAATCCTTGAAGAACCGGTCATAGTCGTCATCGTTAAAAGCTTGCAGGATATTCTCCGCCATTGGATCCGCATAGGACCGCACCTGATCCACGTCTACTGTCTCTCCCCGCCCGCAACCGGCTAACAATGCCAGCGCCAGCACCATCACCAACAAAACCCGGATCACGTGGCCAAAACCGCCCATACACTGAATCCCCCTCGTTTACAGTTTTTCGGGACGGCGCCGCCGTTCCGGAGCAGGCGCCGAAAGCCCGTGCCTCTCATCATTATGGTAGAGGGACGGTCCGCGTTCGTCTACCACTCGTGTCTGAAAACTGCAAACACTAGTCTAAAGACTGCCAATCAATGTTTCAAATTACCGTATCGGTGTTTTTTCCGGCTGCCAATACGCGCTCCATTTCCCGGAACTTCCTGGCGGTCATCAAGGGTCTCCGGTTGGTGTGGGCCATGATGAGTTCATAGGTGCCGCGGCCGGCAGGAACGATCTCACGTACCATCCGCAGGTTGACGATAAAGCCCTTGTGGGTTCGGAAGAAGGGGTAGCCGCCCAGTTTATCGGCCAAAGTCTTCAAATTGTCTCCGGTTTCCAGCCGGCCGTGCACGTGATAGACCACGGTCTGACGTCCCTCCCGGGTGACGAAGAGAATCTCCTTCCGGTCCAATACCGCCGTCCGGGAATCGGTGCGGAGCAGAAACAGGGTGTCGCCGGCCGGACCGCCCGCTGAAACGGAAAGATCCGGCCCGGCCCGGTAGTCGCCGGCGGATCCGGCCAAGACGTCAGCCAGGCGGGTCAAAGTTTGCCGGAGACGTTCCAGGCGGAAAGGCTTCACCAGGTAGTCGCAGGCGTAAACCTCGAAAGCGGCTTCCCGGTAGTCGTCGGATGCGGTAATGAAAACAAAATGGGTTCGGGGCTCACGGGCAAAGATGTCCCGGGCCAGGGAGACCCCGTCCTTGAGGGGCAGGTCGATGTCCACAAAAACAATGCGGGGCCGGAGCTTTTCGAACAACGCCAGCGCCTCGGTTCCGTTTCCCGCCTCACCCACCACCCGCAGGCGGCCGTCTTCTTCGGCTATCTTTTTCAGCACCCGGCGCATCGCCGGATCGTCTTCGGCAATCAAAACAGTGAACGACAAGGCTGACTCCCCTCCGACGGTTCTACCCTTTTGAAGCGGCCTTTTTCGGGGTCCACTCGCCGGTGCTCAAGCCCGTACCCGGCGGCAGCCGCACGGTAAAAACGGTTTCGGCATCGGCGGCCGTTACGGTGACGGTTCCACCATACCGGGCCACGGTCTCCCGGACGGTGGCCAGGCCCAATCCGGCGTGACCGCTTTTGGTGGTGAAGCCGACCTGGAAAAACCGGAACGGGTGGGAAGCGGCAGGCCGGCCCCGGTTCGCCACGCTGATCACGTAGCCTTCCGGGTCACGCCTGATTCCCAGGCGCACCACCCTTTCCGGCGGCGGCAGGTTTTCCACCGCCTCCAAGGCGTTGTCAATGAGATTACCGAACACCGTGCCGGTTTCCAGGGGATTCAGGGGCAGGTGTTGCAGTGAACACTCGATCGCTGCTTCCAAGCGGATCTGTCTGGCTTCGGCCAGCCCCAGTTTGGTGTACAGCAGTGCCGTAGCGTGAGGCAAGTCGGTGCGGATCAGTTCCAGAGGCGTGGATATGGCGTCGTACGTCTTCCGGATGTACTGTCGTGCTTCCTCGTAATGCCCGGTCTCCAGCAGACCGTAAACGGTTTGGAGCTGATGGCGGAAGTCATGCTGCCGGCGACGCGTGGAGCGCAGCAGTTCTCCGACACGCGCCAGTGTTTCGGCGGTTTTCCGGGCCGTGTACGAATCTGCCAGCGCGCGGCCGGAGATCCGGATGTTGCCGGGAAGAAAAGCGGCGAAAACCAGGAGCGCCAGTACAATACCCGCCACGAAGACGTGCAGGTATTCGAAGGGAAACACAAGGTTACGGACGGCCAGGAAGGCCAGGCCCAGCACACCGAGAAACAGGACGGGCAGTGAGGCCAGGAGGACCAAGGGAAAATAGGTTTTATTCAAAGTACGCCAGTCCTCAGCGGTGTTTGCATCTCCCGGAGACGGCCCGAGTAACCGGAAATCAAAGCGCAGGCAGAGCCAGATCAACAGCCCCAACAGAGCCGCTTGCGGGAGAAAGAAGAAAAAGCGCAGGGGGAGAACCTCCAACAAATAGATCAGGGGGTAACTCTTGAAATAAAGCAAAGACGCAGCCAAGACGGACTCAGTGGCCATCAGCATGGTCAACGCCAGGAGTCCGGCTACCGCCGCCGGTTTCCATTCCACACGCAAAACCAGGCGGATGGCAATGACGAAAGCAGCCGCCGGCAAGAAGACGTCCAGCCCGAAAGCAGCCGGCAACCAGCGCGCCAGATAAACCGTCCCCGCCTGGAGAGCCCCGATGACCGCCAGTTGTGTCCAGAGGGGCCGAACCCCCGCCAACACCAAGCCCAGAGCCGCCATCAGCACCGCCTCCGGGAAGGCCACGATCAGGAACTCGAGTAGAGCCATCAAGTTCAGCGGGATACCCCCTATCGAGGCACATTTCCGTTACTGTTAGCGCTTGTTTTTCGCTCAGACACCACCTTTCCCCTTCTTGGGCTGCAGCCGGTGATAGGGATGAGTGTAGGGCTTCTCGCGGAAATCAGAGGACGACACTCGTTCAAGAGTCGGGTGATGGCTGCCCTCAACGACCTTGTGGTCCGGGATGGCGCCAGATGACGCAGTGTATATCGATTACTATAATGGACCCACAGGCTGAGACACTAAAACCAAAAAAATAAGCTACAATGGAGCTCATGGACAAGAGAAAACAACTCACCTCGGAACAAAAGGCAAAGATCGTGTTGGAGTTGCTGCGTGGGGAAAGGACGGTGGCCGAGATCGCTTCCGAATATGAGGTCTACCCCACCCAGTTGCACCGATGGAAGGCCGAAGCAATTGAAAACTTGCCGTCTCTGTTCACTCGCGGCGCAAGCGAAACGGAGAAGATGAGAAGACGGTATGAAACTGAATAAGGAGGAACTAACCAAGCAAATCGGTCAGTTGGCCATAGAGGTCAATTGGTTGAAAAAAATCTGCTGAAATCAACCAGCGCCAGAGAAAGACGTGAAATGGTCGAGCGGAACCATCTCCAGATGTCCGTAAAGAGGCAGGCGGAACTATTGGGTGTTAACCGGGCCAGCATCTACTGCAAGCCATCGGATCAAGAAGACAAAGACATTGAGTTGATGCACCTGATCGACGAGATTTACACTCGCTGGCCGCATTACGGCTACAGGCGGATCCGGGTAGTGTTAAGGGATAGGGGTTGCGTGGTAAATAAAAAGCGGGTGCTGCGGCTAATGCGGCGGATGGGGATTGCCGGCCTTTGCCCGGGTCCCAATCTGAGCAAACGCAATCATCAGCACCACGTTTACCCCTACCTGCCACGGGGAGTTAAGCCTGAAAGTCCTGACCACGTTTGGGGAATCGACATTACCTATATCAGGATGAAAGGTCGTTTTATGTACCTCGTGGCAATCATCGACTGGTACTCGCGGTATATATTGAGATGGGAACTTTCCGAGACGCTGGAGCAGTCATTTGTAATTCGTGCGCTGAAAAGGGCGTTGGCTACAAGGAAGCCGTAGATTTTTCAGGAACCTGAAGTGGGAGAAAATCTATTATGAGGAGTATCGGGTACCCCGGGAAGTATACCGGGCTGTACGGACCTATATTGACGAATACAATTATGAGCGACCTCACCAGGCCATAAACTACCGGAAACCGCAGACTTGTATTATGGCCAGGACAAGCCTGGAGAATCAGCCTTAACCGCTTGATTGCCAAAGACAGTCGGAGGTCTGAATTTCAAGGGCGGGCGTTAGCCCAGCTTGCGAACCCTTGAAATTCAAAAGACCGGAGACTGTAAAATCTGGAAAGCGGTGCAAGGATGAAGCTAAAAATCAACCACAGAAAGGGGGAACATGTAGCTTAACTTTTTTGAAAAAATGTCTTGACAACGGGAGCCACTACATCGATAGTGGCGCAACAAATGGAGTGCCGATCCTTCAGCCCTTTACACAAGGTGTATTAATAGCAACAAGAGATGTCCCTGTTAATGGTAATATAAAATGTTAACCTAATAATTTCTAATGCTGGTTCCACCAATACACCGGTGGCAATACTCTGTCGTACGCAATAGCCTATTGGAATGAGTGGGAAATTCCTTTCTCCATGCTTCCAAAATTCAAAATCTGGAAACGGTGAAAAAGTCAAATCAAATTTATAACAGAAAAACTCTCGATTCGCTCTCCAGGGAAATTTGAAATTAAAAAGTGTTTTCAACCTGGCTCTGAAAGGAGAAAGGTAACAATGAGGAAGAAGGGGTTTTTTTGCTTGCTTTCTGCGGTTATAGCTTTTTTACTCTTATTTTTGCCGGCCGTCGGCCTCCTTCCGGGTACAGTTGCTGCCACAGGGATATCGGCCGAACGTGGCTGGCCGGCAAAGACGCAGGTTTCTGCAGGGAGTGCTTTCACCGCAGCGGTGAGGGCGGACGGCACTCTCTGGACCTGGGGATATGACCAGCGTGTGGCACAGCTTGGAATTAATGCGCTCAGACCGGAGCAAGTTGGCAGAGATATCAACTGGTCAGCAGTTTCTGGCGGAGGCGACCAAATCGCAGCATTAAGCGCGGCGCTAAAGACGGACGGCACGCTCTGGACCTGGGGGTGGCCTCTGAGATGGGACTTAGACAGATATCCTGGCGACAGACCAATTACTTCCAAAGCACCAATGCAAGTCGGCAGAGATACTGATTGGGCGGCAGTTTCCGTTGGCGGCGCCCACTTCGTGGCATTAAAGACAGACGGCACGCTCTGGGCGTGGGGGGCCAACCGGCACGGGCAACTAGGCGACGGCACAACAACACCAAGGAATGTCCCGGTGCAGGTTGGCAGAGATACCGACTGGACAAACGTTTCCGCCGGGGCCAGCCACACTGTGGCGCTAAAGAGGAACGGTACCCTCTGGGCCTGGGGCTGGAACCTGTACGGGCAACTTGGAATTGGTACCGGCGGCGATCCTAAGGCATTTGCTTCACATACATCTATTCCGCCGACTTATGCTGACGAGCATACACCGGTGCAGGTCGGCAAAGACCGTGACTGGGTGGCCGTTTCCGCCGGATCAGGCCGCACCGCGGCTATCAAGTCGGACGGCACCCTTTGGGTCTGGGGGATGCATGGAATTGTTGCAACAGGAGTTGACAGAGTGCAGGTGCGGCCACTACGTGTCGGGCAAGATACCGACTGGGCAGTTATTTCTCTGGGGAACAACCATGCTGTGGCAGTAAAGACAGATGGCACACTATGGGCCTGGGGCGTTAACGACTTTGGAAAACTTGGCATTGGGATTGATCCAGTCCCGGGGCGTCCCAATACTACCGGAACAGGGTGGCCGATGCAAGTCGGCAGAGACCGCGACTGGGCGACTGTATCTGTTGGAAGTAACCACACCGCAGCATTAAAGGCGGACGGTACGCTCTGGACCTGGGGATGGAACTTGCACGGACAACTTGGCGGAGGGAACATTATCTCCAGAAATTCGCCAACAATCGTTACGTTTGCACCGGTTGCGCCGGGAACATCCGAAATGATTAAGCTCTATCCCAGGCAACAAAACGGGACCCCCGCTAATTCTGAAGCGGCTCCCTTTATTGAGAACGGCCGTACACTGGTCCCGCTGCGATTTCTTGGCGAGTGGCTGGGCGCTGTTTTCCGGTGGGAACCGATAAAGAAGGAAGTTACCTTTACCAAAGAAACGGTTACGATACGGATGCGCCTTGGCGAAAGTAAAGCGCATATCCATGAAGAGGGGGCCGCCCCCAGGACGGTTCCGCTGGATGCTCCGGCCAGAGCGGTACGGGGCCGGACGGTAGTCCCTCTGCGCTTCGTTTCAGAGAACCTCGGCGCAAAGGTCAGTTGGACGGACGTTGAAACAATCATCGTCCGCCGCTAAAAGTTAAAGGACGAGTGTGGGTAGGGTCAAGTCCAAATTTTTCTGTAAAAAGGCCTGTCTGGCAGATTGTCTAGCATGCGTGCTATTTATCAGGGGCAATCAACCGTTTTCTGGTCATGCCGCGCCCGGACTGCTGTCCATCACGACCCGACAGAGGTCAAAAGCAAGAGTTGCCGCCTCCGCTTCGCGGACCCTTGACCTCTGCGCGACCCATGATGGGAGGCCTGTTTAAGCGCGGTGCAGGCAAGAATGGCATAGTAATACCTGCCCCTGACTCCCATGGAACCAGAGAGATCTCGGACCGGTTCTCCGCTTTATCACCACCAACCCTTCAAGAGCCGACAGATATCGTTAGCAGGCCGGCAGAACTTGTCTGATTTCTGTGCTACTCTTTTCTCGATCTTTCCACTCCCGGTAAAGAGCCATATCAAAGTACTTGCGGCCGGTAGCCCATTCTTCATGTTGCTCCATCAGTACCGCTCCCAGCAAACGTACGGCCGAGGCCGGGTTGGGGAAAATCCGGATCACGCGCTCGCGGCGGCGGATCTCCGCGTTCAGCCGCTCGAGCCCGTTGGTCGTGCGTAATAGCTTGCGGTAAGGCTCCGGAAAGGCCAGCACCGCCAAGGCGTCTTCAAACCCGTTCTCCAGGGTGGCTCAAGTGCCCGCGGGGCGCGCCCCTCATAGTCCGCAATCATCCCGTCCAGTAAGGTGCGGGCCGTCTCCAGGTCGGGGGCGTTAAACAGTCCGTGCAACCGGTGCTTCAGCTCCCCACGTAACTGCTTGGGGCATCCGTCCAGCACATTGCGGGTCAAGTGAGTCTGACAATGCTGCTCATAAACGCACCTTGAAAGTGGCGCTGGATAGCCTCCACCAAGCCTTCGTGATGGTCCGAGACCACCAGGTCCACGCCTTGTAGACCGCGGCGCTTCAGCCAGACAAACAGCTCGGACCAACTGGTGTACGACTCGCTGTTGGCGATCCTGATCCCCTGTTGCTGCCGGAGCTATTTGTCACTGATTGACGCGTGCCAATGGCACTCGTCATTGCCGGGAGTGGATGGCACCGGGAGCCGTGGAGGTATTTGTTCCGGTCCAGTTTACCACGGAGAACCTGTCGAAGCCAGCCCCGTCGTTTCCTGAACTTCTCCGTCAATCAGTGACAAATAATCCTGGCAGGGACACCTAAGCTATGGTTAGGCTTGGGCTAGCTAGATCCTGCTGAAAAAAAGCAGTTTTGCCGATTACCTTTCGGCAAGTTGATCCTTGACAACCTGATCATGGTTTGGCGTTACCGCCTGGTTCAGGTCAGTTCGGCGATCCGGTTCAGGTTGTATCCCCAGATCGCCCCGCCCACCCAGCGGCGGGCGCCGTCCAATCCCCGGTACAACGTCCGGCCGAGTTAGAAGCGTTGTTTCAGCACGCTGATGGTTCCTTCCTGGCCGGATCGCCAGCGGGCGCACCGGAACCAGGAACCGGAACTAGGATTGGCGTTCATTTTCAGTGCGTCCAGCTGATCCAGGAACGATACTTGGTGGCACTCTTCCTGACGGAGGCGCAACATTATTTCTCACCTCCGCAGGAACCTGAGTTTGTACGTCGAACTATGATCAGCATAGGGATTCCCTCCTGGCATTGTGTTTGTCTGCTCACTTACATGATTCGCCTTGGAGACCGGAATCCCTTGTCTTATCTGCATTTTCAAAGATCTTTTTGCTGACTTTTTCAGCAGGATCTAGATAAGTTTTGGTCAGTTTCCACAAAGCAACCAGGTCTTTCTACATAGTGCATGCTCCAAACAGGCCGAGTGTGGTTTGCTTTGGCGCCGGGCGCTGGAATCATAATTCCGCCGGTTGCGCGCCCCGGGCGATAAGCTCCTCGTAAAGTTCTTCTACACCGGGATGGACCAGCACATAGTAACGGTTGTCAACCGCCAGCACCACCCTCCGGGGCGAGCCGAGGTGCCGGAAATATAGTGCCGTTTCGCCGTTTTGAAACACGAATCGGCCAGCGGCCAACCCGGGCAGGCCGAGCCCGCCCGTGCGCCACTCTGCCTGCCACGGCCCGGTGCTTTCCACGAGCGCCACTCTGGCTTTCTCCAACTCGATGGTCTCTTTTGCCCAAACAGCGGTTTTTATCTGTAATCGCCCGTTCTCCAGCTGCCAGCCCGAACCGGTGTGCAAAAGACTTACGCCCAGCAAACCCGCTACCGGAATTACTGCCATTCCGATAAACAGCAACCAGGTCTGTAAAGACACCCTCTTTTTCAGCTGGTACACCAAATACAGCGGACCACTGATGACAACTGCAAAGATTATAAAGATTATGAAATGAAACAGAGGATCCACCGGCACGAAAATTGCTTTCATCGCCGCCAAAAAGTCAAGCTGGTAAGCCAACTTTTTCACCCCCCCCACCGGGAAAAGATTTCCTCTTTGCGTGCGGCCAGAGTGTACAGTTTCTCCCGGCAGGCCGTGCCCAGATAGAAGCAGGCTTCACACTTCCGGTAGAATTTCTTTTCCACTCCCAATTCGGTCAGCACCGCCTCCGGTCCTTCCAGGTGCAGCCACCAGTAAAGCACGTTACGCTGCATGCGCGCGACGATCTCAGACAAAGGTGTTCCGGAAGCCAAACCGTCTACGGTGAAAATCTCCTGCGCCCTGCTGTTGATGATGTGCCCGCAGCAAAACAGCACCCTGCCGTCCGGTAAAATCGCCAGGGTCTGCCCGGCATCCCGGCAGGCGCTTTGTTCTTTTTCCTTCGGATCGGAAACAAAAAGGCGGGCCGGCAGCTTCCGTCGGGCGCGGCCCAAAGGAAAGACGAAATCTTCCAGGAATTGAACCTCTTGTTGAATGCCAGCGTTCTGAAAGACCCGACGCAGATAACCGGCCCTGATTTTTGCGCCGGGATAGAGTACCGTACCCACCAGCACGGTCATACCCATTTCGGTTGCCGCCTGCACGGCGTTGAGCACGTTTTGCTCACCGCCGAATACCTCAAGATACGGCAGGTGAAAATCATCCAGACCCGCCGCCCGGAGATTTTGCAGGAAATCATACGCCTTTTCCGGTTTCGGCCCACCAGGCGTTGGTCACCAAGCGGGTAATTAATCCTTTTTCTCGCGCCAGTTTTATCCCCTCCTGCAGGAGATCCGGGTGAAGAGTGGGCTCGCCGCCCGTGAAAACCGCCACCCGAATAGACGGCAGAATATAAGCCTGTTCTATGACCTGCCACATATCATCCGCTGCCAGCACTTCCCGGCGATCCGGCCCGACGGAAACAGAACAATGATCACACAAAAAGTTACAATTGTAGGTCAGAAGAAAAGCTAAACTGTGTGGAATCACGCCAAAATCAAGCATATGAACCGCTCAGGCCAAATGTTGCTTTACAGTTTTGACGAAGTCCTCCGGTTCGACTGGAGTTGGGTAGCAAGGGGGGACAATAAGTACTATCTGAAGCAGACACCCAACGAAACAAGTAATAATCTTCACGCCAGCACCCCAAGGGGCCATTTTAAAGGTTTTGCTCAAGAAATCCTTCGCTCCTCTTCTCTAAGAGCATAAGAACCCAGATGAAACCATCAGCGCAGGTGTTCTTTAATGGCGACGACAAATTTTTCCGGATCGGCGGGGGAAAGATAGTATGTTTTTTTGCCGTCGGCAGTCTTAACCCGAACCATTCGTTTAAGATTTGTGGCATACACTCTCACCCACCTCATTTCACCCTCGCCTACTCCAAGAAATAATCCCCAATAACTTGTAAAGCCGTTGTTACCCAAAACAACCCACCACCACCACAAAATCCCTGCATTGTCCGTTGCTTCTATAACAAGGATGTTATTGTAAGGAATAGAGATTGACCATACCGCTCTTTTTATAACTAGTTGTTCCGCATCGACAATATATCTGCGCGGGCTAAAAACATAAAGGAGCAATAATACCCCACCTACGATCCCAGCAGCAGTAAAATCCATCGGGTGTAGCTCACGACCAAAATGAGTGAGGTGCAAAACTGATTGGCCCAATAAATACAGAAAATACAGAAACAGAAGGATGAGTAACCCAGTTGAAAATTTCACCCAAATATCCCACGGAGCCATTTTAAAGACTTTTTTCGTCTTCACCCACTCCCACTCCTAAAAAGGCGTTGGTTGGGGTAATGGTAGTTTCACACACCACCCCAACCTGATTTCATTTTAGACAACCATACCGCGCGCGACACCACTTAGGATGAGAATCAGCTGACATCGAGATTCTAGGTTTTCGGAGTAGGTCTTAAGGACCCTCTACCCTGGGGGGGTCACCTTAACCCACAGGTACGCCACAGCCGCTACAATTACTACAACAGCAGCAATTTTGGCTACTACTATCTCTGGCACCACTTCATCCGGTGTGGGCCAATTTGTAGCTAGATTCTGCTGAAAAAAGCAGTTTTGCCGATTACCTTTCGGCAAGTTGATCCTTGACAACCTGATCATGGTTTGGCGTTACCGCCTGGTTCAGGTCAGTTCGGCGATCCGGTTCAGGTTGTACCCCCAGATCGCCCCGCCCACCCAGCGGCGGGCGCCGTCCAATCCCCGGTACAACGTCCGGCCGAGTTAGAAGCGTTGTTTCAGCACGCTGATGGTTCCTTCCTGGCCGGATCGCCAGCGGGCGCACCGGAACCAGGAACCGGAACTAGGATTGGCGTTCATTTTCAGTGCGTCCAGCTGATCCAGGAACGATACTTGGTGGCACTCTTCCTGACGGAGGCGCAACATTATTTCTCACCTCCGCAGGAAACCAAATCTGTACGTTGAACCATGATCAGCATAGGGATTCCCTCCTGGTATTGTGTTTGTTTGCTCACTTACATAATTCGCCATGGAGACCGGAATCCCTTGTCTTATCTGCATTTTCAAAGATCTTTTTGCTGACTTTTTCAGCAGGATCTAGGTACTATATGTTCGTAGAACACGGTTTTGACATCGGTTGGTTCCTCAATACCGCCTAACCGGTTTCCAAACTCAACCATTAGTTGCCAAAAAGACAGTTCACCTTTGGTTACCGCTTCTCCATTAATATAGGCAATTATTACGTCTTTTTCGGCTACTGCGTCTATTTTAGCCTGTTCCTTGCCAAGCCAGTTCCAGGGATTATCACCCTGTGCAATAGCAAATCCCACTCCAGAAACCGCTAACAGTGAAACAAACAGGGTAATAATAATTAGCCTTTTCTTTTCATTTCGCTTTACCTCCTTACCACCAGTTTACTATTTAAGTCCTAACAAACGATGCTGGGAATGTTCCCCCTCCAGCCCAACAGGATGTTGCATCAGAACGAAACGCCACCACACCACCGCGAAGGGGCACTCCCACGGGGAGAGAAAGCGGGTGGTCCACACGTCCCCCGGCGGGCTGTAGCAACTCTGGTCCTGCACCACGAACCAGAAAGGGCGCCCCAACCGCACCGCGCGCAGTTCATCCGTCCCCGTCCCCACCGCCACCGGCAGGAAGAGGGTCGCCAGCACGATTCCGGCTGCGGCCAGCAATAAACTCATCCCCAGGACCAGCTTTTTTCTCACCGTGTCAACACCCCCAGATCACGGTCGCTCCCGCGGTCTTCAACCTTGCCTCCGTCAGATTGAGTGCTCGAAGGTGAAGCCTGACATCCTGCGAACAAAACGAGAAATACGACGGCTAACGAAACCGCGGCAACCCGCAGGCAAAAACCGCCTCGTAAAGGAGTTCATAACCTTCACCACCCCGCCGGGTAAAGGAGCCGCGCTACCGGCGAAGGAAGCTGGTGACGTTTCGTTGCACCGTTCGCATAAACCGCTGCTTCTCCGGTCTCCAGCCTTACGGCCATCTTCCCCAGGAGCCGCCCTTCTTTTTCTTTGAAAGCGAGCAGCCATTCGGTTTCGTCTCCCCGGCCCTGCGCCCCGCCGGTCAGGGTGCTGACCAGCAAAAGGCCCCGGTAAGCCCCGAAACCGGGACGGACCTGCCCTTCGGTCGGCGCATTTTCCGCCTTAAGCGCCCTCAGTTCCCGCGTGAGGCCCTCTTTGCCTACCAGCCGCGGCTTTTCCTCATCCAGGGATAAGCTCTGAATCTCCTCCCCGCAGGGGGAGTCCAGGTAAAGGTGCTGACCGCAAAGGCCCACCTTAACTCCGGCACCGGCTATAAAAGAACATTGCGGTCCGCCTTTCCTCGCTACCGGAACCCAGACCGCTTTACCGGCACCATCTATCCTGACCAGGAAAAGCTCTTCCGACCCGGTAGGCCTGTTCAGCACCGCCAGCACCACCAACCGGTCTTCCCGCTCGGCCAGGAAAAGCGGTACCACCTCGCCATTGCCCGGAGACGGCAAATTTTTCATTCCTTTTTCGGGCAGGGAGTCTGGATCTGGCGGTTGTGGACCTTTCGGGTCTGGGGTGACGATGTCAACAAGCAGCCCGGTTTTGGGGTCGGTAAACACGCCTGCTTTAGAGTTTGGATTCTGGGATTTGTTGGAAGGGGCCTCCTGAGCGGAGAAGAGCCACTTTTTTGTGCCGTTTGGCCCGGTTTCTACTATGCCCAGGTTATTCCTCAGCCCGTAGGCGACATACCAGCGGTCACCGCTGGCATAAAAAACCGGCGCCACTGCCTCGGGCGGAAGCCCGGTGTGCTGCACCACGGAAGCCTGCAGGGTAGAACCGTGGCTTGTGACCGCCGCTTTCCCTTCGTGTTCTGTAAAGAGATAAACTTGTGGCCCGCCGTCCCAGTAAAGCGGCGAGATATCCGTTCCTTCCGCACCTTTCAGGGCAAAAGAAGGATTTGCATCTACTTCGAGGGTGCCAGCTTCCGGATTCCATATTCCTCGAAAAGCTGCCTGTCCTTCCGGTACCTGCTGAAATATAAGCAAAGGTATCTCTGTTTTCGCCACGCTTGGTTGGCCTCTCTGACAGCCACCCAAAAAAGCGGCCAGAACAATAAAAAGAAGAATGATGAGACAGGTTCGGCCACGCATTCTCCTTCCTCCATTTTTTGAGAGGGCTTTGTCTATTCTATAAGCTGCGGCTCACTTTCCACAATTTTAAATTTATATTCTTCAACTATAGTTCCATCTTCCTTTGTCTTCCTAAAAATTACAAGGGCGTAACCATCACTAGTTTTACTTTGGGAAGTCTCATAAATATATCTAACACCATTTTCAATCCGTTCTCTTGTTCCAATCCAGAACGGATATTCATTCAGAAAAGGAAATTCTGTTCCGCCAAATAATCTGTTGGACGCCTGTACATTTATATTTACAAGCTTCTTTTCTACATAAGCTCCACTTACCTTTGCCGCTCTCCCAATGCTTTTTAAATACTCTGCTGCTTCTGCTTCCTCCTGCCTTACAAGGTCTGGATAATATTTATCAGCAGAAAGCACTGTATCGTAAAGCTTTTTAGGAAACATCTTCTTTAGTGAGTCTATATAAAGCGCTCCATCCATCGGCTCCTTATATTCAAGCAAAGAATACTCACCTTTTTCGTTTTTGGAAAAGGTTATAACCGTTGGAATAGCCCCACTTCCGCTGATCTTAGTAAATATACCATTTCAAAACCAAAATATCCAAAACTTGCTATTGTATACACCTTAATAATTCCATCAATTTCCTCCACATCAAGGATGATGTGTCCCTCTGTGGCAATTTCTCCTTATATAATACGCATCCAGGTTCTGTGTTTTAATTGCAAAGCTTACGGCTTCATCAATTGATTTCGGATTCCGGGTTTGAGGCTGTATGCTTTCGTCAATAACAACGTCGTGCGGTTGTATTATATTCAACCGCACCCGCATACTCATTGGTCCTCTATTCCTCAAAGCGTTGCGCCACCAGTTACCATCGTGAATAACTGTATATATTCGACCGTCTAAATCAAAATCAAAGGCAAAATCTCCATAAAGAGCAAGACTACTATGACCCTCTTCGTAATTAGGCCTTCCCATAGGTATGTCTTCAGCAGCAATGCCCTTCCGATATGCCAGGTACTCTCTGGCTATTCTTTCCTGCCTTCCTTCAAACCGGTCCACATCACCGATAATAACACTCACTATGAAATCGCGGTGGACTGCCACGACAAGACACACAAAAATAATTATGATGGCCAATAATTTCTTCATTTTTCAGTCCTCTTCCTTGCCGTTTCTCAACGTCCGATCATATTCAGCCTTAAAGCTCCGTATAATAGACCTTTATACCAATCATAGAAGGGGCCATGTGGGCCAAGGGAAAAAGTAAACGCTAACTTTAACCGTGGCTTTCAAAGTCTCGACGGGATCGTATTTCTGGCACCCGGCAGCGCTCTGCACCTGAATATCACCTGGCTCCTGCTCCGGCTCCCTTTTCGGTGACCCTTATCGCCTAGTCTTAACCCGTGCCACCTCCCCGGCTTCCTTATTCTTCCGCTACCCGCCGATTCCTCCTGTAAAGTAACATATGGCAAAAAAAGCAACGGGTACTTTTTGCAGATTTTTGTCGAACTGTCCAACAAACAGGGTCAGAAAATTTACCCGGACACGGACGTTTGAAATACTAACCGTAAGCCTTACACCCAACTCGAACTCCAGCACCACGCTTCGGCGTCCGTGTCCCAGAACCCGTATATCCTCTCGAACGCCTCCCGGTACGCCTCCACTGACGGGTAGCCTTCCTTCCGGGCGTCATCATCCGTGATGTCGTCCAGCCGTTCCCGACGGACGGCGGTAATTCTCACGTAAGCGAACGGTGCTACCCAGTAGCTTAGGTATAAAAAGCCGATTTGCCACCGCTCCTCGCGCGGCCGCCAGGCCTGGACACATAAGACACCTTTGTCCCAAAAACCGTCTCCTCGTCCAGGTGGCGCAAAATCTCCGTCCTGATCACCCTGCCGTTTAAGTCAAGGAACCGATCCGCAGAGGTGTTCGTTGCCGGATCGATGAAAACCCGCAGCCGAAGGTAGGGCCCGGGCTCATCGCCGCTTTCAAGCTTATCCACCCGGAAATCCACCGCCAGCTTCCCGCTCCGGTCAACAAGAACTTGCGCCCAGGGGTATCTGGCCAGGAGCTTCTTCGCTTCCGGCGTGCCCTTCGCCGCGTTGATGAGCGCGGCGTCGGCAACGCCCGGCCAGTAGGCGAAAAGCTCGTCCCAGGCCACGGCACCGTAATAGCCGAAGGCGAATTCCTCGGTCAGGGGCCCGATCTCTTCCACCACTCGCTCAAGGCCGCTACCGTCGGGCCGGACCAGCCACAGGCTGGCGCGGTCCTCAGCGTCCAGGCGCACAAAGAGAATCTGCTGTCCGTCCGTTGTGAACAGGGGCCACTCGTCGCGGTAAGCCGGGTCGTTCGTAAGCCGGCGCGGTTTCCCGCCGTCGGTGCCCACCGCCCAGAGCTTCCGGCCGGCCAAAGCGCGGCGCACCGCCGCCTCGTCTCCACCTGCGTCTTCAAGCACCGGGCCGGCACTGTAAACCAGGAGCTTGCTGTTAGGGGAAAAGGCGGCGTCCACTACCGCTTGGCTTTCCGGGGAGACGAAGCCAAGCTTGTTCGTTTGGAGATAAAGTATGCCGAGACGCTTGTTGGTCCACGTTTCCCGGCCCCCGCCGACGATTACGGCCATCTGGTTGAAGTGATGGCTGGTTATGAAGGAGCCCGGCCGCACCAGGATAACGTCGTTGACCGGTTCCAGTCCCCTCTCGCCCACCAGAACATCTGCGCAGCGCACGGCCTCCCCTCCAGCTGCGTTGACTGTGTAGAAGGGCAGACCGTCGGCCTCGAGAGAGGCGGACAGCGGTCCCAGCCAGAACAGGATCTGCTCCCCGTCGGGCGACCAGCCCGCCAGCCGCGGCACCTCGCCCACCACGCCACTTTCCCGGTCGAAGTGCAGGCGCGAGGTGTACACCCTCTTCACGGCGCCTGAGGTGGCGTCTACCTTCCAGATGCCGGCGTAACCCGGCACACCCGGCTCTATCTTCTGCCTCTCTAGGGCCACCCACTTACCGTCCGGCGACCAGGCGATGCGCCCGATGTCGACACCGGGCTCCCACTTCACCAGGGTGCGGAGCCCATCCTTCGCCGGCTCGCCCGCGCAGAGTTCCCCGCCTGCAGTAAAGGCGAAGACGTCCGTCGCCGGAGACCAGGCGAACTCATCTACCCCTTGCGCCATGCAGCGGGCCTCACCCCTACCGACCCCGACCAGCCACAGGTCCTCGCCCCGGCGGAAGAGCAGCCACCTGCTCGTCGGCGACCAGGTGGGGCGGGAAATATCCTCCCCGGCGGCCAGCTGCCTCGCCTTCCCGTCGGGCAAATCTTTAACCCAGAGCTTTCCCTCGGCAACCCAGGCCACTCTGCCGGCAGCGAGCGCCTTGCCCGCGCCGAGGTCGGAAATCCTCTCCTGTACCGCCAGGACGCCTAATAACGGTGCCCCGAGGACCAAAATTAAAGCCGCCAGAAAACCTGGGTTTTTCCAGACGCTTCGCACGACTTCTCTCCCCCAATTGCAAAAAGCTCCTTGCCGGGCCGCCGGCCGGCCGCAGGCCCGGACGGCGACCTCTGTCCGACCCTCCCCGCTTCGCTTCAGTCCACCGCCGGGTAGACCACAAACCGCTCTTCCACCCAGAAGCCCCGCCCGCCGGGGCAAAAAATTCGCGCGTAGCCGTCCCGTTTCTCCTCCAGCCTCCCCCTCTCGTCGCGCAAGAGCTTAACAGGCTGGGTCGAGGCGATTTTTGCGAATTCGAACACCTCGTAAACCCGGGTCCCGGCCCGTACGGTGACGTCCTGCACGAGCTTCCGGTTTTCTTCTGTTAAAGGCACGCTGTCGGCCTCCCGTATCCACCCCATCATATTGCTCGGAGTATCGTAAACCGGCACCTCGACATACAGCCACAGTTCCCCGTCGCTGTCGGCCGCGTTCAGTACCTTGACCACGGAGCGCGGCGGGATGTTCCTGAGGACAACAGAACCCTCCCGCGGCATGGCCAGAAGCGGCGTCTCTTTTTCCACAAACCTTAGCTTGGCAGGATAAGTTCTGTGGTTAATGGTTAGCGGCCTCTGCAGCGGCGCGAGTTCGGCCTCCAGACGCTGCACCTTCTCTTCCAAAGCAGCCACTTTTTGTCTGAGCCTAGCGTTCTCGCTTTCGAGCGTGCGGGTTTCCCCGCTCTTACAACCGCCCTGAAGGACGGCCAGAGCCACGATGACGGTTAATAAAACCAGAACGACCAGTTTGCGTCCCATTGTGTCGGCCACGCTTTTCCTTCCCGTTATTTCTTTTTCAATTTCAATAATAAGCCCTTCCGCCAGCAAAATGTAACACGGGATCGTGTCAACGTCTCCATCGCCGCAGAGGTAAATCCGCTCCACAGAAGATAGGTCGTAGTGTTCCTCGATGTAACTTAACACCTTGAACTGGTAAGAGGATCCGCTCCATTCCCTCGACTTGCCGCCGGTGAACGAAATCGCCAGCAGCGGCGATCAGGTCCACTCCTGCCCTGGCGATAGCCTTCATTTCCCGCCCATCCGGGTCGAACCGATACCCGTGTATGTCGCTCACCTGGGCAATGCGAAAGCCGTCGAACTCCCGCGGCAATCCGTCGATGGGTATCTCCACGTACTCCACGGAGAGGGCGGGGTCTCCCAGGCAATCCATCCGGCGAACCCCCAACAATCAGCAGAGTTGCAATCAACCTGTTGCTCCCACCCCTTGTGCCGTTTTTCAACACCTGCACCCCGCCATCACGTCGTCTGCCTGTCCTTCGTGGTGGGCAGCCGGAACAGCATGTAGTAGGTGTAACTGTTCTGCCCGTCCCGGCAAGATCCATTAGTGCGCTTCTTCTGCCCCCCGGGAAATGCCTCCTAAGAGATAGATAGTACTTTTGCTTCTATCACTGTTTATTACCTCCTTGTTTTAATCGTTTGCCTTAGGGATGCCCACATTCCTTCAGTTACCAGACCCAGCCGCCAGAGCGAGACGCCCTGCAAGCGGTAGCGCTTAGCAATCCCGACCTTGGCAGTAATGCTCTCCGCTGTTTCGCTCGGAGCGGAAATGGCCAGGACGAGCTTTTCCCGGGGAACAACGGTTAACGCCATTTCCACAGCCTGCACCACCCGGTTAAGCGGTTCGGGCTTTGGGCCGTAATCATGTGCCATGACAATAATGCGGTCAGCCAATTGGCTGAGGGCCTGATAGTCATATCCACGGAAGGAGCTGTTTGGGGGGTGGATGGTAAGTGTTATGGTCTTGCTAGCCTCCCGCAGCGGCGGAGACAACAAAGCAACAAAGTTGGTAAAACTATCGCGAATTTTTTGCTGGGTTTCGCCGGTCGCGTAAGGCCCAAGTTCCTCCAGGTTCAAATTTACGCCGTCAAAGAGGCTTGCTTCTTGTACAATTGCGTCGACAGCACGCGACATGGCCTGTTCATCGTTAAGAAAAGCGGTGAGCAGCCCGCCACGGTTAGTTTCATGGATGACCATTTCCGTTCTGAACCCGAACTCCCTGGCTGTCGCAAGCACCGTTTCCCAGCCGGCAGGCCGCTGCCAGGCTGTCCGCGGGCTGCGAGTCAAAAGGTTGCCTTCAGCATCGATTGTATACCAGCCCAGGGCCAGCTCTCTTACTATGTCCGTGTTGCCAATACCAGTGGCTGGAAAGGGCACGCCAAAAAGGTTGGTCCAGCTGCTGGTTCTAGCATCCCCCAGGGCGTAAAAGCCAATAACATTCATGGAACAGGGCGGAGAAGCGATTTTGATGGTGCGGGTTTCTCCGGCCCACTCCACCCGGCAGCCAAAAGTTTCGCTAAAAAACCGCAGCGGGATCAGGGTCCGACTGTCTATAATGACAGGGGCAGTATCAAGGATAATCGCTGAGCCGTTAACTATGCCGGTATTGTTGTCAATTTGCAATATAACCTGTTTTCCGCCCTCGCTCGCGGACACGGTGCGAGTAGTGCCGTCCCAGCTTACGCTTATGTTTAGAGCCTCCGCGATTAAGCGAAAAGGAACCAGCGTCCGTCCGTTGATAATTTGCGGGGGCACGTCAAAGTGGACAGGCAGGCCGTCCAGCAAAACGATAATCTCTGGGGAACCGGCTCCTGCCTGCCGGTATGGCGGAGCGGCAAACAAAACAGTAACAGTGAGTAAAAGCGTTGTTGCTGTTACAAATATTGACCGCTTCATCATCATACCCCTCCTTTACTGGTTATTTTTAACCTGTTTTTATGCGGAAGGTAAAGCTAAAAAAGCATAACATTTTGACTTTGGGATTGGAGGTTCTGAATGCTAATGCCCGTGTTGCTCAACTGGACGGTGATCCGGTCGCCGTTCGCCAGCGGCAGCCCGTTAAGCGTGCGCCCGAATCCCACCTGGTAGGCCAGGAAGCCGGTTTCGTCCCCGCCCTCGCCGGAAAGGTCCAGCCTGGTTTCGTGAAGCGTCCATACCTTTTGAACCGCCAGCCTGTTTACATCTATTCCTCTGTCTTCAAGGAACTTTTCCGCCCGGGCGACCGCTTCCTCCCGGCCGAACCCAACCGGGTCATCCGGTATCTTGCTGCCCACATGATAAATATGCCAGCCGGTGGGATATACCTCCTGCAAGCGGTCACCCACCCAGTAACACGTCCTGCCGTCTTCGCGTTTTGAAATCCTGGCGTGGCGCAGGTCTGCTTCGCCTATGGCCCCGTGCCGATGTACGCGAGCCGCCAACCAGTCTGTTCCGTTTCTCTCTTCAGGTTGAAAAAGAGCACGTGACGGCCGCTCTCCATGGTGACGGCCTTTCTAAACCGCAGGTCCACTTCCACCGCGTACCGCCGCGTCTCTGGCGCTACCGGTTCAAGAGGTTCTTTCAGCTCTTTGATGGTCAACACCTTGGCCCGCCGGATGTTCTCCATCCCGTCGAGACTGCCGCTCTCGTAAGACGTGTTGTAAAGCCAGTTGTTGTCCATGTTCGCAAAGAGGTACCCCGTGAGACTCTCCCTGGTCTCGCAGGCGCGGGCTAGGCGGTAGTCGCGCCGGTTTATCGCCGCGTAGTAGGTGCGGATTACTTCTTCCGGCCCCAGCGCGGCCAGCCTGCGCTCCGTCGCGTCATCGTAATCGATCACCCCGGCCACCCACTGCGCGAAGGTGCGGCCGGTGATCTCTTCCAGGCGCCGGCCCTTGAGCGAACAGGCAAACCCGTAGTGGCGGCCGGCGTCGAGCCAGGCACCGACGACGCGGCCCCCGACCTTCACCACCACCGCCCGCCCGGTCCACCGGCGCGGATCCATGAAAGCCGGCAGGGGTTCGACCACCTTGTACAGGGCGACCTCCGCTTCGCGGCCCAGGTAAGGCGCCAGGTCAAGGCCGATGTCCCTGTTCAGCTCGTTGTTGTACGCCCAGTAGAGCACTACGGGGAACTCGCCCGCCCGGTGGACGAACCGGTCGGGAAGCTTTACGGCGCCGGAGTTTATCCTGAAGAGCGGCGTCCACCCGTACCGCTTCAGGAAGGCGGCGTCTGCCTTGTCTACCGCGCCGGAGGGGCGCCGGTAATCCGCGAGGCTGAAAAGAAGCCCGTTGAAAGCGGGCGACAATTCCACCCACCGGCCGTCGAGCTCCACGTAGCCCGGCCCTTCGGGGTCCCACGCGTTGCACAGGTAGGGGTAGCGCCTCGTTTCCCCGGCGGCTTTTCCCGCGCCGATCCGGAAGGAAAGGTAGTGCCTCTTCGGCGGCGGGTCGGGCGGGGCGGCCGGCTTCGCCGCGCCGAGTTGGCGCACGAAAAACGCGACTAGCGCGGGGTCGTTCACCTCCGCCACGACCCGCGGCCCGCGGGGTCCATCTTCCCAGAGCCGCAGACCGGCGACGCACCCGCGGTCCGCCTCGAAAGAGAACTCCAGCGGCGCCGAACCGCAGCCGGCCACCAGCGCCGCCAGCACAAGCAGAAGCAAACCGGTTGCTGTGAGTCTTATTGCCATCGTCCCTCTCCACCCACAAACCGCAGCGAGGCGGCAATTTCCCTGATATGGTATTTATCGGCGTAAAGGATAAAACAGGATAAAATAGTTGTACCTTTCCCGCCCGATGATCACCCGTCGTGGGTATTTCACCACCAGGCAGGCCTGTCCCTTCATTTCCGGCAGTTGGTCGGGCGAGGGGAAAACAAAATAACCTGGCCCGTCGCACAGCAGCACCTTCTCCAGCCCGGGATTCTTCCCGTAGGGCATAAGCTTGTGGAAGGGGCATGAAGTCGTTAAGAACCCGCTCGCCGAACTCGAAATCGCTGATCAGGCCGGCGGCCGACTACTGGCGCAGTTCGTCCCACTGCCTGGCGAGTTTTTCCGTCTCGTCGATGATCGGTACCACACTCTTCAGGTAGCCATCCAGGTTTCCGGCCTTCTTCGCCTTTTCCGCCCCGGTCCGGGCCGCCGCGTTGTCCAGGTCTAGCCGGAGGGCCTCCTCGTAGGCGCGGGCAGCGGCATCAAAATCGCCCTTCTCCATCGCCGCGTCCCCTCTGGCAACCGCTTCCCTGGCCTTCGCCGCGTTGCCGCAGCCCGCCGCCAGCAACCCCAGAACGCACAGGACCGTTCAAAAGGATAAGCCGCCAAATCCCGACCGATACTGAAGAGCAGGTCAAACCCGGCACGCCCGGTAAGGATGACGATTTTCTCGGTTTCATAAACAGCGTTCAATACGGCTTCTTCTTCCGTGTCCGAATAAACACCATCCGAAGTCGACTCATTTGCATTCGCTTCCACTTCAGGAATTGTAGGATCCAACAATGCTAACACCGATCCCAGGACAAAAACGGCGATCAGGATTAGGGCAACGAAACTTCGATTACGAAAAGCCAAGAAAACCTCACTCCCCTTATTCGGTTTGAATCATGATGAGCTTACCGGTCTCCGGATCCTGGTAAACCTTGCCCATTTCCCGGTAACCACTGCCGCCGCCGCCCGTAGCTTGAATTTCCGGAATTTCTTCCAACTCCCGGGCCTGCTCCACCTGGATTACTTTTTGAATTGTCTGGAGCAGACGCTGTTTTTCCTCCGGGGTTAGTTCGCTGAAGAACACGCTCTGTAGATTCCAGGACAGAACCAAGATCACCAGCAGACCGCAACAAAACACCAGCATTACGTCCAACATGTTGGCCAGGCCGGCCATCGGGTCATTTTCTTCAGCGCGGGAAAGACGCTGCCTCAGGCGCTGCTGGCGCAGCATCGGTATTCACCCCCTGCAACCATAGTTCCGTGGCCCCTTCCAAAATGGTCAAATCCCTAGCGTACCAACGCCGCCGGGTTTTTGAAATCCAAAACGCCAGGCCTCTCGCCGCCAAACCGGCCACCGTGGTGTCAAAAGCGATAATAATCGCTGCTGCCAAAGTGGTGAGGTCTCCTTTCCCCAGCGCCGCCAGCCCTGGTCCCAATGGGATCAGGGTTCCCATCAGCCCCAGCATAGGCCCTAATCTGGCGATGGCATCCGTCTTGTCCAAAGTGCTCAGCGCCTTTTCTTCCTCTTGTTCCAGGAACTTTTGGGTCAAGATCCGGCGGACCTCAGGGTCCGTGGTTTTGATGTCTTTCAGTGATTCCATTACCCGTCCAAGCGCATCCGGCAGGTTGTTTACCGCTGCCGGCGTTCCCGGAGTAGATCCATAACAGGACGCTTCGGCCATCTCCTTAAACAGCTCAAAGCCGGCCGGTTTCTGTTCCCGCCGTTCTTTCCACTCCCCCATCAGGCCCCCCAGTTCCAGCAACACTCTGACAAAGAAGAATAAAAGACCGATAATAACAGGGATCAGCAGGCTTTGAGCCAGGACGCGCAGTCCAATTCCCAGGTACTGGGAGCCAAAAACAGTCAAAATCTATCCTCTCCTTATTGGAATGAATGCGCCCTTTGCCGGTTGCACGGTAACCCAGCAACAGAAAGCTGAAAACGGCCAACAACAAACCCCAGGCCATGGGTGCGGGAACCGACGGCAATAAAAAGGGCTGAAAGATGTCCAAGGAGATCTTTTCAATAGCCGGGGGTGAGGATCCCCATGACCAGCAGCGGTGCGCCGGCCGACCGTAGGGGTGAGGCGATGGAGCCGGCCCTGCCGCCCTGAGTCAGCCGCTGCGGCAGCCCTAATAAACCCAACCCCGACACCAGTACCCCCAATCCTAACCCGAAGCCCAAACGCCACGCGATACCTAATTCCAAGCCCGATTGGGCGGCATGAATTGCCAAACTGCCGCCAACCGCGCCTGCGGAGAGGAATAACAGTGCTAATAACCCGTATAGCTTCCTTCTGTTATTTCCGCCATCCGTCAGGACTCCCAGCACCAGGATCAGCAAACCGGCTGCGAAAAACCCTTCCGCCGGATATTTCTCACCCAACCTGATTATGTGTTCCAGAGGACCGGGAAAGAGGTAACCCCCGTAGAAACAGAAGCCTGCCCCCAATCCCGCGACCAGCGACCGTTTCCAGCTCGTGAACAGACCGCTTTTCCCCGACAAAAAGATCTGCCAGGCCAAAACCAGTGTTAGGCTGAACGAAATGAATGCCGTAATTCTCTTCACCACCTAAAAACCACGTTCAAACCGGATGTGGAGCTGTCAGGAACCCGCCGGTTACGAGTGAGTGTGATTGACTTGCCCCATGCTACCCGGGTTCGACAGCTGCTAGATAAACCAACGGCACAACAAGGCTTCCCCCAAGGGCTCCGGGGAATGGGAAAATTATAGGTGTTTATCTAGGTTATCCGGCAGTCAGAAGTAGTGATGTTCAGTATTTTCGGGGGTTGGGGGATTTTCAGGGCTTTGAACAATTGGTGTTGATCAGGTTCTGTTTCAGTGCGCTGATGCACACGTGCCGTGGGGAACTGGAACTCACCCACGTGCATTCGCTGCAGGTGTGCACGGATGGTGCGCCAGGTCTGTCCAGTTTGGTTCTCCGCTATCCGGACCAGGAGCAGGGCCAACCAGCAGAGCAGCACGTGGGCACGGATGCGGTCCTCCAGCCGGTGGCGGGTACCACCCGAAGGGTGGTCGGGCCGCAGCTCCAGGGTGCTCTTCAGGGTGCGGAAGGCATCCTCCACCTGCAGCAACTGCTTGTAGCCGAGGGCCACGTCCTCCGGGGCGAGGGTGTCATCTGAAGTACGCAGGAGGTACTTGCCGTCCAGGCGTTCCTCGGCCTTGATCTTGTCCTTGTCGATCCGGGGTTGGCCGCGCTTGTCGGTCTTGAGGTAGCGGCCGTAGGTGGGGTGAGCGATGATACTGCAGACCGCCTTGGTGTGGGGCGCACCGTTTAGTTCGCCGATACGGGCCAACTCAAGCTTGAGTTTGTCCAGGGTCTCTTCGCGCTTGGCCTTGTCCCACTCGGCCTCCTCGGGGTTGCGGACCAGGACGTAGCGGGTGCGGGCCTCGCCGTCGCCGATGACGATCTCCTTGACCTCCAGGTTGTCGCGCACGGTCTTGAAGCGGCCCGGGTGGGAAAGCGCCTTTTCCACCGTGTTCTTGCCGGCCCGCATGCGCTCGCCGGCAATGTAGTGGCCGCCGGCCCTTTGCAGATAGCGCAGGTTCTCCTCGGAAGCCATGCCGCGGTCCAGGACGGTGATCACCCGGCCAAGCTTCCAGCCCACGAGGTCTTTTTTGACCTCCTGGACCACGGACATATCGGCGGTGTTGCCCGGCCATACCCAGCAGCGTACCGGGATACCGTCCCTGGTCACCGCGAGACCGATCACCGCTTGGGGCAGATCCGGCCGGGAGTCCTTGGAGTGACCCTTACGCCTTAAACCCTCGTCATCTTCGGTTTCGATCTCGAAGTAAGTGGAGGTGGTGTCAAAGTACAAAAGGTCCACCTCCAGATTAAAGAGATGGCTGACTTGACAAAAGACTTGGTACTGCAAGGATTCCTCGGCCTCCAGCAAGAAGTCCATGGCCCGGTAGAGGTGGTGGAGCGGGATCTCCGGCAAGTCCGGGATGTATACGTCCTGGGCCACCCACTCTTCCACGGCGCGCTTGCTCATGGGAGCCAGGGCCCGGTTGGCCACCAGGGCGAAAATGGTCCGTTCCACCGGGCTCTGGAACTTGCGTTCTTTGAACAGTTGCGTAAGAATCCGGTCCACACCCAGGTGTTTCCATAGTCCTTGCAGTACCCAGGCGCCACCGAAGGGCTTGGAACTTTCAAACCCGAATTCCGTACCGTAGTCGCGGCGGGCTTCAAAGCGCAGCAACTCATCCGGCCCCAGGTAGCGGCAAATACTCCGGGCCAGGCGCTCCAGGCCCGCGCGGTCCACGTTTTCTGCACGGCCGAAGTTGTAGAGCACCTGGACCTCGGAACGACGTGTTTCAGGGTTCCAAGTATTGTGGGCCAGTTGCACGTAGCAGGTTTGGGTTCCGTTTTTGTTCTTGCGGACGGTAGTGCGGATATACATATCTATATTGTAGCACGTGTACCAGTGATTCGACAATACCCAACTTATCAAAACGTATATCTATGCCTTTTTGGATTTACGCAATGCCTGAGCCCGCAAAGTATTGATATTACTGGGTTTTAGTTTTCCGAATGCCTAGAAAATGGCCCGGAACTGTCGAACTCGGGTGCTACAGAAACAAAAATCCCTTCCAAGAAAACTTGATACTTCTCAGAAGGGTTCACCCACAGAACCGCCTTCATCAGTTAGTTGATAAAATTTATTCCATCACGGACCCCGCGCCCGCCGCTTCTTGCCGGGCGAATCCGCCCCGGCGCCGCATTACCTTGCTTTGGCGCACCACCTCCCTTTCTCCCGGGATCTCCCCAGGGGGCCTCCCGGGACGATTTCAGCTATCTCAAAGGCCCCGCGCCTTCCAAGCCTAGCCGACGACCTTGGCGTCCTCATCCGGGCGCGGGAGGAAGTCCACCACGTAGCGGTACTGCTTGCCGCAGTGGATGATAACCTCCTTCTGGCCCTTCTTCAAAATCCGCATCTCAATCCTCATCTCCCCATATCCATCGTGACGGAAGAGCGTATCATACAACTGCTGTACTCTGGCCAGAACCTGTTCATTGGTGTGTGCCATAAACGCCTCCCTTCCATAATGGTTAACCGATCCTGACCCATCGGGTCTTCACCCCGCTGGCGCGGTCCAGCTACAAATGGGAAACGACGTATAAAAAGCGCACCACCATTGTCGCTTGTTGTGCAGCTTGGGAAATACCCGCGTTGAGCGTGGGCGTCACCCGGCCAGGGGCAAAACTGTTTGCAACGCAAATTGCTCGGGTTGCAATCCTCTTGCCAAATCCGGTCGTGCCGGCTTCGAGAGCCGACCTCAAGCCCTTAAATCCGGGGCAAAGGAGCAGGTTGGAGGGAGCTTGACCGGCATATCAGAGAGCAGAACCGTTTTATTTCTCTTGCTGTCGCTCGTTTTCCTCACGCCTCTTCCTCTCTTCCTCACGCTTCTTCTTTTCCTCACGCGCCTTCCTCAAACCCAAAATATCGGCTTCGTACAGGGATTGAAGTCCTCCGAGGTAAAGCCAGCCAACAGGAGGAACAATAACAGCCGCAATAACTCCCCACCACCACGGCGTCTGCAAAACCCACACAGTGAAAACAGGTAAGTAGATCGTCACTACTACTACGCCAAACAACCTGACCTTCTCCATTGACCAGCGCTTGATCGTTCCCCAAACTAGCATCCACACAAGGGCTGCGAGCGCGAGTCCCGCAGTGATCCAGAAGCGCATCATTAAAACATCGTCATCCACGTCAAGTCGACCTCCTTATTGGCAGGGGTGAACATGGGGACCGGGCCGCGCAGGCCCGGTCCCCGTTCGTTGCTTCACCTGCGGCCGGTTGAGGAGGCCAGAGCCCCTGCCACCGACAACGTTCTCGCCCTGATAAAACTTAAGGCCTGCCCACCAGAAGCCCTCGTGAGGCTGGTCACCGAACGCGCCGCGACCCCGAATGCAATACCCCTGGTGTTGACCGCGATCGAAAGGACCGCGTCGGCTCTGCTTATCTCGCCCCTTCTCCATTGGACGACGGTGGCAATTGCACTTGTGCCGGCGGCACCCATCGAAACGAAACTAAGGAATCCTACAGCGACCGGAGCCACTGACGCTGCAGCCAGGACAAAAGCCGCAGTTGCAGCCACTCCACCCACATAGCTGGCGTACCTATTGATGTTCCCCGCGTACCTGCCGATGTTCCCCGCCATGCCATTCCCACGCACGGCCTCCATCTCTTCGGCGGTTAGCTGCCCGGCAGCGGCACTTGCACTGGCGGCGGGTTCAACACTCCGGACGGCGTCGCCGCTCTCGACACCGGCTTCGTCAAGCTGTCTTAAAGGGAGAGGCTGCACCTGGGAAAGAGATTCCATATACTCCTTTGGTTCTTCGGTTCCGTAAGCAGGAATATCTTCTGCTGACCCTCTTCCAGTGCATTTATCAAGCTGTTCCGCTTGAATACAAGGCCTGGCGGCAAGACGGGGTGCTTACCAATCTGGATAAGGTGAACCTCCGGCTATCCTTCGGATTTCTCTAAGTGCGCAGAAAGCTCTGCCGCTTTGATGAGGATCCTCACTCCCCCCCAGAAAGTGAATTCCACAGCATCCACGTTGGTATCATTAAGATAAAGGAACAAATGGGTTAAGGTTTTATCTTCTTCAAAAGGCATCTCTGGATCACGACCCTCGATGCGCAAAAAGTGTACATTACGGAATGTCAACGTCAAATAAGCTTCCTGATCTGTTCCCAAACGACAGTTCCAAATCATTTCTAACTCACGATCGGCAATAGAATAACGGTATCCCATGAAATCAGCATTGTTATGCAAATCGAGGTTCTTGTCATCTACCCAGACTTCAATAACTGGCTCATTGGGTGTTATTGCAATATTTCGTATGAGCATTTTACCACCCGCTCCTTTGTTCTTGGTGAAGGCAGCCATGGATGCTACAGAAGATGGTGCTACAGAAGATAAAAGAGCTAAGCTCACATTAATTCCGGGGAAAGAAGGAATGGGGTTGTGATGTTGAATTCTGAAAACAATGCGAGCCTGGCTCTTTAATTCACACCTTTGATTCATATAATGCAAGATTCACGACAAGCAATCTCTGTATAATTCACGGCAAGCAATCTCTGTATAATCATAACCTTCGCCACTATCATACACCTTCTGCATAATAGCTCCAACACTTGGCATAGAATCAAGCCACTTGCCCGTGTCTTCGTGCAACAAGGTCTCTACCATAAGTATGTCTCTTACTGCCAATTCTTGCGAGAAAAATATTATCAAACTACCAGAAAAATAACGCTGTCCTGTAAATTCAAACGGCCATCTCTCATTGCCCGATAATGAAAGTACTGGAAACTTTTTTTCGCCGATAAACAATATACGCCCCCGAAAAGACTCTTTGATAATATTTTTCTGCCCCCGATTCAACATATTCAGTGGGGTCGTGCAAAAAGCAAAGGGCTCACCAATTACTAGTAATTTATCATATACAGCCTGATCATTTGCATCCCACTCAGGAAATGAACTTGGTATTTTAAGAATCACCGCCATCATACAGCCCTCCAACTCCGTACCCGGACAAGGGCGTGAACCCGCCCTTGTCCGATTGTTTGATGTTTAGTATGGATTGATTCGCCAAGGATTGTTCTGGTAGATATGATAACGTGCATGGTTTTTAGTATTAGTCCCCCAACCCACATGCCGACCAAATCTATCAGTACCAATATGAACCCTGTGTACACCGTTTTGCAGCAACAACGTATGCTGAGACCTTGTGTTATTTACAACACGGAAAGTATTTGGAGCAATTCGTGGTGCGGCCCATAAAAACCGCGGCTTGGGAACCCGCCTCCTTCAGGGGGCGGGAGGAAAGGCCGCTAAGACACCTCCCAAACAATTGAATCGCGGTTCTGTAGTTTTTTCAGCTTGTTGACTGATACGTTGACAAGCTCTTTTCCCTGCCAGTCGGCTACCCGAACAGAGCCGGAAGAACGAAGGGTGTTGATGTAGCCGACGACTTTTGCGCCTCCGGCCTTGTATTCCACCAGGCCGTTCCTCATAAACCGGACGCCGTTCTTGCTGATCAGATAGCGGTTGCTCTGGGCCTTCGCACGCTTGCCGCCCTTGAAGGGGTTGGCCCGGTGGAGCTGGCGATTCTTGGTGCGGACGAAGCGGCCCTGAAGAAAAGGCGGCAGGTCTGTTAAGTCCGGCTTCACGCCGAAGGCCGCATAGACCAGGGCGGCCGCGTCGGCCCAGTGCTCTTTGCCCAGGCTCAGCTTAACACGGGCCTTCTTTACCCTGCCGGGATTGATTTTCACCGCATCCAGAGCGTTGAAGAGCGGGTTGAGGGCGTTTAACCGGGCCGGCCAGCGATAGGACTCGTAAACCGCTTTGATTTCGATTTCTCCGGCAGTTACCCTTTGGTTGCTCCTGACAAAAACTAACTCCTCTCACGAAAGAATAAGAAAACCCCAAGCCAAGGGCAGCAGCCTCGCATCCTATTCCACACAAGCCACGCCCTGCGCCTTGATGTCCGCCAGCCTGGACGGCCCGATGCCGCTCACCCTGCTTAAGTTGTCCCGCGACACGGCGGCCTTGGTGCTACTTGCCCTGCCAAACAGTACTGGACACTGTCCCAAGCCCAACGCCTCACGCTAGGTCGCACTGAAGCCCCGCGCCCGGTGAGAGGCGTGCCGAGTGAAGAGGACCCTGCCGGAAAACCGTTCTCTTAGCTGCACAAGCAGGGAATCATCTCCTTGATCGTGATCCAAGATCAGAACCGTATTGTCCGGCCCGGTTCGACTGCATGTCAACAGCCTTTCGAGTTCGGCTTTCTGCTTTTTTCTTTTGCCCATGAGAATAAGCTGAGTGTTGTCGCTCCCGCCTTCGTTCAAGAATCTCCACCAGTTTGAAAGACTCCGGGCAGCAAAAGTCCTGAGCGCAGGTCGCTTCATCAGAACCCGCCAGATATGGGGTGAGCGGACAGTATAGTTTGCAACAATGGGACAGAGGGCTTGGGTCAGCACAAGGGGAATTTCACCTCTCCTGGCCAGATCAAAGGCCTTTTCCGCTGAGGAAATCCCCATATCCCGATGCAAACCGAATTCGTCAATAATCGCAATGGTGCCCTTTCTCATCCAATAGGTATCAAAAGCTGACTTGGCGGCCTCGACCGGGTCGTCGGATACATTTCTTTCCAGCAAGCTCTTAACATGCTTTAGGCCCGCCTCCCCCGCAACGCAGAATCCGGAGATGACGTAGTCCGCCTTGATCTTGTTCCGCATCAGCAGGGCCGCGTTGCCTACCGGAGCATGAAAAGCCAATGTGCCTTCTTCAAAAAAGATGGGCCACTGAGTGGAAAGCCACTCGTCTATGTGGCGATGGAAGAAGTACAGCTTAAGGTCTCGCTGTGTCCACTTTTCCAGGTATCGGCGCAACGCTTCCTGATCAATAACGTTTCTTCCCCGGCAACAATCCAACGTAATCAACCCCAAACCGGTTTTTGGCCACCCGAGATAACGATACCACAAGGCTTTTGTATGCCCCAGGGTTGGCTGGCTGATTATTTTACGTAAGCCACACCCTGTTCTTTAATGTCAGCCAACCTGCTTGGTCCGATGCCGCTCACCCTGCTCAGGTCGTCCAGCGAGGCAAACGGGCGCAGGCGGATGATCTCCTCGGCCCTGCTCTGCCCGATGTGGACGATCTGCTGAAGTTCTTCCAGCGTAGCCGTGTTGATGTTCACTTTGCGGGGAGACGGCGACGGCATCGGCTGAACGGCCGCCGTCCTCTGGGTGCTGACGGAATAACCGCGGTCGGTCAACGAAACCACGATGTTGCCGTGGAGGTCGGTCCGGTAAATCTCGATTCCGGCGGCCGCCAGCTTGGCCAGAGTTTCTTCGTGCGGGTGGCCGTAACGGTTCCCATCCCCGACCATGATCACGGCGACATCCGGGCTCACCTTGGCCAGGAATGCATCCGTGGTCGAGGTCCTGCTCCCGTGGTGGCCGACCTTCAATATGTTGGCGTCCAGGTTCCTGTGAAGGATGGCCCCCTCCCCGTCCTTCTCCGCGTCGCCGGTGAAGATGAACGAGCCGCCGGGACAAGAGAGTCTGGCAACCACCGAATTGTCGTTTAAGTCTCGGTGCGTGTGAGTGGGCCCGAGAATATCGAAGGTGCAGTTTCCGAAGGTCCAGGACTGGCCGGCCACCTTCATGTAGTCCGCGCTCTCCGCCCGGACCGCGGCCCAGTAGCGCTGTTGACATCCTCCCGACCCCCTGAAGGGGGTGGGATTCCCTGGGTAACCAGGGGCGGTATTTTCTTGCGATTTCCCGCTGGTTCCTGCTTCGTTGGGGAGCCTTCGCTCTAACCCTCTACAGGCAGACACCGCGTGCCCCGCGGCGTTTTAAGGTTTATGCCGCCAGCTTGACTTTCGCTCTTTGGAGGATTACCTTGGCGGCGTTGACGTCGGCGTGTTCCGTGTGCCCGCACTTCACGCATCGGAACAGGTTGCGGCTGGTGCGGCTTTCCGGATCGGTGTGCCCGCATGCCGAGCAGGTGTGGCTGGTTCCTGGCGCGGGTACAGGTACAACTTGTCCGCCATGTTCGTTCAGTTTGTACTCCAGCATGCGTTCGAACATGCTCCAGCCCTGATCCAGGATGGCGCGGTTCAAGCCAGACTTGGCCCTGACGTTGCGGCCGGGGTTTTCCAGGGTGCCCTTCGCCGAGCGCGTCATGTTCCCGACCGGCAGGTCTTCCAGCGCGACTACAGCGTGGCTCTTGCTGATCTTGCTGGAGAGCTTGTGCAGGAAGTCGTGACGCGTCCGGGCGATCTTCTGGTGCAGTTTGGCGATCCGGTTTCTGGTCTTTCGCCAGTTTTCGGAGAACTTTTTTTGGCGGGCCAGTTTCCGCTGCAGCCGTGCCAGCTTGTCCAGAGCGTTTTTCAATGCATTCACCGGCGTTACCAGTTCGCCTTCGGACGTGGCGGCGAAGACGTCTACGCCCCGGTCCAGCCCGATCATGGACTCTGTATGCGAAACGGGATCGGGCAGCTCTATTTCGACCTGGAAGGAGACGTACCACCCGTCGGCTTCGCGGGTGACGGTGGCCTGCTTGATCGTGCCGGGCACTTCTTGGCTTTTGAAGAACCCGACCCATCCGATTTTGGGTAGGCAGACGCGGCGGTTGTCGATCTTCACGCCTTGCGGGAACCGGAAGCTGTCGTCCCGGCCCTTCTTTTTGAAGCGGGGCTGTTTTTTGAGCGGTTGGTTTTTGTCGAAAGTGTCTGCGAAGGCCCGGTCCAAGTCCTTGAGCTTTTGCTGAAGGACTTGGGAGTGCGCTTCGGCCAGAAAGCCGTATTCTTCGGATTGTTTCCAGAGCCGCAGGAGCCCGCAGAGATCAGAGTACCACATGATCGGGGCTTTGCGCTCCAGCCGATCCAAATTCAACCGCAGGGCTTTATTCCATACAAAGCGGGCGTGTCCGGCCATGGTAGCGAAGGCCCGTTGCAGTTCTGGCGTGGTTTTTAGTTTGAACTTGTATCCCCGGATGACGCGCATGCAGTTTCCTGCCCTTGTTGGTTTCTAACCATATTGTGCCACAAACCAATGTTTTTGGCAAACAGCCGCTTTCATCCCGCCCCCCCTGAAGGAGGCGGGCCTTCCCGCGGCGGTTTGTAACCAGTGTCGCCAGCGTCGATCAGAATGTCCACGTTGTCCGGCAAGTGAATCCTCCCTCCACTGAAGTGGAGGGCATCCATCCATAGGCACGGGCGAAGTCTCGGCATGCGGCAGCGGGGCTGCCACCCAGACCTGCCTGACCCCTTAGGCTGGACGGGTTCCTGGATTCCCGGACACCAACCGGGAACGTCGTCCCGGCGGCGACCCCTCCCTTTCGGGAGTCGCAGGCTTTCGCAAAACGGTCAAGCGGTTTTTTGTCGCAACCGCTTTTCCTCCCGAACGAACCAGGCCGTCCCAGTGTTAATGGCAGCGTTGATGTGGCTGTTGTGAACAATGCTACAGTTCCTGCACTTCAAAACGTTGCCGTCTCTTGAAGTATCCAGCGAGCCGCACAACGAACACCGGTTGCTGGTGTCCTTCGGAGGGATAAGAGCAACCAGTATGCCCCGCACTTTTGCCTTGTACGCGGTATGCTTAATCACCCTCCGGTGCAACCAGTAACCAATCCTCCGGCGCATCCTGGCCGAACCGTGCTTGTCCCTGTCCGGCCTGAAGCGTTTCAGGTTCTCGAAGACGATGACCCTTGCACCCCACTCCACGGCAAGGTCAACCAACTGTTTGCTTAAATGGTGGGCATAATTGTCATTCACCGCGCGGACCTTGCGCCAGAGCCTCTTGCAGGGCCGGTGGCCCTTCGGGACTATCCCCAGACCGCTCACGTCCCGGGCAATGAGCCCCAGCAGACGGTGGACGTCCGTCGTGTTACACGCCGCCAGGCTGATGTGTCTGACTTTGTGAACCGTACCGCCCTTGCCCACCAGGGCGCACACCGCCCGGTTCCTGCGACCCAGGTTCAAGTCCACGGCAAGCACTTTCGGGTTCTTAGACAGGTAGTAGTCGGCGAACTTGATGACGTTGGACTTCTTCTCGAAAGCGGTCACCAGGCAGAAGAGGCCCTCTTTTTCGTAAATGGAGGGCACGGTCATCTCCCAGGAATCATCCAGATGGAGCTTTCTAGAGTGACTGGTGGGCTCAACCTCCACGGTGATGAACCGCCAGTCATAGCCGTCCCAGACTTTCAGCTGGATGGTGTTGGTTTTCAGCGAAAGGTTTTTAAAGTCACCCTTGTAGAAGGTCATACCAACGTTCCCCGCCGTAGGGTACTTTGGCGGGTGCTCGTCGAAAGGTATCGGCTTTTTGCCTTCGGCGACACGCCTTTCGTTCCTGGCCTGCATCCTTTCTTTTTTCCTGAGCCACCGCCGGTAGTTGGAATACCAGCTCTGTGCCATCCCGATAGCCTTGGCAATAATTGCCCGGCGCAAATATGCGGGAAACTTGGGCCAAACGGTGTCTATCGGGTAAGGCGGGTTGGGGTTGCCGCCGAATTTTTCCCCGGTCTTCCTGTTCGTGCGGGGTTCGGTCCTGACGGTCAGTTTTTCCAGCGCCCTCGTGCCGGAATTCCTGTTCCATTCGGGCAGCTTATCGAGGTTGTCGTGAATGACGTTCAGGTAAAAACCCAAAACTGCCCGGTAGATTTCTTCCGTCTGCCGGATCATCTCCGGGGTGCCGGTGATAAATCTCTTAATGCGTTGTTTGCTTGAGATTACGTTTTTGAGCACGGGCATTTTCTTCACCTGCCATGGCTTCATTGTACCATGGCAGTAATTGCAAAAACAAGTGCTCCTAAAGTCTGGCCGCCTTGACTCCCCATTAAAATGGGAAGGATGCGGCGGCTAATTTCTCAATGTAGATGGCGTCGCTTTGGCCAATGTCGATGAAGTGCACCTTGGCCCCGGCCGTCGGAGCGGAGGGCGCGGGTGCTGCATCACCGGACCGGATGGTGATCCGCCCGCTGTCGTACACGACCTCCGCGCCGAGGCTCTCGCCGACGAAGCGCAGCGGCACCAACGTGCGGCCGCCCATGATCTTCCCTGGCACGTCCAGGGTCACAGCCTGGCCAGAGACAAAGGCGGTCCTGGAGCCGATGGTCAACCTGACGGTCGTGGCACCCTTCGTGCCGGTGACCGTTTGCGTGGCGGCGTCCCACGCCACGTCTGCGCCCAGGGCCTCGAAGATGGCCCGCAATGGAACCAGCGTGCGGCCCTGCTCAACCGCCGGCGGCACGTCGAAGGCAAGCGCCTGGCCGTCTACGGTGACCGTGGGTTGGGCCGCGGCCGGCAGGACGAGGGCGAAGGCCAAGATTAAAGCCAAAGCAAGAATCCAAAGGGATCTGCGCATCGGGGACACCTGTTCTTAACCTCCGGAGGATTTTTGTCTTGGTTCGGCGGCAGAGACAGTTTTCCTTCGGAGAATGCCGTCGAATCCTGCCAGTTTTGCGCGGAAGCGCCTCTCTGCGCAGGAGTTTTGGACATCGTATCGAATGACAGTCCACAAGACGCAAAGGGTAACCTGGGCGACCGCTGAGAGGCGGTTTCAGTGTCTTATGGAGGTTCGACAGGCAACGACACATTTTGACGTGAAGGCGTGGGAGTTTAAGCTGTGCGGGTGTGTGCGCCGCCGAGATGAGTCCGCAGGGAACCAAGACAACACAATAAGACCGTAGGGTGAGTTCTAATGGCTAGAAGGAAGACCAGACCACGGCCATTTAGGATGCTTATTGCCTATCTGATCGGTTTGGTACTAATGATCGGGATAGTGGTGGCAGCAGCCCTGGCAAAGTCCGCGGTGGTCAAGGCGGTAACGGGCCTGAGCGAAAAGCTTGTTAGGTAAGTAGCTCGGCCGTTATGGATAGGAGTAGAGGTGATAGGATGCCCGCCCGTAGAATGCGCCAGAATTCCGAAAACAAAGAACGCTTCCGCCAGTTGATCAAGGAAAAGGTTGCCCGGGAGAAGGACAAGATGAAGGACCGGATCGACGAGGAGCTGCCCTCCTGGGCCGCCTGGGCCTTAAAGCCCATAGCTGGCGTGATGTTCGACGTCCAGCGGGCCGGCGACAACGCGAAGGGCGAAGGCGGCGAGGACAGCGCCTTTCTGAACCTTTGGCTGATGCTGCCGAGGGACTGGATCGTCCTCAACGACGTGGTGCTGGAACCCAAGCCCGACGAGTTCATCCAACTGGACCACGTTCTTATCGGCCCGCCCGGCATCTATCTGGTGGAAACCAAAGCCTGGGACGGCGCCTTCCTGGCCCACAAGGACAACTGGAAGCGCAAGCAGGGAAACCGCTGGGTGCGGTGCGAGAGCCCCACCAGGCAGAGCCTGCGGCACCTACTTGCTGATGTGCGAACGATCTACCCCGACTTTTTCGGCAAGCACGCTTTGAGTCAGGCCAATACGCTTCCGTGTGGCCCTGATTCTACTTCCTAGGTGGTTCACATTCACACCCTCCTGGTCCCAGTATAGTGGCTGGTATTCACCGTGCCAAGAGGTAGTGTGGCTAAAACCCACATCTTTTTTGTTGGGGGATTTTAGGTATGATGATGTTGAATGATATTCACCTGGAGGCCGTATCCATGGATATTGGTCCACGTATTGCTCGATTCAGGGAGCGTGCCGGCATGTCACAGAAGAAGCTGGCGGAACTTGCCGCTTTGGATCGGTCACACATCTCTAAAATCGAGTCTGGTGACACATCTCCTTCGCTTGAAGCATTGATGCGCATTTGTGAGTCAATGGGGGTCACGCTTGCCGAGTTTTTCGGATCGGATGTTCAGCCAGTACCCGTCGTTGCCGGCGTAGTGAAGGCCAGAATACCCATAAGAACGGAGGACTACTACGAAGGCTTCCTGGAACTGGACAAGAAATGTCGGGCGGACTTTGCTGTCCAGGTTAGTGGAGATAGCATGGTGTGGGCTGGAATCAATGAGGGAGATTTTGCATTATGCCGCAGGTCAGAAGTGGCCCACAACGGACAAATGGTGGTCGCCGCTATCGAGAACAACGACTGGGGTGGTACAATCAAATACTATGTGAACAACGGCAAGCATTACCTGTTGCGGTCTGCGAATCCGGAGTACAAGGACCGGATAATGCCTTCCAATGCCCGGATCGTCGGAACCGTAGTAGCAATACTGAAGCAACCCCCACCTTCTCTTGCCGAGACTGAGACATGGATTACTATTGCCACCGGTCTCTCTGAAGACTGGGGTTCACTCGCGACAACCGCGCATTCTCTCGGGTGGAGTCCACAGGAGATTGAGACCTTGGTCAAGATGATGGCAAAGGTGCCAAGGCAGGTGAAGGATAACTGAGCAGCCGATCAGGACGGGCTCAAGAAGCTTCTTAGATCCGGGTACCGGCTCGCTGATCTTTTTACTTCGGAGAGGGGTTAGTTCGATGGGATTCAAAGAAGATATCCAGAGGCTGTCGGCTCAGATTAGGGAGCGTAAGGATCATGTGGCAAACGAGGAAATGGTGAGACAGGTATTGGTGATGCCCTTTCTTAAGGTATTAGGATTTGACGTCTTTAACCCGCTCGAAGTCCGGCCAGAGTACACTGCAGACTTCGGCAAAAAGAAGGGCGAAAAGGTTGACTATGCCGTATTCAAAGAAGGTACGCCGGTAGTCTTCATTGAAGTGAAGTCCTTATCTGAGGATCTAGTCAATCATGATGCCCAACTGGCACGATATTTTAACACGACACCCCAGGTTCGTTTTGCTATCCTGACTAACGGAGTGGAGTACAAGTTTTTCACCGATCTAAATTCGCCGAACATCATGGATTCGGCGCCCTTCCTTACAGTAGATGTCACTAACCTAACTGACGCCGACATTGAAGTGCTCGGGAGTTTTAGAAAAGACCTCTTTGAAACCGACACCCTCGTGAAGTACGCCGAAGAACTCATTTACACATCTAATATCAATGCCAAGCTCAAGGAACTTTTCAAGAATCCTCCGGACGAGTTTATTCGCTACCTGATTAAAGATTTTAGCGATATGCGAATTACAAGTAATGTTATCGACCGTTTCCGGCCTATTGTAAAGAAATCTATTTCGCTCGCCTTACTCGAAATTGTGAGTCAAGGCCTATTTCAGGAAGAAACTGCTGCTGACCTAAGTGGATCGGATCACATTGGTACCGTTCCAGATCCGACCCTTGACAGTAATAAACAGGCAGAAGCTGGTCGTACCATAGTGACCACTGGTGAAGAGCTTGAAAGCCTTGACATTGTTAAGAGAATTCTTGAGAAATACGGCAGGGATATTTCAGAGTTGAACGCTAAGGACACCACCATCTACTACGGTATTTTTCTAAAGAGTGTTACCCGCTGGCTCATAAGGTTGAATTTGGACAGTACAAATAGGCACTTGACTACCCGGCTGCCGATCGAACAGGCACAGAAGTTGGCGAAGAATTTCAGAGTGGAAGCTGCATCGAAGGGCATTGGCGAAAGCAGAATCTATATCGGGTCCCACAAGGACCTGGCTAAGCTTGAAGAACTGGTGTTGGCCTGTTATGACAACATTGTGAGCACTAAGAGTTGAAGTGATCGCTCACGTTACCCAGGGAGTGGTCCTCCTTGGCAAAGACGGCGGCCACCTACGGGCTGTGGCCGCAGGAGATTGAAAGGCTTGTCGAGCTGTTTGCGCACGTGGTGAAGCAGGTACGGGAGTAGAAATGCCAACAGTGCTACAGGAGCGGGGTTCTGGAGGGAGAGTGAACAGTAATGCCTACAATCTCAGACCTAATTCGGAAGTATCTTAGGGCAAACCCTCAGGGTGGGACTACTGAAGACATACGGCAGTACTGTGTTAAAAATGGCCGGGATGTGACCAACAAAGCCGTGTCCCGAATTCTTTCCAAGTTTCGTGACCGAGGTGAAGTCGTATTCGATGACATGGGACGGTATTATGTCTGGAAGCTACCCTGAGACCTTAATACGATGGGCGTGATCGAATGACCGACGGCTGGAAGAACAAGTTTTACTTTGGGGATAACCTGGGCATCATGCGAGATTACATTCCCGATGGAAGCGTGGACCTGATTTACCTCGACCCGCCGTTTAACTCAAACGCCACTTATAACGTCCTCTTTCAGGAGAAGAACGGCACCCAGTCCGCCGCGCAGATTACGGCCTTTGAAGACACTTGGCACTGGGGTTTGGAGTCCGAGGAGGCCTACCGCGAAGTGGTTACCGGCGGCCCCAAGAGGCTGGCGGACTTGATCCAGGCTCTGCGTTCCTTCCTCGGTCAGAATGACATGATGGCTTATGTGGTTATGCTTGCCATTCGGTTGCTCGATATGCATCGGGTACTAAAATCTACAGGAAGTATCTACCTTCATTGTGACCCCACAGCTAGTCACTACCTTAAGCTTATTATGGATTCTATCTTTGGCGCACGGCATTTTCGAAATGAAATCATTTGGCGGAGAACTAACGCCCACAATATGAAATCGCGACAGTTCCCCCGAATCCATGACGTACTACTGTTCTATTCGAAAACGGACCAATTCTTGTTTAAGCCGGAATTCACGGCCTATTCAGAAGAGCAGCTACGTAGATACAAAAAAGACGCTTCCGGCCGACTGTTCACCGGACAGGATCTGACCATCGTGTCTACGTCTGCCAGCCGGAAGTTTGAATGGCGCGGAACCAAGCCGCCTCCGCATAGGGGCTGGGGTCTTCCAATAGAGCAGTTGGAAGAATTATGGCGTGATGGGCGCATACTTGCCAAGAAAGACGGCAGCCCTCGGTTAGACGGCCTAAAAGTCTATCTTGATGAAATGCCCGGCAAAATCGCCGACTCAATATGGGCGGACATTCCAAGAGTAGGAAATACCAGTAAAGAACGCCTTGGTTATCCAACACAAAAACCCGAGGCGCTTTTGAAACGCATAATTAACGCAAGTAGCAATGAAGGTGATCTTGTCCTGGATCCCTTCTGCGGCTGCGGGACCACTGTAACCGTGGCTGAGCTCCTGAACCGCCGGTGGATCGGAATAGACATCACCCATCTCGCTATTGCCCACATGAAACACCGCCTGGAAAGTGCTTTCGGTCCGGAGTTATCACCTTACGAGGTCCTGGGTGATCCTAAGGACCTGCGTAGCGCCGAGGCCCTTGCCGAGCACAATCGGTATCAGTTCGAGTGGTGGGCCTTGAGCAAAGTAACGGCCAGGCCTGCCCAAGATAAGAAAAAGGGTGCGGACACCGGCGTTGACGGTTCCATAGACTTCTTTGACGATGCCAGCGGCAAGGCTAAAAGGATCGTGATCCAGGTAAAGAGCGGCAACGTTTCGGTTAGCCAGATCCGGGACCTCAAAGGTGTGATGGGACGCGAAAAAGCAGTCATCGGGGCGTTCATAACACTTAAGGAGCCCACCGATCCAATGAAGACAGAAGCGGCATCGGCCGGATTTTATGAGCGCGAAACGCCAGTGGGAACCCAAAGGTATCCGCGACTGCAGATCATTACGACTAGAGAGCTCCTGGATGGTCGAGAACTCCAGCATCCGAAAATGGCCGTAAGCACCTTCAAGAACGCTGAGCGCAAGAGGAAGGGGAAAGGGCCCGAGCAAGAGGAGTTGTGGTAGACGAAGGGGGGGGAGCTTATCATCTCAAGAAGCGATTCTTTCGATAAGAGATACATGATTGTCTCTGGTCCACCTCCTATATCTTGGGGCGATTATAGCGGGGCCATTATCCGTCAATGGCATGACATCCTAAGCTCTGAAGACGCCAGTGATGAAAGAATTCTACAAGGGTTCCTCGAGGAGAACCCCTGTCTCCTGCCAGGACCCTTTGGTTGGCCTGAATCTGGACATTACCCCTTCCCCGCAGCCCTTATTTCGCAACCACCTTTGTCAGGACTAGGGACGAAAATCCCCGATTTTATGTGGTTGGCAACAAACAGTGGATACCTCCATCCGGTTTTGATCGAAATCGAGACTCCTACTAAGCGCTGGTTCACAGCCAGGGGTGGCCAACACAGCGATCTTACACGTGCCTTGGATCAATTGGCAGAATGGAAAACCTGGTTCAACAACGGTGCTAACCAAAGGCTATTCCTCGAATACTACCAAGTTCCATCAACACTACATCGTTCAAGAACATTCCACCCCTTTTATGTATTAATCCACGGCAGTCGTGCCGAGTTTGAAGACAGACCCGAATTAGCAAGTAAACGTGCCCAATTTGCTCGTGATGATGAGTACCACATGACTTTCGACCGGTTAACACCAAACCCTAAAGCTCAGGATCTGATATGCGTAAAGAAAACTAACCATCACTACTATTCTGCGCTGGCTGTACCACCCACCTTCATACTGGGCCCGGCACTAGCGGAATACCATTTGAATATTAGAGACTTAGATGGCGCCATTAAGAAAGGTCGTTGGATTACCGAAGAAAGAAAAGACTTTCTAATAAGCCGTCTGCCTTATTGGGCTGAATATGCTAGAGGTGGATCAAAAGGAATAATACATACGGGTGATTGGGAATAGGTCGAGATGCTGCAGGTTAATCCGCCGCGAGGCGGTTACAGTATCTAATGGGGGTTCGACAAAAAGGGACAATCTTTTCGACTGGGGGTGCAGACTGCTCAAGCCTATCTGCAGCAGTCATAGCGGTCCACAACCGTTACCTCAAAAACCGATATGAGGAGGTTTTCTGCTATGCGCAGATGGACAACCCCCCTGTTTGTCTTGATCCTCTGCCTGGCCTTCACCCTGACGGCCCAAGCAGCGCCCCGGGTGGTACTGGACGGCAAGGACCTGACGTTTGACGTACCCCCCCCGGTCTCCGAACAGGGGCGCACCCTGGTTCCACTTCGGGGGACACTTGAGGCTCTGGGCGCCTTCGTCCAATGGGACGATGCCACACAGACCGTAACGGCCACGAGAGCCGACACCCAAGTCAGACTAACCTTAGGCAGTATGATCGCCTATAAGAATGGGCAGCCGGTCTTGCTTGACGTGCCCGCCAAGACCGTCCGCGGTCGGACCATGGTCCCCCTTCGTTTTGTGAGCGAGTCTTTCGGCGCTTGGGTCGGCTGGGATAGCACCAATCAGACCGTGGTTATTTCTAGTACCGGCCAGCCCGTGTACATCGCGCCGGCACCAGCCAAGACCGAGGTGACCCAGCCGACGACTCTCCAGCAGCAGTCTCAAAGCGTAACGACGACAACCCCCTCGCAGCAGCAGGTGCAAACCCAAGGCAATACTGTGTACATCACTAAAACCGGCGCTAAGTATCACCGGAACGGTTGCCAGTACCTTGCCCGCAGCAAGATCCCGATAGACCTATCCAATGCCGTAGCCAGCGGATACACCCCGTGTAGCGTGTGCAATCCCGGACAAATATCCTCATCCACATCTTCACCAATCCTGACGATGCCCAGTTCTACACCCCAGATACAAAAACAGGATGTCACCGTATATGTAACCCGAACAGGTTCAAAGTATCACCGGGGAGGGTGTAGATATCTCTCCAAGAGCCAGATCCCGATGAGCTTATCAAACGCCAAAGCAAGTGGTTATACGGCGTGCAGCGTGTGCGGACCGCCGAGGTAGAATCGAAACAGTCGTGAAGTCGAAAAACAACCGCAGGGGAGAGACATTATTGACAGTTAAAGCGGTAAAGACGATGTATGTCTTCGTGGACGAATCTGGTTGTCTGCGTGCGAACCAGGCCTTTTTGGCGGGTGCTTGGTTCACCTGGATGCCTGTGTTCTGGCTGAACGTAGCCCGTCGTCTGCGACACGATAGCCGTTTCTGGCGGGAGTTACACTTTCACAAGGTTTCCCGCCAGCAAAATGATCGCCAATACGAAATGATCCAGGCTCTTCTTGCTCTACTCGCCAAGTACCGGAAGACTTGGTATGCAAGGCTGCTTTACGTAAGTGAGGCTGATCAATTGGCCGGGTGGCGAGACTGCTCCTGCGTCGACATCTATGACAACTTGATGAGCCGGTTATTTGGAAGGTTTGGTGGCCATTTCCCGGAGCGGCGCTGTGTTATCGTACTAGATGAAAAAAATAGACCACACTGGGACAACTATATTCCCGTTGGGCTTCAAGCATTCTTAAACAGGTCCGTCGGTGTTAAGACTGATACGGAGTTTGAGATAGTTACGGCAAGTTCGGAGACAAATGATCTACTCCAAATCAGTGACATTGTTACGTCTGCTATGAGACAGTTGGTAGTACCATCGTAAGCGTCAAATACTTCCCACCTTTAAAGCCAGGTGAGGATTGATTTAGACTCTCTAATAGACTACTTGCCACCCCGACAGATCGGTGGCAGTGTTGCCGACCAGGGAAGCAACTCTTCTAAGGCCTGTTCATCCTGAATATCCATGTTCGGCAGCTTTACAAAAAGATACTGCAGGTAACTGAAGGGGTTGAGGCCGTTTTCCTTCGCTGTTTCCACAACACTATAAATGATGGCACTGGCGCTTGCCCCACGGGCGGTGTTCGCGAATAGCCAGTTCTTACGGCCGATGACAAATGGTTTAATGGAGCGCTCACTGCGGTTGTTGTCCAACTCCAGGCGGCCGTCTTCCAGAAAGACGGTAAGCCTGTCCCACTGGTTGTGGCAATACTTGATGGCTTGGCCGAAGGCGCTTTTCGGCAGAACTCTGGGGCTCTGGTATTTCAGCCAGGCTGAAAAAGCCTCCACCACCGGCCGACTGAGTTCCTGGCGACGCGTATGACGCTCCTGGGGAGTGACTTCACGGAACTCCCGTTCGATGGCAAAGAGACGGTTGCAGAACTCCAACCCTTCTTTGGCGGCCACCGCCGCACCGCGCTGGGCGTTGGGCAGTGCTTTTAGCGCTTCGTCGAACTTGCGCCGGGCATGCGCCCAACACCCGACCAGGGTCACATCCGGCAGTTCGTTGTAGCCGGTATAGCCGTCGACATGCAGGTAACCCTTAAAGCCGGACAAGAACCGGCGGGGATGTTTACTGGCCCGGGTGGTCTGGTAGTCATAAAGGATTATTGGCGGTCCGGCCCGCCCGGTGCGGTAAAGCCAGAGGTAGGAAGTGCTTTGCGCCGACCGGCCCGGTTCATTGAGTACCTGCAAGGTCGTCTCATCGGCGTGCAGGATGTCTTGCGCCAGTAGATGCTTGTGCATCCGGGCATACAGGAGGCTTAGCCAGCGATCCGCACCCTGGATCATCCAGTTGGCCAGGGTTTGGCGGGAGAGTTCCACGCCCCGACGGGCCAGGTGTTGTTCCTGGCGGTAAAGCGGCATGCCCTCCACGTACTTTTGGGTCATAATGTAGGCCATGGCCGAGGGGGAAACCAGGCTTCCCGGCAGTACCGCCGCCGGCATCGGGGCGGTGACGATGGGGGTTTTGATGTCTTCCCGTTCACAGCGGCGGCAGGCGTAGACATAGCGGACGTGCTTGACGACACTGACCTGGGCCGGAATGATTTTGAGTTCCTGCCTGACCTCGGTGCTCATTTCGTGCAGGGCGCCGCCGCAGGCACATCTCTGCTCTTCCGGAGCGAGCCGGTATTCAATGATCTCCTCCGGCAGATCCTTTAGCTGTTCCTGGCGCCGGCCCTGCTTTTTGCGGCGGCGGTAGGTGATTTCCTCGATCGTTGGTTCGAAAGACGCTCTGGCTTCGGCCTCTGCCTCGTTGAAAAGCTCCACTTGGTTTTGGGTCTGCTCACTGGAGCGGCCGAATTGACGCTGTTGGCTGAGACGGAACTGTTCTTCAAACCAGTTAAGTTTGGCCGTTAGTTCAGCGATTTGCTGTTGCTGTAAAGCACATTTTATCTGGAGTTCTTCGATGGTTTTCGCTGCATTATCCATGTCTACCAATTCGACACATGGCACGAAAAACCCTTTAAAATCAAGGCTTAAACATCATTTTCTTTATTACAAAATCGTTCTGGCCCTGACCTCCGAATGGGCTGGCTGCGCAAGTGACAGACCGTCAAGCAGCCAACGCAACTCCCGGTAGGTGACCGGTGCGACTGTTCCAGAATTATCTTTGGTCGGCCACTGGAATTTGCCGCGCTCGAGCCGACGATAGTGCAGCCAGAAACCGTTATGCTCCCACTGGAGGATCTTGAGTTTGTCCCGTTTGCGGTTGCAGAACACGAAAAGGCACGAGGAGAACGGATCCAGGCGGAATCCTTCCTTGACCAATACGGCCAACCCGTCGATGGATTTGCGCAGGTCGGTGCTGCCGCAAGCCAGATAGACCCGGTGGTGTTCGGTTTCTCTGATCATTGTGCCAGGGTGCGCACCACATCACGAAGTAGATCGGGATCAAAGCCCGGCCGCACTTCGACGGTGGCTTGGCCGATTCTGATGACCAGGGGTGGATTAGCAAGGTCTCTTAAGTTCAGTGACAACCACTGGGTCGGTGCATTTCCGACGGCTTGGGAATGTTTCTTGAGCCAGTATCTTAGTTGATGGGGTTTTACCTGCTGTTCCGCGCACCAGGCGGACACGCTCTGCCCGCTGGCCTGAAACTCGGCTACTCTGGTGGCCCATTGGTTTCGTAAGCCCTGTAGCTCTGCTTTGGTCACGTGGCGATGCCCTCCTTCGATTTTTGCTGCGTAGAGTATCTCATTTGGGAGGGCGAAAAGCTAGGTGGGGGCTATTTGACGCTTACGTACTCGACGGCGCCACCGGGACGCTTACCCGCCGGTTGACCTTCCCGGACGGCCCGGGCCAGCGTTTCTTCGGCGTCCCTGACCGAAAGACTCCCGGTCCGCCGCCAGTCTAACAGGCGTTCGACGGCGTGCTTGGTGACGATCACCTTGGCGCACCCAATAACAGCCGCCTTGTGTTCCTGGTGATCGCTGGATGGAAATCTCTTGAGATAGGCTCCCAGTTCCTGAAAGGACCGCAACGTGACTCCCATAGAATCGCCTCCTTTGAAAGCTAGAAAGTCTTGAAAACAAAAATCCCGGAACCGTTTGGAGCTCCAGGTCCTTGCGGCCGCTCTGGCAGAGCACAAAGCAGCCGGATGCTTGTATGTTGATATACCCAAGAGTGTCGCATCGTGGCATTCCGGCCAAATTTGATCTTGTTTGCAGGATTTTAGGGGGCTTGGTGGAATTTGTTGGCCAAACCTGCCGCTGCAAGGTGGTTGCAATGCGTGAGCTGCCATGCGTTACCGGCAAGGATGTGCAGGATTTGACGCCCACCACCAACCCGATCCGGGAGCCGCTCCTGGATTTCTTGAATCAGTTGAGTGAAATTAACGACACCCTCACCCGCCTTGAGAGCCTGCTGAACCAGGCCCGCGAGTTGTTGGCCGACCTCCCGGCCGGCACGTCCACCGGCATACCCCTCAACGTTTGCGACCTGGCCGGGGGCGGCGTCCCCGTTACTTTCACGCCGAGGGCGTCCGTTGCACAAGAAGAGGAGTATCGGGCCATCGTGGACGATCTCGTTCAGAAACAGTCGGCCTGGTCCGTAGCCCAGGCTTACGACGCCTTCGGGACTTTTCTTTACGACACCGCGGGGTTCTTCTTCTTCGAAAATCAGGACAAGCTCCAGGCCAGGAATATCGCCGGCAAGCTGGGGCCCATCAGCAGCCGCGAGGGCTGGCTGCGGGCGGTGCGCGAGTACTACCGCAGAGACAGCCGGCAGGTCTTGGGGTGCATCAGAAGGCTGGCTCCGGAACTTGGGATAATCGAGAAAACCAACAGACGCCAGATAAACCTTGTAGCATGGTACAAGGCGGCTTCGGAAGTCAGGCAGGCAATCGTGCACACTAGCTCCGCAATCAGGCCCGCCCGCGTGTGGAGGCTGCCGAAGCCCATCATGGAACTCCTATCCGAGCACTTCCCAGGCCGCCACGAGCCAACGGGCTACGTTTTGACGCTTTCGGCCGGGGACGCGAGGAATGCGCTCCTGACCTTTGCGGAGTACGGGTACCTGATCTTCAAGTGCCTGTCGCGGTCGAATGGGTATGACTGGCAGATTCCCGGGCCGGATTGACCAAGAAGCAATAGTCCGGCACTACAAGCGAAAACGGCACTGAACGGCATACTCGATCACGTAAGAACACGAGACTTGCATCCGGGTCGCAATCTCTCTTATCTTCTTCGCATGCCCTTCCGGAAGGTCCAGGGTGCGCCGCACCTGCGCGACCTTGCCGCGTATGCGCGGCGGGATTTCCCCCATCCCCTGCTCTAAAAACCAAGAAACCGCCTCCCGGAGCAGGTCGGCCTGAGTGACGCCCCGTTCAGCGGCTATCCGTTTAAGTTTTTTATCTATTTCAGGAGCAAGGCCGGTGCCTATCTTGGCGTACCTACCTGGCTCCGGGAACTCCCGGGTGATACACAGCAAAGTTGGACATTCGTACCCACAATCTCCCAACCCGGCAGGCCCCCGGCCACATCGACCTCGACCTTGACAATATGCCCCTCGATCCCGGAAAGTGCCACGGAATGGACGGTGGCCAGCATGGCTTACCTCCATATATTACGGCAAATTACCTGATTCTTCATTCTGCGCCGGGGAGGTAATCCCTGCCGGAATAGCAGCACCAGGTTAAAAACATCGATCTCTACAAGCTGCGCCCCGATCAGCCTTAGAGTACCGGAACACCATACTAAAGGCTTGATCCCTGGCGCTTGGTTACTGCGCCCCACCGGACCCGCAGGCGGTCAAGACCTCGCGAAGCGGGAGGCGAAGCCCCTTGGTCTTGACGGCCGAGGATGCCGGGGGGGGATAATGCCTGAAGCGCACAGGGGGGGTGATAACACACTAAAAGTTTTCTAATTGGCAAAAACTCTGGAAAATTGTTGGCCGAAATTTCTCCAAAACACTTGACCGTTACACCTGCTGGAATTCATAGAAGATAACATCCGCAAGAGCGGCATAGATCCCTCCCGGATCGGTTTTGAGATAACCGAAACGGCTGCCGTAAAGGACCTGGTACGGGCCGGTCGCTGGATCCACAGGCTTAAAAGCGCCGGCTGCCGCTTTGCCCTGGATGACTTCGGCGAAGGCTTTTCGTCCGGCTGCCGCTTTGCCCTGGATGACTTCGGCGAAGGCTTTTCGTCCTTATTCTTAACCTCCGCATCCTTCAGGTGGATTACCTCAAGATCCGACGGTTCCTTTGTCCGCAACGTGGACAAAGATCCTGTCAACCGCGCCCTGGTCCAGGCCATGAACGCCGTTGCGCGGAGTTTATGGAAAATGAAAATATTTTGAAAGTACTGCAGGAGCTTGAAATAGATTGCGGCCAGGGATATTACCTGGGTAAGCCCGCTCCCTTTCCCGAGGGGCTGTCAACTTTCTCCGGGAAAAGCACCGGGCGTCATAAAAATTATCAAAGCGCAGAATAGAAAGAAAAAAATGCGAATTAAACATTGACGCTAATCCCCGTTACCAGGGCACCGTACGGGCATGCCCAGATAATAACCCTGCCCGTATCGAACGCCGGCGCGGCGCAAAATTTCAGCTGTTTCACGGTTCTCTACAAACTCGGCCACCACCTCTATCGAAAGCCCTTGCAAAAGTTTTACCATGTTTTCTACAATCATCCGGGAGCGTCCACTCCTGGTTATCTCACGCACCAGGGAGCCCTCAATCTTGGCAAAGTAACAGTCAAAGTAACGAAGATAAATAAATGAGGAAAAACCGCTTCCAAAGTCGTCGACCGCCAGGCGCACCCCAAGATCTGTCAGCTCCTTGGCGAAAGCATGCATGGCATTAATATCAAGCACGGCTTCTCGCTCGGTAATTTCGGCCACAATTTCTTCCGGACGAATGCCGTAGCGGCTGAACAGGTCAGCCAGGAACCCTGGAGTTTCTCTGTTCTCCAACTCGCGCATGGAGAAGTTAATAAAGAAAAGCTTGCTCTTCGCCCAAGAGCTCTTTTTTTCCCGCATGGCCTGCTCTATGACGATATTACCAATATCCTTCATAAGGCCGGATTGCTCGGCCGCCTCTATAAAAAGCCCGGCAGAAAGAAACTTTTCTCCTCTCCTCACGCGGGCAAGCACTTCGTAACCTAATGGCTTGCCAGTCTCTAAATCTACAATCGGCTGATAAAAGGGGACGATGCACTCCTTCGAACGCAGAGCTTCTCGCAAGAGAAGAATTCTCTCGTGAACCACAGTAGGATTAGTACTCTCGTCGACCGCATCTATGAGCTGCGCCCGGTTCCTCCCTTTCCTCTTGGCCGTTACCTGAGCAACCTCGGCAGCTAACATAAGGTCGGCCAGCGCTTGCCCATGGTGGGGGTACGAAGCCACGCCAATACTGCTGGTAATGAAAATGCCCTCCTCCCCCAAAGGACGACTTTGCAGCTCGGCAATGCCATGACATAGCACCTGCGCCTTTGCCAGGGCCTCAGCAGGACCTGTATCCATCAGCACAATCCCAAATTCGTCACTGCCTATGCGTGCAATAGTAAAGGCGTCGGGGAACGACTCCTGCAGAAAGCCAGCCACAACCTTCAGTACAATATCCCCTACGGTATAACCGTAAATGTCGTTAATCAGCTTAGAATTATCAATGTCTATCCAGTATAAAGAAAACTCTCCTTTTGTGCACCGCGCAAACTCGATTGCCTGCTGCAACTCTTCTTCGAACTTGCGGCGGCTCAAAAGGCCTGTAAGGACATCTACTGTCGAAAACATCTGCATTTGACGCGCTACTTCTCCCCTGTATCCCAGGAGTAGCAGGCCAAGGTCAATAAGCAACGATGTTCCGCCGTACTTAAAGCTTTTCAGTTCTCTCTCCAGGGTATGGATAAGCGGGACCAGTTCGTCGCACCAACGCCCGAAAAAGAACCCATAGGCTGTTACCATTTGCTCCAGCGACACTTCTGCAACGCCCAGCTTTCTTCCGAGTTCTATACGCCGCCGCAAGAGTTCCTCGTCATGGTTTCCAGCAAACAACGCCAATAAGTCGCTCGCTGCTCCGCGCAGTTCCGCCTCGTTCGCCTCTTGCCCTGCCCGCTCCAGCAAGGTCCGCAACCGCCCAACGTATGCTTGCGCCGCCTTTCCAGTAACCTCTACCCAATCCAAGGGCAATTGACCAGCCTGGAATTTTAGTTCTTCAATAAGCTCCAGCATTCCCTTTGAAAACCTCATGCACACTCACTCCCCATCATCGCCCTTGGCAAAGGCCACTCTGTTTTTGCCCAATTCTTTGGCTCGATACATCGCTTCATCCGCTTGCCGGATTAGCTCGTCGGGATCGACAGAGCCACGGCCGGCATACCCGGCAACTCCTATACTTACCTTAAGACCCTCCACCTCCGGCAGTATCCTTACCGCTGCTATTTGGGCCTGAATTCGTTCCAGGGGAATCCTGGCTTTAGCAAAATCCGTCGCCGGAAGGACAATTACAAATTCTTCACCGCCGAAGCGAACGGCCAGGTCATCATTCCGCAAAATTCTTTTGATAAGACCAGCTACGGAACGGAGTGCTTCGTCGCCAACCTGGTGGCCGTACTGGTCATTTATTCGCTTAAAATCATCCAAATCGAGCATGGCCACAACAAGCGGCTTGCCCTGTTTTTGTGCTTTTTCGAGCATCTGGGGAAGCATGCGAAAAAGGGCTAGCCGGTTACAAAGCCCAGTAAGGGGATCGCGCTCCACCCTTTCCTTTAGCTGGAGGAGGAACGTATCAATAACTATCAGGATCTGGGCCAAAAACTCGGTCGCCCGGGCTATGTATATCCACTGCACGTTGTCGCTGTCCCGCTTAATTCCCATGACTTCGCGCAGTGCCCGCGTATGCACGTCCAAAATGCTGGCGGCCTGCGCATCACCCTCGTCCAGGCAGCGCGGCAGATCCTGGTACGCTTCCAGCAGCACCCCCTCCGCAGCCCCTTCGTACATATAACGTTCAAGATAACTGCGGTAAGTTGAATAGAATTCCCCCGACAACTAGACATACCTCCTTCCTACTAGCACGCTGGCATCGTCTTCAGCGATGCCGTATCTCTCTACCACACGGCAAGCTGTTTCTTCCCCTGTTCCCTCCCAGAGCCATGGTAATCCTACAGGCGAAAAGCTGCGCTTGATCCCGTCGGTACAAACCAGAAAAAGGGCAGGCCCCGGCAGCTCCAGCCGGCGGATGGTAGGATTTAACACTCTCTTGCCTGCAATGCCCGGCTGCCCCACCAGAAGCTCCGTACGTTTTCGCGTCAGCACCCACCCTCTGATGTTTCCGACCAAGATGTATTCTATCGCTTTCCGGTCAAGCAGGGCCAGGAAAAGAGCGCATCCCCGCGTCTGTGAAGCCGCTTCTTCCAGAACGGAGTATGTCTGCTGCAGAACCCCCGCGGCCCGCTGCATCGCCTGCGCCAGGACCACCGCCCCGCGGTGTGCTCCCTCCCCGTGGCCCAGCACATCTGCTACAACTACAAGTGCGTGGGTACCAAATTCTTTAGTATAACAAAGGTCGCCGTTTACCTTCTCCCGCCAGTGGGGACGCGAATATGCCGACACTTCCCACCCGGAGCCTTCCCGTGCCTGATCGTCAGCTTCCGGTTTTTCAACTTGTAAACTCAAAACTTGCGCCTCCTCTTTTCCACCCTCACCACGGTGCCAGTGCCGACTTCGGAGGCAATCTCACAAAAATCCATAAGGCGCCTTATTCCCGACAAGCCTATACCCAGGCTACGCTCATGCGTCGTGTAGCCTTTTGTCAGAACCCTGTCTACGCTCTCGATGCCCGGACCACGATCATACGCCACCACCTGTATGGCAGGCCCGCCGCTCTTCTCGAGCCGTTTACGGATCATTATTTTACCAGGTTGTGCATAGCGATAGATAGATTCTGCTGAAAAACTCAGCCATAAAGATCCTTGAAAACCTAGATAGATTCTGCTGAAAAAAGCACTTTGCCGACTACTTCTCGGCAGTTGATCCTTGACAATTTGATCATGGTTTAACGTTCCTGCCTGGGCTTAGATCAACTTAGCGATTCGGTTCAGGTTGTATCCCCAGACGGCCCCGCCCACCCAGCGGCGACATCCGGCCAGTCCGCGGTATAGCGTTCGCTTGAGTCCATATCGCCTTTTCAGCACGCTGATCGTTCCTTCCTGACCGGCTCGCCAGCGTTGCAGCCGCCGAAACCAGGACTGGCGCTCGTGTCCGGTACGACTGTGACTGCGTTTACCTTTATAAGGCAGGCTGATTTTACGTATACCCAGAGCTTGTAAGGCGCTTTCGTTACCGGCATTCCAGAAACCACGATCGGTAGCGGTACCTTCTGGCACCCGGCCGGTGCGGTGGATGTGCTCCGCAATTCCTGGAATGAGCAATTGATGGTCCGGGGGGTTACCCATCATCACGTCATACTCGGTCACCAAGCGTTCCGTGCTTTCGGTCAGGCGCACTTTGTAGCCGAACTCGGTTTCTTTATGTGCTTTGCCGCGCCGAATGGGCCGGGCCTCCGGGTCGGAAAGGCTTACCACCCGCTCCGGCAGGTTTAGTTGGCCGGCGTTGACCTGACGCGCCTGGCTGACGATCTGTTCGCCCAGGTCCAAGATTTTCTCCAACCGAGCGGCCAGGCGTCGCTTTTCGTCCCGGGCGGTTCCCGCAAGGTGCCGGGCCTGCTGGTGCAGATGCTGTACTACATTCCGGGCATCCTGCAGGGTCTTTTCAGCGATGTCGGCCATTTCGCCGGTGATCCGCCGCACTTCCTGGATGGATTCTCCGGTGCGCCGTTTCAGTACTTTGGCGATCGCCAGCACCCGTTTCTTGATACTGCGCGTGCGATCCCGAATGGCCACACTGGTATTATCGGCGACGGCCTGGATCTTTTTCGCCAGACGCGTCACCACCCGTACCGAGTCCGCGATCAAGCCGGAATCGGTGGGATGGTGGATGTTGGCTTCGATTGCGGTGGTGTCCACTCGCACTTTGTTGCGGCTTTTTAAGAGCTTTTCTTCCTGCGCCTTACGGACCAGATGAGCGTTCAGTGCCGCCATGTGATCGCTCCCGTCTGCATCCAACCGCTGCCGGATTTTAGTCAGGCTGGAGGGATGGGGCACCGGCTTATTCCAGGGAATGCGACAAAACCGGCGCCAGCTGATCCGATCCTTAACCAGAGCACAGACCTGCCGGTCGCTGAGTCTGTACTGGTGCTTGAGTGCTGTCATACGCAAATAGGTTTCCGCCGGTACGGACGGTCGCCCCAAACACCGATGGTACTTGTCCTGAAATGGTTCGAAGAAGCGCTCATCGTCCAACCAGGCGTCGAGTTTGGCCAGATCTTCCGGGAGTTCAAGCACCTCCGGCGGCAATATGTAGTCCAAGAATGATACTTGTCGACTTTCTTCCTGTCGGAGGCATAGCATTACTGCTCACCTCCGCAGGAACCGAAGTTTTTATGTTGAACCATGATCAGCATAGGGATTCCCTCCTGGTGTTTGTTTTGGTTTGGTCACCTTAAACAATTCGCCACGGAGACCGGAATCCCTTGATTTATCTAGGTTTTCAAGGATCTTTATGGCTGAGTTTTTCAGCAGAATCTAGATATTGCGTGCAAGTTCAGAAACCGCAGTGGCTACTTTGGTTACATCAGCAAGAGAAAAACCAAGCTCTTGGGCAAGTTGCTTGGCCATCTGTCTGGCTATGGCAATATCTTCTTCCCGGGAGATGCGCACCACCACGTCAAAGTCGTTTTCCGAAATATCCAGCAACTCCCTTAGTTTCCCGTCCAAAACCTCCTAACTCCTCTCTCAGGGCGAATATACCATACCGATAGCGTGCTCGAGGTCACGGGCAACCAAAAAACCTTGCATTTCTATCCCCATTTGTGCCAGGGTCAGGGCCACAGGAGGCTGAATACCGCAGATCACCGTGCGGCAACCCATCAGGCGGGCCATGGCGGCAGTCTCCGTAAGAGTATAGGATATATAGCTGTCGATTACCTCCACCATCCGTACGTCCAGAATAACCGCCCGTACCCGGTGCTCCTGAATTTCCGCCAAAAGCTGTGCTTGCAGCTGCTCCACAGTCTTATCGTCCAGGTCTATCTGGATGGGCACCAACAAAGAATCCCCAATCCTTATGGTTGGGACCACCTTTTCTCTAAATGCCATCGTGTTCTCCACCTTCACCCGGAAAATTACTGCCCCGCGCCCATACGATTTTTCTCTGCCGGCTCCTGTCTTCCTCGATCATGGCTATAGCCTGGCGCAGAGCATCTTCAAGGTCACGCGCTATCGCCACCATGCGGAAATCGATCCCCAGCTTAACCAGGGTGTGGGCGATTTCGGGCTTAAGGCCGGTTAGGATAACCTCCGTTCCCAGCAGCTTCACTGCGCTAAACGTTTCGATGAGAAAACCACCCGCTACCGTATCAATCGTGGGGACACCGGTGACGTCCACAACTACCACTCTGGCCCGCGTGGCACTGACGCGATCCAAAAGCCTTTCTGCCATACCCTGCGCCCGGTCACTATCCAGGCCGCCAATCAGTGGTAGCAGCAGTATCTCCCTCCAAATGCGGATTATCGGCGTTGCCAGCTCCGAAAGCATGCGCTCAAGCTCGCGCTGAATCTGGTCCCTCTCTCGGTGCCTTTCACCCCAGAGTTCCATAACCAGCAGCAAAAGTTCAGCTGTTGGAAAAGTTGGAACACGCTCGATGACTAGCTTTAGCTTTGCCCCCAGCGCCGTTTCTCCCAGTTCTTGAAGCAACCCAAACAAGGGTTCCCGTATCGCCTCACGCAAATTATTTCCGGTGGCGCCCGAAACAACTTCCAGCAAAAGTTCGCGCCATAGTTTCTCTTCGTTCTTACTACCAGCCTCCAGCTCCTCAACAAGCATTTCTACCAGGTTGTTATCCACTTTGACATGCTCCTTTCAATTAATAAAAGTACGTGCGTATAAAAAACATAATCGACCGTCTTTGCGGATCTTTAGGTGCGGGTCGATTCATCTCGCTCTAAAACCTTTTTCATTGCTTCTACCACTGCCGGGTCAAACTGCTTCCCGGAACAACGCCTTAGTTCCTCTATTACCCACTTTGGGGAAAACGCCCTGCGATAAGGCCTGTCCGACTTCATGGCGTCATAAGAGTCCACCACCCTGATGATCCGGGCCAGAAGGGGTATCTTTTCACCAGCGATGCCTTCCGGATAACCACCGCCACCATAGTCTTCGTGGTGGTAAAGAACCGCTTCAACTACTTTTTTGGGAAGATTTGCCGGTTCCAGGATCTTTGCTCCCACGCCCGGATGAGACCGTATTACTTTTTGTTCTGCCGGTGTAAGCCCGCTTGTCTTGAGCAGTATATCCTCCCTTACCCCAACCTTTCCTATATCATGTAAAAGCCCTCCTATATAAACCATTTCCTGTTCTTTGTCAGAAAGCCCCATTTCTCCAGCCACAGCCTTCGCCCACCGCGCTACCCGCAACGAATGGCCCTGCGTGTACTTATCTTTTGCTTCTAACGCTGCGGCCAGCGCCTTTACAACGCTCATGTAATATTCCTGTAACGATTCGTAAAGCTGTGCGTTCTCTATCGCCAGGCCCACCTGACTGGCTATGATCGACAGGTAACCGACCTCATTTTCTTCCCAGCGGTGAGGGAAAGGCATGTATACTATCAGCGTACCCAGTGTCTTTCCCCTGGCCTGTACGGGAACCACGGCAACCGAACGTATATCCTTGCTAAAATATGGTAGGTGCAAAGAACGATCATACTTTGCCAAATCTTCCACGATCAACGGCTGCGCCGTTTTCAGCACCTCACCCAAGATCGTACCCTCTGCTGGCACTCGCTCAGCCTTTCCTTGCAATTCCTTGCTGAGTCCCAGGCTCACCTTCAACACCATTTCTCCTGTTTCTTCGTCACGCAGCCCCAGCACACACCACTTCGCACCTACGACTTCCTTCAGGCTTTGCAACGTATATTCAATGATCACGTCCATTTCTAAACTGGAAGATATCAGCTGCCCGACCTCAATAAGCTTCTTGAGCATCGCCGCGTTTTCCTCCAGACCCCGGTCCATGGCCAGGGCAAGGCTTGTACGAAGGACGCTCAAGAAGCGATCTTCATCTTCGCCGAACTCTGCGCCTTTAGATGTGCCATACAATGCCAACACTCCTCTCATTCGTGATCGCGTCAATGGCGCCTTTGCCACTTCAATCTGAGAAGCATTACAACGTTCTTGAGCCGGGCCCATTTTAAAGCAATTGAAGGGGATACCGTTACGATAGGTTCAAATAAAAGCGGTTTTTTCCTTGTCTCTTCGCCTGATAACAGGCCTGATCCGCCCTTTCAAGCAAGGAATCAACAGAATCGTTGTTTTTCGCTAAGGCTATTCCCAGGCTTGTGGTAACCTGGCGGCGAGGGAAAGGAAAAGCCTCTATCGATTTCTGTATTCTTTCCGCCACTGCTACAGCACCTTCCTCTTTTGTCCCTGGAAGAATGATTACAAATTCCTCGCCCCCGTAACGGCCCGCAATATCCACGAGCCTGATAGAGTTTCTTATTATCTCTGCCGTCTTCTGCAGCACCACATCGCCGGCCACGTGGCCAAAGGTATCATTGTAAGTCTTGAAGTCATCTATATCCAGGAAAATGACCGAGAGGGGGGTACCGTACCTTGTTGTCCTCTCAAGTTCGACGATCAGCAAGTTTCGCAGGGCACGCTTATTAAAGAAACCGGTCAAGAAGTCGGTTTCGGCTTCTCTTTCCAGGCGGTGTATAAGCTTCGCGTTAGCCAGGGCTACCGCGACGAAGTTCGCATATATCTGCAGGTTTTTGCTACCGTTGTCATCCAGGGAAACAGGGGCCACTATACCTAACAGCCCGACGGCACCCAAAGCAGTCCAGAGGGGATAAACCAAGATTTCATTCCCGGGAGCAACCTCTAAACCGGTGAGACCCGGTAGCGTCATTAATTCCTCAAGACTCAGAGATGACGGCTCAACTTTTGAAAAAACCTGCTCAATCAACGGCTGGACCATCGGCCATTCCTTCCCAATCAACAGGTGGCCGTATTCACCTTTAGCCTGCGCCACCCTGATTTTATCACCCTCGCGAAGGCCGACAAAACCCAGCTCGACCTTGTAAATTATGATCAGCGAATTCGTTATGAGGTCCAGGACCTTGTCCAGTTCGACGATCGAAGTCATCAGGCGGCTGATTTCGTAGATACTGTTCAGTTCAAGCCTCCGTAATCCCAACAGATTTTTTTCCAGGATGGCCTTAAGGACTTCATTAATCGTGTGATAAATACTATTCGCTTTGGTGACAAAAGTATTTTTTTCCTCACCTTCCACCTGGTTTTTGTTCCTGGTAGGAGTAATAACAAGGAACCCTGTCCTTTGGGCGTAGTTGCCCAGGCAGTAGGCATAAAGTCTAATCCCGTAAGGACAGGTAAGCATGTCCTTATCTTCTAACGAACCGAGGGCGGACTTATAAAAACGGATGCATTTTTCGTTGCTGATCTTTCCTCCTTTATTTACCTCCTGGCATAATTCGACGGGCCGGCTGAAGCGGGAAAAAGAGCCACCATTTGCATCAAAGATGTAAATGTTTGCGTCCATGACCTTGGCCAGCGTATCCTGAAAATCCTGCCAGTATTTTACCGAAATGCTAAGGAAAAGGTTTGCCGGCATCTAGTGCACCTCATCTCAACATGTCTGCTCTATTTAATTTGCCAAGAATATTTATTCCGTTCGGGGTAATCTCATACTCCCTCAGGGCCTTGTTGTGGTCGCTTCCACGGGCTTTAAGGATTCCAAGAACTTTTTTGATGCTTGAATAGTCTTCCACGTACCGCAGAATGATTATATTATCGGCCATTAAGGAAATCTGAGCTTTGGTTACTACCATTGGCGAAAAGAGGTCTTCGTTGAGTACCGTGAATATAGTAGTGATATGCCGCCTTTTAAGTTGCTGTCCTATCGCCCAGAGATAATCTTTATACTTTTGGATATCAGAAACGCTACTTTCAAAAGAAGAGATGCTGTCGATGACAAACCTGTCCACCTTCTTTTCCCTGACCATGTCCAGTATTTCAAAAGCGTGCTTATCTACGTCCAGTTCTATGGGAGAAATGAATTTGATATCGAGTCGACCCTCTGCCAGATATCTATCTATTTCCCATCCCAGACGACGGGCAGTATCCTGAAGTTGATTCACAGGCTGTTCAAAAGAAAGGAACAGTCCTTTTTCGCCTTTTTCCGCCCCATCCAGTAAGAACTTAAGGGCAAGCGCGGTTTTGCCTGTACCTGTACCACCGGAAATGAGCGTGATAGTCCCTTCTGTTAACCCACCACACAACATTTCGTCCAAGCCCGTGATCCCGAATCCCTTTCTCCCCGGCCTGGCCTCATACTGGAGTTCTTTACCCTCCGGCCTCATCCTCGGGTACACTTCTATTCCCGCATGACTAATTTGAAACAGGTGTTCCCCCTGCTCAAAATTAGCCCCTCTCATCTTCAGAATACGCAAATACCTTTTTTGAAACCGCTTTTCTTCCTGCCCGTAAAGGTGAAAAATCCCATCGGCAACGGCAAATTCACCCAAGAGCGTCAGTTCTTGTTCTTTGTACTCGCCGACGAGAAATACAGTGACCTCCCATATCGATAGAGCGGCAGCCAGGTCGAAAACAAAAGCCTTAAAAGCCTTTTCGTCCGGGAAGAAGTCTCTTATGGCCTTGAAACTATCGATTACAACTATGTCCGGCAGATGTTTCTTGATCATTTGAGTCAGGTACTCCAGCCCTTTGTCCGCACCCTGTTTGCGCAGAACAGCTCCCAAATCCTCGTAAACAACCTTGTCCCCCAGGAAATCGTCCGAGAAAAACTCAAACTCCTGCAGGTGTCTTACCATCTTGAATTGTGATTCTGATATAGTGGTCAGGTACAGACTTTTGAGACCATTCCTCGCGGTATTAAATATAATGTTTTGGACAAATATCGTCTTTCCGCTACCCGGCGAGCCGGAAACGACGTTCAGTGAATATACAGGTATGCCGCCGTCAAGAATATGATCAAGATTCTTTATGCCCGTTCGCAATTTATCCATTTCTCATTCCCCCTTGGAGTCAAAAGGAATCCAGCCGAATTCTTCGTTCAGCCTCCTCTTGATTATTTCCGTTTTTTCATGACCGATGAGCTTGGCCAGAATTCCCACATACCTGGTGATAAACTTCACGAACATATCATCGACCGGCAAGTCCGGGTTTTTCTTCAAACCGGCAGCTATCCTTGAGCACGTTATCCCATCCTGGCCGTACTGCAGCAACTCTATTTCCTTATACTCCAAGGAAAGCTCCCACACTACCCTTTCCACCAAAAGGTTCACAGAAAACGTCCCAAGGTACTTCGCCGACGCAGTCCACATCTCCCTCAGCAAAGTTTCATAGCGCTCGATCTGCTTCTCGATGAGTCCGCACATAACAGTCCCTCCAAACCATACCTTACCAGGAAGACCGGGTCATGGTTTTTGCCCTTGTCAAAGCCTCGGATCCGATAACTCCGATATGAGTGCTTAATGTGGACCCATTAGAAAGGGCCCCTTTCCATTCCTTGGTATTTTCAGTCGATAGTATCTTCCGACCCCAATAATATCAAAATGGCCTCTCGGAAACTCTCCCCTTAGCGCTCCCGGAGCTTTATACTCTGGGGTTTCGCTTTTCCATCCCATTTTCGGATCGCCCATTAATCATGTGAGCGCGCAAGCCTGCGCAAGTTTGTGTTTGCCAATCTGCTGGAATTAATGCATATGCTGCTATTTTAAGCTTGACTTTCGGAAAACACCCTCAGAATCAAGGTAAGTGACCACTTCTTACCATTACTGGAGGTGCTCCCGAAATGTTGCGTCAGAGCCAAACTCACACCCATTACCAGTCGTTCGTCAAAAATGAACTGTTTCTCTTCCTGGAGAATAACCCCGATTGGGTCGCCGCGTACACACCTTTGATCGCCAAACTGTGGCTTTTTAACCTCGACCCCGCCCGGGCAATCCTGACCCCGCTCTACGCCCCCAACGGCGCCCCGGCTTGGGATCCGCTCAAGCTCGTACGCGCCCCGGTGGCCATGACGCACCTGCGTATACCCGGTGTCACCCGGCTGGTGCGCCGTCTGAGAATCGACCCCCTGCTCAGGCTTTTGTGCGAATTCGATCCTCATTCGCCGGCCACCCCCGGGGTGGGCACTTTCTACGACTTTTTCAACCGCCTGTGGCTGGGTGACGGCCGGGCCCGGCCCGTGGTACGCCGCCGGCGACAACGACCCCGCAATCCCGGGGCGGGACAAAAGCTCCGACCCAAGCACCCCGGGGTGCTCCTTTGCTTTCGAGGAGGTGCTACGTTTCACTGCGGCCTGATGGCCGACCACAACCACGCTTCCCAACTAAAGCTTCTTCTCAGACAAGAGGCCGGGTGGCTTCTCTCTGCGCCAGAGCACCCGCCCCAACAGGCCAGGCTCCCAGGAGCTAACTGCCACGGCTCCCTTTACTTACCACCCCGCAATCTCCTAGCCCACCCCAAACCTGACACCTATTCCTATCCCTGCCATCTACCCCCAAAAGCATTTCCGAGAGTCTATGTTAGACAACTATGGTGCATAGAAATTATCAAGCATTGCTCCTGACTGGCCGAATATACCAACGTGCCCACTCACTCTAGATACTCCCAAGTCCTTCTTGAGTTGACTTATTTGCTTTGTGATTACATATTTCAACTCCTTCTTTTCACCATCGGTCAAATGGTGGTTGAGGAGTGGGGACTCCGGCCCGCCCAGGCCCAGGGGATGGTGGAGCTCGTGGCCAGGACCTACACCCGGTGCTGCCCCCGTTTGGAGGACCTTAAGCCTGGGCAGTTGGTCTGGCTGGCTCTGGACACCCGGAAGGACCGGCGCACCGACCCCAGGCTCTTTCAGCCGGTGGTGCTGACCCTGCTGACCCTGGAGGAGCAGGAGTCCTCCCTGGACAGCCGGACCGAGCTGAAGCGGCTCAAAGTGCGCCAGATCGAGAGGCTTACCACCGAGGCCTGGCGCCAGGACGGGGTGCTGACCAGCATCGACTTGGAGTGGATCCTGGGCATCCCGCCTGCCCTCATCCGGGAACTCCTGGAGGCCTACCAGGAACGCTTCGGCGTCCTCCTGCCCACAGCGGGAACGGTACTGGACATGGGCCGGACCCTGACCCACAAGACCATCGTGGTGAAAATGGCCCTCTCCGGGCTGACCACCCAGGAGATCGCCTGGAGGATCTACCACACGCCGGAGGCAGTGGACAACTACCTGAAGCTCTTCGACCAGGTGCTACTCCTGCGCTACTACCGGGTACCGTTTTCGGCTATGCTCCGGGCCACCGGCCACAGCAAGAAGCTCCTGGAGGAGCACCTGGCTCTGGTCGAAAAGCATTTCCCCGACGAGGAGGCCCTGGAGACTTATCTCGGGAAGCGCGGTATTACGTTGGAAAAGAGTGGTTAGGGAGACTAATGGCTATCAGCACCGTGCCCAATCCCATCATACCACACCGGCGGGCGGCATGGAATCACCGGATTCCGATGACTGAGTCGCCAACAAACTGACCTTCTTCGGGCTGAACTGGTCGATGCGCTTTCCGTCAGCGTCGGCTACGCCCACCAGCTTCCTGGTCTCCGTGGGCAGGCCGCAGACCCAGCCGCAGTACACCTTCCCGGCCTTCTCCGCCTCCACCCAGTCGCCCTTGCGGAGGAAGCCGCCGTTGGTGGTCCACGGCCCTTTCCAGATCCTTCACCCCCGGCCAGGTATGCCGGGCCGTGGTGTTCAGGTTTGCGTGCCCGGCCAGTACCGCCACCCTGTCCAGGCTCTCTCCCGCATCTACCAGCATCTTGCAGAAGGTGTGATGCAATCTGTGTGGGGTGACCTCGACGCCGGCCAGCCAGCCGAGTTCTTTATAAGCACGCGCTGCAGTCGATCCGGATGAGTTATTCAATTGCAGTGACTAACGATGCCTTTACCTTTCCCGTCCGGGGGAAAGGAAATGGACGGGTTGCCGGAGAAAATGACGGAACTGCCTTTCATCCTTAAAGGGATGATGACTGCCCGGGAGGCGGAAATGGCGGTGGAAATCGGTGCGGCAGGTATTGTCGTGTCTAATCACGACCACGTTCACACGAACGGAAGGTAGACCTACATGCATAAGCTTTCACAAAAAATTGCCGATGTTTTTTCCCGGCACTCTAGTGACGGGGTGACGCTGGGGCAGTTGCTGGACACGATGGGCAAACAGGGAGCGGGTTTTCTACTGGCCCTATTGGCTTTGCCGTTGCTGGTACCGTTGCCGCCGGGCATGGGTTCACCTGTTGCTATCCTACTGCTTGTGTGGTCTTTCCAGCGCCTGCTTGGTGTAGGCGTGCCCTGGTGTCCTGAATTTTTGCGAAGCAAGCGCCTGCCAGCCCAAGTAGTAGAGAAGCTAACGAGCAGGGGGATACCCCTCATCCAACGGCTTGAAAGGCAAAGTAGCAGAAACGGGCCACAGATGAGCGAAACAGCAGTGAAAGCAGCCTGTCTTGTCGTCATCATAATGTCCATGTTAATTATTTTACCGACACCTTTCTTAAACCCGTTCTTTGCTTTTGTTATTCTGCTTCTTGGCGTCAGCATGACTAGCGCTAACATCAGGCTTTTCGCTGCTGGAATTATTGTAGGGACGGTGACTGTCTTGTTGCTGTTGTCGGTCTTGTTTGCCGCCGCTTCGGAGGGGGAAAACTTCATTAAAGAAAAGGATGGAGCTTCCCGGGGGTGGACAAATGCGCTGCGAGGGTGATCATCGCCGAAATCGGCGTTGTGACGTAGCGTTTCCCCACCGCCTGCAGCCGGGGAGGTTACAATTTTCCTCCACGGCGGCACAGGCGCCAGCGGCCTGGTCGGTGAAAGAAGTCATCGTCCAAATGTTCCGATCTATCTTCCTTCCGGTGTAATGATGCAGGCCCAGCGGACCAAACGAATTGAAAGAGGTGGAGAGTTGTCAGAAAGCAATCTAAGAACAGAACTGTTTAATTACCACCTTCCTTGGGAATTGATTGCCCAGCAGCCAGCTACACCCAGGGATAGCTCACGTCTGCTCGTTATGGATCGCGGCAGCCGAGAGGTGAGTGAAACTGTTTTTAGCGCGGTGGTAAACTGGCTTGAGCCCGGAGATGTCCTGGTTATTAATGATACCAAAGTAATGAAGGCCAGGCTGTTTGGCAAAAAGCCCACCGGCGGCAAATTGGAGATTTTTCTTCTCCACCCTCTTGGTGACAGCCGGTGGGAAGCACTACTTAAGCCTTACCCCAAAGGAGGGGTTTTGCTCCTTGGCGATAGTGTGAGAGTTCAGGTCCTAGAAAAGACTGCGCGTAGCACCTTTGTCCTGCAATTCCCAACACCTGAAGCGGCCGTGGAGGCTATGGGAAAATGGGGCGAGACGCCCCTGCCTCCCTACATTAAAGAGCCTCTGGCTGACCAGGACCGCTACCAGACTGTCCTGGCCAAAGTACATGGCTCATCCGCAGCCCCGACGGCGGCACTCCACTTCACCCCGGAACTCTTGCAGAGGGTTCGGGATAAAGGAGTGCAGGTTGTTAACTTTACACTGCATATGGGAGTGGGCAGCTTTCGGCCCATTAAAACGGAATACGTGGCCGACCATAATTTACCACTAGAGTTTTACCATTTACCGGAGGAAACGGTGGTAGCAGTCCAGCAGGCTAAACGGCAAGGAAGTAGGGTGGTGGCCTGCGGTACAGATGCTGTACGAGCACTGGAAAGTGCTGCCCTGAAAGAATTCAGACCAGGTTCTGGGTGGACAGACCTGTTTATTACGCCTGGTTACCGGTTCCAGGTGGTGGACCGAATTATCACCAACCTGCACCTTCCGTGCTCGTCGCATCTAGTTCTTGTTTCGGCTTTTGCCTCCCGGGAGTTTGCTCTGCAGGCCTATGCTTATGCTGTCAGGGAAAAATTCCGTTTCCTTAGTTTTGGCGACGCAACCTTAATTATCTAAAAAACGGTCTGGATTTACCCCTAACCGGATACCATACGCTTGCCGGCGGGCTGCAGCCGACCGCAATCGCCCGCGTACTGCGGGCATTGCACCGGAATGCTCGGATAACCGGAGGGGTACCCGGGGGCACCCGCTTTAGCGGGTCAGCGGGTCGGCAGGCGATGGAACCGGCCAAAACAGTGATCGATCTGGTCGAAGCCAAGCTGCGGGAACGGCTCCCTTCAATGTGGAGATTTCTTTTCTCTTCACCTCTCACCTATCACAATGTTTCTTGTTCCTTGATTTAAGTCATTGTACCCGGTCGCCGATAATAAGTTCGGGAGACTTTCTTTGCACGGGTGAGGCTGGCGGATTCCTGGAAACGGGGGGTGTAAGACGGGGCCGACCCGCTAAAGCGGGTACCCCCGCGACTGCCGCGCCGCGGCCGACCTGAGGACTTGTTGGCAGCGCCTGTGGCGGGCGGTGGAAGAAAGCCCGAAAAACTCGGCAACATCGGGCTTTTTCGCCAATGGGAAACTCCGGATGTCCAATGTTTCAGAGTCAAAAACTACGAGATAAGGCAGGTGTCCGCTGTGAGAAAACTGAGGATGCGGCTTCGGGTGAAGCTTACCCTGATGATGGTGTTCCTCCTGGCGCTGGCGGTGGCCTCGGCCGGGTTGCTGTCCTACCGCCAGGCCAGTACCGGGATCTACGGACTGATGCACCAAGATCTTGTGAAAAGCGCCCAGGTGTACGGCGAAATGGTTGACCTTTACCTGGACCAGCGCCGCGCGGACGTGGAGGTGATGGCCAAGCACCCCGTCCTGCGGGACCCCGGGGCACCGGCGGCGGAAAAGGCGGCGGTGCTGCGCACGTACCTCCAGGCGTACGACTGCTACCACACCATTTCCGTCACCGACACCGCGGGCATCCAGATCGCCGACACCAGCGGCATCACCGGCGACGACAAGAGCGACCTGGGTTGGTTCCAGGAAGCCCGTGACGGAAAGGTGCACATCTCGAGCATACGCATGTCCCGGGACCTGGGCCTGCCCATTGTCAACTTCGCCGCCCCCATCTACGACGACACCGGCGCGTTCACCGGCGCCATCACGGCCCGGCTGAACCTCGACAAGACGATCTGGAAAATCATCGACGGGTACGCCGAAAGGTCGAAGGCCGTCGGCCGGCCCTCGGCCTACGCTTATCTGATCGACTCCCAGGGAATCATCATCGCCCACCCGGACAAGGAGATGATTCTCCGGGACGACCTCCGGCAGTTGGGCGTCCCCGAATTGGCGGAGGCCGGCGAACGAATGATCCGGGGAGAGACCGGCGTGGTCGCCTACACCTTCCGCGGGGTTCCGAAGCACGTGGGTTTCGCCCCGCTGGACGGATACGGCAACTACCGGGGCCAGGGCTGGTCCATCGCCGCCGGGGTCGACGAACGCGAATTGCTGGCACCGCTCGTGGCCATCCGCAACGGCGCCTTCGCCGTGGGCGGGGCGGTGCTCCTGGTCGGCCTGGTTGCCGCGGGATGGTTCGCGGTGCGGCTCACCGCCCCGTTGCGCCGGATGATCGAGGAGGCCAACAAGGTGGGCGAGGGGGACCTGACCCGCCGCTTGGAGACCAAGAGCACCGACGAGATCGGCGAACTCGCCGCGGCCTTCAATCAGATGGTCGACGCCCTCCGGGGGCTGGTCGCCCGCGTGGGCGAAAGCAGCGCGAACCTCGCGGCGCAGAGCCAGGAGATCTCGGCCTCCAGCGAGGAGGTCGCCTCGGTGATGGACCAGGTGGCCGGCAGCACCACCCAGGTGGCCGCCACCGCCGAACAGGCCTCGAGCGGAGCGCAGGCCCTGGTCCAGTCAGCCGAAAAGATGAAGCACGCGGCGCTCGGCGGAAACAAGCACGTTTTTCAGTCGGTGAAAACCATCGAATCCACCCAGGAGGCCACAAAACGGATCACCGCAAGCACCAAGGAACTAGAGCAGAGGACGGGCAAGGTTTCCCAGATCACCAGGGTGATCACCGATATAGCCGATCAGACCAACCTGCTGGCCTTAAACGCCGCCATCGAGGCCGCCCGGGCCGGGGAGCAGGGCCGCGGCTTCGCGGTCGTGGCCGAGGAGGTGCGCAAGCTGGCCGAGCAATCGGCGGGAGCGGCCAAGGAGATCTCGCAGATCGTCAGCGAGATCGGGCGGGGCATGCAGGCGGTGAGCAGCAGCACGGACGCGACTGCCGCCGCCGTCGCCAAGGGGGTGGAAACCGCCCGGCAGGCCGGCGACGCCTTCAAGGAGATCGTCAAGACCGTCAGGGAAAACATCGAAATGATCGAGCAGATCGCCCAAGGCAGCAAGCAGACCAGCAACGCCACCCAGAACCTGGCCGCCTCGGTGGAAGAGGTCTCTTCCACCATGGAAGAGCTCACCAGTTCGTCTCAGGAACTAGCGCGCCTGGCCGACGAACTGGCCGTCCTGGTGCGCCGGTTCCGCTTGGACTGAAAAACCTGGCGTTGGCTGTGGGACCGGTTCGGACCGGAGAGCGGGGGCCACGTGCCTCCTGCGCGGTTCCGGGGACGAAGGGTGCGCTGTCGCGCGCGGGGGCGGCGAGGGAAAGGCGCGGCTCATAAGCCGCGCCGCAGGCTTGAGGGGACCCTCAGGCCACGGTTCTGAGCAACGCGTCCCTCCCGCCGTTGATCACCGCAGAAAAACGTCGTTTTCTAGAGAACAATGAACGCACAAAATCTCGGTGAGAAGGGTAATCAGGGTACCCCCCCCCCCCCCCCCCCCGTCCAGTTTCTTCCAGCTCTGCGGCGGGTATCCGCAAGAACGCTTCCACCACGCGGGGGTCGAACTGTCGCCCTGCTCCCCGCCGCAGCTCCTCGATCGCCTCTTCGGCCGTGAGTCCGCGCCGGTAAGGCCTGGTGGACGTCATGGCGTCGTAGGCGTCGGCCACGCGGATGATCCGCGCCAGGAGGGGTATCTCCTCCCCCGCAAGGCCGTCCGGATACCCGCCGCCGCCGTAGTCCTCGTGGTGGTGCCGTACGACCGCGACCACCGCCGCCGGAAACCTGGCCGGCTCTACGATCCTGGCCCCCACCACGGGGTGGCCCCGGACCTCCTCCCATTCCACCGCGCTCAAGCGTCCGGGCTTCAGAAGAATGCTCTCGGGCACACCGATTTTGCCGATGTCGTGCAGGAGCCCGGCCAGGTAGATCTGGTCCAGCGCCTCGCCCGACAAACCCAGCTCCCGGGCGCAGGCCCGGCTCAACTGCGCCACCCGGACGGAATGGCCCTGCGTGTACACGTCCTTGACTTCCATCGCCACGGCCAGCGCCTTAACCGCGGTGAGGTAGTGCTCGCGCAGCAACGCGTACATCCGTGCGTTTTCTATCGCCAGCGCCACTTTGGTCCCGATAGCCGCCAGGTAGCCGATGCTCGCCTCGTCCCACTTCCGCGGCGCCGGTCCGTACACCGCCAGCGTGCCCAGCGTCGCCCCGCGCGAGCGCACCGGGACCACGAGGGCCGTCCGCATGGCGGCGGCGTACCTGGGAAACAGCATCCGATCCCCGCAGGCCTGGACGTCCTCGACGATAAGCGGTCGTCCCGACCTGAACACCTGCCCGGCTATCGTCCCCTCCACCGGGAGGTGCATTATCTTGTCCATCAGGTCTTCATCGATGCCCCACGCCGCCCGCGCCGCCAGGCAGCCGGTTTTTTCGTCGTAAAGGCGCAGCAGGCAGAGGGGAGCGTCCAGGACCTCGCTCGCCCCCTCCACCGCCCGCCTCAACACCGCCCGCTCGCTGTGCTGGGAGGCGATCTCGTTCCCCACCCTGAGCACGTGGGTGAACATCCTGGTGAATTGCAGGAAACGGCCGGCAAACCTGGTGAGGGTCTGGAACAGGGCCGCCGCTTCGGCCAAGCGCTCTTCCGGCCACACCGGAACTTCCCCGGCCGCCCTTGACAGCTCCCCCGCCTCGCAGCCCAGCTCTTCGGCCAGCCTGGCGACCGCCTCGGCCCCGAGCGGGGCCGGCGCCACTCCCCCTCCGATCAGCACGGCCGCGGTCTCACCGTGCACCTCCAGCGGAACGGCAACGTTCACCAACCCGGCATGACAGGCCCGCTTTTCCACCTTCCCCGAGGCCGCCGCGGCCCTCACCAGCTCCACCCGGAAGGCTTCGCAGGCTATTTTTCCATCGTAAGTGCCGTTTACCAGAACGCAGAAAGGGGGCACGTTGCTCTTCACGGTGACCGGCCGGCCCCCGGCGTCGGCCACGATCAGCGCGAGCCCGGTGAGGCCGGCGATGTGATCCTGCAGTTGCCAAAACCCGACACGTTCCAGGTTTTCCGAAAAATCCGCGCTTGCCCGCAAGCCTGCACTACCTCCCTGGCCGTGCGGCAGGATACCCCGGCAAAACCGGTTACCGCCATTGCAATAATTCGACGGGAAGCGCCTGATTCCCTCCCAACCGGTAATAATCGGTAGTTTGAACCAAAAGGAATTTTGCCAGGATTATCCCTGCTTTGGGTGGAACAAGCGCGTGAGGTCGGTTCAGGTTGGACGCTACGGCAAGGGGCCGACGGCGGAGAGGTAAATCACCGTCTCGTCCGTCCCGTCGAGCGCGAGGAACTCGTTCAACTCGTCGTCAAAAAAGGCGCCGATCTGGCAGGTGCCCAAATCCAGGCCGGCCGCGGCCAGCGCCAGGTTCTGGGCAATGTGCCCGGCATCCAGGTAGATGTAACGGTAGGACCGCTGATGGTACCTCCAGGTGATCCTTGGCAACACAGCGGACCAGATGAAGATGACGGCGCACCGCTCGAGCTTGGTCTGCCCCAGCGCGGCCTCGGCCACCAGCGGGCCGAACCGGCCCCGTTTGAGTTGCGCCAAACGGTGCGTGCCCACCTCGTAGTGGTATGCTCCCGGGCTCACCTCTTCCACGGCGTTCACCACCAGGTATGTTTCCACCGGGTAGAGCGCCCCGGCCGAGGGTGCACTCCGCAAAGCATAGCCGCCTTTGTGGGCGGTGATCCCCTGGGTGGCCCAGAGCAACTGGGAGAGTTCAATCAGGGTCAGCGGCCGTTGAGCGTACCGGCGCACGCTGCGGCGGCGCCGGACCACCTCCCACAGAGGCCGCCCGCCTTCCGTCGACGGTTCCGGCAGCGGCAACACGGGCACGTCCTCATATCGTTTATAGGGCTGAGGGGGGTACACCCCACTGAGCATACCCGCCGGGACGTTGTGTCGGCTGTACTTGGTCCCAACTTGAAACAAATCACCCGGCCCTTTGCTCACGTCACTTCACCCCTTGTGTGTATTTGTAGTCTTCTGTCCGCCATACCCTTCAATATCCCGCTCACAGGCTGCAACAGCTTATCCAAATTACTTCAGGTTATGTGATGCGCCTGGATGGAAGGTCTATCTTCAACGCAATCTTCACCAACTGGGGGTCGAACTGGGTGCCCGAGCAGCGGCGGAGTTCTTCTCGCACTTCGGCGACCGTTCTCGCCCGGGCGTAGGGGCGATCGGAGAGCATGGCGTCGACCGCGTCGGCAACCGCCAGGATCCTGGCCCCCAGAGGGATTTCTGCGCCTTTGAGCCCGTCGGGATAACCCGTCCCGTCAAACCGTTCGTGATGGTGCAGGACAATCTGTACCACTTCGCTCAGGAACCGCACCGGGGAGATAATTTCCGCGCCGATGACCGGATGCTGTCTGATGATGTCAAACTCCTCGGAGATCAGGTGCTCCGGTTTCCTGAGAATCTGCTCCGGTACTCCGATTTTGCCGATATCGTGCAGTACCGCGGCCTGCCGGAGTACGTCGATTTCCCCGGCCGACAGGCCCAGTTCCGCCCCCAGAAGCATGGCGAACATGACCACTCTTTCCTGGTGGGATTTGGTGTATGAATCCTTGGCGTCGATGGCCGCCACCAGGGAGCGCACCGTTTCCAGGTAGTGCCGCTGGATGTTGACGAAGGCCTTTTCAATTTCCCGTCTCAGGGTCTTGTTGGCCAACTGCAGCTCATCGAGCCGGCTTCTTATCTTGCGGGATTCGGCGCGCCGCGACAGTCCCTTTTCAACCACTTCCATAACCGCTTTCCGGTCGAAAGGCTTGATGAGATAGTCCAAAGCGCCGAGCCTCAAGGCGCTGGCGGCCGTGTCAACGGAGGCGTAGGCGGTAATCATCACCACCTCCGTCTCCGGAACCTTTTTCTTTACCTCCGCAAGCAGATCAATACCGTTGACATCGGGCATCCTGATGTCCAGGATCACCAGATCAAACTCGTTCTTCGAAAGGTAATCCAGCGCCTGATGACCGTTCTGCGCCGTGGATATTTCGTAGTGATCCTGCAAAATCAACCTCAATGCTTCCCTTGGACCCAGTTCATCATCCACTACCAGTATCCGGGATGGCTTTGCCAAGACCCTCACCGCCTTCACAGAAAAAAATGGGCAGATATACTGTGAACTTAAGGCCTTTACCCTTGACCAAAGACGCCTTGATCCGGCCTCCGTGATCCTCGATGATTTTGCGGCTGACCGGAAGTTCGAGAGAAATGTGGCTGTTCTGCATGGCGTGGAGCGGGTCAAACATAGTCTCCACATCTTGACTCCCGACCGTGGTCACCGAATCCCAGAAGGAAATGGAAAGCCCCCCGCAACTGAAAAGGGACTTGTCTTGCGCCGTCTGAATATGCAGGCTCCCCCCCCGTTCCGTGGAGTTAAATGATTTCAGAAGATATGAAAACGCCCTCGCCAACAGGGTTCGGTCCGCCCGCACGTACAACAACTCCCCGCAATAAGAGGCCTCTACATTAATGTTGGCACCCTTGCCCTGTTCCCTCAACAGTAAAATTCCCAACCGCAGGATTTCGTGGATCTCACCAACCACGAACTTGTAGGACAAAGGTGCCGAAAAGGCGATGAGCTGCTCTACCAGCTCATTCAGCCTCTTTACCTCCTGCCGGACCGTCTGGGTGAAGAAGTCTCTAAAGGCACTATCGTCGTATTTTTCGGGCAACAGCTCAGAAAAGGTTTGAATGGCCACCATCGGGTTTTTTATCTCGTGCGCCAGCTGGCCGACGAACTTGTTGAGCACGTCAAGCTGGTCCGCCTGGCGCCGCTCCGCTTCAAGCTGTTTTCGCTCGGAGATGTCGTCGAAGATCATAACGCTGCCCAAGACATCCGGTCCGTTCACCAGTTGATAAGTGCTGACCTCCAGCGGAATGCGCCCGCGCGCCAGTTGAACCTCTTCTCTGTCGCAGGCCCGGGCCGTCGTCAGGGTGTCATAGAGCAGATCGCCCAGCGGACTCGGCAGGCAGCGCAAATCCTGACCCAGGACCTGTTCCGAATCCAATCCCAGTATGGTCCGGGCACGGCTGTTAAAGGTGATCACCCGTTCGTCGCGGTTTATGGCTACAACCCCGCTGTTCATGCGCTGGAGAATGCTCTCAATATAAGACTTCTGGTACTGCAGCCGCCGGTGCAGCTCGATATCCTGTAAAGCCATCGCCACATTTCCGCAAAGAATGTAGAAGGTCTCCAGTTCTTCATCGTGGTATTCAGAACCGGTTATCTTGGGCCCCAGGTTCAAGGCACCGATCAGCCGTCCGTGGGCCGTCAGCGGTACACTCACCACGGCCTGCAAAAGCCGCATCTCCTGTAGGGCTTCGGAAGTAGACTGCAAATTGCCGCCGGTGGTTTCTTCAACGCGGAGGAGGCGTCCCTCAACGGCCAGCCAGGCAATCAGCCCCCGGGAAGAATCGAACCGCAGTCTGGAGCAGAATTCGGGGGCCAGACCCCTCTGTTTGCGGACTCGGTACTCTCCGCCGCTCTCGTCCAGCAGCAGGACGGACATTTTGCCCACGGGAGCCAGTCCCGTAACGGCGTCCAGAAAAAGCTCCAGCAGACGGTCCTGGTTCAGGTTGTTGTTCAGCACCTTGGATAGTTCACACAGTACGCGTTCCCTCTGCCTGTTTGGGACTGCGGACCTGACCTGAGCGGGGTATTCCGCACGGTCGGCCGGTTTTTTTAGGTTTCGCACCACGAAAGCGAGTTCTGTTCTTTCCCAGGCCCGGGCCAGAGCGCGGTCCAGCCGGACCGACGTGAAAGGAGGGTGAAGAAGATCATAGAAGCACTGCAACAGGGTCCGGTCGGGATTGGGGCTGTCGGTGACACCGATGTAGGTGAGATCCGGCCTCAGCCGCTCTGCTTCCTCAATCCAGGGCAAAGCGCTGGGGACGGCGGCATCCACCAGAACCACCCCCGTGACGATGTTGCGTAGCAGGTGCAGCCCCTCGGCCCCCATGTCGGTCTCCATCAGGGAATACCGCTCCGGGATAAGGCTCCTGATCGCCCCGAGGCTACCATTGTTTTTGGAAACGAGGAGAACCACCTTCAAACTGATTCCCTCTCTCCCGACCGAGTGGACCGTTGTATCTTCATTCTTAGGCAAAAGCCCGCTTAGCTAGCAACCGGAAGGCAAATTTCAAAGGTCGCGCCTTCTCCTTGCCTGCTTCTGATCTGGATGGTCCCCCCATGATCGACTACAATCTTGTGACTGATGCTCAACCCGATGCCCACACCCTCGGGCTTGGTGGTGAAAAACGGGTCGAAGACCCTGTCCTTTTCCTTGGCAGAAATGCCCACCCCTGTATCTTCGACAACAATCTTCACCTTTCCTCCCGTCGGAGCGGAGCCTTTGTCTGATTGATTCCCACCGGATTCGGCAAGGATGGATACTCTTAGCTCCCCTCCGGCGGACATGGCCTGAATACCGTTCAGACAAACGTTGAAAAACGCCTGCTTTAGTTGGTTTTTGTCCGCCCATAGGGGACGAACCTTTGGGTCATATTGTCTGTGCACCCGAATATTTTGGCTGTCGAGCTGGGGAGACAACAGAAGCAGCACTTCGTCCATAAGGGCACCGGCGTTGACCTCTTCGCAGTGAAGCCGGGAAGGGCGGGCAAAACCAAGGAGTTCCGTCACTAGGTTGTTGATACGTTCGATTTCTTGGCTGACGATCCGAGAGAAATTAATGCGGAACTCCGGGTTTTCATATTTCTCCGGCAAAAGTTCTGCAAACGTCTTGATCGAAACAAGGGGGTTTTTAATCTCGTGAGCCATGCCGGCCGCAACTTGACCCAAGGAGGCGAGCCGCTGAATCTGGCTTTTTTCGCGCTCCAATTCCTTGATCTGTGTTACGTCGCTCATCACCAGAATCGCACCCCGCCGTCCACTTTCCGGCGTCTCCAGTACCGCCGTGTTGCAGGATACGTAGCGGATCACCTCATTGGCGTGGATCTCCAATTCCACTTCACCCTTCGCTTCGGCCGTCTCCATCGTCTGCAGCATCAGCCCGCTGATCGCCGGGTCCAGGACTTCTCTCGCCTTCTTTCCCAGCACCTTTCCGGCGGCCAGACCGGTCAGCCTTTCAGCGGCGCTGTTGAAGGTAGTGATTATCCCCGACGGGTCAACCGCAATCAGGCCGTTGCCCATGTTCTCCAACACATTTTCCAGGTACCGCTTCATCACCAGCACTTCCTGGTAGAGCTGCGCGTTTTTCAGAGAAACAGTAACTTGGGACACCAAAGTGGAAAGCAGTTTTACGTCTTCCCGCGAATAGGGTTCACCCGAGAGCTTTGACCCAAGAAAAAACACACCCTCCAACCGCCCGTCCACAACCACTGGGACCGCGGCCTCGGCCCGCAGAGCGGCCATCTGCTTAGCAAGCAACCGCCCTTTCTCCTGTGGGACAAAACCCCTCAGGTCGGTAAACAGAAGCACATCACTGCGCTCTTCCAGGTGGGACATAAGCGCCCGGCCCGGTGTGCGGACCTCACCGTTGTCTTCAGGGGCGCGGCCCTCTTCGACCTCGTGTTCCACTTCTGCCCGCGTACGAGCCTCGCTATCGTCTTCAGGGACGTGAGCCGGCAGGTGCCTTTCGGCCACCGGACTGAAGCAACCGTCGGGACCCCTGAGGAAGAAGATTACGCCGGTGACGCCGATGGTGTCTATCCACTTGTCAATCAGGAACTTAAGAAGCCTGTCCCGGTCAAGAATGGTAACGGTCGTTTTGCCGGCGGTGAGTAAGGTGTTGAAGTAGTCGTAGGCTCCACGATAGTAATAGCGGTGGACTAAGGATTCCAATCCGTTTCTCAACGGTCTGAACAGAAGGACCACCATACCTACAACAAGTACCAAATAATAGTAGTAAAACAAAGCCTCCATCCGGACACCGAAAAAGGTCTGCAGCACATAAACCGGCAAGGCCGTCACGACGCACAGGATGACGATGGCAAAACCATAGGTAAGAACCGTGCCGAAAGCCAGGCGAATGTCCATCAGGCGGTAGCGCAGGATCGCGTAAGTGATCGTAGATATGGCGATCATAATGGATAGGGGTCCTAGGTTCCGTACGTCTACGCTTGCCTTCCCCATTAGAGGGAGGAAAATGTTTGCCAAACTGCCAGCGACAAAAGAGGCCAGAATGCCTCCGATGAAGTAGCGCAATTGCAGCCGAGCCAGCCCGCGCACTCTTCGTAGTAAGCGGATCACCTTGTGTAGCGCGAAAATGATACCACCGGCAAAAAACAAGGGATAGACAACAAAAAGAGCGCCGTACACAACGTTCTTTTCTTCCAGGGGGGGTGCTACATCGCTGATGATCGCATTTGTCATACTCAATACACCGAGAACCAAGCCTAAGGCAAAAACCCCAGCAACTTTAGCCTTTGGATAATGTCTATCAGATTCAAAAGTGTATATCAGTGCAACAACGAAACAAGGGAAAAGTGAGGCCAAGGCGTGGGACAGCCTTATCCAGAATAATAAGGCGTGATATTCATTCACTACGGTGACAACCAGAACGGCAATAACCCATAGCGAAGCACCAATCGTCGTGCTAAAAAAAACACGATGCAGCAATGCTCGTGGTTCTCTCCTGAAGACAATAATGCCTAACACAACAAAGGACACCGCAGTGAGGCCGAGGGCTATCGTCGTCAAGTTCAATATGTTAGGAGATTCCATAAGAATACTACCTCAATGTGGTCTGGGGCTTGGCCAGAATCAAGGAGGCGATACAACCCCCGATGCCGGACGAGTTAATTACCGCTGTAGCCACCCTGGCCACCCGACCGAAATTGGGTACAAAGTCTAGATCACAGCCTGCATCAGAATACTGATAGTTGATAGTCGGGGGTATGAAACTGTGTTCCATAGCCTGGGCCACGGCAATAACCTGCAAGGGACCAGATGCGGCCAAAGGATTACCGATCATTGACTTGATGGAGCTAACCGAAAGATTATAGGCGTGGGATCCGAACACACGTTTGATTGCAGCCACTTCTAATCTGTCCGACAGCTTTATTCCCGGAGCGTGGGCAGAGACATAGTCAACCATACCCGGCTCGATACCCGCCTTTGCCAGTGCCTGCTCCATCGCCGAAGCAAAGGCATCCCTGGTGGACATGGGCAATGTGGCATTGGCCATACCCCAACCCGTTACCCGGGCGTAGATGTGTGCCCCCCGCCGACGGGCATGCTCAATACTTTCCAATACCACAATTCCGGCACCTTCAGAAAGCACGCCCCCTTCACGCCTTGCGTCGAATGGCCTGCATTCCACCGTTGGATCGTCGCCGAATCTAGGAGGGTGGAGTCCGGCAGCTGTGAAGCTACTGACTACGAATGGGGTGATGCATGAGTCACCACCTCCTGCCAGTAATACATCCGCTTCACCCCGCAAAATCATTTCGGCTCCGGAAGAAATGCTAAGAAGCCCGGAAGAACAAGTGCCCGCATAGGTGATCACTTTTCCGCTACAATGCAACTCACGAGCAATATGGCTGGCCGGCGCGTGCGGGTTGGCTGAGGCGAGTGCGAATGGACTGAGTACACCATACTCCTTGAAGGAGTAAAACTCTTTTTCAGTCATCTCCATGTCAATCAAGCTCACACCAACCACAATTGCCGAGTTGCACGACGCAAACTCTTTTTGACTAAGTCCCGCGTCCTCCAGAGCAAGGCGCGCAGCAGCCATGATCATTACCGTGGGCCAGGCCGTCTCATTCGACGAATCGCCGTTGAGGACAGTATCCAGCCATTCCCGTGGAACTCGACCGGCGATTTGAGCGGCTGTACCGTTATCGCCAAAAACACGCCTAATACCTGACCTTCCCATTTTAAGAGCTTCCCAGAAATGACTCTTTCCGAAACCATTGGGGGCTATGGGCCCCAAGCCGGTAATAACCGCTTCGGTCACGCTGAAACACCTCCCGCTGGCACTGATCCAATCAGAGGATGGGTTTTGTCCCTTTTTCGCCCACCGCAAGCCAGGCTTGGTCACCATACACCCTTTCCAAGGGACTAGTCCGAAAGCCTGATTCAAGCAACATCCTGTACAATTGGTCTTCTTTGAAAAAATGGAAGGAACGGTCTTTCTGAATGGAACGGTTTGCGGCTACGAAGACAACAAGTGATGGCGCAAGCCTGATTATTTGACCAAGCAGAATCACGGGCCAGGCTTTTGGGTTCCTCTCTTTCAACTGCTGTACATGTTCGCCGAAGATAGAACCCATCTTGGGCCTGTAAATTGGTGTCACAAGGACCAGTCGGCCACCTTCCCTGAGCACCCTCCTTAGTTCCTGCAACAGAAACAACGGCTCATCCACCGCGTAAAGTACATTGACACAGGCGATTGCATCGAATTCCCCATCGGAAAACGGCAGTGGGTAGTTGAGGTTGACCTTACGCCAAGTAATTCTCCTAGAGTCTTTTGACTTCGCCCTGGCCCGGTTCAGCATAGCCGTAGAGAAGTCAATCCCCACCGCTTCCAGATCTGAACGCCAACGAAGCAGATAGTGCAATAGATGGCCTGTCCCACAACCGGCATCGAGAATGCGGGATCCTGGAGAAGGACTGAGACTTGCCGCAACTCTTTCGGTAAGTATCTGGTAGGGTAGGAAGCTGGCCATAACAATATCGTAAACCTGTGAGTATACACGCCAAAGCAGTTCACGATTCGTGTTCATGTGACATTCACCAGTGCAGAACAAAACACTGTCGGCATGGAGTCACTCTCTACGCCTAATACATTGTTCATCCTACATAGAACTACGCGTTGTTTCTTTCTTCGCGGTTGAAGTAATTCCTTCAAGTTACGAGAAGTCTTGGATAATTCCAGCTGACAATCCTGCAATGACAATCCGCGACTCTTAACGGCAATAATAACCATAACCGCTGCACCATCATTCGGTTCAGCATCAACACACGCAGCTCAACTATTGGAAATACGTGTAACTCCCGGGGTTGGGAACAAGACAAAGGCAAACCATATCGCCAGGACGTGGAACTGTGCCCGGAAGCATGCATCAACTACTTTGTGCGACGGTGTAAACCGGCGCCGTGGACTGATCAAGTTGCGGGTTCACGGGCGCCGGCCCAGATATGCGGACTGGATGCGAGCGTCTTCGCGGAGTTTTTCGGCGGTGTCGGACAGGGCGATCCGGCCTCGTTCCAGAACCCAGGCCCGGTCGGCGATTCTGAGAGCGGCGCGGGCGTTCTGCTCCACCAGGATGATGGTCTGGCCCTTGGCGCGCAGTTCAGACAAAGTCGTCATTATCTCACGTACCACCAGCGGGGCGAGGCCCACGGACGGTTCGTCCAACAAAAGAAGGCGTGGGGCCGCCATCAGCCCCCGGCCGATGGCCAGCATCTGCTGCAAACCGCCGCTCAAGGTCTGGGCGGGCTTGTGTTGTTTTTCGCGCAACGCCGGAAATAAGCGATACACATCCTCCAGAAGTTGCGGTAGTTCCTTTTTTGCCGCGCGGTACCGGTGGTAGGCCCCCAAGATCAGGTTGTCCCGGACACTTAAGCCCCCGAAGAGCTGGCGATGTTCGGGCACCAAGCTGATGCCGGCGTGCACCACGGCTTCCGGCGACCGGCCGGTAAGGGTCTGGTTCTGAAAGATGATTTCCCCTGCGGAAGGTGGGTAGAGTCCGGCCAGTGTCCCGACCAGGGTGCTCTTACCAGCGCCGTTCGCCCCCAACACGGCCACGATTTCACCGGCGGACACCGAAAAAGTCAAGCCGTTCAATACCCGGATATGGCCCCGGGATACGGTGAGGTCCTTCACCGCCAGCATCAAGTTTCATCCTCTCCCAGATAGGCCCGGATGACCTCGGGGTTGGACCTGATTTCCGCCGGTGTGCCCGCCGCGATCACCGAGCCGAAATTTAGAACCACAATCCGGTCGGCCACGTCCATCACCGTAGTCATGTCGTGCTCCACCAGCACAAAGGTCAGGTTCTGCTCCCGCAGTCCGCGCAGGAAATCGACCAGGGCCTGTGATTCGCCGGCGTTTAAGCCCGCGGCGGGCTCGTCCAGGAGCACCAGCTTCGGCCCGGCGGCTAGGGCGCGGGCGATCTCCAGGAGCCGCTGCAGACCGAAGGGGAGGCTTTCCGCGGGTTCATCGGCGTAGTCGGCCAGGTTGACGGCGCGCAGCAAGTCCAGGGCCTCGCCGTATCGCTTCCGGTCTCCGGCGGTCGTTCCGGGACGGCGGAGAATGGCCCGGACGAAACCGGTCTTTCCTTTCGTGTAAGCCCCAACCATTACGTTTTCGGCCACAGTCATGGCCCGGAACAACTCCAGGTTCTGAAAAGTCCGGGAAATCCCAAGCCTGGCAATCTGGTGAGGCTTCAGTCCGATAAGTGGGTGACCCTGAAAACTGATTTCGCCTTCGTCCGGGGTGAGCAAGCCCGTAATCAGGTTGAAAATCGTGGTTTTTCCGGCGCCGTTGGGGCCGATGACGGCCAGGATCTCCCCGGGATTGACCGAAAAACTCGCCCGGTTGACGGCCACCAGACCCCCGAAAGTTTTGGTCAGGTTCTTTACGTCGAGCACGTTTCGGCCGCCTCCTTACCCGCCTCCGGCTCCAACCGTCTGCGGCGTTTGTGGCTCAAGATCCCCTCGGGACGGAAAAGAAGGACCAGGACCAGTATGATTCCGAAGAATATGATCTCAAACTCTCCGCCGGCCTTGGGGAGCACTACCGGCACCGCCCAGCGCAGGAATTCAATCAGGCCGACAATGACAAACGCGCCGACCACCGGTCCCCAAACGGTGGCCGCGCCCCCCACGACGGCCATCAGCACAAACTGGATGGAGGCGTGGAAGCCGAACGGCGATGGGCTGACGAATGTGATGTAAAAGGCATAAAGGCCGCCGGCCAGGCCGGCGAGGAAGGCGCTCAGGATGAAGACCTTCAGCTTCAAACGCGCGGTGTCGATCCCCGCCGCCTCGGCGGCCACTTCGCTGCCGTGAATCGCCCGCAAAGCCCGCCCGATTCTGCTGTTTACCAGGTTCCAGGCGCCCACCAGGGTAAGGAAAGCGAAAAACCAGACCAGGTAGAAGAACTGGACATCGGTGTTCAGCACCAGTCCCCCGATGCTGAGGTACGGAATTCCAGTATAGCCGGAGGGTCCGCCCGTTAAGCCCACGAATTCTTTCAGCAGGATATAAACCAGGATACCGAAGCCAAGTGTCCCCAGCACCAGGTAATGCTCCCTGAGCCTCAAGATCGGCCGGCCGATTACCGCCGCCACCACCGCCGGGAGGAACGGCGCCGCGGCAAGCGCCAACAACGGCGGCCAGCCGTAGGTTCCGGAAAGAATGGCGGCCGTGTAGGCGCCCAGGCCGTAGAAGGCCGCCTGGCCGAAAGACACCTGGCCGGCGTAGCCCAAGAGCAAGCCCAAGCCCACCGCCACAATGGAGTAAAGCCCCGCAATCACAAAAATCCCCAGAAAATAGCTACTCTTGACCACCAGCGGGAAGAGAGCGAATAAAGTGACGACCAGAAGTACTAAAATGATGTTTTTGTTCTTTGCCCAGTAGTTCATTTTCTCACCCGGAAAAACATTATCCTTCGCGCCGGAAAGCCCCAAGGATGCCCGTGGGGCGCACCAGCATGACCGCGATCATCACGATCATGGCCACTGCGTCTTTGAGTCCCGAACCGACCAATCCCACCCCGAAAGCCTCCAGAATGCCCAGCAGAAACCCGCCGATGATGGCCCCAGGGACGTTGGTTACTCCGCCGAGGATGGCGGCCACAAAACCCTTCAAGCCCAGCATAAAGCCCATGTCGTAGGTGGCAAAGGTGATGGGCGTAATGAAGATGCCCGCAAGCGCCCCCAAGGCTCCGGTGGCGGCGAAGGCGGCGAGGGACAGCCGTTGCGGGTTGATGCCCACCAGGCGGGCGGCCGTCCGGTTCATCACGCAGGCCCGGACGGCCTTGCCGAGGTAGGTGAACTCAAAGAACGCAAATAAAGCCGCCACGCAGACGACGGCCAGCCCCAAGACCCAGAAGCTCTGGGGAATCACGACGGCCCCCCCGACCGTGAAAGGAGCATGCTGGGAAAAGGCGGGCAAAGTGTACGGGTGCGTCCCCCAGATGAGCAGGGACGCACCCCGGATGGCGATACCCACGCCGATGGTGATGATCACCAGTGTCAGGATGGTGGCGTCGGCTTTCCGCGCCGGATGAATGGCCGCGCGCTCCATTAGAGCGCCCAGGGCCGCCGCGAACAGCACCGCCAGCGCAAAAGCGGCGACAAGCGGCAACCCGGCGGCATACAACGCGATGGAAACCAGGGCGCCCAGGGTTACGAACTCGCCCAGCGCCAGATTGAAAATCCCGGTGATGTTGAAGGTCACCACCAGACCGATGGCGATCAAAGCGTATATGCTGCCCAGAGTCAGGCCGGAAATCAGGTACTGGAGCATTTGACTCTCAAGGCTCACGTCGGCAGATCCTCTCCAGCATCAGTAATTACGGATTCAACAGCGACCATTTCCCGTCTGTTACTTCGACCAGTACCATTGAGTCTTCTCCCAGGCCGTTATGATCTTGCGCCGACATGTTGAAGACCCCGCTGATACCCACGAACCCGGTGATGTTTTCAAGCGCGTCACGAATGGCGGCCCGGTCGGCGCCGGCCGTCTCAATGGCCTTGACGGCAAGTTGGAAGGCGTCCCAACCGTGCCCGCCGAAGGTGCTCGGCCGCTCCCCGTATTTCGCCTGGTAAGCCTGCAGGTACTCAAGCAGCAACGCTTTCTGGGGATCCGTGTCGGGAAGCTGTTCCGCAACCAGGAGCTTGCCCATCGGGGCGATGATCCCATCCGCGGCTCCCCCGGCCAGGTCAAGAAAGGTCTGATTGCCCACCCCATGCGTGTGAATCAGAGGGATAGCCATCTTCAGATCCCGAAAGTTCTTGGTTACTATTGAAGCCGAAGGAGGGATGGCCCACACGACCAGCGCCTGAGCGGATGAACCCTTGACCTTGGTCAACTGCATGGTCATGTCCTTGTCGTCTACTTCGAACCTTTCGTCCACCACTACCTTCAGGCCGTGGGCGGCCGCCGCGGTCATGAAGCTCCCCCGGCCGCTGTCACCGAAGGCATTGTTCATGGACATGAACGCGACGTCGGTGATCCCTTTGCTTTTCAGGTAAGCGGCGATCTTGTTCGCCACCAAAATGTCGCTCTGGGCCGTCTTGAACACCCAGTGGCGGTCCGCCACCGGCTCCACGATCTTCGCGGACGCCGCGAGGGAAATCATCGGCACCCTGCTCTTCTGGACGGTATCCACCATGGCCAGGGACGTGCCGCTGGTGCTGCCGCCCAGAATAACCAGTACCTTGTCCTGGTCGATCAGGCGCTTGGCCGCTAGCACTGCCTCGGTCTCGTTGGTTTTGTTGTCCAGGATGATCAGTTGCACAGGATGGCCGTTGATCCCGCCCCGGGCGTTAAGGTCGGCGGCCAGCATTTCCAGGGTGTTTTTCTGCGGCACCCCGAGCGAAGCGGCCGGGCCGCTGACCTCAATGACGGCCCCAATCTTATACGGCTCCACTTTCTCGGGAGCCCCGCTCTGGCCCCCACAACCGGCGATGAAAAAGGCAAGGGCCACGGCAACAATCCAAACCGGGAAAATTCGACTCCAGCTCCTCATTTTCTCAGCTCTCCTTAACTAAATAGTTAGACAATTTATATCTTTCAAGCGCCAAAAACATGTCCCGCATTCCGGGATAATCGGTTCCGCTGAAGTCTGCCGCGCTATCACCCACTTTACTCGCCAATTCTAAAGAAGACAAGGACCTCCAATCGCCACCTTCTTTGAAAGAATCTAATACGCCTCAGTCAAAAAAACAAGTATATTGACGACTGTTTCTAAATTTATTTTGGAACTTGTACCGGATGGGCCCAAAAGGGTACTAGAAATGGTTCACTCCGGAGAACATGAATCTCCGGGAGGTGATCGAATGTCGGCTTTCGCCCCCGCCAGGGTCATCTTTGAGAGAGAAGCACTCGAATATCCCCTGGGCCGGTCGCTGTACGAGCGGTTCTCCGCGGAAGGTTTCAAGGTGGAGTTCACCGGTTCGCACAACCGGGTCGGGACTATACCGGGCAAAACCCCGCGGGAGGCTTATGCGGAAGCCAAGAAAACCCTGGTGTTCGGCGTCCGGCGCACCCTTGATTTTCAAACCTGCAAGCCTTCCGCCCATTACCAGCTCCCGCTGACCACCTCCTGCCCCGGCAAGTGTGAGTACTGCTACCTGATGACCAGCCTGCCGGCGAGGCCGTATGTCCGGGCCTACGTGAACATCGAGGAGATTCTGAGCCGGACCCGTCAGTACATCGATCAACGCAAGCCCCAGATTACCCTGTTTGAGGGTTCAGCCACTTCCGACCCGGTACCGGTGGAAAGATATACCCGCGCCCTGGCCGATACGATAAGGTTTTTCGGCGGCCAGGAGTACGGCCGTTTCCGGTTCGTCACCAAGTTCACCGACCTCGATACCCTGCTGGATGTGGAACACAACGGCCGCACCACCATCCGCTTCAGCGTCAACATTCCGGAGATCATCCGGGCCCACGAGCACGGCACCCCGTCCCTCGCCAAGCGCCTGGAGGCCGCCGGCAAGGTGGCCCGGGCCGGATACCCGGTGGGTTTCATGGTCGCCCCCATCATCCTGGACGGCGACCCCCGGGGAATCGCGGTGTACCAGGAGTTGCTGGAAGAGATCCGTTCCCGAATCAACGGGCTGGACAACCTGTCTTTTGAGTTCATCACGCACCGGTTCACCGCACGGGCCGAGAAACGAATCCGGGAGATTTTCCCCCGGACCAGGCTACCCATGTTGGGGGAGAACCGTCGTTTCAAGTTCGGTCAATTCGGTTACGGGAAGTATGTGTACACGCCGGAGTTGATGGAGGCCGCCAAAAAGGCCCTGATTTCAAAAACCAAGGCGCTGTTCCCGGAATCCAAAATCGAGTATTTCGTGTGAGAGGCCGGAAACCTAAAAGGCTTGGGGAATGTGCTCAATCCGCTGCAGGTTGCCCTGCCGGTCAAACCTTACGGATACAACGTCGAAGCGGATGGTGGTCTCACCCCGTCCCTGAAGGTAAACCTGCGCAATCCGGCGCAGCCGCTGTTGCTTGCGGTGGCCGACACTCTCCTCGGGGAGGCCGAACTCCGCCGAAGTCCGTGACCGCACCTCCACGAAAACCAGGGTAGCCCCGTCACGGGCCACCAGGTCGATTTCCCCTAGGCGGCAGCGGAAATTGCGCTCCTCGATGCGCAGCCCCTGCTTCCTCAGGTGTGCTACAGCCAGAGCTTCGGCCTTCCGGCCGAGCAACTGCCGATCCAAATCTTGTCCTCCTCCCGTAAGACCCGGTGCCGGACAAGATCCCTCACTCCAGCTTAACCCGGAAAAGACCATTGTGCAAAGGGCCGACAAGCTCGAAATAGGCAGGAACCGCCCCGCTCATGTGGAAAAATGATGTAATCTGACCGTGATCAGCCAGTAGACGGGAAGCCGGGGTGATGATCCGCTTGCGCCGCGTTACCATCTGGTGGCTCTTGGTTTTCTTCTGCCTCTGCCCGCCGGGCGGCTGTACGGGCTTGGATTCCACCGGTCCTACCGTTGACGGGCCCCCGGTTCCGCCTGCGCCTCAGGAGGTCCGGATCACCATCACCGCGGTGGGAGATTTCCTGATGCACTTGCCGGTGATTTATTCGGTGCACAACCCGGAAACAGGCCGTTTCGAATTCGGCGAAGTATTCGGCCCGGTCAGGCACCTGTTCGCAGACGCCGACTACTCCATCGCCAACCTCGAAACCCGCCTGGCCGGGGCGCATAGGGGTTATTCGGGCTACCCGCGGTTCAACTGTCCCGCCGACCTCGCGCCGGAAATGCGGGACGTGGGGCTGGATATGTTCTTGACGGCTAACAACCACAGCCTGGATCAGGATGTGGAAGGAGTGCTGGCCACCATCCGGCACCTGGAGGCCGCCGGCCTGGACCATATCGGCACCTACGCCAGCCGGGAGGACCGGGAACGGCCCTTCATCAAAGAACTCCGGGGAATTCGGGTGGGGATCATGAACTACACCGAATCCACCAACGGCCTACCGATCCCTCCCGACAAGCCGTACCTGGTGAACATAATCGACCGTGGGGCCTTGCAGGAGGAAATCACCCGGCTTAAGGAAGCCGAGGCGGATATCATCATCGCCTGTCTCCATTTCGGCGTCGAGTACAGCCGCTATCCCACCAAAGACCAGAGAGGTCTCGTGGAGTTTTTATTCAATTCGGGGGTCGACATCGTGCTGGGCAGTCACCCGCACGTGGTGCAGCCCACCCATACCAGGACGGTACTTAAGGAGGGGGTGCCCAGAAAGAAATTCGCGGCCTACTCCCTGGGGAACTTCATCTCCAATCAGCGCTGGCGTTACAGTGACAGCGGCCTGCTGGTCCGGCTGACCATCAAAAAGGACCTCGTCGGCGGCATAACTGTTTTGGAGGAGGTGGAACTGGTTCCCGTGTGGGTCCACACCTATCTGTTGCACGGCAAGGTGCGCTACCGGGTGCTTCCGGTCCACCAGGCCATTCCGGCCTTCGCGAATGAGGAGGACCTCCTGCTCACTTCCGCTGACTACGAACGGCTGCTACAGGTGGCCGAGGAAATGGGACCGGACTTTCTGGTTGAACCGGCCTGGTGACCAAAAGCCGCGCACCGTGAATCGAACCTGTGCCTCGGCGTTGGCGTCAGGGTGTGGGGTTCAGGCTGATTTGTGTTTTGTGCAGGAAGGAAACCCGGTGCAGCGGGCAGGGGCCGTAGCGCTCAAGCGCCTGGTAGTGTTCGGGGGTCGGATAGCCCTTGTGCCGGTCGAAACCGTACTCCGGGTACAGGCGGTGCAACCGCTCCATCAACTCGTCCCGGTAGACCTTGGCCAGAATCGATGCCGCTGCCACGGAGGCGCTGACCCGATCCCCCTTTACCAGGGCGGTCTGGGGGCCGGGAAACAGAGGCACGGTGAAGGAACCGTCAACCAGAACCCACCCCGGAATGAAACCCAGGCCGTCCAGCGCCCGCCGCATGGCCAACAGGCTGGCGCGGAGAATGTTCAACCGGGCGATTTCACCGACGTCGGCGACGCCGATCCCCCAGGCATGGCACCGGGCCCGGATTTCATCCGCCAGCCGGCTCCGTGCCGGGCCGGTCAACTGTTTGGAGTCCTTCAGCTCCGGGATCGCCGCCCCGCGGCTTAAGACTACGGCGGCAGCCACCACCGGGCCGGCCAAGGGTCCCCTCCCGGCCTCGTCCGTTCCGGCTACCGGCCCGCACCCGGCGGCCTCCAGAGCCCGCTCGTAGCCGTATAGAGAATGCAAGCGCTCGGCTTCCGCCCGCTCCTGGGCAATGCGCCGCAGCACTTGGCGCTGCAACTCGCGGGCACCGGCACGTGCGTCCCGGCCGAGCATCTCCAGAAGCTCGGCATCGGGAACAGCCGTCGAGAACAGGCGCTCCCGAATCTGCCGCAGGCTCAAGCCTCGTCCGCCCCTACTCGTCATCACCCCGTCCCTCCCCCGGAACATCCAGAGTAAAACGGCCGAGAGCGCCTTCCCGATAGTCCTTGAGCACCATGGCGGCCGTCCTGTCGTGGTCGACTTTCCCGCCCGGCAACAACAACCCCCGCTTACGACCGACCACTTCCAGCACGTCGGCGGTGTCCCCCGGAACCGCCGGCAGACCGTAACGCTGCCGGAGGGCCCGCGGACAGTTGTGCATCAACCAGGATACCAGCCAGCCGGCTACCTCCTCACGGCTGAAGACTTCTTCCCTGATCGCACCGGTGGCCGCCAACTTAAACCCCACCGCCGGACTGCCCAATTTCGGCCAGAGCGTGCCCGGCGTATCCAGAAGCTCCAGCCAGCGGTTCACGCGAATCCACTGCTTGCCCCGGGTAGTGCCTGGAGCTTTACCCGTCTGGGCGACCCGCTGCCCGGTCAGCCGGTTTATGAATGAGGATTTGCCCACATTCGGTATCCCGACCGTCACCGCCCGGTAGGCCCGAGGCCGGTTTCCAGCCGGGTTTTTCAGAAGGTCCCGGACCGTGCGCATCACGGTCCTGATCCCCGACTCACCGCCGCGGACAGCGTTGAACTTCAGCGCCGGGATACCCTGTGTGCCGAATACCTCGATCCATTCCCCCGTACGGGTCGGATCGGCCAGATCGGGTTTGGTCAGGATGAGAATCCGCGGTTTGTGAGCAGTCAACTCGTTTAACACCGGGTTTCGGCTGCTTTGCGGAATGCGCGCATCGGCCAACTCAAACACCAGGTCACACAGCCGCAATTGTTCGCGGATCAGACGTTTGGTCTTGGCCATGTGGCCCGGATACCAGTGTACGGACATACCTTGCTTGCCACCTATCAGTCAGTGCACCGCTCCCAGACGGACGACTGGCCAGTAAATGGCCACCGCCTTGCCGATCACCAGATCTTCGTCGAGGTATCCCCAGACCCGGCTGTCGTCGCTGTTGGCGCGGTTGTCGCCCAGCATGAAGAGACTCCCCTCCGGCACCCTCAAGGGACCGAAATCGTGGCAGGACACACCCGGCGGCAGGTATTCTTCCACCACCGGCACGCCGTCGATGTACAACCGGCTGTCCCTGATCGCCACCGTCTCCCCGCCCAAGGCCACCACCCGCTTGACAAAGACCCGCTTTGGATCACGGGGGTACTTGAACACGATCACGTCTCCCCGCTCCGGTTCACGGAAGTAGTAGGCGAACTTGGACACGATGATCCGGTCCCCCGTCAGCAGTGTGGGCTCCATCGATCCGGAGGGAATATAAAACGGTTGAAAGATGAAAAACCGTATCACCAGCGCCAGGATCACCGCAATCAGGAGTGATTCGGCAAAATCTCCAAATAAGCCGCGACGCCGACCCGTTCCCAACACTCAACCCCTCCGTGGCAAAAGTAAAGAGGGAACTGCCTCGCAGCCCCCCTCTATACTATACTATTTGGTCTTTCTCTCCCGGATGCGGGCCGCCTTCCCACGGAGTTTTCTCAAGTAGTACAGCCGGGCCCGCCGGACGCGGCCCAGCCGGACCACCTCGATCCGGTCCACCCGCGGAGAATGGAGTGGGAAAGTGCGCTCGACGCCCACGCCGTACGATACCCGGCGCACCGTGAATGTCTCGCTTACACCGCCGCCGCGTCTTCTGATCACGACTCCTTCAAAAACCTGGATGCGCTGCCGTTCGCCTTCGACAACCTTTACGTGAACCCGGACGGTGTCGCCCGGGCGGAATTCCGGGATATCCGGCTTCAACTGCTCCTCGGCAAAAGTCTGGATGTGGTTCATCAACACCTGCCTCCTCGCGTCGTAATGGCCTTAAGCCACCCGTAATTCTACCATATGGTTCCCACATATTGCAAGAGCTCCCCGCCCGTCGTCAAACCAGGCCCAACTCCTTCAGGCGCCGGGCCAGTTGGGCGAGCAATTCCCGATCCCCCGCCTCCATCCGGGCTGCGTCAATCAGGTCGGGCCGGCGCACCAGAGTCCGGAGCAGGGCTTCTTGCCGGCGCCAGCGTTCGATTTCGCCGTGATGCCCGCTCAGCAAGACCTCCGGCACATCCCGTCCCAGGTAGTCCCGGGGCCGTGTGTACTGAGGGTATTCCAGAAGCCCGCCGGCGAAGGAGTCGTCCTCAGCGCCGCCCGGCTCACCCAGCACGCCGGGGACCAACCGGCACACCGCGTCCACCACCAGCATCGCCGGGATTTCGCCACCGGTGACCACGAAATCGCCCACCGAGATCTCCAGGTCCACGTCTTCGCGGACCCTTTCGTCCACTCCTTCGTAGTGACCGCAGATCAGAACCAGCTTCCCGGCAGCCGCCAGGGCGCGCGCCGAATCCTGGTCGAATCGCCGGCCCTGGGGACACAGGAGCACCACCGTGCCCCCTCCCCGCCCCCGTTCAAGGAGGTGGTCGAGCGCCCGCCGGATGGGTTCAGGCCGCATGACCATCCCGCCCCCGCCCCCATAGGGTGTATCGTCGACCGTCCGGTGCCGGTTCGGCGAGAAGTCCCGGATGTCAAACAGCTCAATGTCCACCAGGCCTCGTTCCCGCGCCCGCTTGATGATGCTGCTCCCGAAGGGACCAGCGAACATCTCGGGGAACAACGTCAGGATACTGATAATCATTCCCGTAACCCCTCAGGCAGGACCACGGTGATGCGCCGCCGGGCCAGGTCGATGTCCCGCACCACGGTCTTAAGTGCCGGGACCAGCAGGGAATCCCCCTCACCGCTCTTTACCACGTAAACGTCGTTGGCCCCGGTGCGCAGCACATCCTCCACGACGCCCAGGTATTCCCCTTCCGCATCGAAGACGGAACTGCCGACGATATCGAAGACGTAGTGGTGGCCGTCAGGCAAGGGCACCAGTTCCGAGCGGTGTATCTTGAGCTGTGCCCCTTTCAACTTTTCGGCCGCGTTCATATCCGGGATTTCCCGGAACTCGAGAATCACAAACCGCTTGTGGTAGGACACCCGCCCGATGTGCACCAGCCGGCGCACCGGCCCCTGTTCCAAGTAAACGGATTTCAGTCGCCGGAAACGTTCGGGAAAGTCCGTCAGGGGCAGCACCCGGACCGCACCGCGGTGCCCCTGGGTATTCACGATCTCGCCGATCAGGATCAATTCCTCACTCATTGTCGGGACCTCCGGCCGGTGTCCTGATGTCCACCACGCGACCGTCTTCCAGAAGCACTTCAACCCCCATCACGCTCTGCCAGTCGTCACCAACCGCCAGCCTGACCAGACTTTCGACGCGCCCGTGCAGCACCTCGTCACCTGGTTGCAGCCTGCGCACGCCCTGCGCCTGCTCAACCAGCTTCTGCCGCGCCTCGAGCCTTTTTTGGCGCTCATCGGCAAGCTGTGGGGCTCCCGGGCGCTCCAGGCGCTGCAGTTCCAGGTCCAGCCGCCGCACGGAGTACTCTATCTGCTGGAGCAGGGCCGTCTTGTAGCGCTCGGTGACCCTGATTTTGACCACCACCGGACGGGTAATAATGATGCTTTTGGGCACCGGACCACCTCCTGGTCTTCCGGCCGCGCTTCACCCCGACTAGATGATTTCCATGGTCACCCGTTTGCGCTGCTTGTTCGCCGCCGCTTTCACCAGAGTGCGTATCGCCTTGGCGATCCGCCCCTGCTTCCCGATCACCTTGCCCATATCCTCAGGTGCAACACGCAGTTCGATGAGCACCACCTTGTCATTTTCCACGACCCGCACCTCAACCTGCCCGGGCTGATCCACCAAAGACCGGGCCAAAATTTCCACCAGTTCTTTCATGGTTAACCCCTTTCCTCGGCTCGTTCCGCCCCAAGGCGCTCCAGCACTCCGGACTTCTTGAAAAGGGATCTCACCGTCTCGGTCATCTGGGCCCCCTGCTGCAGCCACACGCGGGCCTTGGCCTCATCCACCGAAATCCGTGCCGGCTCCTCCAGGGGATCGTAGTAGCCTATTTGCTCGATAAACCGTCCGTCCCGGGGCGAACGGGCATCGGAGACCACGATCCGGTAGAAGGGGTCCCTCTTGGCCCCCATGCGCTTTAGTCTGATCTTTACTGCCACCGTTTCACCTCCTTTCATCAAGTGCCAGCACTTAACTCTTAACTTAAACTTATTCAGCCTAAGACCTGTTTCACTTGTGAGACCTTGGCCCCAACAACGGCCACCGCCACCGCGCAATAAGTTAATAAGTTAAGTGCCTGGCACCTTAAAGGGGAATTTGCGCTTGCCGCCCTTCTTGGCACCCTTTTCCCAGTCGCTGAACTGTTTGAACAGCTTCCTGGTCTGGTCGAATTGCTTGAGGAGCCGGTTCACGTCCTGTACGTTCGTGCCGCTGCCCCGGGCGATACGGCGCCGCCGGCTGCCGTCGATCCGCTCCGGGTTGCGCCGCTCCCAGGGAGTCATTGAGTTGATGATCGCCTCCGCCACGACCAGTTCTTTTTCATCGAACTGCATGGCCCCCTTCATTTTCTTCGTCATCCGGTCCATTCCCGGGATCATCCCCATGATCTGGTCGAGCGGGCCCATCTTCTTGAACTGCCGCAGCTGTGCCACGAAGTCATCCAGGTTGAAGTCGGCGCTCTTGAGTTTCTTGCGTATCTCGGCCGCCTGACTGGCGTCAAAAGCAGCCTGCGCCTTTTCAATGAGAGTCAGGACGTCACCCATACCAAGAATCCGATCCGCCATTCGGTTCGGGTGGAAAGGTTCCAGCGCGTCCAGTTTCTCGCCGATACCGACGAACTTGATCGGGCACCCGGTGACCGCCCGCACCGACAGCGCCGCGCCGCCCCTGGTGTCGCCGTCCAGCTTGGTCAGGATCACCCCGTCCAGCACCAGGCGCTGGTGGAAGGATTCGGCTACCGTCACCGCGTCCTGGCCAGTCATGGCATCGACCACCAGCAGGATCTCGTGCGGCTGAACGCCGGCCTTGATCCGCTCCAGTTCAACCATGAGTTCCTCGTTGATGTGCAGGCGGCCGGCGGTGTCAATAATCACCACATCCTGCCCACCCTTGCGGGTGCTCTCCAGGGCCGCCCCGGCGATACTGACCGGGTCCTGTTCACCCATGCTGAACACCGGTACGTCGATCTGCCCGCCTAGTACCTGGAGTTGCTTGATCGCGGCCGGCCGGTAGACGTCGGCCGCCACCAGCAAGGGCCGGCGGCCCTGCTTCTTGAGGAGATTGGCCAGCTTGGCGACGGTGGTTGTCTTGCCTGAACCCTGCAAGCCGACCAGCATCACCACCGTGGGCGGCTTCGGCGCCAGCTCCAGCCGGGCATTCTGGCCTCCCATCAGCGCGGTCAACTCTTCGTGCACAATTTTGACCACCTGCTGCGCCGGGGTCAGGCTAGCCATCACGTCCTGGCCGGTGGCCCGCTGGCGCACCACGTTGACGAAATTGCGCACCACTTTGAAGTTCACGTCGGCCTCCAGGAGGGCCAGCCGGACCTCCCGCAGCGCCTGATTCACGTCCTCCTCGGTGAGCTTGCCTTTGCCCCTGAGTTTCTTGAAGGTCTCCTGTAGTCTTTCGGAAAGACCGGCGAAGGCCATCATAACACCCCGTTCTCTGAAATCGGTTTCCCGGGCTCCCGCATCTCCCGCAGAAGCTGTCTCAGGCGGATCAGGGCCTCTTCCCGACCGCCAGCGAGATCGTCTAGTACCGCCAAGGCTTCCCCGATCCGGTTTCGGTCGTTCAGGTACCGCATCGCCAGGTTCAGTTTGCGTTCGAAGTATTCCAGCGACTCCTCGGCGCGTTTGAGCGTGTCGTGCACCGCCTGCCGGGTTACCGAAAGTTCCCCGGCGATCTCGCCGAGAGAATAGTCCTGTTCGTAGTACAGCTCCAGCAGTTGCCGCTGGCGGTCCGTGAGCAACGGCCCGTAAAAGTCGTAGAGCAAGTTGATCCAGGCAAATCTGTCCACATTGCGCCTCTATCAAGTAGTTTTACTTTACAGCGCGATTTTATATAACCACTGGGCCGGTGTCAAGAAAAAAACCTTCGGTGAGGAAGGGTTTTCAGGCCACACCTGGAGAATTAAGAGTCTGATTTCGGTTCTTTGTTCCCCATATCTGAATTCTGGATTCTGGTTTATCTTTGGGGCCGAAAACCGGTTTGGCGCACCAACTCGCGGGTTGAGGCACGTAATCCGGTTAGAATATCCCTAATGCCAAGGAAAGGCTGGAATAGACTATGTCCCTGATCTCACTGGAAGAAGCGCTGCAGATGCGCACCGCCGAAGTGCGGGACAAGTACAAAACCTACCTCAGCACCCCCTACGCCGCCATTCAGATTCTGACGAACGCCGACAGACAATACGTCCGGGCCGAGGGGACCCGACTGTGGGACCTGGACGGGCACGAATACCTGGATTTTGTGAGCGGCTACGGCTCGGTCAACCTGGGCCATAACCATCCCCGGATGATTGAAGCCGTCCGCCGGGTAGAGGAGATGCCCAAGCTAGTCCAGGTCTCGCTGCAGCAGCTCCCTGCGGCACTGGCTCACAACCTGGCCCAGGTCGCCCCCGGAAACTTGAAGCGCTGCTTCTTCTGCAATTCGGGCGCCGAGGCCGTCGAGGGCGCGCTGAAAATCGCCCGGGCCGCCACGGGACGCCCGGGATTCATCTCCTGTGAAGGCGGGTTTCACGGCAAGACCTTGGGGGCCCTCTCGGTGTCCGGCCGCGCAAAGTACCGGACCCCGTTCGAGCCCCTGCTATCCGGCTGCACGCTGGTACCCTACGGGGACCTGGATGCCCTTGAATCCGCCCTCAAAGCCGGCCGCGCGGCGGCTTTCATCGTCGAGCCGATCCAGGGTGAGGGCGGGGTGATCTCGCCCCCGCCGGGATATCTCGCCCAGGCCCGCCGGCTGTGTGCCCAGCACCACACCCTGTTCATTGCCGACGAGATCCAGACCGGCTTCGGACGCACGGGAGCTTTGTTCGCCTGCGCGGACGAGGGGGTTGAACCCGACATCCTCTGCCTCTCCAAAGCACTGGGCGGGGGCATGGTCCCGGTCGGTGCTTATCTCACCACGGAAGAAATCTGGAAGAAGGCTTACGGCACCTATGACACATCCCTCCTGCACACTTCCACCTTCGGTGGATACTGGAGCAACACCCTGGCCTGTGCGCTGGCGATCACCGCCCTGCAGATTACCCTGGACGAGGACCTGCCGGCCCGTGCCCGGGAAAACGGCGCCTATTTTCTCGACGGGTTAAGAAGGCTGAAGGGTGCCTATCCCCTGTTGAAGGACGTGCGGGGACGCGGGCTGATGGTGGGCATCGAACTGGCCGATGAGGGCAAGGGGCTCCTCAACAAACTGTCCGCCGGCATCTCCGAGAAAGTGATCGGCGATGCCGGGCAGGTGAGCAGCCTGGTGTCGGTCGAACTCCTGAACAGCTACCGGGTGCTCTCCGTGTACACGCTGAATAATCCCGCGGTAATCCGGCTTTACCCCCCGCTGAACGTCAGCCGGGAAGACCTGGACTACGTGCTGGAGTCGCTGGAAAAGGTACTGTCCCGGCGCAAGAGCTTTTTGGGAGCGGCCTCGTCCAGGCTGGGCGGGCTGGTGCAAACATACAACCGCAACCGACGATAGCCGGAAAGCGACTCTTGTGGCATACGACACTCTTTCCGGGGGAAATACTAAGGGCAAATTCATTCAGTGTAAGGAGGCGTTTCCCTTGAGTTGCTCCGCAGTACGCCACCGTTTTGAAACCGAGAGAGAGAAGGGACTAACCTTTGAAAGGGCTCTGGAAATCTACCACGATGTGGACGGTTCGGTGTCCGCCCACCTGCTTGAACTGGCCGAACTCAAAAAGGCGGGCGACCCCGAGGCGATCAAGCACCTTGAAGACCACATCGCCGAAGGTGAAAAGCTGTTGCGGGAAATCAGGCAGATGAAACTGCACTAGTTTCAAACGGATTCGATCAACCGCCGCGCGGTCCGCTCCGCCTGGCGGAGCACCGTTTCCTCATCAACCGTGAGTACCCGGCGGCCGCGCATCACGACGTGTCCGTCAACAATGACGGTATCCACGTCGGCCCGGCCGGCACTGTAAACCAGGTGCGCCTGGTAGTTGTGCGCGGGGCAAAGGTGGGGTTGGTTCACTCTCCACAGCACGACGTCCGCTCGCTTGCCCACCTCCAGGGTGCCGATCCGGTCCTCCAGTCCCAGCACCCGGGCGCCCCCTGCGGTGGCCATTTCCAGCACCAGGCCGGCCGGTAGCACCGTAGGATCTCCCTGGGCCACTTTCTGCAGGAGGGCGGCCGTACGCATTTCCTCCACCATGTTCAAATCGTTATTACTGGCTGCACCGTCGGTGCCGATGCCGACCCGGACCCCGGCCGCCAGCATCCGAACCACCGGGGCGATGCCGCTGGCGAGTTTCATGTTGCTCTGCGGGTTGTGGGCCACCCCCACCCCTCTCCGGGCCAGAATTTTAATGTCCGCCTCGCTCAGGTGCACGCAGTGCGCCGCCAGCACCGGCCGGTGAAAAAGGCCGGTCTCTTCCATCAGGGCAATCGGCGAACAGCCGTACTCCGCCTTGATCTGTTCGATTTCGGTCCGGGTTTCGGACAGGTGAATATGCAGCCCCACGTCCAGTTCTTCCGACGCGGCCACCACTTTTTTCAGGTACGCCGGCGGACAGGTGTAGGGGGCGTGCGGTCCCAGCATGGCCGAAATGCGCCCCGCCGCTGCCCCGTGCCAGCGGCGCACAAATTCGCACCCCTCGGCCAAGGCTTTTTCGGCGTGCTCCGAGACTCCGATCAAGCCCCGGCACAATGAAGCCCGCAGGCCAATTTCTTCCACGGCCTGCGCAACCCGGTCCATCTCGAAGTACTGGTCGGCAAAGGTGGTAGTGCCCGACTTCAGCATTTCCAACCCCGCGAGCAGGCTGCCCCAGTAGATGTCATCCCCGGTCAGCAGGTTCTCTACGGGCCAAATTTTCCGAGTCAGCCACTCCATCAGGGGCAGGTCGTCCGCGTATCCCCGAAAGAGGGTCATGGCCGCGTGTGTATGGCAGTTCACCAAACCGGGAGTGGCCACCATCCCCGTGGCGTCGATGGTCTCGTCCGCTTCGAACGTTCCCGGAACCGCTCCCGTGGGTCCGGCGAAAACAATCCGGCCCTCCTCCACCGCCACGTCTCCGGTGAAATCCGACCCGGCCACTGGAATCACGTAGGCGTTCCGAATCAAAAGCCTCATCCCTCGGCCCCCTCTTTCTGACCGTATTCTTTGGTGTAGTATTCCAGCAAGCGGGCTACTTCCTGATCGGTAAGAGCCACGGGCGTCCCGATGGCGCGCGCCAGGATGTATACCTGGGCCGCTCTTTCCACCTGCTGGCACACCTGAAACGCGTCCTCCGGGGTCCGCCCCACGCCGACCACGCCGTGGTTGGCCAGCAATACCGCGTTGACCCGGCCTAGTGCCTGAGCCGCCAGTTCCGCCAACCGCCGGCTGCCGGACACGGCATACTCGGTTACCGGCACCGATCCCCTGATCATCGCCACTGCGTCCTCCAGGATGGGCGGTATGGGCATCCGGTTCACCGCCATCGCCCCGGCGTACGGTGAATGGGTATGGATGACGCACTGAACGTCGGGCCGGGTCCGGTAAACCGCAAGGTGCAGGGCAAGTTCGGTGGAAGGTTTGCGGTCGCCCTCAACCACCCGCCCGTCCATACCGATGACCACCATGTCCCGGGTGCTCATCCGGTGGTAATCCAGCCCGCTGGGGGTGATCACCACCACATTGTCCTTCGCCACCCGGTAGGAAAGGTTGCCCCAGGTACCGATCACCAGCCCCGCTTCGGCCACCTTCTGTCCCAAGCGGACCAGTTTTTCCTTGGCCTTGTCGGCCGCCAGACTCATCCCACACCCCTCCTTACGATTGGGAGGTGGGAGGCGAGAGGTTGGAGGTGAGATCGAGAAAAGGGGACAGTCCCCTTTTCTCAACCGCTTTCCCACCTCTAACTTCCCACTTCACACCTCCATCATGCCGGCCCCCATCCGGCGAGATACTCCTCCTGCTCCGGAGTCAGCCGGTCAAGTTTAACGCCCAGGGCCCCGAGTTTCAGCTCGGCCACCCGGCGGTCGATTTCCGGGGGCACCGGGTACAGCTTCTTTTCCAGTTCCCCGGCGTGCCTCACAACATACAGGGCCGTAAGCGCCTGCAGGGCGAACGACATGTCCATGATCTCGGCCGGGTGTCCGTCCCCCGCCGCCAGGTTTACCAGACGGCCGCGGGCCAGGAGGTACAGCCGGCGGCCGTCCGCCAGTTGGAACTCCTCAATGTTCGGACGGACCGTCCGCCGGGAGACCGCCAGCCGTTCCAGGTCCGGTCCGGAGATTTCCACGTTGAAATGCCCGGCGTTGGCCAGGAGCGCCTGGTCCGGCATCACCTGGAAATGTCCGGCGTGGATGACGTCCCGGCAGCCGGTGGCGGAAATGAACACGTTCCCCAACCGGGCGGCCTCCAGGCTGTGCATGACCCGGTAGCCGTCCATGTGGGCTTCAATCGCCCGGACCGGGTCAACCTCGCAGACGATTACTTTCGCCCCCAGCCCGCGGGCCCGCATGGCGATGCCCCGCCCGCACCAGCCGTACCCGAACACCACGACCGTCTTGCCAGCCACGAGCAGATTGGTGGTCCGCATGATCCCGGACCACACCGACTCTCCGGTGCCGTAACGATTGTCGAACAGGTACTTGGTATGGGCGTCGTTAATCGCAAACATCGGGAACGCCAGACGGCCCTCACGCGCCAGGGCCCGCAGCCTGATCACCCCGGTGGTGGTCTCCTCGCAGCCCCCGATCACCCCGGGGGCGAGGTGGGCCAGGTCGGTGTGCAACAGGTGCACCAGGTCGCCACCGTCATCAATTACGATCCCGGGACCGTTCTCCAAGGTCTGTATCAAATGCGTACGGTACTCGTCCGGTGTCGGGTCATGCCAGGCAAACACGGCAATTCCGGCCTCGACCAGCGCGGCCGCCACGTCGTCCTGGGTTGACAAGGGGTTGCAGCCGGTCACCGTCACTATTGCGCCGCCGGCCTTCAAGACCTCGGCCAGGTAAGCCGTCTTGGCCTCCAGGTGTACACTGACCGCCACTTTGACGCCCGCCAGCGGCCGGGAACGTTCAAACTCGGCCCGGATCGCACCCAGGACAGGCATGTGGGCCCGGACCCAGTCGATCTTCATCCTTCCCTGTGGTGCCAGGTCCGGATTCCGGATCGCGCAGTTCATCATTCTCTCCTCCCGCTGCCCACGGCACGGCGCAGGGCTTCCCCGAAGGGTGGTTTGAGCACCCCGGCATCCGTAATGAGGGCGGTGATCAGTTCGTTGGGGGTTACATCAAAAGCCGGATTCCAGACGGCCACTCCCTGCGGAGCGACCCGGCGGCCGCGGAAGTGGGTCAGTTCGGCGGGGTCACGTTCTTCAATGGGGATGTCACGGCCAATGGCTGTCCGGAGGTCGACCGTCGAGAGCGGAACCGCCACGTAGAACGGGATGCCGTGCGCCCGGGCCAGCACCGCCAGGCTGTAGGTGCCGATCTTGTTGGCCACATCCCCGTTGGCGGCCACCCGGTCGGCCCCCACGATCACCAGGTCCAGCCCCTCCCGGGCCATCAGGTAACCGGCCATGTTGTCCGCCACCAGCACCACCTCGATACCTTCGCGCATGAGTTCCCAGGCCGTCAGCCGTGCACCCTGCAGAAACGGCCGCGTTTCGCCGGCAAACACCTTGACCTGCTTCCCCGCCTCCCGGGCCGCCCGGATCACCCCCAGGGCCGTCCCGTACCCGGCCGTGGCCAGCGCCCCCGCGTTGCAGTGGGTCAGGATACGGGCCGGGTCCGGTATCAACTCGCGGCCGAAGAGCCCCATCCGGCGGTTGGCCTCGATATCTTCCCGGACTATGGCCTGGGCTTCCGCCAGCAAGGCGGCGCGCAGCGCCCCGGGTTCCCCCAGCGTCTCCACGGCCCGGGCCAACATGCGTTCCAGGGCCCAGTCCAGGTTCACCGCCGTGGGCCGGGTATCCCGGAGTACCCCGGCGATTTCGCGCAGGCGGGCCAGAAAGGACTCTCGGTCCCCTCCGGTCTCCAGTGCGCCCAACACCAGTCCGAAAGCACCTACGGCACCGATGGCGGGTGCCCCCCGGACCCGCATGGTCTTGATGGCTTCGGCGGCATCACGGTAGGAGCTGCAGGTGACGTAGACCGTCTCTTCCGGCAGCCTAGTCTGGTCGAGGACGTACAGCCGGCCGTCTTTCCAGTACAGGGCCTCAACCGGCATTACTGTTCCTCTTGCGGTACGGCACCGTTTTGATGCCGCGAGCCAGCCCGACCACTGACCACCGACGACCGACCAACATTATTGTCCGACCCAACCACCGGGCCCCGCACCGCCTCGTGGCACGGACAACTTCGTTCCGGATCGATCAGGAGCACGGTGCCGGCGATCAGGGAACGGATCTTTGCGGCGTTCACCCGCATGGCTTCCAGCACCTCTTCGTGGGTCAGCCGGTGGGGCGAGATGCCGGCGGCGAAATTGGTCACCATACAGATGGTGGCGTAGCAGATTCCAGCCTCCCGGGCCAGCACCACTTCCGGGACTCCGGTCATTCCGGCCAGGTCGGCGCCGAGGTGTCTCAGCATCCTGATCTCGGCGGGACTCTCAAAACGAGGGCCTTCGGTGGCCGCATAAGTGCCGCCCGGGTGCACCGTCAGTTTCAGGGCCGCCGCAGCTTCTTCCAGCAGCGCCCGGAGCTCGGGACAGTACGGCTCGGTCATGTCCACGTGCACCACGCCTTCCGGTCCCCCTTCGAAGAAGGTCTGGGCCCGGGACTTGGTGAAGTCCAGGAACTGGTCGCAGAACACGAAGTCTCCCGGCTTCATGTCCAGGTTGAGCGATCCGACCGCGGCGGTGGCCAGGATACTCCGCACACCCAGTTGTTTCAGGGCCATGATGTTGGCCCGGTAATTGACCAGGTGCGGCGGCACCGAGTGCCACCGCCCGTGGCGGGCCATAAAGGCAACCTCCCGCCCCTCGAAACGGCCCACCTGCAGGTCGACCTCCCCGTAAGGAGTGCGCACGTGGTCTTCGCGTATTTCCCCCAACATAGCTGGGTCATACACCCCGGTTCCGCCGATCACCGCGATCCTCACCGTCATTTGTCCATCCCCCTGCGTATGGTTTAGCTTCCGGCACCCAAAACCCGTTTATGCATCGTAGTCGGCGGTCATGCACAAAAGAAGGGGCAGCCGATGCCCCGGTAAACCAGAATTCAGAATCCAGAATCTAGAATCCAGAATGAGGAACAAAAACATAATCAGAATCATACCGAAGAGCGGCACCAAATTCAGTGCATCACCCATTGTCGAGCCTCTGATCAACTTTTCTCCCCATATATGCATGTAGTGCTTACGGCATAGGGTCTAAGTCCTTTCATTTACTTCTGAATTCTGGATTCTTAATTCCTGTTCCCCGTTGTTATCCCAGCAGGCCGTCTACGAACTCCCCGGCGTGGAAATAGGAGAGGTCTTCGATTCTCTCGCCGGTGCCCACCAGTTTGACTGGTATCTTTTGCGAATTTCTGATCGCCGCCACGATTCCGCCCTTGGCGGTTCCGTCCAGTTTGGTCAGCACGATTCCGGTCACCCCGACGGCCTCACCGAATATTTTGGCCTGGTTAACCGCATTGTGCCCGGTGGTCGCATCCAGAACCAGCAAAACTTCCTGAGGCGCACCCGGCAGTTCCCGGCTCACCACCCGGAACACTTTTTTCAGTTCTTCCATCAGGTTGACCCTGGTGTGCAGCCGACCGGCCGTGTCGATGATCAACACGTCGTACTCACGCGCCCGGGCGGCCTGGATGGCGTCGTAAACCACTGCCGCCGGATCGGCCCCCTCACCGTGCCTGATCAACTCAACCCCGGCCCTGTGGGCCCAGATTTCCAACTGGTCGATCGCCGCCGCCCGGAACGTGTCGGCCGCCGCCAGCAGCACTTTCTTTCCATCCCGGCGGAGCAGGTGGGCCAGCTTGCCGATCGAGGTCGTCTTCCCCGTCCCGTTGACTCCTACCACCAGAATCACCGTCGGGTCTCCGTCCAGCCTAAGGTTTGCGGTTTCATCCCCGCCCGCGAAAATCCGGCGCAGTTCATCCTTGAGGATCGGTTTGAGCTTGGTGGGGTCATCGAGTTTCTGCGCCTTCATCCGCTCGCGCACCCGTGCCACAAGCTCCAGGGAAGTCTCCACCCCCACGTCGGCCTGAATCAAAATCTCTTCCAGTTCCTCGTAGAGGGACTCGTCTACGGTCGTCCGCCCGTACACCAGACCCTCCACCTTCCCGGCCAGTACCTCACGGGTCTTGGTCAGGCTCTGTTTCAGGCGGCTGAATAAGCCCATAAGAACCTCCTAGTGGTGCTGTTCAACGCGCTCAAAACTGACTAGCGCCTCCCTGGCCGCGTGCTGTTCGGCCTCTTTCTTGGTACGCCCGGTGCCCCGGCCTAGAACCTTACCCCGGTACACCACCCCGGCGGTGAACAACTTGTTGTGGTCCGGACCCTCTTCCTTGATGATTACATAGCGCAACGGCTCGGGAGACCTTTTCTGCAGGAGTTCCTGCAGCCGGGTCTTGTAGTCGGCCTCCCCCTTCCCAGCAAGCGTGGCACTAATTATGGGTTCGAGGCTTTGCAGGGCAAACCACCGGGCGACCTCCAAACCCTGGTCGAGATAAAGCGCCCCCAGCAGCGCCTCCAGGGCGTCGGCCAGTACCGAGGGGCGCTCCCTGCCGCCCGACAGCTCTTCCCCCCGGCCCATTCGCAAGTAGGTACCCAGGTTCATCTCTCGGGCCACGTGCGCCAGGGCCGGTTCGCAGACCACGGCGGCGCGGATTTTCGTCAGGTCGCCTTCGGGAGCATCGGGCAGCCGCCGGTACAGGTGCTCACTGACCACGATTTCCAGTACCGCGTCACCCAGGAATTCCAGCCGCTGGTTGTGCCGGTGCCCCGGGTGTTCGTAGCTGAATGAGCTGTGGGTCAGCGCTTCAAGCAAAAGGTCCGGATCCCGCCAGAAGAGCCCGATGCCTTCCTGGAATTCCGCCAGGTTCGTGAACGGCACCATTACCGGTCACCGTCCTCGTACCTTCTAAAAACCAGCGTGGCGTTGTGCCCACCGAAGCCGAAAGCGTTGGACAGGCAAACCCGCACCCGGGCCTCCCGGGCGATGTTCGGCACATAGTCCAGGTCGCATTCCGGGTCCGGGTGTTCATAGTTTATTGTTGGGGGGATTACCCCCCGCTGAAGCACCAGGGCACAGATCACCGCTTCCAGGCCTCCCGCGGCACCGAGCAGATGCCCGGTCATGGACTTGGTCGAACTGACCGCCAATTTAGAAGCGGCGGGGCCGAAAACGCTTTTTAAGGCCAAGGTTTCCACCCGGTCGTTTAAAGACGTTGAAGTACCGTGAGCGTTCACGTAGTCCACCTCGTCCGGTTCGACGGCCGCGTCGCGCAGAGCGGCCTGCATCGAGCGGACCGCGCCCAACCCTTCCGGATCGGGGGCGGTGATGTGGTAGGCGTCGCAACTGGTGCCGTACCCGATGACCTCGGCGTAGATCCGGGGAGCTCCCCGTTGCAGAGCGTGTTCCAGACTCTCTAGCACCAGAATGCCGCAGCCCTCAGACATGACGAACCCGTCCCGCTGGGCGTCAAAGGGCCGTGAAGCCTGCTCCGGGGAGTCGTTCCGCACCGAAGTCGCCTTCATCGCGCAAAAGCCGGCCAGTGCCAGCGGGGTGATTGATGCTTCCGTACCGCCCGTGATGATCACGTCGGCGTCACCGCGCTGAATCACCTTAAAGGCATCCCCGATAGCGTGATTGCCGGACGCGCAGGCGGTGACCACAGTGACGTTGGGTCCGCACAACCCGTAGGTAAGCGCAATCTGACCGGCCGCCATATTCCCGATCATCATCGGTACAAAAAAGGGGCTCACGCGGTCGGGGCCGCGCTCGAACAGGACCCGGGCCTGTTCCTCGAAGGTGTGCATGCCGCCGATTCCCGAACCGATGACCACCCCCGCGCGTTCCCGGCGGAGGCCGTCCAGCTCGATCCCGGCGTCCTTGATCGCCATGCCCGCGCCGGCCACCGCAAACTGCGCGTACCGGTCCATCCGTCGGGCTTCCTTCTTCTCGATGTAGTCCGTTGGTTCAAAATCGGGCACTTCGCCGGCGATCCGTGTTCTGAAAGCCCCAGCGTCAAACGACTGAATGGTTCTGATTCCGGAACGCCCCGCGACCAGGGCGGACCAGAACACCTCCAGACCGGTGCCGAGGGGCGTGATTGCCCCCATACCGGTAATTACCACTCGCGGCCGCAACAAAAGCACCTCCCCCAGGAGGGCCGGGAGCGCTAACTCCGTTCTTCAATGTAGGCCACGGCATCACCGACGGTACGGATCTTTTCCGCATCCTCATCGGGAATGCGTATCTCAAAAGCCTCCTCAAAGGCCATTACCAGTTCCACCAGGTCCAGCGAATCCGCTCCAAGATCATCTACAAATGAGGCCTCCGGAGTAACCTCTTCTTCGTCCACCCCCAGTTGTTCCACAATCAGCGCCTGTATTTTCTGCAACTTTTCCGACATCTGCCTGTCACCCCCTTTCCACTGCCTGACCGCCTTTGATTTATTATTTTGCGCGATATTCAACCGACTCGCGCTCCTACATGGCCATTCCACCGTCGACGGCGATCACCTGCCCGGTGATATACCCGGCCGCATCACTGGCCAGAAAGGTGACGAGCGCCGCCACGTCCTCGGGAGTGCCCAGACGCCCCAGGGGAATCTCGGAAAGCATGCGCTCGCGCACCGCCGGGCCCAGTTTATCGGTCATTTCGGTCTGGATAAAACCAGGCGCAACCGCATTCGCCGTGATGCTCCGCGAGCCGACCTCTCTGGCCACCGACTTGGTGAACCCGATCAGGCCCGCCTTGGCCGCCGCATAATTCGCCTGACCCGCGTTGCCCCGCAGTCCGATGACGGACGAAATAATGATGATCCGGCCGTGGCGGGCTCTGATCATCGGCCGGAGCGCCGCCCGGGTGGTATTGAAAACCCCTTTTAGATTGACGTTTATGACTTCGTCCCAATCCTGATCCGTCATCCGTAATAGCAGGTTATCCCGCGTAATCCCGGCGTTATTCACCAGTATGTCCAGACGTCCGAATTTGTCCAGACCAGCCTGGACCAAGTCCGCGGCTTCCTGCGGCCGGGATACGTCGGCCTGGAACAATAATACCCTGGAACCGAAACGTTGGGCTTCTGCCGCTACTTGTTCCGCCGCCCGGATGTTGCTTGCGTAGTTCACGATCAGGTCGGCCCCCGCAGCGGCCAGAGCCAGGGCCACGGCCCGCCCGATACCGCGTGAGGCCCCGGTTACCAGGGCCGTTCTTCCGTCAAGTTTCATTCTAGCCAACCTCCTCCAGGCACGCAAGGACTTTTTGCAGGGAGGCCCCGTCCTCCACGTTGAGGATGGCGGTATCCCGCGAAGCGATTTTCTTGACCAGCCCAGACAACACTTTGCCGGGACCGACTTCCACAAAAGTCCGCACTCCGGCCCCGATCAGCGTCTGTATCCCTTCCTCCCAACGGACCGGACTGTAAATCTGCCGGACCAGGGCCGCCCTCACCTCGGCCGCCGTCACCAGGAACCGGCCGTCAACGTTGGCCACCACCGGCGTTCGGGGATCCCTTATCTCGATCCCGTCAAGGGCTTGGGCCAGGCGCTCCCCGGCGCTGCGCATCAGGGAGGAGTGAAACGGCCCACTGACCGAAAGCGGTACACATTTCTTTGCTCCGGCCTGTTTTGCCAGGTCGACCGCTCGCTCCAGCGCCGCCATCTCTCCCGCCAACACCACCTGTCCGGGACAGTTGAAGTTGGCCAGGTTGATTACTCCGGCACGTCCGGCCTCGGTCGCGATTTCTTTGAGGGTTTCCCGCTCCAGTCCCAGGACGGCCACCATGCCGCCGGTCCCAAGGGGAACGGCTTCTTGCATGAGCTGTCCCCGCCGCCGCACCAGGCGCAAACCATCCTCAAACGAAAAGGCGCCGGCTACGACCAAGGCGGTATATTCACCCAGGCTGTGTCCAGCGAGCACGTCCGGAAGGATTCCTTTTTCGCGGAGCACTTCGAAACAGGCGACACTGGTGGCAAACACGGCCGGCTGAGTATTGGCCGTTTTCTGGAGTTCCTCTCTAGGCCCTTCAAAACAGAGCTTGGTCAAGGAAAAGCCGAGAATCTCATCGGCACGGGTGAAAATCCGCCTCACCACCGGGTAGCTGCGGTGCAGTTCTTCACCCATGCCCACGTACTGGGAACCCTGGCCGGGGAACAAAAAGGCCGTTTTCATCTCGCTTCTCCCATCCGGGCCATCCGTGCCACGACCTGTTCCGCTTCCGCCACCAGTTGCCGGATAATTTCCCTGGCCGGCTTGATGTCATTGACCAGGGCCGCAATCTGACCCGCCATCACCGAACCGTATTCCACATCCCCATCCACCATTGCCGCCCGCAGTTTGCCCACTCCCAGCTTTTCCAGCTCCTCCGGGGGCGCCTGCCTGGCCTCCAGTTCCTCAAACTGCCGTGTGAGCTTGTTCCGGAGACACCTTACCGGATGACCGGTGGTGCGCCCGCTGACTACGGTGTCCCGGTCCTTGGCCTTGAGAATCTTCTCCTTGACCAGCGGATGCACCGTGCACTCCTCGGCACAGATGAAGCGGGTGCCCAACTGCACCCCCTTGGCTCCCAGCGCCAACGCCGCCGCTACTCCCCGGCCGTCACCGATCCCGCCGGCCGCGATTACCGGGATGCTTACGGCATCTACAATTTGAGGCACCAGGACCATGGTCGTCAGCTCTCCGATGTGGCCGCCGGACTCCATGCCCTCCGCGATCAGAGCGTCCACCCCGGTCTGCTCCAGACGCCGGGCCAGCGCGACCGAGGGCACGACCGGTATCACCCGGCAGCCCACTTCGCGCAGCGCACTGATGTACTTGCCCGGGTTGCCGGCTCCGGTGGTCACCACCGCCACTCGTTCCTCAAAAACCACCCGCATTACCTCGTCCGCAAATGGGGAAAGCAGCATGACGTTCACGCCGAACGGTCTGTCGGTGAGCGATTTTGCGGCGCGAATCTGGGCTCGGACCCAGTCCGGCGGAGCCTGACCGGTGCCGATGATTCCCAGGCCGCCGCCTTCGGAAACAGCCGCCGCCAGCTTGGCTTCCGAAACCCAGGCCATCCCGCCCTGCAGAATCGGGTACTCGATACCCAGCAATTCGCAAAGTTCTGTTTTCAGCACTTTTTGGAACCTCCTCAAACAAACGGTTTCTCTATCTCACGCCTACCGGTGCCGACCCAATCCAATACCGCCGCGGCCCAGGTCAGTCCGGCGCCGAAGCCGACCATCACCACGCGGTCCCCGTCCGCCAACCGGCCGGAATGCACCGCCTCCTCCAGCGCCAACGGAATGGAGGCGGAGGAGGTGTTGCCGTAGCGGTCGACGTTGACCATGACCCGGTCCATGGGCAGGTCCAGCCGCTTGGCTGCCGCCTCAATAATCCGAATATTCGCCTGGTGGGGGATAAAGAGATCGATCTGGTCCTGCCTGAGACCGGCCTCCCGGATAACCTCGGCGGCCGCCTCACCCAGGATGCGGACGGCAAAGCGGAACACTTCACGCCCGTTCATGTGCACGTAGTGCAGTTTCTGTTCCACCGTGAGCGCCGAGGCCGGCAGCCTGGAACCCCCCGCCGGCAGTTTCAGAAGGTCGCCTCCGGATCCGTCCGACCCCAGCCGGGCCGCCAGCAGACCGCGTCCGGGCGGGACCGGCTGCAGCACCACGGCCCCGGCTCCATCCCCGAAAAGCACACAAGTGGAACGGTCTTCCCAGTTCAGGATCCTGGAAAGGGTTTCCGCGCCGATCACCAGCACCGTCCGGTAGGTACCGGCGGCGATAAACTGCGCGCCGACCACCAAACCATACATGAAGCCGGTGCACCCGGCGGAGAGATCAAAAGCCGCCACCGGGCCGCAGCCCAGGCGTTCCTGCACCAGGCTGGCCGTAGACGGAAAAATCATGTCCGGGGTGGCCGTGGCCACAACAATCAGGTCCAACTCACCGGGTTCGATACCGGCGTCGGCCAGGGCCCGGCGGGCGGCAACGACGGCCAGATCCGATGTGGACTGGTCCGGACCGGCGATCCGGCGCTCCCGGATGCCGGTACGCTCACGGATCCACTGGTCTGAAGTGTCCACCAGCGCCTCCAGATCCCGGTTGGTCAAGACCCTCTCCGGCACGCAGGATCCGATGCCGACGATTCCGGCCGAAATCCGCTCAGCCATCAGCGGTTTCGGCTCCGTTTTCCCGTACGTCCCCGATGCCGCCGGCGATAGTTCCCACCAGGTTTGTCCGGACGGCTTCACCGGCCACACGGATGGCGTTTTTCACGGCCTTGGCGTTGGACCGGCCGTGGCTCACCACCACCACCCCGTTGACGCCGAGCAATGGGGCACCGCCGTACTCGGTGTAGTCGAAGCGCTTACGTATGTTCCGGAGCGTGTATACGGTGGGCAACGCACAAACCTTTGAAATCCAATTGGTGGCCACTTCCTGCTTGACCGCTTTTTCCAACGTGCGAACCACGCCTTCTCCCGTTTTTAGCGCAATGTTCCCGACAAACCCGTCGCAGACAACCACGTCGACGCGGCCGCTAAATAGGTCCCCGCCCTCCACATTACCCACAAAATCAAAGGGGGCCCGTTCGAACAGCGGGAACACCGTCAGAGTCTGCTCGTTTCCCTTGGAGGCCTCTTCACCGATGCTCAAAAGCCCCACCCGTGGATTAGGAACTCCCAGCACCTGCCTGGCGTACAGGCTGCCCATAATGCCGAACTTCAACAGATGTCCCGGTTTGCAGTCCACGTTGGCGCCGATGTCCAGGAGCACGGTTTGGCCCTGCTCGTTCGGGATGACGCTCGCCAGCGCCGGGCGCTCGACACCCCGGATTCTCCCCAGCCGGAATAAGCTGGCCGCGAAGGTGGCGCCCGTGTGACCGGCGGACACGGCCGCATCGGCCCGGCCATCCTTGACCAGTTCGACGGCCTTGACCACTGAGGAATCGGGTTTACGCTTGACGGCTACCACAGGGGACTCGTCCATTTGCACGACCTGCGGGGCACGCACCACGGGAAGGCATAAGCGTGAATCGGCGTACTTGGCGATTGCCTCCTCATTCCCGACCAGGATCACCTCAAAACCCCACTCCCGAACCGCTGCTTCCGCACCCCTGATGATCTCCTGGGGTGCGAAATCACCTCCCATGACGTCTACCGCAATCCGCAACTACCGGTCCCCCCGCCGCGTTCTATACTAAATGAGAGTATATCCAACTTGCCAGTTAAAAGCAATAACGGTAAAAAAATAAGCTTTTGATGAACCAAAAGCTTATTTGTCCTTATTTACGACCTTTTTCGTCTTGTAATACCCACACTCCGGGCAGACCCGGTGCGGTACTATTCGCGCCCGGCATTGCGGGCAATCCACCAGGGTGGGCACTTCAGTCTTCCACGCCGCGCGCCGCAAGCGCTGGCGCTGCTTGGAATGCTTCCGTTTGGGAACCCCCATTCATTCCACCCCCTTTTTATCCGGGTTCAACAGTCTCCCCAATTCGGCCAGGCGGGGATCAATACCGTCTGGCCGGCAGTCACAGGCAGCCTTATTCAATACCTGTCCGCACTCGGCACATAGTCCCAGACAATCCGGACTGCACAACGGCTTCATCGGCAGCGCCAGGAGCACGCTCTCGACAATCTTCTCGGTTAAGTCTATGAAATCGCCCTCCACCGGCATCACTTCGGTGTCCGCGCCGGGACCTCCCCGAGCATACTTTTCCGCCAGCTTGGTCCCGAACCGGATCTCCACCCGCTCCAGGCAGCGGGCGCAGTCTGTTACGAATCGGCCGTCCACAGTGCCTTCCAGCCAGTAGAGCCCTTCCAGGTACGTTATCGTAACCGCCACCTCCACCGGTCCCACGGCGGTGCCAGCCTCTTCAAGCTGTTCGATGCCCGGCAGCTTTTTCCGGAATTCGAAGGTGACCGGTTGGCCGGGCCGGTCCCTGGCCGTGCCCAGATCGAGCCGAAACATAAGTCCACCCCAATCGCTTAACAGGCCCATTATAACGGCGGCCCTGGGGCTTGTCAATAAAAACCTGGTATTATGCGGTTTCGCAAGCCATAGGTTCTGTTAGACATCGAACCCCTCGGGAAACGGGGAAACGGGAGGCACGCAATGCGTCCGGGTTGCGGGAGAATCTTGCCGGCCTCACTTACCCTGGCCCTGATTGTCATCCTGGCCGTCCGTCCACGCACCGCCTTCGAGGGAGCCCTCGTCGGAATGGATACCTGGTGGAATATAGTGTTCCCGGCCTTGTTGCCTTTTTTTGTCGTCTCGGAACTGGTGCTCGGCCTTGGCTTGGCCGGCTTCGTCGGCGTACTGTTGGAACCAGTCATGCGCCCGATCTTCGCGCTCCCGGGCAGCGCCTCGTTCGCCGTGGCCGTAGGTTACAGTTCCGGATATCCGGTCGGGGCCAACTTCACCGCCCGCCTCCGGTCCGCCGGACAATGCACCCGGGCGGAGGCCGAACACCTGCTTTCCTTCACCAACAACGCCAGCCCGCTTTTCATTCTGGTGGCCGTCGCGGTGGGGATGTTCAACAATCCCGCGCTGGGGCCCTTTCTCCTGGGCATCCACTACCTGGCCAACCTCACCCTGGGGCTTGTATTCCGCCGCTATCGCCCCCAAGAGCGGGGGCAGTTCTCCGGATCGGTCCACCACCTCTGGAGGCGGGCCGTCCACGAGTTCATGACGGCTGACGGGCGCCATCCGGGACTGATTCTGGGCGAAGCGGTGAAAACCGCAGTGGCCAAACTGCTGGTTATCGGTGGGTTTATCGTTTTATTCGCCGTGACCATCCACCTGCTGGACAGCTTCGGATTGCTCAGTGTTCTTGCCGGCCTTTTCGGTCTGCTGTTGCAGCCCCTGGGCTTTCATTCCGGCTTGAATCTGCCGCTCGCCACCGGTTTTTTCGAGATGACACTCGGTATCAGGGCGGTGAGTGAGACCGCCGCGCCGTTGGTTCAGCAACTGATCGCCGTACAGCTGATCCTGGCCTGGAGCGGCCTCTCGATTCAGGCCCAGGTCGCCAGTTTCGTTTCCCATACGGATATCCGGCTCCGGCTCTACGTAATGGGCCGGATTGCTCACGCCGTCCTGGCTGTTGTTTTGACCTTGCTTCTGTTTCCGGTTTTTGAGCCGCTGCTGGTAACCCCGGTCGTGGCCGCCCCGGGGCTGGAACTGGCCTGGACCGCCGTTTTCCAAACTTCTATCCTGTTGGCCTTATGCCTGCCCCTGGCTCTTTTGAGCTTGGCCATGTTCGTCCATCTGCTGCGGCGTCTACTTCATGTTTTTTAGTTCCAGGCGGCCCCCTTCGATCTCCTTGACGATTTTCTCCACGCGGGCTTCCAGTTTGGACAGCACGTCATCAGCATAGTCACGGGCCCCCAGCCGCATCTCCCGCGCTGCTTTCTCGGCCTTCATAATGATTTCATCCGCCATTTCCTTGGCCCGGCGGACGACCTCGCTTTGCTCGGCCCTCCTCTCGACCTCCTTCTGAGCTTCCTCCAGCAGGCGGGCCGCTTCCTGGCGGGACTCGTTGATCACCTTTTCCCGCTCCTGTACCAGCCACTTCGCTTTGCGCACTTCTTCCGGAAGAATGGTACGGGCCCGGTCAAGAAAGTCCAACAACTTTTCCTCGTCCACCAGCACCTTCTTGGTCATGGGCACCCGGGCGGAATTCTGGATGAATTCTTCCAGGTCGTTTAGTATGGAAAGCAATTCCAATTCACCCCTCACCCCTCATCCCAAATTTATCCCTTAATATCCGCTCCACCGGAACCGGCACCATATCCTCCAGGCAACCGCCGTAACGCGCCACCTCCTTGACAGAACCCGAACTGATGAATGAGTACTTGGCCTCGGTCATCAAAAAGACAGTCTCAATTTCCGGCGCCAGTTTCTTGTTGGTGAGGGCCATTGTAAACTCGTACTCAAAATCGGACACCGCCCGCAAGCCCCGGATTAGGGCCCGCGCACCCTGCTCCCGGGCATAGCGGACCGTCAGGCCGCGATAGGCGTCCACCCGCACGTTTGGCAACTTCTGCAAAACAACCCGGAGCATGTCCAGCCGTTCCTCGATCGAAAACAGGGGCTCCTTGGTAGAACTGTGGGCCACGGCCACAACCACCTGGTCAAAAACCTGCGCCGCCCGCTGGATCACGTCCAGATGCCCGTTCGTAATAGGGTCAAAGCTGCCGGGATACACGGCAATCTTCACCCCAACCCCTCCTCCACGCGGTAGAACGATAGCAAAGATTCGCCGTATCGTTTACGGCGCCAAACATAAAGGCCGCCCACCTTTTCGGACGGGGGCCGCCGGAAGGAAGATTCAGCGATCACCCAACCGGCCGGGTCGACCACGCCCGACTCAAAAAGGCGGGACAGCGTCTTGGTTACGAGGTCACCAGAGTAAGGCGGATCCATGAACACCAGGTCGAACACCCGGCCCTCCACTCCCAGAGCGGTGATCACCGCCGTCGCTTTTCCCAATCGCACCTGGCCCCTTCCCGACAGTCCGGTCTCGGCCAAGCGCCTTTTCAATATCGCCGCCACTCTCCGGTCGTTTTCCACGAATACGGCCAGTGACGCGCCCCTGCTCAACGCCTCCAGGCCCACGGCTCCCGTTCCGGCGTACAGATCCAAGAACCGGCTTTCCGGAACACGCTGCGCCAGGATATTAAACAGGGCCTCACGCACCCGGCCGGTTGTGGGCCGGACCACCAATCCGGATCCGGCCTGCAAACGCCTGCCCTTCAGATTTCCGGCAATAATCCGCAAATCTCATTCACCTGGTTCCGGGATAAATTCGCAATCATTATAACACATCTTGCCAGGGACATAGACCTTTTTCTCCTTCCCACGAATACAGGAGTCAAGATTCAGAATGCGAGACGCTACAGTTGCATTTCAAGTAGAGAAATCGGGCATTGGCCAATTCTGTTTTTCTGACTCCTGAATTCTGAATTCTGTATTCTTTCACTATATTCTGCCTCCAGTTGCCCTGGTGTAAACCCGGACGCCGCCTGGTATATTTGATTCCGGTACGGGCCACCATACTCCTTGAAAACAGTTCCAGCAAGGAGGCGGGTTATGCGAGTCTGTGGTGTTGCGACCGATTTGGCCCTTGAAGCCCACGACGCCCTGCGGGCCCAGACGGGCCGGGAAATCCCCGGTGTCGTGGTGGAACGCCGTGAGTTTCAGAACGGGAAGGTCACCACAGTTAACATCACCACTGAACAAGGAGCCCAGGCCATGGGCAAGCCCCCGGGTACTTACATTACAATTGAAGCGCCGGCACTGCGGGTTACTGATCCCGAAGCACATACCGCGATAGTCCGGGAACTGGCCGAGGCCCTCAAAGGAATGATCCGCGTGAGCGAACAAGGGAACATCCTGGTGGTAGGGTTGGGAAACTGGAACGCTACGCCGGATGCCCTGGGTCCGCGGGTCGCCAACCACACGTTCGTAACCAGGCACGTCTATCACTTCGCTCCGGAGCATATCCCGGAGGGAACCCGAGTGGTCAGCGCGCTTTCACCTGGGGTACTCGGGATCACCGGCATTGAGACGGCCGAGATCATCAAGGGCGTTGTCGAGCACGTGCGGCCCGAACTTGTGATCTGTATCGACGCTCTCGCCGCCGGCTCGGTCGAACGGATTGCCTCATCTATTCAACTCTGTGACCGGGGAATCAATCCCGGGTCGGGAATCGGCGGTCAGCGCCAGGGACTCACCGAGGAGACTCTGGGTGTGAAGGTCATCTCCATCGGCGTGCCGACCGTCGTCCACGCCGCGTTTATCGCCCGTGACGCCATCGTGAAGCTCTACGAGATACACGGACGGACACCTCCGCAAACCGCCGAAATGGAGGGGATCATCCAACAATTGCTCGAACCCTTTGGCGGACAGCTCATGGTCACCCCAAAGGAAATCGACAATCTCATCAAAAACTGCGCCCGTATTATTGCCGGCGGGTTATCGGTGGCCTTGCATCCCGGTATCATACCGGAGCGTTTTGCCGACTACCTGCAATAACTAAAAAAAAGAGCAGAGCCGGCATTCGCCGTCTGCTCTGGAACTGGGGTTTCACTTGTCATTTGCCCGGCTGGCTGAAAACTACTGGCCCTGCGTACCGAAAGGCTCGGGCGGAACGGTCATCCGGACTTGGTTTACGTTACCCTGGGCCATAGCCTGCTCCGCAAAGGCCACCATCTTGCGGACCATGTTGCCGCCAACCTTACCGTTAACCCGAGAGGGCAGGTCACCCTTGTCAAGCTGCTGATAGTTGGCGATTCCGATCTCACCGGCCACCTCGTACTTCATCTGATCAAGCGCGTTCTTGGCTGCCGGGACGATTTTCGGATTCGTGCGACCCATTGTTTTTCCTCCTCTACGTTTGAGATTGTTTTTTCTGTTTGCAACTATTATGAACCTAGAACCGCCGGCTTATGTTAGAACATCATGACTCTGTTTCCTTGGTTTTTGCTGGCATTTAATTCCAGCTGATGAGCTCGCGGAAAATCAACACCGATATCATTATGAATTATTATGACAGCACGAGCCCGGTTTCATAACCCCGACATAATGAATTATACCCCGTATGGATCGGCCCGTATTTTGGCTAATTTGGTCGAAAGGGACCCCTGGCAGCCAAAATTGACTACCGGCCCATATTCTGCTAAACTAGCTTTGATGCTAGTGGGCGATTTTTTTGGTATTCTCTGCCGGAAGCGGGCATACTGAAAGACCGGGTCTATACCAATTTGGATGTGAGTCGAATGGTAACCGTAGGTTTGCCCAGAGCAATGGCTTATTACTATATGTACCCTTTCTACGCCGAGTTCTGCCGGGAAATCGGCGTGCAACTCGTGGTATCCCCGCCGACCACCAAGCGGATCCTGGAGAAAATGGAATTTTGCCCGACCGATGAGCCCTGTGTGGCGGTAAAACTGCTGTTTGCACACGCCCGCGAGTTGCTCGACCGCGGCGTCGACCGCCTTTTTATTCCCTGTTTGGTCAGCTTGGAACCCAAGAACTACTGCTGTCCCAAATTCATAGGCATCCCGTACATGGTCCAAAACGCGCTCGAAAACGGCGCTCAGGTGTTGAGCCCGGTGGTTGACCTGTCACAGGGGAAACGCCACTGGGAAAAGACATGGATCGAAACCGGTTTGCTTCTGGGTGCCGGCCCTGACCGTACCCGCCGCGCCCTCCAGGCCGGCTGGAAGGCCCAACGCCGTTTTGAAACATTGTGTGTGGAAAAACGCCTGTCAACGCCAGACGCTTTCCGCATTCTGGACTCCAAAGCTCCCCGGCGCGGAGACGGCCAGGCGGCCGCCATGTCCGCGGAAGAAACGGTAGCCGTTATCGGGCACCCCTACATCCTGTTTGACGCTTTCAGCATGGATCTGCTGCCTAAGTTCAAACAGTACGGCCGGGTTCTAACCGCCGAGATGGTCCCCCCGGAAGAGATCCGCCGCCAGATGGAAACGGTGTCGGAGGGTGAGCGGTTGTGGAGTTTTGAAGCCCAGCTTCTCGGCGCCGCCCTTCATTATCTCCGGAATAACCTGGTGGATAAGCTGGTCCTGGTGGGTTCCTTTGAGTGCGGTCCAGAATCGATCATAGAAAACTTCGTCGAGGAGGAAGCCGCCCGGCAGGGAATACCCTTCCTTCTCCTGACCCTCGACGAGCATACCGCCGACGCCGGACTGACGACCCGGATCGAAGCGTTCATGGACGTCCAGCCGCTTCCATCCGGCGCTTCCGGAACCATCCCCAAAGTGCAGGTTCCGGGACTACGTCCGGACCGGTTTGTGATCGGCATGCCGACCATGGGCCATCTGGACCTGGCCATCCGTTCCGCCCTGGCGGACTGCGGCGTGGATTCCATCAGGACCCCCCACGCCAACAAGGAGGTCCTGGAGCTGGGCAAGGACCTGTCCCCCGAGTTCGTCTGCCTGCCGTTCACCATCACCCTCGGTCAAATGCGCTGGCTGTTGGAAAAAGGGGCCACCCACCTGCTCATGGTCGGCGGCAAGGGCAAGTGCCGGCTGGGCTGGTACGCCCAGGTACAAGAACAGTTGCTGCGCCGCCTGGGTTACGAGTTCGAACTCATCGTCATCGACTCACCCCTGCCGCTCCGGGAAAGATGGTCGGACTTCCGCCAGACCTTGAAGCGAACCACGAATCAAGCCTCGTGGTTGCGGATTTTGCGGGCCCTGTACGCCGGCTACCACCGCATGGCCGCCATCGACCAAGCCGAGAACATCTGCCACCGGGTGCGCGCTTTCGAAAGCAGGCCGGGAACGGTGGACCGGTTGTTCACCCAGTTTGTGCGCCGCGTCGAGCGCGCCGCCTCCACCGAGTCGGTCTGGATGCTGATGAGCGAGTTCCGCGACCAAGCGGAAGCCATCGAAACCGAGGATACCAACCCGGTCCGGGTCCGGATCGTCGGTGAGATCTGGGTGGTGCTCGAAGCCCACATAAACATGCACCTGGAATCCCTGTTGGGCAAATCGACCGACCCCAGGGTCTGGGTAGATCGCGAGATTTCGGTGACCCAGTGGTTTCACAAGAATCTCTTCCCGACCCGGGAGGCCACTGAACGGAAGAAGCAGATTCAGCAGGCCGCGCTTCCCTACCTGGGAACCGACGTGGGCGGACACGGGCGTTTTAGCGTCGGGCTCACCGCCCTGGCAACGCAGGAGGGGATCGACGGCATCATTCACCTGATGCCTTTTACCTGTATGCCCGAAATCGTAGCCCAGAATATTATGGTAAAACTGAGCGAGGAATTTGATCTTCCTGTGCTAACCTTCATCATCACCGACCAGACCGGTGAGGCGGGCTTTGAGACCCGGGTGGAAGCTTTCCTGGACATCCTAAAAGACCGCCGGAATGGTCGTCTCAAGCTGGAGGAGGGAGCATAGTTGCGTTACTATCTCGGTATCGACGTGGGCAGCGTCACCACCAAGCTGACCGTCATCGATGAAAACGCGGAACTTTTGTTCCGGTCCTACCTGCGGACCGAGGGCGGCCCCATCCAGGCCATCCAGAACTCCTTTCGGCAATTGCACGAGAGTATCGGCGAGCCGCCCATCGCCGGGGTGGGCACCACGGGCAGCGGGCGCCGGCTGGCGGGGATAATGGTGGGTGCCGACGTGATCAAAAACGAGATCACCGCCCACGCGGTCGCGGCACGCCATTACCGGAACGACGTGCGCACGGTGATCGACATCGGCGGGCAGGACTCTAAGATCATCTTCTTTCGGGACGGAGTACCGGTGGGGTTTAACATGAATACCGTCTGCGCGGCGGGAACCGGTTCCTTTCTCGATCATCAGGCGGTTCGTCTCGGTATCCCGATCGAGGAGTTCGGCGACTACGCCATCCGTTCGCAAAGTCCGATCAAGATCGCCGGGCGGTGCGGGGTTTTCGCCGAATCCGACCTGATTCACAAGCAGCAAATGGGTTACAAAAAGGAAGACCTCATCGCCGGGCTTTGTATCGCCTTGGTCGGAAACTACCTCGCCAACGTGGCCCGCGGCCGCAAGATCGAACCGGTGGTGCTTTTCCAGGGCGGCGTGGCCGCCAACGCTGGTATCCGGGCCGCTTTCCACAAGCGGCTCGGTCTGGATATCGTGGTTCCCGAAAACTTTCAGGTTATGGGTGCTTTCGGCGCCGCCCTCCTGGCCAAGCGCAATGCCGAGCGGCGGCGCACGGCCACCAACTTCCGCGGTGCGGCCCAAATCGCCGGCTTCACCTGCCAGCCCCGCACCTTTTCCTGCACGGACTGCCCTAACAACTGCGAAGTGAACGAGTTCTACATCGGCGGCGACTTGGTCAGCAGGTGGGGTTCCCGGTGCGGAAAATGGTACAACTTGAGCGTATCCTCGTCCGAACGGAGCGAGGAGAGAGAGGCACCGCTTCAGGCCAATTAGCGCTTGCGCTCAGTATCCGGCTCTGGTAGAATGTTACCGTGGTTTGCACAAGGAGGTGGAGTCGTGGCCAAGAAATGTGACCTTTGCGGTAAGGGTGTGGTCGTCGGGATGAAACTCAGCCACTCGCACATCCGTACCAAGCGCACCTGGGAACCGAACCTGCAGCGGGTCAGGGCACTGGTGGACGGCAAACCCCGGAGGATTCGGGTCTGCACCCGCTGCCTGCGCAGCGGCCGCGTGATCCGCGCCGTCTAACGCCGGCATCGTCCCTACAGAACATAGAAAACATAGAAACGGCTCGCGCAGAGCCGTTTTTCATTTTCCGCACATAGAAGCACCCGACAAGACACCGGGACCGGAGAGCGCTTGTCGTTATGGGCTTCTAAGATGAGCTCTCCAGCCTGCGGACCAGATTGGCCATTTCAATCCCGCTCACCGCCGCCTGCCAACCCTTGTTCCCGGCCTTGGTGCCAGCCCGTTCGATGGCCTGTTCAATGGTGTCGGCCGTGATTACGCCGAAGATCACCGGGGTGCCGGTCTCCAATCCTACTTTGGCGACTCCCTTGGCCACTTCGGAAGCAACGTACTCAAAATGGGGCGTACCCCCACGGATCACGGTACCCAGACAGAGAACCGCATCGTAGCGATTTCTGGCCAGCATCCGGCGGGCCACCAGCGGAATTTCGAAAGCTCCGGGCACCCAGGCCACTTCGATGTCGTTCTCCGCAACGCCGTGCCTGATCAGGGCGTCCTGCGCGCCCGACAGCAGTTTGTGGGTGATGAATTCGTTAAACCGGGCGACCACGATGCCGAACCGCAAACCCTCGCCGATCAGATGCCCTTCGAAAACCTTTGCCAAATCGCCCACGCTCCTTTTTGTTAGTCCGCAAGTGTCAAGAGATGACCCATTTTCCGTTTTTTTGTGGCCAGGTAGAACCCGTTTTCCGGCCCGGGCGGCACCTCGATCGCCACCCGCTCCACCACTTTCAGGCCGTGACCCTCCAGGCCGGCGATCTTCCGGGGATTATTGGTCATTATGCGCAACTTGGTCAAGCCCAGATCCGAAAGGATTTGCGCACCGATACCGTAGTCCCTGAGGTCGGGCGGAAAACCGAGGACCTCGTTCGCCTCCACGGTGTCCTTGCCCTCGTCCTGCAATTCGTAGGCCCGGATCTTGTTCAGGATGCCGATGCCCCGGCCCTCCTGCCGCATGTACAGCAGCACCCCGACCCCCTCCGCTTCGATCTGCCGCAGGGCGCGGCCGATCTGGTTCCCGCAGTCGCACCGGAGTGAACCGAACACGTCCCCGGTCAGGCACTCAGAGTGGACCCTCACCAGGGGTGCCTCCACCGAACTCAGGTCGCCCTTCACCAGCGCCAGGTGACCCTTGCCGTCCAACACGCTTTCGTAGGCGTGCACCACGAACTCTCCGTACCGGGAGGGCAGCTTGGCCGTGCCCACCAGGCGCACCAGTTTTTCGGTGCGGCGCCGGTAGCGGATCAGGTCGGCGATCGTCACGATCTTCAGCCCGTGTTCCTTCACGAACTCCATCAGTTCCGGAACCCGGGCCATGGTGCCGTCTTCCTTCATGACCTCGCAGATCACGCCGGCGGGGTATAGACCGGCCAATCTGGCCAGGTCCACCGCCGCCTCGGTGTGCCCGGCCCGGCGCAGCACCCCGCCCTCCTTGGCGCGCAGCGGGAAGATGTGGCCGGGCCGCCGCAGGTCCTCGGGCCTGGTTGCCGGATCGATGATCTTCTGCACCGTGAAGGCGCGTTCGTAAGCCGAAATCCCGGTCGTGGTCCCCACCGCGTCCACCGATACCGTGAAGGCGGTGGCGTGCGGATCGGTATTGTTGACCACCATGGGATTCAACTCCAGTTTCTGGGCCAGCTCATCGGTAATCGGCATACAGACCAAACCGCGCGCATGTGTAACCATAAAATTGATGGCCTCCGGAGTCACCTTCTCCGCGGCCATTATCAGGTCGCCTTCGTTCTCCCGGTCCTCGTCGTCCACCACCACCAGCATCTTACCTCGGCGGACGTCCTCAATGGCTTCCTCGATCGTGTTGAATCTGAATTCCACCGTGTGCTGCCTCCCCCAAAACCTTGACTACAAAAAGCCGTGGCGGGCCAGGAAATCGCCGTCCAGTTTACGGTCCGGCTCCTCCCGGCGGCCGCCGAGCATTCTCTCTACGTATTTGGCGATCATGTCCGCTTCCAGGTTCACCCGCGCCCCCGCCCTTTTGAACCCCAGGGTGGTCATCTGCGCCGTATGCGGGATGATCGACACCCGGAAGGTCTCCCGGTCGTGGTCGACCACCGTCAGACTGATCCCGTCCACGGCCACCGAGCCCTTCTCGATCACGTACCGCATCACACCTTCGGGAGCCTGGATCCGGAACACCAGGGCGATTCCTTCCGGTTCGCACCCAACAACCGTGCCCACCCCGTCCACGTGACCGCTGACCAGGTGCCCGCCCAGGCGCTCCCCGAGCCGCATGGCGCGCTCCAGATTCACCCGCTCTCCAGGGCGGACTTCTCCCAGGTTGGTCCGCTTCAGCGTCTCGGCCATCACGTCGGCCGTGAACCACCCCGTCCCGAAATCGGCCACCGTCAGGCATACCCCGTTGACCGCGATACTCTCGCCGAGACGGGCATCCTCAAGCACCGTGCGCGCTTCGATATGCAGGCGGGCGGAAGCCGGACCGCGTTCGGCCCGCCGTAGTGTGCCCAGTTCCTCAATAATCCCGGTGAACATCCGCCGCCCCCCCCCACACCGGATAGCCCTCGATACACAAATCGTTCCCCAATTCGATCCGGCGCACCCGTTCCAGGCCGACCGCCTCGGATATGCGCCCCACACCCCGGCCGGCGACCGCCCCCGGAGCTTCCACCCCGCCCACGATCTTCGGGGCCACAAACCAGTGCAGCTTATCAACGAACCGGGCCTCCAGAAACGAAGCGTGCACCGTCGCCCCGCCTTCCACCATCACGCTGGTGATCTCCCGGGCGGCCAGTTCCCGGAGCAGCACCTCCAGATCGACCGCCGGTCCCGGCCCACAGCGCACCACCTGGACGCCCCGGCTCTCCAGGCCGGCCACCCGAGTCCGGGGAGCCTGCCCGGTCACCGCCACGATGACCGGGGCGGTCGATTCCCCCGACAGTACCCGGGACGATTCCGGGATGCGAGCCAGGCTGTCCAACACAATCCGCACCGGATCCCGGCCCCCTCCGGGAAGCCTGGTGGTCAAAGACGGGTCGTCTTTGACCACGGTTCCCCGCCCCACCAGAAGCGCGTCGTACGTATCCCGCAGCCGGTGGGCGTATTCCCGGGCCGGCCCACCGGTAATCCAGCGCGAATCGCCGGTGCGTGTGGCGATCTTGCCATCCAGGCTCACGGCCACCTTTAAGGCCACAAACGGCCTGCCGGTGGTGATGTACTTAATGAATATCTCATTCAACCGGGCTGCCTCATCGCGGAGGACGTCCTCGGTGACCTCAACGCCTGCTTCGCGCAGCCGCGCAATACCCCTACCGGCAACCTTGGGATTGGGATCCCGCATCGCCGTCACAACCCGCCGCACGCCGGCCGCAATCACCGCCTCGGTGCAGGGACCGGTCCGGCCGAAGTGGCAGCACGGCTCCAAAGAAACATAGAGGGTGGACCCACGCGCCGCCTCACCGGCTTGGGCAAGCGCCACAATCTCGGCATGGGGCAGACCGGCCCGAGCGTGATACCCACGGCCCACAATCTCACCGTCCCGGACCACCACCGCACCAACCAGGGGATTCGGACTGGTGCGACCCCGCGCCCTGACAGCAAGGTCCAGAGCCATCCGCATGTATTCTTGGTCCACGCGGCCCCCTCCTGCCAAAACATTGAAAAAGTCGACATAGGGCCGACTTCGGAATCAGGCTGCTCTGATACGACACGCCCTTCGAGCACACGCCGCGTTTTCCGTTTTTTAATTATAGGTGGATTGAAAATGCACTGTCAAGCGAACCCGCCCGCGCGTCCGTGTCAAGACTTAGTAGGCGATCTCCCAGCCGATTTAATTTGAATTAGACCGTAGACCACCTCGGTGAACTAATCTCTCTTACTATGTGCTTGACCCAGTGTTTTCCGGCGTGCGGTCCTTCAAGGGCGGGCACGTTGGCTTGAAGCCAGGCCTCGGGATCTTTGCCGAAGCGTTTGGGCAGTTGGATTGCCTCGGCTCCGACAGCCTTTTTCAGTAGGTCGAACCGGGGTTCCGAGTGTACCACGTATCTGTCCAGCTCATCATTAGCCCGTACCGCTAACAGGCGTCCCATCCGTTCCGCACCGGCCGGGCTCCAACGCGCCCCAATCCGCTTTGTTCGCCTGGCGATGGTGTGACGGACCTGGCCCTCGATCGCACCTAAACGGTCTCCCTCCGGCAAGGCGGCGATACCTTGCCAGTTAGCCAGGAGATACTCCTTAAGCCGCATGATCCCGTTACGGCGTGCACCCCGGTTGACCCGAATCGCCTGGTCCAAGGCGGAAACTACCGCATCTTGGTTTAGCTCGGCTAACCCTTCGGTGACAGTTTCATAGACGTTGCTGCTGTAACTTAAAGCCTCGGTTAAACGCCGGCGCAGGTGGAAGGGGTCAAGGTGGTAAGTCGCCCCGGGGAACATCTCCAGGCCTTGTTTGATCCACTCGGCGCCGTCCCCACCAATGCGGATCCGCTCTACCCTGCTAAGGTCCCACTTGTGGCCGAAGGCCGCCCCGGTGTCTTCCCAAGCCACCCGGCTGCCCCTGGCGGTGGCCACCGTGTAACGGTTCACCAGTTTCCGGGTCTTTTGTTCCCTGCCCTCGTAGCCGATAAACAGCTTGATCTCACCAAACGCCTTGGGCGACCGCTGCAAGGGTATTACTACACCATCGGCTTCAATGGATAACTCCCGAACCTCCTTGCCGCCTTCAGGAACCACACCGTCTTCAAAGACGGCCTCGCGTAGTGCCTCAGCATCCCGGGCGGCCTTTTCTCCAGCATCCTGAACCTTAGACCAGACGGTCATCCAGTGAATCCCCGGTACTAGAAAACCCATAACCCGGGCCGCGCGCCTGAAGGGCATCTCCGTGCCTAGCTCCAGGATCATACGGGTCATCCGCGGTGTCACCCGTTGGCGTTCAGGGATTCCCAAGGCTTCGTCCAGAAGGAACCGGTACGCGCCGGTCTTCTGGTTACGGTACAGTCGGCGCTTAACCGTAATCTCACCGAAGCTGGTGACCAGGGTCCGCGACCGCTGTCCCACGTTCTTGAGGGCTGGATCCCGCTTGCCGCTTAACTCAAGGTCAATGTGTGCCAGCGCCTCCTCCAGCATTTTGCCGCCTGCCTGTTGAACCAACCGCTGCACCCGCTCTTCCAACTCATCCACATTGCGCACCGACCTGAACACCTCAAAAATTCCCTTGGCCAGAAACAGGACTACCTCAAGCAGAAAGCGAATCTTGAACATGAGACCTCACTCCTTTGGCGGGGAGGGCTTCCCCTCAGGGGAAGCCGTTTTGAGGTCTCACTTCTATTTCCGACCTCACATCTCCTACTTAAACCTTACACTCACCGCCCGCGCTTCAATCCTTCGCGTGCCGGTCACGCACACCCGCCACACCGGCAGCCGTCGGCCATGCTCCAGGCAAAAAGGTGTCTGACACCTTTTCCCACCTTTTTCGCAGTTAAAGGGACCGGCTAACCGCCGATTTGAGACATCAACCGGTCACACACGGGGAGAATTCCATTTTCGGGATGGCCTTGCGGTTTGCGGAGGATCGCCTGGACAACCAGGCCGGCGAGTTCGTCATCGTTCACCCCTCGGGCAAGGGGTTCTACCAGGTCGATCTCGTCCTCCTTGTAAAGGCACGGCCGCAAGGTGCCGGCGGCGGTCAGCCGCAACCGGTTGCAGGAAGGGCAGAAATAGCCGCTCAAGGGGGCGATGAAGCCGATGGAACCAATAAAGCCCGGGATTTTCCAGCAACGGGCCGGCCCGTCACCGCCCGCGGGCCGTACCGTCTGCAGCGGACCGTAGCGTTGATCGATGTTGCGCCGGATTTCGTCGGCTGGAACATAATACTCGGAAGCCCAGTGGCTGCTCACCCCAATGGGCATGAGTTCTATGAACCGGATATGCAGGGGCCGGTCCTCGGTCAGACGCACGAAATCGTCGATTTCGTCGTCGTTGATTCCCCGCATCACCACCATGTTGAGCTTGACCGGATGCAGGTCTTGTGCCAGGGCGGCCTCCAATCCGTTCATCACCGCGGACAGCTCGCCGTTACGGGTTATGCTCCGAAACCGGTCCGGCCGCAGGGTGTCCAGACTGATATTCACCCGCTTCAGCCCCGCCGCCCTCAGCCCCTGCGCCCGAGGAGCAAGGAGGGAGCCGTTGGTCGTCAGCGCAATGTCGTCAATCTGAGGGATTTCATTGAGAGCCGCCACCACTGGGATCACGTCCGGACGGACCAGGGGCTCGCCGCCGGTAAGGCGGATTTTTCTGATTCCCACCCGTGCTCCGGCGCGAATCACCCGCATCAGGCTTTCCAACGGCAGGCCGTCCACCGTGGGCGTTTTTTGCTCGCCCGGACGGCAATAAAAGCAGTTCAAATTGCACCTTTCGGTTAAGGACACCCGCAAGTAGGTGATCCGGCGCTCGAAGTTATCCCGCACGATCCTCATCCCACCCCAAAAACAAAGCCGGACCCTGTAAACTCCCGGGCCCGGTCCCCACACATAAACAATGCCCCCACCATCCTTTCCGCAACGGGAGGCGCGCCGGTTTCCCAACGCACCCTATCGGCCCGGGTCCATAGCGCTAAGACTTTAGGTCCCCCGGCTCGGAGGTGCTCTTCAAGAACAGTCCCCATTCAATATACGTTACTTTTTCGCTGGCCGGGCGCCGTTTTCCTGCCACCCGGACACAAAAAGACGACCCCCGCCCAAACCGGACGGGGTCTTTGGGCCTTTTCGGTGCGCCTACTTTTGTTCCGGCGACTGTTCCGGAAACGCAGTGAGACGCTCGAGCACTTTCATGAAATCCATCGGCAGCGGGAATACGATCGTACTGGAACGGTTGTCCCCGGAAATCTCAGTCAGAGTCTGCAAATACCGCAGCTGAATGGCGGCCGGCTGGGTGGCGATGATGGCAGCGGCGTCGGCTAATTTCTGAGCCGCCTGAAATTCGCCGTCCGCATGGATGATCTTCGCCCTCCGGTCTCTCTCGGCGGCCGCCTGGGCGGCCATGGCCCGCTGCATCGACTGGGGCAGCTCCACGTCCCGCACCTCGACCATAGACACCTTCACTCCCCAGGGTTCGGTACCCTCGTCAATAATCTTCTGCAGGCGTTGATTGATCTGGTCGCGTTGGGCAAGCAGTTCGTCCAGCTCGCTCTGGCCGAGTACGCTCCGCAGCGTGGTCTGGGCCAACTGCGATGTAGCCCGGATGTGATCCAGCACCTTCAGAACGGCCTTGCCTGGATCCACCACGCGGAAATAGATGACCGCATTCACTTTAACGGTCACGTTGTCCCGGGTGATCGCCTCCTGGGTCGGCACATCGGCGGTCACTACTCTAAGGTCCACCTTCTCCATCCGTTCGATGATCGGGATGAGGAAGAACAGTCCGGGACCACGCGCCCCGACGAACCGGCCCAACCGGAAAATCACACCCCGTTCGTATTCCTGGACGATCCGGATGGCCGAGGACAGGAACAAGATGGCCAACGCGATCAGCACACCCCAGAACATTAAGAATTCCAGCATGGATTTCGCTCTCCTTTCTCTTGTTTTAACGGGTGCCGGGTGTTCCGGATACCCGTATTATTACCAGTTCTTGGTCAGAAACCTCGTCCCGTGCTTCAGGTTTTTTCCCGCCGACGCACCACCAACCGCAAGCCGTCCTCCATCCGGACGACCACCACCTCCTCGTCGGCCTGGATTGGGCCGCCCTCGGCCACCGCGCGCCAGCGCTCACCGTCAAACAGAATCTCTCCCTTGGGGTCAAGCGGTGTGAGGGTCACACCGACCGCGCCGGACATCCCCTCCCGACCGGTGGAGGCCTGGCGCTTATGCGCCTTGACCACCGCCCGCACCGCGAAAACCACGAACAGAGTGATGCCGACTATAACTCCCGCCATAACGCCGATATTCACCTTAAAACCTGCCGGGCTACCGGCAAAAAGCATCATTGAACCCAGCACGATGGCAATCAGCCCCCCCGCAGTCAAAAGACCAAAACTCGGTACAAATAGCTCAAAGGCGAACAGGGCGAACCCCAGAATAATCAGCAGGATTCCGCCCCAGGAGGCGTCCAGGGTCCCCAGTGAATACAGGGCCAGAATCAGGGCCAGACCCCCGGCCACACCCGGGAAGATGGACCCCGGGTTGTAGAACTCCAGCAGCAAGCCGAGCATTCCGATTGAAAGCAGCATGTAGGCGATATTCGGATTGCTCAAGGTGTGCAGGATCCGCTCGACCCAGTTCATTTCCCCCCGTTCCAACGGCGCGTTTGCTGTGGCCAGCGTCACTTCCTCCCCGCTGTTCAGGGCGACGGTCATCCCGTCGATCATTGTCAGGAGTTCGGTCAGGTTCGGAGCCCGCAAGTCGATCAGGTTGAACTCCAGGGCCTGGTTGTCGGTGTACGACCGGCTCTCGGTCACCGCCAACTCGGCCTTCTCGGCGTCACGCCCCCGCATCTCGGCGATGCTCCGCACCCAGGCCGCCGCGTCCTGAGTGATTTTCTCCTCCTGGGCCCCCGACATCTGCTCGCCGCCGGCCGCAACCGGGTGGGCCGCGCCGATGCGGCTTCCCGGAGCCATCGCCGCCACGTGAGCCGAAATGGTGATGAACGTGCCGGCCGAACCGGCCCAACCCCCCGCGGGTGATACGAAAACCACAACCGGAACGTCGGCGTTCATTATTCGTTGAACAATCTTCTGGGTAGTATCGTAAAGTCCTCCCGGAGTATTTAACTCAATGACACAGACGGCGCCCAAGCGTTCGGCATCCGCAATGCCCCGGTCCAGGTACTGTGCCACCACCGGGACAATCGGGCCGTCAACCCGCAACACCACGACCTGGTCGGCGACCCGGCCCTGAACCGGCACCGCCGAAACAAGGAGTGCCACCCCGACAAAAATCAGAACGCACATGGCGAATATCCGCCTGTTACGGGGCCGCTCAAGACCCAACACTGCCTTTTTCACCCCCTGCAAAACGGTACCTACAGAAACCCACGCACCGTATCCACCAGTTCCCCGATCCCGACCAGACGGGTGTCCCCGTTCTTCCGGAGCCGCAGTTCCACCAGCCCGTCGACGGCCGTTTTGCCCACGGTAACCCGCAAGGGGTACCCCACCAGGTCCGCATCTTTGAATTTCACCCCGGGGCGCTCGGGCCGGTCGTCCAGAAGCACTTCCACGCCCGCCTCGGAGAGCACCGTGTAGGCTTTTTCGGCTAGCGCCGACTGCACCTCGTCCCGGACATTCACCGGCACTACCACCACGGCAAAGGGCGCGATGGCCGTCGGCCAGATAATCCCCTGCTCATCGTGATTCTGCTCCACGGCGGCCGCCAGGGTACGAGTCACGCCGATGCCGTAGCAGCCCATGACCACCGGGCGCTCCGTACCGTGCTCATCCAGGTAGGTCAGCCCCATTACCTCGGAGTACTTGGTGCCGAGTTTGAACACCTGGCCCACCTCAATCCCGCGGGCCGCCAGCAGGGGACGGCCGCACTGCGGGCAGGGGTCTTCCTCCCGCACCAGGCGCAGGTCGGTCACCACTTGTAGAGGGAAGTCCCGTCCGGGATTCACGTTCCGGTAATGGGCATCCCCCCGGTTAGCTCCGGTAATACAGTTAACCATAAAAGAAACCTCGTCGTCAACCACGAGCCGGACACCCTCCAGGCCGACCGGGCCGGTGAACCCGACCGGCGCTCCGGTGAGCCGCTCGATGGTCGCAGGCCCCGCCATTTCCAGGTGCATCGCCCCGATCGCGTTCTGCAGCTTGACCTCGTTGACCTCCCGGTCACCCCGGACCAGGGCCGCGCAGGGCCCCCGGTCGGTCTCGTACAGAATCGTCTTTACGATCTGCTCCGGACCGACCCCCAGAAAGGCGCACACATCCTCCACCGTCCGCTTGCCCGGCGTGGGTAGGAGTTCAAGTGCCAGGGGATCTTCCTTGGTCTTCGGGCGCTCCGCGCGGCTTTCGGCTTTCTCAACGTTCGCCGCATAGCCGCAAGCATCCTCCGGGCAGTAAACCACCAGGGCTTCCCCGGAGCCGGCCAGGACCATGAACTCGTGACTCACACTGCCCCCGATCGGCCCCGAGTCGGCCTCCACCGGGCGGAACTCCAGCCCGCAGCGGCTGAAAACACGCTGGTAGGCTTCAAACATCTTACGGTAGCTGACCTCCAGGCCAGCCTCGTCCCGATCGAAAGAATAAAGGTCCTTCATGATGAACTCGCGGCCCCGGAGCAGGCCGAACCGCGGGCGGCGCTCATCCCGGTACTTGTTCTGTATCTGATACAGCAGGAGAGGCAACTGCTTGTGGGAGCGTACGTCGCCCATCACCAGTTCGGTAATGATCTCCTCATGCGTCGGCCCCAGGCAGAAATCACGCCCGTGCCGATCCTTCAGCCGGAAAAGCTCGGGTCCGTATACGTGCCACCGACCCGAACGCAACCACAACTCGGCCGGCTGCATGATCGGAAGCAGAATCTCTTGTCCCCCCTGCCGGTCCATCTCCTCCCGGATGATGCGCATTATCTTCCGCAGCACCCGGTGGGCCAGAGGAAGCAGGGTGTAGACTCCGGACGCCGCCTTACGGATGAAACCGGCTTTCAAGAGGAGCCGGTGACTGACCACCTCCGCTTCGGCCGGTATTTCCCGCAGGGTTGGAATCAGATACTCGCTGGCGCGCATTATTCAACTTGTTCCTCCTCGGCCTACAGTTTCTCTATCTCCTCCAGGAGCGCGTCCACCAGTTTGGACTCCGGTACGGTACGGACCGGCTCTCCCTTGCGGAACAAGAGCCCAACCCCTTTTCCGCCCGCAATGCCCACATCGGCCTCCCGTGCTTCGCCCGGTCCGTTCACCACACAGCCCATCACGGCCACCTTCAACGCCCGGGTCGTACCCTGTAAGCGTTCTTCCACCTCGGTCGCAATCCGGACCAGATCGATTTCAGTCCGGCCGCACGTCGGGCAGGAGATCAGCTCCACGCCCCGGCGTCTTAGCCCGAGTGTCTTCAATATTTCGTACCCGGCCCAAACCTCGTGTCTGGGTGGTGCGGTCAATGAAACCCGAATGGTGTCTCCGATACCTTGCGCGAGCAGGATACCGATCCCGACCGCCGATTTCACCAGGCCCCCGCGCAACGTACCGGCTTCGGTGATACCAACGTGGAAGGGGTAGTCCACTTTGGCGGCGAGAAGCCGGTAAGCGGCCACCGTCAGGGGCACATCGCTGGCTTTCAGGGAAATCTTCACGGCCGTGAAGTCCAGGTCCTCCAGAATGGCCACGTGTTCCAGGGCACTGGCGACCATGGCCTCGGCCGTCACGGCTCCAAACCGCTCTACGATTCTACGGTCCAGGGAACCCGCGTTGACCCCGACGCGGATCGGCACGCCACGTTCCCTGGCCGCGCGTACCACTTCGGCCACCTTGTCCCGACCGCCGATGTTGCCCGGATTCAGGCGCAGCCCGTCCACTCCCGCCTCGACGGCGGCCAGGGCCAGGCGATGGTCGAAATGAACGTCCGCAACCAGCGCCACCTCCGGCACCTGGGCACGGATCTGCCGCAACGCCTGGACCGCCTGCTGGTCCGGCACGGCCACCCGGACGATTTCCGCGCCGACTCCAACCAACTCCCGGATCTGGGCCACGGTAGCGGCCACGTCGCGGGTGTCGGTGCTGGTCATGGACTGGACCGAAACAGGGGCCCCGCCACCGACCTGAACACTACCCAGCCGGATAGCCCGTGTTTTCCTGCGCAAAACCTTAAAAGACCCCCCATCTACTACTGCACTGCGGACGGGTCGACGTTCATTCGCGTATCGGCGGCGGCCGGTCGGCTGTTCCGGCCCCGCTACATCATCAGTTGAGCGATGTCATTGTAGGTGATTACCACGATCAACAGCAGCAACAGGGCGAAGCCCACCAGGTGGAACATCCCCTCCCGCTCCGGATTGACCGGTCGCCTGGTGAGCCCCTCCCAGGAGAGGAACATCAGGCGGCTGCCGTCCAACGCCGGGATCGGCAGCAGGTTGAAGAGTCCCACGTTGATGCTTAAGAAAGCGGCCAACTGCAACAGCGGCATCAATCCAAGCTGGGCCGCGGTGCCGATCTCGGCCACAATCCGCACCGGACCCCCCACGTCGGCCGGCGCGTGGCCGGTGATCATCTGGCCCAGGAAACTGACGATCAGCAGTGTAATCTGGACCGTGTACTGGACCCCGCCGGCCAGGGCCTTGAATAACCCCACCCGCACCGGCTGTATGTCCGGGGCGAAACCGATCTTGCCCACGCCGGACTCATTCTCCGGGACCACCGGCAGGTCGAGACGCTCACCTTCCCGTTCCACCGTCAGAATCAGGGTTTCACCCGGCCGGGTACTGATCTCAGTCACCAGTTGTTCCCAGTTGCCCACCTGTCGTCCGTCAACCGCCACGATCCGGTCGCCCTGCTGGAGACCGGCCGCCGCCGCCGGCCGGTCCGGCAGCACGGTTTTTACCACAGTGGTGGGTGTCGGCAGGCCCTGAACCATAAAAATGACGGCCAAGAGAACAATCGCCAGGAAGAAGTTGGCCAGCGGGCCGGCCGCGATGACGCCCATGCGCTGGCGGACCGACTTGTACCTGTAACTCCGCGCCGGATCATATTCCTCCTCCTTGGGATCCATACCGGCGAAGCGGACAAAACCTCCGAGTGGAACGGCCCGCAGGGTATACTCCGTCTCCCCCCGGCGGATGCCGGCCAGCCTGGGGCCGAAACCCAGGGCGAACTCATGCACCAGAATCCCGGCGCGCTTAGCCACCAGGAAGTGTCCCAACTCGTGAATAAAAATCAGCAAACCGAATACCACAATTACGGCGACTACCGTAAGCATCAGCTCACCCTTTCCGCGGCCGCCGCCGCCGTTTCCCGCGCCCACCGGTCGGCGGTCAGAATGTCCCCAAGTTCGGGGCGGCGCTTGCTCTCGTGTTGTTCCATGGTGGCAGCCACCACCCTGGGGATATCGGTAAAGGCCAGGCGCCCGTCCAGAAAGGCCGACACCGCCACCTCGTTGGCGGCATTCAGCACGCAGGGCATGGTGCCGCCCTCACGCCCGGCCTGGTAGGCCAGGTCCAGTGCCGAAAAGAGGTCGCGGCGGGGTGTCTCGAAGGTAAGCTCACCCAAGGCGGCAAAATCCAGAACCGGCAGCGCCGTTTCCCACCGCTGGGGATAACTTAACGCATACTGGATGGGCAACCGCATATCGGTGGGGCTCATGCAGGCCAACACCGTTCCGTCGCGCAAGCGCGCCATCCCGTGGATGATACTCTCAGGATGCACCACCACCTCAATCCGGTCGTAGTCAACGTCGAACAGCCACCGGGCCTCGATAACCTCCAGACCCTTATTCATTAAGGTCGCCGAGTCAACCGTGATCTTGGGACCCATCCGCCAGGTCGGGTGCCGCAACGCGTCCTCCGGCCTCACCCGCTCCAGTTCCTCACGGGAGAAACGGCGAAACGGGCCTCCGGACGCCGTCAGGACGACTCCGGTCACCTCGGTCCGCCGGTAGGCGGTGCACTGCCAGACTGCTGAATGCTCACTGTCAACGGGCAGTATCTGGACGCCCCTCCCTAACGCCAGTTCGGTGACTAGCTCACCGGCCACCACCAGCGTCTCCTTGTTGGCCAGCGCCACGTCCTTGCCCGACTGGATCGCTTCCACGGTCGGAACCAGACCGGTTGTTCCGGCAACCGCCACCAGGAGAATATCCGCCGCCGGCCAAGTGGCCACGGCGCTTAATCCGGGCTCGCCCGCGTGCACCTCCACTCCCCCGCCCAGGCGTACCCGGACGCGCTCGGCGTCGTCGCCGGACCAGACGGAGACCACCCCCGGCGCGAATTCAGCCGCCTGCTCCGCCAGCAACTCCCAGTTCCGTCCGGCCGCCAGTCCAACCACTTTGAATTTTTCCGGGTGGCTGCGAACCACGTCCAAAGCCTGCCGGCCGATTGAACCCGTGCTGCCCAGAACGGCGATCCTCTTCGGCATACTCAACCCTCCCGCGGCCGGCTACACACTGGCTTCGCGCGCCCGTTTTCCGGCCTTGATCGCACCCTGCACCACCACCACCAGGATGGGACCCAGGATTAATCCAAGTATACCCATAACCTTCAGCCCGATGTACATCGCCACCAGTACAGCCAGCGGGTGAATGCCCAGGTTCATCGACACTACTTTCGCCTCCAGGGAAGCCCGTACAGTGAACAGAATTGCATACAAGACGAACAGTTTCAACGCCAGCGAATAGGAGCCGGTCAGCACACACCAGGCAATCCAGGGAACGAAGATGGTGGTCGGACCCAATATCGGCAAAAGGTCAAAGATGCCCGTGACGATGCCGATCGACACGGCGTACGGCACACCGATGATCAGGAGTCCGGTGATTGTGATCGCCGTGGTGATGCTCACCAACACGAATTGGGCCCGGAAAAACCGGATGAACGCCCCGAAACCTTCGCGCACGATCAAAAGGCTCCTTGCGCCCCAGGGTTCCGGAATCGCCCGGATCCACGCTTCACGGAGCTTTTCGTTGTCCCGGCTGAAAAAGTAGGTGGCCACAAAGGTGATCATGAGTACGACGATCATAAACGGTACTGTGGACAGCAGTCCGAGTGAAGCGTCGAGTGCACCCCTCAAGAACCCTTCCAGGCTTTTCACCGCCGAGGCTAGCAGACCGTCGATGTAGTTCACCATGGCCGGTGGCAATCGGCCGTAAAAGATCACTGCATCATCTAACAACCCTTCAAAGGTTCGCCGGAAGTTGGCGACATGATACGGCAGCAATGAAGACAGATGCCCCAGTTCGGCAACCAGCCGCAGGGCCGCCGCCGTCAGTAAGGCCCCCACCACGGCCAGCAGCACAAAGATCACCCCAATGACGGCCAAAGGCCGCGGGAATCGCAGCCGTTCCTGCAGTAACCTCACCGCCGGTTCAATCAGCAGGCTGATCATCAACGCCACCAGGAACGGCAATAGAATCGGCAGCATGTATCTCGCGATGTAAAAAAGAACAATCAAGTTCAACGTTACCAGAAGCAAAGCTCCGGCACTCCAGGTCAGTTGTTGAACCCGCTCCGACGGTGGCATGAACGGCCTCACCTCTCTCAATCGTACCTAATAAACTATAGACTATTTGGGACATACAAGTAAAGCAGCCCAGACCCTTTTCAAACTGCTGGATGGCCGTGGTGTTGAAACCGTCATCCGGTTGAGCTGAATCGGCGGCATCTCCCAGGGCTGACGCACGCTCTCGGCCGGATTTGAACCTATCTTGGTTATCGGGCAAAGTCCTTGACTACATACGCTAACTATAGTATCATAAGGCGATATCATTTGACAATATCGGGGGGCGACTGCATGGATGACTTAATGATCAGAGATTTCTTTTTGGGTTTCATAAAAATTCATATTCTTCATCATGCCAGCCATGAACCGGTTTATGGCGCTTTCCTGATCGAAGAGCTGGCTAATCACGGTTATAACATTAGTCCCGGAACTTTATATCCCACGCTGCATCAAATGGCTGACCGCGGCTACTTGAAAAAAGAGGACCGGCTTGTGAGGGGCAAGATAAGAAAGTATTACAGCATCACCCCCAAAGGAGCGGATGCTTTGGCGAAAGCTCGAAACAAGATCAGAGAGTTGGTTCAAGAAGTTCTTTAGAGATGGCTGTAACATTGATACCCGAGGTGGAGAGACGGATGAACACACAACCCAATTCTGACAGCAAACACGAAAGCAGTCCACAAAAAAGCCGGGTAGAAACTTTACTTGAGTTGTTCGGTGTGACTCTTAGGCTTGGCCTGACATCGTTCGGCGGTCCGATCGCCCATATTGGTTACTTTCATCATGAATATGTCCGCAGGCGCAAGTGGTTGGATGAGAGAAGCTACGCCGACCTGGTCGCTCTGTGCCAGGTTCTGCCGGGGCCGACGAGCAGCCAGGTGGGAATCGGCATCGGGGCGATACGTGGTGGTTTACCGGGAGCGGTTATAGCGTGGATCGGTTTTACCCTGCCGTCGGCGCTCGCCCTCATACTCTTCGCCTTGCTGCTACAAGAGTTCGATATAGCAGGCACCGGACTGATCCACGCTTTGAAGATCGTCGCGGTGGCCATCGTGGCCCACGCGGTCCTGGGAATGGGTAGAAACCTGACGCCGGATCGCAATCGCGCCACGATTGCCCTATTGACGGCCACTGCTATTTTGATGTGGCAAACAGCTTTCATGCAGGTAATTTTGATTGTTTTGGCCGGATTCGTCGGTGTTTTCCTGTATAAGAACACCAAGATGCCCGAATTTTCCACTCTCAATTTACATATTCACCGTTCGGTGGCAATAGGTTGCCTGATTCTTTTCGGGGGCTTACTGGTTTTTTTGCCTGTTGTAAGGCAACTCACTGCTTATCAATCGTTGGCGGTTTTCGACACCTTTTTCCGTGCCGGATCGCTGGTGTTCGGCGGGGGACACGTCGTACTGCCCCTGCTGGAAAGAGAAGTGGTACCCGTGGGCTGGGTCAGCAAGGAAATGTTCCTGGCCGGATACGGGGCGGCTCAGGCCGTTCCCGGTCCCTTGTTCACCTTTGCTGCTTATCTGGGAGCGATCATAAATGGTTGGCCGGGTGCCACGGTGGCGACCATTGGTATCTTCCTGCCGGCGTTCCTGTTGGTGATCGGCATACTTCCTTTCTGGAACGCTCTCCGCAGCTATCCCAACGTTCAAGGCGCCCTGATGGGGGTAAACGCCGCCGTAGTCGGTCTATTGCTGGCCGCCCTGTATGACCCGATATGGACCAGCTCCATCAATAAACCGGTGGATTTCGCCCTGGCGGCGGTCTTGTTCGGGATGCTGGAGTATTGGAAATTGCCTTCCTGGGTCGTTGTAATCACCGGTGCCGCCGGAGGCAGCCTTATCTTTACCCTGGGATTGTAGCTTGCCGGCAACTAGACATCAGTCACTATCCGGCTGGACGGCGCCTTTTTAGTTTCCTTATAGTTTTCTTCTTGGAGGTTTTATCTCAGAATCAGCCACTGGATCAGGTAGTAGCCCAGCGGAGCGCTTACCAGCATGCTGTCAAACCGGTCCAGCACTCCCCCATGCCCGGGGAGCAAACGCCCGGCGTCCTTCACCCCGGCAAAACGCTTCAAAGCCGAGGTCGCCAGGTCACCGGTTTGCGCCGCGGCGCCGATCAGGAGACCAAGCACGATGAACGGCCAGTCCAGCTTCCCGGCGATGAAGAACCCGCCGGCGGCCGCTGCCGCCACGGCGGCCAGGATTCCGCCGGCCAGACCTTCAACAGTTTTCTTGGGGCTCAGGTTGGGCGTCATCCGGATGCGGCCCAACACCATTCCGGTGAAGTACCCAAACATGTCAAACGCCCAGGTGACCACGAGAACAAGCAACAGCCACAGCCATCCGTCCGGCAGGGCCCGCAGCAGGTAGAGGTACGCCAGAAGGCCGGGGTACACCGCGCCCAACAAGGTGCCGGCAAGCGATCCGGGCGCAATACGGGGGAAAAAGAAAACGAAGGCCCCGAGGTACAGCAATAGCAGCGCGAACAGCGCGGCATCCGGGAACCGGCCCGGGTTCAAATAGGCGGCGGTCACCAGAACGAGCCCCCCGGCGAAAACCAGCCCCCGGTGTGGACTTAAGTCCCCGATCAGGCGCACAAACTCGTGTTGGGCCAAAAGCACCAGCAAAGCCACGGCCGCAGCCAGGTAGAAACCGCCCAACCAGGCCGCCAGCAGCAAAAGAGGTGCGCCGAACAGGGCGGTAAGAACTCTGGCCGCCATCAGATGTTCAGGCCCCCGTAACGCCGGTCACGGCGCTGGAACTCCAGCAATGCCTGGGCCAGGTGTATCCGCCCGAAGTCGGGCCAGAGTACCGGCGTTACCCAGAACTCGGTGTATGCCAGTTGCCAGAGCATGAAGTTGCTGATCCGAAACTCGCCGGCCGGCCGGATCAGCAGGTCGGGGTCGGGAATCCCGGCCGTATACAGGGCAGACTGGACGGTTTCCTCGTCAATGTCCCCGGGATTAAGCCGCCCGGACCGAATTTCCACACCCAGCCTGCGGACCGCGTCCACCAGTTCCCGGCGGCCCCCGTAATTCAGGGCCAGATTCACCACAATCCGCGAGTTGTCGCGCGTTCGTGCCACGGCTTCCGCTAGGGCCTCTCTGGCGTCCGGCGGCAACTCCTCCGGGCGGCCGATCGTCCGCAGGCAGACACCCTGGCTGTGCATTTCTTCGAGTTCCTTATAAACGTACTCCACAAGCAGGGACATAAGGCCGTCAACTTCGGCGCGCGGTCGTTTCCAGTTCTCTGTGGAAAAGGTATACGCCGTGAGAAAGCGCACTCCAAGCTCAGCGGAAAACCGGACTACCTCCCTCAGAGCCTCCGCCCCGGCCCGGTGACCCGCGGCTCTGGGAAGCCCACGCTTCTGGGCCCACCGGCCGTTGCCGTCCATGATTACGGCCACGTGCGCCGGTACCCGCTCCCGGTCCAGCATCTGCACCAGGGTCTTTTCATCGGCTGATCCGTCCCGCCCCACGCTTGGCTACCTCCTATGAGAAAACCCCCCGAAATTCTAGGGGGGGCGTTGCTTTTGAATTCGGAAACGCACCCGGCGAGTGGTTCTCCTCCCAACCCTGGTGTGCCGCCACAATCTCGACTTCCTGCTCACCGGTTACAACCATGCGGACCACTCTGCGGGGTCCCGGCGGTACGGTCCCGGGAGGAGAGGTCAGCTTTACCGTCGTCCGCCACCCTTCCCCGGACAGTCGGGCGAGGGCCTCGTCCAGCTCAAAACCAAGTAAATCCGGGCATGCCGACATGATCAGATCTCCATGACCTCTTTCTCTTTGGCCGCCACAATCCGGTCGATTTCCTTGACATACCGGTCGGTCAACTTCTGGGCTTCGTCCTGCTCCCGGCGCAGGTCGTCTTCGGAGAATCCCCCGCCTTCTTTTTGCAGCGCTTTCAAACGTTCAATGACGTCCCGGCGGATGTTCCGAACGGCTACTTTGGCCTCTTCGCCCCGCTTTTTCAAAAACTTCACCAGGTCCCGGCGCCGCTCCTCGGTCAGCTGGGGCACAGCCAGACGGATAATGTTCCCGTCGGAGGAAGGAGTGATCCCCAGATCCGATTTTAGAATCGCCCGCTCAATCTCGCCGATGGCGCTTTTGTCCCAGGGCTGGATCACCAGCAGACGCGCCTCCGGTACCGAAACCGTCGCCAGTTGGTTTATGGGTATCGTCGAACCGTAATAGTCAACCGTGATCCGGTCCAACAGGGCCGGCGTGGCCCGTCCGGCCCGCAAGGAGGCAAATTCCCTATCGAGCACTTCAATCGTTTTCATCATGTTGAGTTCGGCTGATTCCAATAGTTCGCGCATTCGACCTCACTCCCGATAAAAGTCCCGATGTTCTCGCCGAGTACGGCCTTCTTAATGTTACCGGGTTCGTAAATGCTGAAAACCACCACCGGGATGCCGTTCTCCATGCAGAGCGAGGCGGCGGTGGCATCCATCACACCCAAGCCGCGGTTCAACATTTCAATGTAGGTCAGCTGGTCCAGCTTCCTGGCGCCGGCGTTTTGCAGGGGGTCGGAATCATATACCCCGTCCACCCGCTTGGCCATCAGAATCGCCTCGGCTTCGATCTCGGCCGCCCGCAGGGCGGCCGTCGTGTCCGTCGAAAAGTAGGGATTGCCGGTCCCGGCGGCGAAAATTACGACCCGCCCCTTTTCCAGGTGCCGGATGGCCCGGCGCCGGATGTAGGTTTCGGCGATCGCCCGCATCTCTATAGCCACCTGCACCCTGGTGTCCACGCCGATCTTTTCCAGGGCGTCCTGGAGGGCCAGGGAGTTGATCACCGTCGCCAGCATCCCCATGTAGTCCGCCGTAGCCCGGTCCATACCCTTGGCGCTTCCAGCCACCCCGCGCCAGATATTCCCGCCGCCGACCACGATGGCCGTCTCCACGCGGAACTGCTGGATCACTTCCTTGATTTCCGAGGCGATGTACAGCACAACTTCCGGGCTGATACCGTATCCCTGTTCTCCAGCCAGGGCTTCACCACTCAGCTTAAGGACCACACGCCGGTACCTGGGAGTAATCAATGGCGGACCCTCCTGTCCCTATTCGGCGAGCGCCGCGATTTTCCTGCTTTTTCTATTCGTCGCCCCCCTCGCCCAATTGGAACCTGGCGAACCGTTTGATCACGATGTTTTCGCCCAGCCGAGCGATGGTTTCCTTAAGCACGTCCTGCACGGCAACGTCCGGGTTCTTGATAAACGGCTGCTCCAGAAGGCAGTTCTCCCGGAAGAACTTCTCGAGACGGCCTTCAACCATCTTGTCGACAATCTTCTCCGGCTTGCCTTCGTTCAGCGCCTGCGCCCGCAAAACGCGCCGCTCTCTGTCCAGCGTCTCCGCCGGGACGTCCTCACGCCCGACAAATTCCGGACGGGCGGCCGCGATCTGCATGGCCACGTCCCGGGCAAAAGCCCGGAACTCATCGGTCTTTGCCACGAAGTCCGTTTCGCAATTGACCTCCACCAGCACTCCAATCCGGCCCGCCCCATGGATGTAACTCTCGATCAGGCCCTCGGACGCCGTCCGGCCGGCTCTCTTGGCGGCCGCCGCCAGACCCTTCTCCCGCAGGTAGTCAACCGCCTTCTCCAGGTCACCGCCGGTTTCCACCAGGGCCTTCTTGCAGTCCATCATTCCCGAGCCGGTACGCTCGCGGAGTTCTTTTACCAGCTTTGCCGACACTTCCATTTATGCGCCCCCCAAAAAACCATGATTTTCCGCATAGCCACCCTGGCCTCATTATAACCGAAACCCGGCCACTTTAGGCTTCAGCCTCCACCACGGCTTCCTGGTCGGGTTCCGGAGCCAGTTGTTCTCCCTGGCGTCCTTCCAGAACCGCGTCGGCCATCCGGCTGGTTAGAAGCCGTACAGCCCGGATCGCGTCGTCGTTGCCCGGGATGATGTAGTCGATCTCGTCCGGGTCACAGTTCGTGTCCACAATGGCCACGATCGGAATGCCCAGTTTGCGGGCCTCGGCCACTGCGATCCGCTCCTTGCGCGGATCAATCACGAACAGCGCGCCCGGAAGCTTGGTCATGTCCTTGATGCCCTTGAGATACTTCTCCAGGCGTTGCTTCTCGTGCATAAGCTCGGCCACTTCTTTCTTCGGGAGTACCTCAAAACGGCCCTCGGCTTCCATTTTCTCCAGCTCCTTCAACCGGTCGATCCGGCGCCGGATGGTCTGGAAGTTGGTCAGCATGCCGCCCAGCCAGCGCTGGTTCACGTAGAACATCCCGCACCGCCCGGCTTCTTCGACCACCGTCAGCTGGGCCTGCTTCTTGGTACCCACAAACAGCACCGTCTGCCCCTCGGCTACGATCTGCTTGATGAAGTTGTAGGCCTCTTCGATCTTACGAACCGTCTTTTGCAGGTCGATGATGTAGATTCCGTTACGGTCCGTAAAAATATAAGGGGCCATTTTGGGATTCCACCTGCGGGTCTGGTGGCCAAAATGCACCCCGGCCTCAAGCAACTGCTTCATGGTCACAATCGCCACTATTACACCTCCCTCCGCGTGGTTTTAGGCCTCCGCCACCTTCAACTCACAGCCGGACCCCCGTTGCAGCGGAGGCACCGTGGCCGCAATCCGGCGGCGTGTGTAGTTAAGCACCGAAAAGTATTTTATCACAAATCCCACAAATCGAGCAAGAACAAAAACTACTTCTGTTGCATTTTCGCCAGTTCGTCGAGTAAACGGTCATTGAGCACCCGAATATAGGTGCCTTTCATGCCCAGGGACTTGGACTCAATTACGCCCGCGCTCTCAAATTTGCGTAGGGCGTTCACGATCACCGAACGGGTGATACCGGCCCGGTCGGCGATCTTGCTGGCCACCAGGAGGCCTTCACTGCCGTCGAGTTGCCTGAAGATGTGCCGCACTGCATCCAGTTCCGAATAGGAGAGCGTACCCAGGGCGACCTGTACGGCGGTCCGCTTCCGGACGTCCTCTTCCATGCGGCCCACCTGGGCCCGCAGGATTTCCATGCCCACCACCGTCGCCCCGATTTCGGCCAGCACCAAATCGTCACCCGTAAACTCCTCGCCGAATTTGGCGAGCACCAGGGTCCCAAGGCGCTTGCCGGCACCCACGATGGGTACCACCGTGGTCACCTTGTTCACGTACTGGCAGTGTTCGTAGGCGTTGAATACACAGGCGTTTTCCGTCTGACAGAAATTGGCGTAGGTCGAGGGAATCCCCAGCAACCACTCGTTGTACTCCCGGGGGAATCCCGATTCGTAAATCATGCTGCGAACAACTCCGCAACTGAAATCATCCAGGAACTCGGCCCCCAGAATCCGGCCCTCCTCGTCCAAAATGTAGGCGTTGGCCCGAAGGTTAGCACAGAGCACCTGGGCCACTTCACCATAGTCTACCGCGTAACCGGCGGACTTCTGCAGGATCCTGTTGATCGCCCGGCATTTCTCCAGCAGGGTCACCAGCCAAAGCCCCCTTGTGGGTCTATAGAATATAACGACTCAAGTCTTCACGGCGTACAATCTCGCTGAGCTTTTCCCGGACATACTGCTCGTCGATGACCACGTGCTTGTCCTCGATGTCAGGGGCAGCAAACGATATTTCCTCCAGGAGTCTCTCAAGCACGGTGTGCAGCCTGCGGGCACCGATATTCTCCGTCTGATCATTAACAGTATAAGCGATTTTGGCAATCTCGACAAGAGAATATTTAGAAAATTCGAGCTTAATGCCCTCGGTAGCCAGCAGCGCGGTGTACTGTTTGATCAGGGCATTCTGGGGCTCCGTCAGAATCTGCAGGAAGTCTTCTTCGGTCAGGTTCTTGAGTTCCACCCGGATCGGGAAACGGCCCTGCAGTTCCGGAATCAGGTCCGAGGGCCGGGACATGTGGAAAGCCCCGGCAGCGATGAACAGCATGTGGTCGGTCCGTACCGGACCGTACTTGGTGACCACGGTGGAACCCTCAATGATCGGGAGAATATCACGCTGCACGCCTCCCCGGGAAACGTCGGGCCCGGCGCCGGCTTCTCGCCCGGCGATCTTGTCGATTTCGTCAAGGAAGATGATTCCGGACTCCTCGGCGCGCCGGATGCCCTCGGTCACCACCTCCTCGTTGTCGACCAGCTTCTGGGCCTCCTGCTGGGTCAGGATTTTCCGGGCTTCGGCCACGGTTACCTTCCGCCGTTTCTTTTTCTTCGGAAAGATGTGGCCCAACACGTCGTTCAGGTTGATGCCCATCTCCTCCACGCCCTGACCGGAGAAAAGCTCCAGGGTGGAAGTTGGACGGTCCTCGACCTCGATCTCCAGGTACTCGTTCTCCAGTTCCCCGCGCTCGAGTTTCGTCCGCAGGGTTTCCCGCTCGAACTCAACCCGGCGGAGCCTCTGCTTGTGACGGTCATCAATCTCCGGGTCCGGGCGGACCGTCCCCAACAGCATCTCCAGGGGATTGCGCCCGCCGGTTTCTTGTTGCGGGAAGGGCGCCAGAAGTTCGATAATCCGTTCCTCCGCAAGGCGCGCCGCCCGTGCTTCCACCTCGTTCAGACGCTCGGAACGGACCATCCGGATGGAGGTTTCCACCAAGTCGCGCACCATACTGTCCACATCCCGGCCTACATAGCCCACCTCGGTGAACTTCGTCGCCTCAACCTTCACAAACGGAGCGTTCACCAGGCGGGCCAACCGCCGGGCGATCTCCGTCTTGCCCACCCCGGTCGGTCCGATCATCAGTATGTTTTTGGGCATCACCTCTTCACGCAGATCTTCCGGAAGGCGCGCCCGCCGGTAACGGTTCCGCAAAGCTACCGCCACCGCTCTTTTCGCTTCTTCCTGGCCGACGATGTATTTGTCCAGTTCGGCCACTATCTGCCGAGGCGTCAGTTCCACAAGCTCATTCTCCCTTCCGCAATTATACTTGTTCCACCGTGATCCGGTCATTGGTGTGCACGCAAATCTGGGACGCGATCTGCAGAGCCTCGCGGGCGATGTCGACCGCCGGAAGCGCGGTGTGCCGGGCCAGGGCCCGGGCTGCGGCCAGTGCGAAAGCACCCCCGGAGCCGACGGCGATGATCCCGTCGTCCGGCTCAATCACCTCGCCGCCGCCGGAAATCAGCAGCACGGCCTCCCGGTCCGCCACAACGAGCAAGGCCTCCAGGCGCCGCAAGTACTTATCGGTGCGCCAGTCTTTCGCCAACTGCACCGCCGCCCGGCGCAGGTTACCCTGGGACTCTTCCAGCTTGCCCTCGAAGCGCTCGAACAGGGCGAACGCGTCGGCCACGCTCCCGGCGAAACCGGCCACCACCCGGTCCTTGTACAGGCGCCGCAGTTTGACGGCGTCACGCTTGACAATGATCCCGTTGCCAAGCCCGACCTGACCGTCACCGGCCAGGGCCACTGCACCGTCCCGTTTCACGGCGACAATAGTGGTGCCTTTAAACGTCATTTACGTCTCACCTCTAAAACAATTTTTGCCCGGTGCGAACCCGGCATAGCCGGGGAAACCCGTATTTCCGGGGCACCGCCCGGCTCCAGTGCCCGCCCGTTTTTAGTCCTTGCGGCTCCGGCCGCGGGGGTGCGCCCGCCGGTACACCTCCAGCAGGCGGTCGGCCGAAACCCGGGTGTAAATCTGGGTGGTCGACAGGCGGGCGTGGCCCAGGAGTTCCTGGACCGTGCGCAAATCCGCGCCTGCCTCCAGAAGGTGGGTCGCAAAGCAGTGCCGGAGCAGGTGGGGGCCGGCCTGCCGATCCGCTGACCCGCTAAAGCGGGTACCCCCGGGTACCCCGGACGCCAAACCCTTCAGGTAGTTGGTGAAAACAAGCCGCACGCCCCGGTCGGTCAGCCTTTCGCCCCGGTAGTTCAGAAAGAGCGCTGCGGTGGTCTTTTTCCCGCCAAGAAGCTTCGGCCGCCCCTCGGCTAGGTACCGCTTGAGGGCCTCCACAGCGTATCCCCCCAGGGGTAAGAGCCTTTCCCGGTTCCCTTTCCCCAGCACTCGGACGTACGCCTGTTTCAGTTCCAGGTCGGCCAGGTCCAGCCCCACCAGTTCCGACACCCTCAAGCCCCCGGCATACAACATCTCCAGGAGTGCCCGGTCCCGCAACCCGGTGGGGCTTAAGTCCGGCGCCTCGAGCAGCGTGCCGACCTCTTCCGGGTACAGTACGCCCGGCAGCCGTTTCTTCAGCCGGGGCGCGGACATCCCGGCCAAAGGACTCGCCGGCACAGCGTTTTCCCGGACCAGGTAGCGGAAAAACGAGCGCCAGGCCGCCACCTTCCGGGCGATGGTGCTCCGGGCGAGGCCGGATTGCCCGAGGTGCGCCAGGTACCCCCGGAACAATTTCAGGTCGATGTCGCCCGCCCGGAGTTCGGCATCCGCTTTTCCCCGGCGGCGCGCAAAGTAATCGAGCCCGGCGAAAAGATCCTTCTGGTAGGCGGTGATCGTCCGGGGCGAGGCTTGACGCTCAGCCTGCAAGTAGGCTAGGAAACCGTCAATCAAATGGTACACTAACCTTCCCCCTTTTCGGTCAGCCAAGCCGCCAGACGTTCCAGGGCGCGCTGCGCGTGGGCCAGGTTGCGTTCCGGCCGGCGCCGGACGCGCTTTCCGGGCAGGGGTGGAAACAGCCCGAAGTTCACGTTCATCGGCTGGAAATTAGCAGGGTCGGCGGTCACTATGTAGTTGATAAGGGCCCCGTGCGCCGTCTCGGGCGGAAAAACCAGGGGCTCCAGGCCCTTGTACAACCGCGCCGCGTTCAGGCCAGCTACCAGACCGGCGGCCGCCGACTCGACGTAACCCTCCACCCCGCTCAACTGCCCGGCGATAAAAAGCCCGGGCCGGCTCTTCAACATCAGGTTGGGGGACAGCAAGACCGGCGCGTTTATGTACGTGTTCCGGTGCATCACACCGTAGCGTACAAACTCGGCCTGCTCCAGCCCCGGGATCATCGAGAACACCCGGCGCTGCTCCCCCCATTTAAGGTTGGTCTGGAACCCGACTAGGTTGTAGAGGGTACCGGCCCGGTTGTCTTGACGGAGCTGGACCACGGCATACGGCCGCTCCCCCGTGCGGGGATCGACCAGTCCCACCGGCTTAAGCGGTCCGTAAAGCAGCGTTTCACGGCCCCGGGCGGCGATCACCTCCACCGGCAGGCAGCCTTCAAAGTGGGTTTCCCGTTCGAAGGTGTGCCGCGTCGCCCGTTCGGCGGCCACCAGCGCCTCCCAAAACCGTTCGTACTCCTCCCGCGACATGGGGCAGTTCAGATAGGCCGGATCACCGCGGCCGTAACGGGAGGACCGGAAGACCCGGTCCTGATCGATGGATTCCAGGGTGACGATCGGGGCCACCGCATCAAAGAAATACAAGTGTTCCTGCCCGGTCAACCGGCGAAGCTCGTCCGCCAGAGCGTCGGAAGTCAGGGGCCCGGTGGCCAGGATCACCAGTTCTGCGGTGGGAATAGTGGTGATTTCCTCCCGGCAGACGGTCACCAGGCGGTGGCTGGTGAGCCTTTCGGTAACCGCCGCGGCGAACAGTTGCCGGTCCACGGCCAGAGCTCCGCCCGCAGGCACCCGGTGCGCGTCGGCACAGGCCATGATCAGAGAACCGAGCCGGCGCATCTCCTCTTTGAGCAGGCCGACCGCATTCGTGAGCGCCTCCGCCCGGAGGGAATTGGAGCAGACCAGTTCGGCGAAATCCCCGGTTTTGTGAGCCGGGGTGCATTTCCGGGGGCGCATCTCGTACAGGACTACGGGAACGCCGCGCCGGACCAGTTGCCAGCTTGCCTCCGCCCCGGCCAGCCCGGCCCCCACCACAATGACCCCACCGGACATCAGGCCTTTCCCCGTCCGGCTTTGCGTTCCTTGTAGCCGCATTCCGGATTGGCGCAGGCAAAGGTGCGGCTCTGACCCGCTGACCCGCTGACCCGCTGAAGCGGGTGCCCCCGGGTGCCCCTGGCCACCAGGAAAGACTGGCAGTCGGGGCATTTCTGGTCGGTCGGCTGGTCCCAGGTCACGAAATCACACCCGGGGTATCCGGCACAACCGTAGAAAACTTTGCTCTTCTTGGTCCGCCTGACCACCACCCGGCCGCCGCACTTGGGACAGCGGTGGCCGGTCTCCTCGAAGATCGGCCGGGTATGGCGGCATTCGGGAAACCCGGGGCAGGCCAGGAACTTGCCGTACCGACCCATCTTGATCACCATTTTGCGGCCGCATTTCCGGCACTCCTCGTCGGTGACCTCGTCCAGCCGGACCCGGTCGATCTTCGCTTCCGCCTCGGCGACTTCCCGGCGGAAGGGCCGGTAGAACTCCTCGAGCACCTTTTCCCACTGCATGGATCCTTCTTCGATCCGGTCCAGTTTTTCCTCCAACTCGGCGGTGAACTCATAGTTGATTACGTCCGGGAAGTGTTCCTTCAAAAGGTCGATGACCACCAAACCCAATTGGGTCGGGTGGAGCGTTTTACCGCGCCGGACCACGTAGCCCCGCCGCTGAATTGTCTCCACCACCGGCGCATACGTGCTCGGACGGCCGATGCCAAGTTCCTCTAAGGTTCGCACCAGGGTGGCTTCCGTGTACCGGGCCGGCGGCTGCGTAAAGTGCCGGGCCGGCGTGGTGCGCACCAGTTTCAGCTGCTCCCCCTTTTCAAGCGCCGGGAGCGCCCCTTCCTCTTCCTCCTCGCCGTTTTTGGCCTCGTCCCGCAACTCGGTGTAGACCCGCGTGAAGCCGGGGAATTTCACCGTGGAGCCCGTGGCCCGGAAAAGGTACTCTCCGGCCACGATTTCGGCCCGCACCGTGTCCAGAACCGCGCTAACCATCTGGCTCGCGAGAAAACGGGACCAGATCAATTCATACAGGCGCAGCTGGTCCGGATTCAGGTACTTTCTCAGCGCCTCCGGAGTCCGCAACACAGACGTGGGCCGGATGGCCTCATGCGCGTCCTGGGCCCGCGCCTTGCCGGTGTACACCCTTTTCTGCTTCGGCACGTACTCCTTACCGTAGTGTTCGGCGATGTACTCCCGGGCCTCGTCCTGGGCTCCGGGGGAAATCCGGGTCGAATCAGTCCGGATATAGGTGACCAGGCCGACCGGCCCTTCCTTACCCAGGTCCAGACCCTCGTAAAGCTGCTGGGCGACCATCATCGTCTTCCGGGTGGTGAAATTCAGGCGCCGGTAGGCCTCCTGCTGCAGGGTGCTGGTGGTGAACGGGGGGGACGGGTTTTTCTTTTTCTCTTTCCGGATCACATCCGCGACCCGGTAAACTTCCTCCTTCAGGTCGTCCAGGATCCCCTTCATGGCCTCCTCGTTCGGCACCGTGAGCTTCTCCCCGGCTTTCTTGAGCAACCGGGCCTTGAACCTTTCGCGCTCCCTGTTGGCCAGGAGCGCGGTAAGCGTCCAGTATTCCTCGGACACGAAGGCTTCGATCTCCCGCTCGCGCGCACAGATCAGGTGCACCGCCACCGACTGCACCCGGCCGGCACTCAAACCCTTGCGAACTTTGCGCCACAGCAGGGGGCTCAGGTTGTAGCCGACCAGCCGGTCCAGAATCCGCCGCGCCTGCTGGGCGTCAACCCGGTTCGGGTCGATCTTGCGAGGATTCTTGATCGCCGCCGTCACCGCTTCCCTGGTGATTTCATTGAATTCCACGCGGCAAGGCTCTTCAGGGTCAATCTGGAGCAGTTCCTGCAGGTGCCAGGCGATAGCTTCCCCTTCACGGTCGGGGTCCGAAGCCAAAAGCACCTGGTTCGACTTCTTGCGGGCGGCCCGCAGTTCCTTGATGGCGTCTCCCTTGCCCCGAATGGTAATGTACTTGGGCTTAAACCCGTCATCAACGTCCACGCCGAACTGGCTCCGGGGAAGATCACGGACGTGCCCCATGGAAGCCCGAATCTCGTATTTTTTCCCCAGGAACTTGCCGAGCGTCCTGGCCTTGGCCGGGGATTCAACAATCACCAGAGTCTTCTCCAATCAGGTCCACCTCGCGTCGCAATGATTTCACCGGCATGAAAGACTACCGGCCGTTTTTTAATTTTAATAAAGAGTAGTATAACCCGCCCGGCGCCCGCCGCACAAACCCCTTGATTTCTAGGTAGGCCAGTACGGCCGCTGTTTGCGGGGCCGCCAGGCCCGTGAGTCTGATGAGGGCCTGGTCGGATAGGCTCTGTCCCTGAAGGATTTCCAGTACCCGCTTTTCCTCCCCGCTCAACTGCGCGACCGCTTCGGCTTCCCCGGACTCGGTTTCGGGGAAAAGCGCGGTCAGGCCCAGTTCCTCCAGCACGTCCTTGGCGTCCTCAACCAACCGGGCACCTTGCTTGATCAGGCGGTTGGGACCCCGGCTGAAAGGGTTGTTCACGTTGCCGGGCACCGCCATCACGTCACGACCCTGTTCCAAGGCCAGTTCCGCCGTAATCAGGGCGCCGCTGCGCTCGCCGGCCTCCACGACCACGACCCCGCGACAAAGACCGCTGATGATCCGGTTGCGCACCGGAAAATGCCATGCTTCCGGTTTTGAGCCCAGAGGAAATTCGGTGAGCACCAATCCGCCGGAAGCCGCGATTTTCTCCATCAGGCCGGCGTTTTCCCGGGGGTAGACCACGTCCAGACCGGAACCGAGCACCGCCACCGTCGGGGCCCCGGACTCCAGGGCGCCCCTGTGCGCCGCGGTGTCGATACCCCGGGCCATCCCGCTGACCACCACCAGGCCACAGGAGCCAAGCGCGGCGGCCAGTCGGCCGGCCGTCGCCTTGCCGTACGGCGTGGCCCGGCGCGAACCGACGATGGCCACGGCGGGGCCGGACTCCTGAAAACTGAACGCCCCCAGGCCGAAAAGCACCGCCGGGGGATCGTAGATGTGGCGCAGGCTCTCCGGGTAGTCCGCGTCCACCCAAGTAATCACCCGGATGCCGGCCTGCCGGACCCGTTCCTGCTCCGCGGCCGGGTCGACCCGGGAACGCCTGGACAATAGTTCGTCCGCCAGGGACGAATCCAGCCCCGACGCCGCCAGCTCACTCTTCTCGGCCTCCCAGGCCTGCCGGGCAGAACCGACCGCCTCGAGCAGGTTCAAAAGCCGCCGCCCCCCAGCCGGCCAGGCCACCACCCAGGCCAGCCAGTATGCCCGCTCCTCCACGATGTGCCTCTCCCTGCCTGATTTGCCCATGGGATTCGGGGGTGTCTCTGTAAATTCCTGCCGAACCAAACGTCCGAGCCTCCAAAAAGTGAAAAGACGCTAAGCGGGGGACGGGGCGAGTTCCAGCAGGGCATCCAGACGGTAGTGGCGGTTGAAAAGTCCGGCATAGGGGTCACCCAGGTTTTGTAGGCGTTCCGGCACGGTCTTTATGTTGAAACCTTTCGCCGCTTTCAGATCTTCGAGTTCCTCCCAGGTTACGGGGGTGGACACGGGAGCCGACGGGAGGGGGCGCACACTGTACGGGAAAGCCATGGTTTTACCCGCCGTGTTTTGCAGATAGTCGATGTACACTTTGCCGGTCCGCCGTTCAATCACCCGTTCGGTGGTGGCGAACGCGCAAACGCCGGTGACCAGGCGGGCCACCGCCTCCATTGCCCGTGTCGTCTCCCGGTAGGTGTGCACCGGTTCCAGGGGAATGAAAACGTGCACTCCGGTGGCTCCCGAGGTCTTGGGGAAACCGGCCAGGCCGAATTCGGCCAGCACGGTGCGGGCCAGCAGCGCCACGTCGATCACCTGGCGCCATTTCGCCCCTGCCGCCGGATCCAGATCGAGGACGGCCAGATCCGGGTACTCGAGGCGGCCGGCCCTGCCCAGCCAGGCGTGCATCTCGATCGCCCCCTGGTTGGCGATCCAGACCAGGGTCGCCTCGTCCCGGCACACGATGTAGTTTATCACCCGTTGGGCGCCCTCGTGGGCCACCAGCACCGTTTCAATCCAGTCCGGCGTGTATTCCGGTCTCTCCTTCTGGTAGAAGTGTTTTCCGTTGATCCCGTCCGGATACCGGCTCATTACGATCGGCCGGTCCCTGAGGTAGCGGAGCACATACGGCGCCACCCGGTGGTAGTAATTCACCAGGTCGCCCTTGGTGTATCCTTCCGGCCAGAATACCTTGTCCAGATTGGTCAGGTCCACTTTCTGGCGGCCGATGAGTACCGTCGGCACAAGCGGATCCCCCTTCGAGAAAGACGGGACCAGGTAACGCATCCCCGGGTTGCAGAATATTTTCCCGCTGCAGGTGAAATATATGAACGAGGTGATGATTGATGCCCCGGAAGAAAAACCGGCGCAAGGAAAAGCACGAACAGTTGAAGTGGGAAACGGCCCGCGAACTGCATCTTGACGACGACCTGAAAGTCGGGGGTGACGCATTGAGCGCACGGGAGGCCGGCCGCATCGGCGGACAGATGGTGCGGAAGCTGGCTGAGACCGGTGAAAAATCCCTGCAGGAAACGCAAGTCGACAAGTAAGAAAACAGGGGTGACACAAACCCCCGGTCCGAATAAAAGACCCCCGGACGGACAACAATAGACTCCGACAAGGCGCAGCCTGTAGCTTTCCGGCGCTTGGATTTTGATCAGTCCCTTTGCCGGAAACCAGCTCTGTGCCTTGTCGTTATTCCTTCAAAGCCGTGCGCAATTTTTCGGCCGGCGAGCCGGCCCGATTCCGTCACCACCCGCCGCAGTGTCCGCCTCACCACCTCCGGGTCCTCACGCACGTGACGCGCGGTCAACCCGCACCGGCACAGGTACTCCCTGGCCACCGGCCCGGGACAATTCCTCACCACCGAACGAACGGCGAACAACAGCACGGCAAGGTCGTCGAGCTGACCCAACACCGGGACCACACTCGGAATGAGGTCCACCGGCGAAAAGTTGTACAGGATCGCCCCCGCGAGGAGCGCTTTTTGCGGCGGGGCGACCCGGCTGTCCCGGGACAAACCCAACACCAGTCTCGCGTAGCGGGGCAAGCGCACCAGCACCGGCAGCAAAGTCATCCATAATTCCCGCACCGATTCCCTCCCCCCGTCACCCGCGGCCATTATGAGCGGGTGAAGCATGCCAGGGCATGCCCCTTGGAACCAAACGCAGCTTTCTCGCTGCACCATGATATGACAGCTGCACGATCGGGTGATTGCAAGCCCTAAGGCAGGGGCCGGCCGGATCTTACCAGGGGTGAGTACCGATCACCACTTCCTTGCCGAATTTGCCGAAAATCTTGCCGGCAGTCTTCTTCAGCCCGATGGCATCTCTAAGGGAAAACGCAGTCCCCGGCCGCCTGGTCGTTGAAGCCTTCGAGCACCGGGTTCCGCAGCCGCCCCTGATCGGTCCAGCCGATGAACCGCACGCGTGCCGTCAGGGGCGTCTCGAGCCAGGCAACCTCCAGGCCCCGGCCAGCCGCGGGTGTGTTCTTGAACGGGGAACGGCCGGCGGCGTGGGTGCGGGCCATTCCGGTCAAAACCGTCAGGTCCCTCTCCGAAAGTCCGGTGGCGGCCCGGCCGATATAGACCAGGTTCCGGCCGGAGTAAAGACCGAGCAGCAGGGCGTTGGCCCGTCCCCGCTTCAACACGACACCGCCCACCACCGCCTCCAACCGGCGGAAATGCTTCACCTTGCGCCAGGTGGGGTGTTTACGCCCCGGGTGGTACCGGCCGGCCAGCTCTTTACTCACAATCCCCTCCAGTCCAAGGCGGCCCGTGGCTTTGAACAGTTCCACGCCGTCCGGGAGACTCCGGCAAATCGCCACCGGCGCCTCTTCCGGCAGAATCCCCGCCAGGATTTCCTGCCGCTCCGTAAAGGGCCGATCCAGCAGTGATTCCCCGTCAAGAAGCAAAACGTCAAACACCACGTACTGCACCGGCAGGTCCCGCCTCAAGGCGGCCGTCACTCTGCGGGTCTGGTCGCGCCGCAGAATCCGCCCGAAGCTCGGACAACCTTCCTCATCGAGGACCACCGCTTCGCCGTCCAGAACGGCCGCTTCCCCCTTCAGGATCCTGCTGAGCACGCGAAGCTCGGGGTAGGTCTCGGTCCGCACCCCGCCCCGGCGCGTACGGAGCACCACCTCGTCCCCCCGGACCTCCGCAATGATCCGGATGCCGTCCCATTTCAACTGGTGCACAAAACCCGGGTCATTGAACGGCGCCGGCCAGGAAACAGGCTCCATGGGCGAAAACTTTGTGTTCATACCTCCAGTCTTTCCAGAAACGGCGCGAACGTCACGCTTGCCGTCACCAGTCCCGCATGATCTTTCAGGCGGTAACGTGTATAATGGACTTCAATGTGAAAAGAAGGGAGTAGTTTAATCGTGCCTAAAGCACTCTTACCCCTCAGGCGTCCCGGGTTGGTGCTCGTCCTGGTCATCGCGGTCCTGCTCGCGGGGTTGGCACTCGGCGGGTGCGGCCGGTCGGGTGACGTTGAGACGGTGGCCGTCGTGAACGGGGAGCCCATCTCCCGTGACGAACTGTACGCTGAAATGTACGCGCAGATGGGTCAGCAGACCTTGCAGGAGCTGATCACCCGGAAGTTGATCATCCAGGAAGGCCGCGCACAGGGTGTCGAGATATCAGACGCCGATGTCCAGACCCGGCTGGACGAGGTCATCGAAAGCGGCTTCTCGTCCCGGGAAGAGTTTCAGGAGGCCCTCAAGGCATACGGACTGGAACAAAAGGACTTAGAGCAGCAGATCCGGGTCCAACTCATCGTCGAAGGGGTGCTCGGAAAACAGATCCAACTGGATGAAGCCGAGGTAAAGGAGTACTTCGAGGCCAACCGGAAGCGTTTCGGGCAGCCCGAGAGCCTGGAGGCGCGCCACATCGTGCTTAAGACCCGTGAAGAGGCGGAAAGCGTCCGGTCCGAGTTGGTCTCCGGTGCCGACTTTGCCGTGCTGGCCCGCGAGAAATCGGTGGACCCCCTCACCGCCGGCGGCGGAGGCGGTCTGGGCACCATCCGGTACGGAGAACTCATCCCCGCCTGGCAGAAAGCCCTCTTCGGGATGGAGACCGGTCTGGTGAACGAAGTGCTTGAAACCCCGTCCGGTTTCCACGTGGTCGAAATCCTGGAGAAACACCCAGCCGTTGAGCCTGTGTTCGCCGACGTGGAAGCGAAAGTGCGCCGCGAACTCACCGAAAAAGAGATAACTCAGCTCTACCCCGCCTGGGTGGACAGTCTGTGGACCAAAGCCAAGGTGGAGTACAAGTAAACACTTGGGACTGGAACAGTGCGACCAGACGATTTCGACGAATCAAAGCAATCCTTCTACGGGTGTGCCGCGTCACCAGCGGGTGGGCGCGGCCTCTTTGTTCTCGTCCGCTTGCCTTCGGCTTTCTTCGTCCCACGCTCCTTCCTGGCCTGTTCGATGCTCGCTTTCAGAGCCTCCATCAGGTCGACCACCTTTTCCGGGCGCGCCGGCGGCGCCGTCACAACGGTCTCACCGGCCACCTTGGCCCGGATGATTTCGGAAACGGCCTCCCGCCTTTCATCCCGGTATTTTTCGGGCTCAAAAGTTCCCGCTAGGCTTTCCACCAGGTTCAGCGCCATTTTGACCTCGTTGGCGTGCAGGTTCACCCCGGCCCCCAGTTCCGGCAGGAGCGCGGGGGAACGCACCTCGTCCGGATAGTACATGGTGCTCATCTGAAGCGCCGGGCCGCTGACCCGAAGCACCGCCAGCGACTCCTTGGTCCGGATGGACACCCGGGCCACACCGACCCGTCCGCTCTTCTCCAGTGCTTCGCGCAGCAGGCTGTACACCTTTTCGCCGCCTTCCGCCGGTGAGAGATAGTAGGACCGATCGTAGTAGACCGGATCGATCTCCTCGATGGGGACGAAATCCAGGAGGGAAATGTTTCCGGCTCCGCCCGTGGGCAGGTTCTCCAGTTCCTCTTCCGTCAGGACCACGTACCGGCCCTTTTCGTACTCGTAGCCCCGGACGATCTCCTGGGCAGGCACTTCCGCCTCACAATGGGGGCAGAACTTGCGGTACCGGATCGGTGTGTGGCACCGCTCGTGGAGGTAATTGAATTTAATGTCCCGGCGCTCGGTCGCCGGATAGAGTTTCACCGGAATGTACACCAGGCCGAAGGTCACGGCCCCTTTCCAGATCGGGCGCAAGACTCATCACTTCCCGTTCACCTTTCTCCCTAGTTTGCCTCGCCGGACCGGGATTATATAAGGCGTTTGCCGACCTTGTCACCCGGAAAGGAAAAAAGCATTTCCTTTTCCTCGAGGACCGTTTCCAGGTGCACCGGACGGCCCCACAGCCGGTGGACCAGGGGCAGCGTTTTCTCCAGGTAGTGAACGTCCAGTTCCACCCCCTCATAATAATGTTTCAGGTACAGTTCCCCGCGTCCGTTGAAATCGCCCGTCTCCACCAGTATGTACGGGTGACCGCAGTTGAAGAGGTTCTGAATCAGGGTGTCGCGCACCGTTTGCCAGTCCTTCTCGACCACCCGCCATTCATAGCCGATTCTCCGGAACACGAAAAGGTCCATTTTTCGAACCAGTTCCTCGGTCAGGTAGTTGCGCAAAAGCCCCGGATCGTCACAGGTGGCCCGCGCTTCAAAAACCGTGTCCCGGCCCCACCGCCGGTCGATATCGGAAAAGATTGAGAGACCCAGCAGGTAAGGGTTTACCCGCAACCGCGAGGGCTGAACAAGCTGGGCGTGCATCCGCGCGAAATCAACTGTTTCCTCCTCCGTCAACTCCAGGTGGTGCATGATCTTCAAGTGCCAGAAGGTGGCCCAGCCTTCGTTGCACAGCTTGGTGGCCAATTGCGGCCGGAAGTACAGGGATTCCTCCCGGACGACGGCCAGAATGTCCCGCTGCCAGGATTCCAGACCGTGCCCGAAGCGGGCGATGAACCCCAGGACATCGTTTTTGGAATGGCTGGCCGATTCGCCGGCCGGGTATCTCCGTCCGGTCCCGGGAGAATGGTGGTAATCAACGTGCTCCTGAACCGCCAGCGCCGCGTCCAGGAACTGCTCCACCCGCTCCCGCCCGTAGGCCTGTTCGTAGTTCCGGATCCGGCCGGCGGCGACGGTCATGCTCTCCAGCACGGTCCGCGGCGCGGTCCGGGCAAAGTAGGCGTTGTGCTTGAAGAAGTCGCTGTGCGCGAGGGCGTGGGCGATCACGAGCCGGTTCTGAATCCGGGTGTTCCCCTGAAGCAGGAAGGCGTAACACGGGTCGGTGTTGATCACCATTTCGTACATCCGGCTCAGGTTGTGGTCGTACTCGGTTTTGATGCGCTGGTAGGCCTTCCCGAAACTCCAGTGGCCGAACCGCGTGGGCATCCTGTAGGCACCAAAACTGTAGAGCACCTCGGGCGGACAGATCTCGAAGTGCATGTCGCGGTGGTCCAGGCCGTATTGCCGGGCTGCCGCCATGATCTCCTCGATATCTTTTTCGAGACTCTCCATGTCGTGCAACGGGCATTCTCCTCCCGTCAGGCGTCCGGACCGACCTCGTCCGCCGGGCCGGCCCGGAAGAAAGTCCTCAGGGCGCTGTATACCTCGCTCTTGTCCCGCAGCACCACCGTCACGAAGCGGGGATCGGCGATCTTCTTGAAGGCGCTGCGCAGGGTGCTCGTGTAGTAGTAGGGACCCTCGATTTCCCCGTATCCGACGAGGTTGGAAACCCCGACCAGTTGGCCCGCCAAGGCCACACACAGGTCGTTGTCGGAGGCAAGGTTGTCGCCGTCCGAAAAGTGAAAGGCGTATACGTTGTATTGCCGCGGGGAGTACCGTTCGGCCACGATGTCCAGGGCCAGCCGGTAAACGGATGAACACCGCGTGCCGCCGCTCTCCCCCCTGGAGAAAAACTCATCCTGCGTGGTTTCGCGGGCTTCGGTATGGTGGGCCAGGAATACCACTTCCACGTTGTCGTACCTGGTTTTCAGGAACCGGACCATCCAGAAGAAGAAAGATCGGGCGACGTGCTTTTCGAACGGACCCATTGAGCCGGAGGTATCCATCATGGCCAGGACCACGGCCGCGGACTCGGGCCGGCGCACGGGGTTCCAGGTCCGGTACCTGAGGTCCTCCGGGGTGAATTTCTGCAAGCCAGGTCGGCCTTTCAGGGCGTTTCTCCGGAACGTTTCCTTGATGGTACGTCGGCGATCCAGGTTGCCCGCCGGACCCCTCTTGCGCACATCGCGGAAGTCCACGCTTTCGGTGACCAGTTGCGGCCGCGGTTTGTCGCGCAGGTTGGGAAGGTGTAGGTCCTCAAACATCAGTTCCGACAGTTCGTCGAGGGTGATTTCCGCCTCGTAATAGTCGCTGCCCGGTTCGGTGCCGGCGCCCTTGCCGCTCAAGGCCGGCGGGCAACCGCCCGCCACCATGTCGCCGATTTCCAACCCGTCTCCGCCGTGACCAACCTGCTTCTGACGGCCCTGGTCGAACCGGAAACGGTATTCCCGGATGGCCGGCACCGGGATTTTGACCACCCGGTCCTCCTCGGAGACGATGATGCTTTCCTCGCTGATGATGTCGGACAGGTGTTCCCGGATGGCCTGGCGCACCTTCTCCCGGTGCCTTTGCTGATCCGGAAGGCCCTTCCGGTGCAGGGACCAGTCTTCGTGTCCGACCGTAAACTGCTTCACTGCCGCCGGCCTCCTCTAAGCCTGACTACCGGTTCAGCAAACTGCCGGCGTAACGCAACAGCTCAGCCGCACAAACCAGGCAGTACCCCTGATCGGCAACCAACCGGGCCCGGACCTCTTCGATTCTTTTGACCTGCAGCGGATCGGGGTTGCGAGTCGATGTGGTGATTTTGATGACGTCCCTCATGTCGGCGAAAAGCTTCTTCTCAATCGCTTCCCGCAGCCGCGGGTGACGGGTGAAGTCAAACCGCTTCCCTTTCCTGGACCCGGCCGAAACCCAGATCAGAATCTCTTCGCGGAAAGCTTTCTTGGCGTTTTCCGAAATACCAATCTGTTCTTCGATGGAACGCATGAGCCTTTCATCCGGTTCCAGTTTCTCGCCGGTCACGGGATCACAAATCGCCGCCTGGCGGCAGTAGGCGTCGACGTTATCCAGGTAGTTCTCGCACAGAATCCGGGCCGATTCTTCGTAGGAACAGGCAAACGCGTGCTGCGCCTCGCGCCGGGCGAACTCGTCGTATTCCTGGCGGGCGGTGACAATAAAGTTCAGCAAACGTTCCTGCTCCTCCCGCCCGATGGACGGGTGCTGGCCCAGTCCCTCACGTAACGCCCGCAGCACTTCCAGCGCGTTGAGGCAACCGGTCTCGCTGCGGATCAGCGCGGAAGACAACCGGTTGACCACATACCGGGGATCAACCCCGTTCATGCCCTCGTCCGGATGCTCACTCCGCAGTTCGGCAAGATCCCGGCGGCTGAAGCCCTCGATCTCCTCCCCGTCGTACAACCGCATCTTTTTCACCAGGTCCAGTCCCGGTTTCCGTGATTCCCGGAGCCGGGAAAGCACCGAGAACACGGCTGCCGCCCGCAGGGCGAAGGGGGCCAGGTGCACTTCATTAAGATCGCTCTGGTTGATCAGCTTCTCATAGATCCGGACCTCGTCCGAAACGCGAAGGTTGTACGGGATCCGCATCACGATCATGCGGGACACCAGGGCCTCGTTTCTCCGGTTGGCGATAAAAGCCCGGTATTCGGATTCGTTCGTGTGGGCCGTGATCATCTCGTCCGCGCTGATCAGGGAGTACCGTCCGGCCTTGAAGTTTCCCTCCTGCGACAGGCTTAAAAGGTTCCAGAGAAACTTCTCGTCGCACTTGAGCATCTCCTGAAACTCCATCAGGCCCCGGTTGGCGATGTTCAGCTCCCCGTCGAACCGGTACGCCCGGGGGTCGGACTCGGCCCCGTACTCGGCGATGGTCGAGAAATCGATGCTGCCGGTCAGTTCGGCGATGTCCTGAGATTTCGGATCCGAGGGGGTAAAGGTGCCGATACCCACCCGCCGCTCCTCGGAAAAGAAAATGCGCTCGACCGGAACCTCCTCGATGCGGCCGGCGTATTCCGTTTCCACCCGGAGGCGGCAGACCGGGCACAATTCGCCCTCGATGTGCACGTTGTACTCCTTCGCGAAAGCGTCCCGGACGGCGGCCGGGATCAGGTGCAGGGGTTCCTCGTGCATCGGGCAGCCCTTGATCGCGTACACCGCACCTTCGTCGGTGCGGCTGTATTCCTCCAGACCCCGCTTCAGCAGGGTGACCAGGGTGGACTTGCCGCCACTCACCGGGCCCATCAGGAGCAGGATACGGTGACGCACATCCAGGCGGCGGGCCGCCGGGTGCAAGTACTCCTCCACGAGCTTTTCCAGAGCCTCGTCCAGTCCGAACAATTCCCGGGTAAAGAACCTGTACCGCTTCACGCCCTCCGTCTTCTCCACCCCGGCCGCCATTATCATCCGGAAGATCCGGGAGTGACTGAGCTGGCAAATCCAGGGTCGGCGGCGGACCAACTCCAGGTACTCCTTGAAGGTCCCCTGCCACTCCAGTTTTCTCCTGGCCGCACGATATTCTTCCAGGTTGTGGAGAAAACTCATGTCCTGCCTCCCGTAACCAAGTAGTCTCACGGTACCAGTATATGCTCCGGTTCCGGGGAAAAAGAAGGCGCCCCACACAACAAAAAGGCCGCCTCTTCGACGGCCCGACGAATTAGTGGTCGGTGGTCGATGGTCGAACCGGTGGCAGGAATCTGCGTGATGCGCATTTCAGGAAACTGATGGGTTGTTTTGCTGACGACCGACGACTAACGACCAACGACTAATTATGCAGGGGGATGACAATGTAGTTCTTTTCAGCCTCCAGCACTTGCGGCAGCTCGTCCGCGGGGATAAACCGGTATTCCACTTCGTCGCCTTCGACCCAGGTTATGAGGTAATCCACCCGGCTCGCCTCCCAGCGTACAATGTATGGTGTATACAGTATAACTACGAATATCCTAGCAGACTATTCCCCGAGCGGCAAGCCTTTTTTCTTTTTTATCGGGGGTCTAACGCACCTTGAGCCGGTTCAGGACCGCGGTGCAGGCCTGCTCTTCAAGGCGGTCGTCAAGCGGGGTCAAAAAGGGGTTTTGGCCTCGCCGCCGTAAGGCCAGGGAGATGAGGTGGTCGGTCAGCCGGGGGTTCTTGGGGAGCAGGGGACCGTGGAGGTAGGAGCAGAAAACGTTGCGGTAGCGGGCCCCCTCCAGGCCGTCGGCGCCGTTGTTGCCGTAACCGGCCAGCACCCGGCCCAGGGGTTTCACCTGACCCAGGAAAGTCTGACCGGAGTGATTCTCAAATCCGGTCACCCGCACCGGGCGTCCGTCCAGTTCAAGCTCCACCGCGCAGTTCCCGATGAGCCGTTTCGCGCCGGCCCGCGTGTAGAAGTCGAGCAACCGCAGGCCCGGGATGACTTTGTCCTCCGTAAGCTGGTAGTAGTGACCAAGAACCTGGTAGCCGCCGCAAATGGCCAGGACCACCAGTCCGTCCTCGATGGCCGCTTTCAAGTTGTCCCGGCGCCTTTGCAGGTCCTCCGCCAGGATCCCTTGTTCCCGGTCCGAACCCCCGCCAATGAACAAAAAGTCCAGTTCCCGGAAGTCCACCGGTTCCCCGAGCGGTATCTCCCGAACGCTGACCGGGATCCGCCGCCACAAACACCGCCGGGAATATGCGATCAGGTTCCCCCGGTCCCCGTACAGGTTTAAAAGGTCAGGATATAGATGTCCCGCGATGAGCATGGTCCATCCTCCCCTCCGGGGTCAGCCTCGGTCTCAAGATTCTCTCCACCGGCCAAAGCGCCGTGTAGGTGGCAAAAAAGTACGCCGCCTCTCCGGGACCTTCGAGGGTTGTAGCCACAGCAGTCTTCAGGTTCGGCTGCACCACGATTCTCTTGGGATCCACCCCGGCGTATTTCAGGCGCACCCCCATGTCCTCCGCCCGGAGGCCGCTGCACACAAACCGGGGTACTCTTTCCTGCACCGTTTCCAGCATCTCGAAATCGACATCCCAGAGCCAGGAGATGTCCCGGCCGTCCGCCACGTTGTCGTTCACAGCGATGAATACGTCTTTGGTCCCCGGATTGGCCGGCAGCAGGTTGAGGCCCTCGTTGAAGCCGGCCGGGTTCTTCACCAGGTTCAGGAACACCGGCTTGTCCCGGTAGCGGAAGCGCTCCAGCCTCCCAACCGCCGGCTCGTAAGTCTCCAGGCTCCCGATCACCCGCACGGGGTCCACCCCCAGGAGGGTCCCGGCCGTATAGGCGGCCAGGGCGTTGTACAAGTTGTAGAACCCCTGGGTCTGCATCTCCAGCACATATTCCTCGTCCCCCCGCCGGATGACGCAGGATACCCCCTCCCCCTGGTAGCGGGCCTGCAAAGCCTCCACCTCCGGTTCGGGCCGGCGGAACCCGCAGCCGGCACACCGGAACAGCCCCAACTGGCTGTAGTGGTAGAAAGAGTACTGGAGGGTGGTGCCGCACTGGGGACAGAAGCGCGCCTCCCGGGTGTGGTGACCGCCTTCGACCACCCGGGCGTGCGGGGCCAGGCCGTAGTGGACCGTGCGCAGCCCCAGGAGACCAAACTGGGCCACCAGCGGGTCATCGGCGTTGAGCACCAGCCGGACCCGGGGCAGCCTTTTCAGAGCCTCACGGATCAGCGCGATGGTCGTATCGAGTTCCCCGTAACGGTCCAGTTGGTCGCGAAAGAAATTGGTGACCACCACCGCCCGGGGATTGACCTGGGCCGCCACTCCCGGAAAAGCGGCTTCATCCACTTCCAGGACCGCATAGTCAAACCGCAGCCGGCCGCGCAGGTCGGCTTCCCGTACGAACGCGGTCGTCACTCCGGTGACCAGGTTCGCGCCCTCCCGGTTGCACACGACCCGCTGGCCCGCCTCCCTCAGGATGCGGGCCAGCATGTTGTTCGTGGTCGTTTTCCCGTTGGTCCCGGTGACCAGGATTACCCCCCGCTCCGCCCGGGCAGCCAGTTGTCTCAGCGTTCCGGGATAAAGGGCCAGGGCGACCTTCCCCGGCAGAGACGACCCAGGCCGCCCCAGCATTTGACTGCACCGGGCGGCCGATTTGGCGCCGCAGATGGCGATCAAAAGCCTGCCGTTCATAAGCACCTCCGTCCACCTTAATTAATGTACAATCACGGCAGGCATTAATCAAGGTTTGTCGTTAGTCAGCGTTTTGCGTTGTAAGCATTTTTGGTCCCGACAAGGCAACGCCCACACCCGGCACCGGCTGTTCCCCAAGCCACAAAACACAGTTAGCAACCTAATATTGGGGTAAATGGAGTATATAGACTATGCCGCTCTGCCAAAGGGCAAACTTACCCCAGCGCCACTCTGGGCGTCTCTTGGCAGGTAATCTGTTTTCCGGTTGAGCCCCGTCAGGCCGCCTTCACCAGGCTCCTTAAGTCTATTCCTTGTTTTTGTCGCAGTCGGCCCACGGCCATCGCCAGCATCACCATCAGGGCCAACCCGCAACGTAGCTTCATCTTCTTCAAGCCCCGAATGAAATGCTTTTCAAATCCGTAGGCCTCGTCCAGGCGGGCATTTACCCTTTCTACCGCCGTACGCTTTTTGTAGAGTGTTTTCCACTTGTAGCTGGACCGCGCCAGCGGGGTGAAGATCCGCCGGTCTTCCACCAGGGGAATACGTATCCCACCGGTTGCGGCACATTGTTCCATGCCCCGGCACTCTACTCCGTAGTGCCGGGCCGGACAGCGGTATTTCAAGGTTTCCCGGTCTTTCTCAAATCCCCCGAAGGCCATCTCGCGACGTTTGTTTGTCTCGGGGCAGCAACAATAAACCGTTCCACGGTAATCGTAAACGATGTTCTCCTTACCGGTTACAAGCCACGTCTCCTCGCCGTCCCGCCACGTGTTGCGGATGTCAATCACGGGCTTGATCCGGTATTCGTCCCAGAGTTTCACGTTTAGCTTGATGTCGTCAAAGGCTTTGTCCGCCGCCAATGCCTCGCAGCGGGCCACAATCTCCGGATGCTCTTTCGCCACCCGATCAATGAGTATATGTCCCTCTTTCACGTCGCTGGCCGACGCCTTTGTCACCGCAAATCCCACCGGCAGTTCATAAACAGCGTCAACTACAAGGTGGAGTTTGTAGCCAAACCACCACACGACTTTTTCCCATAGGGTGCCGCCTTTCTTACGCCCCCGGTATGTTTTCCGGCCCCAGTCCGCATCGGTGTCCCGGCGCCCGTCAGGCTTTTGGACCTTCTCTTCTTCATCCCGCTTTTTGCCCCGGGCCAGACTGCTGACGGCTTTGCTGTCTATGGCCAAAATTCGACCGAAATCCGGTAGCAGCACTCTTATTTCATCCACCAGCCGCGTAAATATGTTTTCCACTTCGTCGGCGTGCCGCATCAGTTTCACCAAGATGCGGCTGTATATGTAAGAAGGCGGAACGGCATCCTCGCCCCGGGCCGGATCAAAACCGCAAAGTTCCCGCAACTGGCCGTTCCGGCAGAGTTCCCGCCGCAGGCTCTCCACAGACACGTGCTGAAATACGATCCCGGCCAGGATGGAGTTCCAAACCGCCCGCACCGGGTAATCATCCCGTCCCTTACCACGCTCTCTCTCCAGCTTTTGCATCAACTGCTCATCGGGCAGGTGGTTCACTACAAGCAAAAAACGTTCCAAGTCACCGAGTTCGTCGATTTCCTGCCACCCAAAAAGCCGCTGTTGTGGTATAATGGCCATAAGGGAAACCTCCTTCGTGGTTCTTTTTTGGTGGTTACAAAAAGGATTCTCCACAAAAGGGGGTTTCCCTTCTTATTTCTCATTCTCCTTCGCTTTTTCTCCGCTTTTCTCCCTTGGGGTCAATTTTGCCGATCCGCCCGTTACCCATCCCTGCAAACCGCATAAAATCCGGATTGGACCGGGGTAAAATGTTTTTTCCGCAACTCTAAAACAGCCTATTTATCTTTTCTCCCGAACATCGCAAATGGCTTTTAGTGTAAAGTTACTGTAGGAATTTTGTAGGAGCTGAGGAAGGAGAGAAAGAAGAGAGACCTCACCGTTCTTGTAACGGCGAGCAACTGATAAAACAACCACTCAAGAAGAGAACGGGATTGACTTTATAAGCTTCCAGGAGAGGCTCCGGCAGGAACTCGACGGCTTAGGGCAAGAGATCCTGAGCGAGGTTTTAGAGGCGAAAGACGCCTATTTACGGGAGCACCGGGAGGAGCGGCTGGCTGGCAGATAGAGCGGCGGGATGACCCCAAAGAAGTGCTCACCCTTTTCGGTTTGGTCAGCTACAAGCGGACCTATTACTGGCACAAAGAGAATGGGGAGCGGATGCACCTGATAGACCGGTTAGCGGGTTACGGGCCGCACGTACGGGTTGATCCTCTGGTTAAGGCCCAATCCTTAGAAGAGGCGGTGGAGCTTTCCTACCGGAAGACAGGTGGATAAAGAAAGGGTTGGAGTTTCTACCGCAGAGCGTCTTTGTTTTGGACCTTTTCCACCTGGACAAATACCTGGTGGCTGCCTTGGGGCGTGATAGTGATGGTTATAAAGAGATTTGGGCGACATTATGTTCTTGACGCCCAACTATCTACCAGCATCTGTTATACTTTAGTACCAATTGCTTTACCTGTGCCGGATGTAACGAATTGCAATACCGATGTATTCTTGCAGTAGGGGGAATGAGGACGCATGGACATGGAAGTGGAAGAGGGGTTGACGCCGGGTTTCAATCTGGGTAATCTGCTTGCCGCCCTCTCGACGGCCCTGGATTTCACCTATCACGGTCTGGCCGGGCATCACCGGCGGGTCGCCCACGTCGCGCTGGAAATCGGGCGCGGTCTGGGGCTGGCGGCCACAGATCTCCGCCAACTGTACTGCGCGGCGTTACTGCACGACATCGGGGCGATCACTCTCCGGGAAAAAGCCGACCTGGCCGCGTTCGAGGTCGAGAATGCGTTCGAACACTGTATCCGGGGGCGCGACTTCGTGTCCGACAGTGCGGTGTTCGCCGTCCTCGGGGACGTCATCGCCACCCATCACGACCGCTGGTCCGGAACAAATCCAAGCGGGCTGGCACGGGAGGCCATCCCGCTGGCCGGCCGGATTCTGCACCTGGCCGACCGCGTGGACGTTGGTCTCGAAGGACGGGCGGGAGACATCCTAAGCCGGCGCGAGCCTTTGCTGGGGCGGCTCCGTGAACTGGCCGGGCGCATCTTCGACCCGGAACTGGTCGCGGTGCTCGAGGACGTTTCGGTCCGGGAAAGTTTCTGGTTCGATCTGGACGCCGATTTCCTGCCCGAACTGCTGGAAACGCGCGCCGGGGATCTGCTGAACGTGACCATCGGGCCGGAGGAACTACTCGGCATCGCCCGGATGTTCTCCCGGGTGATTGACAGCCGGAGCACTTTCACCTACCGCCATTCCGCGCTGGTCGCCCGGACGGCGGTGCAGTTGGCTTCAAGACTCGGGTTTTCCGAAGCGGAAAAACGGCGGATGAGGGTGGCCGCCCTGCTCCACGATCTGGGCAAGCTGAGTGTTCCCGAGGAGATTCTGGAAAAGCCGGGTAAGCTTGATTCCGCCGAGTATAACGTCGTCAAGAGGCACACCTACTATACTTACCATATCCTGCGTCCCATCGAGGGTTTTGAAACCATCCGGGAGTGGGCCGCCTATCACCACGAGAGACTGGACGGGCGGGGTTACCCTTTCGGCATCGCGGCTTCCGGTCTGTCTCCGGGGGCCAGGGTGATGGCGGCGGCCGATATCTTCGCGGCTCTGATCGAGGACCGGCCTTATCGCGCGGGTATGCAGCGGGAGCAGGTCACCGGCATTATCCAGCAACAGGTGCGCGCCGGGGCCCTCGATGGAGACGTGGCCGGGTTGCTGTTGCGGGATTATGCGGATTTTGCCGCATTGAAAGACGCCGCTCCGGAATTTTCGACCCGGAAATAACAGCGGTTTTCCTGGCGGTATTAAAAGACCGCGGGTAGACTGGTCAACAGGACTACTTACATATCCCGGCCTCGGGAAATCTGTGCTATAGCAGGCTGAAACGGTGCCCAGACGGCATTGCAGCACTACCGGTTTTCATCATCATTATTATCCTGAACCGCAAGACTGTCTGCCGCGCCCACCGACGGGCTGATGCCTGATCAGGCATACGATTCTCACAAAGGATGTCAGTGTGCAAAAACAACCGGATACCTTCCAGCTCAATTTCCCGCCCCTGATCCCCGCCGGATTCGTCCGGCGTCCCCATCTTGACCAAATAGCGCCGTTCTTCAAGCAGTTGACGCACTTCTCTCTTGGTCAAAACGCCACCCCACAAGGCAGAGGTTCACGCCGTCATGCCGCCGGTGCTTTATCAGTAATTCTCGCCGAGTTCCTCGAAGAAACTCCGGGGGTGGGCGCAGGCCGGGCACTGCTCCGGCGCTTCGTTTCCTTCGTGTTATAACCGCAGTTCCGGCATTTCCAGGTGATGCTTTTATCCCGGGTGAAGACTTGCCCATTCCGGATGTTCTGCAGCAGCGCCTGAAACCGCCGCTCGTGATATTCCTCGGCCCGGGCGATATTTTCGAAAACAGCAGCGATCGCGGGGAAGCCCTCTTCACGGGCCGTCCGGGCGAATTCCTTGTACATACTGGTCCATTCGTAGTTCTCGCCCTGAATGGCGGCCTCCAGGTTGGCTGGCGTATCCCGGATTCCCTGCAGCAGCTTGAAGAGGGTCTTGGCATGTTCTTTTTCGTGCCTGCTGTTGGCCTGTGATATTGTCACCTCATAAGCGGTCTGAGAAAATGTCACCCATGAAGGGAGACGTTTTCTTGAAACCCAAGGAAGCCAGGAGACTAGGTATTATGCGCCTCAAGAAAGGAATGAAACAGGAGGGTGAGGCTTTCCTCGTCCACAAAAACCGAGGCCGTAAACCAAAACACGCTATAACCCACGACGTCTGGGACCGGATCATCAGCCTCGCCTCAGAAGAACTCAAGGACGCAAGTTGCGAGCATATGGCTGAACTGCTTGAGGAACTATATGAAATTTCGATCTTGGGCCGCAGCTTGCGTCGCATATTCAAGCAGGCCGGTATCAAGAATCGGCACAGCCGCCGAGCCAAGCGGCGGAAACGGCGCTCCCGCGAGCGCATGCCTCAAGAAGGGCTTTTGGTCCAAAGCGACGCCAGCCCGTACGCCTGGTTTGAAGATCGTGGCCCCAACCGCGGCGGCGCTTGACGCAAGCTATGGACGCCGGGGGATTTTCGCCTCGGCCGGAACTGGTTCCCGTTGGGGGGCGAAAAGGGAGTCCACGTTGCACCAGTCCATTCCCGTATCGATCCTAATGGTTCTCCTCGCATTGGTGTTTCTCGGCCTGTTGCACCGGGTGCTGGACCGGATGCGCCTTACCAAGGGCCAAGCCCTGGCCGTGCTGGCGCTGATGCTGGTAGGGGGTTTCTTGCCTGACATTGCTCTTGGGCAGGGATTGGCCTTCAATATCGGTGGCGCCCTGATTCTCTTGGGGGTGGGTGTCTACCTGTTGGTTACCGCGGACAGCGGCCTCGAGAAACTGCGGGGCGTGTTGGCGGCGGTGATCGCCGCCTTGGCCGTGTGGATTCTGGAAGTGTTGCTGCCTGGGCAGCCGGGCGTCGGCCGTCTGGACATCGACCCGTTGTACCTGCCCCCGCTGGTGGGCTGACGGCTTACCTGCTGGGTCGTTCCCGACGGGCGGCCTTCACCGGCGGGGTGCTCGGCATTATCCTTCTGGACGTAGGGTTGTGGGTGTGGAATCTGGCTGCGGGTACGCCAATGGGTCCGGTGGTGCTGGGGGGCGGCGGCGTGTTTGGTACCGTAGTGGTGTCCGGTGTGTTCACCGTGTTGCTAACCGAGTTGATCGGGGAAATCCGGGAGCGGTTGAGAGGGGGACCAGCCCATGTCTAAAGGTAAGTGTCTGGTGGTGCTTACCCTGGCGCTGTTCCTCGGTGGGGCGTAGGTTCAGTGTGCCGCCGGTTCCCCGCCGCTAGCAGAACTGACGGAGCAGTTCGACGAACTGATGGACCGGGAAATCGCCGAGGGGCTTTATTTGGCCGGCGACAACCGACTGTACGAAGTGGAACGGGTCGAAGACCGGGTGGGTTACGCCCGGTACCTGCGCACCTTTTCGTCCGAGTCGCGGGCCGTCTTCTCGGGAATCAATCGGGACGAAGCGGCCGGAACGTCACCCGTGCAGGGTTTCCCAACAGGCGCATCGCTATTTACCATACGCACAACGGTGAATCCTACGTTCCGGAACGCGGAAAAGCAAATGTAGACGGCCAGGGCGATATCCATGCGGTGGGCGAGGTGTTCCGCGAGACACTGGAAGAACAACAGGGTGTGGTTGTGTCCACAAGGAGGACCTCCACCTGCCGCACGACCGGGGCGCCTACCGACGCGCCCGCAATACAGCGCTGGAGTTGCTGGCCGAAGAGCCCGATGCCGTTTTCGACATCCACCGGGACGCAGCGCCCTGGTATGCCTACGCCGAAAAGGTGGACGGCGAATGGCTGGCCCAGATTATGTTCGTGGTCGGCCGCCAGAACCCCCACTTCGCCACGAACCGCGGTTTCGCGTTTGACCTGAAGAATTACATCGACGGAGTTTATCCGGGACTGATTCGCGGCGTGTTCATCGCCAACGGCAATTACAACCAGGATCTGCACCCGCTTTAGGCCGTGCATTTCTCCATTACGGTGGACTGTTTGGGATGGTCACATTCCCGGCATTGCGGCGTTTCGCCGTTAAAGACCGATTTTTGCCAGGTGGCGCAGCCGCCACAGGTGACGGTGGCCATCACCAGGCTACGTGTCTGGCAATAAATAGCCCAACACTGACGGCAAACCTCGATCAGGCAGTTTTCCTCCAGTTCTCCTACCCCTCTGCAGACTTGACAGCTGCCGGTCATCATTCGGCCTCCCCGAAAGTGTTTGTATTGATGAAGTTCTTGTTTCTGTTATATTGCTATATTGCCATAGTGGGTTGCTCGGAGTCGGTCGGCTATCCGACAGCGCAGCAACATATGATAGCCACGGCCCGGGGTGGGGTAAACACGATGCCGGTAGGGTAATCTAGCAGGCGACTAAATTAATAGTAAGTGCAAACCGGGAGAGATGGCAATGGATCTGACTACGTTGCAGGCGCTCGGTCCGACCCTTTCGGCGGCGGCTACCGCAACCTTGGCCTTTCTAACCTTTTTCTCGGTGCGCGCCGCCCGCAGCACGGCCCGTGAAATGTATGAATCGCGCTTGGCGCACTTTAGGCCCCTGCTGTACGCTGTGCTGAAGGGGCACGGTGACGGCCCCAAGCCGCCCAGTCTGTTTATCAGAAATGTCGGACCGGGCGCAGCCATGGACATCGACGTTTGCTGTGAAGGCGATCTGTGCTGCCGGGAGCATATTGCCTTTTTCGGGCCGGAGCAGAAGCTGGAATTGCCCGTCGCCAATGAGGGAACGACAGAAAAACGTCCCGGCAGAACCGTCAAAACCTGAAAATCTCTTGCCTCCCAAAACACCATTAACGACGCCAAACCCAACGCGGTTGTGGCTGAAATGGATATAGCGATATGCCTCGCTGGAAATATAGTTGTCTCTGCCCACCAAGCCCTGCAAGTGCAACTGCGTATATTTTGCGTAATCCTTCGGCGTCATGCTTAAATCTCCAGCGGGGGTAATCAAGTAAGGAGTTTGTATTCGTGATTAGGCGGAAAGGTTTCGAGTTTATTCTTAGTTTATTCTTATTTTCTTAGTAACAAGATGACCCCATGGCTGATCCGGGCCAATGCTATTCGGCCAACCGATATGTACTGACATACCTAGGCCGTCAGTTAGTGTCTTCTTTACAAGCTTCTCATACGTATCGCCAGAAACCCTTTCAAGCATGGCGGAAGCCATCGTATAGCCTGCATTTGAGTAGAAGTGTTGAAATCTCCCATCCTTCTTTTTCGATGACGGGGGCTGCGCAATCAGGTGCTTAATGAATTCCAGTCTCTTGTCGCCGATTGATGGGCCGTACTCGGGAAACGGTTCTGTGTCCATGTCTGTATACGACTTGATTCCTGCCTTACCAAGAAACAGATCTTCCAACGTAATATCGCGATAGGCGCCGTTGGCTGCGTCCTTGAGTTCCGGGAAAACTTCGAAGAACTTTGTTTGCCACGTAATCTTTTTCTGCTCGATCAAATCCCGGATCAAACCATCCGGGAACTGCTGGAACAGGCCGTCTGGGCACCCAGCGACATGAACCGCCAACCGTGGATTTTGCTTCAACATCTTCTACGACGCCCCCGCCCTCATTTTGATATACAACGACACCAAGGCCCTGACTTTCAGGTAGGACTGCAGTATAGCCGCCTTGAACCTAATAGTGACGGCCTGGGACCGGGGCCTCAGCAGTTGCTGGATCACTGGGCCGAGAGCTTCCCTTTTCGGTTTGAGCGGGCCATGGAACGGGCGTTGGACTTCGACCCCGACTGCGTTATGGCCCTGTCCTACTACGGGATCTTTCTGTTTGACGACCTAAAGGAGCCGGCCCGGGCCGAGCCCCTGCTGCGGCGCGCGGTGGAAGTGGGCCGCTGCGAACTTGTGTGGGATGGGGAGAGCCACCCGCACCACCTCCTGGAAAACCGCCCGTACCTGCGGGCGCTGCTGCACCTGGCCGACCTCCTGGTACAGCAGGGCCGTGCCGCGGAAGCACAGCCGTACATCGCCGAACTCCGGCGCCTGGACCCCGTAGGTGCTTACGAGTGGAGCGCCCTGGAGCGCCGGCTGACAAACCCCAAGTCCTTTAACTAGCGAAGCACCGCCGTCCATGTCCGGCAAAACACACCCGAACCTATTCGCCTTATCTCGCGCCTTGCCTCACCGCAGCTCGTGTCGATCCGGCATGGCCAATAACAAGCGGACGAAGTATTCCAGAAAACCAGGCGGACCCAGACGAAGCCGAGGCGTCCCGCTCCCGCCAGGTGTCATACCCGCCGCCATGCACCCCCAGCGGCAAATCCAGGTATAGCCCGAACCCCGGCTTTCGGGTTCGAGCCGAAAGGGCCTCGAACTGCTCGTGCGCCGGCCACTGCACGTACAGGTGGTAGCGCTCCGCCTCCGGGTCGTAGTCCCCCTCCCGAAGAGCGCCGTCCCGCATCCGTTCGGGCCACGCCGGCCAGCCGGCACGCTGCCGCTCCGCCACGGCCCGGAACCGGGCGTAATCCCTTACTGCGGGGTGCGCCTTGACCCAGCGCCACAAGGCCTCCCGGCGGCCAGACCATCCGCTGAAGCAGCAGCGGGGCCAGGAGTTCGAAGACCCGGCGCGCCTCACCGCCATTCCGCGGCGGTAGTCCACCAGCGGCGCGGGAACCGGGGGTCAGACCTCAAAAACTTCAAAACTCGATACGTCGAAGCTTAAACAAGCCTCAACAGCGAATACCCAAAACAAAGCCTACTAAGTTTTGACACGGACTTGAAGAAATAGCTTACTTTCGCAAACGGAGCAGACGGATTTCCCGCTCGTGTTCATCAAGGCGGATGTCCTGCTGGCGTTCTCTGCGGATCAGGTGGTCGAGGTTTTCTTCCACCCGGGATAGCGCATCCCGGAGGCTCTCGAAGTAGTCCAGATGAACCTGGCGGGCGTCGAAGAGTGCCCTGATCTTTTCAAAGACTTCATTTTCCAGGCGGACTCCCAGTGCGACAAGGCGGTTTTGCAGAGCTTCTTGGCCCGCTTGGAGGCCAACCACGTCAGCGCGCAGAGCCTCCTGGCCCGCTTGGAGGCTAACCACGTCAGCGCGCAGAGCCTCCTGGCCCGCTTGGAGGCCGGCCACGTCAGTGCGCAGAGCCTCCTGGCCCGCTTGGAGGCCGGCCACGTCAGTGCGCAGAGCCTCCTGGCCCGCTTGGAGGCCGGCCACGTCAGTGCGCAAAGCCTCCTGGCCCGCTTGGAGGCCGGCCACGTCAGTGCGCAAAGCCTCCTGGCCCGCTTGGAGGCCGGCCACGTCAGTGCGCAAAGCCTCCTGGCCATCCTCTAAGCGTTGCAGCCGTTGATTTTGGGCCTGCTGGCCCCGGCTCAGATCTTCCAACTTATTAAGGATTTGCTGTAAAAGCTCTTCCACGAGTTAAGCCTCCTGCTGAAGAGTCTATAACTAATCTTACCACACCGGGGAAAAGAAGGGAAGCTCATCTTAGAACGAGTCCGTGTCAAGACTTAGTAGGCGATCTCCCAGCCGATTTAATTTGAATTAGACCGTAGACCACCTCGGTGAACTAATCTCTCTTACTATGTGCTTGACCCAGTGTTTTCCGGCATGCGGTCCTTCAAGGGCGGGCACGTTGGCTTGAAGCCAGGCCTCGGGATCTTTGCCGAAGCGTTTGGGCAGTTGGATTGCCTCGGCTCCGACAGCCTTTTTCAGTAGGTCGAACCGGGGTTCCGAGTGTACCACGTATCTGTCCAGCTCATCATTAGCCCGTACCGCTAACAGGCGTCCCATCCGTTCCGCACCGGCCGGGCTCCAACGCGCCCCAATCCGCTTTGTTCGCCTGGCGATGGTGTGACGGACCTGGCCCTCGATCGCACCTAAACGGTCTCCCTCCGGCAAGGCGGCGATACCTTGCCAGTTAGCCAGGAGATACTCCTTAAGCCGCATGATCCCGTTACGGCGTGCACCCCGGTTGACCCGAATCGCCTGGTCCAAGGCGGAAACTACCGCATCTTGGTTTAGCTCGGCTAACCCTTCGGTGACAGTTTCATAGACGTTGCTGCTGTAACTTAAAGCCTCGGTTAAACGCCGGCGCAGGTGGAAGGGGTCAAGGTGGTAAGTCGCCCCGGGGAACATCTCCAGGCCTTGTTTGATCCACTCGGCGCCGTCCCCACCAATGCGGATCCGCTCTACCCTGCTAAGGTCCCACTTGTGGCCGAAGGCCGCCCCGGTGTCTTCCCAAGCCACCCGGCTGCCCCTGGCGGTGGCCACCGTGTAACGGTTCACCAGTTTCCGGGTCTTTTGTTCCCTGCCCTCGTAGCCGATAAACAGCTTGATCTCACCAAACGCCTTGGGCGACCGCTGCAAGGGTATTACTACACCATCGGCTTCAATGGATAACTCCCGAACCTCCTTGCCGCCTTCAGGAACCACACCGTCTTCAAAGACGGCCTCGCGTAGTGCCTCAGCATCCCGGGCGGCCTTTTCTCCAGCATCCTGAACCTTAGACCAGACGGTCATCCAGTGAATCCCCGGTACTAGAAAACCCATAACCCGGGCCGCGCGCCTGAAGGGCATCTCCGTGCCTAGCAGAAGCGGCGCTGTAGCCGAGCTGCTGCGGCGTGCGGAGCAGGAGGAACTGGAGGTCAGGCTCAGGCAAGGCTATCTTGAGATGGCCGAGCTTCACAAAGCGGACGCTGAGCTTTTCCTTCCGCTGCAAGCGGAGGTGTTTCGCGGCAGAGATTAAGCGTGGCGGTGTCTTCCTGACGGACTTTAACCCGGCGCGGGGAAGTGAGCAGGCGGGCTGTCGGCCCGCCGTCGTCGTTCAAAACGATGTGGGCAACAAGTATAGCCCAACCACAATTGTGATCGTGGTGACCACTACTCATAAGGATTACCCTTTCATGGTGAAGTTGAGCGCCGGAGAAGGAGGATTGGAGAGAGACAGCGAACCGGCTGATCAAACCGTTTTGGGGAGCGTCCGTCCGTGATTGCCAGGGAGTCTCTTTTTCGCGTCGGCTTCGCCCTGCAGGCTCTGGGCTTTTTGCTCATGCTCCGCTGAGCGCATTCTCTCTAAGCGAAACACTTCTTCGTGCTGTAACGTCTTATCAAGTCCTCGCGGTCGCTGTTCAATACCAGAAATCTAAACACCAGCGCCGTCTTCTGGCGCTCTTTCATGTGCTTGATCCCGCGTTGACTCAGGAACTGGTGCACATGGTCCGTATGGAACTCCTCGTGTTGCAGGAGAGAATCGAGCATCTCGGCGTACACTCTGGCGCATGCTCGCCCGAAAGCCGTGCCCCGCGTGTCGGAGGCGGCCAATAACCTCCCCTCGGCGGTAAGGCGCCCATTCGGCTCCGCAAAACCCAGGATACAAAGCCCCGCAATAAGTGGACCGGCCTCCTTTTCCGAGAGCCCCACGGTCTCTATCAGCCAGTGGTGATCCACCGCCTCAATCTCAGGCGTAAGCCGGGCCAGAAACGCCTCCAAGCTCGGTACGCTGAAAACCGGGTAATCCAGCCGGCTCATCACAGCATCCGCCCCTTACCTCTTGACTAAACTTTACCATACATATAAACTCTAGAGCCAAAGTTCTCTTCTTTTCACCCAGCGTCTTTGTCATATAGCGGTCTGATAGTTGTGGTGTGTCTGCGAAAACAATAACAAAAATTTTAATAAGTGTTAACTATTTTTTTGCAAGCGCTGCTGGGGTTCTCCGACACCATTCAAATCTGCCGCTCTTTTTTGCTCAATTTAGACACCTGACCCCGGGATCCAGAATTTTAAGGAGGAAAAATAGTGACGATTATCACGACGGAATGGCTCCTTGAAAGAGAAGCCCCCGCCGAGATGCTGAAGACGTTCAGGGATCGCTTCCCGTGCGGCGCAGAATACCAGGCCGTTTTGGACATGTTGGCTGTGGAAGACCGTGCTGATTGGGCGGTCTGGTTGATGCGGGAAGCAGGCCTCACGAGCGCCGTTATGGAGATCGAGGATTTGGTCGTTGAGAACTTGTTTTTCGCGGGCTCGCTTGTTGCAAAAAGCTCGATCAAGGCCGCCAAGTCGCTCTTGGTCGGCGGGGGAATCCAGGCGGGCAAGGACATCCAGGCCGGCAAGGACATCCAGGCCGGCAAGGACATCGAGGCCGGCGGTACCCTCACCGGCGAGAATATCCGGACCGGCGAGAACGTCCGGGCCGGTGGAAATATCAAGGTCGGCGAAAGCATCCAAGCCGGCGGGGAAATCCTCGCCAGCCAGGACGTCGAAGCCGGCGAAAGCATCCAGGCCGGCGGGGAAATCGAGGTCGGTGGTGTTCTGGTCGGCGAGCGCATCCGAGCCGGCGCGAGCGTCCAGGCCGGCGGGTGCATTCAGGCCGGCGAGAACATCGAGGCCGGCGAAAGTATCCAGGCCGGTGGGGACCTCCAAGCCGGCGAGGACATCAAGGCCGGCTGGGCCATCTGGGCCGGCAAAAATATCCAGGCCGGCGGGAATATCAAGACCGTCAGGCACATCCGGGCCGGTGTGGACATTCATGCCGACGAGGATATCGAAGCCGGCGGGGGGATCCAGGCCGGCAGAATAATCCGGGCCGGCGGGGGGATCCAGGCCGGTGGAGAAGTCATCGCTGCTAAGCGGCCGCCGAATCTTTTACGCGGAGAATTCCGGGAAATCAGCCGCGGCACGTGATCCTGCTTGGGGCCGCCGCGAGCCGCGAATCCCGCATTGATTTTTTCTACAGGAGTAGGCTAGTCGGTATGGATGACGGGATGACCGTGCCGTTCTTAGAACTCGGGTGGTAGTTTGCCGATCTCGGCCATGCTGAACACCGGCCCGTCCAGGCACACGAGCTTTGCGCCGATGTTGCAGCGGCCGCACTTGCCCACGCCGCACTTCATCCGCAGCTCCAGCGTCGAGTAAATCTGATCATCCGCAAACCCCAGCTTTTTCAGGACCTCCAACACGAATCTGATCATCACCGGCGGGCCGCACAAAACGGCGCACTTGTTTTCCGGGCTCGGGGCGACTTTCTCCAGGTAGGCCGGCACGAAGCCGACGTGGCCGGTCCATCTCGCCTCCGCCCGGTCGATGGTGCTGTACACCACTGTGTTGGGTTCCTTGTGCCAGCCGTCCAGCAGCCGGCTTTTAAAGCAGAGGTCGTCGTACGAACGCGCCCCGTAGAGGATTTCCACGCGGCCGTACCTGTGGCGGTTTTCCGCCTCCAGGACGAAGTCGATCAGCGAACGCAGGGGCGCCATTCCGATCCCGCCGCCCACAAACAACAGGTCCTTGCCCTGGAACTTCTCATACGGGAAGTGGTTCCCGTAAGGCCCGCGCACCCCAATCCGCCCCCCGGCCTCCATTTCGTGCAGCGCCCGGGTGAGCCTGCCCATCCGCTTGATGCTGAACTCCAGGAAATCGCGCCGGGTGGGCGTCGAGCTGATCGAGAACATGGCCTCCCCCACGCCGAACACCGAGAGCATAGCCAACTGTCCGGGCTCGTGGCGCCAACCTGCCGCCGCCCGCGGGTTGTCCAGGGTGATCCGGAAAGTCTTTACGTCGCTCGTTTCCGGGATGATATCCTGGATAGTGGCCCGGTAGGGCAGCAGTGGATTGCGCTCGCCGCTCACCTATTCCACCTCCTTGATCTCGGCAATCACCCTGGTGATGTCGATGTTCACCGGGCAGGCGGCGATGCAGCGCCCGCAGCCGACGCACCCGGGCAGGCCGTGACGGTCCAGGTGGTAGGAGAGCTTGTGCAGGAAACGGTTACGCACCCGCTCCATTTTCGAACCCCGCGGGTTGTGACCGCTGGTGTGCAGCGTGAAGTCTCGAAACATGCAGGAATCCCAGCAGCGCCAACGGGTACCGGTTTGGTCACCGCGGTCCTCGTCGACGATGTCGAAGCAGTGGCAGGTCGGGCAAAGGTAGGTGCAGATCCCGCAGCCCAGGCAGCGGTAGGCCAGTTTTCTCCAGTAGGAACTCTCGAACAGCGCAGCCGCCTTGTCCTTCACGCCCTCCAGGTCCACCCGGCGGCTGAACCGGGCCTCCAGTTCGCGGCCCAGGGCGGCCTTCGCCCGGACAAACTCCTCGGCGCCTTCCGGTAGGAAGAACTCGCCGCAACGGCGGACCAACTGCTCACCCTTCGGGGTTAGGATTTCGGCCAGGTAGGACTCACCAACCCGGGTGAGCATGAGGTCTGCTCCCTGCCCGTCCACCGGAGAACCGCCGTACGCCCCGCAAAAACACTCCGGCCGCACCTCGGTGCAGCTCAGGCCCACAACGGTCGTGTTCTCGCGTTTATCCAGGTAGTAGGCGTCCCGGAACCGGCCGTTGAAAACCGGGTCCAGAGTTGTGAATCCCCGCAGGTCGCAGGGCCGGACCCCGAATAGAACGCTTGCCGGTATCCCGGACGGCTCCTTGAGTTCCAGGCCGTCGGCCGCGGCATAGCTGAAAAGCAGTTCGGTCTGGGGGAAAAAGTGCGTCTTCGGCGGTACCAGCGGCAGGCCGAAATCCAGACATACCTCCCCGCCTCCATCCACCCGACGGTAAAGGAGTACGCCGTCCTCCCTCACGGGGGCCATCAAGCGGTATTTCTGCGCGATCCGGTCCAGGAGCGGTACCATCCGCCCGCCAGCTAAGACCCTGGCTGCAGTCACGGGTTTTCTCACACCTCTTGAAACCCTATTTGAACTCGTCGGGGTCGGCCTCTTCATACCTGCTCAAAAGCGGCGTTTCTTCCGGGCTCACCCCGGCGGCCGCCCATCCGAACAACTCCTGCGCGTCCTTTTGCACCTTGCGGTATAATTCGCGCAGGGGGATGCTCACCGGGCAGACCCGGCCGCATTCGCCGCAGTCGACGCACCGGCCGGCGACGTGCATCATCCGCATCAGGTGAAAAAAGCCGTTTTGACCGGGATTGGTCCGCTTGCTGATCCAACACGCCCCCTGCTGCCACCCCGGCACGGCCTGTTCAAAGGAACACTCCTTGCAGTTGCAGGCCGGGCAGGCGTTGCGGCAGGCGTAGCAGCGCAGGCACCGGGCGAACCGGCGCTCCCAGAACGCGCTCCTGGCTGCCGGCTCCAGAGACTCCAGCCGCTTCACCGCCGCGAAGCGGTCGCCGCCGGGCACCGCCGGCGAGGGTACTACCGGTCCGATCAATCTGTCGGCCGTCAGCGGCACGTTGTGCTCGCACTCCAGGCACTTGGCCAGCAGGTAATCCCGCTTGGGGAACTCGAAGGCGCCCCGGCCGGTGGTTAAAACGTACCCGTCGCCCCAGTCCTCCACCGCCACCAGTTCGGTATCCGGGGCCACCACCGCCAGCACCTTGGCCCGGTCCAGCATGCCGCCGCACGGCAGCCCCAGCGCTACCAACCGCTCCCGGGGAAACTGGCGGTCTGAAAGAATCCGGTTCAAGCCCCGGCTGTCGCACCCCTTGATAAACACGGCCAGGCGGGTGTCGGCGTAACGGTGGTCCAACAGGTATTTTACCAGGCTCGGCACGCAAAACGGGTTCCAGGTCAGCCTCGCGGCCTGCCGGACACTGGACGCGAAAAAGGGCATGACCCGGGCCAGGTCGGTGCCCGGCGCGTAGCCGATGACGTATTTGACCCGCTCTTCCTTGATCAGTTTGGCGGCTTCCCGCCGCACTTCGTCGGCGCTCTGCTTCACCGGTCATCCCTCATCTTCCGGTTCGGGCCTAAGGCGCGGATCTGTTCGGTCATCTCCCGCACCGTGTCCACCACCTTGCCCCCCTCGGAACCCGAGATCCAATGCAGCTGAAAACGGCTCGGCTCGAAGCCGGCGTACTCCAAAAGCCGCTTGAACAACAGGAAACGTCGTCTGGCGTGGTAGTTGCCACTAACATAGTGGCAGTCACCCGGGTGTCAGCCGGAAATCAGGACCCCGTCCGCGCCCCTTTGGAAGGCGCGCAGGACGAAGGCAGGATCGACGCGGCTGGAGCACGGCACCCGCATGATCCTGACGTGCGGGGGATAAGTCATCCGGCTCACCCCGGCCAGGTCGGCTCCGGCATAGCTGCACCAGTTGCAGAAAATCGCCAGGATCTTCGGCTCCCATTCACGGGAAGGGCTTATAGACATAAGGCCTCCAACTCCGCCAGTATTTGCTCGTTGGTGAACCCGCGCACCTCGATGGCTCCGGACCGGCAGGCCGCGTTGCAGGCCCCGCAGCCCTGGCACAGGCCGGTGTTCACCTTGACCACCGTTCGTTCCCGAGCCGGGTAGCCGCTGATCCGCTCGGTGATCACACCTGCCTCCAGCGCCCGGTACGGGCAGACCGGCACGCATAGAAGGCAGCCGGAACAAAGCGTCTCGTTCACCGTTGAGACCATGGGGCTGGTGACCAGCTCATCCCTGGACAGGAGTCCGGCCACCTTCGCCGCCGCGCCGCCGGCCTGGGCCACGGTGTCCGGAATGTCCTTGGGCGCCTGGCAGGTTCCGGCCAAAAACACCCCTCCGGTGTGGGTTTCCACCGGCCGGAGTTTCGGGTGCGCTTCCTGGAAGAAGCCGTCCTGGTCGGCGTTGATCCCCAGCAGCCGCGCCACGGCCGCCGCCCCCGCGGCCGGTTCCACGGCCGTGGCCAGCACCACGAGATCCGCGTCCACTTCCACCGGCCGCCCGAGCAGAGTGTCTGCGCCCTTCACCACCAGCCGCCCGCCGTCCTGGTAGATCTTGGAGACCCGCCCGCGGATGTACACGGCGCCCTCCCGGACGGCCCGCTGGTAGAACTCTTCGTAGCCCTTGCCCGCCGTGCGAACGTCCATGAAAAACACGAACACCCGGGCCCCAGCCACCTTCTCCAGCACCTGGAGGGCGTGCTTGGCGGTGTACATGCAGCAGATCCGGGAGCAGTACGCCCGGCCCTTGGCCTCGTCCCGTGACCCGACGCACTTCACGAAAACCACCGTTTGCGGCACGGCCCCGTCCGACGGGCGCCGGATCTTGCCCCCCGTGGGCCCGGCCGCGTTCACCAGCCGCTCGAACTGCAGGCCGGTGATCACGTCCGGATACCTGCCGTACCCGTATTCCCCGTAGACCCGCGCCCAGTCGAACAATTTGAAGCCGGTGGCGGCGACCACGGCCCCGACCTTTTCGACCGCCGTTTCCTCTTCCTGCTCGTACTCCACCGCGCCGGCCGGGCAGAGTTTTTGGCAGATCCGGCACTTGCCGGTCTTGAAATACCGGCAGTTCTCCCGGTCGATCACCGGCTTGTTGGGCACGGCCTGGGGGAAAGGAATGTAGATCGCTTTCCGGTCGCTCATTCCGGCGTTAAATTCGCTGGGCACCCGCACCGGGCATTTCTCCCAGCAGGTGCCGCACCCGCTGCACTTTGCGTGGTCCACGTAGCGGGCCTTTTGCCGAATGGTCGCCTCAAAGTTGCCGATGTAGCCGGTCAGTTTTTCGACCTCGGCGTAGGTGTACAACCGAATGTTTGGATGGGACACCGCGGACACCATCTTCGGGGTGCTGATGCACGCCGAACAATCCAGGGTGGGAAACGTCTTGTCCAGCTTGGCCATGTTCCCGCCGAGCGTCGGTTCCCTTTCCACCAGGATCACTTCGTGGCCGGCGTCGGCCACATCCAGGGCCACCTGAAGCCCGGCGATCCCGCCACCGATGACCAGGCAGCGCCTGGTGACCGGAATCCTGGATCCGGACAGCGGCTGGAGGCAGTTCGCCTTGGCCACCGCCCGCCGGACCAGGCTGAGCGCTTTCACCTGGGCCCGCTCCGGCTCCGGTCCGTGCACCCAGGTGCAGTGCTCGCGGATGTTGGCCATCTCCACCAGGTACGGATTCAGCCCGGCGCGTGCCAGGACCTTGCGGAAGGTCTCCTCGTGGAGCCGCGGGGAGCAGGAAGCGACCACCACCCGGTTCAGGCGGTGCTCCCGGACGGCCTGGATGATCTTGTTCTGGCCCGGCTCCGAGCACATGTACTTTTCGTCCGCGCTGTAGACCACCCCCGGCAGCCGGGCAGCCTCGGCCGCGATCCCGGGGCAGTCCACGACCCCGCCGATGTTCGAACCGCACCAACACACAAACACGCCCGTTCTGGGCATCGGCTACACTCCCAATGAGTCTACACTCGCAACCCGAATTTTACGAAATGCTTGTCCAGGCCCAGTTCCCGGGCCGAAAATCCCAAGGCCAGTCCGAGCAACTGGGTGAAATACAGCACCGGCAGGCGGAAGTCCGTGCCGAAGGCCCGGTTCACGTGCTCCTGACGGGCGTCGAGGTTGTTCTGGCAGAGGGGGCAGGCGCACACCAGGCAGTCCGCACCGGCGCGGCGCGCCACCTCCAGGATGTCGCGCACCAGCTTCAGCGTCACCGGTTCGTTCGCTACCCCGTGGGCCGCCCCGCAGCACTCGGTCTTGTAACCCCACGGCACCGGCTCCGCCCCGGCCAGGCGGATCAGATCGTCCATGGACCGCGGGTCTTCGGGGTCGTCAAACCCCGTGACGGCCGGTGGCCGAACCAGCAGGCAGCCGTAATAGCAGGCCGCTTTCAGCCCGTTTACGGGCCGTGAGATTTGCGTGTTCAGGTGTTCGGGATCCATACCCGCCAGCACCTCCAGCAAGGAACGCACGCCGACCCGCCCGCTGTAGTCCCGGCCGGTGACCTGCGCCACCTGGTCCCGAAGTCCGGGATCTTCCCCCAGTTCCTTGCGCGCCACCGCCAGCCGGTGGTAACAGGCGGCGCAGGGCACGAGCACATCGCCGGTGCCCTGTTCGTCGGCCAGGGCCAGGTTACGGGCCGCCAGTGCCACGGCCAGCAGATGACTGGTGCTGTGAGCCGAGGTCGCCCCGCAGCAGTTCCAGTCCGGGATTTCAGAAAGTCCGATCCCCAGCCGGCCGCACACCGCCCGGGTCGAAAGGTCAAACTCCCGGCCGGTGGCGTGCAGCGAACAGCCCGCGTAGTAGGAGTACTTCATTTACCTTCCTCCACGCGTTTAACCTCGGCGAAGATACGGGACACCTCCGCCGCCCCCTTGATCCGGGAGGGGCGGAATCTGAGCCGCCCCCGGACCAGCAGGCCGCGGGCTAGGTCACTGTCCTTGAATAGTTTCCCGGTTCTCAAGTTATGCTTTAGGCCGATGCCCAACTCGTGGGCCCGGCCGTGACGGCGCACCGAATCCAGGAAGATGTGGTGAAAGAGCGCCGCGCCGGCCCCCTTCCCGGTCCGCCCTTCGCGGCGGGCCATGATCCGCAGGGCATCCATCAGCCCGGCCAGGTCTACGTTCCGCGGACACCGGGTGCTGCAGGTCGCGCAGGTCGAACAGAGCCAGACCGCCCTGTTGTCCAGCGCCTCCTCCCGCAGTCCCAGTTGGATCAGGCGGATCACTTGGTGGGGCATCAGATCCATGGAAAAAGCAAGTGGGCAACCGGCCGTACATTTGCCACACTGGTAACAATTCGTGAGCCGTTGCCCGCTAAGCCTTTCAACTTCTTTGACAAACTGGGCGCCGTCCGCCGCCGCCCGGGAGAAATTCAGCACCTGCTCCGTTTCCTCCGCCCTGAAAGCAAAAAAAATAACAACCTGGTTTTCGATTATCTTCGCCGCCAAGGGCCAAAGTCCTCTAAAAAATGTGCGGGCCGTTTTTTCGGTTTCCCCTTGTCACGACTGCTCCGGACTGGTATAATGCAGACAGGATCCGGTGTGACCCGTGAGCAGGGTCGGGGGAGGCTCTCTGGTGGATGAGAGAGCGGTGATGTCCCCCCACACGGCGCAGCTCCACCCTGTGTCGGCTCCGTGGTAAGGCTGGGGAACACGTGAAAGAGCCCCCAGCGGAAGAACTTATACCCGCAGAACCAAAGCGGGTTTTTGATTTTGCCCGCCTTTTGCGGTTGGACTTCCTACTTGATGATCTTTGCCAGAATCGACTTCAGGAAACCCGGGAGACGAATGAAGTAGACACGCAAGACCTTTCCCTCCTCCAGGCGTTGATAGAGTATTTTATGGCTTTGAAGCCGCAAACGTGCCGTCAAAAAGAAACGCGGCCGTCGCTTCCAGCCCTGCCTCCAGGGACCCGTGCATCGGCGCCGCCGGCAGGGACTCCAAAAACAGGGCGCCATACCTTTTCCGTACCAGCCGGTTATCCAAAATAATCACCACGCCCCGGTCCGCGGTGGTACGGATCAGGCGTCCAAAACCCTGTTTCAGGCGGAGCACGGCTTGCGGTAGGCACAGGTCGTTGAAGTCACTCCGGCCCCGCCGGCGGACCTCCTCGCGCCGCGCCTGGAGCACAGGGCGGTTGGGCGGTTCAAACGGGAGTTTCACAATCACCAGGCAGGACAGCGCGTCCCCCGGAACGTCCACCCCTTCCCAAAAACTGGAGGCCCCAAACAGCACCGCCTGGGGTGTGTTGCGGAAATACTGCAAAAGACGCGCCCGCCCCCCGTCCAGGCCGTGACCCAACAGTTCCAAGCCTTGCTTTTCCAAGACGGGTTTCAGTCTTCTATATGCGGTGCGCAACGCTTTATGTGCGGTAAATAGTGCAAGCGTCCGGCCCCGGGTGACCCCGACGATCCGCCCGAGGGCATCGCTGACGGCGTCCAGGTAGGCCCCGTCCCCGTCTCCCGGGTCGGGCAGGTCGGTCACCACGTACAGCAGGGCCTGTTCGGCATAGGCGAAAGGAGAACCAACGATCAGGCTGCCCCGCAGGTCCCGCGGCAAATGCTCAAGCCCCACCCGCTCGTCAAAAAAGGAGAACGAACTTTGGACGGTGAGTGTGGCCGAAGTGAGAATGACCGGCTTGCCGGAGCGGAAGAAGCCGTCGTGCAAGAGCTCCCCTACGTGGACCGGCGCCGCGCGGAGCACGCCCTCGGCGGTCTGCCGCCCCCCGCCCTCGAGCCAGAAAACATACCCGGGATCGGCGGCCTCGTATACGAACTCCAGGTCGCTGGCCAAGCGCTTGCCAACCGCCAACTCCTGCTCGAGCCCCACCCGCAGTTCCTCCTGAACCGCCGGCACGGTGCTGTCGGTCAGCCGCTCGACCGCCCTAGACAGCCGTTGCACGTAGGCTTTCAGACTCCCGGCAAGTTCAAGGTAACTTCCCGCCGTTTCCGGGCACGCGTCCAGGGCCCGCGGACCGAGGCGCTCCGCCGCAAAGTCTTCCTCCGGAAGTTCCCGCCGCCGCAGACGCGCACCCAGCAGGGCGAAAAAACGCCGTACCGCCGCCAGCAGTGCCTCCCCGTCCCGGAGAAACTCATCCCGGTTGTCCGGGTAGAACTCGCCGATTCTTCCGGTCAGCCGGTTCAGCCCCTCCACCCACCGTTCCAGCGCGCCCCGCGATACGGTGGTCCCCAGTTGCTCGGTGGCCACCCCCTCGAGGTGGTGTGCTTCGTCCAGCACCAGGGCGTCGTATGCCGGCAGCAGTCGGTTTTCCATCTTCAGGTCGGAAAGCAGGAGTGAATGGTTGGTGATCACCAGGTGCGCCTGTTCGGCGGCCCGCCGGGCCCGCTGCAAGAAACAGACACTGTTGAAACGGCAGTACGCGTGCGCGCAGCCCCAGTCTCCCGCGGCCACTCCGTCCCAGAATCCCTTTTCCTCCGGCCGCAGGCTGAGTTCGGCCCGGTCTCCGGTTTTCGTCCGGGCCAGCCACACCGCAATGCGGGCATACAAGAAGCCCTCGTCGGGTAAAAAGCTCTGTTCATTCACGGCCGCTCCCCAACGCCGCAGGCAGAGATAGTGCCCCCGGCCTTTCAGGAGCACGGTCTTGAGCGGCGCGTCTAGCGCCCGGCCGAGAAGCGGTAGGTCTTTTTCCATCAACTGGTCCTGAAGGTTGACCGTATGGGTCGACACCACCACCCGGCGTCCCCCGTCCAGGGCCCAGAGCGCGGCCGGCACCAGGTAGGCGAAAGACTTGCCGGTCCCGGTGCCGGCTTCCACCGTGAGGACGGTCTGCTCCTCCAGCGCCCGGCCCACCGCCAGTGCAACCTGCATTTGCGGCCGCCGGTATTCAAAGTCGGCGAAGTGACGGGTCAGCACACCGCCGGGCCCCAGGAACGCTTCAACGGCCTGCGGGCCGAACCCGGGTACGGTCTTGACCCCGGCCCCGACCGCCGGAACCGCGGCGGGCCAATCACCGTCGCCTGCCGCCTGGATTCCGTGGTCCGGAAGGGTCTTGATCCCCAACCGCACCGCCGCGTCCACCAGCGGGAACCAGGGAGAACCGGGGGTCTGGGACAGGATGCGGTGCACCGTGGCCTGGGTGGTGAATTCGAGGCGGCAAAACCTTTCCAGGAGCGCCGTGAACAGCCCGGCCGCCGCCCGGGCGTCCTCCATGGCGCGGTGGCCCGGCCGTTCAGGCAGGTCCAGGTGCGCACACAGCAACTCCAGGCGGTACGACGGCAGTCCGGGCAGCACCAGCCGCGCCAGGTCCACGGTGTCGTACGCCTGCGTTGCCCGGTACCCGGCGTGCCTTTCCAGGAAGGCCAGGTCAAAATGCACGTGGTGCCCGACCACCGGCTCATTCCCGAGGAAGGCGGTCACCGCCGGGCGCACTTCGGACCAATCCGGCCTTTCCGCCAGGTCGGCATCGTCCAGGCCGGTCAGGCTCTTGATCCGCGCCGGCAAAGGTCGCGAGGGGCGCACCAGGGCGTGGAAAACCGCTCCGGGCTTCCCGTCCTCGACACGCACCAAGCCGACCTCAACAATCTCGTCTGCTTGAGGATCGAGGCCGGTGGTTTCCAAGTCCAGCACCACAAACGTGCGGGACACCGCTCACTCCCCTTACTCCCGGATTCCAGGCCCCGCCTCTTTTTCCGCGGGCGCGTCGCCTCCTGGCTCCGGCCCCGGGCGGGCTTCACCTGCAGCCGCCGGCTTGTGTTGTTTTTCGGGCCTCGGTGTGCCTTTGGAACCCATTTCATATCCGGCCAGTTTGGCCGTCAGCTCCTTGATCCGCCTGGCCATCCGGAACTGGCGCGCAAAACCCAACACCAGGGCGATCAGGGCTCCTGCGAACACCGATCCGAGAACGACCAGGGAGAGGGAAACATCCTTCACCCACCAGAACAGGAACTCAATATCCACCGGGTCCGCATTCTGCACCGCGAACACCGCCACCAGGAAGGCAAACAGCAACCCAAAAAACAAAAACAACTGCATTCCCCGCCGCCTCTCCTTTCCCAAAAGCCCACCGGGCCTTCTCAGGACCCGATCGGGTGTTTTACCACCGCCGCTAAACACCCTATAATAAAACCGCCGGTTCCCGGAGATACTCAGATTCTACCATAACCGGGCGGTGGAGGTGGGTCATGGGCGTAATAAAGCTCGGTATCTGTCAGATGCCGGTGACCGCGAGCAAGGAGCAAAATCTGAGCCGGGCCCGTCAAATGGCGGCTGAAGCCGCGCGGGCCGGGGCCCGGGTCGTGGTGCTGCCTGAAATGTTCAACTGCCCCTACCAGCACGAGTTCTTCACCCGCTTCGCCGAAACCTGCCCGGACGGGGATACCTTCCGAATGCTGACCAGCACCGCCCGGGAGTTGGGCGTGTACCTGATCGGCGGCTCAATTCCGGAAGCGGAGGACGGGCGCACCTACAACACCTGCTTCGTCTACGGCCCCGACGGGCGGATGCTCGGCCGCCAGCGCAAGCTGCACCTGTTCAACATTGAGACGGATGACCTGGTTTTCCGGGAATCGGACACCCTGTCCCCCGGAACCGGTCCGCCCACCGTCTTTGTCACGCCCCTGGTCACTTTCGGCGTGGCCATCTGCTTCGACCTCCGGTTTCCAGAATTGTTCCGGGACCTGGCGGCACGCGGTGCGGAGCTGATTGTCGCCCCCGCCGCCTTCAACACCTTCACCGGCCCTCCGCACTGGGAGTTGCTGCTGCGGGCCCGGGCCGTCGATAACCAGGTGTTTGTGGCCGGCGCCGGCCCGGCCTGGACGGAGGACAGTCCGTACCCCTACTACGGCCATTCGCTGGTCGTGAACCCCTGGGCTGAGGTAATTGCCTGCGCCGGTGAGCGGGAGACGGTGCTCCTGGCCGAGATAGACTTGGGCCAGGTCGCGGAGGTTCGGAAAAAGCTGCCCCTGCACCGGACCGAAAAGTCTACCTTAATTAAATTTTAGTGAAAATGTATGATAACACCCATTGCTGGTTATAATTCTACCGGACCCAGTAACAACCTAACTCCTCTCCCTTTCTGCTGTACCGCTTCGGTACAGCGTTTTTTATGCCCCGGTGAAACGAATCGGGCCCGGTAAAACCGTGTTTTTGCCGGGCCGAACACAGGTAAGCCCTGAAACCATCCGAGTCCGCCGGACGGTCAGGAAAGTGAAGTAATATACTTCTCGGCCCAGATGGCCGCTATCGCCCCATCGCCTACCGCGGTAGCGATCTGCCGCAGCGGGGTGCGGCGCACGTCACCCACCGCGTAAATCCCGGGCCGGGAGGTGCGCATATGCGAGTCGGTGATAATAAACCGGCGGTTATCGAGGTCCACGAGCTTCTCAACCAGGTAGCTGTTCGGCTGAATGCCCACGTAGACGAATACTCCGTCCACCTTCAGATTCCACTTTTCCCCGGTCTGGATGTTTTCCAGCACAATCCCGTCCACCGCTCTGTCCCCGCTGATGGCCAGCACCCTGGTGTTGGGCACCGTTTCAATCTTCCGGTTTTCTTCGATTCTCCGCTGCCCGACCCGCGAGCGCTTGATGCTCTCCCGGGGGTGCACCAGGTAAACGCGGGAGGCAAACCGGGAGAGGTAGTGCGCCTCCTCGACGGCTGCGTCCCCACCCCCGACCACGGCCACCGGCTGGTCCCGGAAAAAGGCGCCGTCACACACCGCGCAATAGGAGACACCGCGTCCCCGTAGACGGTCCTCGCCCTGCACCCCCAGGGGGCGGGGTCCGGTCCCGGTGGCGATCACCACCACCCGGGTGGAGACCTCTCCGTCTCGGGTGCGCAGGCGGTAATGGCTGTTGTCGGGCGTGATCTCGTGCACCTCGGTGAACTCTATCGGCAGACCGATCTGAAGCGCATGCTCCTCCATCCGGGCAATCAGGTCGGGACCGCTGATACCGCCCGGAAACCCGGGATAGTTTTCGACCTTCTCGGCGGAAAGGACGCTGCCGCCCAGAGCGCTCCGCTCGTACAGTACAACGTCCAGCCCCGACCGCACGGCGTATATCCCACAGGTCAGGCCCCCGGGACCACCGCCGATGATGACCAGGTCTTTCATCAGATTCATCACCTCATCGACTTATTGAAGGTCCGCCGCTCGCTTCCAGTTCCCGGGCCGCGGCAAGTACCCCGAGTTTTACGTATTCCCGGGAAAACCCGCCCTGCAGGTAGACGGCGAAAGGCTCGCGAAGCGGAGCATCGGCGCTCAGTTCCAGTGACGCGCCCTGCACGAAGGTGCCGGCGGCCATCACCACCCCGTCCCGGTAGCCGGGCAGGGGTGCCGGTTCGGGCACGGCGTGGGCATCCACCGGCGAAGCCTTCTGAATGCCCCGGCAGAAGGCGACCACCCGCTCCGCCGTCCCCAGGCGGATGGCCTGCACAATGTCGGTACGCCGGTCCGCAAAACCGGGCCGGACCTCATAGCCGAGCCGCTCAAACAGGCGGGCGGCGAAAACGGCCCCCTTCAACGCCTCAGCCACAAAATGCGGGGCCAGGTACAGACCCTGGAACAGAAGCCGCAAATCCCCCAGAGACGCCCCCACCGCCCGCCCCAGTCCCGGAGCAGTAAGCCTGGCGGCCGCCAGTTCCACACATTCCGCCGAACCGGCCAGATAGCCGCCACTCGGTGCCAGCCCGCCGCCCGGATTTTTGATCAACGATCCGCACACCAGGTCCGCTCCGACCTGGCAGGGTTCCCGGGTTTCGACGAATTCCCCGTAGCAGTTGTCCACGACCACGCAGACACGCGGAAACCGCAGCTTCACCGCGTCGATCAACCGGGCCATTGCCTCCAGATGCAAAGGCGAACGCCATTCATAACCCCTGGACCGCTGCAGGAGTATCACCCTGGTCCGCGGGCCGAGCGCGGCAAGCAACCCCTCCGGGTCGGGTTCCCCGTCCGGACTCAAATCGACCTGGCGGTAACTGACGCCCATTTCCGCAAGAGACCCCGGAGCCTCCCGGATACCGATCACCCGTTCCAGGGTGTCGTATGGTTTGCCGACTGCCACCAGTTCGTCCCCGGGGCGGCATAGTCCGAACAATCCGACCGCCAGCGCGTGGGTGCCGGAAACAATCTGCAGCCGGACCAGGGCTGATTCGGCGCCGAAAATACGCGCCCAGACCCGTTCCAGTACTTCCCGGCCCAGGTCGCCGTACCCGTAGCCGGTGGTACCCCGAAAGTGAGCTTCACTCACCCGTTGTTCGTGAAAGGCGGCCAGCACTTTTTGGTGGTTGAAAAAGGCCGTCTTTTCAATCTCGCGGCAGACACCGGTGATTTCTTGTTCCACCTCGTCCGCCAACATAAGCAATCGATCGTTCATCCGCTTCTCAGCAAGGGGCCCTTCCTGGGAAGGGCCCCTACTGTCCGACATTTCTGTGTTCAGGTGTCGCGCTGGTGTTCACCGGTCGGGACGGGCTCACCGTAGAAATCGCGTGTTTGTAGACCATCAACTGTTTGCCGTCGCTCTCCAGGATCACGGTGAAGTTGTCAAACCCCCGTACCGCGCCCTTAAGTTGAAAACCATTTACCAGGAAAATGGTGACCGGTATGTTCTCCTTACGTAACTGGTTCAAAAAGGCGTCCTGAAGGTTGATCTGCGTTTTGCTCATCGGGGTGCCTCCATGGTAAATTGTCTTATTTATCCTTCGCCGGAAACGAGATTACTCCTGCTCAATAGAACCAACAATTTCTCGGGCCGCTCCCACCGGGCCGCCGCATTCCTCCACGTCCAGCCAGCGAATCTGCTCGTCTCTCCGGAACCAGGTCAGCTGGCGTTTGGCGAACCGGCGGGTGTTTCTCTTCAGTATATGGATCGCTTCCTCAAGTGTTAGACTCCCGCGGAGATGGGCCGCGATTTCCTTGTAGCCCAACCCCTTCATCGCCACTAGTTCGGGACCGTAACCCTTTTCCAGCAGGGACTGTACTTCCCGCACCAGCCCCGCCCGGATCATGGCGTCGACCCGGTCTTCGATCCGCCGGTAGAGCCGGCCCCGTTCCATGTTCAGCCCGAACATGACCGGAAGGTACTTCGGCGCCCTGTCCCGCCGGTCCGGATAGCGGCTGAAGGGGATCCCCGACTGGTAGTACACCTCCAGAGCGCGGATGATCCGGCGCTGGTCGTTCGGATGCAGCCGACGGGCGGTAACGGGGTCGACCACCGCCAGATGGCGGTGCAGGCGCGCACACCCGTAAAGCTCGGCCGCTTCCTGCAATCTGTTTCTAAGCCGCCGGTCGGCCCGTACCGGAAACCGGTAGTCTTCGACCACCGACCGGATGTAAAGGCCCGTGCCGCCGACCAGCAGCGGAACCCGTTTCCGCCCGAGAATACCGACTATTGCCTCCCCGGCCAGTTGCTGGTACCGCGCCACATTGAACTCCTCATCCGGGTCCACGACGTCGATCAGGTGGTGCGGTACACCCCGCATCTCGGAAGCGGACGGTTTGGCCGTGCCGATATCCATCCCCCGGTAGACCATCATCGAATCGGCCGAAACGATCTCTCCGCCGCAGGCCAGGGCGACATTGATGCCGACTTCGGTTTTCCCCGTGGCCGTGGGTCCGGTGATTACGACCAGCGGGGGCGGCACGGTCACGCCTCATCCCCGTCCTTTGCGATGATCCCGTAGGCCACCGGTGAATAGCGGCCCCCGGTGATCCGCCGGAAGCCGAGACGTTCGAACTCGGGGCTGCCCGCCCGCTCCTTCAGCACCACCCGCCGGCGCGCCACGCGGACTGCCTCACCAACCGACTCCGGATCGAGCGCCCGCGCGTCGGCCAACGGCCGCAGCGGTTCCATCGCGCTCGAAGCATGACGGGGCACCCGGAACATGGGATCGAAATAGACCACGTCAAAACTGTCGTTCTCCAGAGCCTGCAGGTACTCCCGGTGGTCGGCCGTCACAACCTCCACCCGCCGCATCGCCTCGGCCGGCGGGCCGCCGCCCGCGTAATTCTCCAGGCCGCACCGCACCAGCATCGCGACCACGGGCACGACTTCCAGCCCCACCACCCGGCCCCCGGCACCCACCACGTGACTGGCGACCAAGGCGTCGGCCCCCAGACCCAGCGTGCAGTCCAGCACGCTGTCCCCGGCCTTGAGCCCCATAGCTTGTATCATCTGGTCAGTTTTCCCAGCCTCTATTCTTCTTATGCGCACCTTGCCCAGTCCGGGATGAAAGAAAAACTCCCTCCCGGCGAACACCAGCCCCACGCGGTTGCGGGACACTACCACCACCGCTTCCGCCCCGGATTTTCTGCGCAGGGCCTCCAGGCTTTCGCGGCTGCGGGACACGTACGGCAAACCCAGCGTACGGCTTATCTCCTCGGCCTGCAACCGCTGCGCCCGGCGCGGCCGGATGGAGGTCGTGACCAGGATGCTCACGGCGTGGCTCATTCGCGCTGAAACCTCCGCGCCAGTTCCGGAAAACCGATCCTGATCAGAGTTGGACGGCCGTGCGGGCACAAGTATGGCTCCGCGCAACGGCCGAGGTCCGTCAAAAGCGCGGCCGCCTCCGGGCCGGCTGGCTTGTCCCCGCCGCGGACCGCCCGGTGGCAGGCCAGAACCGCCGCCACCACCCGGCGGAAAGCGTCCGCGTCCACCGGCCGTTCCCCGGCCAGCCGGTCCAAAACGTCGGTCAACAAGACGGCCTCCGCACCCGGCCGCAGGAAGGAAGGCACCGTCCGGATCAGATAGGCGCCTTCTCCGAACGGATCGACCTCAAAACCGGCCTGCCGCAGGAAAGGGCCGTAATCCTCGAGGGTTTGCGCCTCCCGCCCCCGTATCTCCACCATGACCGGGACCAGAAGCTGCTTCCCGGCGGACTGCTCCAACGTACGAAGGTACTGCTCGAACAGGACCCGCTCGTGCGCCGCGTGCTGGTCCAGGATGTAGAGCCCGTCCGCCCCCCCGGCCAGGATGTAGGCCGGCGGCAGAAAGCCCAGGGGCTGCAGTTGCGGAAAGCCCTGGTAACCGGTGCTTTCTTCGCGCAGTTCCGGCTCCCCGCCTTGGAAGGTCACCTGCACCGGTATCCGGAACCCGGTGCCCGCACCGGGAAAACAGGCAGATTCCAGGTGTCCGCACTCTTCCACCGGGATTTGTATCTCCCGGTGCAGGGCCTCACGTACGGCCCGGTGCACCACGACATACACGTCCCGGGGCTGGCTGAAGCGGACTTCGTGCTTCGCCGGGTGCACGTTGACGTCCACCATTCCGGGCTCGACCGACAGATGCAGCACCAGTACCGCGTGCCTTCCTGCCGGCATCGCGCCATGCAGTGACTCCTCGGCCGCCGCCCCCAGATACGCGCTGCGGATGTACCGGCCGTTCACGAAAAACACCTGGTGCCGCCTGCTGCTCCGGGACACTCCGGGCCGGCCCACGTAACCCGATACCCCAAGCCCGCGTTCCTCAAACCGCACCGGGACCATTTCCCGGGCCACCGCGGCCCCGAACACCGCACCGATCGCATCCAGGAGGTCACCCGACCCGGACGTCGCCAGCACCTGGCGGCCGTTGACGGTCAGGCGGAAAGCAACCTCGGGCCGCGACAGGGCCAGGCGGCCCACCATCTCCGAGATCATCGCCCCCTCGTGGGCGGCGCTCCGGACAAACTTCTTGCGTGCCGGCGTATTGAAGAAAAGGTCGCGGACCGTCACCACCGTTCCCGGGGGGCCACCGGACACGCCCGCCGAAAGCACCAGCCCGCCCTCAGTTTCGAGCACGGTCCCGGCGGACGACGCCGCCGGCCGGGTGCGGAGCGTCAGGCGGGAAACGGCCGCGATGCTGGGCAGAGCTTCTCCCCGGAAACCAAGCGTCCGGACCGCCTCCAGGTCTTCCGCCGCAGTGATCTTGCTGGTCGCGTGCCGCTGGAGGGCCAGTTCGGCGTCGCCCGGTTCCATTCCGCACCCGTCGTCTGTAACCGTGATCCTTTCCAGACCACCGGCGGCTATGTCGATGTGCACCACCCGGGCTCCAGCATCCAGTGCATTTTCCACCAACTCCTTGACCACGGCCGCCGGCCGCTCTACTACTTCGCCCGCCGCGATCCGGGAGACGGTGTCGGCATCCAGAACCCTGATTCGCGCCATACTTTTCACCTGCTTCTTGTAGACGGCACCCCAAGAAACTGTTCAACAATGCGTCCTTGCCATCAAGCCATCCGGGGAAGTCTTAAGAACTCTGACTTCCGCCCCCGGGCACGCCGCCGTCCCTTCGCGCCCCCGGACCGGTTGGACCTCGGCCGTCATTTCAGCTTGTCCCCTCGCTTCCCCGGCTCTTTTTCCGCGTTCCCGCCGGGGCGGCGTTTGCACCGCCGGTCCGCTCCCGGATCAGTCTCCGTTGCCACTCATCAAGCTTGCTCAGGGCTTCGAGCGGCGTCATGTTCAACACGTCCAGCCGGCGCAGTTCACTCAGCACCGGGTGTTCCTTCTGCCGGGGAAATAGTTCGAGCTGGGCCGTAGCGCTCCGTTTCCAGCGCTCGGCCGCCTGGCCGTTCTCGAGCCGCTCCAAGACTTCCCGGGCCCGGACGATCACTGCGGGCGGCAACCCGGCCAGGCGGGCCACCTGAATCCCGTAGCTGCGGTCAGCCTTCCCCGGCACCACGCGGTGCAGGAAGACGATCTCGTCGCCCTCTTCGGCCACGGTCACAGTGTGGTTCACCACCCCGGGAAGAGCGTCCAGGGTGGTCAGCTCGTGGTAGTGAGTGGAAAACAGGGTCTTGGCCCCTACCCGCCGGTGAAGGTATTCGATCAGCGCCCGGGCCAGGCTCATGCCGTCGTAGGTGCTTGTCCCGCGCCCTACCTCGTCCATGACGATCAGGCTGGACGGAGTGGCCTGCTCCAGGATAGCCCGACATTCGTTCATTTCGACCATGAACGTGCTCTCCCCGCCCGCCAGATTGTCAGCCGCCCCGACCCGGGTAAAAATCCGGTCCACCACCCCGATTTCGGCCGCTTCGGCCGGCACAAAACTGCCTATCTGGGCCATCAGAACGATCAGAGCCACCTGGCGCATGTAGGTGCTCTTCCCGGCCATGTTCGGCCCGGTCAGGATCATGATCCGGCAGTCTGAGTCGAGCAGGACGTCGTTCGGGACAAATCGCCCGGGCCCCAGCACACGCTCCACCACCGGGTGCCGTCCGTTCTTGATCCGGATCCGGTCCGCGTCGTCGACCACGGGGGCGGTGTAGTTTTCGCGCACGGCCGCCTCGGCCAGGGAGGCGAGGGCGTCCAGGCGGGCTACCGCGCGGGCCGACCGGCCGATCCGTGCCAGTTCGGAGTGTACCCGGTCCCGCAGTTCCACGAACAGGCGGTACTCCAACTCCACCATCCGCTCCCGGGCCCCCAGGATCAGGCTCTCGTACTCTTTCAGTTCGGGGGTGATGTAACGTTCCGCGTTCACCAGGGTCTGCCGGCGCCGGTAATCCTCCGGGACCAGGTGCTGGTTCGCCCTGGTGACCTCGATGTAGTAACCGAACACCCGGTTGTAACCCACCTTCAGGGACCGGATTCCGGTCCGCTCCCGCTCCTGCGCCTCCAGCCCGGCCAGCCACTCACGCGCCCGGGTGCTTGCCTCCCGCAGGCGGTCGACCTCCGGATCGTAGCCCGCACGGATAAGGCCCCCTTCCCGCAGGGACAACGGCGGGTCGTCGGCAAGCGCCCGTTTCAGCAGGTCCACAAGCTCGGCGGGCGGATCGATATCGGCCGCCAGGCGCCCCAGAAGTCCCGGTTCACCTTTCAGCAGGTCCCGTACGCCGAACATTGCTTCGAGCGAAGACGAGAGCGCCAGCAAATCCCGGGCGTGGGCCGTGCCGTACGCCACCCGGCCGGCCAGGCGCTCGATGTCGTACATACCTTTCAACCGTTCCCGCAGTGTTTCCCGCTTGATCCGGTCGGCCGCAAGTCTCCCCACCGCGTCCAGCCGTTCCCGGATTTCCTCCACCACCAGCAGCGGCTGCTCCAGCCACTGGCGCAACCGCCGGCCGCCCATCGCCGTGACCGTATGGTCCAGCACTCCAAACAGCGTGTGCCGGCGGCCGCCGTCCCGGGAAGCGGTGAGTTCCAGATTGCGTCTGGTGGCGCCGTCCAGGAGCATATGCCTTTCCGGCAGCGGGCTGCGCACATAACGGAGGTGTGAAAGTACGCGTTTCTGGGTCTCATTCAGGTAGACCAGCAGTACGCCGGCGGCCTGCCTGGCGGCCGGGTGCCGCGCCCAGGAGGCGGACGCAACGGCATCCGGCCCGAAGTGGGCTTCCAGGGTCCCGGCAGCCGCTTCGAGATAAGGGTCCGGCACGGTGACGACGGCGGCGGGGACATGGTCTCCAAATTTCCGGGGGGGCTCGGGAACCTCCCCCCCCCAGGGGACACCCGCCAGAAGCACTTCCCGCGGCGCCAGCCGGGCCAGTTCCTCCACCAGCCTTGTCCAGGCCGTATCCCCCGTGTAGGTCCCGACGATAAAGTCGCCGGTGCTCACATCGGCGGCCGCCAGTCCCCAGCCGTGCCCCGCCCGGCCCACGGCCGCCAGGTAGTTGTTGCCGCGTTCATCCGGCAATTGTCTTTCAATCAGCGTGCCTGGAGTAACCACGCGGGTGACCTCCCGGCGCACCACACCCCGGGCGGCTTGTGCGTCTTCAACCTGTTCGCAGATCGCCACCCGGTATCCTCCGGCCACCAGCTTACCTAAATAGTTCTCCACCGCGTGCACGGGTATGCCGCACATCGGCACTCGCCCCAGCTCTCCGGCGTCCCTCCCCGTTAGGGCGACCTCCAACACGGGCGCGGCCTTCTCGGCATCCTCAAAAAACATCTCGAAGAAGTCGCCCATCTGGAAAAACAGGATCGCATCCGGATACCGGCTTTTGATTTCCCGGTATTGTCGCATCATGGGAGTAACCGCCACTGCCATACCTCCGCCGGGCCTGATTGCTGTGGCCATTATAACACGCCGGTCCTCTCCTCAAAAAGGGAAACCCCGGAAACACACCGAAACAAAGACGGCCGGGAATCTCTCCCCGACCGCCACTTGAATCAAACTTTACTGATGCTACCGGCTGTTTCAACCCGACACTAAGATGTCGGCCCGCACCCGGAGGGCCCGCACGACGCTCACCCGCTCGGCGTGCAGGTGTTTCCGGTAATGGCCTGCTGCAGAATCCGGTTAATGTCATTGATCATTTCGTGAAACTGGCGCTGCGCTTCCATGAATTCCTTGATCTTCGGGTTTGCGGTCATCCGCTGGTGCAGGTTCACCAGTTCGTCCTGCTCCTCGCCGGTGAGTCTCCGGCCTGCCGAGCGCGCCTCGACCATTATGCGCTGCTTCACCTGGAACTCGCGGATCATGTCGGCGGCCGCCGGATCGGCGTGCACAGTCGCTTCCGCTTCCCGCATCTTCTTCAGTTCCGCGGATTGGGAAATCTCCTGGCCCAGTTCCATGGCTTTCAGGATTACCGACACTCTGTCACCTCCTCGAACTTCTACGACCTGCAAGACAAAACAACAAGACCTGCAAAACGGGAGGCCTCAGTGATTACCTTGCTGATTATTGACCTAATTATAACGGAGGTTCGGAAATAAATGCAACCCCTATCCCGACCAGGGATCGGTCTCACCCCGGAGGTAAGCGTCGATCGTACGGGCCGCGGTCCGCCCCGCGCCCATGGCCAGGATGACCGTCGCCGCCCCCGTGACCACGTCCCCGCCGGCGAACACCCCGCGCCGGGTGGTCGCTCCGGTCGCCGGATCAGCGATGATCGTTCCCTTCCGGCTGGTGGCCAACCCCGAGGTGGTCGCCTGAATCAACGGGTTGGGCCGCTGCCCGATGGCGATGATGACCGTATCCACGTCCAGGAAAAACTCAGACCCCGGCACCAGGTTTGGCTGGCGGCGCCCGGAGGCGTCCGGTTCACCCAACTCGCAGCACATACACTCCAGCCGGCTCACGCAGCCGGTCTCACCCGCCTCGTACCGCACCGGCGCACTTAGAAACTGGAACCGCACCCCTTCCTCGGCCGCGTGGTGCCGCTCTTCCCGCCGGGCCGGCATTTCCTCCTCGGAACGGCGGTAGACAATCCGCACATCTTCGGCCCCTAGGCGCAGCGCCGTGCGGGCCGCGTCCATAGCCACGTTTCCGCCGCCCAGCACCACCACCCGGCGTCCGATCAACACGGGGGTGTCGTACTCTGGGAACTCGTAGGCGTGCATCAGGTTCACCCGGGTCAAAAAGCCGCTCGCCGACTTGATGCCGGGCATGTTTTCACCCGGCAGGTTCGGGAAAAGTGGGGTGCCAGCCCCCGTACCGATGTACACGGCCTCGAACCCCTCGGCAAAAAGCTCGTCGACGGTGACCGTCCGGCCCACCACCACGTTGCACTCGATCTGCACGCCCATGCGGCGCAGGACGTCGATCTCGGCCTGCACCACCCGCTTCGGCAGACGGAACTCCGGAATCCCGTAAGTCAACACACCCCCGGGTTTGTGCAGGGACTCAAAGATGGTCACCGCGTGGCCCCGCCGGGCCAGGTCGGCGGCACAGGTCAGCCCGCCCGGGCCCGAACCCACCACCGCCGCTCTTTTGCCGCTAGGGGCCGCCACGGGGGGCGCTTCCCTATCCCGGGCCAGTTCGAAATCCCCCACGAACCTTTCCAGCCGGCCGATGGCCACCGGGTCGTGTTTCTTGCCCATGGTGCAGAACTTCTCACACTGGTTCTCCTGGGGACAAACCCGGCCGCAGATGGCCGGCAACAGGTTTTGCTCCTGGACTTTTGCGGCCGCAGCTTCGAACCGGCCGTCCCGGATCAGCCCGATAAAGGCCGGGATGTCCACTCCGACGGGACAGCCCTGCCGGCAGTTTGCCTCCTTGCACTGGATGCACCGCTGGGCCTCGGCCACCGCCTCTTCGGGAGTGTACCCCAGCGCCACCTCTTCAAAGTCCCGGATTCTCTCCCGCGGATCCCGGCAGGACATGGCCACCCGCCGGGGAATGATCTTCTTTTTGACCTTTTGCCCGTCTCCCCCGCCTAACATCGTCCGCCACACCCCGCCTCGTACCTGGCCAGCGACTCCTGCTCCTGAGCGCGGTAACGCTGCAACCGCTGGGCCAGCTCCGCAAAATCAACCTCGTGCCCGTCGAACTCCGGCCCTTCGACACACACAAACCGGGTCTCACCGCCGACCGTAACGCGGCAAGCGCCGCACATCCCGATGCCGTCGACCATAATCGGGTTCAAACTGACGATTGTTTTCAGGCCGAACTCCTTGGTCACACCGCAAACCGCCCGCATCATGGGGAGCGGCCCCACAGCCACCACCCGGTCGGGAGGGTTCTCACGCCCGGCCACCTCCCGGAGCACGTCGGTCACAAAACCCTTGCGCACGTAGGAACCGTCATCGGTAGTGATCAAGAGTTCGTCCACAGTCTCCCGGAGCCGGTCTTCCCAGAACAGGAGCTCCTTGGTCCGCGCCCCCACGACCGCGATCACCTCGTTCCCGGCCTTCTTGAGCGCCCGGCAGATCGGGTAGATGCAGGCCACGCCCACGCCGCCGCCGACGCAGGCCACGCGGCCGAATTTTTCAATCTCCGTCGGGTTCCCCAACGGCCCGACAAAATCCAGGATACCCGCCCCTTCCTCCAGGCTTCCCAACAGCCGGGTGGTCTTGCCGACCTCCATAAAAACGACCGTAACGGACCCCCGCTCCGGGTCGCAGTCCGCTACGGTAAGTGGAATCCTCTCCCCCCGCTCGTACACGCGCAGCATCACAAACTGTCCGGCCTGGGCCTTTCTCGCCACCCGCGGCGCCTCGATCTCGAGGAGCTTCACGGACGGGGAAAAGACCTCTTTCCTCAAGATCCTGTACAAATGCTCCCTGCCCCCCTCGGCATACTCCCCTGGGTAAACCCGCTGGGATGTCCCCCGGCCCCACTCCGAACGCCCGGCAAAACTCTTGTTAAGATTTGCGGGGAAGGCCGTGAACGGCTATCCCCGCCTCAAGAACCTTGTACGGTGATCATCTCGTTCTGACTCAATAATTTTACCACAACCCGTCCATACTGTGAACTAACTGCCAGACTAGTATACAATATTATGTTTGACAGACGCTCCCAATTTTGAGCGCCTAGTCTTCCACGCGGCCCGCCAGGTAAGTGAGGTGCCCGACCTCGACCCGGACCCGGACCAGCTGCCCGGCAAGCCCGGGTTCCCCAGGAAATACCACCGTCTTGTTGGTGCGGCTGCGCCCGGACAGCAGGTCCGGTCTGGTGGCGCTCGGCCCCTCGACCAGCACTTCCAGGACCTTTCCCTCCTCGGCCCGGTTCCGGGCCAGCCCGATCTCTTTCTGCACCTGGATCAACTCCTGGATACGCCTTGACTTCACGTCTTCCGGTACCTGGTCCGGCCATCCGGCGGCCGGGGTGCCCCGCCGGGGGTTGTACACGAAAGTGAAGGCCTGGTCGTACCCGACCCGCCGTACCAGGTCCAGCGTATCCGCGAAGTCTTCCTCCGTCTCCCCCGGGAACCCAACCATGAGGTCGGTGGTCAGAGAAACATCGGGAACCGCCGCCCGGATCCTGGCCACCAGGTCAAGGTAGTCCTCCCGGGTGTAGCCCCGGTTCATCCGCTGCAGGACCCGGTTTGACCCGGCCTGGGCCGGCAGGTGGATGTGCTCGCACACCTTCGCCGCCCGGGCGACCACCTCAATCAGCCTGTCCGTGAAGTCCCGCGGGTGGGAAGTGGTGAACCGGATGCGCCAGAGACCCTCGACTCCGTCCAGCCGGGCCAGGAGCGCCGCGAAGTCGATCCCTTCGCCCAGGTCCCGGCCGTAAGAGTTCACGTTCTGGCCGAGCAGAGTCACCTCGCGGTAGCCCGCCGCAGCCAGGCCGCAAACTTCGTCCACGACGGCGTCGGGACGGCGGCTGCATTCCCGCCCGCGGACATAGGGTACGACACAGTAGGTGCAGAAGTTGTTGCACCCATGGATGACCGGCACCCAGGCCCGCAAGCCGCTCTTGCGGCGGACCGGCAGCCCCTCCGGCACGGCGCTGTCCGGCTGCCGCACGCCCAGAACCGGCCGCCGCCCCGCCCGGACTTCCTCAATCAAACCCGGCAGTTCGTGGCGGTTGTGGGTGCCCAGCACCAGGTCCACCACCGGAAAACGCCGGATGATCTCCTCGGCCGTCCCCTCCTGCTGCGGCAGGCACCCCGAAACGGCCACGATCAGCTCAGGCTTGTCCCGCTTGTACCGCTTCAGGCTCCCCAGAAGCCCCCAGACCCTGTTTTCGGCGCTCTCGCGCACGCAGCAGGTGTTGATCAGCACCAGGTCGGCCTCCCTGAGGGATTTCGCTGGCTCGTAGCCCATTCCCTCAAGCAGCCCGGTCATCAGTTCAGAGTCAAATTCGTTCATCTGGCAGCCGAAGGTAATTGTATGCACGAACTTCCGTTCCATTTCCAATGCGAAAAACACCTCAACCTTATCTTATCCATCCCGCTAAACTTAGACAATCTCAAGGTTGTCTGGTTCAACTCGGAGAATGAGACGGAATAATTAACAATCATAGAGAGGGGCGGACTGCATAGACTGCGCTCGCCGATAGATACTAAGCGTGAATAGCAGGTGCCGGACAATTCCGGCCCAAGGAGTGAGAACGTATGTGGCCGAGTGCCGACGACCGGGATGACGAACACGTAGTGGCCCGAACGGAAACCGGTGCCGCCGTATTGAGCACGCCCGTGCACGAACCGGACGCCGCGGCGGAAGAAGCGGACGAGCTGATTGAAGGCCTCATGAACAACCCCACCTTTGAAAACCGTTAGTGGAGGAGGAAAAAATCCTTGGCAGCCAAGAAAAAGGAAAAGCGGAAGAAACAGAACGACAAGAAAGCACCGGTAGGCACCAACCGGCCGGTCGGCGCCGACATCGCCCCCGGCTACGTCGCCGAAGACCTGACCGGATACCGGGTGCCCTTCAACGACAAGAAGTAACAGACCCAAACCGCTGCCAGTTCCAGTTGCTGGCAGCATTTTTCTTTCCAGCCCGAACGGGAAAGGATTTCACCACCCCGGCGCAAAAGAGTATGACCCAAAGTGGGGGGTTTCTATAAAACACATAATTCGTATAATTCAGGAATTTCATTAGCATAATAAGACAAGTATTCAACCGTCATTCGGCAAGGAGGTGACAAACGTGGACTTTCAGATGAGCCAGATCGAAAAGCTGAACATCACCGAACTCTTGCGGCACGAAAGCCTGTGTGCCAAGAAGCTGTCCGCCTATATGAACCAGGTCCAGGATCCCCAGATCCGGTCGGTGCTCAGCCAGTACCACAATCTGTGCCAGCAGCACACGAACATGCTGAACAGCTTCATGCAGCAGGCCGGAATGCAAGGCGGCGGACAAACGGCCTAGACCTAAGCCCAATCAACACTTAAGGAGGGATAAAGGCATGCATCACCTGAACGACCGTGATATCGTGACCGACTGCCTCGAGGGTACCAAGCACGCGTCCGGCACTTTTCACCGGGCCGTCATCGAGGCATCCAACGACAACATCCGAAACGCCTTTTTCCGGATGCACAACGACACCCTGATGATGAACAAAACCCTGTTCGATCTTATGCATCAGCGGGGATGGTACCACGTCGAACCGGCCACCGGAATGGGGATGCGGACCCAGTTCCAGCAGCAATCTCCACACTACACCGCTTACCGCCCGGAGATGCAGCAGTTCCAGGGACCCAACCCCGGCGCTTTTTAGTCCGGAATCCAGGCAAACTTCGCAGCCCGCTGGCTGCGAAGTTTATTTATTTATTTATTTGGAACCCGTCGGTAACCCCCGGCGGCGAAGCTCCAACCCGAGCCGTCTGTCGCCGGGAACCTCCGGGAAGAGGGAAAAGCCGTAATGGGTAGAATTGGTGTAACATGGCTAATAAGGACAGGTTTCAGACAGGGCCCACCGGGTTCGGTGCCGGCCGCGGCACCCCGGAACTGTTCACTCCTCAGCGGATTCTTCTGCTGGGCTTCGGCCTGCTGATCGCCGCCGGCACCTTCCTTTTGAGCCTGCCCGCCGCCGTCGCCCCGGGCGGAGATAATAGTTTTCTCGTGGCGCTTTTCACCGCCACCTCGGCGACCTGCGTCGTCGGCCTGGTGGTGGTCGATACCGGCACCAACTGGTCGCCCTTCGGCCAGGCGGTGATCCTCGGCCTGATTCAGGTCGGCGGCCTGGGCTTCATCGTCGTGGCCAGCCTGATCCTGGTCCTTACGGGCCGTCGCATCGGCCTCCGCCAGCGCTTGCTCATCCGGGAATCGCTGAGTCAGAACCGGGTGGGGGGTGTCGTCCGCCTGGTGATCCAGATCATCGTGATCACCCTGGCGATCCAGGCCTTTTTCGCCGCCGTCCTCGCCGCAAGGTTCATCGCCGATTTCGGCTGGCCGCGGGGCCTGTGGATGGGCGTGTTTCACGGCGTGTCTGCTTTCAACAACGCCGGCTTTGATCTGTTCGGCGGCTTCCGGAGCCTGACGGCCTACACCGAGGACGTGATCGTGAACCTAGCCGTCGCCATCCCGGTGATCCTGGGCGGTCTGGGGTTCATCGTTATTGTTGACCTCTACCAGCAGCGCAGCTTCAAAAAATTGACCCTGCACAGCAAGATCGTCATCGTAACCACCGTCGTGCTCCTGGTGTTCAGCACCCTGGTTGTGCTGCTCCTGGAACACAACCGCGCCTTCGCCGATTTAACCGGTCCCGGAAAGGTCCTGGCCGCCTTTTTCCAGGCCGTTACCTCCCGCTCGGCCGGCTTTTCCACAGTGGCCACCGAGGCGCTGCACCCGGCCACCCAGTTCTTCACCATCGGGCTCATGTTCATCGGCGGCGGGCCGAACTCCGTCACCGGAGGGATTAAGGTGACCACCTTCGCGATCCTGCTCCTATCCGTCTGGACCCTGTCCCGGGGCAGCGAATCCATCGATGTGCGCGACCGGCGGATTCCCCTAGCGCAGTTCTACAAGGCGGTGGCCCTCACCATCATCCTGTTCGGCCTGATCTTTCTGGCCGCCCTCATTCTTTCGGTGACCGAACAGGCCGACTTTCTGACCACGCTGTTTGAGGCCACCTCCGCCGTGGGAATCGTGGGCTTGAGCATGGGCCTGACCCCGGAGCTTTCCCCGGCCGGGAAACTGGTGGTCACCATCTGTATGTTTATCGGCCGGCTTGGGCCGCTTACGATCATCTGGGCGTTGACTAAGCCGATCAAAAAGTCGAAACTCAAATACCCTGAGGAACAGGTCATCATCGGCTGAAAACCGCAAGGGCCGCACCTCCATTCCAGCTTTGGGTACCGACGTCGGGTTCGTACAGCTGTCAGTCCGAATCCCAACTCTTTCGGAGGATCGTTACTTGCGCGCCCCCGGCCGATCCTGAAAATGGCCGAAAAAAGACCTACTCTTTCTCGCGCTTCTCGACCGTCAGCCGAAGCTCGCCTTCCAGTTCATGCGGAGGCGTGGTCACCGGATCCTTCAGGAAGACTTGTTCCGGAGGGGCGGTCATCCGGTAGCCGTTGGAGACCATAAACCTGATCAGCCCCTGCAGAGCTTCGCCCAGCGTGTCCAGGTCGCCCTGGTGGGCGGCCATAACCTGGCGGTCCGGAACGTCCTTGAGTCCCGGCGTGGTGTCCGTCTCCGGCACGGACAGCGGTCCGTCCAGCTTGAGCGGCACCTGGACTTCCCACAGGAGTTCCTCGGGCGGCATGTAGGGGTTGTTCTTGAAAACCCCCACAGGGGGCCCCGCCGCCGTGTGGCCGTTCTCCCTGATCCACAGGTTCAAGTCCCGCACCGCTTCCGAAATCAGGCTGTAGGGCCCCTTGCCGGACTTGTAAGCTACGGTGCAGGCCGGAATGTTTTTCAACGTCACGGTTTCGGGCAAGCGGACAGTCCTCCTTTGCAATCCGCCCTCAGGCGGCAAATTCTACTCTGGATTTCTACACGCCGCTTAGAAAATCCTCCCCGGGCGGCCGCTCCGAGGGGGAACTAATATTGTTCACAGAGCACCTCGTAGTAGCTTTGGGGATGCGCACAAGCGGGGCAGATCTCCGGTGCCTCCTCGCCTTCACGGATATAACCGCAGTTCCGGCACTTCCAGCGCACCGGTTCCGTTCGGGAAAAGGTTTTCCCGTCGCGGATGTTCTGTAGCAAGGCCCGGTACCGGTTTTCATGATACTGTTCGGCCCGGGCGATACTGTCCAGAACGGCGGCGATCTCCGGAAAGCCCTCTTCGCGGGCCACCTCGGCGAACTCCTTGTACATGTTGGTCCACTCGTAGTTTTCGCCCTCGATGGCCGCTTCCAGATTGGCCTGTGTGTCCTGGATGCCTTTGAGGAACTTGAACAGGGTCTTGGCGTGTTCCTTCTCGTGTTCCGCGGTCTCCAGAAAAGCGCCGGCCACCTGCTCGAAGCCCTCTTTTTTCGCCACCGAAGCCCAGTACGTGTACTTGTTGCGGGCCATGGACTCCCCCGCGAAAGCCGCTTTGAGGTTCGCTTCCGTCCTGGTTCCTTTCAGGTCTTTCATCAAGGTCCACTCCTTTCGCCTCTATTCTAACTCATGCAGTTCGATCTTGTAGCCCGGCCCCAAAAAGGCGAAAGGACCGGGCCGATCGCCTGCAGGGTACCCAGGTCCAAAGGTATCGCCCCCGACAGAAGAATCTGTTGGTTCTTAACCAGGGCGGGGCCGGTGGTTACCGATCGGATCGCCGGCGTACCGCCAGCGCGGCCTAGATCGCTCAGCCCTTCCCGGCCCGGTCCCCGACCTGGACCACCTGCCCGTCGCGCACCACCACGGGCACCCGGTTGACTCGGTAGGTTCCTTTGACCAGCTTCTTGGCTTCCGGGTCGAGACTGACGTTGATTTCCTCGAACTCCAGGCCTTGCTCCCGGTACTCGCGTATCAGGCCCGCGCAGAAAGGACACCCGGTTTTGGTATACACAATGGTTCTGCCCAAGCCCGTACCCCCCAAGGCTTGATGATCCGCATTCCGTTCCCATTATCTTTCACCGTCCGTTTCCCCAATCCTGCCAAGAAGCTTGCATAATTTGCATCTGCTCGCTGCCGACCGGCCTTCAGCGCCGCCTTCGTTCCATATTTAACCGCCGGCGAAATTTAATAGCCGGCCCCGAGGCAAAGCGCGGTGAGCTCTCAGGTGGGTGTTTTCGCTTGCCTGGCGATGAGTGATGCGAAAACGCCGGCGCCAAAACCGTTATCGATGTTCACAACGGCAAGCCCGGGTGAGCAGGCCTGAAGCATGGTCATCAGCCCTGCTATGCCTCCTTTGCCCATACCGTAACCCACTGAGGTGGGAACACCAACCACCGGAACGTCCACGTTGCTGGAAACGACGATGGGGAGCACCGCATCCATACCGGCGACCACCACTATTGCCGCCACATTATTCTCTAGCATCTCGGTAAGGGGCCCATAAAGCCGGTGGATACCGGCAACTCCCACATCGTAAGCCTTGATTACTTCGCAGCCCATCACTGTGGCGGTGACCACCGCCTCTTCGGCAACCGATATATCAGCTGTGCCTGCGGCCAACACCCCGATCTTGCCGGCCTTCGGGAAAGAGTGTCCTTTTTGTTTGAGGATGACCGTTCTGGCCTGCCGGTTGATCACCAGTTCATAGCCGTCGGGCAGATCGGCTTCAAGCTCCTTTAAATCTTCATCTTTCACCCGTGTAATCAAGGCATAGCCGCTCTCTTCGGCCATCGCCAGGGCAAGCCTCCTTACATCTTCAGGAAGCTTGCCTTGGGCCAGAATCGCCTCCGGAGCGCCTGTCCTCTGTGCCCGATTCACGTCCAGCTTCGCCACTTCGGCCACACTTTTTATGTTCAGCACCCGCAGCTTGTTTTTAGCAGTGGCTATGTCGATTTTTCCCTCCAGAAGAGCCCTTAAAATTTCTTCCACGAATAAATCCCCCTTAAAGAAAAGTTGCCGCAAACGCACAAACAAACCCTAAGTGGACTATAGTTTCGGAAGGCAACTTTATTTATTCCTTAATCCAAGGCAGGGTTTTTTTATTCGTAGTCTTGTTCCCCAGGCGGCCTGCCGCATGCAGGACGCAGCACGGCGCCGATACTGGCCGGAGCAACCATCTGGACGTACCTGGCCAGCCAGCCGGTGAGTCCCTGCCTGAGCGGCGGCGTAAAGGCCGCCTTTCTGGCGGCCAGCTCTTCCTGCGGCACCAGCAGCTCCAGCGTGCCCGCTTCCAGGTCATAAGAGATCAGATCGCCGTCCTTGATCAGGGCAATGGGGCCGCCGCTGGCGGCTTCGGGGCAGACGTGGCCGATGCAGGCACCCCGCGTGCCGCCGGAGAAGCGGCCGTCGGTAACTAGCGCTACCGACTCACCTAACCCCATCCCCACCAGCGCCGCCGTGGGGCCCAGCATCTCCATAAAGCCGGGACCGCCTTTCGGCCCCTCAAAGCGGATGACTACAACATCGCCATGCTTGATGCGCCCACCCAGGATGGCGGCAGAAGCCTCCGCCTCCGAATTGAAGACTACCGCCGGCCCCTGATGGCGCATCATCTGCGGCACCACCGCCGCCGTCTTCACCACTGCCCCCTCCGGCGCCAGGCTGCCGAAAAGGACCTTCAACCCCCCCACGGGGCTCAACGGCTCCTCTACGCCGCGAATGACTCGCGGGTCAAGGCTTTGGACCTGGCCTACGGTTTCCCCCAAAGTTTCTCCGGTAACCGTCAGGCAGTCCAGGTTGAGCAGGCCGGGCTTGCGGGATAGCTCGCCCAATACGGCACTGACGCCGCCGGCGCGGTCCACGTCTTCGATGTGCAAGCTTGAGGCCGGAGAAATCTTGCAGAGGGTGGGCGTACGGGCGGATATCAGGTTGACGCGTTTAAGGGGGTAGTTTATTCCTGCCTCCTGGGCGACAGCCAGAAGGTGCAATATGGTGTTGGTAGAGCCGCCCATGGCTACGTCCAGGGCAAAGGCGTTATCAATCGCCTCCGGGGTGACGATGTCCCGTGGCCGGAGATCCCGTTTAATCAGCTCTACAATTTGGCGCCCGGCCCACTTTTTCAGCTCACTTCTTCTCGGGTCGACGGCTAAAATGGTGCCGTTGCCGGGCAAAGCCAGGCCCAAGGCCTCACAGAGGCAGTTCATGGAGTTGGCGGTAAACATGCCGGCGCAGCTGCCGTAACCGGGACAGGCGGCCTGCTCCAGCTCCAACAGGTCGCCTGCATCGATCTTGCCGGCGCGGAAAGCCCCGATCCCTTCAAAGACAGAAATCAGGTCTATCGGGCGGCCGTCCTTGGCCCGCCCGGCTTTCATCGGGCCGCCGGAGACAAAGATGGTGGGGATATTGAGCCGCACGGCCGCCATCAACATGCCGGGCACGATTTTGTCGCAATTGGGGATACAGATGAGGCCGTCAAACCGGTGGCCTTGCACCATTGTTTCCACACTGTCGGCGACCAGTTCCCGGGAAGGCAGGCTGTAGCGCATGCCGGGGTGATTCATGGCAATGCCGTCGCACAAGGCCAGGGTGTTGAACTCAAAAGGAACGCCCCCCGCTTCCCGCACCGCTTCTTTAATTTCCTTGACAAATTCGTTCAGATGGGCATGTCCCGGCACGATTTCGGCGAAGGAATTGGCAATGGCCACAAAAGGTTTCTGGAAATCCGCTTCGTCTTTAATGATGCCGGTGGCCCGCAGCAGGCTGCGGTGCGGGGCGCGCTCCACGCCCTTTTTGATGACTTCGCTGTTCATAAAACCCTCCCCATAAAATTGTATCGCTCAGGTGTGTTGCCCTCCGAATATAAACTTGCGGAAAGGCCTCCGCCGACCGGGGGTCGAACTGCTGCCGGTGCCCCTCCAACGTAAAGTATAAATTAAGGCACTCCCGTAACCCGGCAGAGGAGGGATCGAAATTTTTGACCTTGCTCTCCTGCAGGGTTTTTATCTTTTCCAGAACCTGATCCTTCGTTGGCTCAAGCACACAGTCAAGCCGCCGGAGGACGGTCATGGGCAGTAAGACGTCCTTGTACTGGTTCGGCCGGTATGGGCCTCGAAGGAGATCTGCCACCGACCAGATGAAGGCGACTTTCTCGCCGAAGTTGTTCATGCTTCCGACCTCCATCTGCTTTCTCCGGCGTGGATATGGCCCGGGTTCACCACCGGGTTCATTTCCTTAAACTGCCAAACTGCACAAAACTTCGGTGAGAAGGGTGATCAAGGCACCCCCCCCCCCCCCCAATTTCTTCCATTTCTGCAGCGGGTATCCGCAGAAACGCGTCCACCACACGCGGGTCGAACTGCCGCCCTGCTCCCCGGCGCAGCTCCTCGATTGCTTCTTCGGCCGTGCGTGCGCGGCGGTAAGGCCTGTCGGAGGTCATGGCGTCGTAAGCGTCAGCCGCGCTGATAATGCGCGCCAGGAGGGGTATCTCCTCCCCGGCCAGGCCGTCCGGGTAGCCACCCCCACTCCAGTCCTCGTGGTGGTGCCGTATGGCAGCAACCACCTGCGGATGAAACCCGGCCGGCTCCACGATCCTTTCTCCCACCACAGGGTGGCTCCTAACCTCCTCCCACTCCGCCGGCTCAAGGGGTCCGGGCTTTAAAAGAATGCTCTCGGGTATGCCGATTTTGCCTATGTCGTGCAGGAGCGCGGCTAGGTAGAGCTGCTCCCGCTCCTCATCGCTTAAGCCCAGGGCCCGGGCACACGCCTGCCCCAGCCGGGCCACCCGCACGGAGTGCCCCCGCGTATACTTGTCCTTGGCCTCCAGGGCCGCTGCCAGCGCCTGCAGGGTGCTCAGGTAGTACTGGCGCAGGGACGCGTACAGGCGGGCGTTTTCCAGCGCCAAGCCCACCTGGCCCGCCACGGTGGCCAGATACCCAACTTCTTCTTCTGACCAGCGTCGCGGTACTGGAGAGTACACCTTCAGGGTGCCCAGAATCTTGCCCCCCGCTCTTACCGGCGCCACAGCCACCGCCCGCATCTCGGGCGCATAATAGGGCAGCTGCATGCCGGGCCCGGCGGCGGCCGTATCGTCCACCGCCACCGGCTCCCCTCTCCGGAGCACTTCGCCCAGCAGGCTGCCCTCCGGCCGGACACGGGCCGCTCTTCCCTGCAGCTCCGCGCTCATGCCCGAGCTGGCCTTGAGCACCAGTTCGCCCGTCTCCTCATCAAGCAGGCACAGCGCATACCACTGCGCGCCAAGGACCTCCCCTACACCAGCCAGAGCTGCTTCGAGCACCTTGCTCTCCTCGAGGTGGCCGGCCAGCGCCTGTCCCAGCTCGATCAGGCGTTCCAGCATGGCCGCCCTCGCCTGGAGTTGACGATAAAGGCGGGCGTTTTGCAGCGTCAGCCCCAGGCCGGTGCCCAGGGTGGTCAAGAAAGCGGCCTCCTCCTCGCTGAAGGGCGCGCCTTCCGGCCGGCCCGCGATGGTCAGCACGCCCGTCACCTTGCCCTCTACCATGAGGGGCACGGCTACCGCCGGCCGCCTTTCTGCGGCCGTACCGGCTCCGGGGCGGCTGTCGAAGTGCACGGCGCGCGTTTCCCGCTCGACGGCGGCAACGACTTCGCCGGCCGGCACGACCCGGAACTCGTCGCCGGGCTCCAGGGTCGCCGCCGTCTCGGCAGCCAGGGCCCCCGGCATCTCCTCGCTCAGCATCACCACGGACCCGCTGGTGGCGCCGGTCACCTTCAGCACCGCCTCCAGGGCCCGCTGCGCCACCTCGCTTACCTCGAGGGTTTCTTGTACCGTTCGGGAGAAGTCGTAGAGAAAGGCCATTTCGTCCGCTTTCTTCCAGGCCTCTCGCGGCTCCGCCCCCCGGGCCAGCTTGTCCCTGTACATGGCGTCGTCGGCCTCTTTGTATGCCTCGACCAGCGGACGCCCCGGATCTTCGGCCGTGGCCGTGCCCACCGAAATGCTCAGGGGGAACTCGGGGCGCCCCGCATTATCCTCCGCCGCGGCCTGGGTTATGCGCCGCGCCACTTCCTCCGCCGCCGCCCGGTCCGTTTGCGGCAGCACCGCGGCAAATTCATCTCCGCCGACCCGGGCCACCAGGTCGGACCCCCGGACGCAGCTGGCGATCACCCTGGCGGCGCGGCGTAAGAGCTCGTCGCCCCGCGCGTGGCCCAAGGTGTCGTTAACCACCTTCAGGTCGTCGATGTCGCAGAGGATGAGACTTACAGGAAAGGAGCGACCTTTCTCCAGCCGCCGCAGTTCCTCCTCGAAGAAGGCGCGGTTGTAAAGCCCGGTGAGAGCGTCATGGGTGCTCCAGTGCCTCAGTTTATCCTCCATCTGCTTGCGCTCGCCGATGTCGCGGATGCACTGGACCGCCCCGAGCAAGTTTCCCGCTTCATCATAGATTGGCGCCGCAATGGTCCAGAAATGAAGGCCTCTGCCGCCGTAAGCGTAAGGGGCAAAACCTTCGCCGACAAGAACCTGGCCCTTCCGCTCGATTTTCTCGTACTTCCGCTCCCACTCCCTACCGTTGCCCAGCAGGATGTTTACGAGGATGGGCCTGGGTTCCCCGTAAAACGGGACGGCATAGGCGTATTCGCCCCTGCCCAGCACTTCTTCCTTCCTGACTCCCGTCATTTCTTCCGCGGCCCGGTTCCACACGACCGCCCTGCCTTCGCGGTCGACGGCAAGGACGCCATCCGGGAGGGAGTCGACGATCCTCTCGAGAAAGCCCAGTCCCCACTCTGTCTTTTCCGTTCGCCGTCCTGAGTTCACGCTATCCACCACCCGTTGCCCCAAAAAGAATCTCCATTAAGGAAAACCCCAGGCTGTTTTGCAGCCCGCACCGTGGGCAGCCGGACCTGGAAAGAACTTTACAGCAACCGCAGTTCCATTGAGAGGCTGTTCTCCATACTGAAAGCATACCTCAACATGGACCGGTTGACAAAAAGAGAAATTGAAAAGGCATTTACAGATTTAAACTAAGCGGGCCCGGGGCCATATCCCGGGAGATCCTCGAGGTGATCAAGGACCGCCACCAGATCCGCTTCACCATCGTCGTCGCAAGCCAGAGCGTGATCATCACTACCGATTTGGAGTTCCGCAAGGGGGGTGATAAGCACTCGGCCCTTGTTGAAAAAGCGCTTTCCCACTAAAGCTCTGGTTACCTAATCTTGGATGTATCACGTTGGAAAACAATGGTTAGGGAATTTTGGGGTTGTCTCGGAACTTACACCAGTGAAGTACTCTTGACTCCGTTTTTTAGTAATGAGTCGTGCTGCCGGTCGTTTGAATGCCGAAAACTTTCTCCGCATTGTATCTTGCAATCCGGGCAATGATTTCCAGGGGGACCCCGTTCAGCTCCAGATACCGCACAGCCTTCGGAACGCTCAGGGGGTCGTTGGGTTTGAGGTTGCTGTAATCGCTGTTTAGCACCCCTCGCTGGAAACGTTCCAGGTGGTTCAGCAACAGATGGGGCGTAAGTCCTTCTTGGCGAATGGTGAGCCCGGGAACGGCCCCAAAGTCCTCGATTAAGTGAATAATATCCAAATTGGCGTGGTCGATGATCACTTTTCCGGGCTCCATCCCGACGGCGGCGGCAATTTCAATCGTCTTGTTGGTTATCTTCACCCTGTCCTGTGGCGGGGTGTGAAGGATTACCGGTACTCTGTGTTCCTTGGCTACCTTCAATTGCTCCTTTAGCACGTCCTGCTCCCGCCGGCTTCCCTCATGCAGGCCGATTTCTCCTAAGCCGACGACGTCATTCATCTTCAAGTAGCCTGGGAGGGCGTCGATCACCCTGGGCCAGTCTTCCGGTGTCCCCATGGGGTGAATGCCGACTGCGAGGAAAAGCTTGATGCCATTTTCGGCAGCATTCTTCACCGAAAGGGTTGACATTTGGTGGAAATGGTCAAAGAGTGTTTCCGCATGCTTTGCCCCAAAAAATATGGCACAGCCGATAATCTTTTTCACCCCGGCCAGGGCCATGTTTTCCAGCCCTTCGTACGGAAGCAACGAAACGTGTGTGTGAGAATCTACAATTCCTTCCATAACGATTTCCCCGCCCCCCTATTGTGCCGGAAGCGGACCCTCCTTTTCGTTGTTGTATGTTCAAATCATTGTTGAAGGGGAAGCTTCTTACTTCCCCCTTTCCCGCAGGTATTATGGTCAGGGTTTGATGTAGGCGTACCCTTCAGCCTGTTTTCTGGCAATTTCTGTTATGCCGGCCGGCACAACCGTTACAAAGTCAGGGAGGCTCCCCTCGTCAATAGACTGAGCTTTGAGAGCGTTCCGGCACGCGGCAAAGTTTACTCCCATCTCTGACAACTGCTTCATCTGCTCCATTAGTGCTCCGGTAGCAGGTCCGCAGCACCGGCCGCCGCCCCCGGTTGGCAGGCAGCTGTTCCTGAAAACGGAAACCGCCTCACCGTTGGCCACTACTTCGGCGTTTCCTTGCCCCGCGTCGTTCAAGAAATTGGTGATGTTTACGAGTACTCTTTGCCACCGGTCGGATTCGTTAATGTGGAAGAGGACCTTCAACCGCGACCCCTCCTTAATCTTGTGTTTTAACTTTTTTCGCGGCGACAGGGATCTATTGAAATTGCAGTTGCGTAAGATATTAAGAATTATACGGCCGATCATGCTATCCTGCAAGTGGTGCAAGCTCGGGTTCGGGTCGGACGCCACAAACCTCGAACGGAATCTCTACCTCACGGTCCAGCTCTTGGAAATACATGCGCTCGTTCAGTGTTTTCTCCCCCGCCGCCCAGGGGAACATATCCAATTTCTCCCAAATACCCATAAAGCATTGCCGCGCAAGGTTTTATGGACTGTGTTTTCTTGTGAGTGATACTACGCACTCGATGTGACTGGTCTGGGGAAACATGTCCACGGGTTGAACCTTCACAACATCGAAACCAAGCTCGGCCAGGCGCCCCAGGTCCCGGGCCAGGGTGGCCGGAGCACAGGACACATACACCACCCGCCGGGGCCGCAGGCGCCCCAGGGCTTCGAGCGCCGCCGGGCCGCAACCCCGGCGCGGCGGGTCAAGGACGGCCACGTCTACCCGCCGGCCCCGGGCCGCCCATTCCGGAAGTAGGTCCTCCACCGCCCCCTGTTCGAAGCGGACGTTTTTTATTCCGTTGCGGAGCGCGTTCTCCTGGGCGTCGGCCACCGCCGCCGGCAGGGCTTCGAACCCGATTACGCTTTTTGCCCGTGAGGCCAGGAAAAGGGCGATGGTGCCGATGCCGCTGTACGCGTCCACCACCGTCTCCTTCCCGGTCAGCCCGGCGAACAGGCGCGCGATTTCATACGTTTTTTCAGCCTGCTCCGGGTTCACCTGGAAGAATGAGGCGGGACCGATCCGGAACTTGAGCCCGCCCAGATGTTCGGTGATCGCAGGCTCACCGGCCCGGACCCGGTTCTCCGGCCCGAGCAGTTCCCGGGTTTCCAGAGCGTTGACGTTCCGGATCACCGAAACCACCCCGGGCTCTTCCGCGGTAAGCCGCTCGGCGAACTCCCGCTCCCCCGGCCAGTTTTGGCGGCCGGTTACCAGCACCAGCATAATCTCCCCGGTGGCCGCGGCCCGGCGCAGCAGCAGGTTGCGCAGGTACCCCCGTTGCGTCTCCCAATCGTACAGCGGTACGCGCAGGCTTTCCAGGAGCGCGGCGGCGCGGGCCGCCACCCGCAGAAGGTCCCGCTGCACCAGGAGACAACCGGAACCGCCATCTGCGTCAACAAAGCAGGTGACCCGGTGCGAGCCGCGGGCCAGAAAGCCCAGGGCCAGGCGCCCCGAGTCCCGGCTGACGTGAAAGTGCGCCTTGTTCCGGTAATGCCGGGGCTCATTCATCCCCAGGGTGTTGGCCACCGGCACCTCTCCCAGACCCCCGAGCCGGGTCAGGGCGTCCCGCACCTGCACGGTTTTCCACCGCAGTTGTTCCGGGTAGTCTATGTGCAGTAGGTGACAGCCCCCACAGTCACCGAAGAGGGCGCATCCCGGTTCGACCCGGGTTCTCGACCTTTCGAGCACTTCCACCAAGCGCCCGCGGGCAAACGTCCTGCCCACGGCGGTAATCTCCACCCGCACCCGTTCTCCCGGCACCACCAGGGGCACAAACATGACCAGCCCTTGCCGCCGGCCGACCCCCTCGCCCACGTGGCTGAGGCCCGTAATTTCGATCTCGGCGCGATCGCCGACATTCAGTCCGTCAACCGTACTCACCGGTTCCCAACCCCTCCCTGGGATCAAGTGGCTGCAGGTCTATGGTCTCACATTTGAGGCAGAGCCATCCGCGCGCTCCGGATCAGCCCGCCCGGCTGCGGTGCAACTCGGGCTTCAGCGCCCCGTCCCCGGTGAACATCTTCCGGTACGACACTCCCACCAGGATCAGGCACCCGATGGCTACCGCGGCCGCGATCATCAGCATGACCACGATCTGGTACCGCACCGCCTCCTGCGGATCGACGCCGCCCAGGATCTGCCCGGTCATCATTCCGGGCAGGCTGACCAGTCCCACCACCATCAGCGAATTGATGGTCGGGGTCATGCCGGCCCGGACCGCCTCCCGCACACAGTCCCGGACCGCCTCCCAGGGCGTGGCGCCGAACGCCAACAGGGTGTCCACCTCGCCCCGGCGGGCCCGCGTCTCGGCGTACAGCCGGTCCAGCGACAGGGCGATGCCGTTCATCGAGTTCCCCAGGATCAGGCCGAACATCGGGATCACGATCCGGGCGCTGTACCAGGGCTCAGGCCCGATAATCAGTTGGGTGACCAGCGTGCCCACGAAAAAGGTGCTGCACACCAGGGACAGGTAGGCCGGCAGGGTAGGCTTGCCGGGTACGTTTTTGGCCCGCTGCACCGAGGCCCGGGCGGCGATCCAACACATCGCCAGCACCAACAGGATCACCACCACCAGGCTGTCCAGGGCGAAGACGTAATTCAGCACGTAGCCGATCAGCGACAGTTGCACGAAGGTCCGCACCGAACCCCAGAGCAGGGATTTCAACAATCCCAGGCGCAGGGCCGCCGAAACGGCTCCAGTGATCACCACCAGGATCACGCTCAGAGCCAGTTGAAAATCGGAGATGGGAATCAAAGAGGCGTCCAACGATTGCTCACTCCCCCCGCCGGCGGGCGTGGCCGCCGGCGGCATTAAGCTCCAACAACACCGGGTCCGGGAAAAAGTTCTCCACCAGTTCGTCGTGGGTGATTATCATCGCCGCCCGGTCGGGTTCATCCGCCAACCAGTTCCTGATCAGCTCACAAAAACCGGCGGCGGAAACCCGGTCGAGCGCGGCGGTGGGCTCATCCAGCAAGAGCACCGACGGACGGGTCAGCATAACCCGCAGCACGGCCACCCGGGCCGCCTCCCCGCCGGAGAGCAGCCGGGCATCCTGTTCCAGGAGCGCCGGGGCCAGGCCCAGCATCACCATGCCCTGTTCCACCAGGGCACCGTTGTACGTAGCGCGTTTCCGCACCGCAGCCAGCTGAAACGGACGCCGGAGGTTGTCCATCACCGTACCCTCAAAGAGCGCCGGCTGCTGGGCCACATAGCAGACCGCGGTCCGCCACTCCGTGGGCGCAAAGGTAAGCCATTGGCGGCCTCCCAGCCGGACGTCGCCCCCGGTCCCCGGCTGCAGGCGGGCCAGGACGCGGAGCAGGGTGCTCTTGCCCACTCCCGAGGGACCGCGCACCAGCATCACCCCTCCCCGGTCGACCGCTCCGGAGCAACTGACGTTCCTCGCCTCGGCCCCCACGGTGAACGACAGCCCGATGAACTCGAACCAAAAAGACATCTTGCCTCTCCCCACACAAGAAAACCGGGTTGAAATCATCCATTCCTTGAATATAATCCGCGGGCCGGGAAGGCGTCAACGCCTCCCAAGAAGGGACCGGAACTCTGACTTAGAAGCCGGCAAGAAAGGAATCGTGGCCGTTGTTTCTGTTCTCCGGAGTGTTCTTCCCCCTGTCCGACCTGCACCCGGGGCTTGAGGCCGCGGCTTGGTTCAGCCCCCTGTACCACGTTGTGGCCCTGACCCGGAGCCTGGCCACCGGTGCGGTCGGCCCAGCGCTCCTGTACCACGCCCTCTGGCTGCTGGTAGTCTCCCTGGCGCTCCTGCCCTTCGCCGTCCGTCTTATGCGCCGCCTGGTGATCCGCTGAACTGGGACCGGTTTGCATCCATTGGCATATTCTTCTCCTCCTGCGGACATCCTAGATACCAAAGGAGGTGTTTCGAATGGCAGAATCAAACCGGGGCAGTCTCACCAGCTGGATCGTCATCGGCCTCGGCGTCATTGTAGCGGCCGTAGGGTGGCTCTTTGTCGCCGGAGTCTGGGGAGCTGGATTGGTTGGATTTGGGTTGGCCCACATCGTGCTCGGCATTATTGACCTCTTCAGACCGACCGTGAAAACCTGAGGCGAACCCCTTCGTTGCCGGGCCGGTCCCAGTTCGAGACCGGCCCTTTTCCTTGTACACGCCATTACAAATCTCTACCGTTTTCGAACAAGGATTATCCACTTATTTGCAGAACACTTCCTTTCACTATGAACGATCAGCCTGAAAGTGGAAAGCCCTTGGAATCGGCAGTATCAGCCGTCAACAACACAAACCGGAGAGCTGATGCGGCCTGGTTCGAGCTTGACCCGCAAATCAAGTCCATACTCGACCTCCTCTCGGAGGGACTGGTCTGCCTCGATCCGGATCTGAAAGTGCTCTGGGCCAACCGGAGTACCGCAGAGTCGGCCGGCCTGGCGCCGGAGGCGTTCGTCGGCCGTCACTGCTACGAAATCCGGCACCGCCGCAGCGAAGAATGCCCGGGTTGCCCAGTCCGCAAGGCACTCCAGAGCGGTCAGCCGCAAGAGGGCGAACTCTGCACTCCGGACGGGCAGGATTTGTTTATCCGGGCCTATCCGCTCCTGGATGAACAGGGTATCGTCCAGGGCGCCGTTGAACTTGCGGTGAACATTACGGGATGGAAGCAGACGGAGAAAGAGCTGCGGGATCAACTGGATCGGCTTGAGGTACTCCTGCAAGCGCGCAACGCCGAACTCAGCGCGGTCAATGAACAACTACAAAGGGAAATCGCCGCGCGGCGGCGGGCGGAAGAGGCGCTCCGCTCATCCGAGCAGTGGTTCCACAAGGTTTTCCGCTCGAGTCCGGACATCATGTTCATTGTTGACGACGAGGGCCGCTACTTCGACGTAAACGAAAACTGGTCGCACCTTACCGGTCAGCGGCGCGAGGAAGCCATCGGGTCCAGGGCCGTGCAACCGGTCCTGATAATCAGTCCGGCGGCGCTGGCGCGCATAGCCGGAGAAATCGCCGCAGAACGGACAGTGCACAACCTGGAGATCAACTACCGGTCGCAGACCGGTGAGCAGCACGCAGGACTGATGTCCGTGGAATTGCTGGACCTGAGTGGTGACCGGTGTTGTCTGGTTTCCTTGAGAGACATCACCGTCCGGAAACATATAGAGCATGAAATGGCCCGGCTTGACCGGTTGAATCTGATCGGGGAAATGGCGGCCGGCATTGTCCACGAGATCAGAAACCCGTTGACGGCCGTGCGCGGATTCCTGCAGATGTTCCGGGAGCGAAAGGAATGGTCCGACTATACCAAGCACCTTGACCTGATGACCGCCGAACTCGACCGGGCCGGCGCCATCGTCACCGGATTTTTGTCCCTGGCCAAAAACAGGCCGTTGAATCAGAAACCCCACAACCTCAATGCCATAATCTCGTCCCTGCTTCCGCTCATCCAGGCCGATGCCTTGACGGGGGACAAGTACGTGCAGGCCAACCTCAATGAGGTGCCGGATTTGCTGCTGGACGAGAACGAAATCCGCCAGCTCATACTGAACCTCGCCCGCAACGGGCTCGAAGCAATGTCCGCTTCCGGGAGGCTGACGCTCAACACCTTCATGGACGGCGGCGAGGTGGTCCTGGCGGTCCAGGACCAGGGTCCCGGCATCGAACCGGGACTCGTCGACAAGATCACCAGGCCCTTCGTCACCAACAAGGAACAGGGCACCGGCCTGGGACTGGCGGTCTGTGACAGTATCGCCGCCCAGCACAATGCCACGATGACTTTTGAAACCAGCCCCGCCGGAACCACCTTCTATGTACGTTTTCCGCTATCGGTAAACACCTCCCCAAAACAACGCCCCTGAAACCAGAATCCATCCTGATCCGTTTTCACAGATTTCTGCGTTCTGTAACCATTGTTCGAAACCATTATTCCCGGGCCTAAGGGCAAACCTGATCCAAATGCGCCTGCCGAGCCGTTAACCCGTCGTGTACAGTCACCCGGGGTTCTTTTTTGCTGTTATCTCGCCAGATCGTGCAATAGCTGGTCGGAGCTTTTCAAACTCGTTCTTTTGTTTACTTGCTCGCAGACGTATAATGTATCCAACGATTCGGGCACATGTCCTAAAGTTGCGCATTACGGGGCCATTTCTAGCAAGTATAAAGAAAGAGTTGGCGCATGATGGTACAAATTTTGACATTTCGGGCGGTTCCGTCCCGGGTGGGATGTTTAAGACCGGTCCTGGCGAACTTATGTGCGCGGACGAAGCAATACGCCGGATGTTGTGGAGGTGGTAGGCAAAGGCGCATACTTGGCAGTCCCCCGGCTTCACTACACTTTAGGAGACTTTTCGTTCACAGTTCGGTGAGAGGAGGTTTATAGAAGAGATGCTTGAGCCTTTTTGGGTTTGGACGACGGACCTCGCGGTCAATAAGCCCATCTCCTTCGGGCTGGTGGTTTGCGCCACCATGGCGGCACTGGGTTTGTCCTGTGCGATTCTTGCGGACCTCTTGTTTCTGCTTCTCCGTATCGACCTCGGAAAGTACACCAAGGAATACGAAGAAGGCGGCGGCCTGCACTGATCGAGAGATCATCAATTGCCCGGAATCGTTAACCCCGAGAACCTCGGGGTTTTTCTTGGCATCAAGAAACCACACCCCCTTGCGGGGGTGTTCTCAATCAGGCAGGCAGACCTTAGCGGGAACTTCCTCGTCCAAGTGCTCCAGGGCCTTCGATCCTCCTAGATCAGGGTCAGTGGCCGGGTTGCTTCGCTGTTCGCTCCAGTGGCCCAAGGGCAGCCATGACGGCCAGAGCTACCACATCAACGCCCGCAGAAAGAGCCATTAGCTCCGGGCGAGTCCGCAGACGTTACCCGCACCTGCCGCATGCGGGATTACATCTGCTGCAGGCGGCGAATGCGGTCGTCCAGGTCGGGGTGGCTGGAGAAAAGCCGGGCCAGGGCACCGCGCGGCTTCCCCCCGCTGATTTTCATGGTCTGCAACGCCGTCTGTTCGGTGTCCACCAACTCCACATTCTTCTTCAACGCGGTCAACGCCCGGATCATCTTTTCCTTGCCGGCCAGTTCGGCCCCGCCGCCGTCCGCACGGTACTCCCGGTGCCGGGAGAAGGCGAGCACGGCGATGCTGCCCAGGATCGAGAACAGGATCTGGAACACGATGATGGCCACGATATGGACGACGTGAGCGACCTCGCTCCGCACCGTGCTGGCGATGGCGTGGGCGATGATCCGGGAAAGGAACACCACGAAGGTGTTGATCACGCCCTGGACCAGGGTCATGGTGACCATATCGCCGTTGGCGATGTGCGCCACCTCGTGCGCAATGACCCCTTCCACCGCGTCCTGGTCCATCCGCCCCAACAGGCCCGTCGAAACCGCCACCAGAGCCCGGTTTCTGGTGGGCCCGGTGGCAAAAGCGTTCACCTCCGGCGACTGGTAGATCCCCACCTCCGGCATCACCTTGAGGCCGGCCCGGCGGGACATCTCGTGCACCATTTCCACCAACCGGCGCTCCTGGGCCGTGAGGTTGCCCCGCGGGTCCAGCACGTGCACCCGCATCATCTGCTTCGCCATCCACCGGGAGAGCGCCAGGGAGATCAGGGCGCCGGAGAAACCGACGACGGCGGCGAACACCAGCAGGCTGGCGTAGTTGATGCCCTGCCCTTCAACATAGCGGTTCACCCCAAGCACACTGGTGACAATGATGATCGTGGTGAGCACCAGCAAGTTGACTAAAAGGAATAACCCGATACGCTTCATCACAACACCTCCTTTCTCTGCCTTGTATTAGCTGTCATTTGTTATTATGACTCATAACCGGTGCTCCGTTCAAGTCCGGAGACCGGACTCTCCAGGCGAGAACCCCGGCCGGAATCCGCTTCACATTCAGGATCACGTGCTTATTTGGAGGTTTGCGCTTTGGGGAAAAGCACGCTGCTCCGGGATATGATACAATCTTGAATGTGCGGCAGCCACGGCGCACTATCCTGGGGTCTTAAGGAGGCGGTCCGGAAAAGATGCCTGACTCCCCCAGAGACAGCTGCATACGGTGCGGCACTTGCTGCCTGAAGGGCGGCCCGACCCTCCACCACGAGGACAAGAGGCTTCTTCTGGAGGGGCACGCGGGGTACGAGCACCTGGTGACCATCAGGAAGGGCGAACTGGTGTTTGACCCCGTTCTGGGCGTCCCCAGACCGGCCGACCAGGAACTCGTCAAGGTGCGCGGCAAGGGAAACGGGTGGGCCTGCTGCCTTTTTGACGAAAGGGGTCCCGCCTGCAGGGTTTATGAGCACCGCTTCCTGGAATGCCGTCTTTTGAAGTGTTGGAACCCCGCCGATTTGGTGGCCGTAATCGGCGTGAACACCATCGTGCGCACCGACATCATCAATCCCGGGGACCCGGTCCGGCAGGTCATTGCGGCGCACGAAGAAGAATGCCCGCCCCACAAGGTGCAGGCATTGATCGCCGGCCTCTCCCGCGGGGACGACCGGTCAAAGACCCTCGCCGCCCTCGCCGGGTTGGCCCGCAAAGACCTGGCGGTCCGTCACTACGCCCGATCCGAACTGGGGCTCAAGACCGAATACGAGTACTTCATCTTCGGCCGTCCCCTGTCGGGAATCCTGGCCTCTCACGGCATCATGGTCCACACGCTCCCCGGTGGCTGAGCCGCTCAGTCGGCCGTCCGGCCCTCAGGTCCTGAACCGCTCCGAGGTGCTCTCATCCACCAAGTAGCCATCGCTGACGATCTTCACGATCAGGCGCGTCTCAACGTTCGCCGGCGGCTTCAGGCGCAGGGTGTAGGTGCCCCGCGCGCGCGGCTCCAGGTTCAGCGGGCCGGACCACCGCTGGTCGTACACCTTGCCGCCCCCGGCGTCCAGAGCCGCGTACACCTTCGTTTCCCGGGCGGTGACGGTGCCGTAGTTGTGCACCGTGACCTTCAACTCGATGTAGCCGCTCACACTACCCCGTGAAACCCACTCGTGGGTGATCACCGCCTGGGGTACCAGCGGCAGAATCCGGGCCTCCCGGTGACGGTATTCGTCGGGAATCCGGCCGATCGACCAGCCGGCGGCCGTCGTCTCCACATAGTAATAGCGTGCACCCGCGTACTCGTAGTATACGCCGGGCAGGTTCTCGCCCTTGACCCCCACGGCCATGTGCCCGGGGTCGCCCGGCAGCATGACCAGCACCACGCCGAAGTCCATCTCCCGGAGGATAGACGCCAGCAGGATGCTCGTATCCTCGCAGTCCCCTTCCTGTTCCACTAGGGTTTCCAGCGGGTAACGGGCGTACTGGTCGAAGCCCTTGGAGATATCATCGGTTACATACTCCAGGCTCTGCACGAAGGCCACCACAAACTCGACGGTCTGTTTCGGCGAGTACCTCTCCTGGCGGGCCACCTCCAGGAACCGGGCGGCCATTGCCGCAATGAACGGATCGTCCACCGGGTCGGTGACGTACACCGAGTAGTTGTCCGTGGGCGGGCGTTTCAGGCCGGTGTAGTATTCGTATGCTTCCCGCGGCACTTGCAGCCTGTAGGTCCAGCGCTTGCCGCCGTAGTCCCAGGAGTACTCCCTGTCGATTGTGCCCGGCGTCCGCGGCGTCACGGACGGAGCCGCCTCTTCTGACGCAGCGGCCCCGGAAAAAACGGTCACCGTCCTGGTCAGCCCGTTCCAGCGGACCTCCGCCTCCAGCGACTCGCTGACGAACCGCAGGGGCACCATCACGGCGCCGTTGACGGTTCTAGGAGGCACGGCCAGCGGGACCGCCGTGCCGTTCACGAAGGCGCGGGTCGACCCGATCTGGAGCCGGATGTGGGTATCCCCTTTGCGGACGTGAACGGACTTGGTCGCGCCGTCCCAGGACACCCCGGCCCCCAAGGCCTCGAATATGTCCCGCGCGGGGACCAGCACGACCCCCTGCTCCACCACGGGCGGCACCGCGGGGTTCAGCCGGACCCCGTCCACGATCACCTTCGGCGCGGCCCCCGCCGGCAGGATCAGAACGGCAATCAGGAAACCGGCAACCAGCAGAATGGTTGCCCATCCGCGACCCTTCATCCACATCATCCCGAATTCGGTCTAGAGTCTCTATAAAAATCAATAATCAACCCGCCGTCCAAAGCCCCACGCGGTTGCCGTTCAATATGTTCCGGCTCCCCGGGAACCGGCGCTTGGTATATAATATAATGATTTATATAGTATATAAATCTACTGATGAACAGCGGGAAAACCGCCGGGGGAGAACAGTCTTTGACCGTAAGAGCCGTGCTTTTTGACCTGGACGGAACGTTGATCGACACGATTCCCTTGATCCGCTGGACCTTCGAACGGGTTTTCGCAGACTTCGGCCTGCCCTGGGAAAACGGTGAAGTGCTGCACACCGTGGGACTCCCCCTGCGGGAAATTGCCGCCCGGTATATGCCGGACCGGGCGGACGAATTCATGGAACGGTATGCAGCCTTCCAGAAGACCAGATTCAGGGAACTGACCAGAGCTTATCCGGGAGCCGTGGAAACCTTGGCAACCATCAAGTCAGCCGGCTACCGCACCGGAGTGGTCACCTCCAAACGTCGGGAACCCGCCCTGGCAAGTTTGGCCCTCACCGGACTTGACCAACACATCGAAGCGGTCGTGACCGCGGATGACGTAACCAAGCCAAAGCCCGACCCGGAACCCGTGTTCAAGGCCCTTGAACTTCTGCACACGCGGCCCCAGAACGCGGCTTACATCGGCGACAGTTGGTACGACGTCGTAGCCGGCAAACAGGCCGGCGTGACCACCGTCGGCGCGACATGGGGCATAGCGAGTCGGGAACAACTGGCCGAACACGCCCCCGACATCATCGTGGATTCCTGGGACGAGTTTCTGGCTAACCTGTAGCCGTTTACCAACCGGCGGCCCGCAGCACATCGGCCTGGTGCTTGGGGTTGACGGCGTTCGAGCTGTGGCCTTTACTGTCGTAGAAGTACAGACAGAATTACCTTCAAGGTTGTTATGATTCCTGCTGATTCAAAGTGCTGTTAAGCCCGATTCCAAGACCCAACAACCCGAACAAAAACAACAGAACACCCAAAATCCCCATCAAGCTGTAAGTGTCGAAAGCCCCGAGCATAAAGAAGGACACGACCATCATAGCAATGCCTATTCCCATGGCAACCATACTAAAACCCCCCTCCCAAGGAGCCGAACCGCAAACCCGGGCACCCCCGTCTGCGGCGGCTTTTTTAGCCAATATAAACAATCCAAGCCCTACTGTCAATACCCGCCCTTGTGGGTGTAGCCCAGCGGGGGGTAAGATCACCTCAGGCTAATCCTTTCTCGCTACTTGCCGGGTCTCGATCACAACACCGGATTGTAAATCCACCAACCGGGCCACTACGACTTCCGGCCCAAACTCCAGAACAGCGAAACTCGGCGCGTGGCCTTTCTTATCCTGGCTTTTCAGATGGCCTGGGTTGATCCAGAGCACCCCGTTCGCCGCGATGTCAATCTCCGGAATATGGGAATGTCCGTAGGCCACCACGTCCACTTCCCGCCGGGCCCCCATCGCCTCCGGGTCCGGATCTCCAGGCAAGTCATTCTGGTGCGGCTTTCGGGTATGGGAAAGGAGCACATGCCAACCGGCAAACCCTTCCACCACCCGGTTGGTTACGGTCGGGTCGCGATAGTGCTCGCAAAAGACTCCCGGCACTTGGAGCACCTTCCATGAAGAATACTCCCTTAGCACCTCCGCGTCCTCGCAGTCATCCCCCAGATGTGCAACCGCGTCCACCCGCCATTCATCCCGCAGCCGATTCGCAGCCTCCCGCAGGTTTTCCAACTCGCCGTGGGTATCGCTCACCAGTCCCAAGCGCATTAAACCACCTGCTCCCTACAGTTCATAAAGTACCTTAAGTACCTTCCCTTTTTCCAAGGCCGGTTGATACACTGTCAACCAGGCTTCCTTGTACTTCTTGATATCTTCCGGAGTAGCAACGAGAACATCTTTCGGTATTTCAAAATCCCGCAGCTCTTTTCTAATGGCTACCTGCAGATCGCGTGTCGGTATCACTTAGCCAGAAGGGCATCCTTTCTAAGTCCCGGACCAGGCTACAATCGGAGCGCCTTCTGGTCGTACTGGTGCTTCAGGGCCGTGTACTGCTTGTCGATTACCTCGGCGATGGCCTCCAGTGCCGACCGGGTTGGGGGCACGGGCTCTTCGTAAAGAAACATCAGGTAGATCGCCTTCTTCACCTGCTCGTCCTCCTCCTTGGCTCCCATTTCCTGCAGCGACTCGAAGATAATCATTCTCTGGCGGATGTTGAATGCGTACCGGGAAGCAATCACATTGGAAAGGGCGTCGTCCACCGGCAGCCCGGCAGCCCGCTGGCTGAAGTAGATTTCCAGGTAAGACCGGACGATGTCGTTGATTTTGTCGATCTTGGTCACCCGGCCGAGATTGTACAGGAACATGCTCAGGAAGACCAGGAGCAGAACTGAAGCGATGGCTGCGTCAAGCGGCTTGATGAAGCGCGAAAGAACGAGATACGCGACCAGCGTAATCATTATGCGCACGCGCCAGTTCATTCCGTAACGCACCTGCCCGGGAAGGTTCCCCACTTTCTCAGACTGGTGGGCCTGCCTGGTCACCGCTGTTGCCCTCAAGAAAATGATAGCCCGTCCGTCCCCGCCCTGGCAAGCCCATCCTGCAAAGGCCGGGACCAGGGCAAGAAGCGGAACGAAGTGGACAAGGGGCTCTGGGTACTCCTGGAAACCAACGGCCATGGCCTGGCCCCTCCATTATGATAGTGTAAAATTGGTGGGGCTTTAAGCAGGAGAGCCACCCCTCCTTCTGTGTAGATAAGAAATGTCACAATCTCAACCACCAGGAGGGAGAAAGGATGGCTCACTAGGATCAAGGATAATTACCAACAAGAATCAGCCTGGGGGTGGGGTCATAATGAATATAATGAATAGGCGCAGATTTATACAATTAGGGTTGACGGTGACTGCCACCGCAGGTTTGACGGGGTGTAAATTCTTCCTGGAGCCTGGCAAAGTGGAAGAGCTTCCCTTGGCGGATGAAAACGAAAAAGAGTCGCAAGAGCCACCCATCCCCCGGCGCAAGCTTGGTCAGACAGGCTACTATACAAGTATATTCGGTCTTGGCGGTGCCTTCATCGTAGCTCAGGGTCGCCGGAATGAGGCCGCCGCTGTCATTAACCGGGCACTCGATCTCGGTGTAAACTATATCGATACAGCCCCCACCTACGGCAACAGCGAGAGTAATATCGGCGAAGTGATGCGGTACCGGCGGAACGAAGTATATCTTGCCAGCAAAACGCTGGACCGATCCCGCGACGGGACGATGCAACTGTTTGAGCAGAGCTTGAAGAGGCTGCAAACCGATTACTTGGATCTGTATCAGCTTCACGGGGTACATTCTTATGAAGACCTGAAACAACTATTCGGCGCGCAGGGAGCCATCAAGGCCCTAGACGAGCTGAGAGAAGGCGGTGTCGTGAAATTCACCGGGATAACCAGCCATAAAAATTGTCCCGTCCTTTTGCAGGCCCTGGAAGAGTATGATTTTGACTGTGTCCTTATTGCCCTGAATGCAGGCGATGTTCATGATGATTCCTTTGCCGAAAATGTGCTCCAGGTTGCCCGACAGAAAGACATGGGCATTGTCGCCATGAAGGTGGCTGCCTATGGGCGCATTTTCCGGGAGGGGGGAGTCGCCTCCATGGAACAGGCCTTGGGGTATGCGCTGACCTACCCGGTGAGCACGGCTCTCGTAGGTGTTTCCAACCTGGAGGAGCTGGAGGAAAACGTGCGTATTGTCCGCAATTTTAAACCGTTTTCAAAAAACCGGATGAAACAGTTAGAAGAATTGACTGAGCCGTACCAGCAGGAAATAAACTTTTTCAAGCATCAGTGGTAGTAAAGCGTCAAGGCTGTTTTCCAGCCGGCCTATTCGGCACGGACGAACCGCGGCTACGCTGCCTGGTGCATTGGGCAATACCCTGGATGTCCCTGTCCTCGTTACCGCCGAGAAAATCCGGGAAGTCCAATATGACGATGGAAGCGAACTGACCACTTTCTCGGTTACCAGCATCGGTATTCTGGCAACGGGCTGTATAACTGTCGACGCGTACGATAGTTCATACTCGTGGCGCTGTATCAAGCAGGTCGCGGTCACGGAGCTTCAGGATAAGCCACTCTTCAAGGACCTCCTGCAGCACTTCGCGGCACTTCTCCAGGGTCTCTTCATTGGCCCACACGCCGGGGCAGGGCGGTATCTCCCCGTAAAACGTGCCGTCCTCAAGAATTTTGTATTTAGCCTCGCGCATTGCCGCTTCTGTAAAAGCAGTCAAAATGGGCATCATTGATTATCCCCTCCCGGCACTATTGTACCTTGAAAAAAAACCCGCTTTTCCAGCGGTTTTCTGCGGCGGGATCGTGTCAACCCACTGTAGGAATCTCGAAACCTCACCGACCTTGGAGCGGAACGAGCTACCAGACCAGCGAAAAATTTCGGCTCAGCGCTTTGAGAGCCTTGGTCAGTGGAGTCAACCTCACGGCGACGTCGAACATCAAACGGTAAAAAACAGCTCCATAACTCCTGCATATTCCCTGAGGTGCAAACTCCGCTGTAACCCTTCTCCGAGCCGCAAAATAAAAGGCCAAACCGCGGGTTATGCCGCGGTTTGGCGCGGGCGAGTAAACCTGTAAGCCGAGTTCACACGGAGAAGGTACCCAAGGGTGCCTTCTTGCTGTCTTCAAGGAATACCAAGGGGTTCCGGGTCCGCACCGCGACCCGGTCGAGGGGCAATATACGTAATTAAAGTTACGGAGGGGTGTTATGTCGCACTTACAGGAAGTTATTCGGGAGTTCCTGCGTTACCTGCGCGCGGAAAAGGACGCCTCCCCCGAAACCCTGGCCGCCTACCGCTCGGACCTCAGGCCGCTCGAGGACTTCCTCTTCCGGGAGCGGATCGCGCCGGAACTCGCCAACCTCACGACGCCGGTGCTGCGGCGCTACTTCATCTGGCTTCAGGAGGAGCGGAAGCTCAAGGCTGCCTCCCTGCGGCGGAAGATCCACTGTTTCCGCTCCTTCTTCCGCTACCTGGCGGAGCAGGAGTACATACCCGGGGACCCGATGCGGAAAATAAGGCCGCCGAAAGAACCCGACCGCGTCCCGATTTACCTGAAGGAAGAGGAGCTGAAGTGGCTGCTCACCGCCCCGGGGCACCTCGGTGGACCTTACCATTTACGGGATAAGCTCATTCTCCATCTCCTGGCCTACTGCGGCCTGAGGCGAAGCGAGCTTCTGCGCTTGGACTGGGACGATGTGGACCTCGGCGCCGGTACGCTGCGCGTGCGGGGCAAGGGGAAGCGGGAACGCCTGATCCCCCTCATCCCGGAACTGCAGCAGATCCTCTGGGAGTACCTGCAGACGCGCCTCCCCTTAGAGAATCGCGCCCTTTTCCTGGGCCGGGAGGGCGGCCGGATGAACAAGGACGCCCTGACGCGGCTCTTCAAAAGGTACGTCCGGATGGCGGGTCTCGACCCGGCGGTGATCACCCCGCACAAGCTCCGGCACTCCTTCGCCACGCTGCTGCTGGAAAAGGGGACGGACGTCTTCACCATCCAGGAGTTGATGGGCCACGCCGACTTGGCCTCGACCCGCATCTACGCCCACTGCAGCAGCAAGCGGCTGCGGGAGGCGGTGGAGCGCATCCGGCCCGGAATCCCGGCGGACTGAGCAGGCAAGTTATAAATCTGGATTTAGGCGTAATGCAACCCAGTAAAACTTGTTTTTTCAAAAACCCTTAAAGGAATTAAAACCTCTGAAAACACTTCACCCAAAAGACCCAGGTGTCTGGCTTTGCAGAATTTTATAACAATGTCTGCATCACTAACTACTTTTGGCTTAGAGAGGATCTTCATGGGCAAACCCCATCTCTTCCGGTTTCACGCCCCACAGACCCAAGATGCTTTTTAACTTTCCGTAACTTATTTTGCCTTCACTGTAATTGGCAGTCAACGCCAGGACTAATTTCTTGGGCATTTGCCCTGCTGTGGGGTTTTCTAAATCAGTAACACCAAACATTTTGGCATATCGTTGTAATAACGAAGCATTCTCTGGCGAACTTAACTTTTTCAAATTGCCGTATGCAGGAGAATTAATGATTCCATATTTCATCAAAGCGTACAACATGGCACCATAACTTACCCTAAATGTTTCCTGCAAAGCCATAACATGTCCATAGCTTATTTTGCGTTGTGGTAAAAAGCCTTGGCTGCTTCGTGAAACGTGTCCCGTTTATCTGTCAGAGCGATGAAGGCACCCGTGTCCACGAAGACCTTAGAGGGGGCGGGCGCCACCGTAGAGGTCCTCCTTGTAAGTCGTTGAGCCGGTACCCGGACCGTCGAAAATCCCGATGATCGCGGCGAGCGGATCCTCTTCGCCTTGCAGCCTCTTCTTACGGACGGTGACGAAAGCGCTTAGCCGCCGGAGCAGCTCCTTCTGCTCCCGCGGTGTGAGCTTTTTAAATTCCTCCACCAGCCGGTCAACAGACATTTTTAGTTCCTCCTTCCGTTTAAAAACCGGCGCTAGAAGTTAACCGAAATATAGTCCGCGGAAGCCGAAGGTTCAGGAACCTTCAGGCCATCTTCGCGCAGCCCCTGGATGTGGAGCGCAATCGCCTCCGCCATCCGCTGCTTGGTCTCTTCCGGTGTTGCTCCGGTAGCCACACAGCCCGGAAGATCCGGCGCATAAGCGGAGTAGTTACCGTCGGCTTTCTCGATTACTATCAGGAAGCGGTATCCGGTCAATCGCACCGCGCCCTTTTCACCTGCGGACTTCGCTTCTTATTTTACCACAAAAGAGGAGATGCGTTCTTAAAAAGGTTGTTCAAATCGTGCCGGCTTCAAGAGCCGACCTCAAGCCCTTAAATCCGGGGCAAAGAAGCAGGCTGGAGGGAGCTTGACCGGCGCACCAGAGAATAGAACCGTTTTATTTCTCCTGCTGTCGCTCGTTTTCCTCACGCTTCTTCCTCTCTTCCTCACGCTTCTTCTTTTCCTCACGCTCCTTCCTCAAACCCAAAATGTCGGCTTCGTACAGGGATTGAAATCCTCCGACGTAATACCAGGCAACAGGAGGAACAATAACAGCCACAATAACTCCCCACCACCACGGCGCCTGCATAACCCACACAGTGAAAACAGGTAAGTAGATCGTCACTATTACTAGGCCAAACAACCTGACCTTCTCCATTGACCAGCGCTTGATCGTTCCCCAAACTCCCCCCCACACAAAGGCTGCGAGCGCGGGTACCGTAATGATCCAGAAGCGCATCATTAAAACATCGTCCTCCACGTCAAGTCGACCTCCTTATTGGCAGGGGTGAACATGGGGACCGGGCCGCGCAGGCCCGGCCCCCGTTCGTTGCTTCACCTGCGGCCGGTTCGGCCGGTTGAGGATGGCAGGGCCATTAGGGCCCCCGCCCCCGACAGCGTTCTCGCCCTGATAAAACTTAAGGCCTGCCCACCAGAAGCCCTTGTGAGGCTGGTCACCGAACGCGCCGCGACCCCGAATGCAAGGCCCCCGGTGTTGACCGTGATCGAAAGGACCGCGTCGGATCTGCTTATCTCGCCCCTTCTCCATTGGACGACGGTGGTAATTGTACTTGTGCCGGCGGCACCCATCGAAGCGACACTAAGGTACCCTACAGCGACCGGAGCCACTGGCGCTGCAGCCAGGACAAAAGCCGCAGTTGCAGCCACTCCACCCACATAGCTGGCGTACCTGCCGACGCTCCCCGCCATGCCATTCCCTCGCACCGCCTCCATCTCTTCGGTGGTTAGCTGCCCGGCGGCGGCACTTGCACTGGCGGCGGGTTCAACCTCCCGGACGGCGTCGCCGCTCTCGACACCGGCTTCGTCATTCCTCCGCCTCGAAAACCTTCTTAAACTCGGATTCCGGCCAGTCAAGATGGATTCCATCCCGGCATTGTGGGCAGATGAATTCGTCGTACCAGATTTCATCCTCGGGTGTTTCGGGGCTTTTCAGAAGGTCAAGCAAAACCAGCGGCGCACCGCAACTGGGACAGCACGGATCAATGTAACACGGCCTATTGTCCGGGCGAGGTTCAGCAGCGCTTCTGGGATAGTTATTCCTGTCTGGTGCGTCAGGAGTTGTTTTCATCGGCCAGCACCACCTCGGCCTGCGCCGGCAAGAAGAATTCGGCATCCTTAAGGTTTATCTCCGCACAAGCGAGATAGCCCTTTTCCATTTCCTCGGCCAGCCTCTTGTCCGCGGAAGCGTCGTCCACCATACTCGTCCTCCTAACAGCCAGGCCGCTCCGCCGCCGAGAACCTGTCCCACCCGGGCCGACACCGTAACGGTTCCTCCGGTAGCCGATCCCCACCAGACTCCCACCGTCGCGCACGGAGCAGCCTGACATTATTTTACCGTACCCGGTACCCTATTTCCCTTAATCCCAGCCCTAAAAGCGTACCCCCCGCTCACATAAAGGAAACCTGAAACTGCGCGCAGTCCTAAGCTCCTATCCCCGGGCTTCGGCCGTATAAGGACGTACCGGCACCTGGATCATCTTCTCGCCTGGAACGCGGGCTGCTTTTTTGATCCGGTCCATCTCCAAGGCCACATCCGCATCAAAGTACTGCTCCCCGCATTGGCCGCAAACGTACGCCGGTACACCGGTGATAATCACCAACCTATCGCCCCAGCTCCTTTGAACATCGACTTTTTTGAAAGTGACTCTTCCGCCGCAAAGCTTACACTCGGTCAACTGTCACACCCTCCTTCGGGTTCTCTCATCAACCCATTTCGGTTCTTCTGGTCGGTACACGGTTATAATAACCAGCCAATCCTTCTCGTCTTTTCCGCACACCACGTGCAAAAACTCCACAGTCGGAAGTTTACACAATACCAGACAACTGGGGCCCCTCGGATCGTCGGGGTAATCCTCTAAAATTTCTCCGTCAGAGAGATGCGCAACCAAATCGGCCACATCCAGGTCTCGCTCGTCACACCGCTGTACGGCGTGGTAACTGATACGCCACCTGCCTTCCGCAACTCTTGCCCGTATATAAGCTATATCCACCTGCGAGCACCCTTTCTGCCTTTCACTATAGCAGTAAACACTGGATTATAACAAGACTCTGACCTTCAAGAGCTTTGATTGAAGGGCCGGCATCTTCATCCGGCCCTCGCCCTCACCCTGCACATCCAGTCGGCTTCGCGCACATCTTTTCTCGATACTTGCTGGAAGTTTACCGAATCCAGACGCTCGGCCAACTCCATTATCCGGACAACGAAGCGTTCGCTCCACCTGCGCCGGAGTTTCAGCGCCTCCAGCACTGCCCGGCAGTCGGAGTGTATGTCGACGCGGCAGCAACCATTGCGGCACGCCCACTCCAGCGCTTTTATCACGGCCCAAAACTCGGCTTTTATCAATGAGCAAGATCACGGTCATCAATCTCAGAGGAAATCTTTCAACCTTTCTGCATTTCGCGATAACTCTTCAAGCGTGAGTTCGATTTCGCCAAGCGATAGAACATTGGCAATCTCTACAAGCTTACGTCCATTTACCGAAGCTTTTGGTATTATCTTTAAAGTGCACTCTTATTATTATGGAGATCTTTAAACAACGGACAATTGCTTAGAGGTGATAAGCCGCTAAGATCAACTGGCCACTCTATACCAAAAGCGTCAAAAGTTATGAAGCGCACCCATATCTCCTGGAAAGGCCAACTCCCTTATTAACGCTGCTGATAAGCAGATACCCGCCAAGGATGAGACAAAAGAAATGCTACCTTCACACTGTCGCTGCTCCGATTCGTTCTCCTCTCCGGTTACACAGCCTATACAACGTGCTCCTTTCCCGATAATTTCCCGTTGTATGTGTCGGCTTACAGTGAACTGAGTCCTGTTAGTTCCTCCGTTAAGTAAAACGGCAGGTAGGCTGCGCTGAGCTTCCAACCTCGGTTTCACACAATCAGTGGCAGTGATAACAAACGGCGCTTTTAAAGGATCTCCTCGCCTGAACGTTCTTGGCTGGCATTCTATCTCCACGTCTGAATGGCTACTCCAGGACTGACGGATTACCTCGACCTTCTTTATTCGAGTTACGCCATCGTTTACTTCTTCTAAAAATCCCCGTGCGGTATTGAAAGTAATCATAGTCCATGGACGCGTACCTTAATTAAAGTTCTGACAATTCGGACATAGTATACAAACTATTAATAAACGTCAACCTTAACGCTATTAGTCAGGCCCAGATCCGCGAGTATCTGCTTAAGGTCGGCTTCGAAGCTCCGGGCGAGTTGACCCTCAACGGTTACGGAGAACTCGACGCCGATTCTTAGATCCGATCCGCTGCGAAGCTTTGGCAGGACCTTTGTCCCCAGCCGGTTCCAAATTTCCGGGGGCACGTTGCCGAAAACCCGAAAGGTCCGCTTATCCGTTACAGGCGTAGGCTCTGGCTCAGCTTCAGGCTCAGCGCTTAGACCTGGAATCGGGCCGGGCTTTTGTTCCGGGCGTTGAGGAAGTTTGGGTTCGCCGGCGGGTTCAGGGGTAGCTTTTAGCGCCCTAGCCTTTTCTTTGACTAAAAGAAATACCCCCGATTCAAAGGCGACTTCTTCCGGGGCGATCATTTCGCTAAACCAAACCCGTTCGTACGTCCCGCCCGGCTTCTGGCCCGAAGCGAGTCCAAAATCGCCCCTTGATACCCATTCCACTATCTTTGCTTTAAGGATCGTATCAGGATCAAGCAGCCTCGTGAGCGCGCCGTTAAGGAAGCTCTGCCGCAGACTGGCAAGCGGCCAGGCTCCCGACGCCTTCAGAGCAGGCGGCCAGTTCCGTTCAATGTAGCCCGCGCCAACTGACTCGTTAAGCAAAGCCTGGGACTTCAGGACCGTTATCACACGTCCGCAAAGCGTCTCTCCGCTGCTTGAATGCCCTGCGCCGAGGTCTATGGTTTTAAGCCCGTCCGGTTCTTGGTTGTCTGCAATCACCACAAAGCGGTAACCGCCCCAAACCTCATCTTTGGCAGCGTTTTCCGCCTCGGCCACCTTCGATTGAATTTCAATTCGATCAGCACGGTCGAAATCACCGCCAAGTGTTCCTTCAGCGATCTCTTTGGCCACACGCTTCCAGGCCAGCCACAGCTCAACCTTATCGCGCAAGTCGCGCCCGGGCTTCTTTATGCACCAGACCAGCGAACCCGGGTAAAGCCTGGGTGACTTCCCGCGCTGCTTGGTCCACTCCGCGATCTGTTGCCGAAGCGAACCGCTTCCCGTCCATTCAGATTCGGGATCAACGACCACCAGGGTAAGCTTCGGTGTGTCCTGTACGGCAGTTCCGTCTTCCGGAAAGGGCACAATGGGGATGCTTGTGCCCTTATCAAACTCCTTCTGAACGAGAGTCCGCATAGCGGGCTTGATTTCGGACTCTTCGTCGAGGGAGGCCCGCCGGTCGTTCACCACCTTTTTGACGGTTGGTTGGTGACTGATCTTGAAGCCGTCTGAACCCACGCGGCGGATAAAGTACGACTTGTCTTCCAGCACGAACGCGGCGTTGTCAATAGACGTGGTATCCACGTCGGGCTCCCCGAGTGCAAAGCGCAGCTCCGGCAGATGCGCCACCTTGTCCACCTGGCCGCCGGATGACTCAAACAGAATCGTAGTCCCTACACGGCGGTGGATATTCCGTAACGCCCCCCTGGTATCTGCATCGAGTGCCCGGGCATGCGAATGCGCGCCGGCGATGTCGGCGTCAATAGCGGCCACAAGGCGCGATTCCCCAAGCTGCCCGAGTACCACGCTCCGGAATTCCGGTACCTCCAGGGGCGCAGAGCCAAGCGTGATGAGCGGTTCGCGGCGCGCCTCGGTAAAGCCCGTGCGGTAGGCCCAGGATATCCACTGGGCAAGCATGGCCAATGTCCCGCGGGTCTGTTGGTACTGCGAGAGGGCCTGCCACTTGCGCTGGAATACGGACAGCGTGGCCGGATGGAACGGGTAGCAAATCTCAAAACGGCTGCGCAGGTACTCCCTGGCCCTCGCCTCTGTAGCGGCACTGTCTACGGCCGTCCACTCGGGCGGCAACTGCGCCCGGCGCTCGAAGCACCAGTCTGCATAAACCTTGGATATCTTTTTACGAACGCGTTCGCTGCCGATCTCCTCAAAGAGCCGCCGCCGTACGACCTCGCTGATCTCCGTCTCATCGTTGGCGATGAGGTCCTTGGCAACGCGGCGCACCACCTTGGTGATCCTATCCTGCCACTGCATGTCCCATTCGGTCATCTCAACCTGGCTGCGCGGCAAGCTGATAACCGCAGCGCACCGGACAGTGCCGGTCGCGGCTACGGTCAGGTTCTGGATGAAGGAGTGAAACTGCTCGGCCATGCCCCGGTGGCGGCTGAGAAAGTTCAAAACCTCGTCAAAAAGGAGGAGCACCGGCCTACCCGCAGCCTTGAATACACGGCTGAGTGCTTCCGTTCCCGGGGGTGTGGTCAAAGCCGCCGTGCCGAGCTCCTGGACGCCCTTGTCCTCGGCCAGTTGCCGGGCAATGTCGATCCACGGAGTCTCGCGGCCTTCCTGCGGGTCCCATGCGTTGCCGACAAACACCGCAACCCTGGCCTCGGGTACAGCCCTGATGCCCGCCTCCTTAATCAGGCCGGCTACGCCCGGAAAGCTGGATGCCTTTGCCCCGCTCGTGACGAGGTGATAAAGCGCCGTGAGCGTGTGGGTCTTCCCGCCGCCGAACTGCGTAATCAGGGTCATGACCGGTGCGGTGTTCGCTGTCTCGCCGGAAAGGCGCCTGAGTACCATTCCGGCATGCTCGCGCAGGGCTCGGGTGAAGCACGTCCGTTTAAAAAACTGTTCCGGCTCCCGATAATCCTCCGGCGCAGTCTTGGCAATCACCTGTTCTAAGTGTATCGCGAACTCGTCCGGGTTGAACGACCGGCCCTCGCGGACCTCCTTTCGCGGCGTAGCGACCTTGTACCAGGGTTCCATCGGTTCGCCCCCTCCTTACCTTCGTTTTAGATAATCGAACAACCGAACGGCTGATGCCTTCAGGCGCACAAGATTCGCGTAGGCAACAGGCGCAAAACTATCCTGGGAGGAATAGAGACGGTAACGGATGCCGTCGGTGACCACAACGTCGCGGGGTGTTCCAAACGACTCTAAATAGCCCTTCGCTTGCTTCAGTGCGCCCTCCACCCCTGCGCCGAGGCGCTTGACCTCGACAACAAACTGGCAGTTTTTTGCGATGCGCGGCAACGCCGAGAAAACCGCCACGTCAATATAGCGCCATTTCACCGCGATGCACTCAGGGGGCCAACCTAAGGAGCGCAGCAAGGGCAGCACAAAATGCCCCACAAGCTCGTCTTCAGTCGGTAGATCTCCAAACCTTCCACTGTCCCAGTAAAGCGGCACCAGGTCCTGCGCCTGGGCAACCACCTCACTTATAACAGTCGGAACATCCGAAAGCGGCGGCTCTTCCTGCGGGAGGTCGGGAAGGGGTGCTGTCTGCCATTGAGTCGGCGGCGAATTGATGAACCTGAGGGCGTATTCAACGACCTCCTCCGACCGCACCCGCGAGCAGCGGGCAGGATTCGCGCCGAATACTTGGCTGTCGAAGGTATACGGTTGCGGAAGCGCGCACCACCGGATTCGCCTGGCGTGCTGCAAGTCCCAGCCATTTACATCATCGAACTGCTCAAGGTACAGGTACTCGCTCGCCACGATCCCCACAGCGGTGATTGTAGCAATACCCGTTCGCAAGAGGACCACATCGCCGATTTCCATCTCGCTGGCGAAGCGACGGACAAAACCGCCCTCGAACTCAATATCGTCGCGTTCTGGTTTCCAAGGTCCGGCGTCGCCCGGCCCGATAAGCCCAACGCCGTACCTGAGAAAAATATCAGCATACGGCCGGGTTGCCGGGCCGGCGGCTATTTGCCATACTGACGGAATAGGCTTCACAACTGCCATCTCTCTTTCTTACCTCGACACGGCCAACAGCATAGCGTCAAGCAAGCGCTTCTCCTCGCTCCCCTTAGGGTAGAGCGCCGATAACGCATTCGCCAGGCGTAGAAAGTCGGGGCCGCGTTCCTGCTCGGCCTTGATGAGCGCCCGTAAAGCGTTAGTCTGGCCGCCGGCCTGAAGCAGCATCGCGGCGTGTACCCGGTCGAGCGTAGTCGCCTCCTGCTTGGCGTTACCCTCCACGGCAGACGGGGTGACCGATATCTTTCCGCGGCTACGTCTGCGAACCCTCGGAGCACGCTGCTCTTCAAGTTCCGGAAAAAGCACTAACTGCAAATTCTTTTGCGAGTTGTGTTCGATCCAGTCTGCGGTCACCTTTGCCCCGTCTTCACCGAAAAGCTGCTTTGCCCGCTCGACGACCGGAAGCAACCGCACAATACCCTTTTTCGTTTCGATGATCCGGCCTTCCCATTTAGGCAAATTGATCCCGAGAGGCTGGGCAAACCGGCGCACAACGTCGAAAATGAGGGTATATCCCTTCGCTTTGCGATGTGGGGTGGTCTCCTCTTCATCGTCCTCATCGGAAATCTCTCCCTCTTCAGCTTCCTGGGCACCGATGTCTGCCGCATTGCCATTGGTGCTCTGGAGTGTCCAGAGGAAGAGCGCCGTAAGACGCGCGTCTTCTTCGAGAGCCCCGACTGCGCTGTTGCGGGCCATAGCTTCAGCAGTCCCAAGAACCTGTTCCAAAGCAGTGCGGCCCACGACCTCCCAGACCTTTTCCAGGTATTCGGCAAGTTTAACTTCTCTGCCGTCCGCGGTCTCGACGCGGCTGTACCGGCTGAAAATCTCCAACGCCGGGCCGATGCAGGCAAAGACAAGGTCCGCACCGCGTATTCCTTCGGACTGGAGGCGCTCCATCCAGTCCCCGACCCGCTTAGGCAGCTCGCGCAGGACGTCGGCCCAGTCGCCCACGGGCGCATTTTCCGGGCGGGGGCGGCAGACGAGGTGAACGCTGGTGGCAAGGGCCGCGGATTCGCGCGCGCGCAGTCGTGCACCTCTTTCCGTTGCGACAGGCCATGATCCCGTAATCGTCCAGCCGGCTTGGCTCATCCCCGACAGAAGCGCTTCCCACCCCTCCGTAGTCTTGTGAGCAAACACTACACAGCCCACACCATCCTCGCGTAAGACACGGCGACCTTCAGCGAACGCGGCCCTCATGCCCTCCTCGAAAAACTTCTGATTCTTGTGAGCGTATCGGTCAGGGTCCCAATGCGCCATTTCGCACAGCTCACGGTTCTTGTGGGTGAGCGGATTGCCTGGATCGAAACGATCGACCAATCCAGGGTGCCTTGGAAGCGCACGCTTCAGCCATACGAAAAAGAAATCAGACAGATCGGCGTATGGGATCGCAAAATAGTACGGCGGATCGGTGAACCACACTGAGACCGTTACGTCGGGCAGCGGATGCTCTGCCGCATCTGCGATCTCGATCTGCCCGACCGAACCTGCCGCCGTCGCAACTGCCGAAACTGCCTCATTCACATCCTCAAGCGCATCGCTCAGTCCCCCGGCGTAATCGACTAGCGGGAACATCTCCGGAAAGTCCCAAGACATTGGAAGCGCCTGTATCCCGAATGCACCAGCGACAGTCTCACTTCCTCGGTGCCACTTGCTAACCACGTTGCAGTGACGAAGGACCTTACCGAGAGACAGCGATAGGACCTCCCTGAGGACGCCCGTAGTTTCTTCGCGCCCCACTCGCTCAATTAGTGTCGCTAGTGTCAGCATCGCCGCTTTCTGTCGCGCGGCAAAGAGGTCGCCCCACCGGCTCATGCCGTAGATCGGCACGTTGAACGTTCCGCTCATCAGCGGCAACGGCTCATCCGGCACCGGACAAAGACCTTTCCTACCGCTACGCTCCCACTCGTCAAGGATCGCTTTCAGCCGCTTCTGCGCGTTCCAAACTGCCTGATAGTCGCGCTCGGTGGGCAAGCGGTAATGGCGGCCCTGCTCGCCGGGCTTGAGGGTCACCACAGCGAGTAGCCGCGCGCCGCCGACCCGGTTTCTCTTCGCGTCAAAGAGCACATCCGCGCCGCCGCGTTGCTCGGATAGCTGTGCCCGCACCCGCTCCGGCGGAAGAACAATGTGACAGGCCGGGCATGTGGCCTTGGCGCGCGTCACTGTGCCGTTGGAAACTTCCTTATCCGTCTTGGGTTCAAAGATTTCAAATTCTATGGCTGGCGATTCGTTCCCGGAGCAGACTACCTTATACCGGAGCGCCCGCTTGCGGTTCGCCTTCTTACAGAGCCAAAAGGAGCGCACCAGCGGGATCTCCGCGCCGCAGTTGGGCGACTCGCATTTTACTATCCGCGCCCAGAGGTAGGCGATGGGCGTGGCCCCATCGGAGTCTTTCGGGTAGAATTCCGCCAGTTCCTTTTCAGCCTGCTTCTTGATCTCTGCCCCGACGCGGCGCAGTTCCTCAGCCAGCTCAGGCCCGTAGCGGGGAATGTCTTCCAGCATTACCTTCAAAATCAGACAGGCCACCGGGTTAAGATCGCTGGCGAAGGCGTCGCAGCCCAGCCGCAGCGCCTCAAGTGGGATCGACCCGCCGCCCGCAAAGGGGTCAACGACAAGCGGCGGTTCCTCACCGTGGGCCGCTTTAACCAAGTCCCTACCGGCCTGGAGGTAACCCTGATCCGTTGAAAGATCCCAGTTGGCAAAGTCGCCGATGAACTTGAGCAGCCAGCGCCGCAGGTCCGCATCTGAGGCGTCTGCCGCCCCCTGGTAAAGACGCGAGAGAATCCGGCGAACCTGTACCTTAAAAGCGCCGGGGCAAAAGGGATCGGCAGGATCGGGCAGAAGCAGCCCCAGGAGCATCGCCCGGCACGCCGCAAGCGGCCGTCTGGCCCACCACAGGTGCAGCGTACTCGGGTGCCCATGACGAATAGACTTCTCCCGCACCGAGTGCTTCGATACCTCGGCAATCGGAAAGTCTACCTCCGCCAGCCGTTTACACTCTTTGGGGATCATTACTCTCCTCCTGTCGGGACTTCAGGGCAATGATTTTTTGAACGATACCCTTTAAAGATATGCTCTCTTTCCCTTCAGCGGCGGCTTTTTCAACAATCTGTTGAAGAACAACGGGGTTTTTTAGTGCGTGCTCTTTCTTTGGGATTCCAAGCTCGTTTTGGGCTTGAGACAGCAATTGATTAAATAGCTCCTGCCCAATCTCCTCCGCAATAGTCGCTTCCAGCTTCACCTCGAAACAGGCGTACCAGTCTTCAACTATATTCGGCCAATCTTCCTCCGCCTGGCCGAGAAGCCGCAACAAGTAGCGGTTGCTTTCCGGTTTCGGGTCCCTTTCTCCGTAATCGCTGTCCCAAATCACGTAAACAGGGATCCGTAAGCGCCGAAAAATGACCAGCGGTCGATCTAAATTGGGCTTGCCCATGCACGGAATAACCGAGATGTTCGCGCTATCGAAATCATACCCCATCGCCCTGGCCACACCAAGGATGGCAGCTCGATCATCTTCACCTTCAACCAGCACCACTACATCCGCGAAAAATCCCTCATTGACCCAAGGAGTCATAATCGCCTGTAGTCGGGGTCGAAGCGTTTCTGACGTATACTTGACTCCTTGTCGGCCACAGGCATCCCACAGCTCTTCGGCCACAGCTTCAAGATTGGCCTTTACAACTTCTGTGACCTTCGGCTTTCCGGCCCCAACATCTTTTTTTCGAAGGAGCCTGATTTGATCAAAGCGGTCAAGACCAACAAATAAGGGGGAGTGAGTCGAATAGATGACCTGTGTTTTCTTGGCGACTCCTGGAATTGTTCCTGTTGCCAGTTTTACAAGGACGGAGGCCAGATGCCGCTGGCGGCTGGGATGTTGGTATAACTCCGGTTCTTCGATGGCCAGGACGAGACCCGGAAGGTATGGTTCTTCTGCCTCTGAACTTTGCTCCTTCGAATCGAAACCCTCCTCCATTGTCTTCTTCATTTCTCGCGCCGCAACCAGATGTTGCAACATGGTCAAGATGAAGGCACGTTGGAGACCGTGACCCGTACGTAACACCGATGACTCGTACCCATCTTCAACCAGCTTGACTTGGGCTTCAGGCATCGGGATGTTAATATCAGCAAATTCAGCCCAGCGCAGGGAAACGTCAGCCTCCGGGGCATACTGCTTCAGCGTCTTGGACAGCTGTGCCTGAAGCCCTGTTAGTTCGCTGAGTTTGGCCGGGTCTAGAATATCTCTATACTTCGCCTGCGTTTCTTCCTTGAATGTTGCTATGTCCTTCCTGCGCGCAAGCGCGCTACGTACAACGAGGTCCATGATCTCGGTGACGCAGGAGCCTCTTCTCTCCATGGCGTCTTCTGAGGCATCACGAACAGCCGGAATTCGAATGAAGCGGGTATGACGACCTAGGTAACCTTGCCCGACCTCTGTAAACCCAAAGAACTGGCCATCGTCGCGCATCCTGACGCATGCGTTAGGGTTAGCGGATTCCCATTCCTGGAGCTTGCTTAAGGCCTCGTCAGCAGACCGTACAGTTGGAAGTGACGAGTACTTTTCGGTACTTCTCAACTCATTGTACTTGTTCGTGATCTCTCTCCTACCACCTGCAGTGCGAACCTCTGCGAAGTCTGGGTTCTGTAGCCTCATGCCATGGTAGGTGCCGGATTTCCTACCAGGTGCCAGCGAGAAGACACGTACCACAGTAAGGGTACCGTTGTCGATATATGCGGAAAAGAAATCTTGCTCCTCGGTAGATAATTCGGCGAAGGTAACGGCAATCTCAATATCCTGACTGGTATCCTCCGCATAGAAATCCTCGGTTGTCACCTTGGCAGACGGGTCATAGAACAATTCTAATGCCCTGAGTAATGAAGACTTCCCCGCTCCATTACGGCCTACCAATGCCGTCAAGCGGTCGCAGGGAAGCGAATCATCCAGGATTGACCGGAAGTTCTTCACGTGTACCGCGCTAATGAGCATGATACCACCTACCTTATCCGATTGAAAGAATACCTGCCCTTGATATGGTCAAGAAAGTAAGACCCCTTTGACGGGGATTGCATTAATCCTCGATACACGGATTCGGGTACCGCGAAGTACTGGTACACGCCGCCACTATGGAACTCTACCTCCAGTGTTCTGGTATCCGGCTCGTAGCCAATAGAACAAATGTTGCTGGAAGAAACTGGTGTCCTATTCACATAGCTTACCTCCTTTGTATGACGCCTGTTCCTCCCTCACCTGCATCGGCAGGGTCAGGGCGTCCACAGTCAGGTAGTAGTGCGCCACCTTGGTGACCTCGTGCCATTTAAAGCGCGCGGGGTCCTTGATCGGTTCCTGTAGCTGCGGCTTAGCATTGCAGTTGGTCACCACGTAGAGCCAATAACAGTCGCGGCGGTCCTCGGCCACGCGACGCTCGTTAGGCGTGAGCAGGATCGTCCCCGTGGCTTCGGCTAATCCCTTCACCTCTATAAGGCGCAGCTCACCGGAGTTAAGGTCGAGGCTGGTAACGTCGTAACCGAGGTTCTTCTCGTGGACATCATAGATCTGCCGGCCCTGGGCCTTCTCATACTCCATAACTACCTGCATCGCAACGGCCTCGGTCTCCAGATCGGGCCGCATTTGGCGGACATCCGGCGCCTCGCGCTCCGGGTGCGGCAGCACCAGCACGCTGGCCATACGCTCTACCGCCTGAAGGGTAAGTGACCTTTGCTGCTCCAGTTCCTTCCGGCGGCGTTCGCGTCTCGCCATGAGTTCCGCATGACGATTTTCCGCCTGAACCAATCGGCCATCCGCTCCGGGGATCCCTTTTTCCTTGTCCTCGATCGCTTTCCCTATCTCTTCATCCGCACGCTGGAGAAGCTCTGTGAGTGAAAGCTCCACGTGCTCGGCAATGCGCTCCACCTCCGCGATGCGTTCCTTGCGGGTCTCTTCTAAAAAAGGCTGGAGCGCGTTATCATACAGCCACGCCGATGCTTCGGGCGCAAAGGCAACGGCGGAAAGTCCGGCAGGCGGTTCGGCCGGGGTGAAGTTTCCCAGCATGTTCGGCTCACGCAGGAAATGTTCGCCGGCGGCGGTAGTCTCTACCGCGAAAAGCCGCTCGTGAACCACATGGCCCAGGCCGTCCACAACCCGAGCGCGGTAGAAGTCGATCCGGGAAGGTTCCTCATGCTGAAGCGAATAATAACAGGCACCCTTACCGAAGGCTTCGACAGCTTGGGCGTAGGTGTGCCTCCGGAGGGCCTCGAAGAGTGGATGGCCGGGGGTGACCCATTCGAGGCTGTATCTCTCCGCCGTTTCACGGTCCGTTGAACAGCGCGGATACTTCGCCGAAACGGCGGGGAGTTTCCAATCTGGATCTCGCTCGTAACGCATCAGGACTGAAGGCGTCCTGGCAGGCTCGAAGGTATGCGCCATATTTTCGACGACTTTGAGCTTAAGCGGCACGTAGTCGGCCGCCTCGCGGATGAAGCGGGCGATGGTCTCGGGAACAACGCGCCGCTCCTGGGCACGGGCGCGGCGCTCTATCAGCATTGCCAAGTTGAGTTTCTTCGACGCCAGCCCCTCCAGCGCGTTCTCGCAAATCGCCCGGAACCTGCCTTCATCCACGTTCTGAAGTAGGCGCTCTTCGAGGTCGGCATCCCCGAGCTTGCCGGCGTAGTAGTCGCGCAGGATGCGCTCGATGTGGGCCGCCGGCAGGACCTCGCCCACGACGTTGAAGACGGCGTCGTCATCCAGGGCGTCGCGGATTTCCTGGAGCTTCTCGAGTAGACGCTGAAGAACGCGGCCCTCGATGGTGTTTGTGGCAACGAAGTTAAAGATGAGACAGTCCTTGCGCTGGCCGTAACGGTGAATCCGGCCCATCCTTTGCTCAAGGCGGTTAGGATTCCAGGGAATATCGTAGTTAAAGAGGATGTTGCAAACCTGCAGGTTGATGCCTTCGCCCGCCGCTTCAGTAGCTACAAGCACCTGGATCTCGCCTTCACGGAATTGCTGTTCGGCGTAAAGCCGCGTGCCGGGTTCATCACGAGAACCGGGCTTCATCCCCCCGTGAATGTAACCGACCTTTAAGCCCCACGTCTTGAGATTACCGACAAGATAGGTAAGCGTGTCTTTGAACTCGGTAAAAAGGAGAAGGCGCTTCGCCGGCTGGTCGAAAAAACCTTCCTTATGGAGCAGGTCTTTGAGTTTAGAGAGCTTGGCCTCGGAGTCAGAACTTTCTACGGTCTTGGCCTGCTCGGCAAGCCGGCGGAGTTCCGCAATCTCTTCGCGCACCTGCTCGGCGTTACTCGCGAGGGTGATGGCTTCGAGCATTTGCTCGAGCCGCTCGCGTTCGCTTTCCTCCATTTCTTCAAGATCTTCTGGGTCGGGTAGGTCGGGAGGAGCAAGGACAGCCAGTTCCTGTGCCCGCTTTAATCCTTCTTCAAGCCTGCGAGCGCGGTTCTCGAGGCTGTGGCGCACGGCGTAGGTGCTGGAAGCCAGCCTCCGCTGATAGAGGGACATCAGGAAGCCGACCGCACGTGCCCGCGGATCGTCGCCCCGGGCGGCGGCCTTCGCGCTCTGGCGCTTTACGAAGCGGGTAACATCCTTGTACAGTTCGAATTCGGGACCGTCTATTTGAAAATCAACAGTATGCGGGATGCGCTTGGTGAATATTTTCTCCGCCACCCATATACCATCCGGCCGCCGCTCGGGAAAGTAGACCATCGCCTCTTTGGTGCGGCGCAGGTAAAACGGCGCACGGCGGCGGTTCATGGCCTCACGGATGGACCGGACGTCGGCGTACGCATCCCGGTCGAGCAGTTGCAGAAAGAGTGAAAAGTTGTTGGGGTCCCCCTTGTGAGGCGTTGCCGTGAGCATGAGAATGTGATCGGAAGTATCGCGCAGGAGCTCGCCGAGAGCGTAACGCGCGGTCTTTCGCGCGGGCGGAGTCCAGGACATGCGATGGGCCTCATCAACGATGACAAGGTCCCAGCGGACCTGCCTGAGACCGGGCAGAATTTCCTCCCGTTTGGCCAGGTCGAGCGAGGTTATAACTTTTTTCTGCTCAAGCCACTGGTTGACCCCGAACTGGTCGCGGATATCGCCGCCCTTTAGAACGAGGAACTTTTCATCGAATTTCTCCTTCAGCTCCCGCTGCCATTGGAAGGAGAGGTTGGCCGGGCAGACGACGAGAATCCGCTCGGCAAGACCCCGCAGTTGCAGCTCACGGATTAGGAGGCCCGCCATAATCGTTTTGCCGGCTCCGGCATCATCTGCCAGTAAGAACCGAACACGGGCCAACTTCAGGAGATAGTCATAGACCGCTTCAAGCTGATGCGGAAGCGGGTCCACCCGGGAAATAGAAAGACCGAAGTAAGGATCAAACTCGTACGCTATACCGAGGGCATATGCCTGCAACCCAAGGCGAAGCAATTTTCCGTCACCATCGTAACTGTAGTCAGTTTCGGTAATGGTGAGGCGTTCCAAGTCTTCTGAACTGAGTGTAACCTTGCGGAAACGCTCGGACTGTATACCGACCAGCCCAAGGACCCAGTTCCCGTCCCCGCCTGCCCGGGCAGTTTCAACACGCATCGGCTCATTAAACAGAGGGCCCTTCAAAATCTGGCCCTCGCGAGGAACTGCATTTCCTCGCATTCTTTCACCTTACCCTTAACCAGACCACCGCGAACTCAGGGCAAATCTCTCTGTTAAATGGCCTAACGATGAGCGAGATTGCGCCGCTTTCAGCGTGTCTACTTAACTCCATGTGTTGGTCATCGTTAATTGATAATCATCATGTTACATCTCGGGCAATCATAGCAGTGCCCTGCGTGTACGCGCTCAATGTCCTTGAGGTGAATTACTAACCTATCTGCTTCCAAGCATTTCGAACAATATGGGTCTGGGTCTCCATCACTAATACGACTCCGCAGCCTGTTTAAACGCCAACGTGACGTCTTTTACACCCGGACTTTCCCACAAATCGTCCTTTAGATGGACTACCCATGAGTTTGTATGTTCTCTATATGTCGCCACGCGCTTGATTTCTTCGTGTGGTACTACGCATGCACGTAACACCGAAAAGTCATCGTTTAAAAGTACGCCGACAAGAAAGTCGAAGTGCCGGTGTTCCAGCTCCCGGATAGCGCTTAACTGACGAGAATTATTGTATTTCGTTATACGGCGGGACTTGATTTCATAATTTATGACCCTCTTTGTCTTTAGCGTCAAATCCCTTTGTTGACAATGGAGCCCTTTTCAAGCTAAGCGCTTTAACGGCCAGGTTCTCAGCATAGTCGGCTACCGGATTGTTATTGCTACGTACGGCTTTTCTACGCCGTAATTCCTCGATAATCTCCGAATAGAGGACCAGCAATTCGCTCGTCTTCAACTTTGAAAGATCATTAACTTTAACTTTCATAAACAGGCCCTCCCGTTTTGTTACCATTCGAGGAATTATTTCCGCACCAGTTTTTGTTTTCCTTCTACCTTCGCCAAAATACTGGAAAAAGGGAGAGCATTGGCAGAATTCAGCCATTAAATCTACAGAAAAAAGACAAAAAGTTGAATAACCGCTGTTGGCCGGTTCGTCTAATAGCCATTTGAGGACGGCTCTCTAGCATCAGACTTTCACCGCCTTTGTGGAGTGGGACCCGGAAATAAGACTTTACGTGGGATTTGTATCGGGAATTCCGGGAGCGCACACCCACGGAGCTACACTTGACAAACTCCACCAGAACCTGAAAGAAGTCTTAGAGCTATGCCTGGAAGAGCTTAAAGCGCACCAAATGCTGGATAACCTGCCTGCGAGGGTCTTTTCTTTCCCTATTCCCTATTACCCGGAGATGCCATGTTCGGGCAGAGAGATAACTCAGTATCCGTCAAACGGACCGACATAACCACGCGTCACCCGCGGCCGCCTGTGCCCTAACCGCCTGGCGGTCTCTTTCTCCGCTTCCTCTTTACTTTTGCCGGCGGCGAGGCACTCGCGGTAGTGCTTCTGAGCATCGGTATAACGCAAGCCGTGGAAGGTCAACGGGACTGGCCGGGGTTTGCGGTGCCGGCGAATGAAGTCTTGCACTTTTTTGATGACCTGGTGCGCCTTTTGACCTGGTGGCACAAAGAGCTTGGCACCACGCGACACCCGGTTCTTTGCTCGGGTTAACGTAGTCCTGGCAGCCGGGGTAAGAAAAACGTTGCGGACTAAGCCGCCTTTCCCTTTGACTGTCAACTTGTCTTCCCGTAAAGCGCGTTCGGCATCCGCACGATCAAGCCGTACTACTTCGTGAATGCGCTGACCAGTCTCCCTGGCCAAAACAAGCACATCGACTATCCATTCCTCACCTTCCCTTTCGGCGGCTTCGACCATGGCTGCAAACTCTTCGTCATTCCAGGACCTGTCCCTGTTTTTTTGCCGGGGGTCTATACCCAAGCCCTCGTTATCCTTCGTTAACTCGTGCCGGCCCGGGATTTGATCATAGTAAAAACGGATGGCAGCCAACTCTGTCCGCATGTAGTTGGGCCCGCGCCCTTCCTCTTTGAGATACGCTACATAAGCTGCCAAATGCTTGTTGGAAACATTCGCTATGTTCTGAAGCTTGAATTGACAAGCAACAAAGCGTAAAAACCTCCTCATTGCTTCGTAGTAGCGGCGGCGGGTCAGAATGCTACCCTGTCTCGTGTGCCTGTGGATGCGGTTCAACTGTTGCATCAATGTCTCGTAAGGCATCCCCTTCACCTCCTTCCATAAGGACATAGTTCAGCCAGTGGTCTCGGGAGAGCGTTTCTGCTTCTTTTCCTCCAAGACCGAAACTCTTATAGCTTAACGGTGATGCTCTTAACACCACTTCGCTTTTGTGTTTCTGGTTGTAATCCGTTGAGCACATCGCCGCATTACAAGTTAAAACTTGCCGGGCCGACTTCGCCCGCGCGGCCGGCGGCTGGCATAGCCACGTCCTACCGGGACGCCTGATGCATTACTTACATCAGAGCCGCCGTCTGGGCCGGGAAGGATAAGCTGCGCTTCCCGGCCGTTTACCAGCAGTCGTCGTTCCTTGTTCTTTGGCCGGGCATCCTGCTGGGGCGATACCCGTTACCCTTTTCTAAAACCAAGAAATTAGGGTAACTAAATTCTCTGGTGTCACCCTGCGCAGCTCAGGGCCAGGGTAACCGAACCTATGTTAGCCGGAAACATAGGTTCCCGGGGAAAGCGGTAATCAGTGGACGGGTTGCTCACGGCTGCCGTCCCGGTTTACTTGACTTGGAGCATCCTCATCATGTGAGGATCCTCAGCTGGATTAGTACAAACTTCTTGGAAGCACAGTCTCCCTGTAGAGGCGGCCGACCTGCGACCTAAAATGAACCCCAACAGAAACAGGTCATCGACCGGTCCGCCGGCCACCACGCTCCAGTAGCGCATCGCGTCATCGTAGACATTCATATGTCTCACAAAGGTGCTCGGCGGATGGCCGGTACCCGGTGAGGTGAGTACGGCGCGGTCTTCGGTGCCCCCTTTCGCTGTTATCGCGTCGTCATACCCCTGCACCGCTTCACGCAGCCTCTCGATTGTCGAGTGGATGTATGCCTGCGTCACTGTTCCGGGTTTATGCCCCAGGAGCGTAGCCACATCTGCCTCGGAGTAGCCCCGGGAAACCAGTTGGGAAGCCAGATTGTGTCTGAAGCAATGGGGCGTCAAAGGTCTATGGTCGTATTCAAGACGGCTAGCCTGAGACAGCCGGGCGACAATCTCCCGGAGCGCATCAACGCCGAGTCGGAGGCCTCCCCTGGTTTGGAGCAGCGGCCCTTGCCTGTAAGGGAGGGCATTCAGCGCCTGGATGACAGTCTGGCATAAGGGGATGTCGCGGTCTTTACCCTCTGGCAAACCCTTCCTGGCGGTGTTCTTGGAGTTGAACACCGTGAGCAACCCGCTGTTCAGGTTGACGTGCGCCCAGTCCGCACTTACAATCTCCGAGCAGCGTAACCCCGTGAACACTAGCAACATTTTGATGGCTGTGACAGTCAAGCCATCAACGGACCTGTAGGTAACGTCGCTCTGGAGGAAGGTACGCACAGCCATATCGCTCAGGACGACATTTCTTACGGTTCGGGGTTTTGTCTGCAGTATGACTTTTCTAAGTGGGTTATTATCCACCCAGCCCTGCTGGACACAGAAACCCAAAAGCGAACTCAGGGCGTTCTTTCGGCGATGAACGGTGCTCAGACTGAGGCCGCGCTTCCGCAACCCAACAAGATAGGTGTTGACAACGGCAGTGGTGATTTCCCGTACCTCCCCCACTCCCTGAGATTCCAGAAAACGGGAGAAATCACGGAAATCGCACCGGTAGGCTTCGACCGTCCCGGCCGCCATGCCCCGCAAGACCACCCCGACCTCAAAGTAAGCCTCAATTGCTTCCTCGAACGTCATCGTCCCCACCTGCCCCGATCTCTTGACAACGGTCGCCTGCAAAACAGAAGGGCCGCAACGAACAGGTCAAGCCTGCATTGTTGCGGCCCTTCGATCTCGTCGAAAAGCCCGTTTCCTACCACTGGACCCCGCCGATCACGCCAGCCGGGTCAGTAACCATCGCTCCTAGTCATATTTTAAACGCTGTCCGACCAAAAGGCAACCCCCGGATACAAAAAATTTCCGGCCTACCGGCAGGAATACCCCGGGCGGCGGCGAACATCAATACGGTAAAGAACAGCTCCATAACTCCTGCATATTCCCTGAGGTGCAAACTCCGCTGTAACCCTTCTCCGAGCCGCAAAATAAAGGGGCCAAACCGCGGGTTATGCCGCGGTTTGGCGCGGGCGAGTAAACCTGTAAGCCGAGTTCTGTCGTGGATGATCATCTATCTGGGACGCCGGTTGCCCGGACGCCTCTAGCGACCTAACCCGGGAACGGAGCGGGCCGCTCCATTGTTCCCCTATTTGGTCTTGCTCCGGGTGGGGTTTACCTAGCCGGCCAGTCACCTGACCGCTGGTGCGCTCTTACCGCACCGTTCCACCCTTACCGTACCGGCCGCCGGTCTCAGGAAGTCCGTCTCGGAAGGCTTGCCGATTCCAGACCTCCGGCGACCGGCTCCGACGCACGGCGGTACACATTTCTGTGGCACTTTCCTTGGGGTCGCCCCCACTGGGAGTTACCCAGCACCCTGCCCTGCGGAGCTCGGACTTTCCTCGAATACCAAACGGTACCCGCGATCACCTGGTTTACTCGCCAAAGACATGATACCATCCGGGACGCGAAAAATCAAGAAAAATGGCGGTTTCCAGCCCGGCGGCCGCTGTTCTAAAGGTTCGCGAACGGGTCCTGGTGGATCCGGGCGATGGCGAGGCGCACGTCGGCGCCGGCGGCCCGGCAGCGCCCGGCCAAATGGTCGCGCAAGGGCTCCAGGATGATGCGCTCGCTGGGATAGTGGCCCGGATCGACGAAGTTCATTCCGGCGGCCAGAATGTCCCGCGCAGTGTGATATTTCAGGTCACCGGTCACGAACACGTCGGCTCCGGCGAAGGCGGCCTTGGCCCACAGGTCGCCGCCCGAGCCGCCGCAGAGGGCGACTTTGGACACCGTCCGGTCCCGCGGGCCGCCCACCCGGACGGAAGGCACGCCGAGCACCTCTTTTACCCGCCCGGCGAAAACCTCAAAGGTCATCTCTTCCGGCAGGCGCCCGATCCGCCCCAGCCCGTCTTCCTCGTCCAGCGGCCGGGATCCGGTCAACCCCAACCGCTCGGCCAGCACCGCGTTCACCCCTTGCTCGGCGGCGTCCAGGCTGGTATGGGCGGCGTAGACGCCGATCCCGGCGCGGATCAGCCGGGCCAGGAGCGCCCCGCCGGGCAGGTCCAGGCGCACGCTGCGCACCGGCTTGAAAATCAGGGGGTGGTGGGCCACGATCAGCCCGGCCCCCATCTCCACCGCCTCGTCCACGACCCGGTCGTCCACGTCCAGGGCCAGGAGAACGGCCTCCACCGGGCTCTGGGGGTCCCCCACCTGCCACCCGGTGTTGTCCCCCTCCAGCGCCAGGGCGCGCGGGGCCATCTCCTCCACGAAGGTGATGATCGTCTGGCACTTCACAGGCATTTCTCCAACGCCTCCAGTTGTTCCAGCCGGGCTCCGGCGGCGGCCTGGCGCTCGTCCAGTTCCTCCCGGCCGCTTTTGCCCAGCCCGTTCAGCATCTTTTCGTAGCGTGCCCTGATCAGGGCCAAATAGCGTCTTAAGAACGGGTGTTTTCCCGCTACCAGGACGGGACCGACCTCCAGGAGAAGTTCGTCCAACGGCTCGGAACGCCCCCTCACCGCCTGGATAACCGGGTAGAGCCGCCCAGCGTCCAGGACCAGGTTCTCGGCCGCAATCCGGAAGCCGTTCTCCACCAGCCAGCGGCGGGCCGGGGCCACCGGCTCCTGAGGCTGCAGCACCAGGGTCTCCACCGTTTCCAGCACCTCCGGGGCCGCGCCCAGGATGGCGGCGATGTTCCGCCCGCCCATCCCGGCGAGCACCAGCACCTCGGCCTCACCGGGGCTTATCGGTTTTAGCCCGTCACCGGCCCGGATTTCGATGAACTCGCCCAGGTCGCTCCCGGCCACCGCCTGCCGGGCGACCTCCAGGGGGCCGGGCGCTTTCTCCACCCCAATGACCCGCGGCGATACCCCCCAGGCAACCAGGTAAACGGGCAGCAGGGCGTGGTCGGTGCCGATGTCGGCCACCGTCTTCCCGGGCGGAACATAGTCAGTGACGGCCTGGAGCCGCGCCGGCAGCTCAATCCGCATCTATCCGCCATGCCTCCTGTACTTTGGAAGCACCCGGTAAATTATACTTGGCGGTCCATAACCTGTCAACCACTCAAAGGCACGGAATGATGGGCAACGACAGGTGAACTCCATCCTGGAGGCCTACCGGCGGATGGACCGTCTGGTTCTGGAGATCAAGAGCAGCCAGGCCTGGCTGCCCCAGGCGCCGGGAGAAACGGCGGAACTCTGGCTGGAGCGGAAGCTGGGCATCGTTGGGTACCTGGGTACGGTCACCGGAGAGACCCTGAAGCAAGCGGAGTCCACCCGGGAAGAACTCGTGCGCCTGCTGCCCGACAAGATCGCGGCGGGCACCAAGCCCAAGCTCAACCCCGGGCCGCCGCATACCAAAATCAGCGCGGAATGAGAAGGGCATCAACCCCTCTATTACGGTGGCCGGCAGGAATCCGGCGGCCGGCATTGAATTCTGGCCTGGGAAGTCTGCCGCGTTGGGAGTGATCCCCTTGTCCGTGCTCTTCGCCGCCTATATGTTCTCGGAACCGGTTCCGTTCAGTCTCTGGAACCCCCCCGGAGAGGCCGGCGTCTACGCCGTCCTGGTGCGCGACCCGAAGATAAAACCTAAAAAGTACCGGCCGATCTACTTCGGTGAGAGCAGCAACCTGTCCGAGCCTGGTTTGCTGAAAACCCACCCCCGGTATATGTGTTGGCTCAAGGAAGGCGGCACGGAAAGCGGCCTCTTCGCCGCCGCGCACCCGATGCCCCGGGCCACCACCGACCGACGCGTCGCCGTCGCCGTCGAGCTGATCGAGCAATACGACCCGTACTGCAACTATTAGCCGGCGGGATTGATCCACGAAAATCCCGGCGGCCTTTCGGCGGCCTTTCGTCCCTCCGCCGATCCCTCGCACGGCCCGAGCCCGGACCCGGTTCGCGGACCGTGCGGCAGGAAAACCGGCGCAAACGACGAATAAGAGCAACAACGGAATTAAAGACTCGCACTGCACAAGGAAGAACGCCGTGAAACCCGGACTTGAGAGCACTAACGGCAAGGTCTTCCCGGAGGAATTCCTTGCCGCTCTTTTGGGGTGAGCAGTCACACGGAGCGGTGTTCGGCGGACTACACTTTCAGGAGTTCGAAACCGGTACGGGAGTCAACCGCCCGGTGGGCGGTGGTGCCGGTAAGCTCCAGGATGACCACCTCGCCGATGCGCCAGATGTCCACACCCTGGCGGGTGCACCCGGTCACGGTCTCGCGGTGCCGCCCGAAGGCGGAGTGCAGGTGCAGCTTGGAGACCCCGTCCGTATTGCTGAAGATGGTGCCGACCCCCACCGCCTCGCTGGCGCCGGTCAGCAGTTCGACCATTGGCACAGGCCGGGCGACGTCACCGTCCTCAGGTCCCACTACCACCTTGCTTCCCCTTTCCGCGCCGCCCAGGAAGAACACCAGGGCCGCGGCAATGCCGTGCTCGGCCGCAAACCCCTCAATGACGTCCGGGAGACGGTCGCCGTCCTCCAGACACAGGACAAAGACCCGGCCCAGTTGAGCACTCGCGTATTTCATTCAAGATTCCCTCGCTTCTGCTGGTTCCCATATATTCTAGCAGAGAAACCCGGCCGTGTTTCGGCAAGTTGTACTCATCCAAGCCCCCACAAACAAAAAACCGCAAAACCCTTGCGTGTGCTCTAAGGCTTCGCGGAGTCGTTACTGGTGGGCGATGCTGGATTTGAACCAGCGGCCCCCTGCTTGTAAGGCAGGTGCTCTCCCCCTGAGCTAATCGCCCATATGTTTGTCGTACGGCGGAGCCGCCACTTTCCTGCAGTCTGACTTCCGACCTCCGACCTCCGACTTCCATTTTGGTGGGCCCACCAGGATTCGAACCTGGAACCAGCCGGTTATGCTTCCCACTGCAACTTTCGTTGCCCCTTTCGGGTTTGTGGTCTGGACTATCCCTTCACCCTCGTTGGAGGGTGCCTGCCGTCTAGTCTCTACACCTTCCTCACCGGTTCCGACCGGAGAGGCTTGGCTCGGGATTACCGTGCCTTGCGGTTTAGGCTTCCCCGAATTTGGCAGGTTTCACCTGGAGATTGCTCTCCAGGCAGCCCTTGACAGCCAAGTCATATCGGAAACCCGACTTAGACTCGCTGCCTTGAGCCGGATGCTCTGACCGTTGAGCTATGGGCCCACGATAGCAAGACTGATTATAACTCAGAACGGCCCCGCCGTCAATGTGGGGGCCGTCCGCGCTAGTCCAGGTAGTCCTTCAGTTTCTTACTTCGGCTGGGGTGTCGGAGCTTCCGGAGGGTCTTGGCTTCGATCTGCCGGATGCGCTCCCGGGTCACCCCGAATTCCTGCCCGACCTCTTCCAGAGTACGCGCCCGGCCGTCGTCGAGGCCGAACCGCAACCGCAGCACCCGCTGCTCCCTTTCGGTCAGGGTCTTCAAAACGTCGTCCAGCTGCTCCCGGAGCAAGGTAAAGGAAGCTTCCTCGGCCGGTGCCTGAGCGTCCTGGTCCTCAATGAAGTCTCCCAGGTGCGAGTCCTCTTCCTCCCCGATCGGGGTTTCGAGGGACACCGGCTCCTGCGCGATCTTCTGGATCTCGCGCACCTTGTCCTCCGAGATGTCCATTTCCCGGGCGATCTCCTCGGGCAGCGGCTCGCGGCCGAGCTCCTGTAAAAGCTGCCGGGAAATGCGGATCAGTTTGTTGATGGTCTCGACCATGTGTACCGGAATCCGAATCGTCCGGGCCTGGTCGGCAATGGCCCTCGTGATGGCCTGCCGGATCCACCAGGTGGCGTAGGTGCTGAACTTGTAGCCCTTCTTGTAGTCAAACTTCTCGACGGCCTTGATCAGACCGAGGTTTCCCTCCTGGATCAGGTCGAGAAACAGCATACCCCGGCCCACATAGCGCTTGGCGATGCTGACCACCAGGCGCAGGTTGGCCTCGATCAGGCGCCGCTTGGCCTCGTCGTCACCGGCCTCCATGCGCCTGGCGAGGGATACTTCTTCCTCCGGAGTCAACAGCGGGATGCGCCCGATCTCTTTCAGGTACATCCGTACCGGATCGTCTATGTCAACGCCTTCGGGGATCGCGATTTCAGCTTCCTCCACATCTTCCTCGCGTGTCTCTTCCTCCAGGGCCGCCAGGTCAGGACCTTCCGGCACTACCTCGATCCCCTCTCCGGCCAGTCTTTCGTACACATCGTCGATTTGGTCGGGGGTAAGCTCAAACCCCTGCAGACTGTCCATCACCTCGTTATAAGTCAGCGTGCCGCGCTGCTTGCCCTTTTCAACGAGGTCCTGGATAAAGTTCGTCGCTTCTTCCTTCACTCTTGCTCCCCCCTTTCTAGGGTGTCTTGGATAGCTCCTGAATTTTACGCATCAACCGGTTCACCCGGTCACGGTCGCCCGCCTTTTCCGCCGCAGCGACGTCGTTCAACAGCTCCCGCAACTGTTCCTTGTGGTCCAGGCGTTTGACCGCCTTGATATACGCCGACAGTTCGGCGCGCAAGTTCTCCCCTTCTCCGGGTGTCTCCAGTCCCATCAGAGCCGTGAGGACCTGCTGGTCGTCATCCTCCAGGTAGTTCGCCAGCAAGGCAGGCTCAAACCCGGGTCTATCCCGGCGCCGTAACCAGGCGTCATAGATCCGCTGGTACCTGGCGTCCCTGAAAACGTATTCTCCTAACTCCTGTTTGACCGTCTCCAAAAACGGGGGGTTTTGCAGCACGAGGCGCAGTAAGCCGGTTTCGGTTTTTTCCCTGACCTGGGACGGTTTAGTAAGTTTAAGTATATTATGCATGTTTTTAGCAATATTATCCGAATTTGCCCATTTTACTTGGGTGTTTGCCGCAAATCGGACATATTCGCTGCGTATTGTTTCCCAGGTCAGCCCGAGAGCCCGGGCCGCGATCTGAAAACCTTCCTCTCGTTCCACCTCGCTCGACAGTGCGCGCAGGTTAGGCATTATCTCCCGCAGGGCCGCCAGCTTGCCGGCGGCCGTGGCCGTGCCGGTCCGGGCGCCGATCTGCACCAACTTGTACTCCAGGAGGGATGTGGCCGATTGAGTCAGCCGGACCCAGCCCTCCACCCCTTCTTCCCGCAGGAAATCGTCGGGGTCCTTGCCGTCGGGCACACTAATCACCCGGACCCGGCAGCCGAGTTCCTGCAGGAGGTCCAGCCCGCGGATGGCGGCCGCGACCCCGGCGGCGTCCGCGTCGTAAGCGATCAGGACCTCCATCGCGTACCGCATCAACAGTCGGCCCTGCTCCCGCGTCAGGCTGGTCCCCAGCGAGGCTACCGCGTTCCTGATCCCGAACTGGTGCGCCGCAATCGCGTCCAGGTACCCCTCAACAATCACGGCCCGACCCTCATCGCGCATTGCTGGCCGGGCCAGGTGCAAGGCGTACAGGACCTGCCCCTTGTGGAACACCGGCGTCTCGGGGGAATTCAGGTACTTGGGCTGGCTATCGTCCAGCGCCCGCCCCCCGAAACCGATCACCCGACCCGACGCGTTCCACACTGGGAAGATGATCCGATTCCGGAAGCGGTCGTAGTACCCTCTGTCACCCCTGGCCGCCAGCCCCAACTCCACCAGTTCCCTGGGCGTACAGCCCTTGTGTTCCAAAAACCCGGTCAGCGCCTGCCACTCGGATGGGGCGAAGCCAAGCTGGAACTGGTCCCGGATCTCGGGCGTGATTCCCCTTTTCTCCAGGTAGGACCGAGCCCGGCCGGCATCCGCCCCCGCCTCCAGCCGCCGCCGGAAGAAATCCCGGGCCCACTCGTTGATCCGGTAGTACCGCTCGTACTTCTCCTCCCGCGGGGAGACGGTGACCGGGATGTCCACGCCCACCCGGCCAGCCAGAAACCGCACGCTCTCGGGGAAGCTCAGGTTCTCTTTCAGCATCAGGAACCTGAAGACGTTGCCGCCCACCCCGCAGCCAAAGCAGTAGAACATCTGACGCGCTGGCGTCACCGTAAACGAGGGCGTCTTCTCCTGGTGGAACGGGCACAGCCCCACGTAGTTGCGGCCCCTCTTCTCCAGGCGGACGTGCTCGGAGATCACGTCCAGGATATCCGTCCGGGAAAACACTTCTTCCACCAGGGTTTCGGGAATCAGCCCGCCATATAAGCTATTCGGTGTGACCATATAATTTCCTGCCCTGTGTCGACAATTTTTAGGATTCCCGGCACACCGGGAAGCCTTGAGGCACAAATAGATCCTGGAATACGGCGACCGCGTACCGGTCCGTCATTCCGGCGATATAGTCGCAAACCACCTGCGCGCGGGACCCGCCCTCCCCCGCCCGCCGCCGAAACTCGGCTGGCAGCGCCTCCGGGCGACCCACGAAGTAGCTGTAAAGATACTGCACCACGTGCATGGCCTTGCCCTCTTCCCGCTTAGCCTCGGAACTGATGTATACGTTATCGAACATGAACTGCCGCAGGCGGTCCATCGCCTCGCCGATGCGGGGGCTCATGGCGATCACCGGCTGATCGCGGCTCGTTTCGATCAGGTCCACGATCATGGTGTTGATCCGGGTTCGGTGGGAGCGCCCCAGGATTCCCAGGCAGTCCGCCGGCAACCGGTCCAGGGTCAGCACCCCGCCGCGCAAGGCGTCGTCGATATCGTGGTTGATGTAGGCGATCCGGTCCGCCACCCGCACCACCTGGCCCTCCAGAGTCGCCGGTCGCCGCGGCCCGGTGTGATTGGCGATCCCGTCGCGCACCTCCCAGGTCAGGTTTAAGCCGCTCTCGCCCTCCAGGCGCTCCACCACTCGGAGGCTCTGCTCATTGTGCCGGAACCCGCCCGGATGTACTTCGTTCAAGGCGGCCTCACCGGTATGCCCGAAAGGGGTGTGCCCGAGATCGTGGCCCAGGGCCACGGCCTCGGTCAGGTCTTCATTCAACTGGAGCGCGCGCGCAATCGTCCGCGCGATTTGAGCCACTTCCAGGGTGTGGGTCAGGCGCGTCCGGAAGTGATCGCCCTCCGGGATGATGAACACCTGGGTCTTGTGCTTCAACCGCCGGAAGCTCTTGGAGTGGATGATCCGGTCCCGGTCCCGCTGAAACGCGGTCCGGACGTCGCACTCCTCTTCCGGCCGCTCCCGCCCCCGGCTTTCGGCGCTGCGGCAGGCGTAGGGCGAGAGTCTTTCCCGCTCCCACGTCTCGGTCCGGTGGCGCAGTTCGGCTTTGCGCAAAGGTGCTCGCCCCTTTCACCTTTTCACCTGATAAAAAACCCCGGGCCACCGGGGCCCGGGGAGCTTTCTCAACCCTTGGCGGCTGTTCGGGCTGCCCGGCGAAGCTCGGCCGTCGCCCGGGCCACCTCCACCACCCGGCGCACCAGCAGGCGCATGCGCTTGTCTACCTCGGAGTCATCCCGGGCCGGCTGTTGGGCGCAGGCGCCCTGGTGCCCGGCGTCCCCGCTCAAATGCCCGTCTCCGACGATCGTCATCCCCTGGGTCATCATCATATCGTGCAGCGCGCGGACGGTGGTCTCCTGCCCCCCGAACCGTGAACCGCCAGTGACCACCGCCCCGCCCACCACGTTCAGGAGTGCGAAGTCCTTGCGCAGCCGGCGGGTTTTGTCCCAAAACGCCTTGAGTTGGGCCGAAACGGTGGCGAAATAGACCGGGCTCCCCAAGATCACCCCGTCCGCCTCACGCAGGAGGTCCAACGCCTCCGCCAGGGCGGTCCCCTCGTAACACACGCCCTTGCAGGGTGTGGAGCAGTGCGCGCAGAACGGGATCTTCGCCTCCTTGATTACCTCCGAAGCTTGGATGTAGGCGGTTTGGGCGCCCATGGCCCCCGCCTCGTCCAGAGCGGCTTTGAGAAGGTAGGCGGTGTTACCGTCCTTCCGCGGGCTGCCGTTTACGGCCACTATCAGCACGGCAATCCCTCGCTTCCTTGTGTCTAGTCGGTTTTTCGCCCGGAGCCGCCGCTCAAGGCGGCCGTCGAGACTACCCGGTATACCGGACCTTGACGCGTCAGGGTGCTCTGCATCAGGTCCACCCGGTCGACCGTAAACCCGCCCCAGGAACCGCGGTCGGCCGCGAGGGCCCCGGCGCGCTCCCGCAGGGCGGCCACGTTCCGGGCGGACCGCAGGCGCCCCAGGGTCAGGTGCGGCGAGAAGGACTTCTCCGCCGGGAAGCCGAGCGGGGCAAGAGCCCGGTCCACCCGGACCCACAATTCCTGGAGCTTCTCCACCGCGCCGCCCACGCCGATCCAGAGCACGCGCGGCGGGCGGCCGAAAGTGCCCCACCCCGTCAATTCCAGCGAAAACGGCACCAGACCGGATACGCTACCGGAAACCGCCCGGGTCAGGGCCGACACCCTGGAACTGTCAACTTCACCTAGAAATTTCACCGTCAGGTGCAGGTTTTCCTGCTCCACCCATTTCAAGTCGACGGGCAAATTTTGCAGTTCGGCCTGAAGCCGGCCCAACTCGGCTTTTAAGCCGCCGGGCAGATTAACGGCCCAGAACAGGCGCAGCTCACTCATTGGTTACTCAGACCGATAGCGCTCGCCCTTGTGGTAGATCTCCAGCACCTTGCCGGCTGTCTCCTCGACAGCCTTGTTGGTGACGTCGATCACCGAACAGCCGGAACGCTGGAAGACCTTGCGCGCGTATGCCAGTTCTTTTAAAACGCGCTCACTGCGCGCGTAGCCGGCGTCCGCCGGCAGGCCCAGGGCTTTCAGGCGCTCCCTGCGGATATCCACCAGCTGCTGGGGATTGACGTTCAGCCCGATCAGCCGGTGCGGCGGCAGGGTGAAGATCTCCTCCGGCGGGGCCACCTCCGGAACCAGCGGGATGTTGGCCGCCTTGATCCGCTTGTGCGCCAGGTACATGCACAGCGGGGTCTTGCCGGTGCGGGAGACGCCGAGCACCACCAGGTCCGCCTGGATGATGCCGCGGGGGTCCTTCCCGTCGTCGTACTTCACCGCGAATTCAATGGCCTCCACCCGCCGGAAGTACTCCTCGTCGACTTTGCGCATGAGGCCCGGTTCCAGGCGTGGCGTGGTGGTAGTGATCGTGCCCAGGGCCTCGATCAGCGGGCCCATGACGTCCACGGCCCGAATGTTCCGGGCGCCGGCCTCCTGGACTAGAATCTCCCGCAGGTTCGGCTGCACCAGCGTGAACACGATGATACTGGCAAAACCGGCGGCCTCTTCCACGATTTCGCGGATATCTTCCGGCTCGTTCAGATACGGCACCCGCCTGATCTCCAGGTGCCCGTGGTTGAACTGGCTGACCGCCGCCCGGGTGACCATCTCGGCCGTCTCCCCGACCGAATCGGATACCACGTAAACCACCGGGCGGGTGTGTTCTAGATCAGCGATCGCAAACTCCTCCTTTACGTACTCTCTCCGAGTTCGACGAAGAGCCGGGTAATATTTGTTTTGCTTAAGCGCCCAACCACTTCCAGACCGTCCTTCCCGTCCGACCTGGCCACCCGCCGCGTAACCGGCACGGCGTCCACCTCGTGTACCACCAGTTTCTTAGCCGCGGTCCAGACCGAGTCCCCGGCCTCCACCGTAACGATGTTGGGCATCCGGGTCATCACGATCCCGACCGGCAGTTTTTGCAGGTCTTGGGGTCCACCCATGTTCAACTTCAAAAGGTCCTTACGGGACACCACACCCTGCAGCAAACCCTGCTCGTCAACCACAAACAGAGTGCCGCAGTCTTCCAGGAACATGGCCACGATGGCGTCGTGGGTGGACGAGTCGTCCTGCACGACCACGGGGCGGGACATGACGGTTCCCACTTCAATCCGGCGAAGCTTCTGGGCCACAATGCGGTTCGGGGACTTGCCGCTGAAAAAGTAGCCGACGCGGGGACGGGCTTCCAGGAGGCCGGCCATAGTCAGAATGGCCAAGTCGGGGCGCAGGGTGGCCCGTGTCAGGGAAAGCCGGTCGGCGATCTGTTCGCTGGTGATCGGTCCATTGCTCCTGACAATTTCCAGAATCGCTTCTTGACGTTTGGTCAGCTCCAAGTTCATCACTCCCACCGGAGCAATATGCCATACCAATACTCCGTTACGGCCGAATATATGTGCACAATGCTAACCTTAAATACTATCTTTCGACCCGGTTTTCCTGCAGGCGGAAAGCCGCCGCCGGGATGATTTTACAGTTTAGAACTTTGACAGGTCCGCGATGCCCTTGAACAGATCGGCCACCAAGCGTAAAAGAGCCAGGCGGTTTTCCCGCACGGCCGCTTCCTCGACCATCACCATGACTCCGTCAAAGAAGCGGTCCACCGGCTCGCGCAGTTCCGCCAGCGCGGCCAGGGCCGCACCGTACCGGCGTCGGGCGATCTGGGCTTCGACCTGCTCCCGCACCTGAAGAAAGGCCTGGTACAGGGTGTGTTCCACCGGGTCTTTGAAAAGTGCCGGCTCGACCCGGGTGCCGGCGGCGTTCTTGGCCAGGTTGTTCGCCCGGGTGAAGGCGGTGGAGATGTCCGCGAAAGCCGGGTGCGACTGGAAGGTCGCCACCGCCGTGGCCCGCTCCCAAGCGTCCCGGACGTCGGCGTGGCCGGCCGCCAGGGCCGCTTCCACCACCCCGTAAGAAAGGCCCCGGTCCTGGAACAGGACCCGCAGGCGCTGCCCGAAGAAATCCGCCAACTGCGCCGCCACCTCCCCGGCCTCCACAGTCAGCCGCCCGCCGTAGGCGGCATACGCCTCCCGGAAAAAGTCGTCCAGGTCAAGGTAGGCCGGCGTGTCCAGCAGGAGGTGGCAGATGCCGAGGGCCTGGCGCCTTAAGGCGTACGGATCCTGGGACCCGGTGGGCTGGACGCCCATCCCGAAGGCCCCCACCAGGTTGTCCGCCCGGTCGGCCAGGGCCAGCACCAGACCGGCGCGGGTCGCGGGCAGCTCTTCCCCGCCCGGGGCGGGCAGGTACTGCTCACGGATCGCCTCGGCCACCGCCGGCGCCTCCCCGGCGCGCAGGGCGTACTCCCGGCCCATAATGCCCTGCAACTCCGGAAACTCGTACACCATGCTGGTCAAGAGGTCGTTCTTGGAAAGGACTGCCGCCCGGTGCGCCTGGGCGCGCTCGGTTTCGTCCAGCCCAAGGGCGGACGACAAATACCCGGCCAAGGCCGTCAGGCGTTCCACTTTCTCGTGCATGGTGCCCAGGCTCTCCTGGAACACCACTTTTTTCAGTTCCGGTCCCCGGTCGGGCAGAGGCACCTCCAGGTCCTCGCGGAAGAAGAAGGCGGCATCGGCCAACCGCGCCCGCAACACCTTCTCGTTCCCGGACCGGATCAGGTTCAGGTGCTCGGCCGTCCCGTTGTGCACCCCGACGAAGAACGGCATCAGCCGCCCGGTGCCGTCTCGCACCGGGAAGTACCGCTGGTGCTCGCGCATAGGGGTGACCAGCACGGGCTCGGGGAGTTCAAGGTAGCTCTCCGGGAAGCACCCGCAAAAAGCGGAGGGATACTCCAGGAGATCGGCCACCTCGGCCAAAAGCTCGGGGTCGTCCGCAACCGTGCCGCTCTCCGCCGCCGCGGCTGCCCGGACCTGTTCCCACACCATTTCCCGGCGGCGCGCCGGGTCTACAATCACGAAGTTTTCTTCCAGGAGGGTGAAATAGTCGCCGGCAGTCGTGACCAGCAGGCGCCCGGCGCTCAGGAAGCGGTGCCCCCAGGTGTGAGGTCCAGACCGGACTCCGGCGACCGTGAACTCGATTACCCGGTCGCCGTGGACACAGAGAATCCACCGGATCGGGCGCACGAACCGGAAATCCTGGTCGCCCCAGCGCATCGGCCTGGGGAAAACAAGCGCCCCGATCAGCCGGGGGCCGAGCTCGGCTAGGATCTCCGCGGCCGGCCGTCCGGTCTCCTGCCGCACCGCGTAGACGTATTCCACGGGGCCCACCGCCCGCGTCACCAGGTCTTCCACGGCCACACCCTGGCTCCGGGCGAAACCGAGCGCCGCCTTGGTGGGCACCCCGTCAATGTCAAACGCCGCTTTCTTGGGCGGTCCCTTTATTTCCTGAACCAGGGGGGCCTGGTCGCCGGCCAGGTCCCGGACGTAGAGGGTCAGGCGCCGCGGCGTACCGTACGCCGCCAGGTCCGCATAGGCCAGGCGGTATTCCGCCAGCAGGGCGCGGCCCTTTTCGGCCAGTTCCGCAAGCGCCGGGGGCAGGAAACGGGCCGGGATCTCCTCGGTCCCGATTTCCAGCACAAGGTCAGCGGCCATCCGGCGCACCTCCTTTTAGAAGTGGAAAACCAAGCCGTTCACGCTGGGCAACGTAGGCTTTGGCGCAATCGCGGGCCAGCGCCCGCACCCGGGCAATATAGCCGGTCCGCTCGGTCACGCTGATCGCCCCCCGGGCGTCCAGCAGGTTGAAAACGTGGGAGCATTTGAGCACATAGTCGTAGGCCGGCAGCACCAGCTGCTGTTCCAGGACCGCCTGGGCTTCCCGCTCATACCCTTCGAACAGGTCGTGAAGAAGCTCCACGTCCGCGATTTCGAAGTTGTACCGGGAGTGCTCCACCTCGCCCTGGAAGTGCACGTCGCGGTAGGTGATATCACCCGTCCAGGTGATGTCGAACACGCTGTCGCGGCCCTGCAGATAAAGGGCCAGCCGTTCCAGCCCGTAGGTAATCTCGGCCGAAACCGGCTTCAGGTCGAAACCGCCGCACTGCTGGAAGTAGGTGAACTGGGTGATCTCCATGCCGTCCAGCCAGACCTCCCAGCCCAGGCCCCAGGCCCCCAGGGTGGGCGACTCCCAATTGTCCTCCACCAGGCGGATGTCGTGTTCCAGGGGGTTGATCCCAATGGCCCGCAGGCTGTCGAGATAAACCTCGATCACGTCGTCGGGGGACGGTTTCAGGATCACTTGGTACTGGTAGTAGTGCTGCAGGCGGTTGGGGTTCTCGCCGTAGCGGCCGTCGGTCGGCCGCCGGGACGGCTCCACATAGGCAACGTTCCAGGGTTCGGGCCCGAGCACCCGCAGGAAGGTGGCCGGGTTCATGGTGCCGGCACCCTTCTCCACGTCGTAAGGCTGCTGGATGATGCAGCCCCGGTCCCCCCAGAACCGGTCCAGCGTCATAATCAGCTCCTGAAAGTCCACTTCCACTCACCTTTCCGAAAAAGGGGTTTCCGAAAAAGGGGCCAGGCCCCTTTTTACCTTCTTTGACTTTTAAGTTAAGGATCAGGATCCTAACTTTAGTTTCCAGAGGAAAGCAGCGAGGTCGGAACCCTGGTCCTGACCTCTAACTTGAGGAGATGCCCATTTTACGCAGGAAGGCCAGGCTGCGGGGCTCTCTCTCCAGATGGTGGCAGACACAGGCCTGGAGAATGTCGGCCACTTCCCGCCCAGTCGCCGCGTCGATGCGCAGCACCTTCAGCCGGTCCAGCGGCCACTCCAGCAGCTTGCCTAGCACCTGGACCACAGCGGACCTGCAGGGACGGGCGGGCGGGTCCCGGTCCCGACACCCCCGGCACAGGACGCCCCCCAAGGCCGGGCTGAAACGGGCCGGCACCACAGGCTGCGCCCCACAGCCCGCACAAGATCCCAACTCGGGGCCGAAACCGGTAAGCGCCAGAATCCGGGCCTCGAAAAACCGCACCGGCAGGCCGCTTTTGTCTTCCGCCAGCCGCCGCAGCACCTGGAGCAAGAGCCCGTAGATCCCGGGTTCGGCTTGGCCTTCCGCCGCAAAGCCCTCGGCCAACTCGCACACGTAGCCCGCCAGGGCAAGGGCTTCCAGGTCGGCGTGCAGCGCGGGGAACTCCTCCAGGGCCTCCGCCTGCCGCACCACATCTATCTCCCGCCCCCGTTCCAGCAGGAACCGGGACCGGCAGAAGGGCTGCACGGCGCCGCGTTTCCGGCTCGTCGGCCGGGCCGCCCCGTGGGCCCAGACCCTCAGCTTTCCCCGGTCGCGGGTCAGGAGCACGAGCGTCCGGTCGGCCTCCCGGACGGCCGACGCCCGCAGCACGATGGCCTCGGTCTGGTACTGTTTCACCGGACGACACTTTCCTTTATCGCGCTGATCAAGTACAATCTTTCGAGAAGGGAGGCTCGATCACCGGATGCGGATCGTCGTGGCCATCACGGGCGCCTCGGGGGCGCTTTACGGCATCAGTGTGCTGCGGGAACTGACGGCACACAACGTCGAAACCCGCTTGATCATCAGCCGGGCCGCCCGTTACATCATCCGGCAGGAAACCGGGCTGGACCCCGACCTGGTGGCCGGGTACACCCCGTTCTCCTACACTGAAGACGACTTCGATGCCGATATCGCCAGCGGTTCTTTCCGGCACGACGGCATGGTGATCGCCCCGTGCAGCATGAAAACCCTGGCCGCCATCGCCCACGGCTACGCCGAAAACCTGATCCAGCGCGCGGCCGACGTCACCATCAAGGAGCGGCGGCGCCTGGTGCTGCTGCCGCGGGAAACCCCCTTGAGCCCCATTCACCTGGAAAACATGCTCAAGCTGGCCCGGATCGGAGTGACCATCATGCCCCCGGTGCCCGCTTTCTATCTGCGGCCCGTTGTTATCGACGACCTGGTGCGGCACACCACGGCCCGGGTGCTGGACCAGTTGGGCGTGAAACACAACCTGGCCGACGGATGGGGAGACAGGTACCGCCTGTCCGGGTTCACGTCCGCATCCCCGTCCGGATCCGGGCCCAAACCCCCCGAAACCGGCTAGCCTATAAACCGGAAGAAGATCAGGGTGGCCACCGTAAAGTAGATCATCAGGCTGATCACGTCCATCACCGTCGTAATGAACGGTCCGGATGCCAGCGCCGGGTCAACCCCCAGCCGGCTGATCAAGAGAGGAAACAAGGTCCCGATCGCGGTGGCCGTGGTCATGGCCGCGGCCAGGGACGTCCCCACCACCAGGCCCAGCAGCGCCGAATCCAGCCACAACGCGGCGATCCCGGCCAGGACCAGCCCGCTCACCCCCCCCACGATCATCCCGACCTGGATCTCCTTGAAAATCACCCGCGTCACCCGCCGGGCATCCACCTCGCCAGTAGCCAGCCCCCGTACCATGACGGCCATGGTCTGGGTGCCCACGTTGCCCGGGCCGCCGGCGATGACCGGCATGAAAAAAGCCAGTGCCACCACCCCGGCCAGCGTGTCTTCATAAAACTGGACCACGCTGCCAGCCAACACCGCACCGAAGAGCAAGGCCATCAGCCAGGGCAGACGGCGGCGGGCCCGCTGCACGACGCTCAGCTCCAGGTACCGTTCTTGGTGCACGCTGGCCAGGCGCAGGTAGTCCTCCGTTGCTTCTTCTTCGATAACGTCCAGGACGTCGTCCACCGTGACGATCCCCAGCAGTTGTTCATCGTCGTTCACCACGGGGACGGCCAGGAAGTCGTACTTCGCCACCACCCGGGCCACTTCCTCCCGGTCGGTACCCACGTTCACCCGGATCGGGCCGGTACGCATGATCTCTTCGATTCTGGCCCCCGGGGCGGCCAGAATCATCTCGCGCAGAGAGACGACCCCTACCAGTTGGTTTTGATCGTTCACCACGTACACGTAGTACACGGTCTCGGCTTCCTGCGCCGTGCGCCGCACAACCTGGATGGCCTCGTCGGTCGTCAACTCCTTGTTGACAGCGACGAACTCGGTGGTCATAATCCCGCCGGCCGTTTCGGCGCCGTACTCCAGAAGCTCGGCCACGTCCTCGGCCTCGGGGTCGGACATCAGTCTCAGGTATCGTTCCTGTTCGTCTTCCGGTAGTTCGCCCAAAAGGTCGGCGGCGTCGTCGGTAGGCATCTCCTGGAGGATCTGGGCGCTAGCCTTCCGCCCCAGACCCTTCAAGAGCGGGGTGATCTCGTCGCGGTCCAGCTCGGAAAGCACCTGGGCCGCGCGTTCCCGATCCAGGTGGCGCAGCAACTCCACCCGCTCATCAAGCTCAAAGGTACGCAGAATTTCAGCGAGGTCCGCGTAGTGGACCTCGAGTAGGAACTCTTCCAGAGGCTCGTAGTCGCCCTCAACGAGAAAATCGTGGATTTTCCCGCGCACTTCTTTAATATTCCCCATATTCATCACCCCTATTAGGCCACACTCAATGTATCAGCTTTTTCCTCCATTGTCAACGGACCAAAACGCCCAGCGTTCGGCGCGGCGCGGGAACGCCCGGAAGAGTTTCCCGCCGCCCATCGGACAACGTCCAAGACTAGCAGAACCGGAGGCGAAAATAAAGCACAGCACCGGAGCAACGCTTCAAAGCAGAAGGCAGCCCTAATATTCCAGACCGGAAATCGCCGGCAGTGATTTCCTTCAAGGTCTGACTTCCGGCCTCCGGCCTCCGACTTCCATATCAGGGATACCGAACAGCCGCCGGTGTGAGAAATCCGTTTCTCAAAAGCGTTCCCCACTTAGGCCCTTCTAGATACCTTGCTTGTGTGAGGGTTACGTCGCTTGAGCTGCATTTTGCGGTATACGGCACACGATCGCCGTGAAATAATGGGGAGTGCTCCCGTAGGCTTCCAGCTAGGGCAAAACCCGCCGGCCGCCGAGAAAACGGGCGCTGTAGTAAGGGGTGTCAAGGCTGGTCCAGATCACCGCGCCCCCGGCAGAGCTGCCGTGCAGGAACATCTCGTTGCCGTAGAAAATCCCGACGTGGGAAGCGCCGGCGCGGTAGGTGGTGAAGAAGACCAGGTCGCCAGGACAGAGTTCCGACCGGCTCACCGGGGTGCCGACCCCAAACATGGCGTAGGAGGTCCGGGGAAGAGAGATCCCGTGGTGTTCAAACACGTGGTAAACAAAACCGGAACAGTCAAACCCGCCCGGGCTGTTACCCCCCCAGCGGTAGGGGTGCCCCTCCAGGGTGCGGGCGTAATCCAGGATGATTTGCATGCGGTCGCCGGAACGGCTGGGCATCGGGTTGGGCACCCTGTGCGAGGCCGGCGTGCCGGCCCCCGGCTCGGGAATGATCAATGCTTGACCGATTTCCAGAAAGTCATTCTGCACGTTGTTAGCGCGCTTCAGAGCCCCCGGATCGACACCGAGCTTTTGCGCGATCGACCACAGGGTATCCCCCGCCTGCACCGTGTACTCGTTGATCGGGGGTATTTTCTCGGCTGCGTCGTTTTGGGCTTCAGCCGGGGACGCAGCCGCCGCCGGCGCTGCCGGCGCCGAAACGGCCGTTACCGGAATCACCAGAACCTGGTTGGGGAAAATCAAGTCGCTTCGCAGATTATTGGCCCGCTTGAGGGCGGCAACCGAGGTGCCCAGCCGGCGGGCGATGGTCCACAGCGAGTCGCCGCTTTTTACTATGTAATGAGTCTGGGGCTGGGTGGCGGCGGCCGGGGCCACAGTTTCCACCCCGGCGAAGGGCAGACCAGTCAAGCCGCAGATTAATCCCGCGGATAGAAGAATGAGGCAGAATCGCTTGACCAAAGATCCGGTTCCGGATTTCAAGAAGCGGCACCCCCCCGTAGTGACAATCTGCTGGCTTGGGTCCGCTCCAAAAGGTAATTCGGCACCATCCTGGAAAGTTCCTGCACGTCTACCGCATTTTCCTGCATAATACGGATAGAATCGCCGGACTGTGAAGAACGCTGCGTCCCGCCGTTTTTTGCCGGTCGGGAAGAACGGTGCCGGATATGAGCCGCGGGCCGGGGTCAGTCCTGGGGCCGGGGCAGGCATGTGGACACCGCGCTGATCAGGCGGTATACTGGGGTATTATCGAAAGGGGGAAGTGGTCCGTGAACGTAAGCGAATTGAGACTGCGCTTTGCGAATGCCCTGGCACGCATCCGCGCCACCAAACCATTGGTTCACCACATTACCAACTACGTCGTAATGAACGACACCGCCAACGTGACCCTGCACGTGGGCGCGTTGCCGGTGATGGCCCACACGACCGAGGAAGCCGCCGAAATGACCGGCCTGGCCGGGGCGCTGGTCCTCAACATCGGCACCTTGAGTCCGGCCTGGGTGGACGCCATGTTGCTCGCCGGCCGCCGGGCAAACGAATCGGGCATCCCGGTGGTGCTCGACCCGGTGGGCGCGGGGGCCACCGCCTACCGCACGGAGACCTGTCTACGGCTGCTGGGCGGGCTACGGGTCGCGGTGATACGCGGCAACTCGGGTGAGATCGGCACCTTAAGCGGTGCCGGCGGCGTAGTCCGCGGCGTAGAAAGTGTGGAAGGCGTGGCTAACCCCGCAGCCGCGGCCGGGGTGCTGGCACACCGGTACAACACCGTAACCGTGATCACGGGGCAGCGCGACATCGTCACCGACGGGGGACGGGTGTTGGTTGTGGACAACGGTCACGAGTGGCTGACCACCATTACCGGCTCCGGCTGCATGGCCACCGCGCTGGTCGCGGCCTTTGCCGCCGTGGAGCCCGACTTTTTGGTAGCCGCCGCCGGTGCGCTGGCCGCCTACGGCCTGGCGGCGGAACTGGCCGCCCGGGAGGCCCGTGGACCGGCCAGTTTTCGGACCGCCCTTCTGGACCGGATTTACAGCCTGACCCCGGAACAAGTCGCCGAGGGTGCGCGGGTGGAACGGCTGCGCCAGCCCTAAGGCATCTTCTTGAAGAACGCCCCTGGGAAAGGCCGATGATAACAAAAGCCACCACCCGCTGAATTCTCCGTCGAAGATCGCCGCCCGGGGTGCAAGGTCATTCCCGGCAGAGATTGAAAGGATACCCCGGCGGGTCAGCGGGTCAGGATGGTAGAAGTACACTTTCCGGAAACTTGCGTTTAGACAGGACCACTTGCACAAGGGGTTCCACCAGACAACAGAACGGGGCGTGATCCCTTTTGCTTTGGGTCACGCCCCCGTTTAGTCTGCCACCAAACCGATCCATCGCCTCTGTGCCGGCTTCCCCGCCCCCTGATAAACCCTGGTGCCACCCCTGAAACACTACGCCCGGCTAGGGCCCGGCTTCTCAGGAAGGAGAACGGTCGCGCATCTTCCGCGGGTGTGACGGTTCCTGGTTATCGCCGGACATCTTTCTGCGCCAGGCCTTTTTTTCCACCGCCTCTTTCAGGACCCCCGGGTGATTGTCCAGTTGTCCGCCCTGTACCCGCACCACTAGGTCCTCCATCACCTGCTTGACCTGCGGGCCCCGGCCGACCAGAGCGGCCACCTCACCCCCGGTGATGGCCAGATCCTCGGGAAAGAACGGTACCCGCCACATGACGTCTTTCACCATTTCCTCAAGCCGCTGGTTTCCGTCCAGGACCGCCAACGAGTCCACCTTACCCCCCAAAAGGTCGGCGCGCCGCAACGCCAGGCATTCCCCCACCGCCTCTAGCAGTTCTTGCCGGTTGTGGAAGTCGGGCGCCAGGCTCTTCAGCCAGCGGAGTACAAACCGCTCTTCCAGTTCCGGAAAACGCATGTGGTTCCGTACCAGCCAGGTCACCCGCCGCGCGAAGGCCGGCGGGAAACGCAGGCGCTCCATGATCCGGCCGGTGATCTGGGCCCCCTTCCGGGCGTGCCCATAGTCGGTCGGCAGGCCGCGCCGGTTGGTCCCGCGCACCTCCGGCAGCCCCTTGGCCACGTCATGCAGGAGGGCCGCCCAGCGGAGCGCCGGCTCGGCCGGCACGTTGGACACCACCCGCAGGGTGTGTTCCCACACGTCGAACTGGTGGTATTCGGGGTTCTGAGCTACACCGGCCAGGCGCGCAAGCTCCGGGAGCACCGGAACGGCCGTGTCGAAACCGTTCACTCGCCCCCGGCAGTCAGCGGACAAAAGCCCCGTTTCACGCATTAACTCCAGCCCCGCCGCGGCGTGCTCCGCCATGAGCGTGCGGTAGATCTCGTCCCGCACCCGCTCCACCGACAGCCCGGCCACCCGGTGCAGGGCCCGCGGGATGGCTGCCTTGGTCTCCGGAGCCAGGGTGAAGCCGTATTCGGCCACAAAACGGCAGGCGCGGAACATCCGCAAGGCGTCCTCCCCAAACCGTTCCTCTGGGTCACCCACGGCCCGCAGCACGCCCGCCTCCAGGTCGGGGCGGCCTTCAAACGGGTCGACGATGCTGCCGTCGGCGCGCATGGCGATTGCGTTCACGGTGAAGTCGCGCCGCGCCAGGTCGTCCTCCAGGGCCCAGACGAACTCCACCTTCTCCGGGCGGTGGGCGTCGTTCCCGTAGAACTCGGTCCGGAAAGTGGCAATCTCGATCTCCTCATCGTCCAGAATCCATGAGATCACCCCGAAGGCGGCCCCTTTCTTGAAGGCCTTGATCCGGTTCTCGGCCGCCAGGGTCAACACTTCTCGCGGGCACGCATCGGTGCAGACGTCGAACTCCTTGGGCTCGCGCCCGAGCAGCAGGTCGCGGACGGCGCCCCCGACCACGTACGCCTCGCGCCCCGCCGCCGTGATGATGTCCAGCACCTTGCGCACCCCGGGTGAAAACACCGGCCTCAGTCCTTTCCCTTGATGACCGCCAGGGGCCGCAGCCGGGCTACCTTCCTGGTTAGTCCGATTTCGGCCAGGGTCTGGACCACCTGGTCGACGTCTTTATAAGCGAGCGGCGACTCATCGACGATTTCCTTGAAATTGCGGATGTTGTACAGCACCGCCCCCATGGATTCCTCGAACTGCTCGCGGCTGATGGTGCGTTCCGCCGCGCCCCGCGAAAGCACCCGCCCGGCCCCGTGGTTGACCGAGAAAAAGGTCGCCGCCGCCCGCTCGGTACCGGCCAGCACGTACGAGGAAGTGCCCATGCTGCCCGGGATGAGGGCCGGGTGTCCGGTCTCCCGGTAGGGACGGGGGTTGTCCTCGTGCCCGGGCGGCAGCGCCCGGGTCGCCCCCTTGCGGTGCACCAGCACCTTCCGCCCCCCGTGGCGCTCCCACTTGGCGATGTTGTGCGCCACGTCGTAAACTAGCCCGAAGCCCAGTTTCTCCGGCTCTTTCCGGAATACGTCGGCGAAGGCGCGGCCGACGTCGTGACTGATCAGGTGCCGGTTGGCAAACGCGAAGTTGACCGCGCAGGCCATGGCTTGAAAATACTGCCGCCCCTCCGGGGAGTTGCTCGGAGCGCAGGCCAACCCTTTATTGGGCAGTTCGATCCCATACTTCTTGGCGGCCGTCACGTGGCTCCGGCTGAAGTCGGTGCAGATCTGGTGCCCGAAACCGCGGCTACCGGTGTGAATCATCACCGTCAGCTGTCCGGGGAAGAGTCCCCAACGTTCGGCCAGCGCGGGCTCTAGGAGTTCAGCCACCTCCTGGAATTCGATGAAGTGGTTGCCGCCCCCCAGCGTGCCCAACTGCGTCTCGCCGCGCTTGTAGGCCTCGCGGCTCACGGCGTCCAGATCGGCGCCCGCCAGGCAGCCGCCCTCTTCAATATATTCCAGGTCGGCCGCGGCACCCACACCCTGTTCCACCAGGGCGCGGACCCCGGTCCTGGCCACTCGCTCAAAGAGCCGCCGCGAGAGCTCCCCGTGCTTGCTTTTCTTGCCCACCCCCGTGGGCACGTAGTCCTCGACGGTGAGCATCAGGTTTTTGAGCTGCGGGACGGGGACCTCCCGCACCCGCAGATCGGTGCGGATCAAGCGGACGCCGCAGTTTATGTCCATCCCAACAGCCCCGGCCGAAATCACGCCGTCCTCACCCACCGCCATCACGCCGCCGATGGGCAGGCCGAAACCCTCGTGGATGTCGGGCATGCCGACCACCGGGTTGATCACCCCGGGCAGCATGGCCGCGTGGGCCAGTTGCTCCAGGCTCTTGTCATCCCGCAGCAGCGGCAGCAGCACCTCGTTGACGTAGACCACCGCGTCCACCCGCATCTTGCCCGTGCGGACAAGACGGTAGCGGTTTTTGCCGTCCCGGACCAGTTCCATCTCCGTCACGCTCCCACCCTAAACTATTCGCCTATCTATGATAGCATACCCGGTGGGGATGAGGAAGAAAAACCTGTAAACCTCAGGACTGACGCATGCCTTTGTTCCAAACCCATCGCGGTGACCTACCCCTCCGACGGTCTAGTGTTCCATCACCAGTAACGTTGCGCGCGGTTGTCTATCTGTCTTATTTAGCGGGCTCTTCCGGCTGGCTGTCCGGAGCGATGGCCGCGGTGGCGGTAACAGAGACGGTGGGCGCGACGGGTGCAGTGGGGTCTGTGCATGCGGGGGACGCCCCTGATCCGGTGAAGGCCGAGGGCGCAACGGGGCCGCTGGGTTCAGCGGATGCCGTTGCGCACGGCACCTTTTTGGAGAGGAGGGCCAAACCGCAAAGCCCCAGCACGGCACCGAAGCCGAAGGCCGCCGGAGCGTCCCAGTGGTGGGCCACGGCGCCGGCCATCAGGTTCCCGAGCGGCATCATCCCCAGAAAAACCAGGGAATAAACGCTCATCACCCGCCCCCGCAGGCGGTCGGGCGCGGCGAGCTGGACCGTGGTGTTCACCAGCCCGGCAAACACCATCATCGACAGCCCCCCCAAGGCGAGCACCGGCAGGGCCAGCCAGAACCACCCGGTGAAGGCCAGGGCCAGATGGGCCAGGCAAACCCCGAGCGCCCCCCCCAAGAGAACTTCGGCCCGCGGACCCCGGTGGCTAATCATGGCCAGGTAGAACGCCCCGCCCAGGGAGCCCAGCCCGTGCGCCGCCATCAGGAACCCAAAGCCCTGGGCCTCCTGATGCAGCACCTCCCGGGCGTAAACCGGCACCAGGACGTTAAAGTTGAAGGTAAACAGACTTAAGACAGCCATCAGGATGATCGGGTAGAGCACGGTGGGAGTGCTTCGGATATAGTTGAAGCCTTCGCCGATTTCAGGCCACACTTTCGTGAAGGTCCGGTCAGCCGGGGGCGGGCCCGCGGTCCGGATCATAAAAAGACTCGCCAGCACGGCCGTGAAGCTCAGCCCGTTGACGAAAAAACACACGGGCAGGCTGAATCCGGCGATCAGGAGGCCGCCCGCGGCCGGGCCCACGAAGCGGGCTACGTTGAAGATCGAGGAGTGCAAGGCGATGGCGTTCATCAGGTCTTCGCGCCCGGCCAGTTCAATCAGGAAGGACTGGCGAGCCGGAATGTCCATGGCGTTGGCGAGCCCCACCACGACGGCCAGCAGCAGCACGTGCCAGTACTGGACCAGCCCGGTCACGGTGAGAAAACCCAGGGTGTAGGCCACCAGCATCAGAACCGACTGGGTCCCGATAATCAGGCGGCGCTTAGCCATGCGGTCGGCGATCACCCCGCCCAGCAGGCTGAACAACAAAATGGGTGTAAACTGGGCAGCGCCGACCAACCCCAGGAGCAGGGGCGAGCCGGTCAACTCCAGCACCAGCCAAGCCAGCGCGACATTCTGAATCCAGGTGCCGACCAGGGACACCGCTTGCCCCAGCCAGTAAATGCGAAAGTTCCGGTGGCGCAGGGCGGCCAACGGTCGGGCCCTTTTCCTGGGCGCCGGGGCGGTCTGTCTCTGGAGGACCTCGGCGGGGGAAGGTTCAAGACTCAACGGCTTCGCCTCCCGACACCATCATGCTAGCATACGCCCGGCCGAACCGTCCAAATTCAAGTTCGGTCGGTAAAAAGGCTGCTTATCTCTGGAAAGAGCCAGCGAGCCGGTTTGACGGAGAACGGCCGGAAACGGTATATATATAAAGACTGGTTAACTGGTTGGATGCACCTGGCCACCAATGGCCCGTGTCCGCCTGTAGTGCACCGAGACGGTGGTTTGCGGCGCAAAACCCCCAGGCGCCCGGTTCGGGTCCCCCTGCCACCACGCCGGAAGGACTGTCTATCTATGGATGATATTAAACATATCGCCCTCGAGACGTTTCAGGCTGTGTTGCCCATTGCCGTCCTGGTCGTGGCGCTGATGCTGGTCTTCGTCGACGGATCGGGGCAAATGATTCTGCAGTTCCTGGCCGGTGTGGTGATGGTGACCGTCGGCCTCGGGCTCTTCCTGCTGGGGGTCAAGGTGGGGCTCCTGCCGCTGGGGGAGGCGATCGGGTCCGAACTGCCGCAGAGGGGTTCCCTGGTCCTGCTGATGTTGTTAACGCTTTTTATCGGCTTCGCGGCCACCGTCGCCGAACCCGACGTCCGGGTGCTGGCGTACCAGATTGACGCCGTCTCGGACGGAGAAATCTCCAAGCGCGTCCTGGTCACTTTCGTCGGCATAGGAGTCGGTGTGTTCTTGGCCATCGCCGCGGCGCGAGTGGTGCTGGGCATCCCAATGGCCTACATCCTGACGGCCGGCTACCTGGCGGTGTTCGCTCTCTCCGCTTTCGTGCCGCCGCACTTCGTGCCGATCTCGTTTGACGCAGGCGGGGTAACCACCGGGCCCATGACGGTGCCGTTCATCTTGGCCCTCGGGGTCGGCTTGACCTCGGTGCTGGGCGGGAAAAGCTCGCTTGGCGACAGCTTCGGTTTCGTGGCCCTGGCGTCTATCGGCCCGATCATCGCGGTCATGCTCCTGGGAGTGTTCTACGGTTGACGGGGATTGCGGTGTTTGAGGGGTTTGGGCATACCCTGCTTGAAGCGGCCGAGGCGCTCGTGCCCCTCGTCGTCATCTTCCTGGTTTTCCAGGTCCTGTTCCTGCGGCTGCCGGTGGAGGCCGTCGGGCGCATTCTGGCCGGGATGGTGTTGGCCTTCGCGGGGCTTGCCCTTTTTCTGCAGGGGGTTCATGCGGGCTTCCTGCCGACCGGCAAGGCCCTGGGTGAGATTCTGGGCCAGCTGCCCGGCGTTTGGGTCGTCGTCCCCATCGGCCTACTGCTCGGTTTCGTGGCCACGGTGGCCGAGCCGGCCGTCCGGATCTTGAGCTACGAGGTGGAAAAGGTGTCCGGCGGGTACATCCCGCAGAAGGTGCTTTTGTATACCCTGTCCATCGGGGTCGCCGTTTCCGTCGCTCTGGCCATGCTACGCATTGTCTACGGCATCCCGCTCCTGTACCTCCTGGTGCCCGGCTACGCCCTGGCCCTGATTTTAATCCGGGCGTCCCTGCCGACCTTCGTGTCGGTGGCCTTCGACTCCGGCGGGGTGGCGACCGGACCTATGACCGTCACCTTCGTTATGGCTTTGGCCGTAGGAGTGGCGGCGGGTATCGAGGGCCGGAACCCGTTGCTGGACGGCTTCGGCATGATTGCGCTGGTGGCTCTGGCTCCGATATTATCTGTACTAGTACTGGGATTGATCTACAGCGGAAGGGGTGCGGACAATGAAAGTGGGTAGGGAACACCAACTGATCGTGACCATCGTGAAGAAAGGCTGGGCCGAGCGGATCCTCACCGCCGCGAAGGAGGCTGGCGCCCGGGGAGGCACGGTGCTCTACGGGCGCGGCTGCGGCGTGCATGAACAAAAGCGGCTGCTCGGCATACCGATCGAGCCCGAAAAAGAGATCATCCTGACCCTGATCCACCGTGACAAGACCAACCGGGCCCTGCAGGCCATCGTGAACGCCGGCCAGCTGGAAAAGCCGGGCACCGGCATCGGTTTTGTCCTGGACGTGGATAAGGTCGTGGGCATCGTGCACCTGCTCGAGGTTTGCGGTGAAGACACGGAGGTGACCTGAAGTGCCCAAGGTCGGGGATGTTTACCGGCTGATCACCAGCGAACCGAAGGTCGTTCGCGAGGACGCGCTGCTCGCCCTTCAAACCGCTCCAATACCTGGATCCGCGCGGGCGGGGGACCTGATGCGGTCGCCTCTCTTCGGTAACCGCCGAAGTCAGCTTCCAGGCGGCACTGGAGAAGATGGTTGCCCGCGGCCTCTCCGAACTACCGGTCGTGGACGCGGAGGATTGGGTCATCGGCGACTTGAATGCCCTTTGAACTGTTGAAGTTTATGTAGCCGTTACGTTTCGTTCCTTACGTACACCCGCGGCACGCGCGCGCTGACCGCACAGACTACCTCGTAGTTGATGGTGTCGAGCAGCGCGGCGACCTCGTCCACGTGCAGTTCCGCTTCTCCCTGCCTTCCGAACAGCACCACCTCGTCGCCCACCGCCACACCCGGAATGTGTCCCACGTCGACCACGATCTGGTCCATGGTCACCCGCCCGACCACCGGCGCGCGCCGCCCGTGGATCAGAACCGCGCCCCGGTTCGAAAGCCGGCGGTTGTAGCCGTCCGCGTAGCCGCAGGGCACGGTGGCCAGGGTCGTTGGGGCCGGCGTGGTGTAGGTGGAGCCGTAGCTCACGGTCCACCCGGCGGGCACCCGCTTCAGAAAGCCCACCTGGGCTTTCAGGGTCATCACCGGCCGCAGGTCGACCTGCCGCGTCTTCACCTCCGGGGACGGGTACAGGCCGTACAGCATGATCCCCGGGCGCACCAAGTTTAGCCGGCTCTCCGGCATGTCGATGAGCGCCGCGCTGTTGGCGGCGTGCAGGAGTTCGATGTCGATCCCGTCGTGCCCCAGGGTGCAGGTGACCTCCACGAAGTCGACCAGTTGGCGCTGGGCGTGGGATTTGTCCCGCCGGTCCGCATTCGCGAAGTGGGTGTACAGGCCCTCGATCTCCAGGTGCGGCAGGGAGGCGATGGCCAGAATATTCCGGTACAGGTCCCGGTCGGCGGTGACCAAGCCGAGGCGACCCATCCCGGTGTCTAGCTTTAGGTGCACGGGCGCGGGGCGGCCGTGGCGTGCGGCCGCTGCCGAAAGCTCGGCCGCCGCCTCCGGGTCGTAGACCGTGAGCGTCAGGTCGTGGTCCAGGGCCGTGTCGTAGAGGGGCGGGGGCACGAAGCCCATCACCAGTACTGGGGCGTCTATCCCCGCTTCGCGGAGCGCCACCCCCTCATCTACCCGGGCCACGCACAGGCGGTCGGCCCCGTGCGCCAGCAGCGTGCCGGCCACCTCGACCAGCCCGTGCCCGTACGCGTTCGCTTTCACCACCGCCGCCACCTCGGTGTCGGATCCGACCAGCCGGCGTACCTCGCCGAGGTTGTGGGCCAAGGCGGACAGGTTGACCTCCGCCCATACTGAATACTCTCTCAAAAACATCCCACCCCAAAAAGGTGCCTGACACCTTTTTCAGGCGCCGAGTTCGTGGAAAGCTGCGGGCAGATACTCCAGCAGGTTTCCGGCCAGTAGGGACGCCTGCCCACGTTCGGCGGCCGCCAGGTCGCCGGCCCGCCCGTGCAGGAAGGCGGCGGCGGCCGCCGCTGGACCGGGTTCCAGACCCTGCGCCAGAAGCCCGGCAATCACCCCGGTCAGAACGTCTCCGGTTCCGCCCGTGGCCATCCCGGGGTTCCCCGTCGGGTTGATGTAAGTCTTGCCCGGTTCGGCCACCAGCGTGCGGGCCCCTTTCAGCACCACCGTGCACCGCCAGGCGGCGGCCGTGCGCTCGGCGACACCGAGCCGGTCGGCCTGCACTTCGGCCGCGCTCTTCAAACCCAGAAGCCGCGCCATTTCCCCCGGGTGCGGCGTGAGCACCAGGTCGGGTTTCTCCCGGAAGCCGCCGGGCGGGAGGCTCTCTCCGACGGGCGTCCCGGCCGAATTCCGGTCGGTCTCCCGTTCCCCACCCCCGAAGGCGTTCAGGCCGTCGGCGTCCAGGACGCACGGCACCCGCACCCCGGGCAAAAGCTCCCGGACCAGTTCCGCCGTCTCCGGGTGGGTGGTGAGTCCCGGACCCAGGGCGAGCACGGAGGCACGCGGCAGGAACTCCTCGATCTGCTCCCGGGCTGCCCGGCTCAGGGTTCCCGCGCCGGTCTCGGGCAATCCCAGGGTCATAATCTCCGGCTGGAAACCGGCGGCCACGTTCTGGATGCTGCGGGGCACCGCCAGGGTAACCAACCCGGCACCCGTCAGAGCCGCCGCGCGGGCGGCCAGAACGGCCGCGCCGACCATCCCCCTCGACCCCGCCACCAACAGAACGTGACCGAATCGTCCCTTGTGCGCCTCCGCCTCGCGTCGGGGCAGCCAGTCCCGAACGAGCGCCGGAGTGAGCAGGTAACGGCCACCCTCCGCCTCCACCAGCGGCCGCGGCAGGGAGATGTCCGCCACGTGCAGCTCGCCGGTCCTCCCCGCCCCCGGTTCCAGGACCAGCCCGAGCTTGGGCAGACCGAACGTGACCGTGTGGGTCGCCTGGATGGCCGGCCCGCGCACCGCGCCGGTGTCGGCCTCCACCCCGGACGGGATGTCCACGGCCACCACCGGTTTGCCCGACTCGTTGACGGCCTCGATAACTTTGCGGGCCCGGTCCCTGATCTCGCCACGGAAACCCGTGCCGAAGAGCGCGTCCACCACCAGGTCCGTCTGCATCAGGGCAAGTTGCAGCAGCTGAATGGCGTTACGGTCCTGCATCAGGTACAGCCGCTGCCCCAACCGCTTCCAGATCTCCAGGTTAATGCCCGCATCGCCCGTCACATCCGCGGGTTCGCCGCTAAGCATTACTTTCACCCGGGCCCCGTGCTGCAGCAGGTGGCGGGCGGCCACCAACCCGTCTCCGCCGTTGTTCCCTTTTCCGGCCAGGACTATCACCTGTTTCCCGTCCACCCCGCCCAGGACCCGGCGCACACACTCAAACACCTTAAGGCCCGCGTTCTCCATAAGGACGAGTCCCAAGACGCCGTACTCCTCGGTGGCCCGCCGGTCTATCTCCCGCATTTCGGCCGCGGTGACCACCCGCATACACCCTCATCCTTTCCGAAAAAAAGGAGGACAGTCTCCTTATGACCTTCTGTGACTTTCCTTTTGCGCAAAAATGTCTGACACCTTTTTGAGCCTTTTCTACTTTCTTTGACTTTCGCTGGGGCCGACGGCGATCGCGAAGGCCACCGCCTGGTCCCCCTCGTGGCTGAGCGACAGCAGCACCCCGGTGATCCCCCGCCGGGCCGCGACCCGGGCCGCGCTCCCGGTCAGCGCCACCACCGGCCCGCCGCCGGGACCGTTGGTGATCTCCACGTCGTGCCAGCAGCAGCCGGAAAATCCAGTGCCAAGCGCCTTGAACACCGCCTCCTTGGCCGCGAAACGCGCCGCGTAGCACTCGTAGGCCGCGCGGCGCGCCCGGCAGCAATCCCGTTCGGCGGGAGTGAAAAGGCGCACCAGTAGGCGGCCCCCGGTACGTTCCGACGCCGACCGGATCCGCTTAACAGAAACAAGATCGACTCCGATACCTAGGATCAAGAGACTTTCCCTCGCGTCGCTCAAAAACTAAAATCCGAGAATTTTGCGCAGTTTTTTTGCCTGCCCCCGGCTCAACGGCACCTCGCTCCGCTCCCGGTCGTCCACCACCAAGGAGTAGGTGCCGCTAAAAAGCGGGATGATTTCCTTCACTTTGCGCAGGTTCACCACGCAGCACCGGTGCGTACGGAAAAAGATGTTCGGGTCCAGCCGCCCCTCCAGTTCCTTGACGGTAAACCGGGTTAAGAGCTTCTCGTCGTAGGTCTTGAGGTACACCGTGTCCTGTTCGGTAAAGGTGTACACGATGTCGGACTCGCTCACCAGGATGGTCTTCCCGTTCCGCTCGGCCGGGATCCGGTCAATCCGAAACGCGGGCTTGGCGGCGGCCGGAGCGCCCCCGTTTACAGCCTCGGCGCACGGGGCCACCTCCTGCGTCGCCCGGATCACCTTGTTGATCGCCATCCGCAGGCGGCCCTCGTCAATCGGCTTCATCACGTAGTCGATGGCGTCCACCTCAAAGGCCTTCAAGGCGAACCCGTTGTACGCGGTCACGAAGATCACGTAGGGCGGACTTTCCAGCTCGCGAATGGCCGCGCCCAACTCCAGGCCGTCCATTCCCGGCATGGAAATATCCAGGAACAGGACGGAATAGTCCAGCGCCTGGATCAGGGCCAGCGCCTCCTGGGCGTTGGCCGCCTCACCCACGACCTCGATCTCCGGGAAATTGCCCAGGATGTACCGTAATTCCTGGCGGGCCGGGTACTCGTCGTCAATTATTAAGGCTTTTAGCTTCATTGGCCCTGTTCACCCCCTTCTCCTGGGGACTCTGCACCAGGGGGATCCGGAAGTACACCCTGGTGCCTACACCCACTTTGCTGTCTATATTCAGGCCGTATTCGGCACCAAATAAGCTTTTCAGGCGCTCGCTGACGTTGCTCAAACCCACGCCGCTGCCCGAACCGAATCCGGGCTGAAAGATCTGCGGCAAGATTTCATCTGGGACGCCCACCCCGTCGTCCGTAATCTCCACCAGCATCTCAGCACCAGCCCGGCGGACAGTGATCTTCACCGTGCCGTTCCCCATCTTAGGCATGATCCCGTGTTTCACCGCGTTCTCCACCAATGGCTGCAGCGTGAGTACAGGCACCTGAAAGTCCAGCAGGCTTTCGTCCACGTCCTGGACCACGTGCAGCTTCTCGCGGAAACGGGCCTTTTCGAGGACCGCGTAGGCGTCGACGCATTCCAGTTCCTCGGCCAGCGTGCTGAAATGCCCGGTGCGCTTGAAGGCGTGCCGGAAAAAGGCGGCCAGGCGGATCAGCAGGCGGCGGGCGGTCTCGGGATGCGTGCGGCTGAACATGATAATCGTATTCAGCGTGTTGAACAGGAAGTGCGGGTTGATCTGCGCCCGCAGGGCGTCCAGCTCGGCCCTGGTCACCAACTGGGCCTGCCGGTCCAGCTCGGAAAGCTCCATCTGGAATCCGAGCAACTGCCCAATCCCCACACCCAGTTTGACGATCCCGGAAGGGATCGGCCCTTTTTCGGTCCGGTAAAGCTTCATGGTGCCCACGACCTCATCCCGCACCTTAAGGGGCACGATGACAGCCCCCGCCAGGGGGCACTCGCAGTCCCGGACCGGGCACTTCAGGTCCTCCTGCTTCTCCACCACCTTCAACTCACCGGTGGCGATGACCTCCTTGGTGGCCTGGGTGACGATCTCGCGCCCCGGCGGGTGCTTCTCGCAGCCGGGACCGATGAAGGCCAGCACACGCTCCCGGTCGGTGATCGCTACCGCCGGCACATCGCCGATTTTCTGGATGATCTGTGCGGTTTTCTTAGCGCTTTCTTCGTTGAGCCCCCGGCGCATGTAGGGCAGTGTTTCGCTGGCGATTTCGAAAGTGGGGTCGATGGGCTGGTCGTCGAGCTTTACCGTGACGATCTTCCGCCCGCCCTGCTGCCCCCGCAGGGCAAAGTATAGCGCCAGGCCGTTGGCCGGCACCAAAAACAGCACCACCGGCCACAGGCCGGGTCTGACCAGCAGGAGCACCCCGAAAATGAAAACCTGGGACACCAGTATCCTGCTCACCGGGTTGTCATAAGCTCTGATCCGCTGGATCAAACGCAAAATCCAGGTCCTCTCCCCGCAAAAGCCCGGTAGACTTGGTTTCATCATACTATACTACAAGGTTGGGCGGCCGTAAATGACCCGAAATATCTAGTCTCTCTTTCAGCGAGGGCTGGTCCCTCCCGGCCCGTTCCGGCATCGGAGGCTCGCCCGTGCCGCGGCGGTACAGGAAGGCCCGCCACTGCTCCGGCAGGACCAGCATCGTCAGCCTGAGGTACTCCGCAAGCACCACCCGCCGGCCTGCGGCCGATTCCCACCAGCGTTCGGGGTCGAACCAGGAGTCCTCGACCGGCAGATACACCAGCCGGATGTCGCTGCCCCTGTAGACCTCGTCGAACAGCGCGCGGACCCGGCGCATATGGTAGGGCGAGGAGATCACGATCGCCGAGTCCAGCCCGTAGTACTCCATCATCTCCCGGCTGTACAGGGCGTTCTGGTAGGTGTTGGTCGCCCGGGGCTCCATAATGATCTTGTACTCGGGCACCCCCAGCATCAGGGCGTGCCGGCGCAGTAGGTCGGCTTCGGTCAGGTCGGCGTACAGGGGACCCCCGCTCAACAGGAGGCGGTCGGCCAAGCCCTCCTGATAAAGCCGGAAGGCGTATTCCAACCGTTCGCCCCGGTCGCCGGAGAGCACCACCAGGACCTCCGCCGGCGCCGGCTTGTCCGCCACGACCAGAAATCGGCCGACGGCGGGCAGTGACAGCCACACGACGGCAGCCAGCACCAGGGTCCCCAGCGCCAGATTTCTCAGGCGCCGCCTCCAGAAGGCGAAACCACCCGGTGCCACCGGGGCTTCGGCTTCCGGCCCCTTTTCCTTTTTCTTGCGCTTGGATCGCGCGGCCAAGTACTCATCACCCGCACCCAGTCCGGAGTTATGATTTGATTGCTTCTATTCCACCGCATCGGTATCCTCCTTGACATCCTTTGTTACCAGATAATTCCGAGAAGCAGTCTAAAGCGCGTGCTCGATGGGGAATAATGGTTATTGAAATAGCCGTAAAGGGGGTGAAGTTGTGGAGCACGTCAGGTCTTTGGTGATCAAGTTCGTCATCTATGCCGCCATTCTGTCCGTGGCCTTGTGGGTGGTCGCCCAGTTGCCGATTACCGCGGCCCTCGTAACCGCTCTTATCGTCGCTGTTCTGACTTACGTAATCGGAGACTTGTGGCTGCTGCCGAATTACGGCAATATCGTCTCCAGTTTCGTCAACGCCGTAATGGCCGGCGTAGCGATCTGGCTCGTGTTCCTGGGTCTTTTCCCGCCGGCGCCCGCGGTGTTTCTCATCCTCGTCGCGGCGGTACTGATCGGGATCGCGGACTATTTCTACCACCAGTATTTGAAGGATGTCTTGTTCCGGGTAAAGGAAACACCCCGGAAAGCGGAATAGACCGGCCGGCCCGCCTTCAACGGCGGGCCTTTTCATTTCAGGCGGACGAACATGAAAATGGTTTTTTCATCGAGCCCATCACGGACTAGGGACGGCGGGCCAGCATGGCGACCCAGCGTCCCCGGACGGTCGCCTTCTCGACTTTGAAACCGGTGCCCCGCAAAAGGCCGGTGGCCAGCCCCTCGTCGTCGGCCGTAAACCCGGTCAGGATCAGCGCGCCCCCGGGGTTGATCCGGGAAAAAGCCGCCGGAATCAGCTCTTCCAGCAGGTGGGGGTGGAGGTTCGCCACCAGAAGGTCGCATTTTTCTGTGACCTGATCCAGCAGGTTTCCCTCAATGATGGTGATCCGGCCCTGCAGGTTGTTCTGAGCCACCGTTTCCCGGGCGGCTTTGATCGCCACCGGGTCCTTGTCGATGGCGCACACTCTCCCCGCACCCAGCTTGGCGGCGGCTACGGCCAGGATGCCCGACCCCGTGCCGACGTCCAGGACGCGCGCGCCCCTGGCCAGGTAGCGCTCCAGGTACTCCAGGGCCAGGGCGGTGGTGGGATGGGTCCCGCAGCCAAAAGCCAGGGTGGGGTCCTGTTCGACCACCACTTCCTCGCCCTTCGGCGCGTAACTCTCCCAGGACGGCTTCACCACCAGCCTCTCTCCCACCCGGAAGGTGGTGCACAACCGGCGGCGCCCGGTCTTAGGGTCGGTGCCGTGTATCTCCGCGAAGGTGATGTCCGGGATGGTTCCAAGCACGTTTTTCACCCGGGCCCGCAGCAGGCGGATCGTATCGCCCGCGTGGTCTTCGGCCGGGAAATAGCCGGTGACTGTCACCTCCCCCTCCCTGGCGGCGCCGGTACCCGCGCCCGCCTCCGGTTCGGATTCCTTCACCGACCCGCCCATGCCCACAATGAGGTTTTCGATCCGTTGCTGGTATCCGGTGGGGGTGATAATACTCACTTCCAACCAAAACAAGCTTACTCTCCTCTCCAAAATCTTACTTTGCAAAGGGAACACGTTCTAAAAGTGGAAGATCCATGCGGGAGCTTGTTTGGGCGGCAGCGGCCCGAACAAGTGGGGCGGACGCCGCCGATTCTAGTATATCGAAAAAAAAAAACGGTGAATGCCAACATGTGCACAGTGTTTGTTCGGTAACGAACATGGACATAATGCTAAGAGCAAACTACCAAAATGTGCAAAGGAGGACTAAAAATGGCTTTTGAGGTGTACACACCCAAGAAGAGGAAACGCCGGGAGGAACCGAAACCGGTCGTCTCACTGTCAAAGAGTTCCATCGTGCTGAACAAGGTTGCCCGTAAGACCTTGCCGGCTGATCGGTACGAACTAGCTTTCGACCGTGAAAGGCGAATCATCCGCCTGAAACCGAGTCCGGACGGCGTTTTCGTGAAAAAGACCAAAATCAATGCGCGGGGCTTCTTCAAGCAGTTCGACATTGATTATAAGGGAAAATTCACGGCCGATTACCGGCCCGAAGAACAGGCATTGTTCGTCGAGCTGCCGCATTAGCCCCTTGAGGCTGGACTTTTTTCTTTTCGGACAAGTTCTATGTCTTTCGGAGCCGTTTTCTGAAGGGGTGGGGTCGAGGGCGGGTCAGGGCAGGGCAAGACGGGTAGGTCGTGATGAAGAAATCCCTGGTCTTCCAGTGGATGCAGGAAATAGAGAGATAAGCGAGTGATGAGTAGTTCTAACGCGTCCCGCCGCTGCGTCGGGCGGGAGGCCTTTCACGGTGCGCCGGTAGGAGTTTCGGCACCCGGAGTCTAATATAGACCGGTGAAAGGTGGAGTGCCACTTGAAAAACCGGCGCTGGGTTTCGTACGGACTGGTAGCCGTCGGGCTCGGGCTCGTTCTGGCCGGCCTGGCCCGCGGCGAGGCCGCGGACGTGTTCCACAAGGCCGCCGTAGTCTGCCTGGAATGCATCGGCATCCGTTAGATCCGCTCGATCCGCGGCCGAACCCGCGGCGGAGGATGGTCCAGCTTGCCTCGGCGCTCGCCGCCAACGGCCACCTTTCCGGCTTCGCCGAGGGCCGGATCTACCAGGGTTCGCTCAAGCAGGTCTGTGTCCCGTTCTTGAACTGCTACTCCTGCCCCGGAGCCCTGGGAGCGTGCCCGGTGGGTTCCTACCAGGTGCTGCTCGCCCTGCCGGGGCACGCCGTCTCGCTGTACGTGGTCGGAGTTGTCACCGCCGCCGGGGCGCTGGGGGGGCGGCTGATCTGCGGCTGGCTTTGCCCGTTCGGTCTGCTCCAGGAGGTGCTGGCCCGGCCCAGGGCGCGCAAGGTCCGGGTCCCGTCCTTCCTGTCGGCGATCAAGTACCTGATGCTGGCCGCCGTCCTGTTCTTGCCCGCGCTCTTGGTGAGCGCCGCCGGGATCGGCGCCCCTTATTTCTGCACCTACGTCTGTCCGGCGGGCACGCTGGAGGCGGGTTTGCTGGTGGGTCTGCGTGACCCGGCGCTCCGCGCGCTGATGGGGCCGCTCTTTTTCTGGAAGGTGGGGGTGCTGGCCGCTTTCCTGGTGGCGATGGTGTTCGTGTACCGCCCCTTCTGCCGGACCGCCTGTCCACTCGGAGCCTTCTACGGGCTCATGAACCCGGTCAGCCTGTGGCGGCTCGACTACCGGGCGAGCCGCTGCCAACAGTGTCACTCCTGCCGCGACGCCTGCCCGCTGCAGATCGCGGTGGACCGCGCCCCGAACCACCCCGAGTGCATCCGCTGCCTGGAGTGCACCCGGGTCTGCCCCACGGGGGCGCTCACCTTCACCGCCCGCGTGGCAGACAAGGAGGTGAGAAAGTGCAAAGCTTGAGACCCGTACTGGCCTTGCTCCTGCTTGCTGCACTGCTGCTCGTCGCCGCCGGGTGCGGTTCCTGGGGTTCGGCGCCTAACGGAAACATCACCCCTCCCGACCAGGCTGCAGTCCCTGCAGTCCCGAGTGGCACCGGCACCGCGCTGCCGCCGCCCCTGGACTGGCCCACGCCGGGCACCCCGGCGCCGGCTTTCCGGCTGCCGTCCCTGGACGGGGGCCAGGTATCGCTACCGGCTGACTTCCGGGGCCGCGCCGTGATGCTGCTGTTCTTTTCCCTGGGGTGAGGACCCTGTGTGAACAAGGTGCTGCAGTTGCAGCCCTACTTAGAGGAATGGCACGCACGGGGCCTGGACGTTGTCCTGATTACCGCCGACCGGGAAAAGCAGTTGGCGGACTTCATCGCCAAGCACGACCTGAAGGTCGAAGTCCTGCTCGACGGCAAGCGCGAGGTGGGCCGGCTCTACCGGATCCAGGGCATCCCGGTGACCGTGTACCTGGACCGCGAAGGCGTTGTCCGGCACAGCTCCATCGGCTGGGGTCCAACCAGCCTGGATGGCACGCTCCATCTGGCCGAAGAACTCCTGAACTGAAAAAGGTAAAAAGGGGCCTGGCCCCTTTTTACCTTTCTTGACTTTCATTGTCCCCTTTGCCGGCTTGAGCGCGGGGACTGGTTCCTTTTTGTCAAAATATTCGGTAACTAAAAAACTAAAGGTTTGACCCCTACCAGGGTGGGAAGCGGAAGTGGTGGGTGATGTCGGAGGGCCAGAGCCGCAGCGCGTCGTTCTCGCGGGCCACCGGACCCGCGTTGTGAATCACGAGGGACTGTTGACGGTCCGTCCCGGAACCTCTAGTATACTGGTAACACCGGCGGGCAGGAGGATTGTGACATGCATCCCGAGAAAACCCACGACCTGAAGCACATCCTGAAGGCGGTCCGGGAGGCCCAGGGCGTGCTCACCCGGGCTCTGCCGATCAACCGGGCACCCCGGTATCTGGCGGCGAGCATCGAGGAACTCGGCCAGGTGGCCGCCCTGATTGAGAAGGATCTGGCGATCGTCAACCAGGGCGTGCGGGAGGAATTTCAGAAAACCACGGGGGCCACCGTGCTCCGCGGGCTGCTCACCATCCTAAAGCAGGCCGGCTGCTCCGTGGTCGACGAACAGTACGACTGCCTGCTGGGCCAGATGCTGGTCGACCTGAGTTTCACCGAGGGTGAACACACCCTCTCGGTGCGCGTCTACGAAACCGGGGAACTGGAGTATCACAACGTGGACTACCACGACCCGGAGGTGTTCGCCGCGCAGCTCGGCCTCCTAATCGACGGCGGTCCGGGCAAGCACGCCTGACGGATGACTCAGGCAGATTGAAGCTGGTCCCGCAGCTCCATGGTCTTGCGCACGTCCACCCCGTCCGCGAGCCAGGTGAAACCGAACTTCATCAGCTCCACGTCGTCGGTCCGGAGGCGGGCGGCCAGTTCGTCCGCAACCCCGTATTCCTTGAGGAAGCTCGTGTCGAAGACAAATCTCCGGAACCGGTCCACGTCGTAGCAGGCCATAAAGTGCATCTCGGCCACGTGCCGGTCGAGGCTGGGCAGCCCGGTGAAGCGCAACCGGGAAGGAAGGTCCCGGAACACGGCTTCCAGCTCGTCGTAAACGAGCATTTCCTGGTCCCGCATCCAGGTCTCCACGGTCCACTCCTGCGTTTCCCTGAGCCCCAGGCACTGCGAGTCGTTGAAGATGAAATGGTACTCCCCGCGGCTGTTGACGTCGATCGGCGCCATGCGGCAGGCCCAGGGACGGTCGGAGTAGATGCGACAGCCTTGCGGGGTGACGAAGTGGCAGAGCTTCTCCGCGTCATCCCGCATGTCGAGCCTCACAATAAAAAGCCCCGCCTTAGTGCCGAGCCTGGCGGTATAAGTGCTCAAAAACTCCCCGGAAGTCAGCCCCAACCTGTTCTTCATCCGCACCACGTCGTACGGAGACAGATAGATGTCAATGTCCCGGCAGCACGAGTTGTAACACGGGAGGCCCGGGTGGCAGGAACACCGGAACGTCTCGTGAGCCTCGAATATCGGGCTCCCGTTCAAAGCCACCCGCCGCTTCTTTTTCTCCAAATCAACCCTCATCCTCTCACCTTGTTGTTTCCCGACCCTAAAAGGTATTGTAAACTTTTCTTTGTGCCCCGCGCAAACCCCTGCCCCGGCCCAGTTCGAAACGCTGAAACCGCGGGATTCGTCAGGATGCCGCCCAAAAAACTGACGGCACTACCATTTCTGTGGTAGCATGGTGGGAAAGCCCATAAATGACATCGTCACTTAAGTCTTGTCTGACTGCGGCAAGGAAGCAGGCATGGGCTTCTGGGAGGAGGTTAACCTCGTGCACGTTGTGATCACGGGGGGTAAAGGTTTTGTAGGCCGGGCTTTATCCCGGCATCTGGCCGACCGCGGACACCGGGTGACTGTGTTGACCCGCGGTGCGCCCGACGTCAAGATCGCGCCCCGGAACTTGGAAGTGGTGCGCTGGAACCCGGCCCTGCCCGACCCGGCCTTGTTCACCGGGACGGACGCCATCGTCAACCTGGCCGGCGAGTCCATCGCCCTCGGCCGCTGGTCCGCGGAGGCCAAACAGCGGATCCTTTCCAGCCGGGTGGACACAACCCGGGCGCTGGTGAACGCCCTGCAGGCCGCCGACCCCCGGCCGCGGGTTCTGGTCAGCGCCTCGGCGGTGGGTTACTACGGCGACCGGGGCAATGAGGATTTGAACGAGGAATCGGGTCCCGGAGACGACTTCCTGGCCCGCGTCTGCGTCGCCTGGGAGGCCGAGGCCCGGGCCGCGGGCGGGTTCGGCGTGCGGGTGGTCTTGGCCCGCTTCGGCATGGTACTGGGGCCGGGGGGCGGCCTCCTGTCCCGGATGATCACCCCCTTCCGGCTCGGGTTGGGCGGCCCGCTCGGCAGCGGGCGGCAGTGGATGTCGTGGGTGCACCTGGAGGACGCCGCCGCGGCCATTATGCTGGCCCTGAAAGCGGACCGGCTCCACGGCCCGATAAACGTGACTGCCCCGCACCCGGTGCGCAACCTCGAGTTCGCCCGGATCATGGGCCGGATCCTGGGCCGGCCGTCCTTTTTGCCGGTGCCGGCCGCCGCCCTGCGCCTGGTCCTGGGCGAGATGGCCGACCTCCTGCTCACCGGGCAGCGCGTGTTCCCGGCCCGCCTGAAGGCCCTTGGTTTTCAGCACCGTTTTTCGAACCTCGCCGATGCACTCAAAGACGCGCTGGGGAAAAGCGATTAGGGAAAGCAAGGTCAGGAAACCATCTCGGAATAGGCCGGCGGGGTGTGCAACCAGGCCTTGGCCTTGCCGTACTTTATCAGCCGGTCAAAGAGCCTTAACTCCGTAAAGAGGAAATCGGTGTATACCCGGCGCAGGGAATCATTCCTGGTGGTTTCGACGATGGCTCTCAGGTGGAGGTCTATGGCCTCCTGGATCCCCCGGGTGAGCGTCCGGTAAGTGAACCGGTCTTCGAGGGTTTCCGGGTCGACAGGCGCCTTCACCGATTCCGGCGGCCTGGGCGGCAGCGGGATTTCAAACTGGAGCATGGCTTTCTCCAGCCGGTCGATCTGCTGGTCCAAGGTTCTCAGGCCAAGCTGCATGATCGCCTGGTATTCCGCGTCGTGCGCAAACGACAAGAAGAAATCGGTCAACTGCCGTTGGTCGTACCGCAAAGACAGGTGGTCCCAAAGGTGAAAGGCTTCGCCGACGTCCAGTTGTTCTTTTTGCACCGCCCTGGCGGTCTTATAGGTAGGTGCCGGGTCCTGCCACTCCTTCACCTTGCCGTATTCAATGAACACCTCGAGGACACCCAACTGCTCCCGGAGAAATCCGGTGAAGAGCGCCCGGAGACGGTCGTTGGTCGTGGAGGTCCGCACCGCCCGGCTCATCGCGAAGGCATCCTCCACCACCTGCCGCGAGACCAGCCGGTAGATGAAAGCATCGGTGATAAAATGCCCCTTTTGGGAAGTCTTCGCATCTTTGGCCGGCTTCTCCGGCATTTTTATGTCAAAATACTTGAGCTCGTCTTCAAGAACCTGGACCTGCCGGTCGTAGGCGTCCGCGACCCGGTTCACCGCGACGGCGAAGTCCCGGTCGTGGATGAAGTTCCGATGGATCTGGATGCCTTCGATGTTGTGGTACCTCGTCCGCAGTTGCAGCCAAAGGTTAAAAGCCTCTTCAATGTCCAGACCTTCCTTTACCCCCGGGTTTCTCTTGAAAACAGACAGGTCTAGTCTGGGAATAAGTTCCACCCACCAAAACCCTCCTCTCGGCCGTCGGTCGGCCGTTCAAAAATACGAATCACTACTAGAGTGTCCTTCGCCGGGGTCAACCATTCGTTGACTTGATGGTCTGGCCGCCGGCCGAAAAAAACACGGACCCTGGGTTCAGGTCCGTGCTAAGAGTTGCTTTTCCGCCATTCTTTTCCAACGGCGCGGCCCGCCGGTCCGGCGGGCCGCGGCTTGGCGGTCCGGGTGCCCTAAGCCAGCCCCGCCTCCTTCAGCCGGCGCATCATAAAGGCCCGAGCCTCGTAGTGGGCTTCATCGTCCTCTACGGGGATCAGACGGACCAGATCCGGTGGCAATTTCCCCATCACGATGCCCTTGCCCTGGGTCTCGAAGATCAGGTACAGGTGTTCGTGCTCCTGGATCTGGACGGCGTAATCCCCCTTCTTGACGGTGAAGATGGGCAGGATGTCCGGGCTGTCCAGGAAAATGTCCACGGCGTCCTGAAGTTCCACTTTTCTCGTTCTTGGTTTCAACTTCTAATCCCCTCCATCCAGATACCGTATTTCGCCCCTGATCTCCCGCCCGAGATGGAGCAGGCCGTACGAAGCACGGGGCTGCCGGCGGCGGTCGGTAGGCGATCCGGGGTTGAAAAGCAGCACGCCGCCGTGCCGCTCGCAGTACGGCGCGTGGGTATGGCCGAACACAATGCAATGCGCCTCGGGGAAGGCGGCTAGGACACGGGCCTCAACGCCCCCGTACCCCCCGTGCCCGTGGAGCACGCCGATCCGGAAACCCTCCAGTTCCAGGAGCCTGGTTTCGCCAAGCTTTCGCCGGACCTCCCACGAATCCATGTTCCCGGCCACGGCCACGACCGGCGCCAGGCGGGACAGTTCGTCCAGCACTTCCAACTCGGTCAGGTCCCCGGCGTGAATGACGAGGTTCACCCGCGCGAAGGTCTCAAGCACCGGAGTGGGGACCGTCCGGGCCCGGGTGGGAATATGGGTGTCCGCGATGACGCCGATAATGATCTGGCTCACTCCTGGTGGTTGACTTTCCGGTCCACTGCGGTGGGAATCCGTCAACTTTACTGTGCCCACCGCGCGGACTAAAAATTTTTTCTACAGGCCGGAACAGAATCCCTCCTCGGCCGGACGAATCGATGTCATTAATCAGTGCGGAAGCGCTCGTGATGCTCATCTCCTTTCGGTCCGGGGGAAACGCTTTCCTGGGCCGTTTTTTGTCAAAAGAAGACGTGCGGTCAAGTGATCTAAAGTTGTTTGCACCAGCTGGGCCGGCCGGCCGAAAATACGGGCATGAATAAAAACCCAGGCTGCTTGACAATAATATTGTTAGGTTATATACAATTGATTTAGTAGATAGGCTAATGTCAGGGGGGTTATGCTAGTGGTCAGGATCAGTGATAGAGAGCCTGTATACGCGATTGGGATAGTGGCCGAAATGCTGGAGATCCACCCTCGGACGCTCCGTATCTACGAGGAGTGCGGCCTGATCAGGCCGGCCCGGACCAGGGGCAACATCCGGCTGTATTCGCAGGCGGACCTGGAACTGATCCAGAGGGTACGCTACCTGACCCAGGTGAAGGGGGTCAACCTGGCCGGGGTGCGGATTATCCTCCAACTGGAGGAGATTCTGGGGCCGGTGATCACGGGGTCACACGAAAAACAGGAAAGGGAACAAGGTCGGGGGAGTTCAGGTGCCAACAACAATTCATCCGGAGGTGTTAAGTGATGGCTTTGATGAGGTGGGATCCGTTCCGTGACATGCAGAACCTGCAACGGGCCATGAACCGCCTGTTTGACGAAAGCCTGCTCCGCTCCGTGGAGCGTGACTACCACGAAACGTTCGGCAGCGTCGACCTTTTCGAGACGGCGGACAGTCTGATCGTCTACACCGATGTGCCCGGGGTGAAGCAGGAAGATATCAAGATCCAGATTCTCGGGAACCAGCTCGTAATCCAGGCGGAACGGGCGCAGACAGTGCCGGAGAACTCCCGGCAATTGCGGCTGGAACGGCCGTACGGAACGTGCCAGAGGAGTTTCACCATCGGCGTTCCGGTGAAGCAGGACGCCGTCAAGGCCACCCTGCGCAACGGGGTGCTGGAGATTGTGCTGCCCAAGTCCGATGAGTCGCGGCCGAAGCAGATCGAAATTCTTGCAGAATAGCGTTGGTTGAGGTGGCTCACTCTCCCCCGACTTTGTTTTTTGGTGGCGAGGAGGTCTCTGCCCCCTCGCTTTTCCCTTAATTAGATTAATGCCTTAAATAATACCTGGTGAAGGAGGTGTGCCGGATTGGAATACAAGGATTACTACGCCATTCTCGGTGTGGACCGGAAAGCCGATCAGAAGCAGATCAAGGCGGCCTACCGCAAGCTGGCGCGGAAATACCACCCCGACCAGAGCAAGGAACGGGACGCAGCCGCCCGTTTCAAGGAAATCAGCGAGGCTTACGAGGTGCTCGGCAATCCGGACAAGCGGGCGAAGTACGACGAGATTCCCAAAGACTGGAACGAAGCGTTCGGTTTTCACCGGGCCGATGGCGGTTTCCGGCACGCCGGGCCTTGGGGGCGGAGCCAAAACGGCGGCCAGGGGGTGCGGTTCACCTTCGGGGGCGAGGGTGCTGACGGGTTCAGCGAGTTCTTCCGGATGTTCTTTTCCGGAGAAACGGAAGGCCCGTTCGGCGGCCGGGACGTTTTCGGCGCCCGCCGCAGCGCCTACCGGGGCGCGGACCTGGAAGGCACGGTAGAAATCACTCTTTGGGAGGCCTTCCACGGCACCGAGAAGACGCTCAGCTTCAACGGGCAGACTTTCCGGCTCCGGGTGCCGCCGGGCACCGAGGACGGAACCCGGATCCGGGTGCCGAGCGGGGGTCAGCCCGGTGCTTACGGCGGGTCGGCTGGTGACCTTTACGTGCACATCCGGGTGCGGCCCCACCACTTCTTCGCGTTGAAGGGGCGGGACCTGGAATGCACGCTCCCGGTAACGGTACCCGAGGCCGCCCTCGGTGCCAAGGTAGAATTCCCCTATTTGAAAGGGACGGTGAGCGTAAACATTCCCCCCGGCAGCCAAAACGGCACCATCTTACGGCTGAAGCGGCTCGGGCTCCCGGGCGCGGACGGCAAGCCGCCCGGTAACCTGCTGGTCCGGCTGGAAATCCGCATCCCGGAGCGGCCCACCGCCGAGGAGAAGGAATTGTTCGAGAAACTGCGGCACGTTTCCCGGTTCAACCCGCGCACGGGTCTGGTTGTATAGATGTTGCGGTCAAAAAGGCATTCAATCAGGAGGGATTATGATGCGGTTGGATAAACTGACCATCCGGGCCCAGGAAGCGTTTGAGGCCGCTAGGGCCGCGGCCGAACAGTACAATCACCAGGCGATCGACTCGGAACACCTGCTGGCCGGCCTGCTGCAACCGGAACAGAGTACGGTGCACCTGATTCTGGGCCGCCTCGAGGTCACTCCGGCCGCACTCCTGGAGCGCCTCCGGGAGGAACTGAAGCGCAAGCCCCGGGTGTCCGGCGCCGGCACCGGGCAGGTATACGTCACGCCCAACGTACAGAAGGTGCTGGAGCAGGCCTGGGCGGAAGCCGGCAAGCTCAAGGACGAGTTTTTGAGCACCGAGCACCTTTTGCTGGCCCTGGCCGGCCCCGACGGCGGCAACGCGGGTGGGCTCCTGAAACAGCACGGCGTGACGCCCGACCGGATCCTCCAGGCACTGAAGGAGGTTCGGGGCACGCAGCGGGTGACCGACCCCAACCCGGAGGACAAATATCGGGCGCTGGACCGGTTCACCCAGGACCTAACCAAGCTCGCCGCCCAGAACAAACTGGACCCGGTCATCGGCCGGGACGACGAAATCCGGCGGGTGATGCAGGTCCTGTCGCGGCGCACCAAGAACAACCCGGTGCTCATCGGCGAGCCCGGCGTGGGCAAGACGGCGATCGCCGAGGGACTCGCCCGGCGAATCAACGCCGGGGACGTTCCCGAAACTCTGAAAAACAAGCGCCTGCTCGCCTTCGATATCGGCGCGCTGGTGGCCGGGGCGAAATACCGGGGCGAATTCGAGGACCGGCTGAAGGCGGTGCTCAAGGAGATCACCGAGAGCCACGGTGAAATCATCCTGTTCATTGACGAACTGCACACCCTGGTCGGGGCCGGCAAGGCCGAAGGAGCGATCGACGCCGCCAACATGCTGAAGCCCGCCCTGGCCCGGGGTGAGCTGCGGTGCATCGGGGCCACCACTCTGGACGAGTACCGGAAGCACATCGAGAAGGACCCGGCGCTGGAACGGCGCTTCCAGCCGGTGTACGTCGGAGAGCCCGACGCGGCCGACACGATCGCCATCCTGCGCGGGTTGAAGGAACGGTACGAAGTGCACCACGGGGTGCGCATCAAGGACTCCGCCCTGGTGGCGGCCGCCACCCTGTCGGACCGGTACATCACCGAGCGGTTCCTGCCCGACAAGGCGATCGACCTCATTGACGAGGCGGCCGCCAAGCTCCGGACGGAACTCGACTCGCGGCCGGCGGAGATCGACGAGGTGGACCGGCGCGTACGCCAGTTGGAAGTGGAGCGCCAGGCCCTCCTCAAGGAGGAGGACGAAGCCAGCCGGGAAAGGCTGGCCCGACTCGAAGAGGAAAAGGCACGCGCCGAAGAGCGGCTGGCGAAGCTCCAGGCGTTGTGGGACGAGGAAAAGAACTTGATCCAGCAGGGCCGGCTGCTCAAGGAGCGGATCGAGGACGCCCGGACCGAGGACGAGGCGGCCGAGCGGAACGCCGACTTCACCCGGATGGCTGAAATCCGCTACGGGATCATTCCCGCGCTCCAGAAAGAGCTGGCCGAACTGAAAACCCGCCTCGAGAACCGGCCCGGGCGGCTGCTCAAGGAAGAAGTCGACGAGCAGGACGTGGCCGAGATCGTGGCCAAGTGGACCGGCATTCCGGTGTCCCGGATGCTCGAGGGCGAAACCGAGAGACTGATCCGGCTCGAGGAGAACCTCCACCGCCGGGTCGTCGGGCAGCACCACGCGGTGACCGCCGTCGCGGACGCCATCCGGCGCGCCCGGGCCGGCATTGGGGACCCGAACCGGCCGATGGGCTCCTTCATGTTCCTGGGGCCGACCGGGGTGGGCAAGACCGAACTGGCCAAGGCGCTGGCCGAGTTCCTGTTCAACGACGAGCGCGCCCTGCAACGGTTTGACATGAGCGAGTACATGGAGAAGCACGCCGTCGCGCGTCTGATCGGGGCGCCCCCGGGGTACGTGGGGTACGAGGAAGGCGGGCAGCTCACCGAAACGGTGCGCCGCCGGCCTTACGCCGTGCTGCTCTTCGACGAGATGGAAAAGGCGCACCCGGAGGTGTTCAACATTCTGCTCCAGCTCCTGGACGACGGGCGGCTGACCGACGGGCACGGCCGGACGGTGGACTTCACTAACACGGTGGTGATCATGACCTCCAACGTGGGCAGCCACTACTTCCGGGAAATGGCCGGGCGGCCCCGGACGGAGATCGAGGGGCTGGTCCTGGAGACCCTGCGGCAGCACCTGCGGCCCGAGTTCCTGAACCGGATCGACGAGATCCTGGTGTTCGAGCCGCTGGGCGCGGAGCACCTGCAGGCCATCGTCGACATCCAGCTGGAACGCCTGGCCGCCAGGCTGGCCAAACAGAACATCACCCTGGAGGTCACGGCGGAGGCCAAGGAACTGCTGGCGCGGGAGGGATACGACCAGGTGTACGGGGCCCGGCCCCTGAAGCGGGTGATCCAGAAGCGCCTGGAAAACCCCCTGGCCAAGAGCATCCTCGCCGGGGAAATCACCCCCGGCCAGGAAGTCCGGGTGACCCTCGGGGACAACGGCACCCTCCTCTTCACCCCGGCCTAGAAAAAGGTGTCAGACACCTTTTTACCTTTTGACTTTCGTCTCAGGGGTCAGCCTCCCAGCCAGGAGCCTGACCCCTTCCTAACTATCTCTTCGAGTTAGGGATCAGGATTAACTTTTTGATTTTCTTTGACCTATTGTCTTAACCCCATATTTTTCAAAAAGGGATTTCTTTAGCCAGCCATTACGGCAATTCTTGGTTTTGGCCTTCTTAGTGACCCCTATTGTTGATTGGCGCCGGGTTTTTGGTTAGGATGGAGAGGGTGATGAGATGGGCGTGGTGAGCCTGCAATTCCGGAACTACGAGACCTCCGTGACGGATGCGCTCAAGCGCCTCGGCTTGGAGTCGGTCTTACAGCGGCAACGGCGGATCGTGATCAAGCCCAACCTGGTACTGCCGGAACCGCCCCCGGTGACCACCAACGTTGCTTGCGTCGAGGCCGTAGCCCGCTTCTGCCTGGAACGGTCCCCCGCCGAGGTGGTGGTGGCCGAGGGCTCCGGCGGCACGGACACCGAACGGTGCTTTGAGATACTCGGCTACCAGGCAATGGCCCGGCGTCTGGGCATCAGACTGGTAGACCTGGACCGGGCGCGTTTCACCATAAAAAGTGATCCCCGGGCCGTGCTGTATGACCGCTTCCCCCTGCCCACCATCCTGGACGGTGCCTTTGTCATCTCCGTGCCCGTACTCAAAGAACACTCCATGACCACCGTCACCCTGAGCCTGAAAAACATGATCGGCATCTGCCCGGCCAGCGAGTTCAGCGGGTTCTGGAGCTTCCGCAAATCCCGGGTGCACCAGACCGACCTTAACCGGGCTATCCTGGACATCAACCTCTACTGTCCGATAAACCTGGCCGTAATCGACGGCGCGGTGGGCCTGCGCGGCTCGCACCTCCGGGGCGTACCCCTGGACCCGCCAGCCCGCATGATCGTGGCCGGAACGGACCCGGTTGCCGTAGACGCCGCGGGGGCCCGTCTCCTGGGATACCACTGGACGCAAGTAACCCACCTCCGCCAAGCCCAAGGCCTCTTTGGCTGCGCTCCGGACAACTGAAGCCCAAAAACAAGATCCGGTGCAAAAGGCAGCGAAAAATACGAAACCTTTGCCCCTATGTAATTCGTCTATGAATTACCGGGACATCTTTGGTCCGGCGGTCCAATGCACATGCTAACCCAAAACCCAGCGTTCTTGAGGAGGTTTGCTTCTATGCTGCTTAAAACCGGTGCCTGTCGCTTCGTCCTTTCTCTCCTGCTGATCACAGCCCTGCTTACCGGGTGCGCGATTCGGCCCGGTCCGGGTCCCGCACCCGCTCCGGAGCCCGGTCCGCCGGGTCCGGCCGATCCGCCGAAGCCTGCCTACAACCTGAGCGGGGGCTTCGCCCGTCCCGCCTACGATACCCTCCCGGTGGAGATCCGGAATTGGGTTGACAACTCCCGGCAGATCATGCTCGGCCAGTCCAGGTTGTTCGGCAACTACCTGTACATTCTGGTCACCTACGGTGAAAAGCCGACCGGCGGTCACCACGTGAACATCACCAATGTTGTGGAAACTCCGGAGGCGCTGGTGGTGAAAGTTGACCTTCTCGACCCGCCGCCCGGCCAACCGGTAACCCAGGCGTTTACCTACCCGTACGACCTGGTGGTGACCGCGCCCACGGACCGGGAGATCCGGTTCGACACCACCGTCGAGTGGCCCCGTGTACCCACCCTGCTGGGCATCGACCATCTGGAACCCATCGTGGCCGGCCGGGGCGGCATCCGCGTGTTCGCCCCGGCGCCGGACAGCACGGTGCCCGACCAGTTCGTCTTCCGGGGCATTGCCAACACCTTCGAAGGCAACGTCAACTACCGGGTGGAGACCAGGGATGGGAAACCTCTGCTGGAGCATTTCACGACTGGAGCCCAGGGCGACTGGGGCCATTTCCAGGAAATTGTGGAGTTGCCGGCGGAAGCGCCGGAGGCACTGGTCCTGCGCGTCTTCACCTACAGCCCCAAGGACGGCTCCGTCGAAGGAGACTTTGAAATCCCGATCACCCTGCGCCGATAAATCGCAGGATTTATCATCTTCTATACCCATGACAAAAAAAGAGGTGGGTCCTTAAAGAGTCCCACCTCTCCACCCTGTCCGGTTGTCAAACCCGATGCTTTGCCCCACTCCCCACTTGGTGGCTTTCAAGCTCCGGTGGAGGGTTTATTTGCCCGCCTCCTGACGCGTAAGGGTATCGAAGAGCATTCCTTCTCCGGCAAACGGGTGCTCGTCGGTGCCGACCTGTATTCCCTCCACCTCCAGGATCAGGTCGGTGATTTCTTCAAACTCGGTGCCCGTATAGGTCAGTTGCTGGAGCACGCCGAGCACCCTGGCCGAGCCGCCGATCTGCTCCAGCTCCGCGCTGAAGTTCAGAGTGGCGTACGGCGGGCTCACCTCCACATTCAGTAGTTTCACGTCAGCCGGCAACTGGCTGTACAGCCGGCCGACCTCCTCTGCGGAAGGTCCTTTCAAGAGTTCTTCCATTGCGGCGCGCAAACGCGCCTCCAGGGTGTCCTCCTTCAGAGTTACCTCCCGGACCACCGGTTCCAGGGTCGTCCCATCGCTGTTCAGGAAAAAGTACACGGTCACCTCGGCGGTCACCGGCGGCGGCACCACCGCCCTGGAGCCCCCGCAGCCCGCCGAAAACGCGAGCAATCCGATCAACAACAGCACCACTATGGGCCTTGCCGCTCGATCCATTCTGCAAGTCCTCCTTAAAAAAAATACCCGGCAATACCCGGCGCCCCCTCATGCCTGTCTTTGCCGGGAACTATACCAAAGAGTTCGCGGTCCCCCGCCGTTTCTCCTGCCCGCCGGTTCACAAGGCCAAAATACATCCCCCGCCAGCGAGGTTATCTCGCGGATATTCCTTTTCCAGGGGATCGAACCGGAGATTCAGGGAAACGGTGCGGGGTCGAGGGAAATCGGCGGGGCCGCTTGGCTTTCGGGATTTTTCAGGGGGAACCAACTAGCTTTGCGGACGCATGGGAATCTGCAGGATGAAACGGGTGTCACCGGGTTCGGAACGGCAGGTAAGCGTCCCCCCATGATCCAGGGCCACCCGCCGGGAAATGGCCAGGCCCAGGCCGGTACCCATGGCCCTGGTGGAAAAGAAGGGGGCGAACACTTTCTCCCTCAGGTCATCCGGGATTCCCGGACCGTTGTCCACCACTTCCAGAAAGGCCCGGTGGTGCCGCTGGTAGGTCCGCACCCTCACTTTCCCGCCCCGGCCGGCGGCCTCGAAGGCGTTGCCGACCAGGTTGAACACAACCTGTGTCAAGCCTGCGGGATCCCCGTTTATCTCCACCGGAGACGAGTCCAATTCGATCTCCAGATTCGCGTCCCGGCGGAGGGCCTCGGTTTCCAGGAGATGGCGTACACCGGTCAGCACCTCGTTCAGATTCAGCGGAACCTTGCTCACCGCCTGCGGCCTGGCCAGATTCAGAAAGTCGTGGATGATCTGAGTCAGGCGGTCGATTTCGTCAAGCACGGTCTGATAGTAGGGCTTCAAGGCATCCATGCCCTCTCCCTTTTTCTCCGAAAGCAGCTGAACGTATCCCCTGATCACCGTCAGGGGGTTGCGGATCTCGTGAGCCACGCCCGCCGCCATTTCCCCGACGGAAGCCAGATACGACGACCGGCGGAGTTCCTGTTCCAGTCGCCACGTTTCGGACACGTTTTCCAGGATGAAGACCATATCTTCCCCGGTGTCGGAGCGCTGTACCGTCCGGCGCACGCGGTACTGCCGGTCTTCAAATTCGATTTCAATGCCCGTGACACTCGGGTCGGCCTCGGCCGGGCTGTAAAAGTCCCGCGGAGACACCACCAGCAGCGCACAGAGTCTCTCCTCGACCGGGCCGATGTGGTGATTGCGGTAGGTCACTGCCCCGGACTCATTCACCACGCAAATGCCCAACGGAAGCCCGTCGATCAGGTTTTTCAAGGTCGTCCGCTGCCGGTCCAGTTCACCGACCAGGCTCCGGTTCATGTCGGTGATGCCGCCGATCAAATAGGCCGCCGACATAAGGATGATCACGGAAGCGACAAAGACCTCCGAATACGCCAGCTCCTCGGAAAGGTAAACGTATCCCGTAATCAGCACGCACAGCACACCGGCGCATGCCATTCCCAGCCGCTTCCCGTAGTTCAGGCTGACGAGGATAACGGGAACCAGAGCCAGGAAAAACATCCCCTGCCCAAGCGTCAGCGTCAGCACACAGACGCAGATCACGACGAGCAGAACGACCTGTTCAACGCCCGCCGGTCTTGCACTGGGGAGCCTTGCCTGGCGCAGGCGGAGAAAAACCAGAACGGCCAACAGCGGGATCACCCATGCCAGGGTGGGCAACGCGATATCAGTTTGCCTGGTAAAACCGGGACGGGAGTCGGCCGGTCCGTCCCCGACGAACAACAAGAACAAAGGAAGAGAGCAGGCCAGCAGGAGTAAGAGGTGGGCACCCCAGGACAGTTCGGTGATTTCCCGGACATACCGCTCGAAGATGCTGTCCGGCTCAAAGTCGTTTTTCACACGGTACCCCCAATCAAGGACAACGGGGCATAACGGACTATGCCCCGCGATCCCCACCGGCAGCCCTGCCGGGAAAAAGCGTCAGTTTTCGGCGGCGCACCAGCAACGCCGCTGCCAGGAGCAGCGCGACAACCGGTAGGCGGCCCAGAAGCCACAGGCCCGGATCCTGGTCGACCTCGGTCAGGCTCCTCACTATGGTCATACCGGCCAATTCAAATACAATCAGCAAGACCACGCTGATGCTGGCGGCCACTACCGTCCGGCCGACGGAAATGGAGAACAACGCGGACACCAGCAGCGCCAGGATGATGACAGCCAGCACGGTGTGGGCTCCGAAATGCAGGGGCAGGCCGCGCGCCGCAAGTACGCCGGCAAAATACAGGACAGTAACCGGCAGTAACCTGGGCCATTTCCAGGCCGCCCCCAGCAAGGCCGTACACAGCAGCACCAACGCCAGGGTTTCGGCCAGGCCGTAAACATAAAAGGTCATTAAGTCTGTCATGCCCGTTCACGCAGTACGTCCGGGACTTCCGGTTCGTACCAGGTAAAATTACAGGCAAAAGCGGTGCTGATCAGGGCCATCCAGGCGGCCGCCGCGGCCAGGAGAATGAAAAGACTTCTTTTCATCGATTCTCACCTCCCCCACATTGTTTTGATTGAGGTTCGGGCACCAGGGCCTGACCCTGTACACCCAGTCCCAGAAGCACCGGAAGCACCAACGCCGCGGAAACCCCCGCAACCTGCGCCCAAGCGATTACCCCGGCCCAGAACGCCCAGACGATTACAGCCCACCTTTTCAGCCTCCGTCCCCGCTCCCTGCTGATGGGTTTGTTGGGCGTGTCCCGAGGCGCAAACCGGAGCACGGTGTACATCAGGAATAAAAGTATGCCGGCCGAAATCCCGTAAAGCGGCGGTCCCGCCACCAGGGGACCGACGTGATACCCGATCAACCCCACCAGGCCGAACTGGACGCTGGTCAGAATGATACAGCGCACCGGCGTGGTGGTGTGTCCCCCGCCGCCGGCCAGCCGCATGGTCCCGGAGGCAACGTAGCCAGCCAGCGCGTAAGGCAGCACCCCGGCGGCCCAACCCACGCCAGCGACGCCGAACATCCCACCTAGATTGTACAGGCCGACTTTCAGGCCGTACTCGATAACGTCGACATTCCGGCCGCTTTCCCGGGAAAGGTTGACGGCAAGGGCTCTGAGCTGAGACATATCTTCATGCACCCGACACATAAACTGTCTCTCGTTTTGTTTTCGCCATCTTCAATGTTAATTCCTGCTTATATTGTAAAATTATTGTCCGACAAATTAGCACCTTGTTCGACACTACGGCAAAACCACAATGTTCGTGGCCACCACCCGCTCCCGGCCGTCCGAGGGGCGGTTCAGGATCTGGTTGCCGAACACGAACACGCTCGATCCGCCGCCGTCCAGGTTGTAGGCGTCGATCACTCCGAACTTGATCAGCGTCACCTGCAGGTCCTCCAGAGTCACCCCGCTGCTCCAGTCGGCCTGCCGCCCGTCGACCACGATCATGATCAGGTCGCCGTTGGCGTACTCGCCCAGGATAGTGCGCGGCTGCCGCTGGTTCCGCCACTTCTCCGGGATCGGCACCGGCTGGCGGTCTTTGATCAGGATCGGCACGAAGCTGACCCCCTGCCTGGCGCCTGTACCCAGCAAGGCCGTGCGGTCGTTGAAGATTCCGCCCACGAGCCGCCCCCGGCCGTCAAAGCCAGCGAAAAACAGGTCTTCGCGTGGCGGCTGGAAGCCCCCGACCAGTTTTCCGTCCACCATCGTGTTCCCAATGGGCAGGGTGTGCATCAGCCCGTCAACCGGAGCCCGGTAGAAACCGCCCCCGTTCACCCCCAAGACCGCCCCGGTGCGCCGGACGGCCTCACTGGTGGTTTCACCCGGCCCCTCCCGGTACGTCACCCGGAGCACACCCGGGTCGAAGGGCTTGACCTTGGCGATGTAGCCGCGGTACCCGATCCCCTTTAGTTCAAAAATCTTGACCTCCACCCGCGCCGAACGGTGTACGCGGACCGGCGGCCCCAGCTTGTCCAGGATGTGCTGCTCATAGATGTCGTCGGAAAGCTGCTTGTGCTCGGCGCTTTTGGCGGCCAGGGTCCTGAGGAGTTCCTGCTGCTCCTCGTAGCGCTGCTGCTGTTCCTCCAGGGATTCGTGAACGGAGCCGACCGTGTAGCGTAGCTGGTACACCCCGTCCGCCAATAGCCCCACGGCCGGCTGAAGCTCGGCAACCGGCAGCTCCAGGCCCTGCGCCCCCCGGCTGAAGGAAGAAACGGCAATCAACACCCCGATCAGGGGCGCTGCGAGAAAGAAGAAGAACAGGTTAACGCGGCGCATCAGGCGACTTCCTCAAGATGTTCAGGCTCTCTTCCAACCGTCCCAACTGACGGTCGAGTTCGCTGATCCTCTGGTTCAGGGCCTCCCGGGTCTGATCGGACCGCGCCAGCACCTGGTCGGTATCGGCCAGCGTCTCCTTAACCTCTGCAACCTCAAGCTGAATGGCGTCCAGCCGCTCGGCCAGGGATTGCACGTGCAGAGCGTTGCTCTCCTGGACCGTGCGGATGGAAGTGTCGATGTAGTCGGTAGCATAGTAGTAGGCGCCGTACAACAGCCCACCCCACACGGCCAATGAACCGGCCACCAGCCCGAGTTGTCTCCAGAACGGGTTGAGCCTTCTTCTCTTCCGGGAGGGCCTGTCCGGCGGCATACCCTCAGTTGACTTCGGGAATTCCAAAGATTATCCCGCCTTTCTTGCTATACCTTACCTCATATGTTAATAGACGTCCAGACGGAGGAATTGGTTGCAGACCCTGTTGAAAAAGCGCCACCCGGTGATCGTAAGGATTAGTGCGCGGCCGAATGCGCCCCTGCAGCCGGCGAGATTCTTTTCACGAAGAAGGACAAGCTGTGTTAAACTACTGGAAACAGGCAAGGGGAAAGCCAAGGGGGGTGATCCGCGCCCGTGAAAAAAGTCATCCAGACCCCGGTCGACTTCTACGACCGGATTGTTCCCGTATACGATCTGGTCGCCAGTCACAACATCAAACCGTACCGCCAGATTGTAAAGCGGCTGAAAATCAGCCCCGGTAGGTCGGCCCTGGAGGTGGGGTGCGGCACCGGGAACCTGACCGTCTCCCTCGCCGCGGCAATGGCCCGGGTGATGTCCATTGACTTCTCTTCCCGGATGCTGGAACGGGCCGCCGGGAAGATAGCTCGGCGCGGTTTCAAGAACGTGACCTTCCGGCAGATGAACGCTTTTGACCTCACCCCGGAGGACCACGGCACCTTCGACTACTGCTTCGCCGCTTTCCTGCTGCACGTATTCGCCCCCGCCGACCGTCTCCTGCTGCTGTCCAGGGTCGGCCGGCTGGCTACGGAGCGGGTGGTGGTCATCGACTACGCCCCCGGGCGGTACCGGCTGCGCTACGCCTTGGTTGAGTGGCTCGAAAAAAGCCACTACAAGGAGTTCCTGCAGGCCGATCTCTCGGCCCAAGCCGAAACGGCCGGCCTTCAACTGATCGGCTATTTTGAACAGGGTGATTTCGGATGCTGGGAGTTCAGCCCGCCCGCTTCTGGAAAATCAGAATGAATTCGTGTACCTTGTTGACGCGGAAGACGTGGGGATAACCGAGGGGGCGCAGGTTGTTGTACTCGGCGCGCCGGTCCCAGATAATGATGTCGTCCAGGGTGAGTCCGGTGTCCCGGAGCCTGGCGGTCAGGTCCATGTGCAACGGGAAAAAGTCGTCTTTCTTCCGGATGTCCATCACCACCACCACGCAGTAGGCTCCCGTGACCATTGTCTCCCGCACCCCCGCGAAGACAACCTGCAGGGCGTCCAAAAACTCGCCGTAGTCCTTGATCCGGCCCAGGTCGTCCGGGTCGCTCCCGTAGTTCCGGATGGTTTTGCCGTCGGCGGTGCGCCGCTGGTTCAGAATGTCCCAGTACGGCGGAGACGTCACGCACAGCCCCACGGAGGCCGGGGCCACGTAGTTGAGGAGCCGCCGGCTGTCGTCCTGAATGATCCGCGGGTAGTGCGGCACGCCCGGTTCGGCTCCCAGTGCCGCCAGCCGCTGGCGCGCGATGTCGATGTATCCGGCGGAGAGTTCGAACCCCACAGACGCGAGACCGTGGCGGTAGGCCGAATACAACGTGCTGCCGCTGCCCATGAAGGGGTCGAGCACCAGGCCGCCCCCTTTGCGGCCGAAGATTTCCACCAGGCGGTCGGTGAGCCGGGACGGGAACATCGCCGGGTGGTTGTAGCCGCGCTCCTCCCGGTCCTTGAGCACGTCGTCCCAGATGCTGATGGAGTACCGCAGCCAGGTCTTGCCGTCCATTGATCCAGCCTTTCATAATTTGGAGACAGAACGTTGGTTTCCGCTTATTTTTTCAATAGACCACTTGCATTGTCCTGCCGGCCGCGCTAGAATTGACAAAATGGTATACCATTTTGTACGTATTTGTACGTAGGAAACGGGGGTGTAAGGCGTGGTTGAAGACCAGCACCACCCGGCTGCCGGGACGGAAAGCGCCGATCAGGTGCGGGACCGGGTTTACGAGAACCTGCGCCGGGCCTTGCTTGAAGGCCGGTATGCGCCCGGGGACCGGCTGGTGGAGCGGAAACTCGCCGCCGAGCTCGGGGTCAGCCGAACTCCGGTAAGGGAAGCTCTGCGAGCGTTGGAACAGGAGGGTTTGGTATACCATATGCCCCACAGCGGAGCGGTGGTAGCCCGGCTGGACAGCCAAGAAGTGCAAGAGATCTACCGCATCCGGGCCGTGCTGGAGGGTCTGGCCGCACGCATGGCCGCCGAGCGGATCAGCCCCGGCCGGCTGAAGCAGCTCGAGGCCCTGCTAGAACAGATCGAAGCCCTGGCGGACCGGGGGGACACGTGCCAACTGGAGAGTGTCCACCGGGAATTTAACCACGTAATCTATAAGGCGGCCGAAAGTCCCCGCCTGTACGATATGGTCACGTCCCTCGCGGACCATATCGATCTCTGCGTGCGGGTGGGTTACGCCCACCCCGGGCGCCTGGCCGAGGCCACTGATGAACACCGGCGGCTGGTGGCCGCCATCAGGCTCCGGGACGGTGACCTGGCCGAGCACGTCGCCCGCGAGCACGTCAACCGGTCCCGGCACGCCTACCTCCAGGAAGTGGCCCGGAACGCGACTAAAAGTCAGGAAAAGTAAAAAGGGGCCTGGCCCCTTTTTTGGGAGAGGAGAGTTGACTTGAGCGAAATACAGATACTGCTCATTTTTGTCGCCGGTATTGTGGCCGGGTTTGTGAATACCGTGGGCGGCGGCGGTTCCCTGATCTCGCTGCCGGTACTCATCTTCGCCGGGCTCCCCTCGGCGGTGGCCAACGGCACGAACCGCGTGGCGCTGATGGTTCAGAGCCTCGTGGCTGTCGGCTATTTCCGCCGGAAAGGTTTCTTCTATCCGAAGCTCAGCATTTTCCTGGGCGTGCCGGCGGTCCTGGGCTCCATCGTCGGGGCCCGGTTCGCCATCTCCCTTTCGGACGAGATGTTCAACCAGGTGTTGGCGATGGTGATGCTGCTGGTGATGGTGCTGATCATCGTGCGGCCGGAGAAATACTTCCTCAAAGCGGAAGTGGAAAACTTCACCCCGCTGCGCCTCGCGGCGGCCGCGCTCGCTTTCTTCGGGGTCGGCTTCTACGGCGGCTTCATCCAGGCCGGCGTCGGGTTCATCATCATCGCGGCCCTGGCGCTGATCACCGGCATGTCGCTGGTGAAGATCAACAGCCTGAAAGTGTTCGTCACGGCCATCTATATGCTCTCCTCGCTGCTGGTCTTTGTGCTGAGCGGCAAGGTGGACTGGATCCTCGGCCTCGCCCTGGCTGCTGGCAACGGGATCGGGGCCTACCTGGGCAGCGCGTTTGCCGTGCACAAGGGGGACAAATGGATCCGCGTGTTCTTGGTGGTTTCCGTGCTGGTGATGTCCGGCAAGCTCCTGGGCGTGCACAAATTGCTCGGTTTTTAGCACCGGGCCGCCGCCCTCTGTATTCTGTATTATAATTAGAGTGTCCTAAGACCTTTTCCACTGCATCGGAGGCGTTGATTATCAGAGTCGTGGACTTGCGGCAACCGCGCTGGTGGCCCTGGCCCACATCCCGGACCTGGCCGAATTGGCTAAACAGAAAAAACGGCAGGATTACCTTCTTGTGAGTGCACAGGAAAAAAATTGCACCAACAAATTTCCTTTGACCGTGCCAGTTCCGCTCACTATACAATAGGAGTTATTATTTTGCAGACTCTGGGAGGCAAAGACCGGACGTGAGCGCCGCGCCAACCGCCACCGGCGATTCCAACCCGACCGGAAGGGAAAGCTGGTCCGCCTATCTCGACTTGCTGGTGGTGTACGTCGTCTGGGGCAGCACCTACCTGGCCATCCGGGTGGCCGTGGGCGAAGGCGGCGGTTTTCCCCCTTTCATCATGGGGGCCATGCGCGTGCTGCTCGCCGGGGTTTTGCTGCTGCTCTGGGCCGGCCTGACCCGGAGCCGCCTCCGGCCGACAAAGGAAGAACTGCTCGTCCTCGCGGTCTCGGGCATCCTGCTTTGGACTGGGGGAAACGGGCTGGTAATGTGGGCCGAACAGCGGGCCGATTCCGCCTACGCCGCCCTTCTGGTCGGTTCAACGCCCATCTGGGTAGCCGTCATGATGGCCTTTCTGGACCGCAGACCGCCCTCCTGGCTCCTGGCCGGTTCACTGCTGATCGGCTTCGCCGGCCTCGTCCTGTTGACCGCCCCCGTACTGGCGACCGGTACGCGGGCCGACACCCTGGCCGTCATCGCCCTGCTGGCCGCACCGGTCAGTTGGGGGATCGGCTCCCTGATCCAGAACCGGAGACCGGTGGGCATGAGCGTCATCGCCAGTTCCGCCTACCAGCACCTCTTCGGCGGAGCCGGTTTTCTTGTGCTCGTCCTGATCTTCAACGAGCCGCTGCCGAACCCCACGCCCGCCGCCTGGTGGGCCTGGGGCTACCTCGTGGTTTTCGGGTCCCTTCTCGCCTTTACCTCGTTCGTGCGGGCCCTGCGCAGTTTGCCCACGAACATCGTCATGACCTACGCCTACGTGAACCCGGTCATCGCGATGATCCTGGGCCGGCTGATTCTGAACGAGGCGATCACCGCGTGGACCGTCGGGGGCGCGGCCCTGATCCTGCTCGGGGTCGCCGGAGTCTTCCGGGACCGCTACGTCAACGGCACGGCAACCGCGCCGCGCGCCCTCAAGGCAACCGGCCCGGCCCGGTGAAAGCCCCTCATTCCTCTATTTTCCCGATGACCTTGACGTCCACCCAGCGCCGGCCGAACTCCAGGGCTTCCGCCCTGGTTTCCATGTAGATGTCGATCCGGTTGCCCTTGATGTCCGCGCCGGTGTCCTCGGCCCGGAAGTATCCATACTTTTCGATGTAGACCAACGTTTTGTAGGGAATAACCAGGGGATCGACCGCGATGACCCCGATCCGCGGCCTGGTCATCGTCGCGGTGTAGCCGTCGCCGTTGCCGCAATCCGGGGTGTAGGCCGTGGCGAGCATCGCCAGCCACCGCCCCCCGCCCCGGGCGGCCGGTTCCGTCTCCAACCGCTCGGCCCGGGCTGACTGTTGGGTGGTGGTTTCCAGGAGCGGGCCCGGGTCGACTTCCTTGGAACGGTCCACCCGGTCGGGCATCCGGGGTACCCGGGGGTACCCGCCCGGGGTACCCGGGGGTACCCGCTTTAGCGGGTCAGCGGGTCGGGTCAGCGGGTCGGCGGGCGCTTCGGCCACCGCCATCACCATGGGTTCCGGCTGCCCGGCGGTACCCCCGAACCCGAAAAAGGCCGTGCCGCACACAAGCAGGAACACCACCGCCAGACCCGAGATCAATAACAGGCCACGGGCACCCCGGCTTGTTTTCACATCTTGCGCCGGCCGACCCGCTGACGCGGGTACCCCGTCGGTCAGCGATACCCTGGCACAGGTGTTCCTGTTCCGGGGGGTCAGCGTGTGCCATCCCGTGGAACTCAGAACCAACACCCACCCGTCAATAAAAGTTCCTCTGAATGCAATGTTTTACATTACACCCATTTATTGTAACTAAGTGGGGTTGGCTTGGCACTCGCCCGGAAACAGGAAAAAACCGGCATAGGACCGGCTGACGATGGTTATCAGGCCCGGGAGCTTCCGGTCGGCCTTTTACACCAGGCCAAGTTTAATACCTCCGCCATCCGGGCGGACCCGGAAAGCCGCACATACTTCGGAACCTTAAAGCCCAAGACCCGGGGGATGGACATTGGGCGCCGTGCTCGCAGGCACCGGAGCGGACCGTTGCCGAGCCGCGCTGAGGGAAAAGGCCCCGATCAGTAGTAGAGGGCTTTCAGCCAGAAGTCGTGGATGATGCTCTGGCCGTAAGTCGTCCCGGGAACCGCCCACCTGGCGTTCAGCCCCTGCCAGGTCGGAGCGCTCCCGCGCTGCACATAGACAAACCGGGGGCTCAGGAGGACCTTGCCAGGCGGCAGGGGGTCCGTGGTCGCGTAGGCGTACAGGTGCTGGATGTGCGCTTCGACCCCGGCTTGCGGGGTAGCAAATGTCGCCCCGTGGCGGCCCGCCTCGAGGCGAACCAGGGCCGGATCGGCCCCGTTCAGGGATTCCCCGCCGGTCAAGGCGGTGCCCGTCGCCCAGAGCCCGCAGAAGTTGTTCTGGTCCGGTTGCACGTCACCGCCGAATTGCCAGTAGCCGGTTTCCTTGGCCGCCTGGGCCAGGGCCAGGTCGCCGCGGACGCCGTACTCGGCGCCGATCCGCAGGTAGAGGTCCACCAGGTCCGGGAAGGGGACGAACTCCCGCCCCCACTGCTCAGTCCTCACGCGCTTCCGGGCTTCAGCCTCGAGCCAGGCGCGCAGCTGGTCGGCGGTCGCGATCGCCGGCCCAAGTATCGTGAGTTCGGCGGTGGCCCATTCGCGGCCGTCCGGGAGCCTGACCCGCGCATCGTACTTTCTGAGATCATCCAAGTCGCTCCGGAAGCGGTCCAGTTGGGCTTGGCTGAAGTTCTCTTCGTCCTTGTCCACGAGTTCTGCCGAGTTGATGAAGGTGCCATCCAGCAGGCGCAGGTTGGTCCGGTACTCGGCCAGTTCCTGCAGCAGGCCGACCCGCCGACCCGCTGACCCGCCAAAGCGGGTACCCCCGGGTGCCCCCGGGTACCCCGACGGCGAAGGCCTGGTTTCCCCGTACTCCTCCGGACCGCGGCTGGGCGGCGGGGCTTGGGGTTTGGACCGGATGGTCACCAAGCGCGTGGCACTGTTCCAGTCCACCTCACAGCCCAGCGCCTCGCCCACCGCCCGTAAGGGGACCACCGTCCGCCCCGCAGCGGTGATGAAGGGCTCGCCGTAGTCGGCGGAAAACTCCTTGATCTGCCCGTCCACCACGATCTGCACCCGCTGTCGGTCACCCGTCCGGCCGGGAAGCGCCGCCGCCGGGGTACCCGGGGGCACCCGCTTTAGCGGGTCAGCGGGTCGGCCCCGGGAGGTGATGACCACCTGCCTGGTTTCCCTGATCCACTCCACCTCACAGCCCAGGTTTTTACCGACCGCGCGCAGCGGTACGTACACCCGCCCGTCCTTGATGAAGGCCTGCTGATCATGGGCCGGGATGCTCAGGAGACTGGCGTTGATGACCACGCCGACATCATAGCTCAAGGCTGTGGCGCCGGCCGGCCCGGCCGGCGCCAGAAAAAGCATCAGGCACACAAGAACCGGAAGCAGGAGTGTGGCGGCGGACAAACGGTGGATAAGTCCTCATCCCTTTCCAAATTCGATTTCTCCCGCGCTAGTGCGACGGCATCCATAATCGTTGATTAACTGCAACTAAAGCACACTTCGCCGATAATACCGATTTTCCTGCCGCCGGGCCTACTCGCGCTGGTACACCACCATCCGCGGGTAAGGGATCTCGATGTTCTTCTCGTCAAACTCGGCCTTGATCATCGCTCGTAGCTTGCGGGCCACGTCAAACTGGGTCATGGGCTTACACTCGGCCATCACCCGCAAGACCACGCCCGAATCGCCAAGGGCCTGTACGCCCATGACCTTCGCCTCGCCGACGATGTCCTCGGTCTCCATCCTCAACCGGGCCAGCAGGGCTTCCAGCACCCGGGTGACCTCGTCGATCTTTTCCCCGTAGGCGACGCCGACATCGACCACCGCGGCGCTGTTCTCCTTGGAAAAGTTGGTGACCTGGGTGATGGTCCCGTTCGGGATGAAGTGTACTTCCCCCGTCCACTGTTTGATCCTGGTGACCCTCAAGCCCACCTCCTGCACCGTGCCGGTGAAGTTGCCGATCGAAACGTAGTCGCCGACGGCGTACTGGTCCTCCAGGATGATGAAAAGTCCGCTGATCACGTCCCGCACGAGATTCTGCGCCCCGAAGCCCACCGCCAGCCCGATAATGCCGGCGCCGGCCAGGACCGGACCCAGGTTGAAGCCCAACTGCGCGAGGATCATCAGTACCATCACGAAGTACACGACGTAGCCGACGACGTTGCCAAGCAACGCGCTGACCGTGCCAAGCCGCCTCTCATCCACCTTGACCAAGCCCTTGTCCCGCTGCTTGAGCAGCTTCTGGATGGCCTTGCGCGCCAACCGGACGATCAGGTGGGCGGCGACGATAATGACCAGCACCCGGGCCGTGACTTCGGCCGCCCGCAGCCAGAAGGCAACGTCCAAGAGATACGTCTGCACGCTTGCGTTCAGCTGTTCAAAGAAGGTCATTCCGTCCATCCTCTATTCCCCCTTCCGTAGCGCTCGTTATCGCCTCGCGGGCATCTTGGAAGATTCGTGCTCTTTTGTCTATCTTCGCACATTGCGCGTTTTTTCCTCTCTTTGCCTTAGTAAGAAGCCCCCGCGGCTGCCAAAATACTCGGGGGTGAGTCGATGAAAAGAGCATTGTACGTCCTGGCCGGACTGCTGGCCGGGCTGGCCATCCTCTTAGTTGCCGCCGGCCAGTTCAAGCCGTGGAATTATCATTTCCCGCCGGACAAACGTCCCCTCCCCAGGGCAGAGATCGTTTACCGCGACGGGGAAAACTTGGTGTTCGCCGGCTCCGGCGGCGTTACGGTGCGGAATCAGGCTGCGCGGACTGAGTTCCGCCTGCCGGTGAGCGCGGGTAAAATCCAGACCGTGCAAAGGCTGCACCACAAGACCGCGCAGGAGCTGCCCCTGCTGGGTTGGGCGGTGGTGGACGGACTAAAAGTCGTCACCGGCGGCGAGGTGTACCTGGTCCGCACCAAACCGGATGCCCGGCTGCTGGCCGTCTACCCGCGCCCGAAAAGCGGCGGGGACCGCATCATCATCAACAAGAGCGCCAACCGGCTTTACTTTTACCAGGGAGGCGAGTTGGCCGTCATCTACTCGGTGGCCACCGGCAAACGGCCGGAATACACTCCCGAAGGGACATTCACCGTTGTGAACAAGGTTTCCCTCCCCGGAGACAATGATTCCGACCCGCGGTTCGGGCTCCGCTGGCTGGGACTGGCGGTCCCCTGCGAAAAAGACCGGCGGAGAGAAAACGACCCGCGGGCACCGGGCGGCATCAAGTACGGCATTCACGGGACCAACGAGCCGGACTCGATCGGCACCCACGCGTCGGGAGGCTGCGTACGCTTGAGAAACGAAGACATCGTGGAGCTTTTTGAGCTGGTAACGGTCGGCACCACGGTGGACATCATCCCCTGAGGCTTACGGATGTACCTCTGTGGAACCGCCCCGGAAGGCGCAGGCCGCTGGCGGGAGTACTTGTCAACTTCAAGCCTGTCCGCTAAGATTATGTCACTGGTAAAATACGGTTTGGTTAACCCCGGCAAAGTCGGCCAGCCCCCGGCCGTAAGGTCAGCCGGCACCAAAGAGGGAGGAAAACCCTGGATCACGTCGAATACTACTGCCAACGAGTCCGTGATCCCCGAAGTTCAGAGGGATAGGGAGGCCTGCCGGTGATCAGGTTTTGGAAGACGCTTGAACCCTACGGCTTCATGAATACCGTTTCCGCCTACGGCTTTGAGCTGGACGGCCGTTTTTGGCCGACCGTGGAGCACTATTATCAAGCCAACAAGTTTGACGAGACCGCCGAAATCACTTACAGCAGCGGAAAAACCATCCCCCTTCGCGAGCACGTGCGCTGCCAGGCCACCGCCAAAATGGCCGCCATTGAAGGCGGACGGCGAGACCTGCCCCTGAGGGCCGATTGGGACGCGGTTCAGGAAGACGTGATGCTGAGGGCGCTCCGGGCGAAATTCACTCAGCATCCCGAACTGCGTGAAAAACTGCTCGCCACCGGTAACGAGGAGTTGGTGCACGATTCCCCCGACGACTACCACTGGGGAATCGGCAAACAAGGCACCGGGAAAAACCGGCTCGGAGTTTTGCTGATGCGCCTCCGGGATGAACTGCGGGCGGAAGAGACGGGCGGCGGCCGGTGAAACCGGAATGACACAAGCCATTTGCGATGTTCGGGAGAAAAGATAAATAGGCTGTTTTAGAGTTGCGGAAAAAACATTTTACCCCGGTCCAATCCGGATTTTATGCGGTTTGCAGGGATGGGTAACGGGCGGATCGGCAAAATTGACCCCAAGGGAGAAAAGCGGAGAAAAAGCGAAGGAGAATGAGAAATAAGAAGGGAAAACCCCCTTTTGTGGAGAATCCTTTTTGTAACCACCAAAAAAGAACCACGAAGGAGGTTTCCCTTATGGCCATTATACCACAACAGCGGCTTTTTGGGTGGCAGGAAATCGACGAACTCGGTGACTTGGAACGTTTTTTGCTTGTAGTGAACCACCTGCCCGATGAGCAGTTGATGCAAAAGCTGGAGAGAGAGCGTGGTAAGGGACGGGATGATTACCCGGTGCGGGCGGTTTGGAACTCCATCCTGGCCGGGATCGTATTTCAGCACGTGTCTGTGGAGAGCCTGCGGCGGGAACTCTGCCGGAACGGCCAGTTGCGGGAACTTTGCGGTTTTGATCCGGCCCGGGGCGAGGATGCCGTTCCGCCTTCTTACATATACAGCCGCATCTTGGTGAAACTGATGCGGCACGCCGACGAAGTGGAAAACATATTTACGCGGCTGGTGGATGAAATAAGAGTGCTGCTACCGGATTTCGGTCGAATTTTGGCCATAGACAGCAAAGCCGTCAGCAGTCTGGCCCGGGGCAAAAAGCGGGATGAAGAAGAGAAGGTCCAAAAGCCTGACGGGCGCCGGGACACCGATGCGGACTGGGGCCGGAAAACATACCGGGGGCGTAAGAAAGGCGGCACCCTATGGGAAAAAGTCGTGTGGTGGTTTGGCTACAAACTCCACCTTGTAGTTGACGCTGTTTATGAACTGCCGGTGGGATTTGCGGTGACAAAGGCATCGGCCAGCGACGTGAAAGAGGGACATATACTCATTGATCGGGTGGCGAAAGAGCATCCGGAGATTGTGGCCCGCTGCGAGGCATTGGCGGCGGACAAAGCCTTTGACGACATCAAGCTAAACGTGAAACTCTGGGACGAATACCGGATCAAGCCCGTGATTGACATCCGCAACACGTGGCGGGACGGCGAGGAGACGTGGCTTGTAACCGGTAAGGAGAACATCGTTTACGATTACCGTGGAACGGTTTATTGTTGCTGCCCCGAGACAAACAAACATCGCGAGATGGCCTTCGGGGGATTTGAGAAAGACCGGGAAACCTTGAAATACCGCTGTCCGGCCCGGCACTACGGAGTAGAGTGCCGGGGCATGGAACAATGTGCCGCAACCGGTGGGATACGTATTCCCCTGGTGGAAGACCGGCGGATCTTCACCCCGCTGGCGCGGTCCAGCTACAAGTGGAAAACACTCTACAAAAAGCGTACGGCGGTAGAAAGGGTAAATGCCCGCCTGGACGAGGCCTACGGATTTGAAAAGCATTTCATTCGGGGCTTGAAGAAGATGAAGCTACGTTGCGGGTTGGCCCTGATGGTGATGCTGGCGATGGCCGTGGGCCGACTGCGACAAAAACAAGGAATAGACTTAAGGAGCCTGGTGAAGGCGGCCTGACGGGGCTCAACCGGAAAACAGATTACCTGCCAAGAGACGCCCAGAGTGGCGCTGGGGTAAGTTTGCCCTTTGGCAGAGCGGCATAGTCTATATACTCCATTTACCCCAATATTAGGTTGCTAACTGTGTTTTGTGGCTTGGGGAACAGCCGGTGCCGGGTGTGGGCGTTGCCTTGTCGGGACCAAAAATGCTTACAACGCAAAACGCTGGACACAGGCTGGTCTAGACCGCGGGCGGCCGCATACATTGTGGTAGTATTGTGATCACCGGGAGGGTTTAAAGGTATGTACGATCAGGACCAGCTCGACACCGACCGGGAGCCGTCGGTACAATACGCCGGTTTCTGGGTCCGGGTGGCAGCCACGATTCTGGATGGCTTTATATTGGGTATTCCCATCACCATCTTCGTCTCCGCCCTGTTCGGCTGGGAGTGGTACACCGGCGGGGAGGCCTCCGGCCGGGCCGACTTCGTAAATCTGGTACTCTGGGTCGCCGTCACCACTGCCTTCTGGGTGAACTGGGACGGAAAGACGCCCGGGAAGAAGATCATGGGGATCAAGATCGTCACCTACCCCGGCCGGCGGGAATTCGGCTACGGGAAGGCGCTGCTGAGGTACCTGCTGGGCTATACGGTCAGCGCGCTCCTTCTCGGGCTGGGCTTTGTGCTGGTGGCCTTCCAGAAGGACAAGCGCGGCCTGCACGACCTCATCGCCGGAACCTGTGTGGTCTACGACCGGTAGCAGACACCACCTCGTCTGTCCCGGCGGCAATCCGGTGGTCTCGACGTCCACGATGCCGGCGATTCCAAGGTCCAGGTCAATCCCGCGGCCACCTTCAAAAACGTACGCGGCCACCTGGACATACGGGTTGGCCACCGGCTGCTGGCACCCAGCCCCGGTGAAAGAGGAAAACCGCCGCCGCCAGCACCAGGAGCGTTAGCGCCTGGCCCGCCGCAAACGAAAGGTAACGCGCCTGGGCGTAGACGCGCCCTTGTTCCACCTGAGCCCGCTCAAAATAGGAAAGTGTTTTAGACGATATTTCCGGGGGGAAAAGGCTGAAGAACGCTAGCAGCGCCAGTAGCATCAAGCTTACCAGAACCCCGCCCCAAAGCACCACCAAACCCTTACTCATTTCCAATCTCTACTCCATTCACGGAGACAGTATGCGCCGTATCAGGGATTCCTTAATATTTTCCACACCTTTCGACACCTCAAGAGTCCTCTGGGCGCGCTGGCAGGCGGTTGCCCAGGGGGCCATTTTCGTCCTGTTGACAAGTATCATCACAAAAGATATGTTTTTGATTAACTAGATATGGAATTGCGAGTTTTCCTAGAAAGGGCAAACCTGGCGAAAGCCAGGGACGCAAAGCTACGGGTCTAAAGCTTTCAGGCGAAAGCCAGGACCGCCGGGCCGCCACTGGGATTGTGGACTACCTTGGCGGTAGTCTTCTTGTTTTTTGGAGGGGGTGGTTTGAGTGTCCGGTCAAGACACGGAAAAGAAACTGAAGGCATTCCTAAAAAGCTTGTTTCATACCAAAGCCGAACCTGGAGTGAAGGTCCGGCCTGAAGGACCGGAAACGGTCGCCGGCCCTTCCTCTAAACCGGAAGCCGGTCGAAATCGATCACCCGTGCAGACCACCCACACTCCGGGCGGTACGGCCCCGGCAGAGGATTCTCCGCTGACCGACGGAGGTAACCACGGACTGGTGTGGATCGAAGGAGGTCGGGTACAGGTTCGGAACCCGGTTGGGGATGGGCGCCGGGCCCGGATCGGGGCCACAAACAAGCTGCAGTTATTGATAAACGGCCAACCGGTTACGGGGATGGCCCTGTTGGCAGAGGCCGACCAAATCGTAGTGGAACCCGTCGTGGAACATTTGGAACCGGAACTGCAGTTGGAGATCAGTCCGGACGGGTTGGAAGCTCATTTGACCATCAAGTGCGGTCGGGTCTTGGAGTACGTGCCCGCAGACCAGGGTCCCCAATTCAACCTGATGCTGGAGGCCGAAGCCCGGATTCGCGAGGTGATCCCGCCGACAAAAGAAATGGCGCTGGACTTAATCAACCGCAAAGGTGTGAGATTTGGAATCAACTATCCGTATCTCAAGGAGATATTCGATCAGCCGGTCGAGGGTAGCTATCTGGTGGCCCGGGGTAGGCCTCCCCGGCCGGGTGAACCGGATCGGGTGGAGTATTTTTTCGCTTTGAGCCCCTTTGTAGAAAAGGATGGTGATCGGGGAGAGCCGTTTGATTTTCGGGAAATCAGGCAACTGCAGTCGGTTGAAGCGGGTGACTGTCTGGCCGTGCTGAGGCGGGGTACACCGGGGGAACCTGGGAACACGGTACGGGGCGATGTGATCCTTCCCCCCAAGCAGGAAAGCATCGAACTCATAGCCGGTCCCGGAACCCGGTTACTTGACGAGGGACTGCGGGTGGTGGCGACCACCAGCGGGCTGCCGACGGCCAGGGTCAGCCGGAACAGGGTTGTCTTCAGTGTTCAGCCGGTTTTTGTCCATGAGGGTGACCTGACTCCCCAGGATCAGAACATCCGATTTCGGGGCAACGTGCACATCAAAGGGAACGTAGGCGAGGGGATGACTGTAGAGGCCGCCGAAAACGTGCTGGTTGCCGGCACAGTCAACCAAGCGAAGATTGCAGCGGTCGGTCACCTCCAAGTCGGAGGCAATGTTTTTGCCAGCAACCTGCAGGCCGGGTGTTCGTTATGCTGCTCGCTCCAAACAATCCGGCCCCAACTGGAGCAGATTACACAGAGCTTGGAACTGCTTATCCACCTAGCCCGCGAGCTGATGAAATCGCCGGTTTTTCAGGAAGTGAACGTCACCTTTAACTTGCTGGTACTCAATCTCATCGAAGTGAGATTTCCACGGTTGCGCGCCCAGGTTTACGATCTTTGCACTAGGATTCGCAAAACTGTGCCGGCCATGCCCGACGAATTGAAGGATCTTGTTAACCTGCTTGAAAGGAACTTTACCGGCGTGGTTCAGTTTGGAGATATCCAGGATCTGGAGGAGTTGTACCACAAGAGCAGTTTTATTTGCAGTTGTCTCGAAAACGAGACCACTTCCTGTGCCGACGCCAGTCTGCCCTATGCGGTGAACAGTCGGATTGAAGCGACAGGACGGGTGTTCATCTTCGGGAAAGGAATATACCACTGTACCGTCATCGCCGGGGGGACGTAGATATCAATCAGCGTTTTGCGTTGTAAGCATTTTTGGTCCCGACAAGGCAACGCCCACACCCGGCACCGGCTGTTCCCCAAGCCACAAAACACAGTTAGCAACCTAATATTGGGGTAAATGGAGTATATAGACTATGCCGCTCTGCCAAAGGGCAAACTTACCCCAGCGCCACTCTGGGCGTCTCTTGGCAGGTAATCTGTTTTCCGGTTGAGCCCCGTCAGGCCGCCTTCACCAGGCTCCTTAAGTCTATTCCTTGTTTTTGTCGCAGTCGGCCCACGGCCATCGCCAGCATCACCATCAGGGCCAACCCGCAACGCAGCTTCATCTTCTTCAAGCCCCGAATGAAATGCTTTTCAAATCCGTAGGCCTCGTCCAGGCGGGCATTTACCCTTTCTACCGCCGTACGCTTTTTGTAGAGTGTTTTCCACTTGTAGCTGGACCGCGCCAGCGGGGTGAAGATCCGCCGGTCTTCCACCAGGGGAATACGTATCCCACCGGTTGCGGCACATTGTTCCATGCCCCGGCACTCTACTCCGTAGTGCCGGGCCGGACAGCGGTATTTCAAGGTTTCCCGGTCTTTCTCAAATCCCCCGAAGGCCATCTCGCGATGTTTGTTTGTCTCGGGGCAGCAACAATAAACCGTTCCACGGTAATCGTAAACGATGTTCTCCTTACCGGTTACAAGCCACGTCTCCTCGCCGTCCCGCCACGTGTTGCGGATGTCAATCACGGGCTTGATCCGGTATTCGTCCCAGAGTTTCACGTTTAGCTTGATGTCGTCAAAGGCTTTGTCCGCCGCCAATGCCTCGCAGCGGGCCACAATCTCCGGATGCTCTTTCGCCACCCGATCAATGAGTATATGTCCCTCTTTCACGTCGCTGGCCGATGCCTTTGTCACCGCAAATCCCACCGGCAATTCATAAACAGCGTCAACTACGAGGTGGAGTTTGTAGCCAAACCACCACACGACTTTTTCCCATAGGGTGCCGCCTTTCTTACGCCCCCGGTATGTTTTCCGGCCCCAGTCCGCATCGGTGTCCCGGCGCCCGTCAGGCTTTTGGACCTTCTCTTCTTCATCCCGCTTTTTGCCCCGGGCCAGACTGCTGACGGCTTTGCTGTCTATGGCCAAAATTCGACCGAAATCCGGTAGCAGCACTCTTATTTCATCCACCAGCCGCGTAAATATGTTTTCCACTTCGTCGGCGTGCCGCATCAGTTTCACCAAGATGCGGCTGTATATGTAAGAAGGCGGAACGGCATCCTCGCCCCGGGCCGGATCAAAACCGCAAAGTTCCCGCAACTGGCCGTTCCGGCAGAGTTCCCGCCGCAGGCTCTCCACAGACACGTGCTGAAATACGATCCCGGCCAGGATGGAGTTCCAAACCGCCCGCACCGGGTAATCATCCCGTCCCTTACCACGCTCTCTCTCCAGCTTTTGCATCAACTGCTCATCGGGCAGGTGGTTCACTACAAGCAAAAAACGTTCCAAGTCACCGAGTTCGTCGATTTCCTGCCACCCAAAAAGCCGCTGTTGTGGTATAATGGCCATAAGGGAAACCTCCTTCGTGGTTCTTTTTTGGTGGTTACAAAAAGGATTCTCCACAAAAGGGGGTTTTCCCTTCTTATTTCTCATTCTCCTTCGCTTTTTCTCCGCTTTTCTCCCTTGGGGTCAATTTTGCCGATCCGCCCGTTACCCATCCCTGCAAACCGCATAAAATCCGGATTGGACCGGGGTAAAATGTTTTTTCCGCAACTCTAAAACAGCCTATTTATCTTTTCTCCCGAACATCGCAAATGGCTTATATCAATGGAGTGCTGCGCGGGGGGTTCGTTCTCGCGAAGGGAAACGTCTACGTCAAAGAAGCCGGGTCGCTCTTGGGGGTAACCACCCGGATCACGGTACCTGAAAACCGGAAAATAAGCATCGCCCGAGCACACGCGGACGTGGTGGTGCAGGTTGGCCCACGAAGCTACCGCCTGCCCCAACCGATGAGGCTGTTCAAGGCCCGCCTGCTGCAGGACGGCAAACTGGACCTGAACGGATTAAGTTGGGACGGGGAATCCCACTGACGAAAAACCTTTCCGCCGCAAGCCCCCGGCTTTAGCCGGCTTTAGCCATGGGGAGGTTCAGAGACCTTATCCTCAGCTACTGGTCCCGGGCGGGGATCACCTTGCGCGCCGTTTCCACCGCGAAGTTGGCGTCCCGAATGGCCCTTGCGGCGTCGGATTCGGTGTACTCCTCGGTGGGAATGAAATCAATGTCTCCGTAGAAGGAGAACTCTCGCTCCTTGCGGAGCCACTTGGAGATCCGGGCTAAAATGGCCGCTTCGGCGGCCACTTCCGGCGGCAGACGGTCCCGGAATTCGAGCAGGAGGCCACCCACGTCGTGCAGCTTGGGGGTTCAATCCCGATCCGGCGGAGCACGCCCTTCAGGGCCGGTTCCACAAGTCCCTGTGCTGACTAGACGCATGAGCCGTTGCTGTATACGCCGGGACATTTTCCACGATGATCTTTAACTTATCGCTACTGTCAACATCCACATCACCCCTATCACGGGCGGTTTCCACTTGTAACTCCGCCGCATCCCGGCACAGGTGAAGCAGAAATACCAACATCCGATATCGGGCCTCCAGATCCGCCGGTGGCAACGCCCTCTGCGGCGCGGCGCGCCTGCCTCCTGACCCAGCATATCGTCCTCCTCCGGCCTCGGCCCTGGCTCCGGACACCGGCATCCCCGAAACTGCTGCCCCCTGATGTCTTACTCTCAACTTCGCGATTTTCAAAAACCCCGATTTTTTTCCAAAGCGTGCGGGTTGAACACTGCGAACGCCTCCGCCCAATACACCACCGAAAAGTTCTGGTCTTCCGCCGACACGCGGACCGTAAACCGTGTCCCCCGGGCCACATCGCTCTGTTCCTCGCGGTGATCCACCCGGACGTTGCCCGCCGGATCCGCCCAAGCCCGTATGACGTGCCGGATTCCCTGACCCTCAATCAGTACCGGAGCGTTGCTCCCCAACGCGTAAGGAATGCCCAGCACAGTTTTCAGGCCGTTGCCCTGCGCCCCGCGGGTCGGGCTCCGGTAGACGGCCTTATCCGATACCCTGACGTTGAAGTCCAGAATCCGGCGGACAACCTCCGGCTTGATGCCCGGGTCGTTATCCAAATTCGCAGCTTGATTTCCTTTTCCGCAACCACCGCATCCACAGCAACCTCCGGAGCGACGCCGGCCGACTCCACATATGGAGATCGGGGCCGGCCGACCCGCTGACCCGCTAAAGCGGGTACCCTGGGGGGACAGTCCCCCTAAGGCCCGAAGGGGACTGTCCCCTTTCAGTGCGGGTACCCCCGGATACCCCGAGGCTTTAGGCTTCGACCAGTTCGCTGGTCACCTAGCGCTGCACCGCGTTCAGCGAGTGCACCTGCAGGCCGGCCAGAGCCAGCGCCGCGTCGTACACGGCCTGATCAGCGGCCTCGGGCTTGACGTTGGACCAGCGCCGGGTGCGGAACACCGGGTTTCCCTCGCCGTCCAAGCCCACGGCGAACCGGGCCACGATCACGCTGGTTACCGGAATCGCATCCACCACCATGGAAATCACCTCCCTACCCTATAACGGACTGATATTTGCGTACTTTTGGCCGCTCAGCCGGCCGCTGCCCACTCCTACTCACACAATATACCATCGCCGGAAATGGCCCAAGGCCGGGAAATCCTTGTCCATAAGAACTAGATGCCCCCTGCGTGCACAAGGGGCGGGTATCTGTAACTATCAGTCACAGGTGGAGCTTGCTTGCTGAATCCTGGAAGGTATAACCGGAAGGGGAACCTTTCGGCCTCACCAACAGCGCCTCTCCCACATACATTGTAGCCACAACCAATTAGGGCGATATTTCCATTCCGGAAAGGTGTGGGGGGAAATGAAAGACCACCGTCGACTGCTTGAGCGTTACCACCCCCGACTCATGTCCCTTCCGAATGTCGTCGGGGTAGGACTGGGATACAAAGTCACGGGCCAAGAAACCACTTCGGAACGGTGCCTGGCGGTCTTTGTCAGCGCGAAGCTGCCGCCGGAGGCGGTGCCAGCGGCCGCCTTGGTTCCCAAAAAGCTGGATGATGTGCCCACCGACGTGGTTGAAGTCGGTCAGATTCAGATTCACGCCGGGCGCACCGAAAGGTGGAGACCCGTACCGCCGGGGGTAAGCATCGGGCATATCCGGGTCACGGCGGGGACCCTTGGGACCCTTGTCTCCGAGCCGTCCACCGGCAGGTTGTTGATCCTGTCCAACAACCACGTGCTCGCCAACGAGTCCGACGGCACCGACGGCCGGTGCGCCGTCGGGGACCCGATCGTCCAGCCGGGCGTTCACGACAAGGGCAACCCTGAAACGGACACCATCGGACGACTCGTTAAATTCATTCCGATCCGTTTCGCAAGCCAAAGCCAGGAACCCAGTTGTCCCACGGCGCGCCGGTTTGAAAACGTTTTGAACCGCCTGGTCGGCCTCTTCTGGCCGGACTATTTCGTCAAGGTCTTTAAGCAGCCATCGGGGGAGAACCTGGTGGACGCCGCCCTGGCCGCCCCGCTGGACCCGGCGGAGGTGCAGCCGGAAATTCTGGAAATCGGCGCCGTGCAGGGCGTGGTCGAAGCCAAACCGGGAATGGCCGTTAAGAAGAGCGGGCGCACCACCGGACTCACACACGGGCAGGTCACACACGTGGCAGTCAGGATGATCGTGGGCTTTTCCGGTGGACGCTCCGCCGTCTTTACGGACCAATTCCTGACCGGCCCGATGAGCAGCCCCGGAGACAGCGGTTCCCTCGTCCTGAATGGGCAAAACCAGGCGGTGGGCTTGCTTTTTGCTGGTTCCGACCGGGCCACGGTCTGCAACCGGATCCAGAACGTGCTCGGACTGTTGGGGGTCGCCCTGTAGCCTCCGGTACCCACCCGTACCTCAAGCGCGTCAGCGCACGGGGGCGGCCGGCTTCAACGCCACCGCGCGTGTGTGTCTCGTAACCGCCGCCTGAGCGCCATGGAGCGGGGCTCCCTCTGGAATGCCGCCGCGCGCCGGACAAGGTGCGCCCGGCCGCCGGGCCGGGCGCTGGGAACGGCGGATCAAAAGAAGAAGCAAAGATCTGGACGAAAGACTCCAGGCAATGACCCACCAGGCCGTTTCCACCGGGTTCTACGCCGTGCTGGCCGTAGTGTTCTGGTTCTGGACCAAGGAACTGGTACAGGACGGAACGGTTTCAACACGGACCATACGGACCATAATGGAACTGGCGGCCGCCGTAGTTGGAATCGTCGGGTCGTACCTGTACCTTAGAACGAAAATGTGAGGATCCATCCGTGGTTGGTGCTGAAAGTCACTGGGGAGATTGGGGCCGCGCAGTTCGACCTTGGCGTGGGAGGCGTGTTACAATTCGGGCGGATGAAAGCTTTCCGGGGAAAGGGTGAACGAAGGCGTTGTCCCACCAGTGTTCCTGCATTGCCGGGGGCACATTCCTGCAATGCTGCGGCAAAGAAATTGCCGACTGGGATGCATACCGGTTCTTGCTGTGCCTGGGCAACGAAGCTTCCCGGCCCTTTCACGGCCGGTGGGCCCGGCACCGGGACCTCGTAAAACGACTCGTGGATCAAGCCGCCGGCGGAATTCGGTGGGAGAGGTGCCTGGTCCTGGGGGCGGGCAACTGCAACGACATCCCGTTGGACCACCTGGCCGACGCTTTCACCGAGGTGACGCTTTTCGACCTCGACGAATCGGCGCTGGCGGCGGCCGCCGCCAGGCTGTCACCCCGGCAAAGGGCCGGTTTGCGCCTGCTGGCGGGCGACCTGACCGGGCTGCATGCCTCGGGCACCGCGGAGGCGATCGCCCGCCTCGCCCGGCGCGGCCGCTGGCCGGAACTGGTGCAATACCTCGGGAAATTACGGAAAAAGATCCGGTCGCTGCCGCCGCCCGAACTCGACCACGGCTACGACCTGGTGGTCTCCGTCTGCGTCGCCACCCAGCTGTTCGTGCCCTTCATCCGGGCCGTTGCGGCTGACTCCCCCCTCTGGGACCGGATACACGCTCACGCTGCCGACATCTCCCGGGCCCTGTCCAACCGGCTCGGCGAACATATGCACCGGAGCGTAGAGCCCGAAGGCGCCGTCGCTTTCGCCACGGACATCCTGGAGTGGAACGCGGCCCGGCTGGGATTGGCCGGCCGCGTGGCCCCTCTGGCGTTGGATTCGGAAGCGATTGATCCGGCTGCGGTCGACGAACTGCTGCGTGGCCACAGCCACCTCAAGAACGTCGGGGCGGTGCCGGAAAACCTGGCGGGCCTTTTTACCCCGGTCCACGCCGTGGACTGGATCTGGGCCTTCAGCGACTGGAAACAGTACGTCGTCCGCGGTTTTGTCCTGCACCCGCGGTAACACGACCCCCAGGGCTACCCCACCGCGATCCACCGGCAACCCATTCCCTAGTTTATGGCATAATCCGGAGGCAAAATGTACTTATCCAGCCACCGTTTTGATTCGGCTTCATTGCCAATCAAATTAATATCCCCAAGCCGCAAGACCTTTTCTATGCACTCGGCCAACCCGCGTGCTTCAAGGACTCGTTTCTTGATGCTGCGCGTGCGATCCCGGATGGCCGTACCGGTGTCACCAGCAACGGCTTGGATCTTTTTCGCCAAGCGTGTCACCACCCGTACCGTGTCCGCAATCAAGCCGGAGTCGGTGGGATGGTGGATGTTGGCCTCGACCACGGTAGTGTCCACCCGCACTTTGTTACGGCTCTTTATGATCTTTTCTTCCGCCGCTTTGCGAACCAAGTGCTCGTTCAGCTCGGCCATATGGTCGCTCCCGTTGGTGTCCAGCCGCTGCCGGATCTTTGACAGAGTGCTGGGGTGGGGTACCGGTTTGTTCAAGGGAATCCGGCAAAACCGGCGCCAACTGAGCCGATCCCCTACCTGATCACAGAGTTCCCGGTCGCTGAGTCCGTACTGTTGCTGGAGCGCCCTCATACGCAAGTAAGTTTCCGCCGGCACGGAAGGCCGCCCCCAAAATTGGTGGTATTTGTCCTGGAACGGTGTGAAAAAGCGTTTATCATCCAGCCAGCGGTCCATTTTGGCCAGGTGTTCCGGAAACTCATAGTCAATTCGTGCCCCTGGCACGGATACCCTTTGGAGAATATGTCTAATACTGTCGATGCCGAACAATGGCGATCAGACCACCCGGATATAGTGGCGGTGCCGGAGCCAGTGGTTCAAGGCCAGGTTGACCAGCGTCACCACCAGGGCGGTGACCAGGGCCGGCCAGAACCCGGGCACGGTCAGTCCGGCAATCAATTTGGCGGCCAGCAGCACCATCCAGGCGTTAATGACCAGGGTGAACAGGCCGAGGGTGAGCAGGTTGATTTTGCTGCATGGAAATCCATACAGGAAAGCGGATTGGAAGAATTGCGAAGTGGAATATTGACGAAGAACAATACGAAACCCTACGGCAAGCGGCCTTCAACAGACGGACTTTCCCTGGACCCGGCGGCCGAATGCCGGGCCTTCCGGAGAAGATCGCGCATGCGCGCGCAGTGCGTGCCGTCCCAGTAGACCCGGCCGCAGTCGGGGCAGCGGTAGAAGACATCTAAATCTTCCCGGACGCGAGGCGGCACCCGCTCCAAGACCTCCTCCCGGGGCATCCGCTCCAGAACGCCGTTACAGGGCAGGCAACGGCTGAAGGGAACCATGGCCCCGCCAAGATCGAAACGCGCCAGCACCTCGGCTAACTGGCTGGCTGGATCACTCGCCCGCACCAGGTAGCCCCGGGTCACCCTGTTCCGCTTCAAGAGCCCCCGGTCGCGCGTAAGAACGACACGTTTCTCCCGCGCCGCGATCTCGGCCAGTTCCACGTCCTCAAAGCGGTTGCTGTACAAGGTGTCGAACCCGGCCAGGCGCAGGTAAGCCGCCAGCCGCCCCAGGTGGGTATCCAGTACGAAACGCGGCGGAAACGGGAAACCGGCATTCGGTCCGCTCAGGGGGCCGACGTCGATCGTTCTGAAGACCGGGTACACGCTGACCCGGTCGCCGTCCCCGACCGGCCGGGATAAGTCCGCCGGCTCCCCGTTGACCAGCACCAGCGCCACCTCGGTGTGGGGAACACCCTGGGATTCCACCAGATCCTTGACGGTCGGCTGTACCCAAAAGGACACGGGGAAACCGGTTTTCCACCGCTTTTCCGCCGGCAAAAGCTCGTTCAACTCGGCGTAAAAACGGAGCCAGGCCCGCTTCACTGTTTTCCACCTCTGGGAAAAGCGTTCGTCGGTAATCCCTACCCAAATCCGGTCGACCACCCGCCCTTGCGGCCGAGATTCCGCGGCTTTACAAACCTTGGGCAAGGGTTCCGGTTCAAACCGGCGCCATCAAGGAACGAGCCATTCGATGAACATCACCGTATGCCCGATGTTGTTTCCCCTACCGAATGCATGAAATCACCCGGCCGTGCATCTTCAAGATCGGCAATCACTAGAAAGTATGTCCTTTACGCCGTACTTGCCGCTGAAGACTGCAGGATTTCCACGAACAGCCGCACCAGTTCGGGGTCGAACTGCGTGCCGGCACACCGTTCCAGCTCGGCAATCGCTTCCGCGTGTGACAGCGCCTTCCGGTAGGGGCGGTCGTTGGTCATGGAGTCGTAGGCGTCGGCAATGGCCAGAATGCGGCACTCCAGGGGGATCTCCTCACCTTTGAGCCCCAGGGGGTAGCCCTCCCCGTCCCATGCCTCGTGGTGTTTGAGAATCAGATCGGCGATGTGCACCAGGTCCGGGACGGAATGGGCGATGCGGTGGCCGATCTCACAGTGCCGCTGCATTTCGGACCTTTCCGCCGGGGTGAGGGGCCCCTTCTTGAACAGGATGCGGTCGGGAATGCCCACCTTGCCGATGTCGTGAAACTGGGCCAGCAGGCGCAGGTTGCCGACCGTGCGCTCAGGCAGGCCAAGAGCCTCGGCCATGCGCAGGACCAGGTCCTGCAAGCGGTCTCCGTGCCCCTCGGTGATGTAGTCCCTGGCTTTCAGGGTCTGCATCAAGGCCTGGACGATCGCGCTGCGCGAACTCTGGCTGCGGTGCAGCTTTTCCCGGTACATGTTGTTGTCGGCTTCCCGGAACAAATCGTTCAGGCTGCCGGTGTCTTCGTTGGTGACCGCGAAACCAACGGACAGACTCAAAGGAAGTTCCGGATGGAGCAGGTTGTGGCGCTCCACGGCCTCCCGGATTCGTTGACAGGCACCCTGGACCACCGTTTTGTCGCTCTCCGGCAGCACTACGGCGAACTCGTCTCCCCCCACCCGGGCCACCACGTCACTTTCGCGGAAAGCCTGCTGCAGAACCCCGGCGGCCGCCCTGAGCAGCGCATCTCCGGTTTCGTGTCCCAGACTGTCGTTGACCAGCTTGAGTCCATCCACGTCACACACGATGAGGCTCACCGGTGCGAAGCGTCCGCCCGCCAGGCGCCGCATTTCCTCCTCGAAGTAGGCCCGGTTGTAGATCCCGGTGAGCGGATCATGCAGGCTCAGGTATCTGAGCCGTTCCTCTGCCTCCTTGCGCTCGCTCACATCGCGAATGGTTTCGACCGCCCCCGCCATATTCCCCTGACTGTCAAAAAGCGGCGAGGCCTTCTCCCAGACGAAAGCGCCCCGCCCCTCGTAGACGGAAGGAACGAAACCCTCGGCGTAGTAGGTGTTGCCTTTGATCTCGAATCCCTGGTACTGCCACTCAACCCCCGGGTCCCCCCCTACCACGAGATCGACCAGCATGGGTCGCGGCCGCCCGTAGAAGGGTACGGCGTAGGCATAGTCACCCTTGCCGAGAATCTCGGCCTTTGAAACCCCCGTCATTCTTTCGGTGGCCAGGTTCCAGGCAATCACCCGCTTATCCCGGTCGACGACAAAGGTGGCGTCCGGCAAAAACTCGATGATGTCCTGCAATTGCTGGTGTGCGGTTTGGAGCCTTTCCGCCAGACTGCGGTAAAGCTCTTCGCTCTCTTGCAGTTTGCGGCCGGACTGCTCCAAGGTCGTCAGCATCCGGTTGATGGCCCCGGCCAGGTTCGACAGTTCGTCATCTCCGGGAATCGCAACGCGCGCCGAAAGGTCGCCGCTTCTGCCGATCTCTTCAACCCTGTCGTTTAAGTGCTCCAACCGGGACAGAATCAGGCTCTTCAGGAGCAACATTGTGCCCACGACGATTACCAGGCCGCCTGCCACGAGAGACCAGGCAAAGAAGTTGATGGTAGCCAGGCCCTGTTTGTAGATCAACCGCGGACGGTCCACTTTCAAGATGAGCGCGGGGTCGCCGTAGATGTCCTCCAGCAGCGCGTATCCCGCAACGGATTCACTGCTCACCGGCCGGGTGACGATGGGTACCTCGTGGGACAAAAGGGCGCGCGCCGCCTCAAAGTCAGCGGGTGGTTCCGGGTCATCCACGCGGCGCACAGAGAGATCCAGGTGCGTCACTTCGGACAAACGCGCAACTTCCTGATCGTCCAAAAACCGGCCCCAGACCAGCGACCCCCGGACCGGGCCCTGCCTTTCATTGGTCAGGATGGGGCGCGAAGCCACCAACAACGGCCCTTCCGGCAGAAGGACCACCCCGGTGACGCTGCTCTCCGGGTCGGAATGGCCCAGCAGGGGACTGCCGCTCTCAAGGTGGGGCGTAAGACTTCCGGGTACCGGCATTTCCTGTCCGCGCCGCAGGTCAAAGGCCCGGCCGAAGACCACCCGGCCGGAAGCATCGGCAAAAAGCATCAGGTTCAGCCTGAGCTCCTCAAAAGTGGCATCGGGGATGTTCCGGCGCACATACTCGGGATCGCCGGTCACGATGAAGGCGTAGGTCTCGTCCCACGCGGCCCAGTCGCCGACCCCGCTGCTGAGTTCGTCCAGTTGGGCCGTGACGAGACTCAGCACTTGCTCGGTGTAGTCGTGTGTCCTGGCCCTTTCCAGGTCCAGGAAACTACTCAGGAGGATCAAGTGGGCGGCTGTATACAACACGACCAGCAGGCCAAGGAGCATCGCCCCCGTAATCATCAGGGTCTTTTTCCGGAGTGTCAAGCACTCGCCCCCCGACCTTGTACATAGCAGGGATAACTATACGACAAGGCCTATATCATTCCTGCTTTCAGATGTTATAATGGACTAAATTTACTTGGCTGGGGGGTTTTATTATTATGGGTAAGTTCTTTTTAGACAAAACTAACGCCGCCCTAGTGATTATCGATATTCAGGATAGGCTAGCTGCGGCAATGAAGGTTAAGAATGAGGTTATTAAGAACTGCCTTCACCTTATCGAACTCTCAAAGATGCTTAATATCCCGATAGTTGTGACAGAACAGTATCCCAAAGGCCTCGGCCGGACATTGGTTGAAATAAAGGAGCAGCTGCCGGTATATCAGCCCATCGAAAAATTGACCTTTAGCTGCTGCGAGGAGCCTAATTTCTTAAACGAAATAAAGAAGTTGGATAAAATGAGCATTATCCTGACCGGAATGGAGACCCACATATGTGTGCTTCAGACATGCATCGGTCTTTTAAGGGAAGGCTTTAATGTCCACATTGTAAGGGATGCAGTTTGCTCAAGGGCAAAGGAAAACTGGAAGACAGGCATTGAATTCATGCGTGATGCAGGCGCTGCAATTACATGCACCGAGACAGTTTTATTTCAACTGTTAAAAGTTGCTGGCACTGAGGAGTTTAAGGCGATTTCCAAAAAGATTAAGTAGAACCTAAAATAGTGGCACACCGGATGAAAAAAAGGGGACATTATCGTACTGGCATATGTCCAAGGTGAACCTGTCAGTACGGTGAGCTATAACATTGATTCCAATCAATTTCAAAATGGAGCCATTTGCTCTCAGACGCTATTCTTGTTGGGTGCTCGGCAACCCACCCGGAAGACAGGTGAAACCCTGTTCCGCAAAGTGCCGGTCGAAGGTAAATGCCTCTCGAATCCCGGCTTGACGCATGACTACGAAACTCACACAGTCCACCAGGCTCAGCTCCTTGCGCTGAGCTGCAATCACCGCTGCTTCCCCCCGCCGGTGAGTTTGTTCATCCACCCAGATCACCCGGACGATCGGCTCGATGTCCGTGGAAAGCAACCTCACCGCTCCCATTCCCAAGCGACGCTGCACCAGGGCATAGGTCTCCACAAGTATGTAATTGCTGCAGACCAGGATTGTGTCACTGTGCAACAGCGATTTCCATTGGGTTTTGGCGACGTTATGGTACTGGTCATCGGCATCGAGGACGGCCAGGATCGCGGACGTGTCGAGGTAGACCATCATTCTTCAAAGGCCTCCGCCAGGTACTTGTCATGTTCAACGGACAGATCCTGCAGTCCTGAGCGGAAACGGCCGGCCGCCGCTATGGCACGCCTGACCTGCTCCTCGCGGCTCAGAGCAGCATTTGAACAGGTGTATAGGTCAACCGCCTCACGGATCAACTGCGCCATGGATACACCCCTGTCAGCCGCCAACTGCTGAATCCTGCGTACCTGTTCTTCCGTCAGTTGCACCTGGGTACGAATCACCTGGACCACCATCCTTAACATGCTTACAGATATATTATCATGTAATCACTACCTGTCAAATTACTCCGTGTTCTTGAGCGTCAGGTCAATAGTACTCGGACGCCGCCTAACGGCACTTCTCTCTCGGCTTTAAGATTATGTATCAGCCAGCAAAAACGCATCGGCCAGGTATTGGTTTTCAATGAAATAGCTCAGTTCATCCAGGATCCGGAGCCCCCGCTCGATCATCCCGTGGTCCAATGCTCCGGTTACGCCGCCCGGCACAAATACCGGGGTACCCGGCGCGCGCCAAAAACGGCCAGCCGTTCGTGGGCCCTGCGCCGCATCTCCAGAGCCTCACTTTAATCTGGACGGCAAATGGTTGCACATGCTGAACGCCTGCCGATTCTCTCTTTGAATGTTGCCAACTCTGCGCTGTCTTGCGCATACTCATGTAAAATCATGTATTTGAATGAAGTATTTTGTACACTTGACATGCTTTGTGGCTATTGCTATGCTCTCTCCATCAAAAACAAATTCCTATCCTACCGCTTCCAGGAGTGGACAAATCCAATCCGAAAGGGAAAAAATAGATGAATCCAGTATCAGAAATAACCAAGTTGCGGCGGAATATTCTTACCCGAGTTGCTCGTTGGGCTCTTAATAAACCACTGGATGAGCAACCGACCGACGAGGTTATAAGGAATATGGTTATGGAAATGATTCCCGATGGGCCGGCCCGCTATCGTTGCTGCATTTATAAAGAAAGGGCCGTCGCAGAGGCCCAGATTCGCATTATAACGGGGCTGGAGGCATCAGAGCAAGTTGTGACGGTTATTCCCGAGGCCTGCAATGGTTGTTCGTTAAATAAATACTTTGTTACCGATGCCTGTCAAAACTGCGTTGCCCACTCTTGTCGTAACAGTTGTCCCAAAAAAGCCATTTCAGTACTTCAAAACCGGGCATATATAGATAACGATTCTTGTGTGGAATGTGGTATCTGTGCTAAAAACTGTCCATATTACGCTATTGTAGAAATTTCTCGTCCTTGTGAGCGTTCCTGTGACATGGGCGCTATCAAGGTTGATGAATGCCGACGAGCAGTTATAGATCTGGATAAATGTGTTTCCTGCGGTATGTGTGTTGCTGTATGCCCCTTTGGCGCCATCACGGACACTTCGAAAATACTAGATGTAGCTAAAGCTCTGAGGGTTAAAAAGCAACCCATGGTGGCCATTGTAGCTCCGTCCCTTCCCGGACAGTTTGGCCCAAAGGCTACTCCGGGTCACATAAAAACCGCAATTTTGAAGCTTGGCTTTGATGGCGTTGTGGAGGCAGCATTGGGAGCGGACGTGGTGGCCAAACAGGAGGCGGAAGAAATAAGAAACCACCCTGAAAGTAAATTGATGACCAATTCTTGTTGCCCCGCCTGGGCCAAAGCTGTAACCATTAAACTACCTGAGATAGCAGGAAAGATTTCCGACACTCTCTCTCCAATGAGAGTTACCGGTCGGTTAGTTAAAGAACGGTACGCTAACAAAGTTACTACAGTATTTATCGGCCCATGTATTGCAAAAAAGGCCGAAGCAACATTGGGCGGTGAAATTGACATGGCTTTAACCTTTGAAGAGCTGTCTGCGTTATTTGCAGCATCGGACATTGATCCGGCCAATCATGTTCCTGCTGACATGAACGATGCTTCGCCTTACGGTCGGCTGTTTGCAAAGGCCGGAGGAGTCAGTGCTGCGGTTACCCGGCACTTGCCTGACGTTTCTATGGAAGTGTTACAAGTACAGGGAATAGAACAAGGCCTGGCTGCCCTTAGATCGGCAGCAAATGCCCTAAAAGGCACAAGGACAGCCGACAGCGATAAATTTACCTTCATTGAGTGTATGGCCTGCGAAGGCGGTTGCGTAGGCGGGCCGGGTACATTGGTTAGAAGTAACGTAGCAGCCAGAGCAGTAGAAGCATTTTCTAATTTGGCCAATACTGGTACGAGAAACAACGCCCTGGGGATATTCGAGGATCGAAGCGCAGGAAAAAGTCCTTGAATTCCCCGCACAGAAGCGAGGAGGAAGTATCATTTTCCGGATGCTGCTTTTCAGTGGCGCCTTGCACACGTAAAGCAGGAGTGCTGGGCAGGCGAAGTATTTCAACAGGCCCCGCCGGGGCAGGTCGCCGGCGCTCAACCGGCGGCAGCGTTTTGTCTCGTCCGCCCGTTTTCCAGGTGGATGATGACGTCCCCCAGGATCCGCGCGTCCTCATCGTCGTGAGTGACAAGGATGAAAGGAATCCGCCATACCCGCTGCAAATGCTTCAATTCCCGCCGCAATCTCGCCCGGGTGTCACTGTCGAGCGCGCTCAGAGGTTCATCCAGGAGGAGCAGCTTCGGCTGTGTGGCCAGCGCCCTGACCAGGGCCACCCGCTGCTTTTCCCCGCCGGAGAGCTGCCCGGGATACCTGTGAACCAGATGTCCGACACCGAAGGCATCCAATAAGTCAACGGGTTTCAGGCGGCCATTCGCAGTCCTGGCCTTTTGACTCTTAAACCCGTACATCACGTTCTGGCCCACCGTCATATGCGGGAAGAGCGCATAGTCCTGAAAAAGATAACCCACGCCCCGCCGGCGGGCCGGAATATTGATCCCCTTCAACGACGAGTACAGGGTTGTTCCATCCAGCTCAATGGAACCGTACGACGGCTGCAGCAGCCCGGCAAGACAGTGCAGAGCGGTGGTCTTCCCCGCTCCTGACGGGCCCTGGAGCACCACAATCTGGCTGTCGACCTTCAGTCTGACTCTGAGGTCGAAGTGCCAGAGTTTTTTGCCGAAACTGGCTTCTAGCATCTCACTCACCGTCCCTGCGGTTGTGCCGTTTCGCCCAGCGGTTCACCCAAAAAACAACCGCGAAGCTGAAAACGGTAATGATGGCAACAAGTCTCCCGGCTGTAACGTTGTCCCCCGACTCAACGGCAAAGTAGATGGCCAGAGGAACAGTCTGTGTCTGCCCGGGAATATTTCCTGCCACCATCAGCGTAGCGCCGAATTCGCCCAAAGCACGGGCGAAAGAGAGAACGAGCCCGGCAAGAATCCCGGGCCAGGCTAGGGGCAGCGTAACCGTAAGAAAGACTCGCGTTTCACCAGCTCCCAGAGTCCTCGCCGCCTTCTCGTAGTTGACGTCAACGCTCTTGAAAGCCGCCGTGGCGCTCTGATACATCAGGGGAAAGGCGACCACGGTAGAGGCCAGCACGGCCGCCCACCAGGTGAAGACCAGCGTGATCCCCAGGCTGTCCAGGAACTGGCCGATCACGCCGTTTTTGCCGACCAGCATCAGCAGGCCGTAGCCGATCACCGAAGGCGGGAGCACCAGCGGCAGGGTTATCGCCGCTTCAAGCACGTCCTTCCCGAAGAATTCCCGCCGGGCGAGCAGGCGAGCCAGGGGCAACGCCAGGCCGATGACAACGATGACGGCAATCAGGGCCACCCGGAGGGAAAGCAGCACCGGATGCCAGTCGACCGCATATTCCAACATCGCTGCGCCACCTACCGGCCGAGCGGCTTAAAGCCGTGTTCGGTAAAGATCTTGGCGGCTTCATCGCTCGCAAGAAAAGCCGCAAAAGCTTCCGTCTCTTTCCGGTGTTTGGTTGTCTTGATGATAGCCATCGGGTAGACAATAGGTCCGTGGGAGTCTTCCGACGCTACGGCCACGATCTTGATGCCCTGCCCGGCCATGGCGTCGGAGCGGTAGACTAGACCCGCATCAACATTGCCGGTCTCGACGTAGGTCAGGACCTGGCGGACATCCTTGGCCAATACCAGTCTGGGTTGGAGTTCGTCCCAAAGCCCAAAGGTGGTCAAGGTTTCTCTGGCATACTTGCCCACCGGCGCCGTTTCCGGGTTGGCTATGCAAACTCTGGCGACACTCCCGTCAGTCAGGCCGGAGAACCCGGTAAGTGTGCTTTCCTGCCCGGCGATAAGGACAAGCTCGTTGCCCAGGATGTCCCGGCGTGAGTCCTTAACAATCAGCCCTTTTTCGGCCAGGGCGTCCATCTGATTCATTCCTGCAGAGATGAACAGATCCACCGGGGCGCCTTCTTCAATTTGCTTCTGCAGGGTTCCGGATGATGCAAAGTTGAATGTGATACTTATCGCAGGGTTTTCATCAGTGTAAATGGCTGCAAGTTCTTCAACGGCATCCTTAAGGCTTATCGCAGCCGAAACAGTTAGACCCACCGCTTCCGCTTCGTTCGCCGGTTCCTTACCCGGACTCCCGCAGCCTGCCAGGAGTCCCGCAAGAACTAAAAGCGTAGCCATAAAAGCAACAACCTTCTTCACAAACCCCCATCTCCTTTCCAAGCACATACAATTAGAGCAAGGCCAACGTAAACATCGACAAGGCTTCCTCGTCCAGGACTGGAACGTTGGCGACCACAACGATAAACTCCCGGAAGTCTGCTACCGCCTTTTGCATGGTCTGTTTCATCCCGAATAGTTTTAAAGAGTGCCGGTGGCCAACCGATATCTCGTCTGTTCTCCGTTTCGCAAAGCCCGGTTAAAAGCCCCCAGAGTCAACCCGTAGTCCCGGCTGAAGAATGCAGCTCTCTTTCTAACGGAGTTTACCCATCCCTCCAGCATTGCCAGTTCGGTTTCCTCACGGACGACTTCCATCCCGTAGAACTGCCGGAGCCCGCGGGCGACCGCGCTTAGCGAGGCATTTCCGGCCCGTTCGCCCAGACCGTTGACAGTCACGTCGAGGTAGGCCGCCCCGCCCTTTACGGCCGCCAGGGTGTTGGCCGTCGCCATGCCGAAGTCGTTGTGGGCGTGAAACTCCAAAGGGATGTTGAGCTTGTGCGTCAGATCCGATACGGCGTCCCGCGACCGGAAGGGGTCAAGCACCCCTACCGTATCGCAGTACCGGAGGCGGCAGGCCCCGGCTTCTTCCGCCTTTTTCGCAAAGAGGCGCAGGAACGCCGGGTCAGCCCGGGACGCATCTTCGGCTCCCACCGCAACCTCTCGTCCCGGGGCGACAGCCAGCGCCATCACTTCCTCCAGCCGCGCCAGTAACCAACTCCTCGTCCGCCCCAGCTTATGCTGCAGGTGAATGTCCGATACGGGGAAAGAAATTTGCAGGCAAGTCGCGCCGCAGGCCAGCGAGGCCTCGATGTCAGACGGATGGGCGCGGTTCCAGGCCAGGACCCGGGCACGGAGGCCGGCGCCGAGGACCGCACGGACGGCCTTCTGTTCGTCGACCCCCATGGCCGGAATACCGGCCTCAATCAACTCTACCCCCAACCGATCCAGGGCGGAAGCAACAGCCACCTTTTCCTCGGTGGAGAACACCAGGCCGGGGGTCTGTTCTCCGTCTCTTAACGTGGTATCGACAAGAAAGACTTGCGGCATAAAGCACTTCCTCAACCGTGTTTAGAAAAACAGAAAGCCCCCGGACGGCCACATATACGTCGCCTCAGGGGCTTCACTGCCCATCGGACGCTCCGGGAAACAAAAAACCCCGGGGACTGCGCACGGCAGTCTTGCGGGGCACCGGTGCCCGGGCTTTCTGGCTTCCTTACCGTTTAACGCACCGCCTCGGGCGGCCGCCGGGGGCGATGTCGACGCCCCAAAAACAACAGGCGCCCTTCCAGGGCGCCATCGCTTGCAGACACTTCACTGTATCTACGGATTAGTTTAAGACGGCCGGATGCAAAAGTCAACAGCAAAAACGGTCACTTGTCAAAAAGGAAACCCGAACGGCAGCCATCTGACCCCATTCAGCCTTTTGCTATTCTCCGCCGTTTCCCGTCAGTTTTTCTCTCCGACCCGCAGTCCCGCCCACTGTCCCGCAACCGACAGAAGAAGGGCCAGGGCCCAGGCGGCCAGCCAGTGAAGGTTCGCTTCCTATCGTCACATGCTTCGGTCAGCCTATCTGCCGATCCAGACGACTTTTACGCCGAGTCTCCCGGCTGCCGCCCGGATCTCGGGGTCGCCGGTGACCACCGGTGCCTCGAGTTCCAGAGAAAGCCCCAAAACAAAAGCATCGGCATACGAAAGCCCGCCTCCCGCTTTGATGCGGGCTGCGTCCTTTACCCTCAACCACGAGGCCTCGGCGGTGGTAAGCGATTCCTCCTGCATAACGCCGCGCACCACCTCTTCCGCCACCGGTTCGCCCTGCCTTCGGAAGAGAATGTAGTAAACTTCTCCCAGGCTGACCGCACTCAGGTACAGCTCCGCCGCTTCATCGGCGATAATTTCGGCCACCACCTGCGCTCCCGGTTCATCCTCCACCAGCGCGAGCACAGCGTAGCTGTCGAAAACGAACCTCCGGGGCCTCAACGCCGCTCCCGCTCCCTGTCCGCGGCGCGCTCCTTAAGCAACAGGTCTGTCAACCTCTCTCCATCCGCGCCCTTCAGCCTGCCCCTAAGGGCCAGCAAGGGGTGCCGTGGCAGGGGACGCAGCACGATGGCGCCATCGGCCTCCTCTACGGCCAACCTGTCGCCCTTCTTCAAACCGTACCGCCTGCGTAAGGAAACCGGGATGGAGATTTGTCCTTTTTCGGAAATAGTGACCTTCTGCACTGAACCTTACCTCCCGCTTGCAGTTTGCCATATGAAAAGTATACTACAGCGGGTTCCAGTAGTAAAGAACCGCTGGGGTAAAAACCTCTCGTCCATATCTTGCAGAACGCGTTAAAGGATTATCTCGGCGTGAAAGATCGTCCTTGATACTGGCAAATCCTGTCTAGAGCGTAAAAAGGAGGCTGATAACCCTTGCACGGAAAATCGCGGTACTTTTTGATTTGCCGGCTACCGCCGGGTCAACGTGCGTTTTCCCCTCGGCGGTGCCTTTCACGGCGAACAGCATACGCCGCCCGGCACAAATACCGGGGTACCCGGCGCCTTGGCGCCGAAAACGGCCAGCAAGAACATTCAGCTATGTTCTGCAGCGGGCTCAACAAGGACATTCAAGCGTTTACCAGCCTCGGCCAAAGCTTTATCTATGGTCCATAGTGCTGCGTTGCGTTCCACCGCTATACTCAGGTAAGCGGAATCATATACAGCAAGGTTCTGATCGAAGGAAAGAGACAGGCTGGTAACCGGATCAGCCACCCAAACATCAAGTCGAAACTCCAAGAGGGACTTCAAGGCTTCTATAGCGGCAGATTGTATTATTCTATTCCGCCGTACCGCTACCCATAAGACATTTGCTACTTCATACCAAAAGGTCGGCGGAATAAGTAACTCGACTTGGGGGTTTTCTACAGCATAATCACGCAACGGCAAAGTCCTATGAGTATCTTCTCCCGGTAGGAGCCAAGACAAAGCCACTGACGTATCAACAACAAAACTCCGGATCAGCACCGTCTTCCCTCGTTTCGCATATCACGAAGCTCCTCTGTGGAAACAGTGCCTTTTATTGAACCGCGGATCCGGTCCATTGCAGCAGAAGCCGTCTTCCGGTCCGGAGTATGAAGCGCACGTAACGCCGCCTCAACCATAAATTCCGATAAGGACTTCCCCCGGAGACTTGCCGCTGATTTGAGGACACGATGTAGTTCCTTATCCACGTACACACTGATCTTCTCGGCCATTGCACACCACCTCCTACCTATGCATTATAACTCTTTAACGCTAAAGGGTCAAGGCAGGCACATCACTAACTGCTATTGGCCTGTGATATTGTCACCTCATAAGCGGTCTGAGAAAATGTCACCCATGAAGGGAGACGTTTTCTTGAAACCCAAGGAAGCCAGGAGACTAGGTATTATGGAACGGGTCCTTGCAGGCAAGGTATCCATTCGGCAGGCTGCCGTCCTCCTTGGTCTCAGCGAACGTCAGGTTATGCGCCTCAAGAAAGGAATGAAACAGGAGGGCGAGGCTTTCCTCGTCCACAAAAACCGAGGCCGTAAACCAAAACACGCTATAACCCACGACGTCCGGGACCGGATCATCAGCCTCGCCTCAGAAGAACTCAAGGACGCAAGTTGCGAGCATATGGCTGAGCTGCTTGAGGAACTATATGAAATTTCGATCTCGGGCCGCAGCTTGCGTCGCATATTCAAGCAGGCCGGTATCAAGAATCGGCACAGCCGCCGAGCCAAGCGGCGGAAACGGCGCTCCCGCGAGCGCATGCCTCAAGAAGGGCTTTTGGTCCAAAGCGACGCCAGCCCGTACGCCTGGTTTGAAGATCGTGGCCCCAAGGCCTGCCTCCACGGTAATATTGATGACGCCACCGGTAAGATCCTGGCACTTTGGTTCCGGCCCGAAGAGGATCTGTACGGTTACTTGATGGTCTTAAACCTAACGGTCATAAATCACGAATCCCGGTGAGCCTCTATACGGACGGCCACTCCATCTTCTTCTCACCGAAGAAGGACAAGTTGTCCATTGATGAGGAGCTGGCCGGCAAAACCGTTGCCCTGACCCAGTTCGGTAAGGCCCTGGAGGAATTGGGAATCAATCATATTCAGGCACGCTCTCCCCAAGCCAAAGGGCGTATAGAACGTTTGTGGGAAACCCTGCAGAGCCGTCTGGTGATAGAGATGCGCCTGCGAGGGATCTCCAACATTGAAGACGCGAACGCCTTTCTCCCGGTCTTTATTGAGCGCTTCAACGCCCGCTTCGCCGTTTGGGCCGCCGATCCGGAACCGGCCTTTAAACCCACACCCACCAGTGAACGGCTCAACGAGATTATTGCCTTTCGGGAAGAGCGTACGGCTTCCAATGGTTCCACGATCTCGTTTCACTGTAAGACTTACCAGCTTATCGATGTCAAAGATCAAGCAGTTAGCCTGGCGCCCAGGGCGAAGGTTACGGTCCTTACTCATCTGGACGGGACGATAAGCGCCAAGTATGGCGATAAGGTGTTTTCGCTAAGGGAGTTCGTTCCCCAGCCGGCACCTAAGGCGGAGATCCGTCAAGCCAAGCCCCGCCGGGAACCTGCTCCGGTGACTGCGGATCATCCCTGGCGCCAGATTTCTCCCATAGCGCCCAAGCCTTCAACACCAGTGGAAGCGTACCTGGAAGCCAAGAGAAAGCGCTTCCGCAAGTACGCCTTTTAAATGAGCAACCTTGAAACCCTTGAGTCACCTGTCACCTCTCGCCTGGCCGGCCGTCAAGGGGCCGCATCCGCGGCGGCGTAGCCCTTGCCCTTGACGGCCAACAGGCGAGAGGAATAATCTTGGACGGCGGTTTCAAAGGTGACATTTTCTCAGTCCAAGTTAGTGTGTTTTAGGGTGACATTTTCACTGGCTATTGACAGGCAGGCACATCACTAACGTCGTTAAAAGCCTTGTCAGCGCATTCCGGTGAAAAGGATTACGGTGCCGTAGTGATTGGCCATTTCCAAATAGGTGACGTTGATGTCCGGTTCGAAGCGGCAGGCCCGGGTAACCCCGCTGGCCAGGTTGTCCGGCTTGTTGACACCGAGTAACACGGAGCATATTATGATAACAAGAGGTGATGTATGTGTCTATGGTGTACACACCAGAAGAAGCCGCCGCCTATCTCAAGGTGCACGTAAACACCATCTATAAACTCCTGCGCAGCGGCCGGCTTCCTGCAGCCAAACTCGGCCGCGACTGGCGTATTCCGGGCGGCGCTCTGGACGACTACCTGTACGGTCGTCTGCGGTCACAAGGTGGTTACGGGACTGGACCAGAGCCGGAAGACGCAGTTTGGCTTGATACCGACTTGTCCCGTCTGGGTGAAACAGAACCATATGATTGGGGCCCGCAGGGACCGCCCCAGGGAAAACGGATCAGCTATATACCCGGCAAAGGACCCGTAGTAGAAGGCGGCAAACGTCGTGGCTGAAAGGCTGGCCCCCGGGGACATCGTTGTGGTTCGTTTTCCGGAACACATTCCCCCCGGACATGAACAGCACGGTGCACAGCCGGCGGTGGTATTGGGGCTGCCGGAAGTCCTGGGTGAACCACGCTTTCCGGTGGTCCTGGTTGCTCCACTGACCACAGACCGCGGACAGCTATGGGCTGAACGCAGTCCGGCTCTTTATCCCCGGTTGCCGGCCGGTGCCGGAGGACTGCCGTCAGCTTCCATCGTGCTGCTGGACCAGGTTCGGTTCTTGGGTTTGGAGCGGGTGGCCGCCTATCTCGGTACTGTCCGGACCGATGCATACCAACCCATTTGCCACGGGCTGCAGCGATTGCTGGAGCCTCAGGATAGCTTTGGCGATGTTCGATAAGGTTGGCGTTCCGGTGCAAAAAAAGCACCCCAACCGGCTCATGGTCATCTCCTTCCACCCGCATCTCACACAAATCCGCCAGTCTTTCCCGGACTTCCCCGGTTTCTCCGAACGCTCTTATCCAACATGTGCTTCCACCCGGTGCCAATTATGCTGAACGCCGCGTCCACTAAGACAAGCTCATTTTTCGCCGAAGGCCAAATGACGGGCGTATTCTTTCCGCCTTCTTGCAGTTGCCGGATCGGACAGGGATACCATCTCCGCCAATTCATCAATAACCACCGGGCGTAGGATCACCTGCGCCCGTCCCATACCGTGAACCGGCTCCCGCACCTCGATTACCGCCTCACACGCCCGGGGGTCAAGAGTGGGATAAAGAATAGCGGCCCGCATGCCCCCGCCCTGGCTCAACGCATACAGCGCCAACTGGTAGAGCATATCCCGGGGCAGCGCATTTTCCCAGAGATCCCGGTACTTGGCGTCCAGAATCGCCGCTACCCTGCCGCCGCGGAAAACCACGAAGTCCGGGCGCGGGGCCGGTGCCTGCCTGCGCTGCGGATTAAAACCGGGAACGTAGGCGAACATGCCTTGCAGCCGGTACTCATCCTGCACCCGGAAACCATCCAGATTCTCGTGCAGGAAACGGGACAGGACGGCCTGGAAAAACCGGTTCATATCAAACAAGAATCCCGGAACTGGAAGTCCACCCGCCTCCCGGCCCAAACCCGCACCGGCGTCCCGGTACAGGATCTTGGTCAGCCGAAAAGCCGGTTCGTAGGCGCGGGTCAGCCGATTGGCCTCCCGTTCGAGCCGGGCGAAGACGTGGTAATCCAGACGGATCGGGGTGACGTTCTCACCGCATACCGCCGCCAACCGGCGGAGACGCGCTCGCAATTCGAGATCGGCCGTCAACCCGGCGCCGAAGCGCAGGCCGGCCACCAGCACCTGGTTGGACAGACAATCCGCGAGCCGGAGATGATGATAGCAAGGCAATGCCGACTGTCGGACGCCTCCCGTACGCGCCAACCGTTGAAAGTTCACCCGGCCGCGCGGGCTGGCCATTAATTCATGTCGCGGCCGGTAGGCGCGGTGCAGACCCCGGGAAAGTAATTCGGCCGCCTCGGCGGACAATTGGGACAGGAGCAAATCTTGAAAAGGCCGATCCGTTGTTTCCATCTCAACCTGTCCATAAAGAAAGAGATTGCGCAATCCGTAGGCGTAGCGGAGCAGGGCAACCAGCGGAAAACCCGTCATCTTGGGCCGGATGGTCACTTGCAGCGGACCGAGACGGATGGTGCCCACAAAGGACTTGGACTGAATGGCCAGGCCGTTCAGTAATTCCCGGATCTCTAATTTCCCGGATTCGGCCAAGTCGGCCGCCAATGCGCGGGCAGCCGGCTCCCGCCGGAAAGACAGACCCCTCGTCGGGCTGTCCCCGCTGGGTGACAGCTCTTCCCATTCCCCAAGCATTACCGGCACAACCGTCATTGCCCATCCCCGTCTTCGTCTTCCGGAGACTCGTCCTCCGCTGATTGCTCCTGTTCCGCCTGCACGGCCGGAGAAGAGGCGGCCACCTCCGGGCACGGCGCCAGCAGGGCTTGGACCAGCTTATCCTTCTGATCCGACTCGAAAAGCTCATCCCGGATGCGCTGATTGGCAACATCCACCAGAGCGCGGCCCATAATACGTTCCAGGGTCGTGTAGTCCTCGTAGCAGTATTCCTCCAGCAGCGGCAGCAGATCTTCCCGCAGGGCGCGGAACAACTTCTCAAAATCGGTGATCGGGCGAGAACCGTCCATCAAATACGTATGACCGACCTGTAGATTGCGCGCGTCCCGTCCGATATGCCGGCAAATACGTTGGTTCAGGGCTTCCAGCCACGGCCCCAGGGGGATGCCGTCCACCACCACATCACCCAGCACCGCCGGATCGGGCATCAGCTCCACGAAACCGAATCGCCGCCGCAAGGCCACATCCATCAAGGCGATCGAACGGTCCGCCGTATTCATCGTTCCGATGATAAAGACGTTCTCTGGAACCCGCAGCAGCTCGCCGCTCAGGGGCAGAATGATCTGCCTGTTTCTCCTGGACTTCTCCAGCACGGTCAGCAACTCGCCGAAGATCCGGGGGATGTCCCCCCGGTTGATCTCGTCAATGATCAGATAATAACGATAACGGGGATTGTCCATGGCTTGGGCGCAAAGCGTCTTGAAAACGCCAGATCGCAGGACGAAAGTCATCCGTCCCTCACTGGTCTCCGGCCGGTAGCCCTCCAGGAAGTCCTCATACCCGTAAGCCGGGTGGAAGCAGCACATGCGCACGAGCCCCGGCTGTTCACCGTTACCGGTGATCTGCCGCTTTTCTTCCTCGGTCAGGCGCTCGAAACCGCGGCCAAAAGCATGGTAAGCCGCCAGTTGACATGCCGTAATCTCCGCCCAATAGGTCTTGCCGGTCCCCGGCGGGCCGTAAAGCACCACCTGGCCTTTTCTTTCCAGCACTTTCTGAATGCGCCCGGGGATGCCGTCCAGCGCGGGAACAGTGGTTACCGTTGGTGGTTTTTCCCCGTTCTCTCGCTCACGGCGTTCTGCCTCCAGAAGGCGCCGTTCGACCTCCACCCGGTTGACCGCATGCTTGCGGAACTCGCGGAAGGTGCTCTGTAATTCTTCGTGCACCGGCATCTGCCATTCGTCAAGGCTGAGCCACTTCCAGCGTTTTGCGTTGTAAGCATTTTTGGTCCCGACAAGGCAACGCCCACACCCGGCACCGGCTGTTCCCCAAGCCACAAAACACAGTTAGCAACCTAATATTGGGGTAAATGGAGTATATAGACTATGCCGCTCTGCCAAAGGGCAAACTTACCCCAGCGCCACTCTGGGCGTCTCTTGGCAGGTAATCTGTTTTCCGGTTGAGCCCCGTCAGGCCGCCTTCACCAGGCTCCTTAAGTCTATTCCTTGTTTTTGTCGCAGTCGGCCCACGGCCATCGCCAGCATCACCATCAGGGCCAACCCGCAACGCAGCTTCATCTTCTTCAAGCCCCGAATGAAATGCTTTTCAAATCCGTAGGCCTCGTCCAGGCGGGCATTTACCCTTTCTACCGCCGTACGCTTTTTGTAGAGTGTTTTCCACTTGTAGCTGGACCGCGCCAGCGGGGTGAAGATCCGCCGGTCTTCCACCAGGGGAATACGTATCCCACCGGTTGCGGCACATTGTTCCATGCCCCGGCACTCTACTCCGTAGTGCCGGGCCGGACAGCGGTATTTCAAGGTTTCCCGGTCTTTCTCAAATCCCCCGAAGGCCATCTCGCGATGTTTGTTTGTCTCGGGGCAGCAACAATAAACCGTTCCACGGTAATCGTAAACGATGTTCTCCTTACCGGTTACAAGCCACGTCTCCTCGCCGTCCCGCCACGTGTTGCGGATGTCAATCACGGGCTTGATCCGGTATTCGTCCCAGAGTTTCACGTTTAGCTTGATGTCGTCAAAGGCTTTGTCCGCCGCCAATGCCTCGCAGCGGGCCACAATCTCCGGATGCTCTTTCGCCACCCGATCAATGAGTATATGTCCCTCTTTCACGTCGCTGGCCGATGCCTTTGTCACCGCAAATCCCACCGGCAGTTCATAAACAGCGTCAACTACAAGGTGGAGTTTGTAGCCAAACCACCACACAACTTTTTCCCATAGGGTGCCGCCTTTCTTACGCCCCCGGTATGTTTTCCGGCCCCAGTCCGCATCGGTGTCCCGGCGCCCGTCAGGCTTTTGGACCTTCTCTTCTTCATCCCGCTTTTTGCCCCGGGCCAGACTGCTGACGGCTTTGCTGTCTATGGCCAAAATTCGACCGAAATCCGGTAGCAGCACTCTTATTTCATCCACCAGCCGCGTAAATATGTTTTCCACTTCGTCGGCGTGCCGCATCAGTTTCACCAAGATGCGGCTGTATATGTAAGAAGGCGGAACGGCATCCTCGCCCCGGGCCGGATCAAAACCGCAAAGTTCCCGCAACTGGCCGTTCCGGCAGAGTTCCCGCCGCAGGCTCTCCACAGACACGTGCTGAAATACGATCCCGGCCAGGATGGAGTTCCAAACCGCCCGCACCGGGTAATCATCCCGTCCCTTACCACGCTCTCTCTCCAGCTTTTGCATCAACTGCTCATCGGGCAGGTGGTTCACTACAAGCAAAAAACGTTCCAAGTCACCGAGTTCGTCGATTTCCTGCCACCCAAAAAGCCGCTGTTGTGGTATAATGGCCATAAGGGAAACCTCCTTCGTGGTTCTTTTTTGGTGGTTACAAAAAGGATTCTCCACAAAAGGGGGTTTTCCCTTCTTATTTCTCATTCTCCTTCGCTTTTTCTCCGCTTTTCTCCCTTGGGGTCAATTTTGCCGATCCGCCCGTTACCCATCCCTGCAAACCGCATAAAATCCGGATTGGACCGGGGTAAAATGTTTTTTCCGCAACTCTAAAACAGCCTATTTATCTTTTCTCCCGAACATCGCAAATGGCTTACTTCACCCAGCGGCGATGGGGAAAGTCTGAATGGGGTTCGAAGAAATAACCGCCCGTCACCTTCCCGATTCCCAACACCACGGCCCCGTCGCAGGCCAGCACCAGGTCCCCCTCCACCATACCAAAAAGAAAATTCCAGAGCTGTGCGGTCTGGTTGCCCACCGCCTGCGGCGTATTGGGATACTTCTGGGCATCAGGGCGCGCAACTTCTCCCGCTGCTCGCGGTTCTCCCAGAAGCCGGACAGATCCCCCAGGTCCGGCCACCCGACTGCCACCAGGCCGCCGTCCCGCATCAGGTCCCAGCGGTTCCGGGGCTCGGTCTCGTCGCTGGTGCCCACCCGCCAGTAGCGGTACGGCCGGCCGTTGCGTATCACGAGCAAGTGACCTAAATGGTTCAGGTGCAGCCCCAGTTCCGCCGCCAAGCGCACGAACCGGCCGGCCGCCAGGTAACGGCCCTCGCCCTCCGGTGGCTCCTGCAGAAGCTTAATCAGGTGGAAGCGCTGGTAATCGGCAACATGGAAGAAATCGAGCTTCTCCGGATACAGCAGACTGAAATACTTGTGACCCCAGGCCGTATTGCCCACGTTTGGACACTGCGCGTCCATCTCCTGCTGCAGCCGCAGGTAATCCTCATCCGAAGCGTTGCGGGGTAAGCCTTCCAGCAGCGCGGCACCGGCCACGAGTTGATCCCGGTGCTTCCGGGCCACGGCCACCGCCTCATCCAGCGACAGCTCGCGCGTTTCAACCGGGCTGCCCGTCACCCACGCCCCGGTCTCTTTCCGGCGGTAAATACCGAACTTCAGCGCACTGCCGCCGTAGATACTCCCGAAATAAGCCGGAAACTCCTCGTCATCCTTGAACTCCAGCCAGTAAACCAGGCTGTCCGGATTGCTGTGATTGTGAATGGTCTCCAGCAGCGCCTCCCCGTCCAGGCTTGCCAGTTGTGCTGGCCCGAACCGCCGCCGAAAAGTGCCATAGTACGCAGCCAACCGCGCCGCCGAAGCCAGCTTCCCCTCAGCAGTCATCTTCTGATACATTTTGAGGAGTTCTTCTTGCAGTGTTTGCATCATCCAGCATCATCGCTCCTTAAGGCCCATACCTAAGCCCATCCATTCTTTTGGTTCCGTCAATATCACTGATCAAGGTGACACCGTCCAGCTTCTCGACCGCCCTTAACGCATGAACCGGCAGACGGCTGATCAAGTCCGGACTGTGTGTGGTCAATAACAACTGGGTCCGCCCGGCGGCTTCCTTCATTACGTCCGCAAGCACGGCCAGCGCACCGGGATGAATGGTCAACTCGGGTTCCTCTATGGCCAGCAAGGTCGGCGGGGAGTCCTGGTAAAGCGCGGCCGGCAGACCAAGCACCCTTAGCGTACCGTCCGACTCCTGGGAAGCGTCAAACCGGTGCTCCCCTTTCTCATAACCATGCAACAGCTTTATTACCAGATAGCCCCCGACCTTCTGCACCTGGGAATCCCTTGTATCCGGCACCACCTTATCAAGCGCCGCCTTAAAATCAGGCAGCCAACGACTGTTCTTATCCATGAATTTCAAAAACACCGATAAAGCCATCTGCTTTATCGACTCTCTTCCACTCTTTGCTTGTAGAGCGATAGAATCTCCCGTGCGCAGGCTTCGGCATCCCGCATGATCGTTTTGCCCCAGTAGGTAAGGACTATCCATCCATCACTTTGCATCTGGTTTCGTTTCTTCGCATCAAGTTCTAATGTGTCCGGGTTTCCGTGAAAAGCAAAGCCGTCACAGAAAACCGCAATCTTGGCGTCCGGGTACGCAAAGTCCGGTATGGTAATAAGCCTACCATCCTTGCGATATTCATATTGAGCCATGGGCGAGGGTAAGTCGGCTATCCCGCACAATGCCTCAAAAAGACGCTTTTCGATAGGAGACTGGACATTCTGATGTCCCGGGGGTCTCCCCTCTTCTTGGAGCTCACACCGGCGCTGATCCAGTTGGTCATAAAGAAACTTAATTGCCGACCCACCCGTGGCCTCAATCGGTTCAACCGATTCCATCTTCGAGATCGTGAGCAGCAAGTCTCTGACGCGTTCCTTGTCGAAGAAAGGATGCCAACGCTGATTACGGTAGTGCTTAAGGCAGAGATAACACGCCTTTGCACAGGTATGGCCGTAAAGCCGTTCCCGGGCAGCCTCTGCAATTTCCGGCAAGCGGCGGGCAATTTCTTCGACGTAACCCGCTCCTCCAGGTACAGTTTCGTAAATAACGATTTCCTCTACCGTCTGACCTTCGGGAGAAAGCCTCGGAAACGCCGCAAGCTCGTAAGGTTCAAGTTCCAGAAGATCACCGGCTCCCGCAAGCAGGGCTTCGGCCAGGGTTACTGTGGTCGGAGACAGTGTCGTGCGCCCGATGGTTCTTGTGTCTTGCCGGCTCGGAACATTCAAAACTATGCAGTCTGTGTGAAATTGATACGCCAATACAAGAGGGACCGGTTCACCAGAACATAGACGGGTATGGTTCTCCCGCCATTTTTGAATGGCGCTTGCATGTTGTGGATTGGAAGGATCACGATCTAAGTGGCGTCCACAATCCGGACATAGCCAGAACCGCATCCCATCGCCCGTTTTCGAGTCGGAGCGCCCCCAGTTTGTAATTAAGACCTCGGCAAGCTGGCGATATTCAACGGGCACAAAAGGATAGGGGTAGAGACGACACTGCTGGTCCTCTCGTCTGACAAGACTTTCACGCCTTATATGGTACTGGCGTTGTCTTGATTCCTCATCAGATCCGATACGCAAAGACTCCTCGGCCTCGAAGGCATCTACGAAAACGCATTCCACCGCTCTCGGCATGGTAGCTCCGCAGTGCGGGCAATTGTTTCGGATATCGTCAACCACTTCATCGCAACGCTCGCAAAATTGAAAAGAACGCAACCGTCCCGCCGTCTCGGCGTCACTTCGGCCCGGCCGCTCTCCGGACGAACCAGGACCGCCAGCAAAAAGAACGCGGATTGATCGCAGCTTATGTCCATTAGCATAGACAAAATTACCCGGTGCGAATTCTTCAATGGCCACCGCCGCGTGCCGGAAGAGCGTCGGAGTATCCACCACCCCAGGATCCAAACTGAATGTGTCCACGGGGAACTGATAGGCAGGCAAAAGACCCTGTGTAGAAAAGTAGTTCAGCGTATAAGCACGTTCTGGATCTTGCGTAATCTCCTTGAAGGCCCGCTGCCTTGCCGCGGCCTTTTTCATATCATGGACCGGCGAACCTACGGCTGAATACTGGCGAAACTCCCGATCCAGTTGCTGAACCCGGTGCCACCAGTTTTCCAGAACGGTTTTCAAGTCTTGGGGGAAAGCTTCTACAAGCCTCTCGCACTCGGCAAAACCGTAGCGATCTGTTCTGCCAACCGCCTGGTCAGGAGCAAAAACCTGTACCAACTGGCCAGTAAGTTCTCCGGCGTTAACCCGTATTTCCTCAAATAGGTCATTCAATACCTCCAGCTTCGCCCGACCGGGAGAGCGCACATCGTCGAGAAAGTCGCCCATCAATTGTGGAAGTTGTGCCCGTACCGACTCGAGGAGGAATGACCGTAAGTGCCTTTCCACAATCCGGGGGTTATCCAGACGAAGTCGCGGGGGTGCAAAGTGTCCGGCCACCAGCCAAGCAGGGTTTTCGAAAGCATGCCGGTCATGGGCCCCACCTGCGCAAAAGGTGGATACAAACCCGATGCGCAACCGGCGACCAGCACGGCCCACGCGCTGAACGTAGTTGGCCGGTGTCGGAGGAGCGTTTCTGAGTGCAACGGTCACAAGAGGACCAATGTCCACACCGAGTTCAAGTGTGGGCGTACAGATGAGAGCATCGAGCTTGCCTTCCTTGAAGGATGTTTCGCGCTTGGCACGCTCCTCACCTGGAATTTGAGCACTGTGTTCCGCAACGGCGAGCCTTCGAGGTGGTCTGCTCGTATAGAGATGAACATAGTAGTTGTCACACTCAAGCAGCGCCGGCTGTAATTGTCCTTGGCTGCATTTAGGCGTGGGGCAAGTCGGAAAGTCGTATGGTCTCCAGGTTTGACAGGCGTTACAGCGATACCCATCCTCGGGTTGAACCAACCGAATAACGTTGTGGTTGATCTGCAAAACCCTGAGCGAACCAATTCTCTCGGTCTGGGGAATAGGGAAGTTGAGAACCGGAACGAGTAATTCCAGCCGCACAAGCATGGGGATAACAGCTCTCAGAAAGACCTCGGCCCCACTGCGGGTCCCGATGATTCGCGCAGTGACCTTCTGTACAGCAGTCAGTTGGCCTGCGCGTGGATTCTCCTGGTAGAAGCCAAGGATGTTTCCCGATCGCGATTTTCTGATGTGATCCGGCCGGTCCAGGACAAACCCCCTTTGCATTCCGATCACGTTCGGGAAAACGCACGTTGTACGGTTCAGCTTCGAGTTCTCGATAACGCCGTTTCCTATTTGGATCTACATAATCCTGGAAGAAATCATAATCCACAGCACGATTTCGGCGCATGATGTCCAAGATTGCACGAACCAGGGTCACGGCCGTGGAAACATCCAGGTTCGCGTTAGACGCTGTTTCGACAAAAGTATCTTCTTTACACAAATCCTCCAAGTACTCATACTCGACCGCTACGAGCCCTAGGTTCTCCAAAGAAGCGCGCTGGCGGGTATAGCGTGTGAATTCGTTTGCCAACTCGTAGGTGATGGCATCCAGCCAACGCTGACGTTCCGGCCTCGTCGGCCGTCCTTTGATGATGCCAAGCTTCAAGTATTCGTCAAATAGACGCTGAGGCAGTTCCTGCAGGTAAATGCCATCTGCACCCGCCTGCCTGACTTCGTGGGCTACCAGGTGCCGTAGTGCGAAAGAACGGTGTTTGTCGGCGGTATATCCAGCCTGGTGCGCCACGTCCTGCCGGTTATCCGCAAAAACTAGAAGCTTACGGTCTTCACCCTGTAATAAGTCCAAATGGTGCGTCGTAAGGGCGGAGACTGTGGAGGCTGTTCCGGTACGCAGGGGAGTAACAATGTCGCCCCGGGTATAGATGTCGCCACAGGCCGGACAGGTGTGCAGCGCACCCCGATGCAGGAGATACCTCACACCTTCCCGATTACAGACGGAACAAGAAGCACCTTCGGGTAGAACCCTTCCGCACCCGACGCAAACCGAAACTGGATCAAGACGTGCTTCGGCATCCTTCCGCCGACGAGGCTGTCGCAGTGTAGGTGCTGCCTCGGACTCTTCTTCCTCATCGGCAACTCCCGGTGCCTCAGAAAGCTCGTGAACTTGGTGGGTTAAAAAGCCGGTTTGGTCATCGCTGAAGAAATCTCCGGTGCCCACCGGAAGGTCGTCATCCGCACGCTCAAAACGCACCTTTACAAAATCCTGTCCGCAGGTGCGACACAGGGCAGCCGGACGGGCGGCCGAACCACACTTGGGGCATTCTGTACCTCCCTGCGGTACCAAGGCCCGGCAAGCCGGATTCAAACAAAGTGAAACGTCATAGACTCCGTGAAAGAAAGTGTGCAATTTTAGACGGAGGCGGGGAGGGTGTTCCTCTTCGCCTATGCTTCCTACCAGCAGGTAGGCCTCCACCTCGAGGCGGACGGTTTCCTCCGGCTGGTTCGCCCGATCTGGAAAACGCTTACGCAATGTCATAACGGCGTCTGCCAGGGATGCTGGCTTGGCAAAGACTTCTTCGATGGTTTGCACAACGGCATTGCTCCTGAGTACGGCTCCAATACGCTCTGCAACCGGACCATCCGTTGCGCACGCCCGGCCCGTAAGTTGCTCAGCCAGAGCAATGACTGCGTCTGTGTCTTCATAGTCGAGGGAACGAAGGAAATCCTCATTCAACGCGGGTGACGGGGGTGTCCAGAGATTGTCATACCGCGCCGGAGGAACCGTGGTTTCGGCAATGATGTCCTCTTCTTGAAATACTTCACCAAAAAGGATAGTAGCGAAATCCGCCAAGGCTTGAGCGCCACCGGCACCGCTAGCCACCGTCGCCGACGTGCCGATTCCGATCAGTTCCCCCGGTTTCAACCCGGCATGTGTCTTCAAGCGACGAATAAGGCAGGCGATCTCCGTGGCCAATGCTCCCCGGTACGAGTGCAACTCGTCCAGCACGAGGAAACGAAGGGAAGGCGTAAATAGAGCACGATCCCCGGTACGGATCAAGAGAAACTCCAGTTGTTTGTAGTTGGTGAGGAGGATATCCGGCGGAGCACGGCGGATATGGACCCGGGTTAGACGTTCGGTCTCAGCGGGTTGCTCGGTCAAGTTTTGGGAGGCCGTGTCGCTGTCGCCGGTGTAAAGAGCAAAGGAGAGATCCAGGCCTGTTCCGCGCAACAAGCGCCTCAGTCGTTCCAGTTGGTCGTTGGCCAGAGCGTTCATGGGGTACAGAAGTACGGCCTGAACACCACTAATGCCCTCGCGCTTGCGGCGCGTGATCCCGTCCAATACCGGCAGCAGAAACGCCTCCGTTTTACCAGAGCCGGTGCCGGTGGTAACCACAAACGGCCGACCGGCCCGACCGGCCTCAAAGGCCACTTCCTGATGGCGATACAACCGCTCATCACCAAACGGCCAGCGCGCTTTGAGTAGGTCCGGCTCGGCCCGGCCCGCTTCCACGAGTTCATCCAAGGTCGCACCGCGCTCAAAGTCCCGCGAGAGGGTCACATAAGGCCCCTTGACAACCACATCCACTCGGGACAAGTGCTGTTCGAATTGCTGGCGCAGATGATCATCAAGAAATCGATATGACGTTCGCAGAAAGCGGCGGTATTCATCGACCACGTGGCGAACGCAAGCCACGGCGGATGTTTTCATGCTTCGATCTCCTTCTCCAACCGTGAGATAATTGAATCAACTCTTGTCTTCAAAAGAGGACGGCGGATATTATTTTGCACGTTCTTGAGTTTTTGCAGAAGATATTGTCTTGTAGTTCGCTTTCCTGCTTTTGAAATAACTTCCACTTCAAAGATTCTGTCGATCAGGATCTCTTCCTGAAAATCGTCGAAAAGTGAATTAATTTGTTTTTGGGTACCGACTTCATCATCATGTAAAAGGCCGAAATAAAAGCGGCCAAGTCGCTGCATTTTTGCATCACTATCATACAAAAGTTCATTCGCCAACTTGGTCAAATCCTCGCATGGTAATTGAGCAAGGCTTTGCATCAAGGTCCTCTTAACTTCTCTGTTATCCACTTCGTTGTAAAGTTTCCGTAGAGACCTGAGTTCTCGCTTACTTAACTGTTTCAAACCCACAAGAATCGCTGCTTGCTGGCGAACGTACCAATGCTCCTTCTTTGATCGAAGCCTTTGTTTTGCCTCTTTCCACACCTCGGAGGGAAGATCACGCTGATACCGTAACGCCATAAAGCAGTGTGCTTTCTGATATGGGAAAAGAAGCTTGTCCTGGCTTATAAAGTCAAATAATGTCCCCGCAATCTTTTTGAAGTTGCGTTCTTGAAAACGAAAATAGCGGACCGCGCTGTTTAGTAACCTCGCGTCCGGGTTCTTCTCCATCTGTTTCAGCACGATATCAACCATACGACCACACTTGAGAAGCGTGTATCCGGTTATCAATCGTCTGAATAGGCGCAACTCGTTCTTTTGGATAAGGCTCTTGCGGCCTTTCACCTTTTTCAGTTGTCTGTTAAGCTCCTCAGCGAAATCTTTTCGTTCCTGAGCAGTCAATGTGGATTTCTTTTTGATCTGTTCGATGACGTCATTTACTGCCTCCAATCGGGGATCAAAGAATTCCTGGCGAATCTCTTTATCTTCTTCGAGAATGCGTGTTTTCGCTCCTTGGATATTAAGACGAAGTTCCCGAAGTTTTTCATTCATTAAGAATAAAGCATCGCGAGCCGTAGGAAGATCTTTTGTCAGAACCTTGACATCATCTATATAGCGGAGGTATTTGACATCCCGCCGCTTAGCAAAGGTTTGAAACGCAGTATCCAAGGGCAACAGGTAAATATTCCCCAAAAAACTGCTTACGCCATTCCCCTGGGGGATGCCCCTTGCTGATGCACCACCAAGGACAACTGGCCAAGTCCAATGTTCAAGCAAACTGATAAGAAAATTAATGATACGGGGTTGACGCGGGAGGTAATGCAATAATAGATCACGCAATAATCTGAGATCAATGTTTTCAAAGTAGGCTACAATATCAGAGACAACCATGTACTTGAAGCCCTGCTCTTCGTAAGCAATTTTCACCTCTTGTATGAATAGTGGCCATGCTTCGTACCAGGGTTCGATGAAATCAACCTGTTTAATAATGGTTGATTTCTTCAAGAACGGGAATTTGAGGATTTCGTGGTCACGGAAGAGTTCTTTTTTACTTTTTCCTTTCTTAACACGCCACGAATAAACAAAATCAGGAAGCTTATTGTCAAGCGGTGGCGCGATAAGACAAGCAATGGCAAATAACACGATTTTGTCTTCAATAGATAAAACTGTCCCTGGACGCACAGAAAGGCTCGACTTTGGAATATCCATGGTCAGTAGAGATCTTGGGTGATAGGTGTAAGTCCTCAAGCTGTGTGCAATGCCTTGTAGATAATTATCGAGCCGAAACGCAAAATCGGAATACCGATAAGGGTCAAACATAAAATCTGTACGAGCGTCATTCCGGGCCAAGTGCCACGCCCGCCGAAGAAGATTGAGGTCCCCAAGTTGGTCATAGAAATCCTTAACCACGGTTCTTGCCCTCTCTTTCGCCGGACAAAAAGCCGAAGTTGCGCAAACCAGAAAGTGTTCCGGTAATTAACTCGAGCGTGAACTCCTTCTGGTCCAGCTTGTGCGCCCATTCTTCTGATGCGCTCAGGTGCGCAAGAATGCTCTCAACAGTCACAACGCTGCCCTGAGCAATTAGTTCACGCGCCGCTAAGTCTACGGTGGTCCAGCGGCCCAGGGTGTCATCCTGGTAAGTTCGGAACTGTTTGATCACGGCTGAGGCTTGTGCCCGTGAAATATGAATATAACGTTCAGCGTAATTAAGTGCCTCGTCTATCCTTGGCCCCGGTTCGAAGTGGGTGTCATCCACTGCAACCAGCCACTGTCGCTGATGGGTGGCAATGCCCTCCGGTCCGCGATAGCGGAGATTCGGGTCATAAGGCCCGGCCGCCTGCTTCAGGTAGTTCCGGAAGAGCCCAAGCTGCACAGCCCGCTCGATGAGGTAGATCATCTTGCCGGCGCGGTAGCGGCTGACGGGGTAACCGGGCGAATAAAGCTGGTATACCACCCAGGCGAAAATCACGGCCTGTTTGAACTGTGTCGGAGCTTCGCGAGACTTTGTGCTGCTGGCCGAGCGACGTGCTTTGATCCCATATGGGACCGATGCTTCCGCTGCTTCTGTCACCCCCGTGTGCTTTGGAAAGACACGAGTTCTTACTTCCCTTTTTATTTCTACCGTCTGTCGCTTCCATTCGGATACGCGTTCCCGCAAATAGGCGTAGAATTCCGGACACTTACGCGCGAAAACGAGGAAAGTGCTGAGAATGTACTCAAAGTCGTCCGGTGTCAGACCATAAGCTTCAGCCACGGCGCGGTTGGCAGACCACACGCAATCCCATATCGTCATTAAATCGGAAACATGCTGCGCTCCGGATGTAAGGGCACTCATTGTCCCAACTGACGGTAGACGTTGAACAACGGCAGACTGAGGAACTGCCACCCGAGACATGTACGTAAAGCTGAGATGAGTCGCTGCAGTACGTAGTCTGATAGTGAAATCTACTACGATGGCGTTTAGGACCGTAGTTGCTACGTTGGGCGCTTCATCTGTGACTAAACGTGCAAGCGTGTGTCCGGCACACGACTTCTCCGGTAGCACTGCCGCGATGCAGGTTCGTTCATTGGTGTTACTGGCAATGTCGCGGAAGACCACCTTTGGGCCCGGGTCGGGCACTTGGTCGTACTTCTTCATCGCCGCTTCCAGCCTCACCCAGCGCTCAATGGGTTTGATATCCACCAGGAACTGTTCGATATGTTTGCCTTCATAAAGCGGCCAGAAGCCTTTCTCAGCCATCCGTTCCCGGATTTCGGGCCAGGCAGCGGGGTCGTAGTACGGCGGCCGGTCGGTGGTGCCCGGCACATTGCCCAGGATCTGGCGTGGGTTCCACAGTTTGCCCGTACGCGGATCGGTCCACAGCTCCCGGTCGTTGGTCATATGGAATTCTGTATAGAACCGCGCGTTCCAGGTGCCGGAGCCCTGGTCGCCGAGGAGCGGGCGGCCCTCGTACATCCTGAGAACGATTTCCCGGTCGCGTGGATTACGGTACTCCAGGAACGCCAGTGTGCCGGACGAGAGGTACTTGAGTTCGCTCTTTTTGACCGGTACCATCCACGGCTTCCAATTGGTGCTGATCAATTCGTCCAACTCATGACGCATAAAGGCAGCCTCAAAACCGTCAGCCTCCGGCTTGCCCTTGCGAAAGACCAGGTTAACAAATTTATAGCGGGAGTCTATGTCAAAGATTTTTTTGCGGTTCTCGAAGGCGTAAAAGCGTTCGACCTGGGAGTCGTCTAATAACATATAGCGCAAACCAGTGCAGCCTTCGTTATTGTAAATGGCCGAGGGAACAACTAAACCTACGCGGCCACCCGCGTAAACCACCTGGTGGGCACGCTCAACAAAAAACTTAAACTTGTCCGGGTCACCACCCGTGTTCCTGCCGTCAACCTTCCAGTCTTGAAATTCATAATCACCGCCCTTCTTAAGACAGGCAGCGACGGTTTTTACACGGTCTTCATATGCCCTGAACTCGTCCGTAAGCCCAGGAATTGCAGCGTGAAGTTCGGCGATCCGCCGGTCCAACTCGCCTCCCACAAACGCCCGGATGAAAATATCGTACTTGCCATAAAATTCCTTCTTGTCCGGTTTGATCTTGTCCCACGGAGGATTACCGAGCACGACATCAAACCCCGGCCTTGCCGGATCGAGAAAAACTTCGGGAAACTCTAACTCCCAGTGCAGGAAACGCTCGCGACGGCGGACCTGTTCGAATGCATCCCACCAAGGGCGGGAGCGGGCGTAGGCCTCCAGTTGCCCAGGCTTCGTCACATACCCGCATAGTACAGTCCATTCGCCCCAGATCTCCGGGATGAATGCCGAAGATGAACGGAGATCAAAAAGAAGCCGGGCCGCACCAAGGATCCTTTCGGCCTCCCTCAGTTGGTACTGTTTGAATTCCTGTTCCTCAATGGTTTCCGGTTCAACATCACCACCGTCAGCGGCACGGTCAATCAACCGGCGTGTTTCCGCGGCTTCGTGAACAACTTTTCGTACGTGATCGGCGAAGGTGGTGTACAGGCTTATCTGGCCATTGGGCTGCCGCTTCTCCATGGACGGCAACGGCGGGTCGTCGAGGCGTTTGAGCCAGGTGCCCAACAGGGAGTTGCCGCAACGAACATGGTGTTCAAAATAGGTGAGCGGCCGGTCGCCGGCCAAGGACTCGATCCACAGCGCCACCCGTGCCAGATTGACGGCGGTGGGGTTTAGGTCTACGCCGAAAAGGCAGCGTTCGGCGATCCGGCGCTTGCACCATGCCCGGGCTTCGGAGTTGGTGGCGCGCGCTTCCTCATCCGACACCTGCCAGTCGCTGTCCCAACGTTGGCCTGTGGTACTGCGGAATTGCGGGGGACCCTTGGCGCCGTACCCTTCTGCATAGGCGCGATGTAACTCACGGCCCAAGAAACGCATGGCCTCGACCAGGAAGTGTGCACTACCGCAAGCGGGGTCAAGGACACGCAGGCTTTCAATTTCAGCAGGACTCTTCCCTTCAGCCAGCGGCCCAAGCGCGTGATAGACAAGATCCCGCACCAGGGGAAGCGGGGTATAAAAGGAACCAGTACCTTTGCGCGCTGACCCCGGGACGAAGTGGAAATCCCCGCGCTCCAGGCGGCGCACAAGGCGGGCGGCGGCACCTTTTTTGACTCCTTTGTCCTCCGGTTCCTCGCCTTCTATGTCCGTCTGCGCATTCTCCGCATCTTCGTCTTGAACCAATTCGTCCTCAACATCCGCTTCCCCGTCATCCTCTTCGGGTGCTTCGGGATGCAGGTATTCCGCCTCCGTCCCGGCGACAACGGCAAAATCGCCCTTTAAAATCAGGGCTTTTTCTTCATAGAGGCGGGCGATTTCGCCCGGCGGCAAAGCATAAATCCTGCCCTGCACCCGCACCTCGATGGTAGTATTTTGAGCAACCTGCGGCTCATACTCCAGCAGACCCTCGTACACAGCACCCAGCTGCTCGATGTCAAGCTCACGGAAGGAAACCCGTTCGCGCCCGATACCGCGGCGAGGAGCAGTGGTGGTAAGGTCGAGGAGAACCCGGACAATGATCCTGTCGGGCAGTTCCGCGGCATCAAGCAGGCGACCATCCGGCGTGTCGGCTTTGAAAAGATCGCCGCCTCGCGGTGGGATGTGTTCCCAGGGGGTAATCCGCGGCAGGCCCTGGTCGTAAATGCGGAACAAGGCTTTAAGGCGCATCCAGAGGCCGGCACTGTTCTCCGGCCAGTCACGGGTGGGGTCGCGCAAGAGATCATCGACCAGTCCGAGGATCGAATACGCCTCCCGGTACAACTTGTGCTCGTCCAATCTCGGATCCCGCGCCTCGGCATAGAGGATAAAAAGGATACGGTAAAGGGCGGTTAGGGCGGCGTCGCGGTACGCCATACGCTCCGTTTCAGTAATCGTGGCGGGGTCGGCGACACTTCCCCTCCGTACGGCATCTTGCAACAAACCACCGGTCAGTGACTCGGCCGCCGTGAAAACTGTGCGCTTAAGATCCTCCGAGACTTTCTCGGCATGTTCTCTGCTTTCCGCCTCGACCTGGCGTATGGGGAGACGCCCCTGATCATCGGGCTGATATTGAGAAAAGGTGAAGAGACGGTAAAAAACAGCAAACGATTCCGGGTCTTCATCGGTCGCCAACCCCGCGAGATCCACCTCGAGATAGGCACCGCGCGGGCCGTCGCCAGGTGCGCGCACCAACCGGATGCATTCTCCGGTGATTAGGAAACCGTAACTCAGATCGGCTCCCGTCAATGCTCTTTCCAACCGGCGCATAGGAACGGCGCTACCGCGACCGCTGTCCAGGTCCTCGTCCCAGGACCCGCAATAGACCGGCAGGAGCGGCTTGGCATCGTTGGCCTCGTCCTCAGCCGAACGAAAGAGATAGTGAATGCGGTTTTCCCCCGCTCCCAGATGAAATCCGAGGACGTCACGGAGGAGTGGACGGATGAATTGTTCCCGGCAGAGCGAAGCGTCAAAGGCACGTCCTTCGGCCCGTTCGTAAATACGCAAAAAGCGGCGGTAAGCAATACCAGTCTCCCGGTCTGAAATCTGCTTCCTTCTGCCCCGTCCCCGACCAAATACGCTCCCCAGGTAATAGTCGGAGAAGAAGCCGCGGACGTTTCTTAGGTGGCGAAAGATCACAAGCATTCCTCCGGCACCAGGAACAGCGCACCCAGCGGTCGCGGCTCATCCGGGTCGTCCACTTGCTCGAACTGGGCAATCTCTCCACGTCGTTTCTCTGCCTGCGCCTTTGCAACCGCACGTTTAGACTCGAAGCCGGTTGTTTTCACTTCTTCGAAGGAGAAAAGCCGCAATTGGCCTCCGGCTTCAACCAGACCTTTAGCTTGTCGTTCCTCGTTTTCGATTTCCTGCAGGCGGTCCGCCAGATCCCGCTCCAAGTCGTGCCGGAGTATCTCCGCCTGGCGCCGCCGATGCTCTTTAACCGCTACAACGTGTTCTTTCAAGTCAAGTTGTGCAGACTTTAAAGCTTTTTGCATCATAGCATCAAACTGAGTTTTGAACAGGCGCTCGAGGAGGTCGGCCGGCACCTCTCCCGCGTTCGCCTCTAACTGGAGCCATCGTAGCGCTTCCCCAGACGATCCAATCACCTGCAGATCCGGTGTGACCCGAATTGCCATTAGGTGTTCCTCAAGCAGACTACCCCCGCCGGTAATGCTCCCAAAATACGTAAAGACAACCGATGCAGCTTCGGAATCCGGAACCCGCCGGGCCGCCAGTCTGCGCGGAGGCAAGCTCCGTTCGTCGGGATACACCTGCAGGAGATGGCGGCGTGCCTCTGCCGCCATAGTTTGGACCAGCGGATGCAGAGGGGTGATGAACTCAACATCAGCCGCCCGATATTTGACGGCAATGGAACGCCGAAATGTGACCCGAGGATAGATCGCCTTAACATCTGGACCACGATAACGGATCGGAACTTGAACTCGGAAGATGTGTTTTTGATCGGTCGGCTTAAAGGATGAAGGTCCGATCAGATCAGCGACTATCCGTTCTAGTTCCTCATCATCCGGAAGTAGTGGATGAGCAGTGTTGAGTAAGTCCAGAAGCTTCCTGTTTTCGGATTCATCCGGCCCTCCCGCCGCTACCAGGGGATAAACATTACGCACAAAATCAGCCGTGCGGTCATCGAACAGACGAACGAGTGATTCCTTCCGCGCGTCAATATCCCCGGCTTCAGGGTCAAAATACACAAGACCCTGATCCAGTTCAGCCGTCCCTTGCAAGGTTCCCAGAATATCCGGCGTAGAAACCCGGTCATCTTGCATTCGCTCGATTTTTCCAACGAGGCGATGGAGAACGTCGTCTTCGGGACTGTCCGGGTAGTAAAGGTACCGAATTACCGGGGTTTGCGTCTGACCATACCGGTCCACCCGACCATTGCGCTGCTCCATCCGGTTTGGATTCCAGGGAAGTTCGAAATGGAAAACACGGTGGCAAGAACGCTGGAGATTCAGTCCTTCGCTTGCCGCATCCGTCGCCAGGAGCAAGCGCGTTTCTATCTCCTCGAACTTTTCCTGAACCCGCGCCCGCTGACGACCGCTCAAACCCCCACGGAGGATAACAAATCGCCCCGCGAGATCCTGTGATTTTTCGAGAGCTTCCCGGATGGCCTCCAGCGTATCCAGGTATTCAGTAAACACGATGATCTTATCATTCGGATTCCGCCCAAACACCGCGCGTATTTCTCGCAGAAGAACGTCGTGGGATCGCGTTCAGGAAGGCTGCGCAGTGTCTTCCGAATATCATTCAGGGCTCGAATCTCCGCTTTGCGCTGCTTCTCTTCCTTTGGAAGGGCTGACTTAATAATGCGGATGGCGGTTCGCTCCGCAGTCGCCTCATCGAGCGGGAGGTCTGCCTGCAGGTCGCGGATTTCTGCATTTGTGGGGGGAACTTCTTCTTCGTCCTTCTTTCGAAGCGCGTTTAGCCGGTTCTCTATCGTCTTTCCCAAAGCATTCCTGCTGGAGAGGGAACGCTTCTTAATAATTTGCATCGCAAACGTGACCTGTTCAGCATTTTCCGCCTCCTTGGCCGAACGAGCGGTCCGAGAACAGTATGCCGCAACCTTCTTAAGGAGTTCCCGTTCAGCGCCTTTGACCTCTACCGGAATGCCTTGGACATCTCGGCGCGGGAAAACCGGTTCCTCTGTGCCGTTGGGAAGTTTGTGCACAATTTGGGGTTTCATACGCCGTATCATCGCTCTCTGGACTCTGCGGGCGATAGTCTCCGGTTTGCCGTGAAACGTTGCCGCCGTGGGCTCAACCAGATTTATAAGTGAGCGAAAAGAGTGAGGGTACCCGTTATGAGGTGTCGCGCTCAACAGAATCAGGCCCTTGGCGGAATCCCGAAGGGCAAGACCGAGGCGAGTGCGTTGCGTACGGTATGGATTTGCAGGTGTCCCGGCTTCAGCAAGCCCATGCACCTCGTCTACAATAATGAGATCCCACTGCTTTCGAAGCGCTCGATCGCGAACCGTCTCCTTCTTCAGAAAATCAATGGATGTAAGGACTCTGGGCAGCGCCTCCCATGGACTGATGCCGGCCGGAAGCTGAGTCTGGACCCGGGCAAGTCCTGCTGCATTCTCGATTAACGTGAACTGCATGCCGAACTTCTCCTCAAGTTCGTCCTTCCATTGCAGGAGGAGACCTGGGGGCGTAACCACCAAAACGCGACGGGCTCGTCCTCGAGCAGCCAATTCAAGGAGCGCCAAACCTGCTTCAATGGTCTTGCCCAAGCCAACGTCATCTGCAATCAGGAGGCTGGGACGAGGCTTATTCAATAGTCTCAGTGTCGGGGCAAGTTGATAGGCTTCCAGGCAAACACGGCCGAATCGGGCTCCCGACAACACGGCTGTTTCACGCATCAAAGTCGCAGCGATGAGACGGTGGTCATTCGCCCATGAAGCAAAAGCGTTTAACCCCTTCACATCGAAATACAAGGACTCCGTCGGAAGAACAAAAAACTCATCCGGGGGAACCACAACAGAAATAGAACGTGGCTTTTCGGTGTCCAGGGATTCGAGTTCAAAAATTACTATATGTGGAGGCAAAGAACGCCGACCTCGTATACGCCACGCCCTTTGGCGCAGTTTGATACGATCCCCCACATTAACAGATAAATGATTGGCCACGCTAATGCTCCCCAGTTTCAAGTCAATCGATCATATTGCTTCTATGCTCAAACGGAATAATTCCGTACCGCCGCAAAAAGGCAAACTAACGCAAAAACACCTTATCCCTGCTTCTGGATAAACCTACAAGTTATTGTTTAGCAAATTTCAACAAGAATGGTCATTGTCCTTTTAGACTTGCTGCACATTCTCTTGGTTAGATCTCCAGGCTCCAACCGGACAGTTCTTCGATGCTGGAATGAGGCACACACGTCCACCCAGGGTATGGATAACATACTTCGCGCTGATCTACAGGGCGCAGAACGGCAACCAGCCCGCGGGCCTTGAGTTCCTTGAGCAGGAGGCCGGCCATGATCGTTTTCCCGGCCCCTGGGTCGTCGGCCAGCAGAAAGCGGATACGCGGCAGCTTGAGAAAATAGTCATAGACCGCCTCCAGTTGGTGCGGCAGTGGATCAACCCGGGCGATGGAAAGCGAAAAGTAAGGATCATATTCGTAAGCGAGGCCAAGGCGTTCGGCCTCTATTCCCAAGCGGAACAAGACCGCATCGCCGTCGAAAGGCCGACTTGCGGGAGAAACATCGAGCTGGGCGAGTTGAGCGGCGGTGAGAATCGGATCATGCACCTGATTGGTCTTAAGCCCCTTGCCGACAAGCTTCAGCGCATCACCCAGAGGAACGACGGCAATGATCTCCACGGGCTCCGGCAACAGCGGCCCCGTGACAATTAGACCGGGACGCAAACCGTCGGACGCCAAGAGATCACCTCCAGGGGTCCTCCTGCCTGTGCGATCCCGCACCTGCTTGCGCGAGGCGCGCAGACGGGCGTTGTGTGCAGACGGGGCGCAAACAGATCAAGGTGTGCAACATCAATGGAACTGACATCTGCTGCCAAATAATTGCTGCAAAAATTTGGCCTTGATAATGCCCTTCGCCATCACTTTTAAATTTCCTTCTTTTGGCACAATTCGACACATTTCGACTTTCGGCAGAAACAAACACCTGGCACAATTCTAGCCGCGTACTCCACAGGGACGTTCATGTCCCGCTCGCCGTGCAGGATCAGTACCGGCCCGGCGATATACCGGAACTGTTCGTGCGGCGGCTCGCCACCCGCGAGACAGCGGGGTGGCGGCGGGCGAAGTGCATAACGGCAATCAGATCAGCGGTCTCATCCCTGTACGTAGCAGGCCGCGGCCCCGGCGGAGTACCGCCGAAGCCGCGCTTATCCCAGCGTATGAGGAAGCGTACCCCGCCGCCGCCAGCCTCGTTGCCAGCCGTTTGAGGGCGTCCCGTTCTGGGACAACCCTGTCGGGATCAATGAGCCGGCCGTCACGGGTGTGCGACATTGTTCCCCCGGCGATCACAACGCACGGAAACGGCCCCTCACCGGCGGGCATAAGAAGCGTGCCCGTAAGGACGGTGCCCTCGGAAGGAATTCTCACCTCTGCACTCTTCGGCACACGCATACTGTTTCCGCTATCCTTTGATGTAAGCGGTATCCCATCTGGTGTGGATAGGCGCGGGATGAGGGCTGAGTCCCTGGACCTTTTCTTTTACGGCATAGACATTGTAAAGGGCGGCAATAGGCACGACGGTGCTTTCCTTATCAATCAGAATGTGCATAGCCTCCGCCACAAGCCGGGTGGCCTCGCGGATATCCGGGGTGTTCCTGGCCTCGTCAATAAGGCGGTCGAACTCTTCCCCCGGCCAGAACGGCTTGTTGTAAGTAGACCCCTGGTATCCCCGGCTGTGGTATAGGAGTTCCGGAAGGAAGGTCGGGTCGCCGTTATTCTGATTCCCCCGCTCCAACCAGAGGTCGCCTTCACCCTTTTCCAGCCTGCCGTAGTACAGGCCGTCATCAGCCACCTCCACAATACGGACATCAATGCCGACGTCACGAAGCTGCTGCTGCAGGACTTCGGGCAAAGGTTTCAACACGCTGGCCGAAGGAAAACCGGAAACCAGCGTAAGCTCAAGCCGCCTGCCGTTTTTGGTCCTGATACCGTCGGGCCCGGGCTTCCAGCCGGCGTCATCAAGCAGCTGTCCGGCTTTTGCCGGGTCATAGCCAAATCCTTGTACCAGGTTTTTGTGCTCTCCCAGAATCCCCGCGGGAATAACCGTTTGACTCTCGTCCGCGTTGCCTTCCCACACCTTTTGAATAATGGCTTCGCGGTCGATAGCCCACCCGATGGCCTGCCGTACTGTCTTATCCCGCAAAATGTCGTGCGGCGGTTTCCCGTTGACCATGAGGGACAGTGCCACATACGGGCCCTGCGGCGCGGTTGCCAATCTGACACCGTCCATCGCCTTGACCTGCCCGAGCATTTCGCGGGGGATCTCCCTCGCCACGTCTATTTCTCCGGCTTGAAGGGCCATCAGGCGCGTGTTGTGATCGGGAATGTATTTAAAAGTCACCTTATCCAGCTTGGGCGGTGTACCCCAGTAGTCGGGATTGCGCTCCACGACGAGTTCTTTATCTTTTTCGTAGCGGACGAAACGGAACGGGCCTGTGCCGGTCGGATTGGCAACAGGATCGACACCCGGCGCTCGGATTCCGTTGAGGGGATGCGCCAGGATCTCCGGGACGCGCATGTTGGGCTCTGTGGTGACGATATCGACCGTATATTTATCGACAACCTTGACGGAGCCCTTCTCGATTTTCAGGACGGCCCTACCGCTGGGACGTATTTCCTCTTCCAGGGACCGCTTGACCGCCTCCGCCGTCAACTCTTCTCCGTTATGAAACTTGACGCCTTCCCTTAGGTAAAACCTCCAGGTGTTGTCGCCTCTGTACTCCCACCTGGTGGCTAAGAGCGGTTGAACCTGGTAGTCGGCGTCCAGCTTGACGAGACTTTCGTAGATATTGGCATTCGGCGACCCGATACCCACTTCTTTGAACTTGAGTTCATTGGCGTCGGCCGCCAACCCGACCACAAGCTCTTGCCTGGCTTCCTGTACTTCTTTTTGTTGCTCACCACACCCGGCTAACCCGGCAATCAACATAATAATCAACAGGATAGATATACTTTGCTTTATATGCCTCACTTTATTTACACCCCCAACATGTTTTTAGCACTGTTTTACATTTTATAATAGGTATTCCAACTCGAACCGACCCAGGCGACGGAAAGGCTCGGCAAGTACAAAGCTGGAATGGCTCAAAAGACCGTGGTAAAGATGAAAAGCTCTATTCATCTCCCGGTGTAGGGCCCGGCCAAGCTCTACTGGTACGTCCTTAATCTGTTCGTAATCTGTCAGCAGACAGCGCATGGCGGCCGCCGATACCATTTTACCCAGCATCTCCGCGGTAAAGGCCAGCTGACCGGTTAGTTCAGCCATAGCTTGCTCCTTGAGGCGAAAAACTTCAGCAATATCAATAACGCAGTTCGGCCGTTCCGGGGTCATGAAATAGATACTTTTTACCAGGTGTGGCTTCAAGTTACCGCATTCCTCAACTTTCCAATCTCTTGCGGCCAGGCTAATAGCCTCGAGGTAAAGCACCATTGCTTCCCGGCGATCAGGGTCAAGATCGAGAAAGGAATGCTCTGGATCCTGGGTAATAATAATCTCCGGGCGAATTTCCCTGATCAGGCGCACGATTTTACTTTTTGAGGCTACATCAGCCTGCACTTCCCCGCTCTTGAAATCCAGAAAGCTTACCTTAACACCCAGTACCCCGGCCGCCTTCTCGACCTGCTCCCTGTTCTCGGGTCTTACCAGGGAAACTGCTGCCTGAACGCTTCCACCAGCTTTCACTTGTTTGGCCAGGGTTCCGCCGCACTCCACTATTTCCATTCCGTAAGTAGCAAGGAGCAATATATCTTTTTTCCCATGCATTATTGACCCCCCTCACTTTCCCCTAATCTTTCCGTCAAATTAAATGACACGCCACCAAATGCGCCTCTCTCACCTCCTTTAAAGCAGGCTCCTCCTGCCGGCAAAGGTCGCGGGCCTCGGGGCAGCGGGGGTGAAAGCGGCAGCCTGCAGGAGGCCTTCCCGGGTCGGGCGGCTCGCCCCGCACCACCGGTTTTTGGCCGGTTTTTTGCCGCGGGTCGGGCTCCGGCACCGCCCGCAGGAGCGCCCGGGTGTAGGGGTGGCGGGCCTGTGATACGAGGCCTTCTGCCGGCAGAATCTCCACGATTTTGCCCAGGTACATCACCGCCACCCGGTCGGCAAGATAATTCACCGCGGCCAGGTCATGCGAGATAAAGAGGTACGAAAGATTGAGCCGCCTTTTCAGTTCCCGCAAAAGGTTTAGAACTTGCGCCCGGATGGAGACGTCCAGGCTGGAAACCGGCTCGTCGCAGACCACCAGTTCCGGCTGCAGGGCCAGGGCCCGGGCGATGTTTATGCGCTGGCGCTGCCCCCCGCTGAATTCGTGCGGGTAATGCGAGGCGTGCTCCGATTCCAGGCCGACAAGCGTTAATAGTTCAGCCACCCGCTCCCGGCGCTCTTCTTTCGCCACGCCGAAATTGGCCAGGGGTTCCTCTATGGTCGCTCCCACCGTGCGGCGCGGATTGAGAGAGGAAGAAGAGTCCTGGAAGATGATCTGGAAGTGGCGGCGCAGTTCCCGCAGCTTTCCCTCCGTCCGGCCGGTGGTCTCCTCGCCGGCAAAAAGGATTTTTCCGGCCGTTGGTTCTTCGAGCCGTACCACCAGCCGCCCCAGGGTGCTCTTGCCGCAGCCGCTCTCCCCCACCAGGCCAAGGGTCTCTCCCCGGGCCAAGGAGAAAGATACGCCGTCCACCGCCCGCACCTTTTCCCGGCGGCCAGCCAGAATCCCTCCTTTCCCCGGGTAGTGCTTAACCAGATCCCTTACCTCCAGGAGGCTCACCCGCATCCCTCCTCTCTCAGCTGGCCCGGGGGAATAAACGGTGGCAGGCTGCCGCGTGGCCCGGCCCGATCTCCCGCAATTCTGGCTTCTCCCCCCAGCACGCCGCGCCCGCCTGCGGGCAGCGGGGGAGGAAGGCGCAATGGGCCGGGAGATTTAGAAGCAACGGCGGCTGTCCCACCACCGGCACCAGTTCTTCCCTGCCCAGGCGCGGCACGGAACGGAGCAAAGCCCGGGTGTAGGGGTGGGCGGGACGGTCAAATACTTGCGCCACCGGGCCGCGCTCCACAATCGATCCGGCGTACATCACCGCCACTTCGTCGGCCATGGCCGCGACCACCCCCAGGTCGTGGGTGATGAGGATGATCGCCATCCCCAGCTCTTCCTGCAGCCGCTTCAGCTCCGCCAGGATCTGGGCCTGGACGGTAACGTCCAGGGCGGTGGTGGGCTCATCGGCAATCAAAACTTTCGGGCGCAGCGAGAGCGCCATGGCCATCATCACCCGCTGGCGCATGCCCCCGGAAAGCTGAAAAGGATACAGGCGCATGAGCCTTTCCGGGTCGGGCAGGCCCACGCGCAAAAGAAGCTCCGCCACCCGCCGCCGCGCTTCCGCCCGGGATACCTCTTCATGGGAGACAATGGTTTCCGCAAGCTGCGTGCCGATGGTTAAAACCGGGTTCAGGGAGGTCAGCGGGTCCTGGAAAACCAGCGCTATTTCCCTGCCCCGCACCTGCCGCAACTGCCCTGGGGGAAGCTTGAGCAGGTTGCAGCCGTTTAACCAGACTTCCCCGGAGAGAATTCTTCCCGGCGGCTCAATCAGGCGCAGGATGGACAGGGCCGTAACGCTCTTGCCGCAGCCGCTCTCCCCCACCAGGCCCAGGGTTTTCCCGGCCGCCACCGTGAAGCTAACTCTGTCTGCGGCCTTGATGACACCGTGCCGGGTATGAAAGTGAGTGGATAAATTATTCACCTTTAAAACAGGAACAAGGGACATCCGGTTCTCCCCCTATTTTTTAAAACCTGGTAATCCCCCGCGGGTCCAGGGCGTCCCTTAAGCCGTCGCCCAGCAGGTTGAAGGCCAGCACCACCGTCATGATGCAAAGACCCGGGTAGACCATGAGCTGCGGCGCCACCTGCATGTAAGGGCGGCCGTCGTTCAGCATGGCCCCCCACTCCGGCGTGGGCGGCTGGGCGCCGAGGCCCAGGAAGGAAAGCCCGGAGATGGCCAGGATCAGCTTGCCCATATCCAGCGTGGCCAGGACGATCACCGGGGAGAGTACGTTGGGCAGGATGTGCCGGGTGATGATGCCCAACTCACGAGTGCCGCAGGCCCGGGCCGCCAAGACGAATTCCTTCTCTTTCACCGAAAGAACCATCCCCCGGATGACCCGGGCGTACCCCACCCACCAGACGGCGGCCAGGGCCAGCATCACGTTTAAAAGCCCCGGCCCCAGCATCCCGGCAATGACCAGAGCCAGCACCAGGCCCGGGAAGGCCAGCAACACGTCAACTACCCGCATGACGGCGTTGTCCACCCGCCCCCCGCAGTAGCCCGCCAGGGTGCCCAGGGGAATGCTGATGAGCATGATTGCCGTCAGGGCCAAAGCCGCCGTGGCCAGGGACACCCTCGTGCCATAGATCAACCGCGACAAAAGGCAGCGCCCCAGGTGGTCGGTGCCCAGGGGGTACTGCGCGCCGGGCGGTGCAAGACGCTGCGCCAGATCCACCTTTACGGGGTCGTTGGGCGCAATATAGGGCGCAAAGACCGCCACGGCCACCACGGCCAGGATGATCACCAGCCCCAAAAGAGCCAGTTTATCCTGCCAGAGTCTTGCCAGCGCCTCACCCGGCAGCCCGCGCGGTCCGGCCCTTGCCCGGCCCGCCGGTTTCCCGGCGGCAGAGTAACCGGCAACCCCAGCGCCGAAGTTTTTCGAGATGCTCACCGGCTACTCCCCCCTTTCCAGGCGGATGCGCGGGTCAAGGAAAACGTAGGATATGTCCACCAGAAGGTTGGCCAGCACAAAGACCACGGCCATGAAAAGGGCGTATCCCTGGATCACCGGGTAGTCCCGGTTGAAGATGGACTCCACGGCAAACTTTCCCACGCCCGGCCAGGCAAAGATGGTTTCCACAATTACCGCTCCCCCCAAAAGGTGCCCGAAGCTCATGCCCAGTAACGTCACCGCGGGCAAAAGGGCGTTCTTCAAGGCGTGGCGCCCGATCACCCACTTTTCCTTCAACCCCTTGGCCCGGGCGACCTTGATGTAGTCCTGACCCAGCACATCCAGCATTCCGGTCCGCAGGACCCGGGCGTAAACGGCAGCCATCCCGAAGCCCAGGGTAACAGCGGGCAGCACCAGGTGTTCAAGTCCTCCCCGCCCCATCACCGGCAAGATTCCGAGCTTCACCGAAAAAAGGTAGATGAGCACGAGCCCCAGCCAAAAACCGGGGAGCGAGGCCCCCGCAAGGGCACCCAGACGGCCCAGGTGATCGACCAGGGTGTGCCGGTAGAGGGCGGACAGGATGCCGGCCGGTACCGCAAGGATCACCATGAATACCAGAGCCGCGCATGTCAGTTCCAGAGTGGCCGGAAGACGTGAGAACAACTCTTCGGCCACGGGACGCCCCGTGCGAAACGACTCGCCCAGGTCCAGGTGGAGCACACCCCACAGCCAGCGCCCATACTGGATGTAAAGCGGATCGTTCAAGCCCAGCTCCTCCCGCAGAACCGCCACCGCCTCCGCGGTAGGCTCCATCCCGTCGGCCCTCAGGATTATCTCGGCCGGGTCCCCCGGCGCAAGATTGATCAACGCGAAAGTAATGATGGACACTCCAAGCATTACGGGAAGCAGGTACAAAATGCGCCTAAAGAGATAACTCTTCATCGATCACCGATCCTTGAGAGAGCAAAAGAATGGGAAAAGCCACGGAGGAAGCACCTCCGTGGCCTTCTTTTTTCCACTCTGTTTTAGATGTCTTTTGAAAACAAAACCGCTGGGCCTCGGCCTGGGTCTTCGGCCGGGCTCATGCCTTCGTGGCACGTTCCGGAATCGAAGCCGAATGGTCTTCGGCGGCTTCAGCCGCCGGATAGCGCAATTATAAACCCTGCTCCGCCGGTCTGTAAACCCTCATGACCCTCGGTTACCTACTAAAAATGTACACTACCTGATCAATGGGCGTGCCGGAGGATGTTCTCACCACGGAGCAGCGGCTTGCGGTTCGAGAAATCGTGGAGGCGTGTCTCCACGGCAGATACCCGACCAAGGAGGACTTCTCGGAACTCAAGATGATTGTTGCAGAAGTGGCGCAGGCGCAGGCGCGCACCGAGAAGAGGGTGGAGCAACTAGCCGAGGCGCAGAAAGACCTGGCCCGGGCGCAGAAAAGAACGGAGAAGGCGGTACAGGATCTGGCCCGTCAGGTCGGGGGCTTAAGCGAAAACCTGGGGGGTAACTTGGAGGATCTTTCGTACCAGATGGTTTCCTAATGTAAGGAGGGGCGCATCGCCGCCGAGGTGCAGTGAAGGGGTTTTTCAACCGGATGTAGCGCCGCTACCCCCCAAACCGGAAGCCGGTGACGAATACCATGGCAAAGACCAAATTAAGGAGGCTGACAGCAAGGTGAAACGGTTTGCGGTGGCGGTCTTGGCGGTGTTGTTTGTCCTCTCGCTGACGGTGAGCGCCGGGGCGGCGCCTCCCGGCCCGGAAGCGGCAAAGATCAGGGAGGAAGACGGGAAGCCCGGAAAAGACAAAGCGTTGGGACTGACGGTGGACGGTGAGGAGAGACCCTGGGGTGACGTACCCCCGGTGATCAAGGAGGGTCGCGTGCTGATCCCCATTCGGGGCATGATGGCCGCTCTGGGGGCCAAGGTGGATTGGAACGCGGAAGACAAGATGGTGACCATCGAACTGAACGACAGCATTCTGGAGATCGATTTCGGTGCTCTGGACGAAAACGGCATGCCGGCCTTCTACTTTAACGACGTCAAGATCGACGGCCCGGACGTGCCGCCCAAGAGCATCAACGGACGGATCGTGCTGCCCCTGCGTTTTATCGCCGAGGTTTTCGGGCTCACGGTGGATTTTGATGCCGAGCGTAATCAAGTGCGGCTCGCCGATCGGAACAAGCCAGCCTGGGCGGACCGGAGTAAGCCGGATCGGGCCGGTCAAGGCAAGCCGGACTGGGCCGGCCAGGGTAAGCCGTCCCGAGCGGGCAATGATAAGAACAAAGAGGAAGAGTAGACTAACCTGAATCCGGCACCATCAACGAGACACCTTCCGGGCAACGGGAGGTGTCTCGTTGTATCACTTGTTCTCAGTCGTTGATAACATGATCTCCATTCAGGGCTCTCCCGCCGTGTTCCGCAGGGCCTGTTCCCAAACGCGGTATTCCCTCTCAAGCTGTTCGGCCCGCCGACGCAAATCCGACTCCAGGCGCCCCGCTTTCCGCGGTGTACCCGTGGCGCGCAGGCTCCGGACCCGGTCGGCGGGAAGAAAACGGACATCCTCGGGGCCGATCCCGCTGAGCGCGGTCAGAGTTGTGTAAGGCGGGACGTCTTTTTCCAGGCGCCCACGCAAAATCCTCCGCCACCTCCACTTGATGCGGCCAGGGCCGGACCGTACAGAACACGTCGGCCAGCGCCGCCCCGCCGGCGAGTTGCGGCGCGTCCCGGATGAACCGCCACACAACCCGCGGGACACCGTTCTCCCCCGTTCCGCCTCCCGATCCCGATCCCGAACCCCGTCCCGGTCCCTCGTCCGGCCCGTCCTGCTTCGAATCCGCGCCCTCCGGCTCCGGGAAGCAAACGTCAAAAATAGAAAGCTGCTTCGCCATGCTCTCCCTTCTCCTTGGCCGGCAAGCGGCGCGGCCGTCAAACAAGCTGGTCCAACCTCAATCCCGGACCCTGGTAATGCAATTTCCTTCAAACCCGAGCCGGCTAAGTCAATAATCATGTTCAGTCATTCATATCTGGCAGTATGCGTTTGATATCGTCCACCAGGGTTTTGACCAGACCCTCCTGATAACCCGCCTTGCGCACCGACCGCATCTTCTCCCGTACAGGGGCCAGGAGCGGATGGCCGACGGCGTCCAGTTTCCTCAGGCGGGACTCGGGAAGTGCAACCTCGGAGACACACCGCTCGTAGTCGTTGACCGTGTAACACCAGGGAACCAGCCGGTCCGGATAGCGTTGCAGAAGGCGGTGGGCCAACTGCAAGCCCTCCGGGTCAAAATCGCCGGAGTAGTGGACGGTAGTATTATCAGCGACGAGTTTATCCAGAAGCAGGAGGCAGGCCAGCTTGAGCTGGCCGTTGGTGCACACCAGCGGCGGGAGGCGCGTCCAGCCGAAGCCGTCCAGGATTTCCGAAAACACACCGGAGTTCTCAACAACAAACACCACTTTGGGCCGGTCAACACGGCCGAACGAGGCGGCCGGAACAACAGCCCCCACTCCGGCCATCTCTCTCAGGGGAACATTAAGCACCGCACCGTCATCCCAGGCCGCCCGCCACCACGCCACGGGCGTGCCGTCTTCCCTTACCGCCAGAAGACCCGCGCAGGTAACGAAGTTCAGCAGATCATCCCGGATGATCCCAAAGTGGCCGAGCAGTTCAGTCACTTCCTCGGCGGCCAGGCGGCTGCTGACCGTGTACCCTTGGTCCTCATGGCTCCGGATCAGCTGCAGAGCCGAGATCAGGTATCGGCCCTGTTCGGTGTCCAGGTCGAATCCGTGCGGGTCGTGGACCGTCCGGTCGGCGAACACCGGCAGTCTCACGTAGGCCGCCGTCTTCCCGGCCCGGCGCATCCGCGTCAGCCGGCAGAGTGCGGCCAGAACGTTCTTCAGCTGTCCCGCCAGGACATCGGGGTGCTTCTCAAAAGCCAGGTGAATCCCCCGCGTGCCCGGACCCGCCCTCCTTATGTGCTCAAGCCACAGGCGTCCGTACGGGCTGTCGTGCTTCTCGGCCAGGTTCCGGAAGAACAAGGCTTTCCGGTTGCGACGGTCTTCCAGTTCCTCCGAACGCGTCAGGACGTCCCGCCCCACATAGCCGTCCAGCAGTTCCTTGAACCCGATTCCCGCGTACTTCGTCTTGTTCATGGCCTCGATGAAGGCCGACAGGGACACCGTGACCGACGCCCGCCCCGTGCAGTCTCGGCCCAGAAACAGGGAGAGCGCCTCCTGCTCCTGGGCGGTCAGGTTCTTGAGGGTGACGCTCCCACCGGCTCGCCCCAACCCCTGGTACTTCTTGATCATGAGGGAGAAGAGTCGGTGGAAACCCCGGTTCTCCCGGAAGTAGCGCACAGCCTCATCCCTGAGCATAAGACGCCGGGGGTGCTGATCGCCTTGCGAACGCGGGGTTTGCTCTTCCGGAGCCTGCGGCCGCGGCGGTTCGGTGCGCCGGGTTTTCCGACCAACTTGAGACCGCGGGGTTTCAGACCACGGGGCAGATTCCGAAGCTTCAGACCCCGCCTTTACGGTGTCCCGGTCCGCGCCTCTTTGTCCTCTTCCGCGCCGAATCGCCGGTCACCCCCCTCCCAGCTTAAAAGACGCCTAACCTTCCCGTCCCAACGGTAGTGGATCACGGTCACGTAGGGCTCGTTCCGGGGCCGGACCAGCTCACAGATGGAGAGGGCGGACACAGTGTCGTAGTCGCCCCATAAAACCTGGGAGTTGATGATATAGTTGAACCCCAGGTTTTCCATCAGGTCAAACATGTCCCGGACGTTGTGTTCGTCAACCCCGGCGAAGGCCTCATCCAGGGAGATGATGTAGGGGGCGTCGTCCCGGGCGTCCAGGTAGCGGGAATAGGCCGCCGAGAAAAGGGGGATGTACATGGCCATGGCCTTCTCCCCGCCGCTGAACTTATAGAACACGTTGTTGGTCAGTTCCTTGCGCTGTTCCCCGGCCCGCCGGTAGTACAGGGTGAAAGCGAACCACTTCCGGTAGTCCAGGATCTCCTTGACAATTTGGTGAAAGGTCTCGCCATAGCCCTTATCCTCCAACGCCGCCCTGGCCCGGTCCACCCGCGACCGGAAGTGCTCGGTGACCCGCCGCACGTCCTCGTCTTTGTAAAGCCGGGGATCACGCTGCAGTAATTCCACCAAGTCCTTCGTGTCCATCTCGTTTTCGTGCTCCGCCGTCCGCGGCCGCCAGCGGATGGAGAAGGTCAGCCCGCTGGAGGTGTTCCTGTCCTCCATCAGCCGGTTGATCTTCTCCACCCACCGTTCGGCACGGTTGATCCGGCCGCGGATGATGCGGCCGACACTGTGCATGATGACCTCTTCGTAAAGCTCCCGGTCCTTTTCGGTCAGGATCGCCCGCTGGGTTTCAATGTCCTTTTCCATGCGGTCCAGCACGTAAAACGGGCTGACCCGCTTGCCGTCGTACTCCATGAGCAACTGCACCCGGCGGGCCTTTTGCCTCAGTTCATCCAGCAGAACAGCCGGCTCCTCGTCCCCTTGTTCCACTTCCCGTACGGCGCTGTCCTCCAGCGCCAGCACTGTCTCCTGCGCCGGTCGGTACTCGACCAGCACCGCCTGTTCCCGGTAGAAAGCCTCGTTCAGCCGGTCGGTCACTTTCGCCCGATCAAGCTGTTCCCCGGAAGCCGGGCCGTCCTGCCGCAGGATGGCGCGGGCGATTCCGGCCACCTCGTCATCCGCCGGGTCGGCGCCGACCTCCACCGAACCGGGCAACCCGAGTTTGAGGTCGTCCAAAAAGGTCCTCTTCCAAAGTCCTTGCAGGAAACGCGCCGTTTCCCGCTTCCCGAGCGTGTCCCTGATCTCCTTCCCGGTGCTTTCGATCTTATGCTCAGCCTCCATTATCTTCGTCTTCGCCGCATCGATCGCCTCCGGCAGACCCGCCAGGCGCCGCAAAACATCCTCGATCCGCGCCCGTATCTCGTCTGCGCCCAACTCTTCCAACCGCCGCGCGATCTGCACCAGGCGCAGCTTGTTGGTATCGAGTTCCCCGCTGAAAGCGGCAAGCTCCCCCTGCAAAACGCCGGCGTCGGCCACCGCCTCGTCAAGGCTCAGGCGGTAATGAACGATCCGGCTCCGGCAGTTGGCAAAGTCCTTGTGAATCAATTCCAGTTTGTGCAGGTAATCGCGGTACCCACGCATGTGCCTGAGGGCCGTATCGTAGGCTTCCTCCGTGCCGGGCAGCGCCAGTCCTTCAGTCAGGCCGCGCAGTTGAGCGCGCACGTCTTGAAGCCGCTCCATGGCCTTTTTGAGCAATTCGTCCTTCTTCTGCACCTCCCGGCCCCGCAGCTTGACCTGTTGGCGGGCCTCCTCCCGCATGCGGTGCGCCTCGGCCACGTCGGCATCGGCGGGAAAGCTTTGATACTCTTCCCGGAGCCGGCGCAGCCGGCCCTGCAGCTGCCGCTCCGCCTGTTGCAGGGCGGCGCGCTCCTCCTCCAGCGTCTCCAGTTCCGCTTTCAGCCCGTTGATGACCTCCCGGCGGTACCGGCGCCGTGTCTCCCGGCCGATATAAATCGACCGGTCCTGACGGGGAGCGTGTCCCTTGAGCAGGGCCATCCGGTAGCGCCCGTCCTCGCGGACCAAGGCCCGGGCCTGATGCTCCCCGGTGTCGTCAATCAGCACGCTGCGCAGCACGTTGTCGATGTCCTGGACGGTGACGGCGGAGTTCTCCGCCGGCGCCGGGACAAGAAAGTCGGCCAATGTGTGGGCAAAAAACTGCGGCGCGGGCTCGAGCACCCGGTCATACCGGTCCACCCGCGCCAGAAAACGCTCCGGGACGATCAGGGCGTCCAGAAGCCCCATCTGGGTGATCGCCGCCTCGATGCGCTCCCTCATCTCTTCGGTGATCCCCTCGCGGAACTCCACGGCCGCGAAGAAAGGCAGATAGGGAATCCCGGCCGCGTCAAGCCCCGCCCGTGCCGCCTCCGTGTCCGGGTGGCGCTCCGGTTCCGGGTCCTTTTTCTTCTTCCAGTCGTCCAGCTCCCGGTTCTTCTCGAGGATGGCCCGCTCTTTCTGCCTGATTTGCTGCCCCAGGTCCGCCAGTTCCTCGCGCAGCCTCTCGGAGTGCCGGTGGTAGGCTTCCGCCGCCGGCTCCCGCACCTCCTCCAGGCGGTAGGGCTCGAACATCTGCAACGCCCGCTCAGACGTCCGCCGGATCTCGTCCTCCGACAGAAGCAGTTCCCGGTTTTGCTTGACCCAGGCGTGAAAGGCACCGAGGTAACGGTCCCTTTCCTCGTCGAAGAACACGCCGGCCCTGGACGCCTCGTGTTCGGCCCTGTCCAGCAGCCTTTGCGCCTCCGCCCGGTCCCGGTCGGCATCCTCATATTTCTCCCTGGCCCGGGTCTGCTCTTTCAACACCTTCAGGACACCGTCCAGCCTGGCCAGGTACTCCCCGGTCTCCAGCCGCCAGAGGTCAAACGTGAACTCCTCGGCGTACTTCTTGCGGAACTCCGCCGCGGCCACGTGGTGCCCGGCAAACAGCGCCTGGTCGGCCTCGGCGGTCAGGCGCTCCAGCAGGCCTTTCATGACGGTCTCGGCCTCGGTGGTCTTGTTTTCTTCCGCATCGATCTCCCGGCGCAGCCGGACCTCGGTCCGCCGCTTTTGCTCCAGCCCCTTGGTCTTGGCGCGGATGCTCTCCTGAAGGGCCGCGATAGTCCTTTCGACCTGCACCTTTTCGGCCTCGGCCTTGAATACGTCGTGCTCCCTCAAGGCGGCCTCTTCCTCCTTGAGCACCGTCTGTTCACGCTTAAGCCGCTCCCATTCGGCGGAAAACCGGGCACGGTCCTCGCGGTGCTGTTCCAGCAACCGCCGCAGTTCCCGCTCCCTGCTTTCCAGGCGCTCACCTCTCCTGTGCGCGCGCAGATACCCCTCGGCCTTCTCCCACCGGACAAACCGATTGTAAACGTCGTATTGCCGGCAAAGCCGCTTCAGGGAACGCTGATCCCGCAACAACTGGTCCAACTGCTGCTTGGTCTGGTCCATATTCTCAATGGTCTCCGAAAGAGGCCGTAACTCGTCGTCCGAAAGGCCCGGCAGGGAATCGTTCAGAATCTCGTAAATGATGGTGGGCTTGAAATCTTTGGAGAGTTTGGGGCTGCGCAGCTGGATCAGCAGCTTGATCAGGTCCTCGAAGGCGTCCAGCGATTCAAAGCCAAAAATGTGCTTGTTGACCAGTTCCACATACTCCTTCTGCGTCCGCACCACCCGGCCGCCCGGTCCCAGCCTGTGCTCCAACTCCCGCCTGACCAGGGGAATCTTCTGTTCTTTCCCGTCTTGCAGGCTGTATTCGGTCTTGTACAGCGTCAGGTCGCGTCCGATGCGCCGGTTGTCCAGGATGAGAAAACCCCAGAACTCCAGGTTGCTCTCGCGCTTGGCCCGCAACCCGATACCCGTGGTCAGGTATTGGTCCGTTCTCTGCCGCTTGTACTCCAGGTAAAGATAGCCGGTGCGCTCGTCACGGTCGACCACCCCTTTCTCGCCGAGCAGGTAGTCTTCGATCCGCCGCGCCCGGGAACCGAACGGGTCCAGGCGGTCCGGGCTTTTTCTGCCGTCCAGCAGCAGCGGAATGAGGCTTTGCATAGTGACCGACTTGCCCGACCCATTGCTGCCGCGGAGCAGCAGCTTGCCGCCCGCAAAGTCCAGCTCCTCGTCGTCGTAATACCAGAAGTTGAAGATGCCGGCCCGGTGTAGTTGCCACTTATTCCTCGACACCGTTCTCTCCCTCCTGCAGCGTACCGGGGTCAAAATCGGCCGGGTAACGGCCGGTGGTCCGGGCCAAAAGGGGCCTCAAGCACACGGCGCCCGTCTCCGGATCGCGCTCCGCCATCTTCCACTCCTCCAGAAACGCCAGTAAGTCCCTGGCCGTCTGGGCGATGCCGGCCTCGCGGTACTGCTTGCTCCATCCCGTCCCCCAGCGCTCCCGGCAGATCCGCACCCAGTCCCGGAACTGCGGGGCGGTCAGGCAAAGACTGCCGTCGAACTGCAGGGGGATATCGTCCTTCGCCCGCCGCTCGCGCGCAAGAGCCGCGAACTGGGTGGCGATGTCGGAGACGGCCTTGCTGTCGGGGAAGAGAGTGAAGCGGGCCCGCTGCTCGGGCAGCGTCAGCAGGGCCGCGTTCTTGTACAGCTCGAAGCAAAACCCGGTGTGCCTCTCCACGTCCTCGCGGATCCGGTGCCGGTAGTTGCGCAGGTACTGGAAATCCGCCTCCGGCACGTCCTTTGCGTACACCACCGGCGAGAGCAGCAGCCGGCGGTACACCCGGTGGCGGCGCCGCAGGCCCTCGTCGGTCCCTTCCGGCCAATCCGCCGCCAACATCTCCTCTTTGCCGGCGAACTGGAAGAGGTCCTTGGGATAGGAACGCATGAAGTAGCGGGAGACGACGGGCACCTCGTAGAGCACCTCGTTGTCCTCGACGTGGTTGAACCCTTCGATGGTGCCGTCCACCACTTTGACAATCCCCAACTCGGCGGCTTTGCGCAGGACCCGTACCAGTGACTTGCGGTGTTCATAGTGGGTCCAGTCCAGGGCGTCCTCACCGGGGTAGACGGCGCGGAGTTCCTCGCACAGATCGGACAGCAGGAACTGCTCGTCCACGGCCTTACCCTCCAGGTAGGCCAGCAGGCAGCAGAAAACGGCATAGTCCCGGGGCTGCTGGAACTCCTGGATCCCCATCCAGGGCTCGGGCTCCGCCGGAATTTTCTCCAGTTTGGCGAAATGGCGGTGCAAGATAAGACGGAACCCCGGCTTGTCCAGGAAATAGGCGCGCAGGACTTGCTCCCGTTCCCGCACCGCCTGGTACTTGTCCGGCTCCTCGTCACGCAGGATCCAAAACTGCTCCAGGAGGTGCTCGGCGGCTTCCCGGGCCAGGTGGTCGAAATCGGCTTTGGGCTGCTCTTGCTCTCTTCCCACGCTCTTCACCTATCCATAGAACTGCAGCACGTAGTTGGGCATCGTGAGACTCCCGTCCCGGGAACGCAGGACTATCTCGCGGTCGTCGATCTTTTCCAGGCGAAAGGACCGGCCGGTCTCCGTCTTCCCCACCCGGTCCCGGCTGCCCATGCACTTGGTAATCCAGTACAAAAGCGTTTTGCGGACGTGGGGCTCGATCACCGGCAGTTCCCCCACCACAATCCGGTCACCGCTCATCAACCGGTCGATAAGCGCCCGCTCGGCCTCCCTTTCCCGCAGGTACTCGGCCGCCACCCGGGCCTTTTCGTCCGTGTGACTGGCGGCGGCATTGGGCCTGGTCTTCTCGCGGTACGCCCGCACCCGGGGCCTCAGCGTAATTTCCATGGACGGCTGGTCCCATATCTCCGCGTAGATGTCCTCGGTCTCCTTGGGGGCGGCGTACAGGTGGCGGGTGTGAAAGGCGCCGAACACGACCGCCGACAGTTCGTGCGCCGCCCGGAGGTCGGCGCAGGCCGCGAACCATCCGGCGATGTGCAGGTAGTCCCGCTTGCGGCTGCGAAAGGTGTGGTGCCGCTCCCCCAGCCGCTGGGCGAAGCGGGTGATTCGGCGGATGGTCTCGTTGGTGGCGTTCTGCAGGTAGACGAGGTCACTCTCCCGGCCGGCGCCGCCCAAGAACCAGTCCCGCAGGGCCTGCCACTGGACCAGGTGTCTTTGCGCCAGCTCTTCCCGGGTCCGCGTTTCCTCCAGGCGGGGAATGCTCAGGTGGTAGTCGGCCAGGCGCCCGGCCACTCGTTCGATCAGGCTGGGCGGGGTCCCCCTCAGCACCGTCTCAATCTGCAGCGAGGTCCGCTGCAGCACGGTCATGAAATCGCGCAGGTATTGGGTGATAGCCTCTTTATAGGTCAAAAAGGCTTCCGTCATCATCAACTCTTCGACACGTTCGCTTTGCAGGTGGGCCAGATAGTCGGTGGCGTTCTCGGTCAGCTTGCGGAAGCTCTCGTAGGTGTCGCGCCACAGGGCGTTCAGTTCCTCGCCGGTGAAGCCGTCCGCGGCGTACGCCCGGCCGGAGCCGTCGCGGCCGTGCGTCCGGTAGGAGCCGGAACCGTCTCCGCCGTGCCCCGGCCCGGAATCCAGGTCACGCGCCTGGGCTCCGCCGGCGGCGATGCCGTCAACAGCGCGCGCCGGCCGGGCACTCTCGTCCTCCGCCACCAGCCGCTTCAGCGAGGCCAGCAGGCGGTCGAAAAGGGTCTTCTCCAGGGAGCCGCCGAACGACTCCCCCATCTGTTCCAGCTGCTGTACCATCCGTTCGATCTCGATGGTGTACGGGGTCGCCTGGTAACGAAACCTCTTTTTCTTGAACTCCTCGATGGAAGTCACCCTGCCGGTGTCCTGACGAGGGACCAGGTTCTTCCACTCCACCAACTGGGCCAGATCCTGCTGCAGTTGCTCCTCGGTGTAATCGTGAAAATACGGGCTTCGCCGGAGATGCTCCAGGACCTCCTCGGGGAAGAGATAGTGGCGCAGGCGTTCGTGCTGGTCGTAGAAATAGCGCAGGATGGCCCGGTAACGCCAGGCGTTCCCGACGGTAAGATAAGAGACTTCCGCGATGGGCTTCAGGACTTGTTCATCCATTTTGGCGGCACCGACCTTCTGTTCTCCCGGGCTGCTTGGTTTGGCGAAGTCGAAGATCGTCGACCGGAGTGCAGAGCATCATGTCATATCAATTCGGCCAGTTATCCCATAGTCCTGCCACACCGGACTCTGGTCCTTTTCAAGCCCCGGGGCCGTATTCACATGCCGGCGGAGTGTGCCCGGTACGGCGTACGACCTCGGTTTCGGCCCGGTCGTTCTATGCACAGGCGGATGATTGTGTCCGCGTGGCCGAAGGCCGTACCCCGTGTCCGCCGTGCTGGTACCACCACGCAAATAAGCGCCTTAAACGGTCCAGGAGCAAAATTTTTCGATAGGCATGCTTAAAACCCATCCACAATTGGGGATTGGCCCGTGTTACGGTATGCTTTCTTCTTGCCATGCCCAGCCAGGGAATCTTCTCGATAACCAAACCACGCCCGTTCTTTCCGGAATTCATTGCCTTGCCGGACGCGGTGCTGGTATAATACGAAAATAGGGCAAATCTGTAACATCCTGGTTGAGGACGGTGTTTTTTGCCGATGATCAGTGCCGAGGAGCTGGCGCAGGCCGCCGAGGCGGCCCGCATGGAGATCCCCGCGGAGGAGAAGGAGGGCTTTTTGGAGGCCGTAAACGCCCTGTTCGCCTTCGTGAAGCGGCAGTGGGAGACGCTAAATTTCTACGCCGACCTGCCGAAGGGCTACCAGATCTCCCAGTACTTCCACCCCATGGGCGTGCACGGGCACGTGGACGTGCGCGTGAACGGCGAGACCCGGCGGGTCCGCATCCGCCAGATCCACCTGGAGGAGGACACGGGCAAGCTGCTGCACCTGGGGAACATCACCGACTCGCCGTACAGCCTGGTGGACTTCAATCGCGCCGGGGTGCCGCTGGTGGAGATCGTCACCCAGCCCGACGTGCGCACCGCCGAGGAGGCGCGCCTGTTTCTCCAGAAGCTCCGCTCACTCATCCGCTACACCGGGGTATCGGACTGCAAGATGGAGGAGGGGTCGATGCGCGCCGACGCCAACGTGTCGGTGCGGCCGCGTGGCAGCGCGGTGTTCGGCCAGAAGACCGAGATTAAAAACATGAACTCGTTCCGCGCCGTGGCCCGGGGCATCGAGTACGAGGTGGCGCGGCAGATGGAACTGGTGCAAAACGGGCAGCCGGTGATTCCGGAGACCAGGCACTGGGACGAGACCCGGGGCGTGACCCGGGCGATGCGCACCAAGTACCTGGCCACGGACTACCGCTGCTTCCCGGACCCGAACGTGCCCCCGCTGGAGATCGACCCGGCCTGGGTGGCGGAGCTGAAACGGACGATGCCGGAGATGCCGGACGCCCGCTACGCGCGCCTGGTGGGCGAGCACGGGCTCCCCGCCTACGACGCCGAGGTGATCACCGCCTCGCGCGCGATGGCTGACTTCTACGAGGAGACGGTGGCCCTCTTCAACGAGCCCAAGACGGTGAGCAACTGGCTCATGGGCGAGGTGAGCCGCTGCCTGAACGCATCCGGCCGGGAAATCGAGGAGACCGATCTGACCCCGCGGCGGCTGGCAGACCTGTTGGGCCTGGTGCAAAAGGGTGTAATCAGCGGCAAGATGGCCAAGGACGTGTTTGAGGAGATGTTCAAGACCGGCGCCGAGCCCGAGGCCATTGTGAAGGAAAAGGGCCTGGTTCAGATCGCCGACGCCGACGAGCTGGGGGCAATCGCGGACCGAGTGATCACCGCGAACCCCGGGCCGGCGGCCGACTTTAGGGGCGGCAAGGAGAAGGCACTCGGGTTCTTGGTGGGTCAGGTGATGAAGGAAACCAAGGGCAAGGCAAACCCGCAGCTGGTGAACCGGCTTTTGCGCGAAAAACTGCAGGGATAGACAAAGGAAGATCCAATACAAGCGGAACGCCCGGGAAGGCGTTGTATCTCATTCCGCCTGGATACACGGCTGATCATTCGAAGTCCGCGCTCACCTTTACCCGACGGTAAGAAGAAACCCGGCAAGGGCAAGCCGCCCTGGACGGGTGCCGATGACGCGGGCGAAGGCGATGAGGATGACGAGATAGAGGCCGTACCGGTCGAGTAGCCTCGGCCGACCCCCATGGGCGATCGAAAACGCCTCCCGCGCTCAGGGAGGCGTTTTGGGTTTGAGCGTCTTGGGCAGGTCAACACGGCCGGACGAGCCGGCCGGAACAAAGTCGTGGTGAGGGAGTGTCCGCGTGTGAATCCGCCAAGTCCAAATGATGTATGTACAAATAGGGTGGAAATCCGCTTCCTTAGCTTTTTGAAAAGACTGGCCGATGAAAAAGGACTGGGATTCCCGTGTTACTTGGAACTGGACAGTGAATCTAGTGCCATTGAACTAACTGAACGCTTAGGGATTCCCGCCGACAAAGTTGAAGCGGTGTTTGTCAACGGTACCGCAAAACCGATTGCCGATGCGCGGGTGAAACCCGGGGACCGGGTAGCGTTTGTGCCTTTCGGGACTCCCGGCCCCTACAGGCTGCTGTTGGGATTCAAAAACATCAATAAATCTGCTCATTGAGTCTGACTTCGTTATCACGCTTAACCGCCCTGGCGCAGCGTGATTATGGTCACCTCGCGCCGGGATACTTGAGACATCACGGGGATCGCTCAGCTTTTGGCAAAAGGTACCCGCCGGCGACGATGCGGTCCTCGCCCGCCGCCTTCGCCGCATAGAGGGCGCGGTCCGCGGCTGCAAGAATCTCGTTGACGCCGGCCGTCTCCCGACCACCCTCGACCACGCCGCCGCTGAAGGTGACGCGCAGTCTTGCGCCGTCTCCGGGCACGGTCAAAGGGTGGGCCAGCCACGCCTCCCTGGCGCGCTCCGCCGCGGCGAGCGCCGCCGCCAGGTCGGTTTTGGGCATCAGCACCGCGAACTCCTCGCCGCCGTAACGGGCCACGACGTCGGTCTGGCGGAAGCTAGCCCACAACACCGCGCCGAACTCGCGCAGCACGTGGTCGCCGACCAGGTGGCCGTGGGTGTCGTTAACCTGCTTAAAATCGTCCAGGTCGGCGAGCAGCAAGCTGAACAGCGTCCCTTCCCGGCGGCTGCGGAAGATTTCCTCCTCCACGCGCGCCACGAAGTAACCGCGGGTGTGGCATCCCGTCAGCGCGTCGTGAAAGGTTTCGTAGGACATGGCCCTCGCCCGCCTGATCCGGCTTTTGACCCGTAGCACGAACTCCTCCGGCTGGAAAGGCTTCACGATGTAGTCGTCGGCGCCGCAGTCGTATCCTTCCCGTAAATACCGCAGGTCGCCAAGCGCCGTCAGGATGATCACCGGCACCCATTTCAGACGCTCTTCAGTCCTGATCTCGCGGCAGAGGTCCAGACCGTTCGCATCCGGCAGCACCATGTTGAGGACCACCAGGTCGGGCTGCATCGCCCGCAGGGTTTCCCTGGCTGAGGCGCCGCTCCCGGCTTCGACCACCTCGATCCCTTCGGGGGAGCAATGCTTTTTTATGACGCCGCGGACAACCGGGCTGTCTTCGACCATCAGGATTTTGTAAACCGCATCCGCCGGTGCGGCGCCCTCATTATTCATTGCAGCAGATTCTCCTTTGCCGTTCGGTCCTGACTTGTATTTCGCTTGAACTGTCGATTCGGCATGATAAGTCTTCTGCGTTCGGACTCTCCACTTCCTATGGGTATTGTAATACCTCCCGGAAGTCCAGACAATCACCCTTGACAGGAGGTGATGTAAGGTTTATGTTAGATGTAAGGAGGTATTTAAATGTTAAGAGCAAGGTTAACAAGTAAGGGGCAGATAACAATACCCGTAATCGTCCGCCGTAAGCTCAACTTGCAACCGGGAGACGAACTCGTGTTCGATCTCGGCCCGGACGGAGAGGTTAAGGTCAGGGCCTTAAAACGCAAACGCTTAACCGAACTCTACGCCTCTTTGCCCCCCAAAAGACCTTACCCCGGCAAGACAGAAGTTCGCGAAGAGGTAGCCACCGGACTGGCCCGGCAGATACTGGGTAAGGGGAAAGAAACGTGATGGTTTATTTGTGGGTTGATGCCAACGTTGTCTTACGCTTTCTCACCGGCGACCCACCGGCAATGGCTGCTAAAGCACTGGAGCTAATGAGCCGCGCTGAAAAAGGAGCTATCGGCTTGCGGGTATCTCATCTGGTAGCAGCCGAAATCGTCTGGGTACTTTCTTCTTTCTACAAGTATGACAAAACTCAGATCGCCGAAACCCTGAACTCCTTTCTCAGCGCCGACGGAATTTACGCCGAAAACCCCGCGTTGCTCATCCAGGCCCTGCAGGATATGGCAGAAAAAAACGTCGATTTCGTAGACGCTTACCTTGCCGCACTGGCCCGGGCACAGGAAGAAAGTATCTGTTCTTTTGACAATGATTTCGAAAAGTTAAATGTCAGATGGGTTACCCCTCCAGGAGACGGGTAACCTGCCGGACGCGCAGGTGGCGCAAAACCTTTGCGGCTTGTCGGAGAGACGATGCCGCCGTTTCCGGCTGGGCAACGCTCTTGTGAGCCGGCACAATCTTGCCCAAAGGCTCCTTTGTCATTTTCGACAAATGCCTTTACAATTAGGTTTGTTTGCATCAACTTCTGACAACCGGAGCTGTGATTGTGAAGGACGACCAAACCAATGAACGGTTGGCCGGCATTGCCGCCGCCCTGAGCGCGTACCTGCTGTGGGGGATACTGCCGCTTTACTGGAAGCTCGTCCAAAGCGTCCCGCCACAGGAGATACTGGCCCACCGGCTAGTCTGGTCCTTTGCTTTTCTGGTGCTTATGCTGCTCCTGTCCGGAAAACTCCAATCCTTCCGGGGTGAGCTGGGCGGCAGCAGCCGAAACAAACCGCGGGTGTTGTACTGGCGGCCGTCCTAATCACCGTGAACTGGTTGACCTACATCTGGGCCGTTAACACTGACCGCATCGTCGAGTCCAGCCTGGGGTACTATATCAACCCGCTGGTGAGCGTCCTGCTGGCTATCGTTGTCTTAAAGGAAAGGCTCTCATTCTGGCAGATGGTCTCTTTCGCCCTAGCCACGGCCGGTGTTTTGAACATAACGCTTCATTTCGGTGCCGTCCCCTGGATCGCGCTGATCCTGGCCGTCAGTTTCGCCCTATACGGTTTGATCAAGAAAGTGATCCACCTGGGAGCAATCACGGGAATCACCTTGGAAACCCTGCTCATTTCGCCGCTTATGCTTGCCTACCTGGGTTACGTGCACAGCAGCGGCAGCGGGGCTTTTGGGGCGGCCCCCCTGGTCATTACCGGGCTGCTGATGGGCGCCGGCATCGTGACAGCGGTGCCGTTGATCCTGTTTGCCGCCGCCGCCAACCGGCTCCCGTTATCGGTAATCGGGTTCATGCAGTATATCGCACCCACCATAATGTTACTCATTGGCGTTTTTCTTTATCACGAGCCCTTCACCGGCGTTCACCTGGTTTCCTTTCTCTAGATCTGGACGGCGCTGACCATTTTCTCCCTGGCGAAAACCAAGCCGTTTGTAGAGTTGGAATCCCGTGTTTTGAATAACCGTCACGAGAAAAGTTTGAACCAACAAAAGTGAGTGTCACCCGCCTCGTCCCGGTTCCCATACCTTTTTCACAGCCTTACCACTCAGCACAACCTCCCGGCTGCCTTTCCCTACCCTTTCGCCGCACCCGGCCCCCGCATCCGGTCGGCCGGCTTGGCGATGAGCATTGCACAGGTTGGTATTTTTGTGATTCAGCCTCATTAACGCCTTTCATCCGTTCATCCAACGTGCTACAATACCGGCAGTGCCCTACGAGTCTATGCTCGCGTGGATTTGGGCGGGCTCACTGGACAAATCAGAGGTTTGAAATATGGCGCTCTCCTTGTTGATCTCCGTGGCACCGATGCTTGTACTTTTACTGTTAATGACCGCAGGCCGGATGTCGGCGGCGAAAGCCGGGGTGGCAGCCCTGTTCTTGGCAGCTGCCGGTGCTGTCTGGATGCTCTTGGACCGACCGGAAATTTCAACGCCTTATCTGCTGGGTGGAGCTATGCTGGAAGCCGGCTTCATCGCCACCACAATACTTTGGATTATTTTTCCGGCACTCTGCATTTACCACCTTCAACGGCTTACCGGCGCTTTCCCGGTGATCCTGGAAACACTGGGCAGGCACGCTCCCAATCCTCTTTTGCGCGTGTTTTTGATTGGGTGGTTTTTCTCCCTTTTCATGGAGGGTGCAGCGGGCTTTGGCACACCGGTGGCGTTGGCGGCCCCTATGCTGGTGGCGAGCGGTGTTTCACCCGTGCCGGCTGTGGCGATTGCGGCCATCGGGCATGCATTGGGCACATCGTTCGGGGCAGTCGGAACACCCATCATACCTTTGGTTGCCGCGACAGGTCTCGCTTCCCAATCCATCAGCCAGGCCAGCAGCGTGTTTCCCGCCGTGTTCGGCGTTGTGATGACGCTTTTCATCGCACGTTTATTCCCATCACAATTGAAGAATCGCTGGGCCTGGGCGATTGCGGCCGCCGTTGCGTTTATCGCGCCCCAATTTATGATTGCTTGGTTTGTCGGGCCCGAATTGCCCACTTTGGCGGGCGCACTGATTGGAGCAACCGTATTTATCGGGCTTATGCGCCTATATTATGGCTCGCAACCTTCACGTGAGGCAGCAGAGCCGCATACCTCCTCCGCCCACCTGTGGCGAGCCGGTATGCCTTATCTGCTGGTGATCGCCCTGATCGTGACGAGCCGTCTTGTGCCGTGGATGACCGAGGCGCTGAAGTCCGTGCAATGGACCTGGGCACTCGGCCCATTTTCCGGCAATGTTTTTCCGTGGTTTCACCCGGGCACGCTGATGATGGTGGCCTTCCTGGCCAGCTGGATCATTCTGCGTCCATCCGGGCACCTCGTAGGCGGCGCCGTTCTGGAATCGGCGCGGACCATAGCAAAGGTGGCTGTGCCCGTCGTTGCGATGCTGGGACTTGCCCGAATCATGTTGCACGCTGGCATGATTGATACCCTAGCCACCGCCGCCGCAATTGGACCCACTCATGATGTCTGGCCTCTGCTTGCACCGGCCGTCGGCGTGTTAGGCGCGTTTGTTACCGGATCGGCCACGGCTTCAAATATCCTTTTCATGGATCTGCACACGAAGATTTCGGCGGATTCAGGGCTGTCCACCACACTTGTAGCCGCCGCGCAGAATACGGGCGCCGCGGCAGGCAATCTCATTGCGCCGCATAATATTGTTGCCGGTTGCGCCACAGTGGGGCTGGTCGGCAAGGAGGGCGAAGTATTGAAGCGCACCCTCGGTCCATGCTTGATATACATGGCGGGCGCAGGACTATTTGCTTTGATGCTTAGTAAATTTGGCGTATTTTAGTGCGGTTCGCAGACGGAACAAGCAAAATTTTAGGCTAGCGCCTTTTAATAAGCGGTTAAGTTCAAAATAACCAACCTCAATCAGCGGATAGTCCTTCTTATATCATACCTAGACATTTTCCAACATGGGAAGTCTCTACGGTCGATAGCTTCAAGCAAATCGCGCTGATTACGCTCGCGATCTTGGGCAGCCGGCGACTTCCCGGACAAATTCCCGGAAGGCATCCGGAGCCTGCCGCAACGCCTTGGCCACTTCCCGAAGATCAATATCCAGATATTCGTGTACCAAAACGTTGCGGAAACCACCCGCACCGCGCAGCCGCTCGTAAAGAGCGGCGGAAATTACTCCGTTGCCGCGCAGTTCGGCCAGTAGTCCCTCATAAGTATCCACCAGTCGCCCAAAATGTTGAGTCAAAATATGGTCGGCCACCTGTAGAAGCAGATTAACCCCCGCTAACAGCCCTGCTCCACAATCCACCGCCGGCTGAGATCGGCGGCCATCTTCTCCGCCATGGTATCCCGATATTTTCCCAATTCTTGCGCCACCCGGTCCAATTCGCTGAAAGCCTGCTCCAGGAATTCCCGGCGCAAAACCATTGCCCGCCCCTCCTTCCGGCGTGCTATCGCTCTCTTGAGCAACATCATTCTATCGTCCCGCCACCGCATCCGGACCTTCTGTTCGAATCGAAACCGGTCTTCTTGCGGATTCCTCCAGAGACACCGGCCGGTAGAAATAATCTCCGCCTGTAAGTAGGACGGCGCCACGCGTAGATCCACCAGATCCAGGCGGTCGGTGTTCAAAGCCAGCGACAGATCAGCGTACAAAGCGGGATAGGAAAAACCCGCGCCAGCCAAGACGGCCAGGTCAATGTCGTTGCGCGGCCGCTCCCCACAGGCAGCCGAACCAAAGAGGTAAACCAGACGCACCTCATGGCGCGGCCACAGGTCCGCCAGTTTCTCCAGCCGGGCAATTACACCCTCCGGCAACCATGCCAGACGCGCGTATTTTTCGGTCACACCCATTTTTTCACTTCCATAGAACAAAACACGAAGTTCACCCAATCGTAATCGTTCCCGGAACCGGCGCCTCTCTTACCACAATACGATGGATTCGCAGCCATGTCTGTACCAGACCAGCCACCTGTTACCGGGAATTATTTTTGGTGGCAACAACCATTTTTCTGGCGGGCCGTTCAGGTCACTTGCTGACGGGATCATGGATTCGGGTTAGAATACTCGCTCTTCCTGGCCAGTCTGAAAAAATAAATGTGGACGGGAAGCAAAATGATAAAAGAAACGCCGTGCCGTATTATGGTCCTCAGATTATAAGCTTTTATTCTTTCTTTTTCCGCCTGGTATCTTTCTTCCATAAGTGCTTCCACTTCTTCCTTGGTAAAAGCCGCCATTTTATCTCTGTGCTCCTTCCGGCTAAGATCGGGATATTGGCCATATTTTTGCAGGAACAACTCGTTTCTTGCTGTTTGGTGGTCCATTGTCCAACCAGGGAGAGGGGCAATATAATCAGGAATCGCCCTGACAAGTTCGACAAAGTTAAAAAGCAATACACTAAAGGTTATCAGGGCAACAAGGTGCAGGTAGACCTTCGAAACGGCCCAGTTATTCGTACCATCTTTCATTGCTCTTGTCATGCCTCCTAATACCATATTTTGTGTGAATCAGAAACTCGACGCGGCGCTTTGTTTGTAAGCGCACACCCGTCTGCTACCCGGCCGGCAGCCCGTAACGCCGGGACTCGGCCGCCAGCAGGGATATCACTCCCAGGCCACCGTAAATTCCCGGGCCGTACAACCGGGCACCGGCAATTTCCCGCCGGGCCTCTTCCAGCCGCTGGGTGGCCGTGACCCAAAGGGCCGCCCGGGGCCCACCCAGCAGGGCCCCGTACGGGCAGGACGTGACACAGGCCGTGTCCTGGCCGCTGCCCACCCGGTCCGGGCAGCCGGTGCAGCGCAAGAGCAACCGGTCCCGCCCCTTGGAGCCTCTGCTGCCGGCCAGGACCGGCACGCCGAAAGGGCAAACCTCGGCGCAGTCCCCGCAGGCGGTACACTTTTCCCGGTAAAAGTTGGTTAACCCTGAAGCACCCCGGACGGTGGCCCCATCCCGGCACTCCTTGACACAGGCGGCCGAGGTGCAGTGCAGGCAGGTTTGACGCCAGACGAGCCGGTTTTCGGCGCCGGCCTTAACTACGTTAAAGCGGATCAGGGCCAGTTCCGGGGCCAACCCATTTTCCCGCTGGCATTCCTGCCGGCAGGTGCCGCACGCGGTGCACCTGGTGCTGTCGAAAAAGAACCCGTAGCGCCGGTCATCCGGCGCCGGGGCGGCAGGCGGTGCATCGGCCCGGCCCCCACAACCCGCCAGCACCGCGGCGGCGCTTACTCCAAGCCACAAAAACCGCCGGCGGGTGAGGGTCTCGAACCACACGCCGCAAAAGTTCCCCGATCCTCGCTCCAAGTTGAGGCACCCCTTTCAACCCTAAAAATATTGTGGAAACAAAGCAGGAACAACCCCGAAACTCAGTCGGCGACATCCACCCGCAACGATCAGGGCAATCAGAGCGACTATGGCAACGAGAAACGGCGGCCCAATCAACATCGCTGCAATCACCGCCTACCTCGCTTTCACACAAGTTTTTTTAACTTATCATCAGAAACAGACCATTCCCTGCAACGGGAGTGTTCTTTTTTATTTACGTGTTTCCTGCTTCTTTCGTTCATCTTTCTGCAATTGCATTTGCTGGTATTTCTTGGCGTTTACGAGCGTATTCTTCTGTAAGCCAGCCATAATCTTGACGGCAGTCCACGATGTAATCGATATACACCGGCGCGCTGATTGCCGGCTGCTTTCGGGCTTCCGGCTTGACTCGCCTAAGCTGCGGCAGCCCTAACGGCGCGTGCTTGGTCTCGTTATTGCGGGCACCGTGGTGCCCTGGAATTCGGGGATGAGATGATTTGTCTTACCAGGTGACTTATGCGGAGGTCTTAAAGGCGACCTTCGTCCCGCCGGAATTCTTACTGTACTTGGCGGTAATCGGTGTGCCGCTCTTCTTGATCATTGTACTGTTATGGCTGTGGAGACAGGGTGGCGTGAACCGCAGACACCTGTGGCCCCTGGCACTGGCCCTGGTCATCGCCGTTGCGGCTCCCCTTGGGGCAAGTGTGCCAACAACCGGGGCGGGCTGGCAGTTGAGCGGTGATGGGCAGTTAAACATTAAAGCCCCGCCGGTCACGGCGACGCTGGACCTGGCAGAAACGAAAGCGGCTCTTACGGAGTACTCAGGACCCTGGCGGCCGGTGCGGCGGACCAACGGGTTCGGCGTGCCGGGAATGACCACGGGCTGGTGCCGGCTGGCCAACGGTGAAAAGGCGGTGGTCTTCCGCCACCAGAGAACGGCCCGGATGCTGGTGCTGGAGTCGGAAGGCCGGTATTATGTGCTGGCCCATCCTGGCGTGGAGGAGTTGTATAAGCATTTGGTGTCCCGGGGGGTGCGGCCGGGTGACTTCTGATTTCAAAATGGCGCCCTGGGACCGATTAACACGTGTTTTTACCCCGGGGGCTTTTATCCTGGTGGGCGTCATATCATATGATCTCTTGTTCCGAAACGAATCGGGGGTATGGTTCACCCTGGCTATTCTCTCTCCGGTCTGGATCATGTTTGGCCTGACTTACCTGTTCGCACCGCGTGGATTCCGGGTATCCCCCGAGGGCGTAATCATACGTCGCCCAATCGGGCCGATAGTCATCCCCTATGCGGACATCGGGGCCGTGGAGGTGGTGGAGCAGGTCAAGCCGGGTCTCAGGCTGTTCGGCTCCGGCGGGCTTTTCGGCTGGATCGGGCTTTTTGCCATCCGGGGCGGGGGTTCGGCCAAGGTGTACGCCACCCGCTGGGACCGGATGGTGCGGGTGAAAACCCGGCAAGAGATTTACCTCTTGTCTCCGGCGGACCCGGAGGCATTCCTGGAAGCAGTGCGTCAACACCAGAAGCTCACTACTTACGGCTGAGCCTGTAAGAGCATAAAAAAGGCCAACCTTACCTCGATAGAATCGAAAGGCGCATTAAAGAAATCCTGAAACACGGGATCGAGACAATCTGACCGGGGGCTGCCTATGCCTTTTAAAGCTCAGTATCACTGGAGCTGAATCGACTATACAAGCCAGCCATAATCTTGACGGCAATCCACGATGTAATCGATATACACTGCGTCATCCTTGATCTGATAGATGAGTAAATATCGCTTGTCCACAAGCAGCTTTCTGTACTTGTTTGCGGGCGATAGTGGATCTGTAACGTAATTACAAGATTGTCGCCATTCCGTGGAACTGCGGGCACGGCTTTCACATCTGCTTCAGAAGCATCAGTAAGCAATTCTACTCGGATGAACGGGTGTTTATGGGGAAACCGTTTGACGCCATGCGGATGAGTATCGAGCGATCCATGAACAGTGGACAGCAGCGGCAGGCCCAAGATACAATAAACAGTAGTATAATGATCATCGACAGGGAGACCGGAGATGTCCGTGTTCACCGAGGACCAGCGGCAAAAGATCGTTGCCTTCTGCCAAAACCAGCCGGCCGTAACCGCCGCTTACCTTTTTGGGTCCCAGGTCAAGGGCAACGCAGGCCCCTTGAGTGATATCGACTTGGCCTTTCTGGTGGAACCGACCCTGATAAGCCAGAGAACTTACCCTTATGGTTACAGGGCTTTCCTGCTTACCGAGCTGATCAGCATCTTGAAAAGCACCGAAATCGACCTGATCATCTTGAACGAGGTCCCGCCGCTCCTGCAATTCCAGGTCATTTACCACGGGGAAGTGCTCTTTTCCCGTTCAGACAAGAAAAGACTGGCCTTTCACGTTAAAGCCTTCAACGAGTACCAGGACATGCGCCCCCTGTTGGCGGTACAGCACAAATACATGGTCGAGCGCCTTAACAGGCGGTTCACCAGGGAGGCGGAATGATGGTCGCCGATGTCGAACTGATCCGCGGCAAGCTGACCGAGTTGGAAACGTACGTGCGTGAACTGGAGAACCTGCAGGCATACACGCTGGACGAACTGCGGACGAACCTGCCCCGGCTCTGGTCGGTAATTCACGGTCTCCAACTGTCGATTCAGATCCTGCTGGATGTGGGCAATCACCTGCTGGCAGATCTGGGCGTCAAAGCGAGAGACTATACTGAGATCATCGACAAGCTGGGGGAGATGGGCGTTTTGCCCGCTGAATTCGCCGAAGAGATACGAGGGATGGCCGGCTTCAGAAACGTGTTGGTACATGGCTATGCCTCGCTCGACATCGCCCGAGTCCACCAAACCCTGCACAACAACCTGAACGACTTCCTCAAGTTTGCCCATCACAGGGCGTCCGGATCAAGGTAAACCTTGCACTCGGCCCGGCGCCGTCCAGCCCACACCTGAGCCGCCGTCTTGTGCTGGCCATCGAAAAGCAAGATCTGGCCGTCAACCAGGCGGCAGACGGCGGGAGCAAGTTGCGTGTAACGCAGGAAATGGCGATAGAGTTCCCACATCCGCGTCGGTTCCAGCGGACGCGGCTGCAAATCAGGATCATTTAATAGATGCGCGACGGGCACGAGGGCGTAGAAATATGAGAACTTCGTCACCGGACACTGGTGGAGAAAAACTGTTTCGGACGGGGCATTGTTCCAGTACATTGTAACTTGGTTGCCAACTCGCTCCATACGACATTTATTTTCCCATAGCCCCCTTCTCCCAGCACATACGCCAAGACATCGTCGAGCCGGACTCCGTCAGCCTGCTGGTGACCCTCCTGAAAGAAGCGGTCCAGTTTGAGTTTGTCCCTAAATTCTTGAAGTGACAGCGTGCGGATCCGGCGGTGGTGTTCTCTGCAAACCGGTGCAATGTTATCAATGCTGGTTGGACCGCCTTCACTAAACGGTTTAATGTGGTGGAACTCCGCCTGGACAGGATCCTCAATGGGATGGCCGTCCACAAAGCACCGCAGGCTTCCCTGCCTGGTGTGCTGATCCATGACCGCCCGCTTTTCTTCGTCACTCAACTGTCGCTTGGAGACAATCATAATCACTTCATTTCTTTGACCCGTCCATAAGCTTTGGAGCAAGGAGGATGTTGTATCCGCTTGCGCGGAGTGCGCCCTGCAGCCAGTCGTGGCACCCCGTACTCCCCGGGTGAACGCGTGCGCGCAAAGGACTGGCGCTGAGGAACTACTCCTCTATCTCCAACGTAAGCCCAAGTTGCTGGGCTGCTTCTTTCATCGCCTTTAATGCCGGGTCGTTCTTGCTCATTGTTGTCCCCTCGGAAAGTTTCATTTCAAACTGAACTCCAAGCTGCAGCTTTTTGAGATTCATCCGCGCCGCAGGCCCGACGAAGCAGCGGAACAACTCACCCCAATTCTCCACAGGCACGGCGCCCCGGACGACAAACCCCCGCACTATGTCTTCGGCTCCCGCCTCTTTCGGAGTCACCACCCCGGTTTCCGGGGTCGTGTCCGTGGTGGGGCCGCCCGTCTCTTGAAAGGTTGATGGCAAACCCCCGGCACCAACACCTGTGGTAGCAGTCCCTGAATCACCGGCACCCCCACCGGATTCAGGGATGAATGCCGGGATGATCCAGAGTCCGTCCTCGCTGGGGTCCAGGGACACCGCTTGTCTGCAATAACGGACCTGGAGCGCCGAGGGGCTTCCGCCTCGACCGATGCCCACCAGCCCATCCAAGCAGGCCTGGGCCAGTCCAGCGGTCACCGCTTCCTTGGCAGCAACCATGGGCTTGTCCGTAAAGCGCAGAAAGGCCTCGACCGCATCCTTCAGGCGCAGTGTGTCTTGCTTGGGAATCAAGCCGGTATTATCAAGTGTTACCGACCCGATACGCCGGAGAATCCACTCCTCGTCCTCCACGAGTACTGTCCACAGATACCCGAGATGTTCCTGGAAGCTCCGCCGCGCGTCCGAGAGAGTACACACATCCACCTCCTGCCCCTGTCCGCCGGCAGCCTCGGCACGTACCCGCAGCGCCACCGTGTAGGCAGGACCCAGAGTCTCCAGGGCGGCCCGCCGGGCCGCCTCAAGGCGTTTTTTCAGGTCTTCCCGCTGTTCCTCGTCAAGCTGCTCCCAGTAGTCCGCGCGCACACCTTCCAAAGCGGCGCGCTCACGGTGGGCCTGCCGCAGCTTCGTGAGCCCACGGGTGGTACCTGCAAGGAACAGAAGCGTGTTGCGGTAAATCCGCTCCTTTCCCCCGCACCGGGCGCTGATGGACTTGACGCGTTCCCGAACCGTTTCTCTGGCACCTCCGTTTTCGTCCCAGGCCAATGAAGGCGGCAAAACCAATAGGGTCAGCGATTTCTGTTCCGGCAGATCCTCCGCCGGGTTGACGATCACCCTCCATGTCGCGCCGGCGAGAGCGCTCTTCTGCGATTCGGCCCGGAGATCTTCGAGGATTTCTTCCTCAAAGTTCTCCTTCGCGATCTGTTGCCGGTACTGAACAACCAGTTTGTTGAGGGTCGGCTTCGTACCGAACCAGTAACGCTTGCCCAGACTTCCGGCCGCGATCGTGTGCAGATAAAAGCAGCGGTTTTCCAGTTCCAGAAGTGCTCCGTCGGTATAGTTCCAGTTGAGACCGTACCGGGAACAGGCCAGCTTCAAATCCTTTGCCCCGAATCCGCTGCGTCCCCCCTGACCACCGAAGGAACCGAGAAGAATGGCGGAAGCCAGTCCCTGTGCGATGGCCTCGCTGCGGTAGTCGCCGCTGCGCTCCTCGTCGAAGATGCCGGCATTGGATCGCTCTCCGGTTACGTCGGCGGCGGCCACGGATTGATAAGCCGGGCCCCAGAAGCGGGTGAGCGCCGCCTGTAAAGCGTCAACCGACCAACGGATATGGCAGGGCTGAATAAGATGCTGCGTCTGGGTGTTCCCTTGGCGATGTTTCCACAGGTCACCGACAATGTTCGCCAATAGGCGCAGCACGCCGCGGGTCCGTTGAAAGTCGGGGTGGCTGCCCCAGCGGGTATAGAGGGCGTCGATAAGCAGCGGATGGAACGGATAGGCCCGCTCTATATACTCGCGGTACGTGTTCTTCGCCGCCTCGGAGGGAACCTCCCCGGAGTGCACCGCATACATCCCCTGATAAACCTGCGCCACTTTCTTGGGATAATCGGGCTCGTTCTCCGGGGCGATAGACTCAAACAGCCTGGCGCGCACCACTTCGTAAATCTCCTCGTCGGCAACCGGCTTCACATCGGCACCGAGGCGCTGGAAACGCTTCTCCAAAGTGACGAAGGCCTCCTGTCCCTTTTCGCTCTGCGCAACCTCGTACTTGCTCGCCGGGAGAGTGGCCACCACAACCGCATCCGGCACCTGTTGTACCGCCTCGGTGAGTTGCTGGATGAAAGAGATGGTCTGATCCGCCAGGCTCGTATCGCCGACCGGCACCGCCGCCGCACCGACACAGTAGTCGGCCAGTTCGTCTAACAGAATCAGGCAGGGAGAAGCGGCCCACAACACCTCCACGAAAATCCCCTGCGGAACGCGCTGGCTCTCGTCGTTCGCCCGCACCCGCTCGTAAAGAGTCTTCCCGCCCAACTGGAAGGCCAGTTCGCCCCAAAGGGTCTTAAGATGCACGCCATCCGGCGTTCTGCGCCCTTGAGTGGCATCGCAGGTTTGGTTCGTAAAGACCGCCACGCCCTTTACCTTTTCGGGGAACCGCCCACCCGTGATCTGCCGCAGGCCCTCCCCTTGGGGGGAAGCCTTCAGCCGATCCGCGTATTTGGCCAGATGCCAGAGGGCGACGAGCGTGTGCGTCTTACCGCCGCCAAAGGCGGTTTGCAGACTGATGATCCGGTCCCCGGTTTCGCCGTCGCCGCGCAACGCCCCCGCCACCCGACTCAGCACCGTGGAAAGGCCGGTGGTGAGATAGGTTTTGCGGAAGAACTCCTCCGGATCGAGATAAACCTCCGGCGCCGTGCCCTGAACGACGGCCCACAGGTTCGCCGCGAAGACCGCTTCGGCCAGCCGTCCTTCACGAATATCTTCGTGGGGTATGGCCACCGCGTACCAGGGTTTCAGTTCGCCCATTTGCAAGCCCTTCCTAATATCCTGCCATATAAACCTCGCTATCGATTTCTTCTACTGCCACCCTAGGGAAATGTTTCTCTGTACTCCCACAGCAGTAATGAAAAGGGGCCACTCCGAGTAGCCCCTTAACCTCATGTTTTCGACTATGGCTCTTTATTCTTTTTCAATGGACAACCACCCGTACCACCATCATGCACGCACTAGCCACCACCACCACCACACCGATGTGAACCTACAACCCTACTCCACCGTCACGGATTTGGCCAGGTTGCGCGGTTTGTCGACGGAGCAGCCCCGGTACACGGCCGCGTAGTAGGCGAAGAGCTGGAGCGGGACCACCGTCAGGATGGGCGCCAGGAACGGGTGGGTGGGCGGCAGGTAGACGCGGAAGTCACCCAGTTCCTCGGAGTCGTGGTCGCCTTGGAAGGTCAGGGTGACCACCTCGGCGCCGCGGGCTTTCACTTCCTTGATGTTGCTCAGGGTCTTCTCGAACAGTTCCGGCTGGGTAGCCAGGGCGATCACCGGGACACCCTCGGTGATCAGGGCCAGGGTGCCGTGTTTTAATTCGCCGGCGGCGTAGGCCTCGGCGTGGATGTACGAGATTTCCTTGAGTTTGAGGCTTCCCTCCATCGCCACCGCGTAGTCCAGGCCGCGGCCGATGAAGAACAGGCAGTGCCGCTGGTGGTAGCGCCGGGCCAGGGCCGCGATCTCGCCGGCGCCGGCCAGGATCTGGCCCACGCCGTGGTGGAGTTCGCGCAGGGCGCGCAGGAGGTCCTCGCGCTCTTCGCCGGGCAGGGCGCCGCGCTCCCCGGCCAGCCAGACGGCCAGCAGGTAGAAGGCGGCGAGCTGGGTGACGTAGGCCTTGGTGGAGGCCACGGCGATTTCGGGGCCGGCCCAGGTGTAAAGCACGCTGTCGGCCTCGCGGGCGATGGAGCTGCCGACCACGTTGGTGATCGCCACGACGCGGGCGCCGCGGCTTTTCGCCTCTCGCAGCGCCGCCCGGGTGTCGGCGGTCTCGCCGGATTGGCTAACCACGACCACCAGGTCGCCCGGGCCGATGAGCGGATCGCGGTAGCGGAACTCGGAGGCGATGTCCACCTCCACCGGCAGGCGGACCAGTTTCTCGATGATGTATTTTCCGACCACGCCGGCGTGGAAAGCGGTGCCGCACGCGGTCACGAAGATCTTGTTCAGGTTTTTGACGAAACCGGGCTCCAGATTCAGTTCGTCGAGGACGGCGCGGCGGCAGTCGTCGTCGATCCGGCCGCGCAGGGTGTCGCGGAGCGCCCGCGGCTGCTCGTGGATTTCTTTCAGCATGAAGTGGTCGTAGCCGGCCTTTTCGGCCTGTTCGGCCTCCCAGTGGACCTGGAAGATCTCCCTGGCCAGCGGCCGGCCGTGGAAGTCGGAGATCCGAACCCCGTCCGGGGTGACCTCGGCGAGTTCGCCGTCGTTTAAAAGGTAGGTGTCCCGCGTATGGGCGAGGAGCGCCGGGATGTCGGAGGCGATGAAGTTCTCCCGCTCGCCCACGCCGATGACCAGCGGGCTGTCCTGGCGGGCGGTGACCAGCCGTTCGGGCTCGTCGACGGTCAGCGCCAGGAGCGCGAAGCTCCCCTCCACCCGCTCCAGGGCCTCCAGCACGGCCTGGTACAGGTTGCCCCGGTAGAACTGCTCGATCAGGTGGGGCAGTACCTCGGTGTCGGTGTCCGAACGGAACACGTGCCCCTCGGCTTTGAGCCAGCTCCGCAGGCGATGGTAGTTCTCGATGATCCCGTTGTGCACCACGGCGAGCCGCCCGCTGCAGTCGGTGTGGGGGTGGGCGTTGACGTCGGTGGGCGCGCCGTGCGTGGCCCAGCGGGTGTGCCCGATTCCGGACGTGGCCGTGAAACGGCAGTCGCAGAGGGCCTGCACCAGCACGTCAAGGGTGCCCGCCCGCTTTTGCACGGTCAGGCCCCCGTTTTCGGGCACGACGATGCCCGCCGAGTCGTAACCGCGGTACTCGAGGCGCCTGAGCCCGTCGATCAGTACGGGCACAGCCTGCTGGTGACCGGTGTAACCCACGATTCCGCACATAGGTGAAGTCCTCCTGTTGTTCTAAAAAATAGAAAGGACCGGCAACAAAGCGCGGTCCAAAAAGTCGTGCCGCCCGCCGGAGAACGGTTCCAAACGGTCCCTTCCCCGCAAGCGGTCGGTCGCTCTCGGGATTATTGCCTTTCAGGTCACCGGGCGCTTTTGTCCCGCGGGTCACCCCGCGGTTTTGTGGCGCCGTTCTCGGCCGTGACCCCAAGCCGGGAGGCATCCGCCGAATCCTTCGATGAACCTCCCCCTCGTCAACCCCCGCACTGCACACACCGCAAACGCGGCACGGGGGTTCTGGCGCTGGTTTTTATTCAATTGCCCGCCTGTTGTCCGCCGGCTGTCCGTCTGTCCACCAGTTGTCCGTCAATCGGTTCGTTGGTCCGCGTTTATCCCGCCTGCTGCCGGTCGATCTCGGTGACGACCCGGACCAGCTCTTCCACCACCTTCGTCAAGAGGGTTTCGTTCCGGGCCTCGGCCATAACCCGCACCAGGGGCTCGGTGCCCGAGGGCCGGACCAGGATGCGCCCCTCGCCGTTTAAGCCGTGCTCGTACCGGGCGATGGCCTCCCACAGCGCCGGGCTCGACATGACCGCGTTCCGGTCCCGGACGCGCACGTTCTCCAAGAGCTGGGGCAGCCGCTCCATCTGGGCGGCCAGTTGCGACAGGGGCCGGCCGGTCTCCCGCATCACCTTGAGGAGCTGCAGGGCGGTGATGATCCCGTCCCCGGTGGTGTTGTACTCGGTGAAGATGATGTGGCCCGACTGCTCCCCTCCCAGGCAGCACCCCGACCGGAGCATCTCCTCCAGGACGTACCGGTCGCCCACCTTGGTCTGCAGCACCCGGATACCGGCTTCGCGCAGGGCCAAGTGCAACCCGAGGTTGCTCATCACCGTGACCACCATCGTGTTCCCCGCCAGGCGCCCGTGCCGGCGCATGTGCCGGCCGCAGATGACCAGCAGGTGGTCGCCGTCCACCAGGCGGCCGTGCTCGTCGACCGCGATCAGCCGGTCGGCGTCGCCATCGAAGGCGAGGCCCAGGTCCGCCCCCTCAGCCGGCACCGCCTGCTGCAGCACGTGCGGGTGGGTGGAGCCGCAGCCCGCGTTGATGTTGGTGCCGTCCGGGGTATCAAACAGCGGGACGACGCTCGCGCCGAGGCGGCCCAGCACCTGGGGCGCCACCTGGTAGGCGGCGCCGTTGGCGCAGTCCACCACGATTTTCAGCCCCGCAAGGTCAGACGGCCCGGTCCCGCAGGCGAACCGGACGTAGCGCTCCATGGCGTCGGGCATCTCCCGTACCCGGCCCACGCCGATCCCGGAGGGGGTGGGCAGGGCACCGCCGGCGGTCAGGACCAGGTGCTCGATGCGGTCCTCCAACCGGTCCGGCAGCTTGTAGCCGTTGGCCCCGAAAAACTTGATGCCGTTGTCCTCGTACGGGTTGTGCGACGCCGAGATGACCACGCCACCGCCGGCCTCCGGGGCCCGCGACAGGTAGGCGATGGCCGGGGTGGGCAGCACCCCCACCCGGATGACGTCCACGCCCACCGAGCAGATGCCGGCGACCAGGGCGGCCTCGAGCATATCCCCGGAGAGCCGGGTGTCCCGCCCGATAACCAGCGCCCGCGCGCCGGTCTCCTCCTGGAGCACGAAGGCGCCCGCCCGGCCGAGTTTGAAGGCCAGTTCGGGCGAAAGTTCCTCGTTGGCAAGGCCGCGCACCCCGTCAGTGCCAAACAGCGCGCCCATCGGCATGAAAAGCCCCCATAAAGTGTCAGCTCACTCTATGTTTATCATACATTCCCGGCTCTTTCAAGACACGGTACATGGTATGCGGACACGCGCGCCCGAGAGTCCGGCTTTGGGCAAAGCCTAAAAATGGAAAAAAGGCGCCTCACGGCGCCTGGGCGTCGGGTGCACCGTTCTCTTTGAGCTTCAGGATCCCGTAGGCGAAGCTGTCTGCCAGGGCCTGCCAACTGGCCTCGATGATGTTGGAAGAAACTCCCACTGTGCCCCAGGATTTCCGGCCGTCGCCGGTTTCGATCAGCACCCGGACCACCGCGCCGGTGCCTTCTTTCTCGTTCAGGACGCGCACCTTGTAGTCGTGGAGCCGCATGTTCCTGATAACCGGGTAGAATTCCTCCAGAGCCTTGCGCAGGGCGGCGTCGAGGGCGTTCACCGGGCCGTTCCCCTCGGCGGCGGTGTGCACGATCTCGTCGTTGACGCGGAGCTTGATGATCGCCTCGCTGTACACGTGCCCTTCGTCCCGGAGTTCGGTCAGGATGCGCATGGTCTCCAGCCGGAAGGGCTTTTGGTAGCCGTTGTAGGCCTTGCGCATGAGGAGTTCGAAGGAACCTTCGGCGCCCTCGAACTGGAACCCCTGGTGCTCCAGGTCTTTCAATTCGTTCAGGATGCGGCGGTACTCGGCGCTGTCCCGCTCCGGGCCCAGGTTTAGCTCGCGATACTTGTACACCAGGTTGGACAGGCCGGACAGCTCGGAAACCAGGACCCGCCGCTTGTTGCCCACGCTCTCGGGCGGGATGTGCTCGTAGGTCTGGCGGTCCTTCAGAAGGGCGTTCACGTGGATCCCGCCCTTGTGCGCGAAGGCGCTGGTGCCCACGAAGGGCTGGCGGGACTCCGGGCTCTTGTTGGCCAGCTCCGACACGTACCGGGAGAGGTCGGTTAGGTAGACGAGGTTCTCCTCGGGGATACAGGCGAGCCGCTTTTTGAAGACCAGGTTCGGGATCACGGTACAGAGGTCGACGTTGCCGCAACGCTCGCCGTAGCCGTTGATGGTCCCCTGCACCTGGATGCAGCCCGCCTCCACGGCCAGGATGGAGTTGGCCGCCGCCAGGCCGCCGTCGTTGTGGGCGTGGATGCCGAGCGGCACTTCCAGGGCCTCCCGGACGTAGGTGACGATTTCCTTGAGTTCGGTGGGCAGAGTGCCCCCGTTGGTGTCGCAGAGCACCACCATGTCGGCCCCGGCGTCCTGGGCGGCGCGCAGCACGGCCATGGCGTACTGGGGGTTCGCCCGGTAGCCGTCGAAGAAGTGCTCCGCGTCGAAGAGCACCTCCAGCCCGCGGCTCTTCAGGAAAGCCACCGAGTCGGCGACCATGGCCAGATTCTCCTCCAGGGTGGTGCCGAGCGCCCGGTAGACGTGAAAGTCCCAGCTCTTGCCGAAAATGGTTGCCGTGCAGACGCCGGACTCCAGGATAGCCAGGAGGTTGGCGTCCTGGTCGGCCGGGCGGCCCGCCTTGCGGGTGCTGCCGAAGGCCGCGACCTTGGCCTGGCGGAAACGCTCGTTTCTAATCTGCCGGAAGAACTCCAGGTCCTTGGGGTTCGAGCCCGGCCAGCCCCCTTCCACGTAGTGAAAGCCCATCCGGTCCAGCCGGCGGGTGATTTTGATCTTGTCTTCCACCGAGAAGGCGACGCCCTCGCCCTGGGTGCCGTCGCGGAGGGTGGTATCGTAGATCTGGATTGCGCTCACGTCGGTGACGCTCCTTACTTCCTGGTAGTTTATGCTACTTGGCGACTTTCCGCTTCACGTGCTCGATCAGTCCCCCGGCGGCGATAATTTCTCGCATGAACGGGGGGATCGGCTTGGCTTCGAACTCGGCGCCGGTGGACAGGTTTTTGATCTTGCCGGCGGCGGCGTCCACCGCCACCCGGTCGCCGGTCCGGATGCCCTCGACGGCCGCCGGGCACTCCAGGATCGGCAGGCCGATGTTGAAGGCGTTCCGGTAGAAAATGCGGGCGAAGGTCCGGGCGATCACGCAGGACACCCCGGCCCCCTTGATAGCCAGCGGCGCGTGCTCGCGCGAGCTGCCGCAGCCGAAGTTGTTGCCGCCGATGATGATGTCGCCGGGCTGCACCTTGCCGGCAAACGCCGGGTCGGCGCCCTCCATGCAGTGCTTGGCCAGCTCGGCCGGGTCGGAGGTGTTCAGGTAGCGGGCCGGGATGATGACGTCGGTGTCGATGTTGTCGCCGAATTTCCAGGCGCTGCCCTCCAGATGCATCTCTATACCACCTCTCCGGGATGGGCAATGCGGCCGAGAACCGCCGAGGCGGCCGCCACTGCCGGGTTGGTCAGGTACACTTCGCTTTCGGGGTGGCCCATGCGGCCCACAAAGTTACGGTTGGTGGTGGCCACCGCCCGCTCGCCGCGGGCCAGCACGCCCATGTGGCCGCCCAGGCACGGGCCGCAGGTGGGGGTGCTCACCGCCGCGCCCGCCTGTATGAATATAGCCAGGAGGCCCTCCTCCATCGCCTGGCGGTAGATCTCCTGGGTGCCGGGGATGACGATCAGGCGCACGCCTGCGTGCACCCGGCGGCGCTCCAGCACCCTGGCCGCGAGCCGCAGGTCTTCCATGCGGCCGTTGGTGCATGAGCCGATGACCACCTGGTCAATTTCCACGCGGCCGGCCTCGGTCACCGGCCGGGTGTTGTCCGGCGAGTGCGGGAAGGCCACCTGGGGTTCGATTTTCGAAACATCGTAGGTGATCGTCCGCGCGTAGACGGCGTCCGGATCGCTGGCAAACAGCTCGAAGGGGCGGATGGTCCGGCCCTGCACATACTCCAGGGTCCGGATGTCCGGCGCGATGATCCCGTTCTTCGCCCCGGCCTCGATGGCCATGTTCGCCATGGTGAACCGCCCGTCCATGGAAAGGTTCGCGATGGCCGGTCCGGTGAACTCCATGGCCTGGTAGAGCGCGCCCTCCACGCCGATGTCGCCGATGGTGTAAAGGATCAGGTCCTTGCCGCCCACCCATTCGGGCAGCTCGCCCTCGTAGACGAACTTGACCGACTCGGGCACTTTGAACCAGGTCTCGCCCAGGGCCATGGCCGCGGCCAGATCGGTGGAACCGACACCGGTGGCGAAGGCGCCCAGCGCGCCGTAGGTGCAGGTGTGCGAGTCGGCCCCGATGATCACGTCGCCCGGGCCCACCAGGCCCTGTTCGGGCAGGAGGCAGTGCTCGATGCCCATGCGCCCGACCTCGAAGTAGTAGGTCAGGCCCTGGCGGCGGGCGAACTCCCGCATCTCCTTGGCCTGCTCGGCCGACTTGATGTCCTTGTTGGGCGTAAAGTGGTCGGGCACCAGGTACACCCGGTCCTTGTCGAACACCCGCTCGACCCCGATCTTCTCGAATTCGCGGATGGCAAGCGGCGCGGTGATGTCGTTGCCGAGGACGGCGTCCACCCGGGCGGAGATCAGTTCTCCGGGCGCCACGCGGTCGCGGCCGGCGGCGCGGGCCAGAATCTTTTCAGTGATGGTCATACCCAAAAGCAACAACCTCCAAAAAGGGGCCAGGCCCCTTTTTACTTTCCCTGACTTTCATCGCTATTCGTGTTTGCGCGTCCTCTCATCGTACACTATTTTGTTCATTATGTTGACGTAGGCCCGGGCGCTGGCTTCGAGCACGTCGGCGGAAACGCCGCGGCCGGTGTACACCCGGTGGTCATCGTCGCGCATTTTCAGGGTCACGTTCGCCAGGGCGTCGGTGCCGCCGGTCACAGCGTCGATCACGTAGCTGACCAGGGAGTATTTACGCCCGGTGGCCTTCTCGATGGCCTTATAGGTCGCGTCCACCGGACCGTTGCCGCAGGCCGCCTCCTGGACGAACTGGCCGTCGATCAAAAGGCCGATCACCGCCGTCGGCTTGACCGTAGTCCCGCTGAACACGTGCAGGTAGTCGAGTTCGTAGGTCGCCGGCACCTGGCGGATGGTCTCGTCCAGGATCGCCTCCAGGTCCTCGTCGGTGATCTGCTTCTTTGAGTCGGCCAACTCCTTGAACCGGACGAAGGCCCTGTTCAGTTCTTCCTCGTGCAGTTCAAAGCCCAACTCGGTCAGGCGCTGGCGAAAAGCGTGGCGCCCGGAGTGCTTGCCGAGCACCAGGTTGGTCCGGGTTATGCCGACCATGGTCGGGCAGATAATCTCGTAGGTGGCCCGCTCTTTAAGCACGCCGTCCTGGTGGATGCCGGACTCGTGCAGGAAGGCGTTCTTGCCAACGATGGCCTTGTTGAACTGGACCGGCATGCCGGTGAGCGTGCTCACGAGCTTGGAGGTCCGGTAGATCTCTTCGCACTGGATGCCGGTAATGAGGCCGTACTTCTCCCGGCGGGTGAAGAGGCCCATCACCACCTCCTCGAGGGCGGCGTTTCCGGCCCGCTCGCCGATGCCGTTCACAGTGCACTCCACCTGGCGGGCACCGTTGCGAACGGCGGCCAGGGAGTTGGCCACGGCCAGGCCGAGGTCGTTGTGGCAGTGCACACTCACGACCACGTTCTCTATCCCGGGCGTGTGATCCATTATGTACGCGATGAACGCGCCGAACTCGTCCGGCATGGCATAGCCCACGGTGTCGGGAATGTTGACCGTGGTCGCCCCCGCGGCGATCACAGCCGCCAGCACCCGGCAAAGGTAGTCGGGGTCTGAACGGAACGCGTCCTCAGCCGAGAACTCCACATCGGAAGTGTACCCCTTCGCGCGGCGCACGGCCTCGACCGCCGTCTCCAGCACCGCCTCCCGGCTCATCCGCAGCTTGTGCTGCAGGTGAATGTCCGAGGTGGCGATGAAGGTGTGGATCCGGGGTTGTTCGGCTTCGCACAGGGCTTCCCACGCCCGGTCGATGTCCGCGGCGTTGGCCCGGGCCAGCCCGGCCACGCTGACGCCCCGCACCTCGCGGGCCACCGCCTGGACGCCCTTGAAGTCACCGGGCGAGGCGAACGGGAACCCAGCCTCGATCACGTCGACGTTGAGCTTTACCAACTGGTGGGCGATCTGGAGTTTCTCGCGGATGTTGAGGCTCACCCCCGGGGACTGCTCCCCGTCCCTCAAGGTGGTGTCAAAGATGTACACGCGCTCGCTCATACTTCTTACCCCCAAAACATACTATAACTAAAACTAACGCCGCGGGCACCGGAGCCCGGAAAGAGCGGGAAAGGAGGACAGGCACCTTTTTCCGGGAGTAAGTTGTACCGGAAAACGAAAGCCTGGTGTTCCGGAAAAAGAAGCCAGTCCCCGGGGGAGCCGGTCCCCAACCTCGTTTCCACGGAATCTGGACCCCGGAAAAGGGGCCCCGAAAAAGGGGTCTGACCCCCTTTTTCAGTCGGGGTCCTGATCCTTGGTTTATTCGTCCTGGAGCCAGGGCATCATTCTGCGCAGTCTGGCGCCAACTTCCTCGATCAGGTGCTCGCGCTCGTTGCGGCGCATCGCCTTGAAGGACGGCTGCCCGGCCTGGTTCTCCAGGATCCACTCTTTGGCGAAGATCCCGTTTTGGATGTCGGCCAGCACGGCGCGCATCTCTTCGCGCACTTCCTCGTTGATGATCCGCGGGCCGCTGACGTAGTCTCCGAACTCGGCGGTGTTGCTGACGTTGCTGCGCATCTTGGTCAGGCCGCCCTCGTTGATCAGGTCGACAATCAGCTTCAGTTCGTGCAGGCACTCGAAGTAGGCGATTTCCGGGGAATACCCCGCCTCCACCAGGGTCTCAAACCCGGCCTTGATGAGTTCACTCACCCCGCCGCAGAGCACGCACTGCTCGCCGAACAGGTCGGTCTCGGTCTCCTCCGCGAAGGTGGTCTCGAACACGCCGGCCCGGGTGCAGCCGATGCCCTTGGCGTAAGCCAGGGCCAGCTCTTTCGCCTGCCCGCTCGGGTCCTGGTGGACCGCGATCAGGCCCGGAACGCCCTTGCCCTCCTGGTACAGCCGGCGGACCATGCGGCCCGGGCTCTTGGGCGCCACCATGAACACGTCCACATCGGCCGGGGGCGTGATCTGCCCAAAGTGGATGTTGAAGCCGTGCGAGAACATGAGCCCCTTGCCCGCGGTCAGGTGCGGCGCGATGTCGGCCTTGAAAACCGCAGCTTGGTGTTCGTCCGGGATCAGGATCTGGATGATGTCGGCCGCGCGCGCGGCGTCCGCCACCGACAGCACCCGCAGACCGTCACCCTCGGCCCGCGCCCAGTTGGCGCTGCCCGGCCGCAGGCCCACCACCACCGGCACCCCGCTGTCGTGCAGGTTCTGGGCCTGGGCGTGTCCCTGGCTGCCGTAGCCGATCACGGCCACGGTCTTAGCCTGTAGAAGCTCCAGGCGGGCGTCTTCGTCGTAGTAGACCTTCATATGTTCCAAGTGTTCCTCGTGTCCGTTGTCCATAGCTTGTTTCCTCCCGCAACAAAAAGGTGAGTCTCCCCCCGCTAGGGTCTCCCGATAGGGTTCCCAGTAGAGTTTCTCGTAAGATCTCCGAGCACAGTCTCCCGATAGGGTTCCCGGCAGAGCCTCCCGGTAGAGTCTCCCCGGCCCTAGTCTTCCACCAGCACGGTCCGGGTCCCCCGCTGCATGGCGACCTTGCCGGTGCGCACCAGTTCGATGATCCCGAAGGGTTTCAAGGCGTTCTCGATGGCGTTGATCTTGCCCTCGTCCCCGGTCACCTCGACGATGCTGGTGTACTCGCCCACGTCCACGATGCGGCCCCGGAAGATCTCGACGATCTGCATGATGTCCCCGCGGGTGCCGGAGTCAGCGTTCACCTTGATCAGCACCAGCTCCCGGTCCACGTGGGGTTCGTCGGTAATGTCCCGCACCCGGATGACGTCCACCAGCTTGCGCAGTTGCTTGGTCACCTGCTCCAGCACGACCTTCTCGCCCTCGACGACGATGGTCATGCGGGAAACGGTAGGGTCATCGGTGCGGCTGACCGAGAGGCTGTCGATGTTGTACCCCCGCCGGCTGAAAAGGCCAGCCACCCGCGCCAGGACCCCCGGATTGTTTTCGACCAGGACCGAATAAGTGCTGCGCATTCTCTTTTACCCCCTCACCTTATCCTTCCCCGGGTTTCAAGGCTAGCCGAGCATCCGGCTGATAGCCTCCCCGGGCGGGACAATCGGCATGACGTTCTCTTCGCGCTCGACGATGAAGTCCAGAAACACCGGCTTGCTGGAGGCGATGGCCTGTTCCAGCGCCGGCCGGATCTCCGCGCTTTTCTCCACCCGGAGGCCCTCGGCGCCGAAGGCTTCGGCAACCTTCACGAAATCGGGGTTCGTGAGTTCGGTCTGGGAATAGCGCCGGTTGTAGAAGAGTTCCTGCCACTGCCGGACCATCCCCAGGTAGCCGTTGTTCAGGATGGCCACATTCACGGGCAGTTCGTAGTTCACGGCGGTGGTCAGCTCCTGGATGTTCATCTGGATGCTGCCGTCGCCGGCGATGTCGAACACCAGTTCGTCGGGGCAGGCCACCTGCACGCCGATGGCCGCCGGGAAGCCGTAGCCCATGGTGCCCAGCCCACCCGAGGAGATGAAGCTCCGCGGCCGGGTGATGCAGAAGTGCTGGGCGGCCCACATCTGGTTCTGGCCCACCTCGGTGGTCACCCGGTACTGCCGGCCCTGCAGCATGTCCGAAAGTTCCCGGATCACCGCCTGCGGCCGCAATCCCTCGCGGCTGTAGTCCAGCGGGTACTCCTTTTTCCAGCGGGCGATCTTCTCCTGCCAGGCCGGGTCGGGGTTGCAGGTCAGGTTCTTGATCAGGTCGACCAGCACGGTGCGTACGTCGCCGGCGATGGAGATGTCCACCGGGACGTTCTTGCCGAACTCGGCCGGGTCGATGTCGATGTGGATCACCTTGGCGTGGGACGCGAAGCTATCGACCTTGCCGGTGACCCGGTCGTCAAAGCGCACGCCGATGGCCAGCAGGAGGTCGCATTCGTTCACCGCGTAGTTGGTGTACCGCGCCCCGTGCATGCCGAGCATGCCCAGGAACAGCGGGTGGTCGCCTGGGAAACAGCCGATGCCCATCAGGGTGACCGCCACCGGCGCCATGATGGTCTCGGCCAGCTTCCGGAGGTATTCAGCCGCACCCGAGTTGATCACGCCGCCCCCGGCGTAGATCAAGGGGCGCCGGGCCTGGGCGATCAACTTGGCAGCGGCGGCGACTTTAGCCGGCTCCCCCGCCAGGCGGGGCATGTAGCCGCGCAGCCCGATCGGCCCGGGATCCCGGTACTCGGTCTTCCCCGCGGAGACGTCCCGGGGGATGTCGATCAGGACCGGACCCGGCCGTCCGGTGGTGGCGATGTAGAAAGCCTCCTTGACGATCCGAGGCAGGTCGTTCACGTCCCGGACCAGGTAGTTGTGCTTGGTGATCGGCATGGTGATGCCGGTGATATCCGCCTCCTGGAAGGCGTCCTTTCCGATCAGGGTGGTCGGAACCTGGCCGGTGATGGCCACCATCGGCACCGAGTCCATGGCCGCCGTGGCGATCCCGGTCACCAGGTTGGTCGCCCCCGGGCCGGACGTGGCCATGCACACCCCCGGACGCCCGGTGGCGCGCGCGTAGCCGTCGGCGGCGTGGGCCGCGGCCTGTTCGTGCCTGGTCAGGACGTGGAGAATGTCCGAATCGTACAGGGCGTCGTAAATCGGCAGTACGGCGCCCCCCGGATAGCCGAAGATGACGTCGACCCCCTCGTTCTTCAGGCACTCAACAAGAATTTGTCCGCCGGTAAGCATGTCCTCACTCCTCATTCCGGGAATCACTCCCTGATGATCGCCCCGTCGGCCGCCGAGCTCACGAGCCGGGCGTAACGGGCGAGGTAACCCCTAGTGATATTGTGAAAAAAGGTGTCTGACACCTTTTTAGTCTTTTAGTCAGGGAAGATCAGGGGGCCGTCGGTCTTGGTCAGTTCGCGGAAGTCCGCGATCAGCGTCCGGGTCATTTCCCCGGGCTGCCCGTCGCCGATAGCGCGGGCGTCCACCTTGACCACCGGGATCACCTCGGCCGCGGTCCCAGTCAGGAAGCACTCGTCGGCGGTGTAAATGTCGTAACGGGTGAAGAGCGTCTCCACCACCGGGATCCCGCGGGCCCGGGCCAGTTCCATAACCGTGTTGCGGGTGATCCCTTCCAGGATGCCAACGTAGGGCGGCGGCGTGATCAGGACCCCGTTCTTGACGATGAAGATATTGTCCCCCGTGGCCTCCGCGACGTACCCTTCGGCATTGAGCATTACGGCCTCGATCGTTCCGGCCAGGGACGCCTCGATCTTGGCCATAACATTGTTCAGGTAGTTGAGGGATTTGATCCGCGGGTTGACCGCCTCGGCCAGGTTCCGCCGGGTGGGCACCGTGACGATGTCCAGACCCCGCTCGTAAAACTCCTCGGGATAAAGCTGGATGGAGGCCCCGATGCAGATCACGGACGCCCGGGGGCACTTCTTCGGGTCCAGCCCCAGGTCCCCCACCCCACGGGTTACAACCAGCCGGATGTAGCCTTCCCGCAGGCCGTTTTTGCGCATCGTTTCCAGGACCACTTCAGTCATCTCTTCCCGGGTCATGGGGATCTCCAGTAAGATCACCTTCGCCGAATCGTAGAGACGGTCGATGTGTTCCTTGAGCTTGAACACGCGGTTGTGGTAGGCGCGGATGCCTTCGAAGATGCCGTCCCCGTACAGCAACCCGTGATCGAATACGGAGACCACGGCCTTTTCCTTGGGCAGGAATTCGCCGTCGACATAAATGACCAGACCCATCTCTCCTTCATCTCCCCCAACGTCATATTGTAGCGAAATCCCGGAAACAAATACACCTCTGGTCCGTGGCAGCCACAACTGCCAGGGACGAGAGGCTACGCTCGCGCGGTACCACCCTGGTTGCCGGCACCGTTCGCCGGTGTCGACCGCTCTACCGTGTCGATTGGAGCACGGGGTTCTTTGGATAACGGGTCACCAACCCGGAAGCAACCTACTGACGCACTACGGCCCTTTCCGGCCTCGCGCGCTTTCAGCACCCGGCTCCAGGGTGATCTCGGACCTGGTTCCCGCGCCGGTTTTCAGCTGCCCCGGCTCTCTGTGGCGGACGATGACCAGATCCTTCGTCCCTTTCCTCGCCTTTTGACGCTCTAAAAAGTTATAGTCCAGTATACAGAATGCGGAACCTGCTGTCAATATTTTTTGCCGGTCCAGCGTTTTGCGTTGTAAGCATTTTTGGTCCCGACATTGATTGGTTATCGAAAAGAGCCTCTCATTGTGTTAGAATAGCACATGTATTGTCCAACCTCGTCAAGAAGGGTGAAATCGGCCTTTGCAGCCTGACGCCACCGTAGGGAACGCACACCCGTCCGCGGAGCTCGCCGCGGGCGTAACCCGGGCCGTACCGATCATGCTCGGCTACGTCGTCCTGGCCATAGCCTTCGGGATCCTGGCCCGGGAGGCCGGCCTGACCATTCCGGAGACCATCGCCATGTCCGTGATCGTGTTCGCCGGGGCCTCCCAGTTCATCGCCGCCGGGATGTTCGCCGCCGCCATGAGCCCGGCAGCCATCATCATGACCACTTTCCTGGTGAACCTGCGGCACATCCTGATGAGCGCCGCGCTCGCCCCCTACCTGCGGGGCCTGCGGTTTCACTCCTACGCTCTGCTCGGCTGGGGCGTCACCGACGAAACCTTCGCCTTGAACAGCACCGAGTACAGCCGGCAGCCCCGCCACCACTGGTTCATCTACGGCACCAATTTCGCCGCCTACGCCTCCTGGATCACCGGTACCGTGATCGGGGCGTTCTTTGGGAGCATCGTGCCGGGAATCGAACAACTGCCGCTGGGCTTCGCTCTGCCAGCCATGTTCATCTGCCTGCTGGTGATGCAGTTGAGTGACCGGCTGCTCCTGTACGCCGCCGTGCTGGCCGGCGGCCTCTCCCTGCTTCTGGGGCAGCTCCTGGAGGGCAACTGGAACATCATTCTGGCCACGGTCATTACGGCCACGGTTGCTTCGGGATGGGAAAAATGGAAAAGCTCTGGATAATCGTTGCCATGGGGGCGGTCACTTACCTGCCGCGGGCCCTGCCCCTGGCGGTGCTGGCCCAGATGAAAATCCCGGAAGGTTTCATCCGTTGGCTGCGGTTCGTTCCGGTGGCGGTGCTGGCCGCCCTGCTGGCCCCGGAACTGCTCCTGCATGAGGGGGCCTTCGACTTGAGCCTGCGAAACCAGTTCCTGCTGGCCGCCGTCCCCTGTTTCCTGGTGGCGGTGAAGACGAAGAACCTCTTTTTCACGGTCGGCGTCGGGCTGGCGGCCGCTATCTTGCTCCAGGCTGTAATGCCGGGCTGATCTGCCCGGCCACGGCCTCATGTCTCCGGTCAAGGCGGCATTCTCCCGCCGTAGAAATGCCACCGGTCGCAGTCCGTGTACCACCAACGGGGATAGCAAAGCAAGCGTTGGTTTGGGAACTTAGCAGCCCCTTGGTAGAGACTCAGTGAGAACAGCCTGTTCCTAAAGGGGCAGGGCTTTTTATCGCCGCCGCCCGGCAGGATTTAGCACTGCGGCTCCAGAAGTATTTCCGGCAGATTCACCTACCGTTCCCGGAAAGGGGGTTTCGCCGGTGAAACGCAAGCGGGTCTTAGTCGTCGGCCACCGCTCACCGGACAGCGACAGCGTCTGCGCGGCGATCGGTTACGCCTATTTCAAGAACATCCTGGACGACACTCAGGTTTACGTGCCCTGCGCGGCCGGGTCGTTGAACCCGGAGACGGAATACATTCTGGAGCGTTTCGGCCTGGAACCGCCGGTGCAGGTCGCAAGCGTCGCGGCCACAGTCGCCGACATGGACCTGAACCGGCCGATCTCCATCTCGCCCCGGGACTCCATCCTCGACGCCGCCAACCTCATCAAGGAGAAGCGCATCCGGAGCCTGCCGGTGGTGGACGAGGACGGCCGGTTGCTGGGGATCGTGGACACGCTGCACCTGGCGGTGTTCTTCGCGGAGCGGCTCGACATCGAGGGGCTTTCGGTCAGTCCGGTGCAACTGCACCTCCTGATTTCCGCCCTGCAGGGGAAGGTGCTGGCGAATACCGGCCGCGTGACCACGCTCGGGGGGGACGTGTTCGTGGCCGCCTCCCAGAAGGTCAGCACGCTGAACCGGATGAAGAAGGGTGACATCGCCATCCTGGGGGACCGGACGGACATCCAGAAGGACCTCATCAAGGGCGGGTGCGCCGCCCTGATCGTCACCGGGGACCATGCCGTGAGCGAGGAGGTCCTCGAGTTGGCCCGGCGCCACCAGGTGCTGGTGATCAGCTCCCCCTACCGCACCTTCGCCACGGCCCAGTTGGTGAACCTCTGCCGGCCGGTGTCTTACATCATGTCGTCCAACGTGCCGGTGGCCGGGTTACACACCACCATCAGCGAGGTCAAGCGGCAGATCGTGGAGTCGGACTGCCGCTGCGCCATGGTGGTGGACGAGGACGACCGGCTGATCGGGATCATCACCCGGAGCGACCTTTTAGACCCCGTTCAGAAGCAGGTGATCCTGGTGGACCACAACGAGATCTCCCAGGCCGTGGCCGACATCGAGCAGGCCGACATTCTGGAGATCATCGATCACCACCGCCTGGGGGACATCTCGACCATCAAGCCGATCACCGTCTACAACGAGCCGGTCGGGAGCACCTGCACCATCGTGGCCATGCAGCTTTGCCTGCACCAGGTGGAGGTCCCCCCCGAGATCGCGGGCGCGCTCCTCTCGGGCATCCTGTCGGACACCCTGCTCCTGACCCTTTCCACCACCACCGACAAGGACCACGTGATGGCGCACCGTCTAAGCGAGATGGCCGGGCTGAACCTGGCGGACTACGGCAAGGAACTCCTGGCGGTCAGCGTCACCGCCGAGGGCATCCCGGCCCAGGAAATCGTCACGCTGGACTTTAAGGAATACCACCTGGCGGGGAAGAAAATCGGGGTGAACCAGATTATGGTCCTGGACGACTCCGAGATCAAGTCCCGGGAGGCAGAGATCAAGGGCGAGATGGAGAAGCTCTGCCTGGCGGGGGGCTATGACCTCCTGGCGCTCCTGATCACCAACCCGCTTTCGGGCAAAGGCGAGGAGATCTGGGTCGAGGGCGCCGAGCAGGAAATTGTCGGCCGGGCCTTCGGGGTTAAGGTCGAAGACGGCAAATGCTTTGTGCCCCGGGTACTCTCCCGGAAGAAGGACTTCATCCCCCGGATCGCGACGGCCCTGCGGGAACGGTAGGCCGCGAGACCAAGGGGAGTCGGGCCTTAAGAACTAAAACCCCCGACTGTCAGCTACCAGAGAATAGCCATATGCCGGGAACGGCCGGAGTAATGTCACCGGAAGACCGTCAGCTTGCCGGCTTGATGGGGTCAGACTACGAAACGCAAAGCTTGAAGCCGTATTGCGGGCGATTGGGGCGGAGGTGCCGAAAGTACACGATATTCAATAATATGCCGGCCGCACAGAAAAGACCCCCGGATGACCCGGGGGCGCTTCGGAAGTACACAAATTGATTTCAGGAGGCTGGCTTCCGTGCCTCTACGTAGGCTGCGAATTCGATCCGGCGGCTGCCCACCTGGGCCTCGCCGGCGAACTGGTACATCAGGTCGTATTGCGCGTTGCGTACCAGCTGCGGGTGGCGCGGAAGGTAGACTAGCTTAACGTCGGTAACCCGGGATTGCGGGACGGCGAACCGCGCGCCGGGAATTGCTCCAAAGAACGCGTCCACGTAAACCACGGACTCATTTCCGAGCAGTTTCTCCCAGGCCTCACCCGGTGTGATCAGCGGAATTTCCTCCCCCGTGAACTCCATAGGGTGCGAACACTTCACCGTCCACACCTCCCGGTCGGTGCCGAACTGCCATACCCAGAGGTGGGACAAGTAACTTCGGTCGTCGGGTTTTACCACCGGCAACCCGCCGTACAGCAGTGGGATTCTGACCCCCGCCCACTCGCCGGTTCCGGATTCCACAAGCTGCGGCTCCCCCGGTTCCCCGGGCAGCGCGGGCAGGCCGGCCACCAAGGTGCGCGCCGCTTCCACCAGCGCCGGGACATCCACTCGGGCGGTGTCGCGCGCGTGGGTGGACGCCTCCGGACCGCGATAAATCCAGCCCCCGTCCCAGGAGGTCGGCCCCAGTTCCTCGCCCCGCGGACCGCGGATCACGCCGTCATCCCCCGGTGCCCCGGTCAACCCGAAGAAGGAAGCCAATGCGGGCAGTTCGGCTTCGGTGGCCGCGAGCAGCCGTTCGCGCAGGCCGCGCGCCCTTTCCGGCACTTCCGGCAGCGCCGCGTCCAGGACGAAGTTGCCGGCGTTGGGCCCGGTCCGGTACTCCAGCAGCGAAACGTAGGCGGCGAAGGGCCGCGGTTCGCCTTGGTCCGGGGTGAATTCCCCGCGGAACACGGCGACTGGTACCAGGTAGGGCGTGTGGTCCAGGGCGAAGGCCAGGCGGTAGGCCGGCTCCACCGTGCCGATCACCGCCACGCCCGGGTTGAAGCCGCCGTGCGCCTCGAACAACCCCTCGCCCCGACGCAGGCGTTCCAGGGCTTCCTCGTACCCGATCAACCCGGCGGCGAACGAGTCCTCAACCGGATACCAGTTCCCATAGGCGGTGTATACCTTGCCGTCCGTAGTGAGCGCCACGGTGATCCGCAGTTCATCACCGGCCACCGGCAGGCCGTCCGGCGTGGCCGCCCGGCGCAGGGTCACTTCATAGTCCCGCTGTTCAACATCGTAAGTACCCTCTTCCGGCAGCAGCCCGGCCCGTTCCAGCCACTCCAGGGCCGCCGCCCGCGCCTGTTCGTGCGTCACCGTCTTTGCCGGGGGCGGAGACGGTTGTGTTTCGTCGCCCCTAGCCGGATAGTCTTCATACAACCACGTGCCCAGCGGCCAGATCAGCAGGCGCTGATCCCCGCCCGCCGAACAGGAAACGCTCGCACCGGTGGAAGACTCCCATCCGTCCGGCAGCCTCGGGTGCTCTATACCCATCCGTACCGCCAGCGCCAGGGCCTCGGCCGCGGTCATCTTCGCCTGTTTCAACCGCCAGACACGTCCCTGAGACGGAGCCTTCGGCAGCCTGCCCCCGATCTCGAACCGCACCTGGCGCAGGGTGTCCAGGCCGCCCGGCGTGAGGGCGAATTCCCCCAGCTGAACCCCCATTCCCGCCTGGGCCTGCGCCAGGAACAGGGCGCCCGGCACGGGCTCACCCATTTCGTCGGAACCCAGGAATCGGAACCAGCCGGCAAACACCAGCAACAGGCAGGCGGCGGCCACGATAGCGGCACGGAACGGGGTGAACGCACCGCCTGTCCGCCGGCCGCCGCGGCGGCGCCCGTTTGCCGGGGCCGCGTGTTCCGCCGCCAGCCGTCCGCGCAGCCGCTCCCGAAAGGCGGGGTCCGGCTCAACCGCCGGCAGCCCGCGCAGGCGCTCGCCCAAATCCCGTTCCAGCCGCTCCAATTCTCCGTCGGTCTTATCCCTGTGGCCCACCGATCCCCATCCTCTCCCGCAGAGTACGCAAGCCGCGCCAGGCCAACTGCTTCACGGCGCCCTCGGACCGGCCCGTGATCTGGGCCACCTCCCGCAGGCTGAGATCCTGGACGTAACGCAGCACCAGCACCTCCTGCTGCGTCGCGGGCAGTGTGCGAAGCAGCGCCGCCAGATCCAGCCGTTCCGGAAGCGCCTCCGGGTCGCCGGTGCCGGTATCAAAACGCCCCGCCGTCAGCGGTATCTCCCGTCGCCGGTAGTCGGCGGCGCGAGAAATGACGCCGGCCGCGATACGGTACAACCAGTGGCGGAACGGGATGCCCCGCTGTTCGTACCGGTCCAGGTAGCGCATCGCCTGCAGAAAGGTTTGGGACACCGCGTCCTCAGCCTCCTCCCGGTTTCCAAGCCGGTAAAACGCAAACCGGTACAGCCCGTTTACGTGCCGGTTGTAGAGTTCCAGGAACGCCTCCGGATCGTGCCCGGCTCGCTCCACCAGACCGGCCTCATCCGGAGCCACCACCGTCTCCGCCATCCCGTACCTCCTAACAACCCCGTTTATCCCTCTACCAAATATAACAGTTGGAGAACCCGAAAAGTTACAGGATCTCCCGCATAAAACATTAACAAACAGGCAACGGCAATAGCCGCTTCTGAGGCCGCGCGGCAGCGGCAACCCTTCAAGCGGCGGGGAAAACGCCGCAATAGATTCAATAGATTATAGAAGATTATAGATCATTGACGGGAGCCGATGGGGGCGAGAGGGCTCCGAAAAAAAGACCCGGCCGTCGTCACTGCGGGGCAGTGAGTAGGCCGGTTCGTAAACCGGGCCGGACTAGACTCTCTCCAGGCGCTTGCGGGCGCGGGCGATGGCGGCGCGCACCGTTTCGGGGGCGGGGCCGCCGTGCACCTTACGGGCGGCGAGGCAATGCTCGACCCGGATGGCCGCGTACACGTCTTCCCCGACCGCCGCGGAAAAACGGCGGTACTCCTCCAGCGTGAGTTCTTCGAGGGTCTTGCCGGTCTCCAGGGCGTAAAGGACTATTTCTCCGACGATCTCGTGGGCCTCGCGGAACGGTACCCCCCGTCCGGCCAGGTAGTCTGCCAGGTCGGTGGCGTTGGTGAAACCGCCCCGGACCGCCCGGTCCATGGCCTGCTCCCGGAAGCTGACCGTCCCGATCATTGCGGTGAACACCATAAGACACTTCTTCACCGTGTCCACGGCGTCGAACAGTGCCTCCTTGTCCTCCTGCATGTCCTTGTTGTAGGCGAGCGGCAACCCCTTCAGCATGGCCAGGAGCGCCTGCAGGTCGCCGAACACCCGGCCCGACTTGCCCCGGATCAGTTCGGCCATGTCCGGGTTTTTCTTCTGGGGCATCATACTGCTCCCGGTGGCGAAGGCGTCGTCCATCTCGGCGAAGCCGAATTCGGCGGTGGACCACAGCACCAATTCCTCGCAGAACCGCGAGAGGTGCACCATGATCAGGGCGGCCGCGGCGCAGAACTCGACCGCGAAGTCGCGGTCCGACACGGCGTCCAGGCTGTTTTCCGCCAGGGCGGCGAACCCGAGTTCGGCGGCCGTGTATTCCCGGTCGATCGGGAAAACGGTCCCGGCGAGGGCTCCGGCGCCCAGCGGCAGCACGTCGGTCCGCCGGCGGCAGTCGGCAAGCCGCTCCGCGTCCCGGTGGAACATTTCCACGTAGGCCAGCAGGTGGTGGGCCAGGGTCACCGGCTGCGCCCGTTGGAGATGGGTGTAACCCGGCAGGAGCGTCTCGATGTGCCGCTCGGCCAGATCCAGGAGGGTGTGCTGGAGTTCGGCCAGCAGTTCCCGGACGGCGTCGATCTCGTCCTTCAGATACATCCGGACGTCCAGCGCCACCTGGTCGTTGCGGCTGCGGGCGGTGTGCAGTTTTTTGCCCACCTCCCCGACCCGGGCGATCAGCAGCCGTTCCACCAAGCTGTGGATGTCCTCGTCCTCCGGGGAAAAAGCCACCCGGCCGGCGTTGAAATCATCGAGGACGGCGTACAGGCCGGCCTCCAGGGTCCGGGCCTCTTCGGCGCTGATGATCCCCACCCGCCCGAGCATGCGCGCGTGGGCAATGCTGCCCCGGATGTCGTACGCGTACAGGCGCCGGTCAAAGGATAGAGACGAGTGGAACTCCTCCACCAGCGGGTCGGTTTCCTTGCGGAACCGTCCGCCCCACAATCTAGACATTGATGCTTCCTCCCCGTGTGAATCAGCGGTTGCGCCTGCGGACCCGGGCCTGTATCCGGACCGGGAGCCCGAACAGGTTGATGAACCCGGCGGCATCCTTCTGGTCGTACACCTCGTCCTCCTCGAAGGTGGACAGCTCCTGGTCGTACAGGGAACACGGGGACCAGGCTCCGGCCGGGACGCAGTTCCCCTTGTAGAGTTTCAACCGCACGCGGCCGGTGACCGGTTTCTGGGTCTCGGTCACGAAGGCGTCCAGCGCCTCCCGCAGCGGCGTGAACCAGAGGCCGTCGTACACCAGCTCGGCGTAGCGGACGGCGATGGTGTCCTTGAAGTGCAGGGTGTTCCGGTCCAAGGTCAAAAGTTCCAGTTCGCGGTGGGCAGCCACCAGGATGGTGCCCCCGGGGGTCTCGTAGACGCCCCGCGACTTCATCCCGACCAGCCGGTTTTCCACCATGTCCACGATCCCGACCCCGTTGGCCCCCCCGAGGGCGTTCAGCCGCTCCACCAGGGTGACCGGGTCCACGGCGGCACCGTCCAGCCGCTTCGGGACGCCCCGCTCGAACTCCAGTTCCACGTAGGTGGGCCGGTCGGGCGCCCGCTCGGGCGGGACGGTCAGGAGGTACAGGTCTTCCGGGGGCGCGTTCCCCGGGTCCTCCAGCACGCCCCCCTCGTGGCTCAGGTGCCAGAGGTTCTGGTCCATGCTGAACGGGCGTTCCTTGGTGGCCGGCACCGGGATGCCGCGCGCGGCCGCGTAGGCCATGGCCTCCTGGCGGGAGCGGATGTCCCACTCGCGCCAGGGTGCGACCACCTTCAGGTCGGGGTTTAAGGCCATCACGCTGACCTCGAAGCGCACCTGGTCGTTGCCCTTGCCGGTGGCGCCGTGCGCGACGGCTTCCGCGCCCTCGGCCTCGGCCGTCTCCACCAGGCATTTCGCGATCAGCGGGCGGGCGACCGAAGTGCCCAGGAGGTATTTCCCCTCGTAGACGGCGCCGGAGCGGACCAGCGGGAAGAGGTAGTCTTCCACGAACTCGCGTTTCACGTCCCGGACGTGCACCCCGGCGGCGCCGCTTTTGAGCGCCTTTTCCCGGACCGCGTCGTAGTCGTCCCCCTGTCCCAGGTCGGCCACCATGGCGATGACGTCATAACCATAGTTTTCTTTAAGCCACGGAATGATGATCGATGTATCCAGGCCGCCGGAATAGGCCAGCACTACTTTGGCCATTTTATGTTGCATCCCCCTTTGATTTTGCGCTTTCGGTTTGACTGCTTTTGTTCGACTATGAATTAGAGCACCAGGGCCAGGAGCGCCTTCTGGACGTGCAGGCGGTTTTCGGCCTCGTCCCAGATCACGCTGCGCGGGCCGTCCATGACGGCGTCCACCACTTCCTCGCCCCGGTGGGCCGGCAGGCAGTGCATGAAGATGTAATCCGGCCGCGCGTGCGCGACCAGCGCCTCGTTCACCTGGTACGGGGCAAAAGCCTTGACCCGGGCGCTGTGCTCACTCTCCCGGCCCATGGACGCCCAGGTGTCGGTGACCACCACGTCGGCGTCCCGGACGGCGGCGGCTGGGTCGGTCGTCAGCTCGACGGCTCCGCCGGTCCGCACCGCTTCGGCGGCGGCCCGGGACACCAGGTCCGGCGCGGGCTCGTAACCCCGGGGCGAGGATACGGCCACCCGCATCCCGAGGCGGGCCCCGCCCAAAAGGAGCGAGTGGGCCACATTGTTTCCGTCCCCGACGTAGGCCAGCTTCAGCCCGGCCAGGCGGCCCTTGTGTTCCAGGATGGTCAGGAAATCGGCCAGGATCTGGCACGGGTGTTCCCAGTCGGTGAGGCCGTTGATCACCGGCACTTCGGCGTGGGCGGCCAGTTCCTCCACGTCGGACTGCTTGAAGGTCCGGATCATAATCCCGTCCACGTAGCGGGAAAGCACCCGGGCGGTGTCGGCGACCGTCTCGCCGCGGCCCAGCTGCAGGTCGGCGGCGTTCAGGTACAGGGCGTGCCCGCCGAGCTGGAACATGCCGGCCTCGAAGGAGACCCGGGTCCGGGTCGAGGGCTTCTGAAAGATCATCGCCAGGGTTTTGCCGGCGCACAGCGGATGGGCCTCGCCGGCCCGCTGTTTACGCTTCAGGTCGCGGGCCAGGCTGAAGACAGCCTCCAGCTCCGAAACGGAGAAATCGAGAATGGAAAGAAAGTCGCGCCCTTTAAGGCTCGTCAATATTATCCCTCGCTTTCTTGGGCCAGAGCGGTGGTCAGGATGTCCACCGCCGCGTCCACCTCGGCCGTGGTCACCGTCAGCGGCGGCAGGAAGCGGAGAATGCGGTCGCCGATGGCGTTGATCAGAAGCCCCGACTCCTGGCAGCGCCCCTGCACGGCTTTGGCGGCGTCGCGGTTCAGTTCGGCGCCGATGAGCATCCCGAGACCCCTCACCTCCTTGATCATGGGGAAACGCGCCCGCAATTCCTCCAGCCGGCGGCGGAAGTGCCCGGCTGTCCGCGTCACCTGGTCGAGGAAGCCGCTCTCCAGGATGGTCTCCACCGCGGCCGTCGCGGCCGCGCAGGCCAGGGGGTTGCCTCCGAAGGTCGACGCGTGGTCGCCCGGCGTGAAAGCGGCAGCCACGTCCTCGCGGGCCAGGGCGGCGCCGATCGGGAACCCGGCCCCCAGCGACTTCGCCAGGGACATGATGTCCGGCGTGATCCCGTAGTGCTCGTGCGCGAAGAACCGCCCGGTGCGGCCGATGCCGGTCTGCACCTCGTCCAGGATCAGCAGGAGTCCGAGTTCATCGCAGAGCGCGCGCACCCCGGGCAGGTAGTCCGGGGCGGCGACGTTCACCCCGCCCTCGCCCTGGACCGGTTCCAGCATCACCGCGCAGGTGTGTTCCCCCACGGCGGCCCGCAGGGCGTCCAGGTCGTTGAAGGGGACGTAGCTAAAACCCGGGGGCAGCGGCTCGAACCCCTGCTGGTACTTGGGCTGCCCGGTGGCGGCAATCGCCGCGAGCGTCCGGCCGTGGAAAGACTGCAGCGCGGTGATGATCTCGTAGCGTTCCGGGCCGTGGCGCTTCTTGGCCCACTTGCGGGCGAGCTTGATGGCCGTCTCCACCGCCTCCGCCCCGCTGTTGCAGAAGAAAACCCGGTCCAGCGCGGAGTTTTCGATCAGGAGTCCGGCCAAGCGCACCTGCGGTTCGATGTGGTACAGGTTCGAGCAGTGCATGAGCACTCCGGCCTGCGCCCGTATCGCTTCGACCACCCGCGGGTGGCAGTGGCCCAGGCCGTTCACGGCCAGACCGGATACGAAGTCCAGGTACCGGCGGCCCGCGGCGTCCCAGACGTAGGCACCCTCGCCGCGCACCAGGGCCAGCGGCAGGCGGCCGTAAGTCTGCATCAGGCAGCGCCCTGCCTGCGTGATAATCTCCTCCTGGTCCAAATCCACCAACTCCTCTTCCCGCTCCCCAAAACGGCTTCCTACGAAAGTCAAAGAAGGTAAAAAGGGGTCTGGCCCCTTTTTTTTAATTAAGGGAGGACCATGGTGCCGATGCCTTCGTCGGTAAAGATCTCCAGCAAGACGGCGTGCGGTTGGCGACCGTTCAGGATGTGGGTGCGGTTCACCCCGGCCCGGAGCGCATCCAGGCAGGCCTCGACCTTGGGCAGCATGCCGCCGCTGATGACACCGGACTCCCTGAGGGGGCCGACCTCTTCCATTCGGATGACCGACATCCGGGATTCCCGGTCGCCCGGCCGCCGCATGATCCCCTCCACGTCGGTCAGGAGGACCAGCTTGTCGGCCTGCAGCGCGGCGGCCAGTTTCCCCGCCACGTAGTCGGCGTTGATGTTGTAGCTCTCCCCGTCCGGGCCGACCGCGGTTGGCGCGATGACCGGGATGTACCCTTCCTTGATCACATTTTTGATGATCTCGGGGTTCACCCGGGCCACTTCGCCCACGAAGCCGATGTCCACGGGTTCCCAGCTGCCGTCGGCTTTACGAACCTCGGGCATTTTCTTGGCCGCTTCGAAAAGGTCGGCGTCCTTGCCACACAGCCCGATGGCATGCCCGCCGGTCTTGTTGATCAGGGCGACGATTTCCTTGTTGATCTTGCCGACCAGGACCATCTCCACGATCTCCATTGTCTCGCGGTCGGTAACCCGCAGGCCGTTGACGAAGTCCGATTCCTTGCCGAGTTTGCGCAGCATGTCGGTGATGTCCGGACCGCCCCCGTGCACCAGTACCGGGTGCATGCCCACGTACTTCATCAGTACGACGTCCTGGATCACCGCCTGCTTCAGACGGCGGTCGACCATGGCGTGGCCGCCGTACTTGATGACCACGATTTTGCCGTAGAATTTCTTGATGTACGGCAGGGCTTCCACCAGAATTCCCGCTTTATCCAGCGCCGTAAGCTCCATCCCCACGTTCCCGTTGTCCCCGTTCAATCTTTCCAACCTCCCGCCTTTGCTTTGTCAGGTTCGGTAGTTAGCGTTGATCCGCACGTAGTCGTATGAGAAGTCGCACCCCCACGCCCGGGCCTCGCCGTCTCCGTCGTGAAAATCGACCGTGACCACCACCGGGTCCCGGGCCAGAATCCGGCTGGCCCGCTCCTCGTCAAAATCCAGTCCCCGCCCGTCGCCGGCCACCTGGAGGTCACCCAGGTACACGTCGAAGCGGTCGGGATTAAACACGGCGCCCGAGTAACCGGCGGCGCAAATGATCCGGCCCCAGTTGGCGTCGTTGCCGAAAACGGCCGTCTTCACCAGGCTGGAGCTGATCACGGCGCGGGCCGCCAGGCGGGCGTCCTCTTCGCTCGGCGCACCCTTGATCCGGACCTCCAGCAGCCGGGTCGCCCCCTCCCCGTCGCGGGCGATCGCCCGGGCCAGGCGGACGCAGACCGCGGTCAGAGCCTGCACGAAACGGCCGTAGGCGGCGCTGCCGGGGGCAAGCGGCCGGGCCCCGGACCAGCCGTTGGCGACCACCACCACCATGTCGTTGGTGCTCGTGTCTCCGTCCACGCTGATCATGTGGAAGGATCGGTCGACGGCGTGGCGCAAGGCCTCCTGCAGAAGCGGCGCCTCAACGGCGGCGTCGGTGGTGATAAAGGCCATCATGGTGGCCATGTTGGGGTGAATCATGCCCGAACCCTTGGCGATGCCGCCGATGGTTACCACCGGGCCGTCCGGCTCGGCTCTGAACCGGAGGGCGGCTTGCTTGGGCACGGTGTCGGTGGTCATGATCGCCTCGGCCGCGTCCAGCCCCCCCTCGGTGCTCAAGAGCGCCACCGCCCGCGGGACCGCCTCCGTGATCTTATCCAAAGGCAGGCGCTGACCGATCACCCCGGTGGAGGCGACCAGCACTGTCTCCTCGGGGATGTCAAGCGCCGCCGCGGTCACCCGTCCCATTTCCAGGGCGTCCTCAATCCCGCCCGGTCCGTTGCAGGTGTTGGCGTTGCCGCTGTTGATGATCAGGGCCTGTAGCCGGCCAGCGCGGACCCGGGGCATGGAGATCAAGACGGGCGCGCCTTTGACCCGGTTGGTCGTGAAGACTCCCGCCGCCGTTCCCGGACGTTCCGAAAAAATTAGCGCCAGGTCCTTTTTATTGCGTTTCAACCCGGCGTACAGCCCACAGGCCTTGAAACCCCCGGCGGCCGTAATCCCGCCGCCGTCCAGCCACTCAAACTCGAAGTCGGTCAAGGCAAGACCTCCTAATAGAGTAGAATTCAGAATCCAGAATTCAGAATGGCAACCAACCGGGAGGGAGCCAGAGCACAGAAGGCGGAATCTGGAACAAGCAGTAACCGGAACTCAAGATTACCTAAAATCTGCGGCAACGTTTGGTTCTCTTCTGAATTCTGGATTCTGAATTCTATATTCTTGTTCCTCCTATGGATAAAGCCCTGGAAACACCAGCCCCGTCGTTTCGTCCAGGCCGAAGATCAGGTTCAGGTTCTGCACAGCCTGGCCGGAAGCCCCCTTCATCAGGTTGTCGATCGCCGAGAGCACGATCACCCGGCCGGTGCGCGGGTCGGGAACCACCGCCAGGTCGCAGTGGTTGGTCCCGGCCACCGCCTTGGTCTGCGGCAGCATTCCGGGCGGCAGCACCCGGACGAACGGTTCCTCCCGGTAGTAATCGGCGTAAAGTTCGTATAATTCGTCCCGGTCCGGCAGCACCGCCGGCCGGGTGTAGATGGTGGCCAGAATCCCCCGGACCATTGGCACCAGGTGGGGCGTGAACGCAACGGTGAGGTCCCGTCCCGCCAGCCGTCCCAACTGCTCCTCGATCTCCGGGGTGTGCCGGTGCACGCCCACGTTGTAGGCCTGGAAGTTCTCGTTAGTCTCGGCAAAATGGGTCTTCAGGGAAAACCCCCGCCCGGCCCCGGAAACGCCGGACTTGGCGTCGATCACGATCTCTCCGGGGTCGATCAGGCCCTTGGCCAAGAGCGGCGCCAGACCCAGGATGGACGCCGTCGGGTAACAGCCCGGGTTGGCCACCAGGTCGGCACCCCGCAGGGCCTCACGGTTGATCTCCGGCAGGCCGTACACGGCCCGGGGCAGAAGTTCCGCGGCCGTATGGGGCACCCGGTACCAGGACTCATACACCGCCTGGTCACGGAAGCGGAAGTCGGCCCCCAGGTCGACCAGTTTCTTGCCCCGGGAGAGCACTTCCCGGGCCACGTCCATGGAGTGCCCGTGCGGCAGAGCCGTGAAAAGCACATCCGCCCGGTCCACCAGGCGGGGCAGGTCAAGCTCCTCACACTGCAGGTCGGTGTAGTTCTTCAGGTGCGGGTAGACCCGCCAGTAGTGCTCGCCGACATAGCTGCGGGAAGTCAGACCGACCAGTTCGACGTGCGGGTGGCGGGTCAACAGGCGGACCAGTTCCGCACCCGTGTAGCCGGTGGACCCCACGATTCCAACCTTGATCAATTCTCCCTACCCCCGGAATTAATGTTCATAATTATACAAAGGCATTTATAATAATTCAACCCTGAACTTTCTTACAAGATCCCTCCGCGCCTCGGCCGCCTCCCGGAGTCCGTGACGCGGGCCTCCCCGACGATGTTCAGGGCGTACCCGCAGTGCGCGCAGCGGTTGCCTGCACTCAGGTGCAGTTCCCGGATGATGTACCCCGACCGTTCGATGACCTTCTTCCGGCACCGCGGGCAGTATGTGTAGCCGTTCTCCACGTCCCAGACGTTGCCCAGGTACACGTGGGAAAGCTTCCGGGCGGCGATCTCGCGGGCGCGCCGCATGGTCTCGAGCGGCGTCGCAGGAAGGTCCAGGCGGTAGTTCGGGAAATAGCGGGACAGGTGCAAGGGGATTTCCGGGTTGATCCCGGCGATCCAGGAGGCCAGTTCCCCTATTTCCTCCGGGGAGTCGTTTTCCCCGGTGACCAGGAGCGTGGTCAGCTCCACCAGGCACCGCGGTGCCGCCGCCTCGACCGTGCGCCGCACCGGGTCCAGGCGCCCCGCGCACATCCGGCGGTAGAAGTCGTCGGTGAAGGCCTTGACATCGATGTTCATGGCGTCCACGTACGGCAGGAGCTTCTCCAGCGGCTCAAGTTCGATGAATCCGTTGGTCACCAGGACGTTCTTCAGGCCGGCCTCGCGGGCCTGCACCGCCGTCTCGTAAACAAACTCGTACCAGACCACTGGTTCGGAGTACGTGTAGGCGATCCCGATGCAGTGGTGGTTCTGCCGGCGGGCCAACTCGACGATCTTGGCAGGCGTAACCCGGATCGTCGAGGGCTCCCCGTGGGCGATCTCCCAATTCTGGCAGAACCGGCAGTGCAGGTTGCAGCCCACCGTGCCCAGGGAAAAGATCTCGTGCCCGGGGTAGAAGTGGTACAGGGGTTTTTTCTCGATCGGGTCAAGGCCGTAGGAGGCGACCTCCCCGAAGTTCAAGGTGTGCAAAACGCCGCCTACGTTCTTGCGGACCCGGCAAACGCCCGTGCGGCCTTCCTTGACCGCACAGCGGTTGGGACACAGAACGCAGGTAACATATTGTTTCTCCGGCTCGGATACAAAGAACTCGGCCCGGCGCAAGGGCGACCTACCTACTTTCTTTCAATCCGATCAGGTGTAGCGGGTGACCGTGAAGCGCTCCACCTTTATGGGCGCGTCTGGCGCAATGCCGGCTTTCTCCCGGACGATGGACAGCTGTTTTTCCACGGTGTCGATCCCTTCCAGGTCGGGCAGGAGCACCCCCGAACGGCGCCCATGCGACACGACCACCCCGTACTTTTTCGGGTCCAGGGTGGACAGATCCTCGACCGGCTCGAGCGGCGACAGCACGTCCACCGAATACTGGAGGTCCTCCAGTTCCGCTGCGCGCACCGGGAAGAAGCGTGGGTCACGGTTGGCGGCCGCCAGGGCGTTCTGCAATACCTCTTCCACGATGGAATCCCGCGTGGGCAGGATGGTGCCGATGCAGCCACGGAGTTGGCCGTGCTTCTTGATGGAAACGAACGTCCCCCCGGAACGCTGGAACTCGGGCGGGACGTCGCCCGGTTCGGGCGGCTCGGTTTTGCGGCAGTGGCTCTCCACCTGCCGCCGGGCGAGGCGCACCAGGTAACTCTCTTTGGCCCGCCGGGCGGCGACGATTTGCGCACGCCGCTTCTGGAGCTCTTCCGCCAGGCCATCTCGGTCTCCCGAACGCGGTTCCCCGGGAGTCAGAACGGCAACCATGTAGCCTACCCCGAAGGGCGCTTCGTAGGACAGCACCTCGGACCGGAAATCGCGACCGTCCAACGCGCCCAGCATCATAATGATGGGCCGCAGACCGCATTCACCGGCCTCCTCGGCCAGCTCTTCGTCGATTTCAACCAGGCCCCGGAGGTCCCCCTGACGAAGTAATTCGACCACCCGGGCGTCAAAATCCCTGGCCCGGGGGCTGTAACCTGCGGGTGCATCACGGGTCAACCGGTGGGACAGGTCCCCACTGGCGATCAGAGCTGTTTTCCGCTTCAGGTCCAGGGCGGCTTCCCGCACGGCCCGGCCGAAGAAATAGAGTCTCTCCCGGGACATGAGGCCCATCCCCACCACGATCAACGGCAGTTCCACGCCAGCCCGCCGCAACCAATACAGGGGTACGGTCACACCGTGGTCCAGGCCGGTGGAGGCCCGACCCCGGTAGATGCGCTCGGCCTGTTCATCCACCGCCACCGTAAGCAGGTTGTAAGGCTCACACTTGATGCGGATCTCGGCGGCCAGTTCCAGGTCGTTGGGCAGGTTGAAACTGACTTCCGGCGCCCCGAACCGGCCCAGGTCACCCCGCAGCCGGGGTACCATGGTGATCCCGACGCCCTCGCCGAACACCGAACCGTGGGGCGTGATGAGCACCAGGGTTTCGGCACCGCTCCCGGCGATCCGGCGCCCGAGTTCCAGTAAGGCGTTCTGTGAGTCCGCCGTCTCCGCCGCCCGCCGGGAGCCCACTTCGGGCACCATCACCGGCGGGTGCGGCACGATGCCGCACAACACTACCCCCATGGTTTGAGCCTCCTCGGGTACCAATTATCCCATTTATTTTATTCTATCCCAGCCACAGGTTTCTTACCAGCCCGCTCCAGATGAAATAGCCGCCCAGCGTGACCAGGAAGGATCCACACACCGCCAGGATGCCGCGGTAAATCCGGGGCGTCAGGAAACGACCGCTCCCGGCGACCGCCGCCGCCACCAGGCTGTACCAGGCCAGGTCGGCCAGGATGTGGCCGGTGAAAAAGGCGGTCAGGCCGGCCGGACCCCGCTCCAGGGAGAGGGTAATGTAGCCGAGGCCGATGGTGGCCCACCAGAGGGTGAAGTAAGGGTTGGACAGGCTGGTGGCGATTCCGAGGCCCACCAGACGCGGCAAGGCCGGCACGGCAGCGGTTCCCGCGGCGGCCCCCGGGTTGCCGCCCGCAGCCACGGCCAGCTGCACCCGCCCCCGGAGGGCGTCCCGGGCGATGGAATACCCCATCCAGATCAGAAAGGCGCCGCCGATGACGGCGATCGCGGCGGTTACCTCCGCCCGGACCAGGACGGCGGCCAGTCCGGCGGTCAGGGCCACGATCAGCGCGGCCTCCAGGATGCCGTGCCCCAGGACTAAGAGCGGCCCCGCCCGGAATCCGTGCCGGGCGGACTCCGCCACCGTCAGGGTCAGCAGGGGTCCCGGCATCATCGCCCCGGTCAGGCCGACGACGAAGGAAGTGGCAAAAATGAGTTCGATTGTCATTGCGGTGTCTTTAGTCTCCCGTTTAGTTTTGAGAGTCTGGTGCGTTCGGCCCGCGGCCGCGGCGGCGGGCTAAAAACCGGTCCCGGGGTGCACAATAAACCGGAAACACGGGAGGAGGCCGGCGATGAATCTCTCCCTCTTCGAAATCTTTTGGATTCTCCTGATCCTGGCGGCGCTTCTGCCGGTGGTCCGCCAGCGCCAGGTGCAGAAAGCCCGCATCAGGCTGATTCGCAAAATCGAAAGGAAACGCGGCGCCCGCCTGATCACCCTGATTCACCGGCAGGAACTGATCAGCCTGTTCGGCATTCCCCTCACCCGGTACATCAACGTTGAGGATTCCGAGCAAATCCTGCGGGCGATCCGGCTCACGCCCCCGCACCTGCCGATCGACCTGGTGCTGCACACGCCGGGCGGCCTGGTGCTCGCCTCGGAGCAAATCGCCCGGGCGCTTTTGCGGCACCCGGCCAAGGTCACGGTGCTGGTGCCCCACTACGCCATGTCCGGGGGCACCATGATCGCCCTGTCCGCCGATGAAATCATCATGGATGAGAATGCCGTGCTCGGCCCCGTGGACCCGCAACTCGGGCAATTCCCGGCGGCTTCGATTATGGAGGCGGTGCGCCGTAAAGGCGACGAACGGGCCTCCGACCGTACCCTGATTATGGCCGACATCTCGGCCAAAGCCTTGAACCAGGTCGAAAACTTCGTCTACTGCCTGCTGGCCGGGAAAATGGAAGAGCCCACCGCTCGGGAGGTGGCGCACACGCTCGCCTCCGGCCGGTGGACACACGACTTCCCGATCACCGCCGAGAAACTGCAGGCCCTGGGCCTCCCGGTCACCACGGGGCTTTCCCGCGACATCTACCTGCTGATGGAGATGTACCCCCAGCCGGCCCAGCGCCGCCCCTCGGTGCAGTTCATTCCGGTGCCGTACGAAGACGAGGACGTAGAACGCCGCCCGCGCCGGTGATCCCTGTGTCCGGGCCTATTCGGCCATCACGTCGGACTCGCCTTCCCCTTCGTTTTTCACGACCGATACCCGCACTTTGGCCCGGTGGGGCAGGTAGTGCCACACCAGGACGCTGAAGTGCTCCCGCGTTCCCGGCATGGCCCGGCGGACCTCCTGCACCGGCGCGCCGTCAACCCAGGTATTGGTCCGGTACTCCAGCTCCCGGCTCAAATAGGGTTCGACCCGAACTCTGATCTCGTCGGGTGCGTCCTCCAGGAAAACGTTGCGGCCGTCGAAGCAGATGCGGCCGTGCAGAATCCCAAGTTCCAGTCGCGCCACCAGCATGTCGCTCACCTCCAAGTCGAGCACGGGCGAAACCTAACACCAGCAGGCCAGCACCTTGACCTTGGCCTTGAAAGGCAGGTAGAAGTTGACCAGCGCGCTGAAGTGGTCATTGGTCCCGGGTGCCGCCCAATGCACCTGCACCACTCTTTTCCCGTCCACCCAGGCGTTTGTCCGGTACTCCAACTCCTGCGTCAGGTACGGTTCAACCCGGGCCCTGATCTCCTCGGCCGTGTCCTTTAGGTATACTCTCTGGCCGTCAAAACAGAGGCGACCGACCTGATCGTCAAATTCAAGACGTACCTCCAGCACGTCGTTCCCCCCCCGACAAGGCGGCGCCAGCGAAGTGCAGGCGCAACTCAAGCGCACGGCGGTGCCCGGTTGCCAGTATCCCCTAGTCTTCGACTTTCAACCGCAAAACCCTTTCCCAAACGGCAAAAACGCCACTAACGGCGTTTGCTTGCAGAAAACCCGCAAAGAAGAATGAGAGGCGCTTATGAACGGTGACTCCAGGTGTGGCGGTTAGTTCCAGTCTAGTGGCCGAAGATAATCACCATCATGTAGCAGAACACGGCAAAGCCGGCGAACAAAAACGTGGCAGGATTCTTCCACTCCATCACCGCTGTCCCCCTTGTGCTGCATCAGTTGATTATGATTATTCTATACGCTTTTGGGTACAGGTTCAAGGGTTTTGTTGAAATCCCATCTCCTGGAACGGTCAGGGAGCGACGGTCTCGGGCACCTGCCGCCGGAAAGTCTCGATGATCTTTTCGTCCACCCACTTGGTGGCCGGGGTGGCCTGCTCGGCGAGGTACTTCACGATCCCGCAGTAGATGGCGAAGGCCATCTTCTGCTGGTAACCCGGATCCTGGAGCAGCTTGAACTCCCGTGGGTTCGTCACGAAGCCGGTTTCAACGATCACCGTGGGCATCGAGGCGTTGCGCCCGAGGAAAAAGTCCATGCCCTTAGGCGTGCGGTCGGTGTTGGCGAGGATGCGGATGATCTCGGCCTGGATGGCCCTGCTGAGCGCGGCGCCGTCTTCCTCCCCGCGCTGGAAAAAGGTCTGGGCCCCGCGCTGGCCCGGGTCGCGGGGGTAGCTGTTGGCGTGAATACTGATAAAGAGGTCGGCGTTCTGCTCCTCGGCCAGACGGACCCGCAAAGCCAGGTCCTCCCGGTAGCGGGTGCCCATCCGGTGGTCGTTGTCGCGGGTCGTGAGCACGGTGGCCCCGCCCTGGCGCAAAAGTTCGGCCAGCTTCAGGGCAATCTCCAGGTTAACGTCCTTCTCGGCCACCGGGCCCTTGCCGACTCCCGTGTCGATACCGCCGTGTCCGGCGTCGACCACAATGGTCTTTCCCGACAGGATCCAGGACAACGCCGCAACGGTCCGCTGCTGGAGATGCGCCTCCAGAGCTTGATAGGCCTGTGAGAAGCCGATCAGAACCAGGGGAATAGCAGCCAGGAGCAATAGGTGGCGCAGGCCGAGCCGGCGGCTGCCGATCCAGACCGGCATGAAAATACCCCCCTCAAGACGCATTCTCTCAAGGAATATGCGTGCCGAGGAGGGATTATGTGCTTAGCGCTTGGAGAACTGGGGAGCCCGCCGGGCCTTCTTGAGCCCGTACTTTTTCCGCTCCTTCATCCGCGGGTCGCGGGTGAGGAAACCGGCCTTTTTCAGAACCGGGCGGAGGTTCGGGTCGGCCTGCACGAGCGCCCGCGCGATGCCGAGCTTGATCGCCCCGGCCTGGCCACTGATTCCGCCGCCGCTCACGGTCGCCCGCACGTTGAATCTCCCGGCGGTGCCGGTGACCTCTAGCGGCTGCCTGACGATCATCTCCAGGGTTTTCCGGCCCAAATAGGCGCCGAGTTCCTTGTCGTTGACTTGTACCGTTCCCGAACCCGGAGAAAGAAACACCCTGGCGATCGCGTTCTTCCTTCTACCGGTGCCGTAGTAGTGTACCTGTGCCACGTTTTGTCTCTCCCTCCTTTACCCCTGCCAGACTTCCGGCCCCTGGGCCTGGTGCGGGTGTTCGGGTCCGGCGTATACCTTGAGTTTCTTGGCCATCTGCGCCCCGAGGCGGGTGTGCGGAAGCATGCCGACCACAGCCTTACGCACCGCCTCCTCCGGCCTCTTGGCCATAAAGGTTCGGTAGTCCACCGCCTTGAGACCGCCCGGGTAACCGGTGTGCCGGTAATAGAACTTGTTGTTAAGCTTGTTGCCGGTCAGTACCGCCTGGGCCGCGTTGACGATGATTACGTGGTCCCCGCAGTCGACGTGGGGGGTGAAACCGGGCTTGTGTTTGCCCCTCAAGATGCGTGCCGCTTCAGCCGCAACCCGGCCGAGCGGTCTTCCGGTGGCGTCCAGGATGTACCACTTCCGCTCCACATCCTGAGCCCGCATCATGTAAGTCGAAGTCGTGTTCACTGCCGCAAACCTCCCGAAAAACCTGAACCCTGCAAGAACACAGGGCTTTGGAGTCATACATCCCCCATTGTACTGCAGGCGCCACCCGGCTGTCAAGGAAAACATCCCTCTCCGAAAAAGGGGCCTGGCCCCTTTTTGGGGGCGTGGTAAGCCGTCCGGCAGCCGCCGTCTGTGGGGCAAATCCTGCACTTCACATCTTTAGCCTGCCGGTTTTGCCGAGCAGGTGGTCCCAAACACGGGCACTCGGAGTACAGCCCCGATTTAGAGCGGGCTGCAGAGGGTGAAGTCGATCTGGCGGTCTTCAACGCTGGCCCGCACCACTTTTACGGTGACCTCGTCTCCCAGCCGGTAGACCTTGCCGGTGCGCTGGCCGACGAGTCGGAAGCCCGGCTGGTCGTAGTCGTAGTAGTCGTCGGCCATGCTGGTCAGGCTGACCAGACCCTCCACCGTATTGTCCAATTCCACGAACATCCCGAAGCCGGTCACCCCGCTGATGATCCCCGGGTATACCTCGCCGATCCGGTTTTGCATGTATTCCACTTTCTTAGTGTCCACGGCCTCCCGCTCGGCCTCCACCGCCAGCCGCTCCCGTTCGGACGACTGCTTCGCGATGTCGGGCAGACAGTTTTGCAGAGCTTTTTTCCGGGTTTCACTCAAGGTTCCCCCGGTCGCCAGCACCTCCCGGATGAGCCGATGGTTCACCAAATCGGGGTAGCGCCGGATCGGGGAGGTGAAGTGGGTGTAGTCCCGGGACGCCAACCCGAAGTGCCCCAGCGGCCCGGGGTGGTAGCGCGCCTGCTGCATCGAGCGCAGCGTCACATCGTTGACCAGCCGCTCCTCTTTCTTCCCGGCCACGCGCGACAGGATGTCCTGCAGCGCGCCGGGCCGGACCCGGGGATAGCCGGGAATGGCGTAGCCCAGGGTCTGGAGCAGGGCTTGCAGGTTCTCCAGCTTCTCGCTGTCCGGCTTCTCGTGCACCCGGCACAGAAAAGGCACTTCCAGTTTGTGCAGGTGTCTGGCCACCACCTCGTTGGTCATCAGCATGAATTCCTCGATGAGCTGTTCGGCGATCGTCCGCTCCACCTTCACCAGGTCTTGCACCCGGCCTTTTTCGTCCAGGAGCACCTTGACCTCAGGCAGATTGAAATCGATCGCCCCCCGGCGGAACCGCCGGGTGCGCAGCACCAGGGCCAACTCCTGCATCAGGCGCAGCATGGGGAGGAGGTCCGCGTAGCGTTTCGTGGTCTCTTCGTCCCCGTTGGTCAAAACCTGCCGGACCGCCGTGTAGGTCAGCCGCTCCCGGGTCCGGATCACCGACGGAAAGATTTCGTACCGGATCACTTCGCCCCCGCGGTCGATATCCATCAGGACGGACAGCGCCAGACGGTCCACTTGGGGATTTAAGCTGCAGATCCCGTTGGAGAGCCGTTCGGGGAGCATGGGGATGACCTTGCCGGGCAGGTAAAAACTTGTGCCCCGCGCGTAGGCCTCCCGGTCCAGGGCGCTCCCCTCAGACACGTAGTACCCAACATCGGCGATGTGCACTCCCAATTGGTACAGGCCGCCGGGCAGGGGCTCTAAGCTCACCGCGTCGTCCAGGTCCTTGGCGTCCTCACCGTCGATGGTGACAATGGCCTGGTCCCGCAGGTCACGCCGGCCGGCCAGGTCCCGCGCGGTGACCGTTTCCGGAATCTGTTCCGCTTCCTTGAGCGCCTGTTTCGGAAAACCTTCCGGTAATCCGTACCGGCGGCAGAGCGCCAGGATGTCCATCCCGGGCTCGTCCGCGGCTCCCAGCACCTCGGTGATCTTGCCCTCCGGGCCACGGCGTTTGCCGGGCCAGGCGGTGAGGGCGACCACCACCTTGTCTCCGGAACGGGCCCCGTTCAGCCTGCCCCGCGGCACGAACACGTCGTGCGGCAGGCGGGGCTCGTCGCAGACCACGAATCCGTAGTTCTGTCTTTTCTGGAAGGTCCCGACCACCCGCTCGTTGGCGTGGTGCAGGATCTTGATCACTTCGCCCTCTTTCTTATCGTTCCGGCCGGGGGTGACCCGCGCCACCACCCGGTCCCCGTGCATCGCGCCATTCAGGGCCGCCGCGCTGATGAACACGTCCGGGTGTTCCCGGTTGTCGGGAATGACGAAGCCGAAGCCGCGGGGATGGCCCTGCAGTCTACCCACGGTGAGATTCATCTTCTCGGGCAGACCGTAACGGGCCGCCCGCGTCTTATAAATCGAACCCTCGATCTCCATTTCCCCAAGCAGCTTCTTGAAGCCGCGCGCACCGCTCTTTTTTACGGCGAAGGCCCGGAGAAGTTCATCCTCGGTCATGGGCCGGTAGGCATCCTTGCGCATGTACTCCAAAATTTCATCTCTAGTAGCCATTTTGTATTTAAAGACCCAACTCCTCGGCTTTTTCCTGCATCGCCTCCAGGCCCAGCCCGATGAACTCTTCCAGGGTCAGGCCCAGTTCCGTGCAGGTCTGCATTTGTTCACGATTGGCGCCCCGGGCGAAAGCCTTTTCCTTGAACCGGTTGGTCAAGAAGGCTACGTCCACGGCGGCCAGTCTCTTTTCCGGACGGATGAGCGCTCCGGCCACGATGAAACCGGTCAGCGGATCCACCGCGTACAGCGCCTTGTCCAACCGGCTCAAGCGGGGCAGGCCGTGACGCTCGTTGTGCACCTTTACCGCGTACACGACTTCCGGGGCTAGCCCCAGTTCCGCCAGCATCCGGGCGCCCTCCATACTGTGGCGGTCCGGATCATCCTTGGTCTGTTCGTAGTCGATATCGTGGAGCAACCCGGTCAGACCCCACGACTCTTCATCCTCCTGAAACCGCCGGGCCAGGCGGCGCATCACCGCTTCCGCGGCCAGGCAGTGTTTCTGCAGGTTCTTGTTCGGCAGATTCTTCTTCAGTAAGGCCAGCGCTTCTTCCCGCTTCAACCTGAAACCTCCTTGGTACTTGTTACTAATTATTTCCTGACTGCGGACCGGCTTAACCTCTAAGGCATAGGTGTGTTCGCTTCCGTTTCCGCCTCCGCCCACCACCGTGCGGCACCCGGCGCCGCACCGCACCGTCAGCCCAGGGCGTCCGGCGGCACCCGTAGGAATTTCCCTTGTGCGACGGCCACCACCGTTCCGTCCTTGAGGCAGGCTTTCGCCTCTAGCGTAAGCAACCGCCCGCGTGCACCGGTCTGCCGGGCCTCCACCAGCAGTTCGCTCCCCACCGGCGCCGGAATGCGGAACCGCACCGTCAGTTCGGCGGTCACCGCCGTTTCGTCGCGCCGGTACAGGAATTGGGCCATGGCCTCGTCGAGCAGGGTGGTAACGATCCCCCCGTGCACGCGGCCGGTCCAGCCCTGGTGCTGGGGCCCCGGCACAAACCGTGTTACGCAGGTGTCCCCCTTGTCCGCGAAAACCAGTTTGAGGCCGATAGGATTGATCGGACTGCAGGCAAAACACATGTGGGTGGTTTCGTCAATCGTCAAGTTACCAGACCCCGATACGGCTGATTTCAATATTCCGGGAATATCCGCGTGGGTGCGGGCCGATGCTATGATTCTACACCAAAAACAGGCAGTCCGCAAACTTAAGGCACCGCCGGGTCCGTGTCAAGACTTAGTAGGCGATCTCCCAGCCGATTTAATTTGAATTAGACCGTAGACCACCTCGGTGAACTAATCTCTCTTACTATGTGCTTGACCCAGTGTTTTCCGGCGTGCGGTCCTTCAAGGGCGGGCACGTTGGCTTGAAGCCAGGCCTCGGGATCTTTGCCGAAGCGTTTGGGCAGTTGGATTGCCTCGGCTCCGACAGCCTTTTTCAGTAGGTCGAACCGAGGTTCCGAGTGTACCGCGTATCTGTCCAGCTCATCATTAGCCCGTACCGCTAACAGGCGTCCCATCCGTTCCGCACCGGCCGGGCTCCAACGCGCCCCAATCCGCCGGTGAGGCAGGGTTAAACAGATCCTTTTAATTTGAGTACGGTGAGGTAGATAAGATAAGGCGGGGAAGCATAGAGGAACCGGCAGGAACGAAGACCGCCGTGAAGCCGGGAAACCAGCATAGAATCACCGGAAGTGGATGAAAGTGAACAAAAGGGAGAGAATCCTGGGCGGACTGTTCGGCGTGACCGTGGGGGATGCCCTGGGAGTGCCGGTGGAATTTGTGTCCCGGGAGGACCTGCGCAAAAAACCGGTTCAAGAGATGTTCGGCTACGGTACTCACCACCAGCCCCCGGGAACGTGGTCGGACGACACTTCTTTGACACTGTGCCTGGTGGAAAGCCTAGTCGAGGCCGGATACAATCTGGCGGACGCCGGGAAGAGATTTGTCCGGTGGTACCGAGAAGGCTACTGGACCCCTTACGGGAGGGCATTCGACATCGGCGGCGCTACCCGGCAGGCGATCCTGCGGCTGGAGGGCGGAGTTGACCCCGCCCTGGCCGGCCCGGACGACGAGATGAGCAACGGCAACGGGTCACTCATGCGCATTTTGCCGGCGGCGCTGTACTTTGCCGAAAGCGAAGTGGAGGCGATGCGCGAGGCCGTCTGCAAAATCTCCTGCCTTACGCACGGGCACCAGCGCAGCCAGCTCGCCTGCTTCCTTTACGCCCTGCTGGCCAACGAACTGCTCGCCGGAAACACACCGGGACTGGCCTACGAAAAAATGAGGGAAAGGGCTCCTGAACTGTGCGCGGGAACTGCTCTGGCCGGAGAACTGCCCCATTTTGAGCGCATTTTAAACGGCTCCCTACCCGGCCTTCCCGGAAGGGAAATCCGCTCCGACGGCTATGTGGTCAGCACACTGGAGGCGGCCGCCTGGTGCCTGTTGAACAACGCCACTTTTTCCGACACCGTTCTTTCGGCCGTAAATCTCGGCGGCGACTCCGATACCACCGGCGCTGTAGCCGGCAGCCTGGCGGGAGTCTATTACGGCTACGGCGCAATACCCCGGAAGTGGCTGGAAAGGCTGGCGCGATTTGAAGAAATCCTGGCCCTTTTTGAAAAGTTCGCCTCCTTGCTAACAAAAAACAGCCTCCATTAACTCTTTTTGCCGCTAGGGTAGTTGACAGCAACAGAAAACGGTCAGCCAGCTACGCCTTAGAGCTTGTTCCCGCACCACCCTTTTCTGAAAAAAGGCCCCGACCGGGCTTCCGCAGGCCCTCGACGTTGGCCAGGCAGCGCACCCGGTACGCCTCGCGGTCCAGGATGTCGGTGAACGCCGCCAGGTCCCTCCCAGAAAGACTCCGGGCGTACCGGTCGATCAAAAGCATAATCCTGTCGTGGCTCATTTCGCCACCCCCCAGACGACCAGCGCGACGGCGACCGCCAGGGCGGGCAGGAAGACGACCCGCTCAAAGAAACTGCCGGTCCGCACCAGGGGCAGGGACGTGCTGCCGCCCCGCGGCCACAGCAGAGGCACGCCGCCCGGAGTCAGGGCGTCCAGCAGTAAGTGTGACAAGTAACCAGCGGCCAGCGCGGAAACCAGCAGGCTCCAAACCGCGCCGGAAGGCGCCCAAAAGAGCGCGGCAAACGCGGCGAGGGCCAAGACGACCGTCGCTCCCAAAAGGAAATACAGGAACCCCCGGTGGCCCAAGGCGAAGTTCAGAACGTCGGATACGGGCCTGGCGGCCCGGCCCAGATTGGAGTGCGGAGAATCCACATCTGGAAGGAGCGCGGCAATTCCCCCAATTCCCGCAGACGCAGCCATAATTCCCGGGTCGCCCTGGTGAAAGACGGCCCCATAGGCCGCGCCGAGACCCGCGCCGGCAACGAAGTGCGTGCGCCAGAGAAAGGTCATCCCCCTTTTTTTGTTTCGCTGAAAGCGGAGCAGGACTGACGCCCTGCTCCTTTCTTGGGTTCCGAAATGGAGAAGCTTGTTCCGGTCAACTTGGGGCGACGGCGCGCTTTTCTGCCGACCTTCTTTCCTGCTTGGACCGGCACTCCCGCCAGGTGGCACAACAGCCCCGCCCAGCTGTTCAGGTCCCCAACGGCGGCGAGAAAGGCCCGGGCGTCGCTTCGCACCTGTTGCGGGTCTTCGTCGCGGCTCAGCGGGCAAGGGTGGTCCGTGCTGGCGTCGCGGACCGCGCGGAGAATGATGGCCGCCGCCAGCCTGCGGTAGGCTGCTTTTTGAAATGCGTGGATGGTTGCAAGTCACCTCCTCAACCGAAAATTGAGCCTTTTCCTATGGGAATTATGCTTTAGCTTTGCCCCGGGGCAAGCGGCCGGAAATCCAAAGAAAGCACAAAGCACTATCCGGGCCGGTTTTTGCTGCCCGGAAGGGGCGGTAATATAAAAGACCTTCATACCAAAAACAAACTTCGGCATGAAGGTCTTGCCTGCGGCCTTACACTAATATTACTATTCTGCCGTCCTGAAAGCGGACCCTTTATGGCCGTACTGACGCCCTCAGAAAAACCGGCTACTCCCCTTCAGCGGTTATCTTACCTTCCCCAGCAGATTTTGTAAAGGGGTTTGTGATAATTTCTTTCAATGGCCTGACTATGCGCCACTGTGGGTGGGGGTCAAGTCCGAATTTGTGTGTAAATTCCCTCTGGCAGATAAGATCACCCCGTTTTAAGCTGCATTTATCTGAGTATCGGCATTACTCGCCTCCTTGTGCTGTTTTTCCGTGTTAAACTTCCACTCTACCCGGAAAATAGCCGGGTTTAACCTTACGGAAAACAGTTCCGGATCGCGTAAGGGCAAAACAGGGATATCCAAGCGGGGGTGCCCGGGGTTAAGAAACCTTTTATATCAGGCCTCTCTTGCTCTGGTGTCTAAAACCCGGAATTTAAGGCCCTGTACCGGCACCTGAGAACTCGCCGGGAAAACCCCCTTAAAGGTAAGCAGGCATTGGTGGTTATAGCCTGCAAGTTGTTAAGGGTAATGTTCACCCTGGCCAAAGAAAACCGCCTGTACGATCCGGAAAAGGTTTTGGGCGCGTACCGGCAACAGCAGTTGAAATACGCTGCCTGAACAGATGTTATGAGGGCTGTGGATATGCCGCTTCGCTTGGGCAACGCTCCGCGTTGCCCACATACCCACAGCCCAGGCGGCGGAAGGACCATCAACAACAACAAATAATGAAAATAAGTCTTGGGTGGGGGAAACCGAATCACTCCATTAGGGCATGACCCTGTAACCGAGTAACGGTGCCCCACCCGCCCCCATTAGGCTGAACGAAGGAATGTCAGGGCAAAGGACCCAGGGAGGCATGATAGGGTAAGCAGGGGGCGATAAGTGGGCAGACCACCCAAGATGAATGTTTTCAAACGACTACCCCCATTATAGAAATTCTGTCAATGGCCAGTGAAAATGTCACCCTAAAACACACTAACTTGGACTGAGAAAATGTCACCTTTGTAATCGTTAAAATGGTCTGAGGAAATGTCACCTTTGAAACCGCCGTCCAAGATTATTCCTCTCGCCTGTTGGCCGTCAAGGGCAAGGGCTACGCCGCCGCGGACGCGGCCCCTTGACGGCTGGCCAGGCGAGAGGTGACAGGTGACTCAAGGGTTTCAAGGTTGCTCATTTAAAAGGCGTACTTGCGGAAGCGCTTTCTCTTGGCTTCCAGGTACGCTTCCACTGGTGTTGAAGGCTTGGGCGCTATGGGAGAAATCTGGCGCCAGGGATGATCCGCAGTCACCGGAGCAGGTTCCCGGCGGGGCTTGGCTTGACGGATCTCCGCCTTAGGTGCCGGCTGGGGAACGAACTCCCTTAGCGAAAACACCTTATCGCCATACTTGGCGCTTATCGTCCCGTCCAGATGAGTAAGGACCGTAACCTTCGCCCTGGGCGCCAGGCTAACTGCTTGATCTTTGACATCGATAAGCTGGTAAGTCTTACAGTGAAACGAGATCGTGGAACCATTGGAAGCCGTACGCTCTTCCCGAAAGGCAATAATCTCGTTGAGCCGTTCACTGGTGGGTGCGGGTTTAAAGGCCGGTTCCGGATCGGCGGCCCAAACGGCGAAGCGGGCGTTGAAGCGCTCAATAAAGACCGGGAGAAAGGCGTTCGCGTCTTCAATGTTGGAGATCCCTCGCAGGCGCATCTCTATCACCAGACGGCTCTGCAGGGTTTCCCACAAACGTTCTATACGCCCTTTGGCTTGGGGAGAGCGTGCCTGAATATGATTGATTCCCAATTCCTCCAGGGCCTTACCGAACTGGGTCAGGGCAACGGTTTTGCCGGCCAGCTCCTCATCAATGGACAACTTGTCCTTCTTCGGTGAGAAGAAGATGGAGTGGCCGTCCGTATAGAGGCTCACCGGGATTCCGTGATTTATGACCGTTAGGTTTAAGACCATCAAGTAACCGTACAGATCCTCTTCGGGCCGGAACCAAAGTGCCAGGATCTTACCGGTGGCGTCATCAATATTACCGTGGAGGCAGGCCTTGGGGCCACGATCTTCAAACCAGGCGTACGGGCTGGCGTCGCTTTGGACCAAAAGCCCTTCTTGAGGCATGCGCTCGCGGGAGCGCCGTTTCCGCCGCTTGGCTCGGCGGCTGTGCCGATTCTTGATACCGGCCTGCTTGAATATGCGACGCAAGCTGCGGCCCGAGATCGAAATTTCATATAGTTCCTCAAGCAGCTCAGCCATATGCTCGCAACTTGCGTCCTTGAGTTCTTCTGAGGCGAGGCTGATGATCCGGTCCCGGACGTCGTGGGTTATAGCGTGTTTTGGTTTACGGCCTCGGTTTTTGTGGACGAGGAAAGCCTCACCCTCCTGTTTCATTCCTTTCTTGAGGCGCATAACCTGACGTTCGCTGAGACCAAGGAGGATGGCAGCCTGCCGAATGGATACCTTGCCTGCAAGGACCCGTTCCATAATACCTAGTCTCCTGGCTTCCTTGGGTTTCAAGAAAACGTCTCCCTTCATGGGTGACATTTTCTCAGACCGCTTATGAGGTGACAATATCACAGGCCAATAGCACCCCATTATAGAAATTCTTGCAGAAAAGCTTTCTCGATACTATAATGTGGTCATGGAGGTGACCACATTGGAGTTCATTTCGGTACGCGATTTCAAAGCGCAGGCGACGCGCATAATTCGCGAGGGGCGGGATGTATTGATTATGAGAGGTGGAAAACCTGCTGGTTTTTTCGTTCCTTGGGATGAACTCAAAGCTGACAGCAGCTTTCGCAGGGCGGCGCTCGAAGTTCTCATGGCGAGACTGAAGCAGGAGCGGACTGAGAAAGGGGTAACCGAAGAGGAAGTGATGGCCGACTTTGAGTCTTTCAGGAAAGATCGCCGTAGACGCTAACGTCATTCTCTCTGCTGTAATCGGGGGAAAGGCTGGCAGGATCTTTCGTGAGGCAACAGCGCTGGAATTTGTGACCGTGCCTGCTATACTGGATGAGGTCAAAAAATACCTGCCGGTTCTTGCGAAGAAAAAGGGTCTGAGCCTTGGGCTCATGCGTAGCGTGTTGGATCTATTACCGTTGACTATAGCTTCTGAAGAAACGTATGCAGATTTTTTGGACCAAGCGCGTGTTCAGGTTGGCAACCGCGATCCGGACGATGTACCCCTTCTGGCCCTAGCGCTGAGTCTGGCCTGCCCAGTTTGGTCAAACGATGATGATCTTAAAGGGTTAGCCGAGGTAAAAGTGTACACAACCGCCGAGTTGCTGGCGAAGAGAAATACTCTCATAGGATAACAGGCTCTGGTCTGTCAAACAGTTCTTGAAAGTAAGGGCTTGAACCCAAAGTGGCTTTTGGGTGTTCAAATGTAGGAGGCGCAAAGCGAAGGCCTCCTCTTCAAGAGGCATTTTGTCGTCTGTGGCGCCTGCGGGGCTAAATGGGAGAACATTAGTGAAAAGGGCATGACCTTAGTAGAAGGCCCTCCAGAACAACTGGAAACGAGGTCAAGTCCGATTTTGTGTGTAAATTTCCTCTGGCAGATAAGATCACCCCGTTTTAAGCTGCATTTACCTGAATATCGGCATTACTCACATCCTTGCGCTGTTTTTCCGTGTTAAACTTCCACTCCCAGTAATCCGCCATTAATAGCGATGTCCTGTGGCCCATACCTCGTCGATTTCTACGAGCACCGCCCCGATCAAGCGGAAAGCCGACTCCTCGTTGGGAAAGATCCGGATCACCCGCTTCCCGCCGGGGCCACCAGCATGACGAGGCGGTGATAGAGCTCACGAGCCCCACCAATCTTGCGTATGACCTGATTCGCCAAGGGCTCCGCCACTACGCGTCATTCTAACTCTGAATGATTCCAACCGGCATCACATACAGCGGTGCCTCTTTCCGCGGTAGTTGCAGGACCTCCGCCACTTCTTCGTCCTGGAAAGCCCCGACCACGACCGTGCCCAGCCCCAGCGCCTCGGCCTGCAGGTGGATATTCTGCCCCACATGCCCGACTTCCATGTGGGCGTACCGGATGCCACGTTCCCCGTACCGGTCCGTGATCCGGTCGTAGGTGGCGGTGATGACCACCGCCACCGGCGCCGCGGCGACAAACATCTGCCCCAGGCAGGCCCGGGCCAACTGCCGGCGCCGGTCGCCAGGCGTCAGCAGGCCCAAGGCGTGTTCCTGGGGACAATACCGGTAAATACCTGCTTCCAGCCCTTCAATCTCGCCCACTACCGGGTAAAGATCCAGCGGGTATTGGGCTCCGGCACTCGGCGCGGCCCGGCGAAACCGCTGGGCCGGATCCGGGTGCGGATCGGTAATCCCCTGCGCGGCCCAGAGCAGTTGGGCCAGCTGTTCCAGTTTCAGCGGGGCTGCTCGAAAACTCCTTTCGGATCTCCGACCGGCCACCGCCGCCTCCAGGGACATTTCCCCCGTTAACCGGGAGGCGGGCAACGCAATCGCTTTCCCTCCAGCGACTTCTCGGGCGATATTTTCGCCGGGATCCGCTGGTACTCTGTTTCGCGCTGCTTCCTTCCCGGTAGCGCAGCCGGCTGCGGTCAGGACCACCCATCCCAGCCCCGCTCCGGCCACTGTATAGAGAAAATCCCGCCTTGAAAGCCTTTTCCGCAAGGACATCATTATTCACCCCGCCACTCCAGCAGTTTTTCACGCGTCGATGACCGCAAATAAATACCCCCAACCGTCGGCACCGCACCATACCTTGGTCATATCAACCTGGAAGTGCTCGTTTGAGCGGATTACCGGGATGCGGCCTGATTCTTTGGTACGCTTCGCAACACGTTCTTTGACCGGTACGGTGAGGCCTTCTTCCTGCATGATCCGCTGCACTTTCTTCCGGTTGATGGAGCGCCCTAATCGGTTCCGTAAGACGGCGGTAACCCGGCGGTAGCCGTAAGTCGGGAACTGGATGCAGATCCTGATGATCGCCTGCTTTACCTCGGCGTCTTTGTCGGGCCGCTCTTTTTGGGGCTTGTCAAGGAGCAAGCTGTAACAATACGTTCTGTTCAAGTCGAGGGTCTTGGCAATAAGGGTGATCTTATACCCGTCCTTATGGAGTGTCTGAACCAGCACCCGGACGGTTACTTCAGGACCCAGTTGGTCTTTTTTTTAAGGATGTCAATCTGCATGGTCTGTTCGCCGATTTTGGCCTGGGCCTCCCGGAGTTTGCGCTCCAGTTCTTGTTCCCGGCTGGAGGGACCGTTCTGCAAAGCGGTCTTGCCACCCTTTTAAGGAAAGCATCTCGCCAGCGATAGAAAAGGGATTGGGAGACCTGATGTTCACGGCAGATGGCGGCAATGTTAGCTTCAGGTAACAGGCCCGCGAGGACGATTTGCATCTTTTCTTTGCATCTTTTCTTCGGCGGTCCATCGATGTTTCGGCATGGTTGTTTTCCTCCTCATTTTGTCCGCTCCCATTCTACCATGAAAGAGCCGTAACAAAGTACGGGTGGACACTACCGTGGTCGAGGCCAACATCTACAGTGACCCATCCCAACCACGTTTGGGGCATTGATATCACCTATATCCGGTTGCACAGGGGCTGGATGTACCTAGTAGCCATCATGGACTGGTACTCGCGCTATGTAGTAAGCTGGGAACTTTTGGTATAAGAGTGAAAGGGAGCAGGGGGTAAGGGTGTCTGCAGACAACAGGACTCTTTTTTCGGTTTACAACCGCATTTCCGGGCGGAGCGGGCTTTTGGGGCGAAGGGCCGGGCAGGTGCGTGCCGTGGTGAACTGGTTTGCCCGCCGGGGCTGAGCGGTAGAACCCCACGCGCTGCCGCGGGCCCATTGGGATGGCGCTGCGGGTACGGTTATCCCGCCGGTGCTGCCGGCGTTCGACGCCAACAAATACCGGGTGATTACGCGGCCAACCTGAACATTTGGCCCCACCAGCCCCTGGAACAACTTTTGGATAACATGCACGTCCAGAAACCCAAGGGGTCCCGCCCCGGGTTTGTAACTTACACAAATGAAAAGACGGTGCTGATTGAACCCCGCCCGGTGGAGGAGTAAATCAGGCGGACGCCAGCGCTTCTTCGTGGACGCGCACCGGTTCCGCATCGCGCAAAACAAAACGGATCCTTTTGACCGATTTAAGCGCCGGAATGGTTTCCACGATGGCCCGGCAGGCCTCTTCAGCCGCCTCCCTGACCGGGTAACCGAAGGCACCGGTGGAGATGGCCGGAAAGGCGATCGAGGATATTTCGTACCGGTCGGCAAGCTTCAGGGCATTCCGGTAGCAGTCGGCCAGCAGCCGGTCGGACGGCTTATCCACGCCGTAAACCGGCCCCAGGCAGTGGATCACGAAGCGGTTCGGCAGTTTGTGGGCACTCGTGATCACCGCCTGTCCGGGCTTGATCGGGGCCAGCGGCCGGCACTCCTCGGCCAACCCAGGTCCGGCCGCCCGGTGTATGGCACCGGACACCCCGCCGCCCGGGCGCAGTTCGGCATTGGCCGCGTTGACCACGGCGTCAAACCCCTCCTGCCGGGTGATGTCTCCCTGCACGCACTCGATGGTCACGCCCTTGATCGTCCGCGCCACGTTCTACACCCCCTCCCGCCGACTTCGGGCTACTCGATCTCGATCTTCCGGCGCGTCTTGTCTGCCGGTTCCGGTTGCATGGCCAGCATCTGGTCGAGCAGGCAGCGGGCGGCCAGCAGGGTCTCCCGCCGGGCATTGCGCAAGTGGCGGGCCACCGGCACCGGGAGGGCAGCAACGAAAGCCGCCTCCAGCATGCGGGGCAGCAAGAAGAGTCGTCCCGCCGGACAGGCCGCGCAGGTTAGTTCCTTTGGGTCCGCCGCCCTCCTCTGCTCGGCATTGCCGACCGGCTGATCCTTGGTCTCCACCCTTTCCTGGTCATGATGAGTCACGGGTCTCACCTCCAAACCGTATTTTCAACACGCCGTTTGTAAAACCGGCGCTCGTGGCGGTGCGGCCAACCAGCGCCCGCGGCAGCAAGACGTTACGCTTGAATTCGCCCACCTGGATCTGCAGTTCGTCCCCCTTTTGCGCCAAAGAAACCTGACCCTTTTCGACAAAGGGCAACCTGATCGAGAGCAGGTACCCGTCCCCCTCCCGGACAATGCTCTGGGAAAAGCCCTGATAGAATAGCCGGGTCGGGTCCTCCGCCCCAAAACAGCTCTGGGCCAGGGCGCGTAAGGACTCCTCGCCCACCACCTCGTGCTCGAAGAGCGGCGCCCGAAAAATGGGCAAAGGCGCAAAACTCTGCTCAATGACCGCCACGTATTTTTCCTGCAAATCCTTCCAGCCGCGGAAATAGTCGTCCCCCACCTCGGCGGGCAGCAACCGGTTGATCACCACCAAATCGGTGGGAAAACCGAAGAGATTAAAATAAGTAAAACTTCGGCAGGCTTCCTTGATGACCATCTTTTCGGCGTTCACGACCAGCCGCAGGCTGCTTTGTGTGGTATCGGTCAACAACGCGTGCATTTTCTCCAGCTCGCGCACAAAGGACGCCACGGTATCGAGGACGTCAACCGTCGGCAAGGGCACACTCACCAGCGGCTGGGCCACCGGCCGGGCAATCTTGAGCACGGCCCGCTGCACCGGAAAGATCCGCTGCAGCCACCACCGGGCCAGATCCGGATAGCTCAACAACCGCAGGGTTTCCCCGGTCGGGGCGCAGTCCATGATGATGACGTCGTAGCGCCCCTCCTCGTGGTGCCGTTTTATTTCCAGGAGACAGAACAGCTCCTCCAGCCCCGGAAAGACGACCAGTTCCTCGACCGAGATCTCACTCAGGGTCTCGCCGACCTGCTTGCTCCGAAAGAGGGCGGTCAGGTAATCCCGGATCTTGCCCCAGTTGCGCTCAAGTTGACGCCGCGAGTCAACCTCCTGGACCCAAAGGTTGGGCGCCACGGCCACTGGTTCGGGACCAATGGGCCGGTCGAAGGAATCGCCCAGGCTGTGCGCCGCATCGGTGGACAGCACGATGGTGCGGTAGCCCAGTTCGGCGGCCCGCAAGGCCGTCGCCGCCGCGACGCTGGTTTTCCCCACCCCACCCTTGCCGGTATAAACAATAATGCGCACGGGCACACGCTCCTTCACGTATCATTGTAGCCCATACCCCGTCCCGTAATAAACCCCCAGGCGGGAAAACCGGCCACTCGCCTCCAAACAAAATGCACTGGGCCACAGGCCGGTCCCTTGCCGTTGTCCTTCGTGTCTATTGTCTCCGGTGCCTTTTTTGTGGTATTTCTATGACAAGCCCTTTGAGGGAGCGTCTTGAAACGATGAACGCCGGACCAAACCGCCCGCCGGAGGCGGAACTTGCCCTTCTCCTGCAGACCCACACCGAAAAACTGATCTGGCCTTGTCTCCTCTTCCTCCTGTACCGCAAGCCGGCTCACGGGTACGAGCTGATTCAGTCCCTGAACAGGATGGACCTGCCGGAAGGTGAGGCCGACCCGGCCACCATCTACCGGAACCTGCGCCGCATGGAGGAAGAAGAACTGGTGACCTCCCGCTGGGAGGCCGGACCTTCCGGTCCCGCCCGGCGGCTTTACCACCTGACTCCGGCGGGGAAGCAGGCTTTGCATCTGTTCGCCCACTTGCTGCGGGAAAAAAAAGAGAAAATGGAGCAGTTTCTCCGCCAGTACCGGGAACTCTTTCCGGCCGGACCGGCGGAAAACGGGAAAGAGGGAGAATAATGCTGCCCAAACCCGATGATTCTTTGACCATTCTCCACGCGGGCGCCTTGCGCCACCCGCTCCGGGAGTGCGCACGCCTCTTCAACCGGGCGCACCCCAAGGTCGACCTGCGCCTGGAGGCCGCCGGCTCGCTGGCTTGCGCCCGCCGCCTGCTGGAGGGCCGCCATGCGGACATTGTCGCCCTGGCCGACCCGATACTCTTCGAAAAGCTCCTGGTGCCCCGGCTGGTCCAGCGTTACTTTGTCTTCGCCATCGACCAGATGGTGATTACTTTCGACGACCTCTCCCGGCACAGCCGCTACATCAACGCGGACAACTGGATGGATGTCCTTTTAGAACCGGAAGTGACCTTCGGCCGGTCCGACCACAATCTGGACCCCGCCGGCTACCGGACCCTGATGCTCTGGCAGTTGGCCGAGCAGCACTACGGCCGTCCCGGCCTGTTCGACCGGTTGAACCAAAAGTGCCGCCCGGAACACATCTACGCCAAATCGGTCGACCTGACGCCGGCCATCCGTGATGGTCGGTTGGACTACGGGTTCGGGTACCAGTGCGTCGCCCGGCAGGACGGCTTGCTTTTCGTGCGCCTGCCCGAGAGGATCAACCTGTCCAACCCAGCCCATGCGGACTATTACGCGCAAGCCTCGGTGGACATAGACAGCCCGCTTACCGGCCTGCGCACGACAGTGCACGGCGCGCCGGTGGAGTTCGCAGCCGGCTGCACCGAACAAGCCCAGAACCGGGAATTGGCGAAGGCTTTCCTGGACCTGCTCATCAGCCGCGACGGCCAGAAAATCCTCGAGGAATCCGGCCTGGTGCCCTACTGAGGCTTTCCTACCCTACTTCCGGCATATCTATCTCGTCGTGAGGCCGGCAACCGTGGCTGTTCCAGACCAGGCAAGAGCGCCATGATTGCCCGGAGCCCCCGAAAACCGAAGGCGGGAACACCGCCAAGCGCTGTTCCCGCACCTTCCCAGCTTTTTTGAAGGGATACCCTAGTAGAAGAACTGCACGACGTACCGCAACGCGGTGGAAATGAGGATGAAAGCTAGCAGCCACTTGATGATGTCGGCCGGGACGAATTTTTGAGCCCTGGCCCCAAGGTACATTCCCACCACGCCGCCGAACCCGAACAGGACGCCGAGCAGCCAGTCCGGCGCCACCACCAAGTGCGGATAAAAGGGGGCGATCACCTGGTAGAAGACAACCGCCGTCAGGGACGTGAGAAAGGTGCCCATCAGGCACGCCCCGGCGATGGTGTACACCGGCAGGTGGAACATGGCCACGAAGACCGGAGCGATGATCGCCCCGCCGCCGATGCCGTAAATCCCGCCCACAATGCCCACCAGCGCGGAAAAAGAAATGATGATCACGGGGTTGACCGCAAAAGACTCGCCGTAGAAAGCATACTCCATCCTGGTTAGGCTAAACTGCTTCACCTCGGTCCGGGGCAGAGCCGTCTTGCCTTCCTCCTGAGCGGTCGCCGCGGTCTTGCGGAACTCGCTGACCAGTTCCTGAAACCGCCGTTCCGCGGACTTCGCCCCGGTTCCGGGAGCCGGTTTTTTAAGCAGGGACCTGACCATCACCACACCGATATACAAAAGCACCAGCCCGGCAAAGAACTTGAAAGCAGCCGGGTCCGGCAAGTAGTGCACGCGCGCGAACACCCCCAGGAATACGCCGGGGATAGTGCCCACGATCATCATCCAGGTCAGGGGCCAGACCATGCGCCCTTCCCGGATGTAACGGTACACCCCGCTGGGAATGCCCACGACGTTAAAAAGATGGTTGGTGGCGCTGACCGCGGGAGTGGTGAACCCAAGCACGCTTACCTGGAACGGTAACAGCAGGTTCGCTCCGGACACCCCGCCCATGCTGCAGACGAAGGCCACCGCGAAACCGGCCAGAAAAGGGATCCACGGCGCCACTTCGATTCCGGCCACTGGGAAATACACGTTAACCACCTCCTAATTCAAGCAAAACTCCTCTTATACCAAAAATAGTACGCTTTCTTACTAACCGTTTGACTAATCGCCGGTGAAAGCCGATAGAAATCCATTAAATGGCATGACTGTCCTGACCCAGATTAGTGAACAGAGCTAAAATGCAGCAACCCCCCCTCGGGGCCGTACGCCCATTCCCGCGAATCTAATAACGTAAGTTGAAGCACAGTTTTGTAGCTATGTGCATGTTGCATATAGCATAGTATAGCATTACGTTGGAACAATAGCAATTATTTTGTTACCAAAACCACAATGTCTTGGGGGGTGATGGTGGGTGTGCGTACATTGAAAAGCCCCCGCGTTCCGCGGGGGCTTTCGTTACGTGCCACCTCTTAGAGGCCTATTACCTGACGATGTGGAAGATCAGCGGAACCATGAGCAGGGCCACCACGTTCACGACCTTGATGACCGGGTTGACCGCCGGGCCCGCAGTGTCCTTCAGCGGATCGCCCACGGTGTCGCCGGTGACCGCGGCCTTGTGGGCCTCACTGCCCTTGCCGCCGTACATGCCTTCCTCAATCCACTTCTTGGCGTTGTCCCAGGCGCCGCCGGCGTTGTTCTGGAAGCAGGCCATGTAGATGCCCACCACGATCACACCGATCAGCACGCCGCCCAGAGCCAGCGGACCCAGGATGAAACCGACCAGCAAAACGGTAACGACCGGGATCAGCCCGGGAACGACCATTTCCTTCAGCGCGCGCTTGGTGACGATGTCCACGCACCGGCCGTACTCCGGCTTCGCGGTGCCTTCCATGATGCCGGGGATTTCCCGGAACTGGCGCCGCACCTCTTCCACCACGGAGAAGGCCGCGCGGCCCACCGCGCCGTTGGCCAGCGAGGAGAACATGAACACCACCGCGCCGCCGATGAACAGGCCGGCCAGCACCAGCGGGTCACCCAGCTTGAAGACGTATTCCGCGGCCGCACCGGCCCCTGCGGACGCTTTCTTCAAGGCGTTTACGTAGTCCGCAAAGAGCACGATGGCCGCCAGGGCCGCCGAACCGATGGCGTAACCCTTGGTGACCGCCTTGGTGGTGTTGCCGACGGCGTCCAGCGCGTCAGTCACGTTGCGGACTTCGGGAGGCAGGTCGGCCATCTCGGCGATACCGCCCGCGTTGTCGGTGACCGGACCGTAAGAGTCGAGGGCCACGATCATGCCGCACATGGAGAGCATAGCCATGGAGGCGATGCCGATGGCGTACACACCTTCGCCGCCGCCGCCGCCGACGTAGTAAGCGGCCAGAATACCCGCTACAATCATCAGAGTCGGGGGAATGGCGGACTCCATACCCACCGAGAGACCCGTGATGATGTTGGTACCGTGACCGGACTGGGAAGCGTGGGCAATGGACCTAACCGGCCGGTAGTTCTTGGACGTATAGTAATCGGTAATGTACATGATCAATACCGTGGCTACCACACCGACTATGGCCGCGAAAAACATGGTGACATCACCCAGCATCCAGGCGGTGATCGGGTAGAAACCGATCAGGGCAAGAATCGCCGACACCCAGACGCCCTTGTACAGCGCGCTCATGATGTTGGTGCTGCCGCCCAGGCGTACGAAGAACACACCAATGATGGAAGCGACGATCGCTACCGCGCCCAGCGCCACCGGGTACAGGATGTACTCAAGCGCGCCGCCGAAGATCAGGTAACCGAGCAGCATCGCGCCGACAGCCGTCACCGCGTAGGTCTCGAACAGGTCGGCGGCCATACCGGCGCAGTCACCGACGTTGTCACCGACGTTATCGGCGATGGTCGCCGGATTCCGCGGGTCGTCCTCAGGAATGCCAGCTTCGACTTTGCCCACCAGGTCCGCGCCCACGTCGGCGCTCTTGGTGAAGATGCCGCCGCCGATCCGGGCGAAGAGAGCAATCAGGCTGCCACCGAAGCCGAGACCAACCAGAGCGTGCACCGCCTGCGAGACATTGTTGGGATCATAAAAGGCAATAAAGACACCGGACAAACCGAGCAGAGCAAGACCGACGCACATCATCCCCGTAACCGTGCCGGCTTTGAAGGATACGTTAAGGCCGTAGGACAACCCTTGTTTCGCCGCTTCCGCCACACGGGCGTTGCTGCGGGTGGATACGCTCATACCGATAAAGCCGCAAAGACCAGAGAAGAAGGCGCCCACGACAAACGCAAACGCCGTCTGCCAGTCGAGAGCAAGAAACAGAGCTACCGCCACAATCACGCCAACCACCGCGATGGTTTTGTACTGGCGCGCCAAGTACGCCATCGCCCCCTCCTGAACGGCCTTGGAGATCGACTGCATCTTTTCCGTGCCTGCCGGACGGCCCATGAGCCAACTGGTCAGGTAAAGGGCAAACAGAATGGCCAGAAGCGACGCCCCGACGCCGATCCATGGAATCAGGTTCACATCCATGTAACAAACCCACCTCCATCACACAATTTATTATTGTAGAAGATCACCGGAGCCTTTCACCATCTCCAGCATCAACCACCCCCCGTTAACGAGTCGGCAAAGGGCCAAAAAATTTGCTGCTACTTCCAAACGGTCAAAACCACGGACAAGAGACCGAAAATAACAGCCAAAACTACGGTTACTTTCCCAAAGAACTGGTCCAGGCCCTTCTTCTTGCCGAAAAAGGTCTCGGCCCCCCCGGCGATGGCTCCGGAAAGTCCGGCGCTCTTGCCCGACTGCAAGAGGATTACGGCGATCAGTGCAAGGGCGATCAGGGCGTGTATTCCCATAACGATGCTTTTCAACAACATGCCAAACAACTCCTCGCAATACCGATGGATATTATAGCATAGCTACATATCGCCTGCAACGTCAAAAAAGCAGGGATTCCAGAGACGGCGCTTATTCAGGTCCTTACAGGTGGTAGAAGTTCCTCCGGCCCCGAAATACGGCAGTCTCGCCCAATTCCTCCTCAATCCGGAGCAGGTGGTTGTACTTGGCCACCCGTTCCGTCCGGCACGGGGCACCGGTCTTGATTTGCCCGGCCCCGGTGGCTACCGCCAGGTCCGCGATGGTCACGTCCTCGGTCTCACCCGAACGGTGCGAGATCACCGCGGTGTAACCCGCTCTCCGGGCCCGGCTGATGGTCTCCAGGGTTTCGGTCACCGTACCGATCTGGTTCACCTTTATCAGAATAGAATTTGCTATTTTCGAAGCAATTCCTCTTTCCAGCCGCTGGGGATTCGTTACAAACAGATCATCCCCCACCAGCTGCACCCGGCCGCCCAAACGCGCGGTGAGTTCCCGCCAGCCTTCCCAGTCCTCTTCGGCTAACCCGTCCTCAATGGAGATGATCGGGTAGTTCTGGATCAATTCCTCATAGTAGCCGATCAGCTCGCCGGCCGTAAGCGTCCTGTTTTCCCCGGCCAGGTGGTAACGGCCTTCCCGAAAGAACTCGCTCGCGGCCGCGTCGAGGGCCAGCAGCACGTCCTCTCCGGGACGGTACCCGGCGGTCCGAATCGCCTCCAAGATCAGGTCGAGCGCCTGCGCGTGTGATTCCAGGAACGGGGCGAAACCGCCCTCGTCCCCCACCGTGGTGCCCAGACCCCGGGATTTCAAGACCTTTTTCAGCGCGTGGTAGACTTCCACCCCGCAGCGCAGAGCGCCCGCAAAGGTGGACGCGCCCACCGGCACGATCATGAACTCCTGGATGTCCAGGTTGTTGTCGGCGTGCCGGCCCCCGTTGAGGATGTTCAACTGCGGCACCGGCAGCTCACGGGCATGGGTCCCGCCCAGATAGCGGTACAGGGGCAGGCCGACCCCGTTGGCCGCGGCCTTGCACACCGCCAGGGAGACCCCCAGAATGGCGTTGGCCCCGAGCTTGCTCTTGTTTTCGGTGCCGTCCAGTTCGATCAGGGCGGTGTCGATGGCCACCTGGTCGGTGGCGTCGGCGCCGGTGATCTCCGGGGCGATGATGGCGTTGACGTTCGCCACCGCCCGGCTGACTCCCCGGCCGAGGAAGCGGTGCATATCCCCGTCGCGCAGCTCGACCGCCTCGAAGGTCCCCGTGGACGCGCCCGACGGTACGGCCGCCCGGCCCAGTGTGCCGTCGTCGAGAATGACGTCGACCTCGACGGTGGGGTTGCCGCGTGAATCAAGGATCTCCCGGGCAAAGATATCGGCGATGAAAGTGGACACAACATTGACCTCCTTAGTACGAATTCGAAAAGGGGTCAGGCCCCTTTTTACCTTCTTTGACCTTCTTGGAATAAGGAGTCAGACACCTTTTCCGGCGTAGACGCTGGTCCAATAAGATAGCCTGGCCATTTGGACCAGAATGTAAAATCCGGAATTCAGAATCCAGAAAGTCCCCCCTTTTTCAGGAGAGGAGTGAGGTACCCGTCATTTCCGGCGGCTTGGGCAACCCCAACAGGTCGAGAATCGTGGGGGCCACGTCCTGCAAGCTTCCCGGGCGCAGGGACCGGCCCGCCACCGCCTCCCCTATGATCAGCAGGGGCACCGGGTTGCAGGTATGAGCCGTAAGCGGGCAGCCTTCCGCGTCGCACATGTGCTCGGCGTTGCCGTGATCCCCCGAAACGAGTACCGTCCCGCCTCGGGCCAGCACGGCCTCCACGACCCGGCCCAGGCACTCGTCCACCGTTTCGACGGCCTTGATGGCGGCCGAGAGGTCTCCAGTGTGCCCGACCATGTCGGGATTGGCGTAATTCATGATGATTATGTCGTATTTTTCGATATTCGCCAGAAAGGCGTCCGTTACCTCTCGGGCGCTCATCTCCGGTTTCAAATCGTAGGTGGGGACTTTCGGAGAGGGGATCAGGAGCCGGTCCTCCCCCGGGTCGCGTTGTTCCACGCCCCCGTTGAAAAAGAAAGTGACGTGCGCGTATTTTTCGGTTTCGGCCAGGCGGAGCTGGCGCAACCCATGCCGGCTCAAGACGTTGCCCAGAGTGTTGGTGAGTTCCTGGGGACCGAAAGCAACCGGCGCTACAATGGTCCGGTCGTACTGGGTGAGACACACGAAGTCCGGAAAGGCGGGCGCCGGACCCCGTTCAAAACCGCCGAACTCGGCATCCGTGAAAGACCTGGTGATCTGGCGGGCCCGGTCCGGCCGGAAGTTGAAGAAAACCAGCGCGTCCCCGTCACGCACCTGGGCGACCGGCCGGCCATCCCGGACAATCACGGTCGGCTGGATGAACTCGTCGGTTTCCCCCCGCTCGTAGCCCTTTTCCACGGCCTGCCGGGCCGAGGAAGCCCGGAGGCCCTCGCCGTAGACCATGGCCCGGTAGGCCCGGGCCGTGCGCTCCCACCGCCGGTCCCGGTCCATGGCGTAGTACCGCCCTATCACCGAGGCCACGGCCCCGTACCCCAGCGTTTTCAGCTTGTCCTCCAGCGCCTCGACGTATTCCAGAGCGTTGGCCGGGGGCACGTCCCGGCCGTCCAGGAAAGCGTGCACGTACACGGAACGCTGGTCCAGCCGCCCGGCCAGTTCGAGCAGGGCGAAAAGGTGGCTGATGTGGCTGTGCACGCCGCCGTCGGACAAAAGTCCCATCAGGTGCAGGGCGTGCCCGTTTCTCCGGGAGGCCTCAATGCTCGTCCTAAGAACCGCGTTTTCAAAAAAACTCCCGTCCCTGACGGCACGGGTGATTCGGGTCAGATCTTGGTACACAATGCGGCCGGCGCCAAGGTTCAGGTGCCCGACCTCCGAGTTTCCCATCTGGCCGGGGGGAAGCCCCACGTCCTCGCCCGAGCACTTGAGCACGGTACGGGGCCAAACGCTCCGGTACCGGTTCCAGTTGGGGGTGTCGGCCTGAGCGATGGCGTTCCCCTCCACCCGGTCCCCGCAGCCCCAGCCGTCCAAAATCACCAGGACCAGCGGCGTGTTCGGGCTCAACGCCCCACCGCCCCCCCGGTCTCCCGGATGATGCCGGCGAAACTCTCGACCTTCAGGCTCGCCCCTCCCACCAGGGCCCCGTCGATGTCCGGCTGGGATATCAGCGCACGGGTGTTCTCCGGTTTAACGCTGCCCCCGTACTGGATCCGGACCCGGTCCGCCGCCTCCCGGCCGAAGAGTTCGGCCACCAGGGCGCGGATCCGGGCGCTTACCTCCTGGGCGTCCGCGGGACTAGCGGTCCGGCCCGTCCCGATCGCCCAAACCGGTTCGTAGGCGATGACCAGCCCGGCCACCGCGTCCGCCGGCAATCCGGCCAGGCACCCCTGGATCTGGGCGGTGACCACCTTCTCGGTCCGGCCCGCCTCGCGCTCGTCCAGGGACTCCCCCACGCAGACGATCGGGACCAGCCCCCGGTCCAGCGCGGCCCAAGCCTTGCGGTTCACGTTCGCGTCGGTTTCCCCGAAGTACTGCCGCCGTTCGGAGTGGCCGAGGATCACGTACCGGCAGCCGATCTCCGCCAGCATCACCGGCGAAACCTCGCCGGTGAAAGCCCCTTCGGCTTCCCAGAACATGTTCTGGGCGGCCAGGCCGATGAACGACCCGGCCAACACCCCGGCCACCGGTACCAAAGCCGGAAACGGCGGTGCAACCACGATTTCCACGTTATCAACGCCGGCACTCGCCTCCTGGAGCCGCCTCACGAATTCCACGGCTTCGGAAGGCGTCTTGTACATCTTCCAGTTGCCGGCGATAATCGGCTGGCGCACCAAAATCTCCTCCCTACCGGTTCTGCAGGACGGCCACGCCCGGGAGTTCCCGGCCCTCCAGCAGTTTCAGCGAAGCGCCCCCGCCGGTAGACACGTGGGTCACCTGGTCGAGTACACCCGCCTGTTTCACCGCCGCGACGGTGTCCCCCCCGCCGACGACGGTGGTCGCTTCGGCGGCGGCGATCACCCGGGCCAAATCCAGCGTGCCGCGGTCGAACCCGGGCACCTCGAAAAGGCCCACCGGTCCGTTCCAGAAGATGGTGCGCGCCGGCCGGAGCCGGTTGGCATACAGGCGCACGGTGCCGGAACCCAGGTCAAAAGCCGCCCAGCCCGCGGGGATGCTCTCCACCGCTACGGTCGCGCGTTTTTCGGGTTGCTCCCGATCCGGCGCCACCACCAGGTCGATCGGCAGCGTGATCCGCTCCCCCGGACCGGCCTTAGCCAACAGGTACCTGGCCGTCTCCAGCCGGTCGGCCTCCACCAGGGACGCCTGGAGATTGTGGCCCTGGGCCGCGAGGAAGGTGTTCGCCATTCCTCCGCCGACCAGGAGGTAGTCGGCCTTCTCGATGAGACGCTCCAGGACCCCGATTTTGTCGGAAATCTTCGCACCCCCGATTAGGGCCACGAACGGGCGTTCCGGAACGGACAGCAACCGCCCCAGGATGTCCAGTTCTCTCTCCAAGAGCAAACCGGCGACGGCCGGAAGGTGAGCGGCGATACCGGCGGTGGAAGCGTGGGCACGGTGGGCGGTTCCGAAGGCGTCGTTCACGTAGAGGTCAGCCAGAGCAGCCAGGCGGGAAGCGAATTCGGGGTCGTTTTGCTCCTCTTCCGGATAAAAGCGGATGTTCTCCAGCAGCAGAATGTCACCCGGGGCCAGTTCCCGGGAGGCGGCTTCGGTTTCCGGACCCACGGCCTCCGCAGCGAAACGCACCTGCCGGGCGGTCAGCGCGCTGAGTCTGTCGGCCACCGGCCGCAGGCTGAACCGGTCGTCGCGTTTGCCTTTGGGCCGGCCCAGGTGTGAAGCCAGGATCACGGCCGCCCCTCCGGTGAGCAGGTACTCGATGGTGGGCAGGACCGCGCGGATCCGGGTGTCGTCGGCCACCTCGCCCCGTTCGTTGAAGGGGACATTAAAGTCCACCCGCACAAAAACCCGTTTCCCGGCGATGTCCACGTCCCGTATCGTTTTCTTAAGCAAGCGTTTCTCCCTCCGTAGTCATCGGAGTTATTCCGGGAATCCCCTGGACGCGATATAGACGGCCAGGTCCACCACCCGGCAGGAATAACCCCATTCGTTGTCGTACCAGGCCACCACCCGGACCAGATTCCCGCCCAGGACCATGGTCGAGGGACCGTCAATGGTGGCGGAATGCGGGTCCCCGATATAGTCCACCGAGACCAGGGGGGTGTCCTCAAAGGCCAGAATGCCTTTGAGTTCGCCCGCGGCCGCTTCCCGCAGGGCGGCGTTGATTTCTTCCTCGGCGGCCTCCTGTTCGAGTTCGGCCACCAGGTCAACCACCGACACATTCGGCACCGGAACCCGCAGGGCGTAGCCGTTGATCCTGCCCTCGAGTTCGGGCAGCACCCGGCCGACCGCCTTGGCCGCTCCGGTGGTCGTCGGCACAATGGAAAGGGCGGCCGCCCTCCCCCGGCGGGGATCCCGGTACGGCATGTCAAGCAACTGCTGGCCGTTGGTGTACGCGTGCACCGTGTTCATCAACGCCTTCCGAATCCCGAACCGTTCGTGCAGCACCTTGGCGACCGGGGCCAGACAGTTGGTGGTGCAGGAGGCGTTGGAGACGATGTGGTGTCTTTCCGGGTCGTACAGGTGGTGATTCACGCCCATCACCACCATTAGGTCTGCGTCCACCGCCGGCGCGGTGATGATCACCTTCCTGCCACCGGCCCGGAGGTGGCCTCCGGCCCGGGCGGCGTCCTTGAACACCCCGGTCGACTCGATCACTATATCTGCTCCCAGTTCAGCCCACGGGAGGGCCGCCGGGTCTCCTTCCGCCAGAACCTTGATTTCCTTGCCCCGGAACAGCAAAACATCACCACGGGCGGCTATCTCAGAGTGGAACCGGCCGTGGACCGAATCGTGGCGGAGGCTGTACAGAAGGGATTCCGCGTATTCGGGCGTTGCGACCAGCCGCCGCGACTTGTGATTGACCGCCACCACCTCGACGTCTTCCCGGGCTAGGGCCGCGCGCATCACCAGCTTTCCGATCCGGCCGAACCCGTTGATTGCCAGTCTCACCGTCATTAGCCGTACTCCTCCCCTAGTATGAGTTGTTCCCGTCCTGCCTAACCGGCCAAAGATAATTGGCCACATTATAACAGGCCGGGTAGTGGATGGTAACCCCCGTATGCAGTTTGGTCCGGCTCAATTCCGGGTTCTGGAAGCCAAAATATGCTCGGCGATCTGTTCAAGCTTCCGCAGGCGATGGTTAACGCAAGACTTGCTCAAGGGAGGCTGGGCCAACTCACCCAGTTCACGCAGGCTGACTTCAGGATACTGCAGGCGCAGCCGGGCCACCTGGCGGAGCGGCGGGGAAAGCGTCTCCAGGCCGAACCGCTGCACCACCAGCCGGATGTGTTCCTCCTGGCGCACCCCGGCCGACACTGTTTTCCCCAGGTTGGCCGTGTCACAGTTCACCAGCCGGTTCACCCGGTTGCGCATATCCTTGTAGACGCGGGCGTTTTCAAAATCGAGCAGGGCCGCGTGCGCTCCCATGAGCTTAAGCGCGTCGGCCACCTGCTCGCCGTCCTTGAGGTACACTATCCAACCCCGTTTACGCGGGGAGAGGCGCCCCTCCAGGCCGACCTTGCGCATCAAGCCCGATAAGTCCGCCGCCATGCGCTGGTCCCCGACGGTGATTTCCAGGTGGTAGGATCCCCGGGGGCTGGAAACCGAACCGCGGGCCAGGAACGCCCCCCGGAGGTAAGACCGCCGGCAGCATTCCCGGCGCACCAGATCCCGTTTCAAACCGGGTCTGACCCGCAGGGAAACAGTGCACAGGCCCATTTCCTCCAGGGCGGGGCCCAAGCCGTCCTGGTTGCCGATCCGGACCAGATACTCGTTGTTTTTCTTCAGCCGCGGCTTGCGACGGATTTCCACCCGGGCGGCGAGCCTGAATTGCATCTTCAACGCCTTGAAAACCTTGCGGGCAATCGCCGCGTTTTCCGTCACGATCAGCAGTTCCGCCGGTCCGTGTACAAGGCGGCCGTTCAGCTTGGCCAGAGCCGCCAGTTCCGCCAACCGGCAGCAAGACGGCAACCCCTCGATCCGGGCCAGTTCGTCCTTGGTATGGGCAGAAAACGACACGGGCAAGCCCTGCCTCCCGCTGCTTATTATAGCATAATTAATTGAAATGGTGCTGATTTAAATTCCCATTAAGGGTCTTTTGGCCTGCAAATAATCGCTCATGAGTGTATATATGTCTAATAATTCGTGCCGGAAACGTCCCGGCCCAAGTCACGGTGACGGACCACGATCCGGTGTTTGCGTTCCCGCAGTTGTTCTCCCAGCCAGTCAGCCAGCACTACCGACCGGTGCTTGCCGCCCGTGCATCCGATGGCCAACGTCAGCGTGGTCTTGCCCTCCCGGATGTACTGCGGAATTAGGAAATCGAACAAGTTCACCAGATGGGAGAGGAATTCGCTGGTGGTCGGCGCTTCGAAGACGTACTCTCTTACCGGCTCGTCGAGCCCGGTCAGGGGCTGGAGTTGAGGTTCATAGTGGGGATTGGGCAAAAACCGGACGTCGATGACCAAGTCCGCATCCAGGGGAATCCCGTATTTGTAACCGAAGGAAACGGCGGTGATCGCCAAACGCTCCCGGTCTTCATTCCCTCCGTAGAGGTTGGCGATCTCCTGCTTGAGCTGGGCCACGGAGAAGTTGGAGGTGTCAATGATTTTGTGGGCCAAGCCGCGCAGTTCCCGCAGTGCCAGCCGTTCGGCCTCGATCCCTTCCACGATCTCCCCCGATGTGCTCAACGGGTGCGGGCGCCTGGACTCCTTGAAGCGGCGCACCAGGGTCTCGTTTGAGGCCTCCAGGTACAGGATCTCGTACCGCAGGCCCTGATTTTTAAGGTCCTTCAGCACATCCAGTACGGTGGCAAAGAACTCCCCGCCCCGGATGTCGACCACCAGGGCGATCCGCTCAATTTTACCCGTGGTCTGGGCGCAAAGCTCGGCAAACTTGGGTATGAGCTTTGGGGGCAAATTGTCAACGCAAAAGAACCCAAGGTCCTCCAGACATCGTACGGCCTGAGTCTTACCCGCCCCGGACAGACCAGTAACAATCAGGAGCCTGGTCCCCGCCATGACTCATCATCCCTATTCGTGTTTGGCCAGTTCGTTCTTGAGATAATCGATCACCCGCACCGGGCCGGGGTCGATCCCCGCCAGTGCCGCCACATACATGCTAGCGTAATCTCCCAGATAAATCAAGGAATAGAGCCGCGCCAGCTCGGTGGGGCCGGAGGCGAAAACCTCGGTCAGGCCGGCCGCCTTGCTGACCATTTCCCGGGTGATTTTCATCCGAAGCCGTACCCGCGGGTGATCGGCGTCGTCTTTCAGGATGATGATCCAGATCCGGCCCAGGAGGTCCTCGGGCTGTTCAAACCCGACCACCTCGTTGTGGTTCAGTTCGGGGAACACATTCCAGTAGGCGGGCGCCTTGGCGTTCTCGTTGAACTGTCCCTTCCAACGCTGGGCGACCACCTCGGTGGTGCCCGAGGCACCCCAGATCACGGGCAGGCGGCCTTGAAGGTTAAGCGCCAACTGCTTGGCCAGGTTTTCGCGGGTCGCCGTCTGGGGGCCGTACCGGTCGCGGAGTTCCTGCAGGTGTGCCGAAAGGCCTTCGACCTCGGCCTGCATCCCGGAAAAAAACCCCAGCCGCTCGAGCACGGCCACCATCGGGATGAAAAGGTACCCGGTTGCCGCGCGCGGGGCGATACCCCCAGGCACCCGGATCACCGTTTGACCGTCGGCGGCCGCCTTCTCCCCCAGTTTTCCGCCGGCGGTGATCGCCACCACGGACGCCCCCCGCTCCCGCGCCGCGTCGTAGGCGCTTAGGGTCTCCTCGGTGTTCCCGGAATAACTGACCGCGAAGACGAAGGTGTACTTGTTCACGAACCACGGCAGTGTGTAGTCCCGGTTGACCAGCACCGGGAGGTGCAGTTTGTCCGCGGCGAACACCCGCAGCAAGTCCCCGCCGATGGCCGAACCCCCGAGACCCGTCACCAGGATCTGCCGCCAGTCCGCGACTTCCGGCAGAGATGCTTCCCCGACCAGCGACCAGGCTTTTTCGCACTGCTCGGGCAGATTCCAGGCCGCCTGGAACATCCCCATGGAGTCCAGCGCGCTCAACTCCCGTGGGTTATCCAAAACACCACTCACCATGCCTCTTCCTCCCTCCATACCAAAAAGGTGTCTGACACCTTTTTACCTTCCCTGACTTTCTCCTCTCCCGGGTGACCAAAAAGGTGTCTGACACCTTTTTTGACACCTTTTTCACCCTTTCAGCCGGGGGGGTCAGCCGCCGGTGCGCAATTCTTCCGCCATTATCCGCTGAGTCTCTGGACTTTCTTCGAGCACGTCCTCTACGTAGGCCCGGAGCACCTCGGCCACGCCCCAGGCCTGGGCGAAACAGCCCCGCGGCACCACCGGCTCGTCACCGTCGAAAATCTCGGACACCGAACCGATTCCATGATCGCGCAGGTGGTCACGGAAGGGGGCCAAGAACGCTCCAGCCCGCACCCGGGAAGCGTACGAGTACCCGTGAACCCGCCGGTAGGCCGTGATGAACGGGCCCATCAGCCAGCTCCAGGCCGTGCCCTGGTGGTAGGCGCCGTCCCGCGCCAGGCGGTCCCCCCGGTACACCCCCCGGTAACGGGGATCGCGAGGCGCCAGGGACCGCAGGCCGTAGTGGGCGTAAAGCTCCCGCCAGACCGCCCGGACGATGTTTCTGCCCTCCCGGACCGGATCGAGCACCGGAAACGCCAAGGACAGGGACAGAATCTGGTTTGGGCGCAGGCTCCCGTCCTTTTCTTCATCCCCGACGACGTCGTACAGGTAGTCGCCTTCGGGCCGCCAGAACTCCCGCCGGAAGCTCTCCCGCACCTTCCCGGCCAGACCCGGCCCGGCTTCCGGGAGACCGTACCGGCGCCCCAGCGTTTCCGACACGCGCAGGGCGTTGTACCAGAGGGCCTGGACCTCGACCGGTTTCCCGTGCCGGGGGGTGACCACCCAGTCGTTCACCTTGGCGTCCATCCAGGTCAACTGCACCCCGGGGCCGCCGGCCCGGATCAGCCCGTCCGCGTCGGCGCCGATGTTGTACTCCGTGCCCTCGAAGTAACATTTAATAATATCCTGCAGCACCGGCCAGATATGCTTCCGAATGAAGGAGTCGTCCCCGGTGTAAACCAGGTACCGATAGGCCGCGTGGCAGAACCAGAGCGCAGCGTCGACCGTGTTGTACAGCGGTCTTTCCCCGGAGTCCGGAAAAAAGTTGGGGATCAAACCCCCCTCAGCGTAACGGGCGAAGGTCTCCAGGATCTCCCGGGCCGTGGCGAAGCGCTTGGTCACCAGAGTCAGCCCGGGCAAGGCGATCATCGCGTCCCGGCCCCAGTCGGTGAACCAGGGATACCCGGCGATGATCGTGGTTTTTCCGGTCGACCGCCGGTGGGCAATAAAGGCATCGCCGGCCCGCACCAGCCGCCGGGCAAACCAATCGTCATACCCGGCGCGCCGCACCAGTTCATCCAGCCGCGCCCGCTGTTCCCTAAGGGCCGCCTCCGGGTTCAAATCCAACGGCTCCAGGCCGCCCGTCACCGCGAAGACCCGCTCCTCGCCAGGTCCGAACTCCACTTCGAAAAAACCGGGTATGAAGTGATCTTCGCTCGGATTCAAGCCCCTTTCGGCCTCCGCCGCATAGTACACCCCCAGGTACCAGTCGGGCTGAAGCGTAAAATCCCCGGCGGTGGCCCGTAAGTGTAGGATCGGCCCGCCAGCGGCCGGTTGGACCTCGACCCCCCGTGCCCCCTGCCGGACGTCAAAGGACACCTGGTCCCGGTACGTGTTGCCGTGGTAGTCCCGGCAGTTCACCAGGGGCACCAGGATCATCCGCGCGGGCGCGGCGCCGTTTCTGACCCGGTACACTACCACGGTCGCGTTCTTCCCGTGTACCATGAACACCGTCTTCTCAACCGACACGTCCCTGAAAGCGTACACGAACTGCGGGAACGGGTCGACCTTCACCCGCTGCAGGTGGATAAAACCGCTCTCGGTCACCCGCCCTCCCGCCTGGTTCACCGCCAGGTTGAAAACCTCCCCGCCAGCCACGAAACGCTCGTCCAGTTTGGACCACAGGAGCAACCGCCCGGTGGGCGGGGTGAGTGCAGCCACCAGCAGACCGTGGTACCGCCGCGTGTTGGCCCCGATCAAGGTGCCGCAGCCGAAGCCGCCCAGACCGTTGGTGACGAGCCACTCTTTTTCGGTGCCGCGGTCGAAGTCCCGCCAATCAGCCTTGCCGAAATGCATAAACAACGTCATCCCCGAAGCCGGGCCTGGTTTTAGTCTTTTCTCACCCTAGTGTTTACCGGAGCCTGATGAGTAAACCGCTTCACCTTACCAATTGTTTATCTTTACCATGTTCGGGCACAGCCCTCGAATTCCCTTCCCGGTTATAGACCCGGTCGACTAAAAAACAGAGTGCCAACGTATTGTTCTTGTCGGTTTCGCCAATGAACCGGCGGCCTATTGGTTGATCATTTCCTTGATGCGTTCCGCCGCCACATTGGAAGTATACACCAAACCCCCACGCTTATCTGCTGCGCAGGGCCAGGGTGACCGCACCCAAGGCGCCCGCCCGCGCGCCCAGCGCGCCCGGTACCAGCCGCACCCGGCGGTAGGCCGCATCCAAGGCCTGTTCCCGCAGGGAGCGGTCCATTCGGTCCCACAGCAGTCGGCCGCTCTTCATCACCCCGCCGCCCAGCACGATCCGACACGGGTTCAGGAGGTTGACGACGGCAGCCAGCCCGGTCCCCAGGTGCCAGGCGGCCTCATCCAGGATGGCGCGCGCCTCCGGGTCACCCGCTTCGGCCGCGCGGGCCACGGTCGCGGCCGTAACGGCCTCCGCTTCCCCGCCCGCCAGGGCCAGGATGCCGGCGCCCGCACCCGCACCTTTGTCCAGCAGTTCCCGGGCCCGAAGCGCGATGGCCGTACCGGAGGCCACCGCCTCCAGGCACCCCCTGCTCCCGCAGCGGCAGCCCGGGCCGCCGGGCACCACGGTGATGTGCCCGATCTCGCCCGCTCCGCCGCCCACCCCGCCGTAGATCTCCCCCCTCAGGATGAGCCCGCCGCCGATTCCGGTGCTGACGGTGACGTACACCAGTTCGTTGCAGTCTCTCCCCGCGCCGAAAGTGTGCTCGCCAAGGGCGCCGAGGTTCGCGTCGTTCTCGAGGCATACGGGGAGTTGAAGGCGCGCCTCCAGGTCGGCCCGCAGGGGCGCTTCTTTCCAGCCCAGGTTGGGCGCCTGGTGAACGATCCCGGTATCCGGGTCAAGCGGTCCGGGCGCCCCGACCCCCACAGCCCGGACATTTTCCGGTTTCACGCCAGCCTGTGCTGCGACCGCGACCACCGTGTCCGCGATCTGGTCCAAAACGGCTTCGTATCCCCGCCCGGCCGCGGTCGGTACCTCCGCCTCAGCCGCGACCGTGCCTTCCACCGTGGCCAGCAATGTGTATATTTTGGTGCCGCCCAGGTCCACCCCGACTACGTATCCGGGCATGTGCCCACCCCGCTTCCTATGTTTCTGCCGGTTGCCCCCGCCGCTACCTGCCGAGCACGAACCGTTCGATGGCCTCGGCCACGCCGTCCGCGTCGTTGGACGCCGTGACGTGGTCCGCATACCGTTTGACCTCGTCCCGGGCGTTGTCCATCATTATGCCCAGCCCGGCCCAGGCCACCATGTCCAGGTCGTTGTAACCGTCGCCGATCGCCATCACCGCCTCCCGCGGGATGCCGTAGTACGCCGCCAGGTACTGCAGCGCCCGGCCCTTGGTGGCCAGGGGGTGGGAAAACTCCAGGAACTTGGGCTTCGAACGGGTGATGTGCACCCGCTCCGCCGGGAAAAGGGCGATCATCTCCTGCTCCAGGCGCTCGATTTCGTCCTCGCCGCCGATGGCCAGCACCTTGGTCGGGTTGCGGTCGCCGAGGTAGACCAGGAGATCGCCCACCGGGTGGGCTTCAACCCGGGAGAGGTCGGCGTACCTTTTGCCGAGTTCGGTCAGGACTTCCATGTAGAGCTGGTCGTCCAGGTACACATTGAGATGGTAGCCATAGGCTCGCAGGCGTTCGATCACGGCCCGAGCGGTGTCGTTCGCCAGCGCCCGGTGCAGAAGCTCAGCGCCGGTCACCGGGTGCTTTACCAGCGCGCCCTGGTAAGTGATGATCGGAGCGTCAATGCCCAGGCGGCGCGCGAACGGCACCGCAGAAAGATACATCCGCCCGGTCGCCAGGGTGACCACCACACCCAGCGCCTGGGCGCGGCTGATCGCCCGCCCCGCGCGCGGCGAAACCTCCAGCCCGCTCGTGAGCAGGGTGTCGTCCAGGTCGACGGCCACCAACCTGTAGTCCGGCAAACAAAAACCCCCTCTGCGCGCGGACACGGACCGAAGTCCGCCGGTCTTTTCCGCCTCGGTCTTTTTCCGGCCCCAGACGTAAACCTCTCCTGTCATGTTCCTTCAGGGAGGCCGGGTTTATCCAGAGAACGTTGATACACCGTGTGATCCAAGTTCGATGGCCGGCACCGGATACCTTCCCGGTCGAAGGCAAGGTTTGAATAGCGGCCGAAACCGGCCGCTATTCAGTGGGAGTGTCTTGGAAGTAGTCGTACACGGCCTGGGCGGCCTTGCGGTTCATGGACGGGACGGCGGCCAGTTCCGCCAGTGTCGCCCCCTTCAGGGCGTCCAGGGACGGGAAGGCTTTCTGCAGGGCGCGGCGCCGCGCCGGGCCAATGCCGTCGATCTCCTCCAGCAGAGAGCGCAGGCTTTCCCGGGAACGGGTCCGGCGGTGGGTGTCGACGGCGAACCGGTGGGCCTCGTCGCGCAGGTGCTGCAGGAGGAACAGGGCCTGGGAACCCGGGGGCACCGGCACAGGGTCACTGCGGCCCGGGGCGAAGATCTTTTCCTCTTCCTTGGTCAGGGCAAACACGGGCACGGCTTCGAATCCGGTTTCGCGCAGGCCTTCCAGGGCCGCGCTCAGCTGACCCTTGCCCCCATCGACGAGCACCAGGTCGGGCAAGCGATGGAACCGGGCGTCGCGAGACGAAAGCCGCCCCGTGGCGATCAGTTTCCCCTCTTCCCGGGCCCGGGCGAAACGGCGGGCCACCACCTCGCGCATGGCGGCGAAATCGTTCGGGGTTCCGGCGGTCTCCCGCACCCGGAACTGCCGGTACTCGCCGGGGGCCGGGCGGCCGTCCTCGAAAACGACCATGACGCCCACCGTCTGGGCGCCCTGGAGGTTGGAAATGTCATACCCTTCCAGGCGGGCCGGGGCCTGGTCCAGCCCCAGGACAGCGGCCAGTTCGGCCAGGGCCTCCCCCGCGTCGCGCTCAAATTCCATCTGGGCCCGGGCCTCGGCGGCGTTTTGCTCGGCCAGGCGGACCAGTTCACGCTTGCGCCCACGCCGGGGCACGTGCAGCCGGACGCGGCCCTGCCGGCGCAGTCCCAGCCACTCGGCAATCAACCCTTGTTCCTCGCCCAGCGGGACAGGGAGCAGCACCTCTGGCGGAATCAAACCGGCCTCCCGGTAGTACTGCTTCAAAAAGGCGGCCAGCACCTCGGCGTCCGACCGTTCCGCGATCCCCTGCAGGTCCAGGCTGTGCCGCCCGAGTAGCTTGCCGTCCCTGATTTCCAGCACAATCACGCGGCCCCGGTTTCCGTCCCGGGCCAGCGCGAGCACGTCCCGATCCTCCCGTCCCGGGGACACGATGCTCTGCCGGGCCAGCACCTGTTCGACGGCCCGGAGCTGGTCGCGCAGTTCGGCCGCCCGCTCGAACTCCAGGTTCGCCGCGGCCGCCTCCATCTTCCGGGCCAGGCCGCGGACCAGGTCGGCGTGCCGCCCTTCCAGGAACAGCAGCACCTCCTGCACCATGGCCCGGTACCGCTCGGGGTCGACCGTGCCGGAACAGGGGCCCAGGCAGCGCCCGATGTGGTGGTTCAGGCACGGGCGCTGCTGTCTGAAGCGGGTCTGGCGGCAGGAACGGAGCGGGAAGAGTTTTTTCAGGAGCCGCACCGTCTCGTGCACCGCCGCTGCGCTCGGGTAGGGGCCGAAGTACCGGGCCCCGTCGCGCGGCTGGGCGCGCGTCAGGAAGATGCGTGGGTACTCCTCCTGGACGGTCACCTTCAGGTACGGGTAGCTCTTGTCGTCCTTGAGCACCACGTTGTAGCGCGGCCGGTGCTCCTTAATCAGGTTCGACTCCAGGATCAGGGCCTCGATTTCCGATCCGGTGACCAGACACTCCACGTCCCGCGTCTTGCCGACCAGCGCTTGAACCTTGTCGCTCCGCGCCCCGGTGAAATAAGACCGCACCCGGTTTTTGAGGGATACGGCCTTGCCAACGTACAGCACCTCGCCGCGCGCGCCGCGGAAGAGGTACACCCCGGGTTTGTCGGGGAAGTGTTTGACTTTTTCCGCCGGCTCCACGGATTTCCCTCCACCTCACGAAAGTCAAAGAAGGTAAAAAGGGGCCTGGCCCCTTTTTCAGGCTTCGGCGGCGGCGCGGCCGGGGGTCCGGTCCAACACACGCCGCAGGAACCGGCCGGTGTAAGATTCAGCCTGGGCCGCCACTTCTTCGGGAGTGCCGGTGGCCACCACCCGGCCGCCCCGGTCCCCGCCTTCGGGACCAAGGTCGATGATGTAGTCGGCTGTTTTGATCACGTCCAGGTTGTGTTCGATCACGATTACCGTGTTCCCGGCGTCCACCAAGCGCTGCAACACCTGCAAAAGCTTCTTGATGTCCGCGAAATGCAGCCCGGTGGTGGGCTCGTCCAGGATGTACAGCGTCCGTCCGGTCGCCCGCCGGGAAAGTTCGGCGGCCAGCTTCACCCGTTGGGCTTCGCCGCCCGAGAGCGTGGTGGCCGGCTGGCCGAGGCGGATGTAGCCCAGGCCCACGTCCTGCAGGGTGCACAGGCGGCGGTAGATCTTCGGGACCGGCGCGAAGAACTCGGCGGCCTGGTCCACCGTCATGTCCAGGACGTCGGCGATGGTCCGCCCCTTGTACCGGACGTCCAGCGTCTCCCGGTTGTACCGGCGTCCCCCGCACACCTCGCAGGGCACATAGACGTCGGGCAGAAAGTGCATCTCGATCCGGATGATCCCGTCGCCCCGGCAGGCCTCGCAGCGCCCGCCCCGGACGTTGAAGCTGAACCGGCCGGGCTTGTAACCGCGCATCCGGGCCTCCGGGGTGAGCGCGAAAAGCTCCCGGATATCGGTGAACACCCCGGTGTAGGTGGCCGGGTTCGAACGGGGGGTCCGGCCGATCGGCGACTGGTCGACGTTGATCACTTTGTCCAGATGCTCCGTGCCCCGGATTTCGTCGTGCACCCCCGGGTGGGTCCGGGTGCCGTGCAGGGCGGCGGCCAGCGCCTTGTTCAGAATTTCGTTCACCAGGGTGCTCTTCCCGGAACCGGATACCCCAGTGACGCATGTGAACACGCCCAGCGGAAAGGGCACGTCGATGTTGTTCAGATTGTGCTCACGCGCCCCGATGACCTCGACCCACCGTTCTCCGGGAGCCCGGCGCGCCGGGGGCACCGCGATAAACTTCCGGCCGGCCAGGTACTGCCCGGTGATGGAAGCGTCCGTGCCGGTGATCTCCCGCAGGGTGCCCGCCGCCACCACCCGGCCGCCGTCCAGCCCGGCGCCGGGGCCGATGTCGATGATGTGGTCGGCGGCCCGGATGGTCTCCTCGTCGTGTTCGACGACGATCAGGGTGTTCCCCAGGTCGCGCAGCTGCTTCAGGGTGTCCAGGAGCCGTCCGTTGTCCCGGGGGTGCAGCCCGATGCTCGGCTCGTCCAGGATGTAGAGCACCCCCACCAGGCCGGAACCGATCTGGGTGGCCAGCCGGATCCGCTGGGCCTCACCGCCCGACAGCGTGGCCGCCTGGCGGTCCAGGGTCAGGTAGTCCAGGCCGACGTTGACCAGGAAACCCAGCCGGGCCCGCAGTTCCTTGAGCACCCGCTGCCCGATCAGCGTCTCCCGGGCGGTCAGGTTTAAGCCGGCAAAAAACCGGTCGGCCGCGGTAATCGACAGCGCGGCCACCTCGGCGATCGATTTTCCGCCCACCTTGACGGCCAGCGCCTCCGGCTTCAACCGGCGCCCCCCGCAGTCCGGACAGGGCCTGGTGCGCATCATCCGCTCGGTCTCCTCGCGGACGTGGTCGGAGGTGGTCTCCCGGTGCTTGCGACTCAGGAAGGACACCACCCCTTCAAACGGCGCGGTATAGCGGCGCAAGCGCCCGGTCATGTCCCGGTAGCTGAAGGAGATGCGGGTCCCGCCGGTGCCGTACAGAATGATGTCCAGGTGGTCCGGGTCAAGCTCCCGCACCGGGACCTGCAGGCTGAACCCGTAGTGCCGGGCCAGGCCCTCAAGGATGTGGTAACCCCGGGTCCACCAGGCCCAGGCGGCCACGGCGCCTTCGTACAAGGTCTTGTTCCGGTCGGGGATAACCAGGTCGACGTCGACCTCCAGGCGGCTGCCCAGGCCGGTGCACGTCGGGCAGGCCCCCACCGGGCTGTTGAAGGAAAACAGGCGCGGCGTGATCTCGCTGAAGCTGAAACCGCAGTCCACGCAGGCGAAATTCTGGCTGAACACGATCTCCGGCCCGTCAATGACAGCGCAGACGGCCAGGCCGCCGGTCTGCTTCAGGGCCGTCTCCAGGGAGTCGGCCAGCCGGGGCTCCAGGCCCGGCTTGACCACCAACCGGTCGACGACGATCTCGATGGTGTGCTTCTTGTTGCGGTCGAGGCTGATATCCTCGCCGATCTCCCGCATTTCCCCGTCGATGCGCATCCGGACAAACCCGCCGCGCCGGGCCTCCTCCAGCACCCGCACGTGTTCGCCCTTCTTGCCCCGGACGACCGGGGCCAGGATCTGCAGGCGGGTGCCCTCCCCCAGCGCCATCACCTGGTCGACCATCTGCTCCACCGTCTGGCTACTGATCGGATGGCCGCAATGCGGGCAGTGGGGCCGTCCCACCCGGGCGAACAGCAGCCGCAGATAGTCGTAAATCTCGGTCACGGTGCCCACCGTGGACCGGGGGTTGTGCGAACGGGTTTTCTGGTCGATGGAGATGGCCGGGGACAGGCCCTCGATGTAGTCGACGTCGGGTTTGTCCATCTGGCCCAGGAACTGCCGTGCGTAGGCCGACAGTGACTCCACGTAGCGGCGCTGCCCTTCGGCGTAGATGGTGTCAAAAGCCAGCGAAGACTTCCCGCTTCCGGACAAACCGGTCAGTACAACCAGCTTGTTCCGGGGGATCTCCACGACGATGTTCTTCAGGTTGTGTACGCGCGCGCCGCGAACGACGATTTTGTCCTGCATGGCGATACTGTTATAACCTCCATCTGGTTCGGCCTACTCCGGTTCGTCGCCGACCGCCGGGCGGAGCGAGCGGACGCCTTTGGGCTGAAGCTGCAGCCGGAGTTCAATCAGGGCGTCGCGCAGCTGGGCCGCCCGCTCGAACTCGAGATGCCGGGCCGCGTACCGCATGTCCTTCTCCAGCCTGGCGATCAGTTTCTTCAGTTCGCTTCTGGTCAGCCGTTTCTCGCTCACCGCGTAGTAGGGCGCTTGGGTTTCGGCCGCCCGGGTGGCCTCGATCACGCTCCGCACCGCCTTCTGCACGGTCTGCGGGGTAATGCCGTGCGCCCGGTTGAAGGCCATCTGACGCTCACGGCGCCGTTCGGTCTCGTCCAGCGCGCGCCGCATGGATCCGGTGATCTGGTCGGCGTACAGGATCACTTTCCCGTTCAGGTTCCGGGCCGCCCGCCCCGCCGTCTGGATCAGGGACCGCTCGGACCGGAGGTACCCCTCCTTGTCGGCGTCCAGAACAGCCACCAGGCTCACCTCGGGCAGGTCCAGCCCCTCCCGCAGCAGGTTGATCCCCACCAGGACGTCAAAGGTCCCCAGGCGCAGGTCGCGCAGGATCTCCATCCGCTCCAGGGTGTTGATCTCCGAGTGCAGGTACCGGACCTTCAGGCCCAGTTCCCGGAAGTAGTCGCATAGGTCCTCGGCCATCCGTTTGGTCAGGGTGGTGACCAGCACCCGCTCGTTTCTCGCCACCCGTTGCCGGATCTCGCCCAAGAGGTCGTCGATCTGGCCCCGGGTGGGCCGGACCACCATCTCCGGGTCCACCAGCCCCGTCGGGCGCACGATCTGTTCCACTACCGCCGCGCTGTGTTTCAGTTCCCATGGGCCGGGAGTAGCCGAAACATACACCCCCTGCCGGACCCGGGCCATGAACTCCGAGAAGGTCAGGGGCCGGTTGTCGAAGGCCGACGGCAGCCTAAAACCGTGTTCCACCAAGGCCACCTTGCGTGAGCGGTCGCCCTCGTACATACCTCCGATCTGGGGGATGGTGATGTGCGACTCGTCCACTATGATCAGCAGGTCGTCAGGGAAGTAGTCGAGCAGGGTAAAGGGCGGCGCTCCCGGTTCCCGCCCGGTCAGGTGGCGGGAGTAGTTCTCGATGCCCTTGCAGTAACCCAGTTCCCGCAACATTTCCAGGTCGTAGTTCGTGCGCTGCTCCAGGCGCTGGGCCTCCAGAAGCTTGTTCGCCGCCCGGAGTTCGGCCAGGCGCTCGGTCAGTTCCGTTTCGATGGCCGTGACCGCCCTGTCCAGCCGGTCCTTGGAGGTGGCGTAGTGGCTGGCCGGCAGGATGGAGACGTGCTGCCGTTCCCCCAGCACTTCCCCGGTCAGGGCGTCGAATTCCAGGATCCGCTCCACCTCGTCACCGAAGAACTCGATCCGGAGCGCCCGCTCCCCGGAGGCGGCCGGAAAGACCTCCAGCACGTCGCCACGCACCCGGAACCGGCCGCGCCCGAAATTGATGTCGTTCCGTTCGTACTGGATGCTTACCAGCTTCCGGAGCACCGCGTCCCGGTCGTAGCCGCCGTTCCGGCGCAGGGAAACGACCAGGTTCCGGTATTCCTCCGGGTCGCCCAGGCCGTAGATGCAGGACACCGAGGCCACGATGATCACGTCCCGCCGCTCGAACAGGGACGAAGTCGCCGAGTGGCGGAGCTTGTCGATCTCCTCGTTGATCGAGGCGTCCTTCTCGATATACATGTCCGAGGACGGGAGGTAGGCCTCCGGCTGGTAGTAGTCGTAGTAACTCACGAAGTACTCCACCGCGTTCTCGGGGAAAAACTCCTTGAACTCCGCGCAAAGCTGCGCGGCCAAAGTCTTGTTCGGCGCAATCACTAGGGTCGGCCGCTGAACCCTGCTGATCACCTGGGCCATGGTATAGGTCTTTCCGGAGCCGGTCACCCCCAGCAGCACCTGGTGCCGCAGGCCCCTTTCTAGGCCGCGGACCAGGTTTTCGATCGCCTGGGGCTGGTCGCCCCGGGGCACATAGTCGGATACGAGTTTAAAAGGGGGCACTTGTCCCCACCTCCACCCGCTATTATACCACTTCGGCAAAACGGGGAAAAACGCGCGTGGTTGGATTACGGGCGCTCCGTTAACATAATGGTGGCACCCGGGTGGTAACGGTGCGGACTTGCAGAGTTGCTCACGGCTTCCCGAAAAGCACTCACAAAGAAATGAGGGGATTCATTAGATGAGAATCCAAAGGGACCGGCTGGTCATCGGTTTTACCGCCGGGGTGATCGCCGGCATAACGATGCCCCAAACTGCTTTTCCTGGAATGGGCGGGACAGCCTTCTTCATGATCATTGCTGAAATCGATTGGGCCGACCAGAAACACAACATTGTTGTGGCTGCTCGAAAACGTCACACTCGCCGGGCAGCCTAAGGCCATTTTTGTCAAAGTACAAAGAACCTAATTGACATAGAGAAGTCTTTTTCGGGGATGCCTTTTTGCGGGAGTGTCTCTCTTGACCTTAGGAGCCGCCGCCCTGGCCGCCGCCCTGGCCGCCGTTTTGACCTCCTTGCTGGCCGCCCTGCCGCTGGGCCTCGATGCTCTTAATTTCGCCCGGAACGTCGATTTCCACCGTCTTACCGTCCTGAGTCTTGATCATCAGCTTGGTCATCGGCTGCTGTTGCTGCTGTCCCTGCTGCTGCCCCTGTTGCTGACCCCCACCCTGTTGTCCTTGCCCCTGGCCTCCACCACCCTGACGCTCCTTGCCTCCCTGCTGACCGCCGCCCCGGGTCAGGTCGCCGTAGTACTCCCGCAGCAGGAAGGTGTTGTTTCCCTGCACAAGGCGCACCGGCACCATGCGGGCCGGCACGGTGTAATCCCCGCTGGTGATCTGCGTCTCGTACGCCCAGTGCCCGTCCCGGGCCAGGCCGACGGCGGCGTCGTAACTAAATTGGGCCAGCAGGTCCGGCCGGACGTCGACCTCGGCGTCGTGGTCCCCGGCGACCAGAGCTTCCGCCGCCGTCCGGTCGGCGCCGACGCCCACGGTCATCACTTCATTCAGCAGGCCCCGCTGCCGGAGCACCTCCACCGCGCTGACCGCCATCCGGCTGTCAACGGCCAGCACGGCCCCCAGCGGGCCAGTCGCCAGCGCTTCGTGCACGCTGGCGGCCGCCCGGCCGGGGTCACCCTGGGGATGCTCTCGCAGTTCGACCGCGAATCCGGGTTGCCCCTCCATAAAGGCGGTGAAGCCCTCGATGATGTTGCGAGAGATCGGGTCCGTCGGGTCCCCGCCCAGAACCAGCACCCGGCCCGGCGCCCCCGCCGGCAGGTTGCGCACCACGAAACGGGCCTGGTGTTCCCCGGCCCGGACCTGTTCGGAAGCCACGTAGGCGTCGAGCGGCGCGTCCGGGGCAAAGGTCTCCAGCGCCACCACCCTGATCCGGTTCATCGCCAGGCGGCGGACGATGCCCGGACCCATCTGCGGCTCCACAAATTGGATCACCACCGCGTCGACCTTCTGCTCGATAAACTGCTCCACGTCTTTCTCCTGGCGGCGGGCGTCGCCTTCCGCGTCCCGCCAGGTGATCCGGACCCGCTCGTCGGTCCCCGCCCGTTCCTGAACGAGGCGTTTGATCACCTGGTTTCCGTCCCGCCGCTCGTCCGCGATACTGTAGGCCACCGCCAGCGGGCGCTCAGCCGGGCGGGCCGCGCCGCCCCGGTTCAGGAGGCCACAGCCGCCGGTTCCCAGCAGGACAAAAGCGATCAGGAGCAGGACAATAGTTGTTTTAGTTCTGGGCACAATACCGCCCCCTAAAGAATATGATTCCTCGAATCCAAAGGTTGATTCTATTTGCGGGGCTACTGGCATAAATTGTGACAAGGGGGGTATTGGAAATGCTTTCCATGAGGGGCCCAGAGCCGAACCCGCTCCTGGAGGCCATTGAAAAGGCCCGGGAGGAGTGCAAAGAGGCGGAAATGATGCTTACTCACGCCGAACCGGACTTCATCGACCACGCGGTGAACCGGATCAACGCCGCCCGCAGTCAGCTCGAGGCCCTGATCCGGGCCGCCAAGAAGCAGGGGCTCCAAGCGTGGGCGGAACTCCGGCCGCTGGCCGAATATCGGCCGGACGAGGACGAAGAAGCGTTGAAAAACAAAAAGCCCACTTCCATGGGCGGTCAGCTCAAATCGTTTTTCAGGGGCACGATCTCACGATAGGCGTCGCGGATCAGCTGGAAATCACGCCACACGTCGCGTTTCTTGCCCGGGTCCCGGAGGAGCGCCGCGGGATGGTAGGTGGGCATGAAACGCACGCGGCCCCGGACAATCCACTGCCCCCGCCAGGCCGTGATGGAAGCTCCGGGATCGATCAGGTTTTTCAGCGCGGTACTGCCCAGGATAACCACCAGCGGGGGTCCGATCAGGGAAAACTGCTTCCGGAGCCAACGGAGGCAGGCTTGCGCCTCTTCCCGGTTGGGCACCCGGTTGCCGGGAGGCCGGCACTTGACCACGTTGGCAATGTACACCTCGGTGCGCGCAAGTCCGGCGGCGTCCAGGATCCGGTCCAGGAGTCGGCCGGCGGCACCGACAAAGGGCCGCCCCAGGCGGTCCTCCTCGGCCCCGGGCCCTTCGCCGATCAACATCAGCCGCGCCCGGGGGTGGCCTTCCCCGAATACCAAGTTTGTCCGGCCCGCGTGCAGGCCGCACTCCCGGCAGTCGGACATCATTTCCCGCAGGTCTTCCAGCGCCTGTGGCCCATCAAGGTCTTCCAGGCTCAGCTGTCCGGAGCGCAATTCCAGCACAGGATCCCTCACCTCCACGACGGTTCCGGCAAAGACCGCTACCCGCGCTCCAGGATGATCTTGTGATCCACCAGGGCCAGTTCACGAATCCGGGCGTTGATAATCTTGCGCCGGCCGAAAATGTCCTCCAGCAGGAGCCCGTCCTCATGCGGCACCACCCGGTCCACCGATTCCAGGATCAGTTCCTCGCCGTCCGTAGTCAAAAGATATGCGTTTGCTTCACACATTCCGTGTTCACGCCCCCGTGTCAAGAAGGATGATACTACGAAGAATTATATTTTTTGTGCCTCCTTACTGTCAATCCGCCCCGGCTGCAGGCTGAAACGGTGCCTTTCAACCCGGCCGCCGTTCAAGCCCAACAAAAACCGGTATTGTGAACCAAGGGCCACTACAGTAACCGTACTCATTCCGCCGGTCAATCATACGCCCCGCCAGCGTTCCAGCCAGCGCTTGACCGGCGGCGTGCCGTCCAGTTCCAGGTAGACCCGCTCGGTACCTTCGGGCACCGGCATCACCCCGAACAACTCTCCCGCGGAAAGCCGCACGTTCTCCCGCCGGAAGTGGGTTCCCCGCCGCAGGTACCCGACTTCCTTGAGCCCGGGTTGCACCAGGGCCGGGTGCATATCGGCGCGGGTGTGCACCCGGAAGCCGTTGATCTCCACGATGACGTCCCCGGACCTGATACCCGCCCGCCAGGCGGGCGAGTGCGGCAAAACGTCCAGGACCATCAACCCGGCCGGATGGGGTACAAACAGGGGGCGGCTGTGCAGTTCCATGTGTTTGCTGATGTGAATAATGAGTTCGTGACCAAGCGGGGCGAAAAGGGCCGCCAGCCAAGCGGCCCCGCCTCCGGACAGGGCCAGTACGGCCAGGACGAACAGCGTGACGCTGTAGCCGGCCAGGTATAGGGCGCTGATCCGGGTCTTGTCGGCGGGTAGGCGGGAGGTGGCAATGTCCGCGTAGCCCAGGCCGGCCACCAGGGTCATCATGGCGAAGACCACGGTGCCAGTGCCAGTGCCAAACGGCAAGTCCGGTTTGATCAGCGGCCACCATTCGGGCATCGCCACCAGTTCCATTCCGGGGGCCATGGTACCCGTAACGATGGTCAGGGCGACAATCGGGATCGGCCAGAACTTTTGCAGGGTGAAGCCCCCGACTATCCGTCCTCCGGGGAGGCGGATGTAGGCGGGCACCGCACCCAGGTGCCCGCTGGCCAGGATCAATATGCTCTCGACAAAGTGGAGGATGGCCACCAAGGCCATCACGGTGGGAATACTGATATCCGGGAAACCGAACAGCAGGTTGCTGACGGCCAGCACCCCGCCGCCGTAAGCGAAACAGAGCAGGCGCGGATTGACCAGCATGAGCAGTATGGCTACCGGCAGGAGGTAAAACAGCCCGGAACCGTGAATGGTTATTCCGGTCAGGAAGATGAGGTAACCGCCAATCAGCCCGCCGCCGAACCCGTAGGCGGTGGCGGTCAGGGTGTCGGCCAGGATAGAGTTGCCGCGGGCCCCAAAGAAACCGGCCCGTAACTGGGCGATGCGCCGGTACTGAAAAGCAACCAGCACGATGACCAGCCAGAACAGGGGGTGGAACAGGGCGTGCACCACCGAGGTGAACACGGCCCCCAACGCCCATTCAAAGGGGAAACCCCCAGGAGCCATCTTATTTTAGCCCCGCTTTCAGGATTTCCAGGGCTTTCTCAAGCTGCGGATCGGACTCGAAATCGGCCGAATCCTCCACCTCGATATGGGGCTTGATCCCCTTCCGGTTCAGGTCGTAACCCAAAGGCGTCAGGTAGCGGGCCGTGGTCAGTTTCAGGCCGGCCCCGTTCCGGAGCGGGAATACGTTTTGTACCACCCCTTTGCCGTAAGTCTGGGTGCCGATCAGGATGCCGGATTTCGTATCTTTGACCGCGCCAGCCACAATTTCGGCGGCGCTGGCCGTGGTCCGGTTGATCAGCACCACCAGCGGCACTTCCAGACGGTGTTTTTCAGCGTAGTAAGTCTCGTCTTCGCCGGTACGGTAGTCGATGTGCACGATCGGGCCGGTGCCCAGGAAGAGGTCGGCCACCTCGACCGCCGCCATCAGGTCACCGCCCGGGTTGTCACGCAGGTCCAGGATCAGGCCGCGCAGGCCGCTCTCAAAGCTGTTCAACAGGTAGGCCAACTCACCGCCCGTCTTTTCGGTGAACTGACTGATGACCACATAGCCGATCCCACCGTCCTTGAGTTCCCCCTCCACCGTCGGAACCTGGATCTGCCGCCGGACCACCATAAACTCCAGCGGTTCCCCGCTACTGTCCCGCCGAATCGTAAGCCGCACCTGAGTGCCCACCTCGCCGCGCATCAGCATCACCGCGGTTTCCAGGTCCATATCCCGGGTATCCTTGCCGTCCACGGCCAGGATCACATCTCCGGCCCGAAGCCCGGCCTCGGCCGCGGGGGTGCCCTCGTACGGGCGGACCACGGTCAGCCCTTCGTCACGGTACCCGACCAGGATCCCGATGCCGCCGAAGGAGCCCTTCACCTGTTCCATAAACCGGGCGTAGGTTTCCGGCTCCAGGTATACCGAATACGGGTCGTCCAGGGCCTCCACCACGCCGCGGATGGCGCCTTCAATCATCCGCTCGCTGTCCATCGCCTCCAGGTACTCGGCGTGCACCAGGCGAACCACCTGGACCAGGTTGCCCAGTTGTTTGAAGTTGGTAAACACCGCGAAGTTCAGGACGATGACCGCCCCGACCAGGAGTGACCCCATCCCGTAAAAGAACCAACGCATCGACTGCCGGCGAGGCAATATAAAACACCACCGTAGCATAGGGTTAGGTACGCTATTATACTATCTTAGCCCGTCCCAAATTACAACCGCGCAAGACTAAGGGCCGCCCCGAGGCGGCCCCGCGGTGACTTTAGCCGGTAAACCGTTTACCGGAGATAATTCCAGGGACTGACAACCTCTCCGTGCTCCCGAACGGTAAAGTGGAGGTGTGGTCCGGTGGAAAGGCCGGTGCTGCCGACCCGAGCGATAGTTTCGCCTTGGGCCACTATTTGGCCCTCGCTGACCCCCATGGTAGACAGATGGGCGTAGAGCGTGGTCACGCCCCCGCCGTGGTCGAGCACGATCACGTTGCCGTAACCCCGGAGGGTACCCACGTAAAGGACCCGCCCGGTGCCCCCCGCCACCACCGCCGCCCCGTAGGGCGCCGGGATGTCGATGCCGTCGTGGAACCGCTGCACTCCCAGGATCGGGTGCCGGCGCCAGCCGAAGTCCGAGGACACCCGGGTATAGTTTGGAACCGGCCAGGCGAACTTGCCGGTATGCAGAACATCCTTACCCGCCCGCTGCAGGGCGATCTGGCGCAAGATCTCCTGTTCTTCGCGTTCCAGCTTGTCTACTTCGGCCTCGAACTGCGCCAGGTTGCCGCGGGCGACGGCGAGCAGGGATTCTTTCTCCCGCTGCTCGTTCAAAAGGGACCGGTAGGCCGCTTCCTGCTCGGAACGCAGGGACTGCACCTGCGCCCGCCGCTCCTCGATGGCCTCTTTCTGGCGTTCAATCGCCAGCCGTTCCTCTTCAATCTGCTCGATTAGGGCCACGTCCCGGGCCAGGATCTCCTTTAAGAACTCGACCCGGGTAACGAATTCGTTGAAACTTTGGGCACCCAACAACACCTCCAGGTAGGTGATGTTCCCGTTTTCGTAGGCGCTGCGGACCCGGGCCGCAAACAGCGCATTCATCTCCTGCAGCCGGGCCTCGGCGTCGGCAAGTTCGCTCTCGGCTTCCTTCAAGCGCGCCGTCACCTCGTGCAGCAGGGCGGTCAACTGATCAATCCGCAACAACCGGCCCTTAATTGAATTGTCGATGACCGCGATCTCCCGGGTGAAGTGGCGCACCTCGCCACGGACCGATTCGGTCCGCTGCCGGGCCGATTCAAGTTGCCGCCGCGTCTGCTCCAACTGCTGCTCCAACCCGCCGTAGGCCAGCGTATACGAACCGGCGAAGACGAGGAGCAGGACCGCGATCAATCCGGCGGTGATCCAGGAACGGCGCAAAACCGGGAGCCTCCTTCCGGAAACACGGATCGGTCACTTTTTCTATCGGTTGCTGAAGGTCACGGCTCAAGGCCGCTTATTGCTAAACCCGCAGGAATTTCCGCAGGGAAATCCAGCTGCCAACGCCCCCCATCAGGACCCCCAGGCCCAGAAGCCCGAGGAAAAGGGGTCCCAGCGTCTCCCGGTCGGTGACCGGCCGCAGGAAAAAGATCAGGTCCACCCCTTGCAGCTCGACCAGCAGACAGTAATAAGCCCACCCCAACACCGTCACCGCAATCAGCGCGCCGGCCAAGCCGACGAACATCCCCTCCATCATAAACGGGGAGCGGACGAACCAGTTGCTCGCCCCGAGGTATTTCATGATGCCGACCTCATCCTCCCGCGCCACCAGCGACAGGCGGATGGTGGTTACAATCAGGAACACAGCGGCGGCGGCCAGTAGAATTACCGCACCCAGTGCGATCACATTGACCCAGCGCACGACTTCGACCAATCGTTCGACATACTCCTCACCGTAACGGACCTTATTCACGCCCGGGAAAAAGGAGATCTGGTGCGCCAGTGCCGGCACCAGCCCGGCCTCCTGGGCTTTCACCCGGAAACTATCGGGGAGGGGGTTGTTCTCGCCCTCGAAACCGGCCAGCAGGTCGCTTTTCTCGCCGAACGACTTCTTCAGTTCCCGCAGCGCCTGCTCCTTGGACACAAAGGTGTATTGCTCCACCCCCTGCAGACCGTCCAACCGCTGCCGGAGATCCCGGACATCGGCCCCATCCTCCAGAAACACGTTGATTTCCACGGTGGACTCGATGCTCCGCATGAAGTGGCCGGCGTTCACCGCCACCAGGAGAAATGTACCCAGGATCACCAGGGTGACCGCGATCATCGCCGTGGACGCCACCCCAAGCCAGCAATTCCGGTTCAGGGATACAAAAGTCTGACGAAGGCAGTACCACAGGGAGTTAAGCCCCATGGCTGTAACTCCCCTGCTCTTCGTCCCGTACCAGACGACCGTTTTCGAGCGCCACCACCCGTTTGCGCATCCGGTTCACAATGTCCCAGGCGTGGGTGGCGATCACCACGGTGGTGCCGTCACGGTTGACGCGCTCGAAAAGCTCCATTAGTTCCCAAGAGGTGTCCGGATCCAGGTTGCCGGTGGGTTCGTCCGCCAGGATCAGCAGCGGTTTCTTGACAATCGCGCGGGCCACGCCCACCCGTTGCTGTTCCCCGCCCGACAGTTCGGCGGGAAAAGCGTCCTCTTTCCCCGTCAGGCCCACCTGAGCCAACGCTAGCGGTACCTGTTCCCGGATCACTCGCCGCGACCGGCCGAGCACCTCCAGCGCAAAGGCCACGTTTTCAAACACCGTTTTCCGGGGCAGCAGCCGGAAGTCCTGGAACACCATCCCGATCTGACGCCTCAGCGCCAGCAGTTCCCGCTGCCGCAAGCGCAGAACGTTACGTTCCCGGAAGTAAATCTGGCCGGAAGTCGGGAGTTGTTCCCGGAAGATCAGCCTGGTCAGCGTCGATTTGCCAGCCCCGCTGGGGCCGACCAGAAACACGAATTCGCCCTTGTTGATTCTCAGGTTGATATCGAAAACGGCCACGGTACCGTTGGGATAGACCTTGGAAACGTTAAAGAGATGGATCAAGCTAAAGCACTCCTTGGCCCGGATGCCGGTGAACTACTTCGACAACTTGCACAAAATTCCTCTAAAAGTGGGAAAAAACTCGGGGCGCCTGATTCTTACAGCACCTGGAGCACGAAGTTTTTCTCCCGGGCCAGGAGGCACATCCTTTCGGCCCAGGACCGCAGCCAGACCGGGGCGGGATCGACCCGGTTGAACCAGCGCACCGCCTCGTCAAACCGTGAAAGCCTCCGGTTCAGTTCCCCCAGCAGATAGGCCGCCCGGGCCGCCTCAAAACCCGAAAGCCCCCCAGCCTGGGCCCTTTCAAACCAGAGCAGGGCCGCTTCCAGATGGTGGTCTTCCACCTCCGGGCTGCGCTCTTGGCGGGCGCACCACACCGCACGCAGGTGGAGGTCCCCGATAAATACCGGCGGCGCACCCGCACGGGCATAGGACGCCGCCGCCAGGGAGTACTTCTTTGAACCGGGAAAGCGCAGACGGTCCTCACGCAGGTAATCGCGAAGCGCTTTGGCCATTATGCCGCCCGAATAGCGCGGCAGATAGGCCAGCTTTTCAAAGTCCCGGATGTACGCCGCCCAACCGCAGCAGGGACAGACGGCCACAAGGTAAGGGTAGGGGAAAGTGCCGTGGGACTGGTAACAGAGATCGCTTTCCAGCCAGCCCCCGGTTCCGGTCATCTCCATGACCTCGGCCGGAAAGGTGGCCAGGCACTCGGAACATAACAGGCGGCAGGGCACTGGACTCTTGATCATCTTCCCACCACCCCGGCCGGTTGTCGCGGTTGGGGAACAAACACAGTTTTCGCCGCTTCGGCCCGAACTCCTGCCTCCTGATAATGTGTTGGATAAACAAGGTCCCAAGAAGGAATTAGTGAAAGCGCGGCAAATTCTTAGTGTAGTTCGTGTTGGACCGGAACGCATCAATTTCGGCAGCCGACGAAGAATACACTTGGATTCAAGAAAACATTTGCCAAATGGCTCTTCATCTGCTTTAATTGGTCTAGACCCGAATTTTGGAGGAACATGATTTGAATTTCCCAACCCTTAAGATCGGCGATTTGATCCCGCGTTATCCGATCATCCAGGGCGGAATGGCCTACAAGGTCTCGACCGCCCCTCTCGTTTCGGCCGTGGCCAACGCCGGCGGGATCGGGATCATCGGCGCCACCGGCATGACCGTCGACGAGTTGATCGCGGAGATCCGCAAGACCAGGAGCATGACCCGGGGCATCATCGGGGTGAACGTGATGTATGCCATCCGGAACTTCGCCGATCTGATCGCTGCCTCAATAAAGGAAAAAATCGACGTTATTTTCACGGGGGCCGGTTTTTCCCGGGATGTTTTTGACTGGGGCCGGGAAGGCCGGGTACCGATAGTGTCCATCGTCTCCTCCGCCCGGTTGGCTAAAATGGCCGAAAAACTAGGGGCCGCGGCGGTGGTCGCCGAGAGCGGGGACGCCGGGGGGCACCTAGGTACCGAGCGGTCGACCGCGGAAATCCTGCCCGAGATCCGTTCCGCAGTGAATATACCGGTGATTGCCGCGGGAGGCATCATCAGCGGGCGGGACATCGCGGACATGGTCAGGATGGGGGCAGATGGGGTGCAGATGGCCACCCGTTTTGTGTTGAGTACCGAGTGCGCCGTCTCGGACGCCTTCAAACAGCACTACCTTAAGGCCAACGCCGATGACGTCATCGTCATCAAGAGCCCGGTGGGCATGCCCGGCCGGGCGCTACGCAACACTTTCACCAGCCTGATCGAACAGGGCGGCGCCATGCTGAAACCGGTGGAATGCAAGAAGTGCCTCAAAGTCTGCTCCAAGGAGTACTGTATCATCCAGGCTCTGGAAAACAGCCGGATCGGACTGATCGACCAGGGCATTGTCTTCGCCGGCAAAAACGTGTACAAGATCAAGGATATCCTACCGGTGAGCAAGATCTTTGAGCGCCTGATCAGCGAATTTAAGTCGGCGTAACCGCCGATCCATCCAACGGCATCACCCACAACAAAATCTGCTTTCGATCCAAGGTATTCTCGTTTCGGAAGCCCATTTCCTCTTTATAGTCTTTACCGGGAACACCTGGAAGCCTCCCGCAGCTCCCGCCGGGCGCACCAAAAGAATTCCACAAGCCCTAAGCTTGTGGAACAACATAGGAAAATATTGGGCACCCCCTTGTGTTGCTTAAGGTTTTTCGACGCCGGTATCACAGATTCCTGCCTGAAAATTTGGCGATTTTAACTTTACGAACCAGGCGACATGTTGTTTAATGAAGTTGTGTTCTGAAACGAACGGAACCCGGCACAGGAGGATAATAACATATGCTGTATGAGAGCACCAGGGGCCGCACCCGGCCCGTGACGGTCTCCGAGGCCCTAAAGCTGGGCATCGCGCCCGACGGGGGGCTTTTCGTCCCTGAGTGCCTGCCGGTGCTGTCCCCCGATCAGTTAACCGGAGCGGCCGCGGCGGACTACCAGCAGCGGGCGGCCCGCATCCTGGAACTGTTCCTGACCGACTTCAGCCCGGGCGAGATTAGTGAGAGCGTGACACGGGCCTACAACGCGGGGAAGTTCGACAACCCCGATGTTGCTCCGGTCCGCACCGTGGCCCCGAACCTGCACTTCCTGGAACTCTGGCACGGACCCACGTACGCCTTCAAGGACATGGCTCTGCAAATCCTCCCTTACCTGCTCATGAAGGCGGTAGCCAGCACGGGCGAAACCGCCGAAATCGTCATTCTGGTCGCCACCTCTGGGGACACCGGCAAGGCTGCCCTGGAGGGGTTCCGGGACGTGACCGGGACGCGGATCATCGTCTTCTTCCCGGCCGCGGGCGTGAGTGAGATACAACGCCTGCAAATGGTAACCCAGGAGGGGGGCAACGTACACGTGGTGGCCGTGCGGGGCAACTTCGACGACACCCAGAGCGGCGTGAAGGCCCTGTTCACCGACCCGTCGGTCAACGATGCCCTGCAGCAGCGCGGCCACCGGTTTTCTTCGGCCAACTCAATCAACTGGGGTCGGCTGGTTCCCCAGATCGTATACTACTTTTCGGCCTACCTCGACCTGCAAGACCGGGAGGCCATCAGCCCCGGGCAAGCCGTGAACTTCGTGGTGCCCACCGGCAATTTCGGCAACATCCTGGCCAGCTTTTACGCCCGGTGCATGGGATTGCCGGTCAACCGGCTGATCTGCGCGGCGAACCGGAACAACGTGCTCACCGACTTTATCCGCACCGGCACCTACGACCGGAACCGAACCTTTTACCGGACTATTTCGCCGTCCATGGACATCCTGATCTCCAGCAACCTGGAACGGCTGCTTTACGAATTGACCGGCAGAAACGCCCCGCAGGTCGATCGCTGGATGGCTGAGCTGCGGGAGACGGGACGCTACCAGGTTGATCCACGCACCCGGGAGCAGGTCGCTCACCATTTCTGGTCGGATTTCGCGGACGAGGACGAAACCGAGGCCGAAATAGCGTCCACCTGGCAGGAACACCACTACCTAATCGACACCCACACAGCGGTGGGCAAAGCCGTTCTGAACAAGTACCGAGCTGCCACGGGCGACCATACCCCGGCGATCGTGGTGTCCACCGCGAGTCCCTTCAAGTTCAACCAGGCGGTGGCCCGCTCCCTGCTGGGGCGGGACGCGGTCGCGGGTAGGAACGAGTTCGAGCTCTTGGAGGCGCTGGCCGCCTTCACCGGCCTCGAGATCCCCTCAGGGCTGCGCGACCTGGACAAAAAGCCCGTTCTGCACACGCGGGTGGTCGGGAAAGAGGAAATGAAACAGGTCGTCTTGGACATCCTGGGGTAGCCGGCCTCAGCTACGCACTCCGGTCGCGGTTCCCGTCAGTAATGCGGGTTAAAAACCACGCCCCTGCACGGGAACGTTCGGGATTTTCCCCGCCTCCACCGGCATCCGCCCCCAAGATGCCTCGCCGCCCGCCGCAGGCTGATTTCATCGGCCATCAGACTCCCCCTCCCCAAGGTCTATTATGCCGGAACACTATCGGCGCAGGATGTACAGCTGGTAGCAGGAGTGTTCTAGCAACAGGTTCTTTCGGCTTGACTGGGCGTGGGGTTAAACGTATAATCAACAGTTGGTGAGCAGTTGTCTGAAAACGAAAGCGTTTTCGCGAAAAGATTGTTTTCCAGCGCATTTGGAACCAGACGCCGACTATTAACGGATGAGGATGATGGGACAATGGCTGAGGATCGGATTCTGATCATCGGGGGCGTGGCGGCCGGCCCCAAGGTTGCGGCCCGGGCCCGGCGCTTATTGCCGGACGCGGAGATCACCGTGGTGGACAAGGGTCGCTACATCTCGTATGCGGGCTGCGGGATGCCGTTTTACATCGACGATCAGGTGGGTCATTTCCGGGAACTCTTCAGCACCGGCTACGGGTTGCCGCGGGATGCGGAATACTTCCGCAACGAACGGGGTTTGAACTTCCTGACCCGGACGGAAGCCACGGCCATTGACCGGGTACGCAAGGAAGTGCGGCTCAGAAACCTGGAGACCGGCCAAGAAGAAACACTGGGTTACGACCGGCTGGTCCTGGCCACCGGCGCGGAATCGGTTATGCCCCGGATCGAGGGGACGGACCTCGCGGGCGTGTTTAAGTTCCGGGATCCGGGTGACGCCCAGGCCGTCAAGGAATACCTGGAAACAAGGAATGTGCAGGAAGCCGTGGTGGTGGGCGCCGGTTTCATCGGCATCGAACTGGCTGGCGCGTTGGCCAACTTGAAGCTCCTGACCACGGTGATCGAATTCCAGGAGCGTATCCTTCCGTTGACCTTTGATTCCGATATGGCGCGTTTGCTTGAAGAACGTCTCGCCGCCGCGCACGGCATCGAGTTCCGGACCGGGGAGCGGGTCATCCGGCTGGAAGGCGACGACCAGGGCCGGGTTCGCCGGGTGCACACCGACCGGGGCGCATATGATGCCGAATTGGTGATCGTGGCGGTGGGGGTGCGCCCCAACGTCAAATTAGCCAGAGAGGCTGGTCTGGCCATTGGCCGGACCGGCGCCATTGCCATCGATCAACATTGCCGTACCAGCGATCCGGACATCTACGCCTGCGGTGACTGTGTGGAAACCACCCACCGGCTCACGGGCGAGAAGGTCTATTCACCCTTTGCCTCCGCGGCAAACCGCCAGGGTCGCGTGGTGGCCGACAACCTGGCCGGGCGCCCCAGCATCTACCGAGGCGTACTCGGTACGGCCGTTCTGCAGGCAGGCAGTTTCAACGCCGGCCGCACCGGGTTGACCGAAGAACAGGCCCGAAAGCTGGGCCGCCAAGTAGTGGCCGGCCTCGCTCCCCAGCGGGACCGGACCCACTACCACCCCGGCAGCGGTATGGTTATTCTGAAAGTGGTCGCCGACGGGGAATCCGGGCGCCTTCTGGGCGTGCAGGGCATCGGCCCGGGCGAGGTGGTGAAGCGGATTGACGTAGCCGCGGCCGTGCTGCATTTCGGTGGTACGGTGAACGATCTCACCGAACTGGACCTGGGTTACGCGCCGCCGTTCAACACACCGGTTGATCCGCTGCAGCACACGGCGAACGCTCTGATCAATAAGCTGGAAGGCATCGTGGAGACCATCGGCGCCGATGAGCTGAAGGCCAAACTGGATGCGAACGAGGACTTCGTGCTCCTGGATGTACGTCTGGAGAAGGAGGCCAAATACCGTAAAATCGACGATCCGCGCCGGATGCTGGTCACCCTGAGCGAGCTGCGCCAGCGGGTGGAAGAGGTTCCACGGAACAAGGAGATCATCACCATCTGTGACATCGGCGTCCGCAGCTACGAGGCCTACCGCCTGCTGCGCGGCGCAGGGTTCACCAAGGTAAGATCGGTGGAGGGCGGGATGCGCACCTGGCCCTACGGCCCGGCAAGTATGTTCTAACCTCTGGACCGCACAATATGGTTTTTTGCCCAAGCCCCGGCGGAATAAGCCGGGGCTGTTTTTTTGTCCCGGTCTGTGGGTACCCCGCCGGTTTCCCTCTTTGCCGCCGCCGCGGACGATCCGGCCGAGCGATGTGCCGGGTGGCTGCCCCCGCCGGCGGAGTACCGGCGCCGGGGGCAGCCGAGTCACCTTTGGAACCGAGATGATTGTTGACTGTCTGTCCAATTATGATATTGTTTAATCAGTTGATAGCATTTCACAAAGGGGGGGTTCGTAACGATGGGCAAGATCCTGCGGGTGAACATGAGCGAACTGACCGTCCGGTATGAAGACCTACCCGAAAGGTACCTGTTGTTCGGGGGCCGGGCCCTGACTTCGGCCCTGGTCGCCGACGAAGTTCCGCCGGGCGCCCACGCACTGGGGGAAAACAACAAGCTGGTCATCGCCCCCGGGCTGCTGTCCGGCACTACCGCTCCCTGCTCCGGACGCCTGTCGGTCGGAGCCAAGTCGCCGCTCACCGGCACCATCAAGGAGTCGAACGCCGGCGGCATTACCGCTCAGAAGCTGGCCAGCCTGGACATACGGGCGATCGTGGTCGAGGGCCGGCCTACCGGAGAGGGCTTCCACCTCCTGGTGATCGATGAGAACAAGGCCGAACTGGTGCCGGCGGGGAACCTGGCCGGGATGGGGTGCTACCAGCTGAACGAGGAGCTGTGGAAACGTTACGGCACCAAATCCGGGGTGATCAGCATCGGCCCGGCCGGGGAAATGCGTATGGTGTTGGCCGGCGTTTCGACCAACGACGGCGAAGGCCATCCCGGCCGTTATGCCGGCAGGGGCGGGTTGGGAGCCGTCATGGGTGCCAAGGGGTTGAAAGCAATCGTGGTGCGGACCGACAAGACTTTCGACGTACCGGTCAAGGATCGTGAGAAGTTTAAAGAAGCCGCCCGGAAACTCGCCCAGGCCATCGCCGAACACCCCGTAACCAACAGCGCCCTGCCCACCTACGGCACAGCCGTACTGATCAACATCCTGAACGAAGCCGGGGGCTTGCCCACCCGCAATTTCTCCAGCGGCCGGTTCGAAGCGGCCGCCCGGTGCAGCGGGGAGGCCTTGGCGGAATTGGTGCAGCAGCGCGGGGGCAAGGGCCGGACCGGCCACGCCTGCCACCCGGGCTGTGTGATCCGCTGTTCGAACGTCATCCCCGATGAAAAGGGTGAGGTCCTTTGCGCCCCGGTCGAATACGAGAGTACCTGGGCGCTCGGCCCCAACTGCGGCATCGCCGACCTGGACCAGATCGCCATGCTGAACCGCCTGTGCAACGACGTCGGCCTGGACACCATTGAAACCGGCGTGACCCTGGGCGTGCTGATGGAGGCCGGCGTGCTGGCCTTCGGCGACGGTGAGGCCGCGATCAACCTGCTTGACCGCGAGGTCCGCAACGGCACCCCGCTGGGCCGTATCCTGGGCGGAGGAGCGGCGGCGGCGGGGAGGCTTTTCGGGCTGACCCGGGTGCCGACCGTGAAGGGTCAGGGCCTGCCGGCCTACGATCCCCGGGCGGTGAAGGGCATCGGAGTGACCTACGCCACCAGCACCATGGGCGGTGACCACACAGCCGGTTATGCGGTGGCCGCCAACATTCTCAAGGTGGGCGGTTTTGTTGATCCGCTGTCGCCCGCGGGGCAGGTCGAACTGTCCCGGAACCTGCAGATCGCCACTGCCGCCGTGGACGCCACCGGGCTCTGCCTGTTCACCGCCTTTCCGCTTCTCGACATCGACTACGCCCTCCCCAGCGTCGTGGACATGATCAACGCTCAGTACGGCGTGAACCTGACGGTGGAGGACGTAGTCAACTACGGGAAGGAAATCCTGAAGACCGAGCGGGTCTTTAACGAGGCGGCGGGGTTCACGAAAGCCCACGACCGCCTGCCGGAGTACATGAAATACGAGAAGCTGGCACCCCACGGCGTTACCTTCGACGTTCCGGACAAGGAACTGGACGAGGTGTTCAACTTCTAATAAAACCGGATCGGGGAAACCGGGAACGGGTGGGGTCCTCCCCGTCTTGGGGCCTCACCCGTTTTCCATGGAGGCGGAAAATCCGGAAGTGGAAAATCAAAGAAGGTAAAATAGGGGACTGTCCCCCTTTTTGAGGGAGTGAGTTGCTTGGAGGTAGAATTGCGGGTATACGCCACCCTGCGCAAGTACCTTCCGGCCCAGCCGCTGGGCGAGGGCACCCTGTACCAAGCCGAACCAGGTACGTCCGTCGCCGGTCTTTTGGAGCAGGCCGGGGTGCCGCTCGACCAGGTGAAAATCATAATGGTGAACAATCGTCACGCCGGACCGGAACGCGTACTCGCCCATGGGGACCGGGTGGCCGTGTTTCCACCCGTCGCGGGAGGCTGAGGGCCGTGAAGGAACGGTACGCCCGCAACTTGAGCCTCCCGGGCTGGACCCTGGAGACGCAGCAACGCCTGGCCGAGTCCGGGGTGCTGGTGGTAGGCGCGGGGGGCCTGGGCTCGGCCGTACTGTTTTACCTGGCGGCGGCCGGCGTGGGCCGCCTCGCAATCATAGAAGATGACCGGGTGGAGATCACCAACCTGCAGCGGCAGGTGCTCTACGGCACGGACGATCTCGGCAAGGCCAAAGCCGACGTCGCCGCCCGGCGCCTGCGGGCCTTGAACCCGCAGGTCGAGGTGGCGCTCCACCGCACCCGCCTGGAAGCGGACAACGCGGCGCGGCTGGTCAACGGTTACGACCTGGTCTTGGACTGCACCGACAACCTGGAAACCAGGAGATTGCTGAATCAAACCTGCCTGAAGCTGTCCCGGCCGTGGGTGCACGGCGCCGTGAGCGAGTACTACGGGCACGTCACCACCCTGCTGCCTTCAGGACCCTGCTGGCACTGCCTGTTCGGCGCGGAAACCACCGGCAACCCGACACCGCCGCCGGCCGGGATTCTCGGTCCGGTCGCCGGGATGATCGGCTGCCTCCAGGCCACCGAGGCCCTCAAATACCTCGCCGGCATCGGTCGGCTGCTGGTCGGGAGACTCCTGGTCTGGGACGCCGTCCCGGCGACGTGGGATGAATTCACCTACACCAAAAACCCGGACTGTCCCGCCTGCCGCAGCGGCACCGGTTGACCGCACCCGCCGTCTTTCCCGCCGGCCGGCCCGCCTTGCGGCTAACGGGCTCGTGACGCTTCACCCGCAGCAGCTTTCCAAATCAGCACCCGTGCCGGGCACACATTCGCCTCTACTCGACCGGACGGCCGGCCATCCCGAAGGACGCGAGCATCCCGCCGTCCACCGGCAGCACGGCCCCGGTGATGAACGAGGCTTCCGCACTGGCCAGGAAAAGCACGGCCGCGGCTACCTCCTCCGGCCTTCCGAGCCGCCGGAGCGCGTGCAGGTCGGCCCAGTCCCGGCGGGCCTTCTCCGGGTCAGGGTAACCGGCCAGGGTTTCTTCCACCTTCTCGGTGGCGATCGCTCCGGGACAGAGCGCGTTCACCCTGATGTTGAGGGACGCCAGGTCGAGAGCCATGCTTTTCGTCAGGGCGATCAGCCCCCCTTTGGAGGCGATGTAGGCGGCGTTGCCCTGTTCGGCGGCCAGCCCCTGAGCCGACACGATGTTGATGATGACCCCGCCCCCACGCTGTTCCATTTCCGGCACGCAGGCCCGGGAAAACAGGTAGGCTCCGGTCAGGTTCACATCCAGCACTTGGCGCCAGTCGTTCGGCGAGACGGCCAGGACACTCCCGGGAACGCTGACGGCGGCGTTATTCACCAGGATGTCGACGCCGCCGAAGGTTTCGACGGCCATGCGGACGGCATCGTCCACCTCGAAGGGCTTGGACACGTCGGTACCGACGAACAGAGCACCGCTTATCCGGCCGAGCGTGTCTGCCACTTCCCGGCCCTTCCGGTCCTTGTCGACCACTGTGACCAGCGCCCCCTCATTTACGAATGCCTCCGCGACGGCCAGGCCGATACCCCGGGCCGCACCGGTCACAATAACAGATTTCCTTTTAAACCGCACCGTCCAAAACCTCCTTGCCGGTGTTTGATTATCAGGGCCGCTTCGGCCTCCGAGGAATATTATAATGCAAGAACCGCCGAAGAAAACAGAATCCGGGGTGAGTGGCCATAATCACACCCGGATTTTGAATGTCAATCTACATACGTCCGGCAGTGCCGGCGGATCCACGCGTTGGCCTCGACCGGATCGCGCGGTTTGACACCGGTGTTCCGGAACACCCTGAGCAGCACGGGTAGTTCCAGGTCGGCCGAGAGTATCAAATCCTCGTCCTCCAGCAGGGCGGCGGGACCAGCGGCTGCCAACCGGCCGTCCGCCAGAACGGCCACCCGGTCGGCCCAGGCGTACGCCAAGTCCACGTCGTGGGTGGCCAGGACTATGGTCCGGCCCTGGGCGTGAAACACGGCCAAGAGTTCCATCAACTGGCGCACGCCGGACGGGTCGAGGCCGGCGGTGGGTTCATCCAGCACCAGGAGGTCGGGCTCCATGGCCAGCACCCCGGCGATGGCCGCCCGTTTCTTCTGGCCCAGGCTTAGGTGGTGCGGCGGGCGCCGGGCCAGCGCGGTGATGCCCACGGTGTCCAGGGCCCACATCACCCGCCGCCGGACCTCTCCGGGATTCAGCCCCAGGTTCCGGGGACCGAAGGCCACGTCCTCCGCCACCGAAGTGGAAAAAAGCTGGTCGTCGGGGTTCTGGAAAACCAGGCCCACCCGGCGCCGGATTTCGCGCAGGTTGTCCGGGCCGACTTCACGGCCGAACACTCGGACCGAGCCGCGCCTCGCGGAAAGCAGGCCGTTCAGGTGCAGGAGGAGAGTGCTCTTCCCGCTGCCGTTCGCTCCGAGAAGGGCCGTCCGGGACCCGGCCGGCGCCTCCAGGGACACTCCCTGGAGGGCGGGAGTGCCGTCCGGATAGGTGTAATAGAGGTCCGCGACCTCGAAAGCGTTCAAAAGGGCAGCCCCCGGTCCAGCACCACCAGCAGAATGACGGCCGCCACCGAAACCAGCCCCTTGGCGAGGTCGGCGGCCCGCACCGCTCGCGCCGGGCCGGAGTGCAGCCGGCCGTCAAAGCCCCGGGCGGACATGGCGCGGTGGACGCGTTCGGAACGGTCCAGCGCCCCCAGGAGCACTGTGCCCGTCAACTCACCGAAAGCGCGGAGGGAATGCCGGTCCAGGCCGGGCCGGAAGGCCCGGGCGGCAAGGGAGCGCTGGGCGGAGTGAAGTTCATCCCGGAACAGAAACAGGTACCGATAGGTGAGGAACAGCGCCGTCACCGGTAGCGGGGGGAGGCGCAGGTGGGCCAGAGCGCTCAACAGCGCCTGCAGGGGTTGGGTACCCAGCAAGGCGACCATCACCGTGAGGGCGGTCAGGGCCTTCAGGGAAACTAGAGCAGCGAAATTCAGGCCGGCCGCTGAAGGCGGCAGCCCGTTGCCCAGGGCCATGGTGATGAACATCAGACTCAGGAAAGGCAAAACCCACAACATCCTCCCGGCCAGGAAACGGACCGGGAACCCGGCGGAAAGCACCGCCAGCACCGCCAACCCAAAGGCGGCGGCCACCAGGGGCAGCGATTCCAGCAACACCACCCCGACCACAAAGACCGTGCCGGCGCCGATTTTAAGCCGCGGTTCCCAGCGGTGCAGCCAGGAATCCAGCCCGGCGTGCGCGTCAATGTCCTGGATGTGAATGTGCCCTACTCCCAAAATGATCCCTCCTTGCTTTCTTCTCAAGACTGCGGCCCGCACCCGATCAACTCCGGCCGGACCTGCTGCAGCAGGCGTACCGCAAATCCGGTAAGCGCCGCCTCGATCAGCAGAATTGGCAGGTAGGCCGCCGCCAAGACGTAGACCAGGGAGAACGGACCGCTGTAATAGTATTCGGCGCTTAAGACCAGAAAAAACACTAGCAGTGCCACCGCCAAAACAACGGCCAGCCCGCCGCCGAGGGCGCCGCGCAGGGCGGGCGGCACCCCGCGGAGAGCGGGAAACGCCAGACCGACGAGCAGGGAGGGCAAGCCCATGATCAAAAGATTCGCCCCCAGAGTGGTCAGCCCGCCGTGCTGGAAAAGGAGCGCCTGTAGCAGGAGCCCCAGGAAGACCGCCAGCGGGGCCCGGCGGCGCAGGAACACCCCGGTCAACCCCAGCAGCACGGGGTGAACGCTGGTCACGCTGATGGGCACCCGGAGCAAAGACGAAACGAAAAAAACGCCGGCCAGGAGGCTGATGCGCGGCACATCTTCCGCCTTTAAACCACGGGCTGAGTACCATAGGAGTCCCCCGGCGGCCACGGCGGCCGCACCCACTACGGGCGCACTGAGCACCCCGTCCGCAATATGCAAATCTTTACCTCCCCCCGACTGCCGAAAAACAAAAGACCACGGCTCGCCCCTTTCTGGGACGCCAACCTTCGTGGTCTTGCGCATGCTTTCTTTTGATGATGTCCGTCTGAGAATCAGAAACCAGCGGCCTTCGTGACCGCGCTTTTCGCTTACAGTTTACCACAACCGGCATCTTCCGGCAACGGTGATTTTGGGAGAGAGAAAAAGAGGCGTCCGGCAAGGGGGGCGCCGGACGCTATTGAGGGATCGAGTTGTTTTTTGCCTGCCGCACCGGGCCGCCGTTCGGCCTCTTCAGCCTTGGACTAGCTGCCGTGGGCCGAGGCCAGAAACTCATCCGCCCGGCCGGTGTCTTTCGTCAGGTAGGCAACCAGCACGGTAACCAGTATAGCCGCCGGGACACTGTAGAGCGCCGGGTTGACCAGCACCGGTACGCCGAGGAGATGGGGCACGTTGAAGAACTTGGCGAAGGTCAGCACGAGCGACAGCACCAAACCCACGCCCATCCCGGCCACGACCGCCTGCCTGGTCAGCCGGGTCCACCAAACGGTGAAGACCAGAGCCGGCGCAAAAGTGCTAGCCGCGATGCCGAAGCACATCGCGACGAGCACGCCGACGTTCTGGTCCCGGAGCCAAAGGGCGAGGACGATCGATACAGCCGCCAGGAACCCGGCGCCGGTCTTCGCGAAAAGCACCCGTTCCCGGTCGGTGCTTTGCGGCCGCAGAACGGTAGCGTAAAGATCGTGGGATAGGCTGGTGGTAGCCGAAATAAGAAGCCCCACTGCCGTGCTCAGCATGGCCGCCATTGCTCCGGCGGCGATAATGCCCAGGACTATTTCCCCGCCCAACAACTGACCCAGCATTGGAACAGCCATGTTGGTCGCTTTCCCGCGCTGGCCTTCGGCCAAAAGCTGGACCAGCGTGGGGTACATAACGTACATCGCGGCCAGGCCGACCAGGAGGACCGCGGCGTAGAAGATAGCGAGCCCCCAGATCGTGAACTCGGCGCTTTTACGGGCGGCCCGCGCGTTCCGCACAGTGTAGAACCGGATCAGGATGTGCGGCAGCCCGAGCGTCCCCAAAAAGAGCCCCAGTACCAGACTGGCTTGGTTCGCGAGGTCCCGCAGCTCGACTCCCGGAGTGATCGCGTCGGGTGCATCGGGCATCTGCTCTCTGGCGGTTGCGACTGCGGCAGCGGCATCCGCCGTTTCCATTTGGGCCAGCGTCCCGGCCACTTCCTTCGTCACGACCGCCGGCGGAACCATCTCCTGGCTTCTTTCCACAATCGCCAGTGGGTTACCCCCGAAGTGAGAGATGCTGACCCATATGAGGATGCCCAGCATTGCGCCAAAGAGAAGGATCCCCTGGATAGCCTGGTTATAGGTCGTTCCCCGCATGCCGCCCACGATCACGTAGACCGCCATCAATGTGCCGGTCACCAGGACGGTGGGCAGGTAGTCCCACCCGAGCAGGAGCTTAAAAAGGTGCCCGGCACCGACCATTTGGGGAACAAGGTAAAGAGTGCACAGCACCAGGGTGCTGAGCATCGCCACGATCCTGATCCCGCTCTCCCGGCCGCCGAAGCGGGCGCTCAGGACGTCGCCCACGGTGTACTTGCCCGTGCTCTTCAAAGGTCCGGCAATCACAAGGAGCACCACTATCCACGCCGCGAAGAAGCCGAGAGCAAGCCACCAGCCGTCAACGCCGACCAGGGCCACCGCGCCCGCGACTCCCAGAAAACTGGCGGCGCTGCAATAGTCGCCCAGCATGGCGGCGCCGTTGAGCCTCCACGGTATCTTCCCTTCGGCGACGTAAAACGCCGCGGTCGTTCTCGTGTGCCGCCGGCTGGCCCAACTGATATACATTGTGAGCAGAATGCTCGCAATGACGATGGTAAAGGCAATCGGGTTATCCACGCGCTCCGCCCTCCCCTTGATTCAATCTTATCAGGAAAGCCCTGGTAATGACCACGCCGCCGATTATGGCCGTCCAGCCCGCCCAGATGGCGAGCGGCAGCCCGAACAGCTCGATGGCCGCCGTATTCTTGTACGGGGCCGAGGTCAACAGAGCCGCCCCGAAGTACATTACGGAGTAAAGTGCCAGGAGACCGCTGGCAAAAGATATCTTTTTCCGGAGCACCCCCGGCTCCAGCGCCGCGGTGGACGGCATATCCTCCGGAGCAGCCGCTGCCTCAGCGGAGATGGACAACATTTCGGTTATGTCGACCGTGTCCTTCTTTATGATCAGAACGGGACAGCGCGCATGCTCTGAAACGGCCCGGGCCACACTTCCGAAATAGAGCTTTTGCAGACCCTTTCGCCCGGAATCCCCCACGACAATGAGGTCTGATTTCGTTTCCTTCGCCACATCAAGGATCACACCGGTAATGGGACCGCTCTTTTTGACGGTGGTGACAGTGACCCCGCGCTGCCGGCCAAAGGCCGCAACCAGGCCCAGCGGCTCACCCGTCAAGGGTTGAAGCCCGGCCCCCTTTAGAGCGGCCGTTTCCGCCTCCTTTTCCGCCTGGAGCAACGGCACTTCCTCCGTCACTTGCAGGGCCACCACTTCCGCACCCTCGCGGCCGGCCATCTCCACAGCTTCCTTGGCCGCGCCCAGGGAAGGTGCGTACCCGTCAACAGCCACCAGTATCTTTTTAAACACGCTTTTTTCACCTCCCAAATTGTTTCTGTGCCAGGGTGTGCAGTCGAAGTATCAACCGCCTTGTCAAGTGCCCTTTCCCTCTTTCCCGGATATAGGCCCGGATTAGAGAAAACAGGTAAGATGCCTACTTGAGCCCTTCTCTTGAATCTATGACGCGCTTAACGCTTCCGCAGAGGCCGAGCAAACATCGAAACCACCCTCCTCCCTGATCTGTGATACCTGACTATACAGTTGCCGTTGCCGCGCAGCAAGAGATTTACGGCAAAAAGACGTATCTGAACAACCAGCAGTAGAAACAAAGGGTTGTTTGGTGACGGACCGGGCGAAGCCGCTCAATCACCCAGACACAGACCATTCAACCCCGCAAAACGACAACTCACGGTCGCCGCTAAGCGAACGGGACCGGCGGGACATGTTTTGACCTCTGCCTGGTGTGCGGTGATTTCACTCTTGGCACGATACCGGACGATGTGGTTGGGGTTGGAGGATGTCAGGGCAACGGTAGTTTTCGGGGAGGAAAAAGGCCGCGCAAAAAGAATAGGTGCATGGGCATACTGCTACTCAATGCAAAAGAGGGGTGCGGCAAAGTGTTTGGGAAACCAGACATGGAAAAAGTCAAACGGAGGCTGATGTGGGACTTCCGCGTGGAAGACGAGAGTGCCAACTTCATGGAGCGGCGCACCGGCTACGCCTTCGTGGTCGACGTGGCCTTCGGGGAACCCCGGCTGTCCCTCTACCACATCACCCGCTTCGGCAGCAAGTGCGACGACCTGGACCAACAGCCCCCGAACGAACTGCTGCTCAAGGCCCTGGTCGAACAGGGTGCTACCCTCGGCCGGGACGGTATCTACAACATCAACCAGGAGCTGCAGCTCTGGATCAAGGAGCACATCCTTTAACGGCCTAACCGATCTGTGGATGAACTGGTCGCTGCGGGGGCCCACCCGACAGGAAACGGCCCGCAAGGTGTTGGGCAGGCTGGCCGAGATGAAGGGGGTCCAGGGCGGGATTTTAGCCCTGGACGGCCAGGGACGAATTGGCGCCGCCTTCAACGCGGGCCGTTTTCCGGTAGTGGTCTCGGTAGACGGCGTGCTTCAGAGGGATTTCCAACCGGTGAACCTCAATGATTTGAACTAGTCCCAATCCGCAACTCCCAAGCGTGGCGGTCCACCGCCACCGCCAATCCAACTCTACCATCCTGCGGCCCCCAGAGTGTACAATAGTGGACAGTACCAAGTCGCCATGCGCGGGGAGGAAATTCCGGGCGTGTCTTCACCGGTCTTCGTATACGGCACCCTCATGCGGGGAAGGAGCAACCACCGCTTCCTGCGGGAGGCGCGTTTCCTCGGTCCGGCACTGGTCCACGGAGCCGGAATGTACGCGGTGACCCCGCACTACCCCGGGATGGTGCGCGAGCCGGGGAAAGCGGTGCGCGGCGAGGTATATGAAGTTGACGACCCGACCCTGGCGGCCCTTGACCGCCTGGAAGGTGCTGGCGACCTTTACCGCCGGGAGTTGTTTCCGGCAGTCCTAGAGGAAACGGGGGAAACGGTGCCGGCCTGGGTGTACCTGTGGCTCGGGCCGGTGCCGCCCGGCAGCGAAGTCCCTCTGGAACGGCAACCCTGGAATCCGGCCCGCGCCCGCGCTCACCGACCGAGTTTGCAGCCCACAGGGCGCTGGCCGCGGCCGGACACCCCGGCCTGGCGCCTTTTGCACCACCCGACCCGGCCGGCCCGCCGTCTGACCGGTACGGGCGCCCATCCGGCCGATCCCCTGCGGGTCCTGCACCTGCTTTCGCAGCAACCAGGCAAGACCGGCAGCGGGATCTATCTCGAAGCCCTGGTACGCCAGGGGGCCCGGGCCGGCATCGCCCAGCGGGTGGTGGTGGGCATCCCGGCCGGGGCTCCCTCGCCGATGCTCAACCCCCTGGAAGAGGCGCAGGTCTTCACGGTCCGGTTCGGGACGCCTCCCGCCGATTTCCCCGTGCCCGGCATGAGCGACGTGATGCCTTACGAGAGCACCCGCTTTTCGGAGTTCACCCCGGCCATGCTGGACGCCTACCTACAGGCGTTTCAGGACACGTTAACCGAAGCGGTGAAAGACTTTAATCCTCATGTTATCCACAGCCACCACCTGTGGCTGGTCACCGCTCTGGCCCGGGTGATGTTCCCCGAAACCCCCCTGGTTTGCACCTGCCACGGCACCGACCTGCGCCAGTTGGAACTGGTTCCGGCCCTGGCGCCGTTTGTCGTGCCCGCCTGCTCCGGGGTGGACCGGGTTCTGGCCCTGCACTCCGGCCAAGTCGAAAGGATTGCAGCGCTGTACGCTCTGCCTTTCGAACGCATCGTCCTCGTTGGCGCCGGCTACCGGAACGACGTCTTCCGTCCGCCCGCCTCCTGCTCCAGACCCCGCGACCGGGAGGTCTTGAACATCGTGTACGCCGGCAAGCTAAGCCGAGCCAAGGGCCTGCCCTGGCTGATCGAGGCCGTGAACCGGCTCGACCCTCCCGGGGGGCTGAAGGTGCGTCTGCTGGTCGCAGGATCCGGGGGAGGGGAAGAAGTGGCCGCCATTCAGCAAAAGGCCCCGGGGCACGGCGACCGGATCATCTTTTTAGGCGCCCTGCCCCAGGAGGAACTGGCTGAAGTGTTCAGGAACGCCGACCTTTTCGTGTTGCCTTCGTTCTACGAGGGTTTGCCTCTGGTGGTGCTGGAATCCATCGCCTGCGGTTGCCGAATGGTGGTGACCGATCTTCCCGGGATGGACACATGGCTACCGCGGGAGTTGGACCGGACGGGGGTTGTGGAGCGGGTTCCATTGCCCCGCCTGCTCGGGCCCGACGAGCCCGAACCGGCGGACCTCCCCCGATTCACGGCCGAACTTGCGGCCGCCATTGACCGGCAACTGCGGCGCTGCCTGCAGGGAGAATCGCCCCGGTCCGAGCGGGTTTCCGGTTTGCTGGAGGCCATGACTTGGGAGGGCGTTTTTGGCCGGGTGCATGAAGTCTACCGGCAGACCCTGACCGAAGATGCCAGGGGAACAACAGGAGCCTCCCCCTGACGAGAAGCTCCCGTTCAGGCCCCATACCCGCCACTGTTGAACTATGGTTTAGCGGCCACGGCACCGGATACGTCGGGCGAAGTGACTTTCCCGCCGTGGTCGGTGAAGTCGAAGGTACCGTTCAGGGTCAGTTGCGTGCCATAACCTGTGGGCGCTCCCCAGGCCATCTCGAGTCCGATCACTTCCCGCACCAGGAGTCCGGTCTTCCGGGCAATGATGAAGGCCGGGCCGAAAAAGCGGCCTGTCCTGCAGTTACCTTCGGGCATCTACGCACCGCCTACCTGAGTATGGCGGACACCGGGAGAGCGCAAATGCCTAGCGGACTCAAAACAATCATAAAGGATAAAATCTGTTTGTTGCTATTTCCCCTCGTTAGCCTTATAGATTTAGAGAGAACTCTGCGGAGAGGGGTATTTCGCGTGCGGGTGACCATTATCGGAGCCGGAAAAGTGGGCCTCGAGATCGCGCGCCGCCTTGACACGGACAACCACGACATCGTGGTCATCGACCGCGACGAGCGCAAGCTGGCTCTGATTGAGCAGCAGATGGACGTGCTCTGCGTGAAGGGGAACGCTTCAAGCGCTTCCGTGCTCACCCTCCCCGAAGTCCTGAAGAGCGATCTCGTGGCCGCGGTGACCGACTCCGACGAGATCAACATGATCGCCTGCCTCATGGCCAAGAAGCTGGGCGTGCCCAAAACGGTGGCCCGCATCCGCGACCCGGTGTATGTGCGGGACCTGGTGGTCCCCAAGGAGGATCTCGGACTCGACCTGATCATCAACCCCGACTACAGTGCCGCCCTGGAAATCGCCCGGCTGCTGACAGTGTCCCTGCCGGTGCACACCGAACCGTTCGCCGACGGCCGGGTCCAGATGGCCGACGTCACCATCGACGAATCGCATCGCCATATCGTGAACCGGCGGGTGATGGACATCGATATCCCGGAATCCTGCTTGATCGTGGGCATTTCCCGCAAAGGGCAGATGATTATGCCGGGCGGATCGGACGTGATCATGCCCGGTGACACCCTATACTTGATCGGGCACGTGGACAGCATCGGCAAGTTCGCCGCGCGGCTCAAGCACAAACGCCACCAGGGCGCAACAAACGTGATCATTCTCGGCGGCGGGCGGATCGGCTTCTACCTGGGGGAGAAGCTCTGCTCCCTGGGGCTGAAACCAAAGATCATCGAACAGGATCCCGAGCGCTGCCGGGACCTGGCCGAACGCCTGCCGGACGCCCTCATTCTGCGGGGGGACGGTTCCGACATCGATTTGCTGAAACGTGAGGGGATCCGGGAAACCGATGGGTTTGTGGCGGTGACGGGCCTGGACGAGGAAAACCTGCTCGTCGCCTTATTGGCTAAGCAGTTAGGGGCCAAGCAGGTCATCGCCAAGGTCAGCCGTCCCAATTATACTTCCCTGGTCGAACAGTTGGGAGTGGACGCAGCCATCAGCCCGCGCCTGATCATGGCCAGCGCGATCCTCCGTTACATCCGCGGCGGCCGCCTCCTTTCCCTGGTGCTCTTGCTGAACGACAAGGCGGAGGTGCTCGAGCTGATCCTGAGCCCGAACAGCCGGATGGTGGGTAAGCCGATCAGCAAGCTGGTTCTGCCGGAGGGGATCATCATCGGGGCCATCAAGCGGGGCAATGAGATCATCATCCCCAAGGGCGACGCGGTGCTGAAAGGCAGTGACCGGCTGGTGGTGTTCGCCGTTGGATTCCACGTGAATGAGATCGAGACTTTGTTCAACTAGGAGATGTTGGTCTGAACAGGCAGCTCGTTTTCAGGATCCTGGGCATCCTGCTGTTGGGCGAAGCAGCGGCCCTCCTGCTCTGCCTGGGAATTGCCGTCTATTATCAAAGCACCGATGCTGCGGCGCTGGCCGTGGGCTGCGCCGTCACGGCCCTGGCCGGGATCATCTTGGTCAGGCGCAAGGTCGACTACCAGGATGTCGGCTACCGCGAAGGTTTTGTCGTCGCCGCCCTGGGTTGGTTCTTGACAGCGCTTTTCGGGTCGGTGCCCTTCGTGGTGAGCGGGGCGATCCCCCACCCCGTGGACGCCTTCTTTGAGACCATGTCCGGCTTCACCACCACCGGGGCGTCCATCCTGACCGATATCGAGGCGTTGCCGCCGGGGCTCCTTTTCTGGCGCAGCCTCACCCACTGGATCGGCGGGATCGGCACCGTCGTTCTGCTGGTCGCCCTTATCCCCTCGTTACGGATCGCCGGTATGCAGTTTTACCGCGCCGAGGTTTCCGGCCCCACCAAGGCCAAGGCGCTGCCTCGGGTCGCTCAAACGTCGCGCCAGCTGTTCAAGGTGTATATGGTTTTTACCCTGCTCCAGATCGTGGCTTTGCGCGCCGCGGGAATGACCTGGTTCGACAGCCTGATCCACACGTTCGGCACGGTGGCGACCGGGGGCTTCTCCAACCGGAACTTAAGCGTGGGCGCCTACGACAGCCTGGCCGTCGAGTTGATCATCGTGTTTTTCATGGTTATCTGCGGGATGAGCTTCGCCCTGCACATCAAGGCCTTGCAGGGCAACCCGGCGGTCATCTGGAAAGACAGCGAAACCCGGGTGTACCTCCTGGTGATGTTGGCGGCGGTGGCGGTAATCAGCCATAACCTGGTGAGCACCGCCGGGTACTCCGTGGAAACCTCGGTAAGGCACTCCCTCTTCCAGGTGTCCTCGGTCATGACCTCGACCGGCTTCGCCACCGCCGACTTTGACCAGTGGCCCGACCTGAGCCGCCTGGTGCTGCTGCTCCTGATGTTCGTCGGTGCCTGTGCCGGATCAACCGGAGGCGGTATCAAGATCATCCGGATCATGATCCTGGCAAAGCTCGCTCTCCGGCAACTCCAGAAGCTGATTCACCCCCAGGCCGTCATCCCCATCCGCGTCGGCCGTTCGGTCATCCCGGCGGAGGTCGCCGACGGCGTGCAGGCCTTCCTGGTTTTGTACCTGGGCCTTTTCAGCGGCGCCGTGCTGGTGATGGGGGCTTTGGGTCTCGATCTCGTCAGCGCTTTTGCTTCCGTGGTCGCCACCATGAGCAACATCGGCCCGGGGCTCGGCCTGGTCGGCCCGGCCGCTAACTACGCGGCCGTCCCGGTGGCCGGCAAGCTAGTCCTGTCTTTTTGCATGCTCGTCGGGCGCCTCGAGCTGTTCACCGTGCTCGCCCTGTTGAATCCCGGGTTCTGGCGCAAGTAACCACGGGGTCAGACCTTAAAAACCTCAGAAACTCTTCTTACTTGCCGAAGGTTGCCCGGATGATATCCTGGCGGCTGATTATCCCGAGCAACCTGTTCTCGGCGTCGACCACCGGCACCCGGTTGATGCCCCGGTCCACGATAATGGTGGCGACATCCTCAATGGGTGCTTCCGGCCCCACCGTGTAGAGCTTCGTGGACATCAGGTCGCCCACCTTCTGGGCGACGGTGCGCCTGATTTCCTCAATGAAACGTTTGGGCTTCTCCAGGTAGATGAGGCTGTCGAAAACCATCACGTAGAGCGGAGCCCGTACTTTCTTTTCTCGGAACACCAGGTCCCCTTCGGTCACCACCCCGACCAGTTTTCCGCCTTCGTCCACCACGGGCAGCCCGCTGATGTGGTGCTCCAGCAGCAGCTGCGCGACCTTCTCCACGTCGTCCTCAGGATGGACGGTGATGACTTCGCTCGTCATTATGTCTTTGGCTAGCATTTTGGACATTTGTCTCACCTCTCCCCGATTTGCCGGTTAGTCGACCAACCTACCTAAATTTCATAATTTCATAATTTCATACCATATTTCATACCATTTTTCGGCCCGCGTTGTCCACAGGCCCAAATTTCCAGGCCCACTGCGGCGGGCCGATGCGGGGCAACGGTATCGGCCCCTGGGTCGAAAGCTTCTCACAACCGGTTGGACGTGGTTCGTCTCTCAATACGTCAATGCGCTTGAGGATCCGCCTTACATCTTCATATTTTTACTCATTAGAATTTATGATAGCGTTATGACATCATAATGTAAGGCGTCACGATGAGGGCCTCCCTCGAATTCAACACCCTCGGCCCCTGTGTAGGAGGGAGAACGATTTTTTTGGCGAATTATGAAATAAATTCGTTAATCTACCAAGGTTTGAGGTGACAACCATGTTTATTAGTTCACGCCTCTGCCGTGTCTTTATCTTGACAGCATTGTTTTTATTTATGCTTACTTTATCAGGTTCCTTCAATCGGGGGTACGCCACGACTGCGCCGATCACGGGTGTCTCCGTGGACGGAGAATCCGTCAAGAATGAAGAAACGGTCTCGACCAACAACAACACTGTCAGAATAAAGGTGTCGTTTCGTTCCACGGCCACGCAGATCAAGATCGGGGTGGTTGCCACCTTCACCTTGGACAAGGCTGATGACGATTGGAAAGTCACCACCACCCAGCCAGAGGTTGACGCGGTAATCTCAGGCCGTAGTGCGGAGGTCAAGTACTACCCGCTCAAGCCGGGCAAGAATACGATCACGATCAACGGAAGCGGCGAATCAAAGCAAACCATAAAAATAACTGTTGACTATACGGACCGGCCCCTGGATGGCGCGATCTATCGGATCTTGGACATTACAAAGACTCCCAAGTCGGATTTTTTTAGCAAAACCGTCGGTCTTGATTTCGGGAAAAACAATTACCTGATGGACGGTCGCAACAAGTCCAAGGACCAATCCGTCACCGTTACCCTCAGGGATTCCATCGTTCCGCCCAAGCGGTATTTGTTACGCAGCCCGGTGGTACGCCTTGAAAGCAGCGACAGGTACGGAACCCTGGCCGATTCGGCGGTATTGACCCTGGCATTCCATCCATACACTGCCACCGGCGCCGATTCCGAACTGACCGTCTTCAGGATTACCGACCACGAGGACACCAACTTGGGGGGGAAAGTAAGCGGAAACAAGATTGCGGTTACCCTGTCAGGTCGAATCGATGGTTACTATGGAGTTTTTGCCGCCGTTTCCGGGTTCCGCGATTTTGAACGGCTGGGATGGGCTTATCACTCCATATACCCGCTTTGGGTCAAGGGCGTGATGGAACCCTGCAACTGGAAGGAAAACCCCTGGCGCTATCCCTATGACCCTTCGGTAGGAGAGGATTACTTCGGCCTCTTTCTCAACCGATCCTATTCCAGAGAAACAAATATTTCGCGGGGAGAATTCGCCGCCATGCTGGTCAAGGGACTGCGGTTGAAACCGGTTGATCCACCGTACCGTTCAACCTTTAAGGAATTCGATGCGTTGGATACGGACCGGAGGCAGCTTATGGAGACTGCGGTTGCCCACGGCGTCTTGCGCGGCAACCCAGATGGAACCTGCCCGATAATGGGTGTCAACGGTACCCTTACCCGGCAGCAGGCGGCGGTGCTCTTAGCCCGTGTTGCCCAGTTGAAGCTTGAAACCGACCAGAAGAAAGTCGATGATACACTCGGTAGTCTGTTTGCCGATGCGGCATCCATTGGAGCGTGGGCCAAACCGTCGGTGCTGGCCTGCCATCAGGCAGGTTACATCAGTGGCGTTCCGGCCGGCGATGAACTCCATTTCAAAGGAGGCGAACACCTGACCCGCATCCAGGGGGCGGCCCTGGTCCACCGTCTGGTGGTGGCTAAAGGGTATATCTGATCTACGTGAACCTCGTCATTGCCGCAATAATGGCGGATGACGCAGCCGCCTGCGGTCAGGGTACGTAGTCGCCGTAGCCGATGGTCAGGGCGGTAACGATCCGCGGACCGCACACGCTACAACCAGGCGTCGAGGACCACCCCTAGAGTCTCGGCCAGCCCCTTCAAGTGGTAACCCCCCTCCAGGGCGGCCACGATCCGGCCGCCGCAGTGGGCCTCGGCAATCTCCCGGACGAGGCCCGCCAGACGTGCGTAGCCGGCGGGCGTCAGCCCGAGCCCCCCGAGCGGGTCGGCGTAGTACCCGTCCTGGCCCGCGGAGACCATCACCAGCTCGGGACGGTAGTCGCCGGCGGCCGGCACCAGGACTTCCCGGAAGGCGGCCTCACACCCGGCGTCGCCCGCGCTGTCGGGCAGGGGCACGTTGATGTTGAACCCGGCTCCCTCCCCCCGCCCCACCCGGTCGGCGTGGCCGGTGCCCGGGTAGCCATACCGGCTGTGGATTGAAAAGAAAAGCACGCGGGGGTCTTCATAGAAGATCTCCTCGGTCCCGTTGCCGTGGTGGAAGTCCCAGTCCACCACCAGGATGCGCTCCAGGCCGTAGACCTCGAGCGCGTGCCGGGCGGCCACCGCCACGTTGTTGAACAGGCAGAACCCCATCGACCGCGCGGGCAGGGCGTGGTGGCCGGGCGGCCGCACGAGCGCCAGGGCCCGGTCAAACCGGCCGTCCATAACCACCTCCAGGGCGGTGAGGGCGCCGCCGGCGGCCCACATGGCCACCTCGTAGCTGGCCGGACAGACGGCGGTGTCCGGGTCCAGGCGCCGCCGGCCCTGCCGGCACGCTTCCCGGACATCGGCCAGGTATTCCGCCGCATGCACCCGCTCCACTTCCGCCTCCGTGGCTCGCCGGGGTCGCACTAGGGCCGCCCGCTCAAAACGGCCGGCGGCGTGCAGGGCGGCCGTTGCGTGGCGGAGCCGCTCCGCGCTTTCCGGGTGGGAACCGGTGTCGTGCTCTAGATAGATCGGATCGTAGACCACCGCAAGGCGCGCCTCCCGCGCCGCGGGCTGCACGGGTGTTTCGATGGTGAACCCCTCCCCGTCACCAATACTCAACAATACAAGTTCGCGCCGCGCGGCGGATTCTCCTCTTCAGCGGTCCTGCCGTCGCCCCGATCCCTCATCGTTCCGGCAAAGCATTCCTAATCCGAGTTGCCTACCAAGTGCTGATAAATCTTGGTCCACCCCAATTACGCATTTCTGGTAGACGCATTTCCGGTAGAAGGATGGTGTCCCCCAAATTCGCTCCCGATATTCCCTGAAACCGGGCCCGCCCTGGAATTCGTGGCCTACGGCGGCGGAAAGCGGCGCCGGGGGTTTAAGGCAAAGACCCGCCGGATCAGCCGGGATCACGGGGCGCAGGCGGCCAAAGCCCCCGCTTGTGCGGATGCAGTTTATGTAGCATCATGTAGGGAGAAAACGAAATACCATCCGGCCTTACAGGGTGGGAAGCGGGAATGCGTATCCTCGTGGTGGTCGCCGTCCCGGCAGAGAAAGAAGCGGTGTGGCGCGGGCTTAAAGGCGACGGGAGGTTTGACGTCGTGGCGGCCGGCGTCGGCCCGGTGGCGGCGGCGGCCAACACGGCGAAGGCGTTGGCCGCCGCCGGGTACGGCCTGGCCGTAAGCGCCGGTATCGGCGGCGGCTTTCCCGGCAGGGCAGAGGTGGGCTCCCTCGTGGTGGCGAACGAGATCATCGCCGCCGACCTGGGAGTGGAAACCCCCGAAGGTTTTGCCAGTTTGGATGAGTTGGGTTTCGGCTCCACCCGCATCCAGGTCGATGTCAACCTGGTGAACGCTGTGGCTGAGGCGTTGCGCACCGCCGAGTTGCCGGTCACAACCGGCCCGGTGCTCACGGTGTCGACGGTGACGGGTACGGCTGAGAGTGCCGCGGAACTGGCCGCAAGGGTGCCGAGGGCCACCGCCGAGGCCATGGAGGGGTATGGTGTGGCTTTCGCAGCCCAGGAGCGCGGTGTGCCGGTTCTGGAGCTTCGCGCCATCTCAAACCTGGTCGGTCCGCGTGACCGGACCGCGTGGCGCATCAACGAGGCTCTGGGCGTTCTGGAAGCAGCCTGCGCAGTACTATTAGAGGTGTTGCCATGAAAATTGTCTTCTCTCCCTGCCCCAACGACACGTTCATTTTCCACGCCTGGGTACACGGACTGATACCCGGCGCGCCGAAACTCGACGTCACCTATGCGGATATCGACATCACGAACAGTCTGGCGGCCGGCGTCAACGGGCCGGAGGTGCTCAAGATCTCGTATGCGGCACTGCCGTGGGTGCTGTCCGAGTACGCGCTGCTGCCGTGCGGGGGCGCGCTGGGCCGGGGGTGCGGGCCGCTGGTGCTTACACCCGACCGGACAGGCGGCGCGAACGGCCCGGCGGCGCTTGCCGGCCGGCGGGTGGCGGTGCCCGGTGAGCGGTCAACCGCCTACCTGCTGTTCCAGCTATGGACGGCCCGGCACGTGCCGGAGAGCGTAGGCGAGATCGTGGTCCTGCCGTTCAACGAGATCATGCCGGCGGTGCGCGACGGTCTGGTTGATGCCGGGCTGGTCATCCACGAGGCGCGCTTCACCTATCCATCCTATGGGCTGACCCTGTTGGCCGACCTGGGCCGTTGGTGGGAAGCCGAAACCGGCCTGCCACTGCCACTGGGAGCGATCATCGCCCGCCGGTCACTGGATCTGCCGGCGGTCGCCAGCTGGATCCAGGCCTCCCTGGCGTACGCTTGGGCCCACCCGGAGGCATCGCGGGAATACGTGCTGAGCCGCGCCCAGGAGTTGGCCCCGGAAGTGGTGGAGGCGCACATCAAGCTCTACGTGAACGAGTACACCATGGATTTGGGCGAAACCGGGTATGAGGCGGTAGCCACGCTGCTCAGCCGGGCCGCCCGGGAAGGACTGGTCCCGGAGGTGAATCCGGCGGCCCTGCGGACTAGTCCTTAGCACAAGGAATGCGCAGCCCGCACGCCATTCCCTTTGGTCTTGTGCAACCCTTTTCATCTCCGAATCGTCGCATCGAAAGCACACAGCGAATTCCGGACTGCTTCCGCGGGTTGAACACTGGTCACAGTAATTGCGTCTGCACTTGGGGCAGGCGTAGATGAAACTGGTCATCTCTCCGGTTCGAATACTTGTCTCCCCCGGACGGGCACCACAGAACCCGCATCTTGTGAGAGAATCCATGTGCACTTTTTGCGCTAACAGGAAAACTGTGTCAAAACCTCGAACAATATCGTGAATCATCGATCAAAGCCTATGGGGGTTCCGACATTTGGACTGGTATCCCTTTGAAGTGCGCGATCCCGAACTATTGGAATTGGACTTCCTGGTTCCGGACCGGACGCTCGCCGCGCTGCTCGGCCCGCTGGCCGGGGGCACACTGACCGTCCGCGACCAGAAGGACCACCGGGTGCAGTGCGTGTTCGACGCCGCCGAAGGAGCGCTTGTCGGGAAGGGCTTGGGGCGCTTCTTCAAGCGCTTGGGCACCACCCGGTTCCTGGCCGCCCTCGCCGGAGACGGCGAACTCCGGGTCCGGCCGGCGGCAGAGAAATCCCCGTCCGCCCGGCAGCTCAAGCTCCCCGCCGGTCTGCAGCAGGTGTCCGTCGACCTGGAGCAGGCAGCCGCCGTACTCGGGCTGCTCGCCGGACCGCCCGCCCCGCTTTCCGACTATTATCTCCGGCAGCAGGCCGTGCGCCTCTCGGTCAGCCCGGGCTTCGACACCCTGCTCTCCCTCCACGCCGCCCGCGACATCGAAATCCTGGATTACCAGGTGGCCACCGTCCGCCATGTCCTGAAGAATTTGCGCGGGCGGGCCCTGCTCTGCGACGAGGTCGGGCTGGGCAAGACCATTGAGGCCGGCCTGATCCTGATGGAATACCTGCTCCGCGGCCTGGTCCGCCGGGTGCTCATCCTAACCCCGCCGAGCCTGGCCGAGCAATGGCGTACCGAGATGTACACCAAGTTCAGCTTGGACTTCATCCTTTACGATGACAGCGCCTTCCGGGCCAGCGCCGACCCTTGGCGCGCCTTCGACCGGATCATCGCCTCCCTGGACACCGCGAAGCGGGAAGGACGGCGCGAGGCGGTGCTGGCCGAAACCTTCGACATGGTGATTGTCGATGAAGCGCACCACCTGAAGAACCGCAATACTCAGGCCCACCGCTTCGTATCCGGCCTGAAGAAGAAGTACATCCTGCTCCTGACGGCTACACCGGTGGAAAACGACCTGGAGGAACTGTTCAACCTGATCACCCTGCTCGCCCCGGGGCAACTGGAAACGGCCGCCTCCTTCAAGCGCAAGTACATCACGCCCGGCGACCCGCTGAAACCCCGGAACACGTCCGGCTTGAAGCAGTTGGTCCGCGAGGTGATGGTCCGCAACCGGCGCAGCGAAACCGGCGCCATCCACTCCCGGCGCCGGGCCGAGGTGGTCCAGGTGGCCCTCGCCCCCGACGAGATGGCCTTTTACCGCCGGATGACCGCCTTCATCCGCGGCCACTACACGGCCGGCGTAGCGGCCGCCACGGGCGGCGTCAGTCAGTTTGTCCTCAAAACCCTCCAGCGCGAGGCCGGCAGCAGCATCGAGGCCACGGTGTCCACCCTGAAGAAGATGGCGGCCCGGGAAGAATACCCCGCCGCCTTGCGCCGCGTCCTCGACACCCTGGCTGCGCAGGGACAGCGCGTCGCGGACCGGGGTAAGCTGGCCGCGCTTCTTCGCCTCCTGGCGCGGGTCACCGAAAAGGCCGTTATCTTCACCGGCTTCGTCGAGACCCAGCGTCTCCTGGCCCGTACCCTGCGGGGACAGGGCTGCGCGGTGGCCGAACTCCACGGGCAGATGCGGCGGGGCGAAAAAGAAGAGCAACTCCGGCTTTTCGCCACCCAGGCCCAGTTTCTGGTCTCCACCGATACTGGCAGCGAGGGCCGTAACCTCCAGTTCTGCCGGATTCTGATCAACTACGATCTGCCCTGGAACCCGATGCGCATCGAACAGCGCATCGGCCGATTGCACCGCCTCGGACAGACCCGCGAGGTCCTGATCTACAACCTCTCGGCTGCGGAGACCGTCGAGGCCCACCTCCTCGAACTCCTGGACGCCAAGATCAATATGTTCCAGCTGGTGATCGGCGAACTGGAGATGATCCTGGGCAACATCCGGGACAAGCGGGACTTCGAGGATATCATCCTGGACATCTGGGCCCGCGCCGGTGACGACCAGGCCGTACGGCGCGAGATGGAAGCCCTCGGCAACCAACTGCTTGCCGCCCGGCAGCACTACGACGCCCTGAAGGCCCTGGACGACAAGCTGCTGGGGGAGCTGATGGCCGATGACTAGCGGCGCACTGCTCACGCCCGGGGCTCCGGACGCCCGCAATCTAAAAGAATTCGTGCTCGCCTACCTGCGCCGCGCCGGCGCGGTCGTGGAGGAGGCGGGCTTCGAACTGGTGGACGTCCTGGTGCCCGATGCCTTGGCCGGCACCCTGGGCGCGCCTGTCCTCCGGCTGGCCTTCGACTACGAGGTCGCCCGGGAAAACCCGGACAGCGTCTTTCTCACCTACGGCAGTGACCTGCTCGACCGCATCGTGCGTGCCGCCCTGGAAACCGGCCGCTTCACCGAGGTCTTCTGGCCGGACGCCGATGTCCGCCTGCCCGCCCGCCTGGAGCACTTCCTGGCCACGGAGTTCGACTTCGTCAAGTGCAAGGCGCCCGCGCTCGAAGGCTGGGCGGTGTACGAACATGCCTGCTACCGGTTCGACTTCCGCACCGTCTTCCAGTCCTACGACCAGGTTGAGGAGATGATCCCGGTGCTGGTCGACGGCAGCACCGGTCAGGTCCGGAACGAACTCCTGCTTCACTGGGCGCGCGTCCCGCCTGCCGCCGAACGGCCCTACTACTGGCCGCGCCGGCGCGAACGCCCCCTGGCTGAACTCCACGCTCGGGCTTGTCTCGCCCTGGACCGGCTGGCCCAGGAGCGCGCCGCCGTGCTGGAGGCGTCCTCCGCCGGCCATCGGGACCGTGAGTTGGCGAAGATGGAGCGCTACTTCGCAGAAAACATGGCCGCGCTCCAGCGCCGGCTGTCCAAGACGGATGACCCGGCCCGCCAGCAACGCCTGCAGCAGCAACTGGCGGCCTGCGAAACCGACCGAGCGCGGCGCGGGAAGGACATTCGGGAGCGCTACGCCGTCAGCGCCCGGGCTGCCCTGGACGGCCTGGTCGTGTACTACCAGCCCAAGATCGAACTGCGGCTCCGCATCCAGCAGCGGGACGAAGTCTTCTCCTTCTTGCTCCACTACAATCCCCTGGACGGCCGGATCGAGCCACCCCTCTGCCCGCACTGCGACCGGCCCTTCCGGCGGGTCATGCGTGACGCCGCCGGTACCCCCTGCTGCCCGGAATGCCGTTAGGCTTGCCTTAAGCCCAAGGGAATTAAGACTAAGCACCAACTTTCGCGGACACATACTCTACTAACATCAAATTACCGAACCTACGAAGTTATGTCTGCTACACAACACAACAAAAACCGCTGAATGTTCAGCGGTTGTGTTCATGGTGGAGGCGGGGGGAGTTGAACCCACCGTCCGAAAGAATGACCACAAGGGGCGGCTACGAGCGTAGGCTGTAGTTTAAACTTTGCTCCGTTTGGCGCCTACAGCCAGGCTCCGCGGGAGCTATCTCGATGAATTTCCCCGAACGCCTCCGAGAATTGGCGCCGGGTGAGTCCGCTTGTGTGACACCCCGATCCCGCTCCGCGGGCTTAAGCGGGTGGGATGCTGGCTGTCTTAAGCAGCCAGAGCGTAGGTTTCGTTCTTGGCGTTTATAGCCTTTGCCACCGTTTTACGGGCTGGCGACAACCCCGGCTCGCTCCCCTTGCCTTCACTTCCCCCGTCGAAACCACATCGCCCCCATTTATCAGTTTATCCGTACCGGGTGGTGCATTAATATTGTAACACAACCGGCCCAAATCGTCAATATTTGGGAAATGTTACAGCGTTTTGCGTTGTAAGCATTTTTGGTCCCGACAAGGCAACGCCCACACCCGGCACCGGCTGTTCCCCAAGCCACAAAACACAGTTAGCAACCTAATATTGGGGTAAATGGAGTATATAGACTATGCCGCTCTGCCAAAGGGCAAACTTACCCCAGCGCCACTCTGGGCGTCTCTTGGCAGGTAATCTGTTTTCCGGTTGAGCCCCGTCAGGCCGCCTTCACCAGGCTCCTTAAGTCTATTCCTTGTTTTTGTCGCAGTCGGCCCACGGCCATCGCCAGCATCACCATCAGGGCCAACCCGCAACGCAGCTTCATCTTCTTCAAGCCCCGAATGAAATGCTTTTCAAATCCGTAGGCCTCGTCCAGGCGGGCATTTACCCTTTCTACCGCCGTACGCTTTTTGTAGAGTGTTTTCCACTTGTAGCTGGACCGCGCCAGCGGGGTGAAGATCCGCCGGTCTTCCACCAGGGGAATACGTATCCCACCGGTTGCGGCACATTGTTCCATGCCCCGGCACTCTACTCCGTAGTGCCGGGCCGGACAGCGGTATTTCAAGGTTTCCCGGTCTTTCTCAAATCCCCCGAAGGCCATCTCGCGATGTTTGTTTGTCTCGGGGCAGCAACAATAAACCGTTCCACGGTAATCGTAAACGATGTTCTCCTTACCGGTTACAAGCCACGTCTCCTCGCCGTCCCGCCACGTGTTGCGGATGTCAATCACGGGCTTGATCCGGTATTCGTCCCAGAGTTTCACGTTTAGCTTGATGTCGTCAAAGGCTTTGTCCGCCGCCAATGCCTCGCAGCGGGCCACAATCTCCGGATGCTCTTTCGCCACCCGATCAATGAGTATATGTCCCTCTTTCACGTCGCTGGCCGATGCCTTTGTCACCGCAAATCCCACCGGCAGTTCATAAACAGCGTCAACTACAAGGTGGAGTTTGTAGCCAAACCACCACACGACTTTTTCCCATAGGGTGCCGCCTTTCTTACGCCCCCGGTATGTTTTCCGGCCCCAGTCCGCATCGGTGTCCCGGCGCCCGTCAGGCTTTTGGACCTTCTCTTCTTCATCCCGCTTTTTGCCCCGGGCCAGACTGCTGACGGCTTTGCTGTCTATGGCCAAAATTCGACCGAAATCCGGTAGCAGCACTCTTATTTCATCCACCAGCCGCGTAAATATGTTTTCCACTTCGTCGGCGTGCCGCATCAGTTTCACCAAGATGCGGCTGTATATGTAAGAAGGCGGAACGGCATCCTCGCCCCGGGCCGGATCAAAACCGCAAAGTTCCCACAACTGGCCGTTCCGGCAGAGTTCCCGCCGCAGGCTCTCCACAGACACGTGCTGAAATACGATCCCGGCCAGGATGGAGTTCCAAACCGCCCGCACCGGGTAATCATCCCGTCCCTTACCACGCTCTCTCTCCAGCTTTTGCATCAACTGCTCATCGGGCAGGTGGTTCACTACAAGCAAAAAACGTTCCAAGTCACCGAGTTCGTCGATTTCCTGCCACCCAAAAAGCCGCTGTTGTGGTATAATGGCCATAAGGGAAACCTCCTTCGTGGTTCTTTTTTGGTGGTTACAAAAAGGATTCTCCACAAAAGGGGGTTTCCCTTCTTATTTCTCATTCTCCTTCGCTTTTTCTCCGCTTTTCTCCCTTGGGGTCAATTTTGCCGATCCGCCCGTTACCCATCCCTGCAAACCGCATAAAATCCGGATTGGACCGGGGTAAAATGTTTTTTCCGCAACTCTAAAACAGCCTATTTATCTTTTCTCCCGAACATCGCAAATGGCTTAATGTTAGGCCTTGCCGCGGGCGGCCCGGGCAATCTCGCGCTCGGCCTCCCGCTTGGCGATGTCGTCGCGCTTGTCGTAGAGTTTCTTGCCCTTGGCCAGGGCGAGTTCGACCTTAGCCCGGCCGTCTTTGAAATACACCCGCAGCGGAATCAGCGCCAGGCCCTTTTCGCGGGTCTTGCCCCAGAGTCGCATGATCTCCGACTTGTGCATCAGGAGCTTGCGGGGCCGCTTCGGCTCGTGGTTGAACCGGTTTCCCTGCTCGTACGGGCTGACGTGCATGTTCTCCAGCCAGAGCTCACCGTTCTGGATCCGCGCGAAGCTGTCTTTCAGGTTGGCCTTCCCGGCACGCAGGGATTTGACCTCGGTGCCTTTCAGGACCAAGCCGGCCTCGTAGGTCTCCAGGATGAAGTATTCGTGTCTGGCCTTGCGGTTCTGGCACACTGTTTTTTCGGGTTCTCTGGCCACCTGATTGCACCTCCTCGCACCGGGATAGGAGACCGAAAGGGGTACCACTACGGTGTTTCCCAGTATAAGAAAGAAACACCCCGGAGTCAACGCGAAACAGCCGGGGTACCCGGGGTACTTGGCAAAACGCCCTACGGTGACAAGTCCTCCCAAAAAGTCAAAAAGTAAAAAGGGGCCTGACCCCTTTTTACCTAAAGTCAGGGAAAGTCAAAAGGTGTCAGACACCTTTTTGTTCAGGTTGAGTCGTATTCCACTTCTTCCAGGCACAGTCCGTGGGGAGGAACCGTGGGGCCGGCACGGGCGCGGTCCCCGGACGCGATGATGTCCGGCAAGGCTTCCGGGTCGAGCCGCTCGAGGCCAACCTCCAGCAGGGTGCCGGCCATGATCCGCACCATGTTGTACAGGAAACCGTCGGCACGGAACACCAGCCGTACCAGAGGCGCTTGGGCCTCGATATCGGCCCGGGTCAGCGTGCGCACCGCCGACTGGACCGGCCGACCGGCAGCCTGAAAGGTACTGAAGTCGTGCCGCCCCATCAGGTGCCGGGCGGCGAGCCGCATGGCCCTGAGGTCTAGGGCCCTGGGCACGTGCAGGCTGTACAGCCGCTGGAACGGGGAGCGGACCGGGTGGTTGTACAGGGTGTAGCTATATGTCTTGGCGACCGCACTGTAACGGGCATGAAAATCAGCCGGTACCTCGCGGGCATCCAAGGCGGCAATATCGCCGGGAAGGACGCCGTTGAGGGCGGCCGGGATGCGTTCGGTGGGTATGCCCCACCTACCGGTCACGAAATTCACCACCTGGCCCCTGGCGTGGACCCCGGCGTCGGTGCGACTGGCCCCTGTCACTTTGAGCGCCGCCCCCGAAAGTTCGGCCAGGCAGCGCTCCAGTGTTTCCTGAATGGTCGGCAGGCCCGAACCCGATTGTTTTTGAAAGCCGTGGTAGGCCGTGCCGTCGTAAGCGAGAGTCAACCGGACATTCGGCACTTCCTGGGTTCCCCTACACCAGTTCCAGGATCACCATTGGGGCAGCGTCCCCACGCCGGAACCCGACTTTCACGATCCTGGTGTAACCGCCCGGACGATCCTTGTATCTGGCCGCCACCGTGTTGAAAAGCTTCTTGGCGGCCTCTTCGTCGAACAGGTATTCGGAAACCTGGCGCCGGGCGGCCAGATCGCCCCGCTTGGCCAGGGTGACCATTTTTTCGGCGATACTGCGGACCTCCTTAGCCCGCGTCTCGGTCGTCGTAATCCGCTCCTCTTTGATCAGCGAGGTGACCATATTCCGTAGCATGGCCCTGCGGTGATCGGAGCGGAGTCCCAGTCTCCGGTAGCCCATTTGGATTAGTTACCTCCCCAAACACTATTCCTCGTCATGCCGCAGGTCGAGGCCGAGTTCACCCAGCTTGCGCACTACTTCCTCCAGCGACTTCTTGCCCAGGTTGCGCACCTTCATCATTTCTTCCTCGTTGCGCTGGATGAGTTCTTCCACCGTGTTGATCCCGGCCCGTTTCAGACAGTTGTACGAACGTACGGAAAGATCGAGTTCTTCGATGGGCATTTCCAAAAGCTTGTTCTTTTTCTCTTCTTCTTTCGTCACCATGATCTCGACGTTGTTCACCGATTCGGTGAGACCCACGAACAGCCGCAGGTGTTCCGTGGTGATCCGCGCGGCCAAGCTCAACGCCTCGTCCGGGCGCAGGCTGCCGTCGGTCCAGACCTCCATAGTTAGTTTGTCAAAGTCGGTGTCGTGGCCCACCCGCGTTTTGTCCACCGTAAAGTTCACCTTGGTCACCGGCGTAAAGATGGAGTCGACGGGAATCACGCCGATCACGTGGTTGCCGCGCTTGTTTTTCTCCGCCGGAACGTAACCCCGTCCCCGGCCCACCGTCAATTCCATATACAATCGTGCGTCGGGCTCCAGCGTGGCGATATGCAGGTCCGGATTCAGGATCTCCACATCCGGACTGGTGATGATGTCGCCGGCGGTGATCCGGCCCTCGCCTTCCGCCTCGATCCGCATCAACCGATCCTCTTCGCCGTAGAGCTTCAGACGCAGGCTTTTCAGGTTTAGGATCAGCTCGGTGACGTCTTCACGCACGCCGGGAATACTTGAAAACTCGTGCAGCACCCCGTCGATCTTGACGGCGGTGACCGCCGCCCCGGGCAGCGAGGCTAAAAGCACGCGCCGGAGCGAATTACCCAGCGTAATACCGTAGCCCCTTTCCAGAGGGTCGACGACGAACTTCCCGTACGTGCCCTCCGGATCCATCTCAACGCACTCGATCTTCGGTTTTTCTATTTCTAACATTGCGAACCCCCTCAAGAAGGTACCCACTTACCTGGAATACAGCTCGACCACCAGTTGCTCCCGGACCGGGATGTCGATATTCTCCCGGGTGGGTAAGGCCACAACCCGGGCCACGGCCCGTTCGCCGTCGTACTCCAGCCAGGCGGGGGGATTGTTCTCGGACGCCCGGTCCAGGAGTTCCTGTATCCGCGTCAGCCCTTTGCTCCGCTCGCGCACCGCGATCACGTCGCCGACACGCACCTGGTAAGAGGGAATGTCAACCTTGCGCCCGTTAACCTTGAAATGGCCGTGCCTGACCAGCTGGCGCGCCTCCGCCCGCGACGCCCCAAGGCCCAGACGGTAGATCACATTGTCCAACCGCAGCTCTAACAGGCGCAACAGGTTCTCACCGGTCACCCCCGGCTGACGCTCGGCCTTGTGGAAGTAGTTCCGAAACTGGGACTCCAGGACTCCGTAAATCCGCCTTACTTTTTGCTTTTCGCGCAACTGGATCCCGAACTCCGTAACCTTCCGGCGGGAAGGAGTGTGTTGTCCGGGCGGGGCGGGCCGGCGGTCGACCGCGCACCGGGGAGAATAACAGCGGTCCCCCTTCAAGTAAAGCTTGGTTCCTTCGCGGCGGCACAAGCGGCACCGCGCATCCGTGTATCTGGCCAAAAGGACACCTCCTATACGCGCCGGCGCTTCGGCGGCCGGCAACCGTTGTGTGGAATGGGTGTGACATCTTTAATGAGGCTCACTTCCAGCCCGGCGGCCTGCAGGGAACGTATGGCGGCCTCACGGCCCGCCCCCGGGCCCTTCACCATTACCGCCACTTCCCGCATACCGTGCTCCATGGCCTCCCGGGCCGCCTTCTCGGCCGCTAGCTGAGCGGCAAAGGGCGTGCTTTTGCGGGAGCCCTTAAAGCCGACGGTGCCAGCGCTGGACCAGGAGATCGCATTGCCCCGGACATCGGAAATGGTGATTACAGTATTGTTGAAGGTGGACTTGATGTGGGCCACACCCGTTTCGATGTTTTTGCGTTCTTTCTTCTTGGCTCTTGGACGACGCGCCATCTGCTAACCTCCTACTTCTTTCTGCGGACGCCCACGGTCTTCTTGGGGCCTTTCCGCGTCCTAGCGTTGGTCCTGGTGCGCTGGCCCCACACCGGCAGGCCGCGCCGGTGCCGCAAACCGCGGTATGATCCGATTTCAATCAGTCGCTTAATGTTCAGGGATACCTCGCGCCGGAGATCCCCTTCCACCTTATACTCTTTGTCAATCAAGTCCCTGAGCCGGGAGATCTCTTCCTCGGTCAGGTCCCGGACCCGGGTTTCAGGGTTGACGTTGACCTGTTCCAGAAGCTGTTTCGCCGACGAACGGCCGATGCCGTAAATATAGGTCAGGGCCACTTCCACCCGCTTGTCTCTCGGCAGATCAACCCCCGATATTCTCGCCAAAAACCCTCACTCCTTATCCTTGCCTTTGTTTATGCTTGGCGTTGGAACAAATAATCACGACTTTACCCTTACGGCGAATCACCTTACACTTCTCACAAACGGTTTTTACGGAAGGTTTGACCTTCACCGTAATGCCCCCTTAAATTTTTTACTTATAACGGTATACGATCCGGCCTCGGGAAAGATCATATGGAGAAAGCTCGACCATTACCCGGTCTCCGGGTAGGATACGGATAAAGTTCATCCGGATCTTTCCGGACACATGGGCCAAGACCTTGTGGCCGTTGGGCAGCTCAACGCGGAACATGGCGTTGGGCAAAGGCTCGACGACCTTCCCCTCCACCTCGATAACGTCCTGCTTCACTGGCAACCCTCCTTCTCCATCAAAACCCACAGCACTCTTCGGATATCGGCGTCCGTTATTCTCTCTCCATTGGCAAACTTGCGCTCCACTTCTGGGTCCTGAGCCGCGACTAGTTTCAAATGCTTGATGTTCTTACGCTTTGGATTCGCCATCCGCCGTCCCACCCCGTCGGCCAGGGCCACCCGGGAATCGCTGAGTAAGGCTACCACCACGTAACACTGTCCGGCATCCCGACCCGCCCGGGAAATAACCACCCGGCCCGGTGTGATCCGCTCTGCTTCCACGGGTCCACCCCCCTCCCGCGAGGTCACTGCCAGCTGAATAGCGCCCACACTTTCCGCCCGACCGGCAGCCGGTCCATCCTCTTACCAGGTCCGGGTGAGGATTTCCGGCTCCCCGTCGGTGATCAGGATGGTGTGTTCAAAGTGGGCGGATGGCTGACCGTCTTTGGTCACCACCGTCCACCGGTCCTCCAGCGTCATCACCTCATGGAGGCCCATGTTCACCATGGGTTCCAGGGCCAGCGTCATACCCGGCTCCAGCCGGGGGCCCCTTCCCGGAGGACCGTAGTTTGGAATCTGCGGGTCCTCGTGCATCTTGGCTCCGATGCCGTGTCCGACGTAATCGCGGACCACCGAAAATCCGTGGTGCTCTACGTGGGTCTGCACCGCATGGGAGATATCGGTCAACCGGTTTCCGGGCCTGGCCTGGGCAATACCTAGATAAAGAGCCTCTTCGGTCACCCGCAGCAGTTCCAGAACCTTTGCCTCCGGTTTACCGACCGGGAAAGTCACCGCACCGTCCCCAAAATATCCATTAATTTCCGCCCCGATGTCAATACTGATAATATCTCCATTCTTTAGTTTCCTTAAACCGGGAATCCCGTGCACCACCTCTTCGTTGACCGACGCGCAGATGGTCGCCGGGAAACCGTATAGACCTTTAAAGGCGGGTTTCGCTCTCTGCTTGCGAATGAATCTCTCCGCCACCGCATCCAGTTCCCGGGTCGTGATACCGGGTTCTATGTACCGGGCTAGTTCGGCGAACGCCCCGGCCACCACGCGCCCGGCTTCCCGCATGTAACCAATTTCGCGGGCGGATTTGCTGGTAATCATCTGATCACCCGGACTGCTTGATGAACCCCTGGTAGCTGCGCATCAACAGGTGCGCCTCCACCTGTTTCATGGTCTCCAAGGCCACGCCGACCACGATCAAAAGGGCGGTGCCCCCGAAGTACACGTTCGGGATCTGGGTTGCCAAGAGCACGAAGTTCGGCAAAATCGCGATAAGCGCCAGGAATATGGCCCCCGCCAGGGTGATTCTGGACATCACCTTGGAAATATACTCGGCGGTCGGGCGGCCCGGGCGGATTCCCGGGATGAAGCCGCCGTGCTTTTTGATGTTGTCGGCCATATCCACCGGATTCATGATAATCGCCGTGTAAAAATATGTAAAGCCGATAATCAGCAGGGCGTACAGGGTGGTATGGAAGAACGACCCCCAGTGGAAGAAGTTCAGGAACCACGCCGCCACCGCGTTCCCGGAGAACCACTGCAGCATCTGCTCCGGGAAGATCAACATCGAGGAGGCGAAAATCACCGGGATCACGCCCGCCTGATTGACTTTCAGCGGCAGGTGCGTGGTCTGCCCCCCGTAGACCCGGCGTCCGATGACGCGCTTCGCGTACTGCACCGGAATACGGCGCTGCCCCTCGTGCATGGCGACCACCGCGGCGATCACCAGTGTCCCGATGATCAACAGGGCGAGCACACTCAGAATGTTGATCGTGCCGACCTGCAAATACTCGACCACCCGGGTCACCCCCTCCGGAACCCGGGATACGATGCCGGCGAAGATCAACAGCGAGATTCCGTTGCCGATCCCCTTTTCGGTGATCTGCTCACCCAGCCACATCAGGAACACGGTTCCCGCCGTGAGGATGAGGGCTACGAACAGGTAGTTCACCACGGTCGGCGAAATCAGGGCGCCCTTGATGGCCACCGACATACCGATGGCCTGCAGGAAGGCCAGGACCGCCGTGCCGTAGCGGATGTACTGCTGGATCTTTTTCCGTCCCTCTTCACCCTCTTTCGCCAGCCGCTCCAGTTTCGGAATGACCACGGTCAGGAGCTGCATTATGATCGAAGCGTTGATGTACGGGATGATCCCCATCGCGAACACCGAAAAATTCTTGAACGCGCCCCCGGAAATGACGTCAAAGAAGCCGAACAGCACACCGCTGGCGATCAGCTCAGCCATGGCCTCGGGACGCACCCCCGGCGTCGGGACGTGGGCCCCGATCCGGAAAATCAGGAGCATCGCCAGGGTAAACAAGAGCTTGTTCCTGAGTTCCGTAACCTTTACGGCGGCCTGCAAGGTGCTCAAGAACTGCAATTAAATCACCTCGGCCTTTCCCCCGGCGGCAGCGATTTTCTCCCGGGCCGCCCCTGAAAAGGCGTGCGCCCGCACGGTCAACGGTTTTTTGAGCTCGCCGGTCCCCAGAATTTTGATTCCGTCCACCCCTTTGCGAACCATCCGGTTTTCCAGCAATACTTCGGGTGTGACTACGGTTCCTTCTTCAAACCGGTTCAAATCTTCCAGGTTCACCACGGCGAAAAACTTCTTAAAGATGTTCGTGAAGCCCCGCTTCGGCATCCGGCGGGTCAGGGGCATCTGGCCCCCTTCAAAACCCCGGCGGACACCACCGCCCGACCGGGCCTTCTGACCTTTATGACCACGGCCCGCCGTCTTGCCCTGACCCGTGGCGATACCCTGCCCCTTGCGAGTCGGTTTCTTCCGGGCCCCGGCCGGCGGTTTCAGTTCGCTGAGTTTCAAGCCTGCACCCCCTTACGCTTCCTCAACCTTGACTAGATGTCTGATTCTATTGACCATGCCTCGGATCTGGGGCACATCGTTTTGCTCCACCGTCTGGTGCATCCGGGTGAGTCCCAGGGCCCGGACGGTCCGGCGCTGGGTTTCGGGCCGGCCGATCAGGCTTTTCACCAGTGTGATTTTGAGCTTTGATTTCTTCTTCTCGGCCACGATCTTAACCCCCCGTCCTGAGTTCCTTAACGTCCTTACCGCGGTTGCGCGCAACCTCATCCCTGGTCTTCAGTTGTTTCAAGGCATCGATTGTGGCCCGGACCATATTGTTGGCGTTGTTGGAGCCCAGGGACTTGGTCAATATATCCCGAACACCGGCCAGTTCAAGCACCGCGCGCACCGGGCCGCCGGCGATCACGCCAGTGCCGGGGGAGGCCGGCCGCAAAAGGACCTTGCCCGCGCCGTACCGTCCCAGAACCTCGTGCGTGATGGTGGTGCCGGCCAGGGGCACTTGAATAAGGTTCTTCTTCCCGTCCTCGATTCCTTTGCGAATCGCTTCCGGGACTTCGGTCGCCTTACCCAGCCCGAAACCGACGTGCCCGGCGCCGTCCCCGACCACGACGAGGGCCGAGAAACTGAACCGGCGGCCGCCTTTGACCACCTTGGCGCAGCGGTTGATGAAAACCACTTTTTCCGAGATCTCCATTTTAGAGGCGTCTATCCTGCCCACGTCATTCCCCCCGTCGTTTTAAAATTCAAGACCTTTTGCCCGGGCCCCTTCGGCCAGGGCCTTTACTCGGCCGTGGTATAGGTAACCGGCGCGGTCGAAAACCACCCTTTCGATCCCCAGGGACTTCGCCTTTTCAGCGATCATTTCGCCCACAGCACGGGCCACCCCGATTTTGCCCCCCCCGTCACCCAGCCTTTCCTTCAGCTCCGGAAGAAGAGTAGAGGCCGCACAGAGGGTCACCCCGCGTTCGTCGTCCACGAGTTGCGCGTAGATATGCCTCGCACTGCGGAAGACATTGAGTCTGGGGCACTCCCGAGTGCCGGTGATTTTCTTGCGCACTCTGATTCTTCTCCGTTCGCGCTGCTCCTTACGACTGGTTTTGTTCAGCAAGAGCCGTGCCCCTCCTTTCGCTATCGCTTCTTCAGTCCGGCCTTACCGGCCTTCAGGCGAATCTTCTCGCCTTCGTACCGCACACCTTTGCCTTTGTAGGGCTCGGGGCTCCGGAAAGACCTGATCTTGGCCGCCACACGGCCCACCTTTTCCTTGTCGGCACCCCGGATGATGATCCGGGTAACCGCCGGCACTTCGATCTCAATGTCGGCGGGTGGTTCATATTCCACGGGGTGCGAATATCCCAGCGTCATAACCAGCTTCCGGCCCTGAAGCGAAGCACGGTAGCCGACTCCGGTCAGTTCCAGGTTCCGCTGAAAACCCTTGGTCACCCCGTCGACCATGTTCGCCACCAGGGTGCGGGTCAAACCCAACATCGCTGTGCCGGGCTTTTCCTCGCCCGCCTTCTCGATCACCGCCCGGCCGTTTTCGACCACCAGTTTCGTGTTGGCCGGTATTTCCCGCTCGAGCCGGCCCTTCGGGCCCTCGACCCGCACGGTGTTGCCTTCGATCGTGATCTTCACGTCCGGCGGTATTTTAATCGGCATTCTTCCGATCCGTGACATCTGCTCGTAGTTCACCTCCCGACTGTCGCTACCAGATGTAGCAGATTACCTCTCCGCCGATACCCTCTTTCCGGGCCTCTTTGTCGGTCATGATCCCCTTGGAGGTGGACAGGATGGCAATGCCCAGCCCACCGAGCACCCGGGGAACTTCTTCTTTGCCCGCGTACACCCGCAGACCCGGCTTGGAAATGCGCTTCAAGCCGGTGATCACCCGTTCCTTGTTCTTACCGTATTTCAGGTAAATTCGGATCTTACCCTGCTTACCGTCGTCCACCACTTCGAAACCCCTGATGAAGCCTTCTTCCTTGAGGATCTCAGTGAGCGCTTTCTTGATCCCCGAAGCCGGAACCTCGGTGGTCTCGTGAAAGGCAGTATTGGCGTTCCGGATACGCGTAAGGTAATCCGCAATCGGATCCGTTAACATGAACCCACTACCTCCTTTACCAGCTTGCCTTGCGGACTCCGGGGATCTGTCCCCGGTAACACAAGCTTCGGAAACAGATGCGGCACACACCGAACTTGCGCATGTACGCCCGTGGCCGACCACAGAGCTTGCACCGGTTGTACTGCCGCACCCGAAACGCCGGCGGCCGGTTGGCTTTCTCGATTAAGGATTTTTTTGCCATTAGCTGCCCTCCTTTAATGAGGTTTCAACGGCATCCCGATCAGTCTTAAGAATTCCCGGGCCTCTTCGTCGCTCTTGGCGCTGGTCACGAAAGTGATGTCCATTCCCCGCACCTTGTCGATTTTATCATAGTCGATCTCCGGGAATATCAACTGCTCTTTCAAGCCCAGCGTGTAGTTCCCCCGACCGTCGAAAGCCTTGGGGGAAACTCCACGGAAGTCCCGGACCCGGGGCAGCGCCACGTTGATCAGGCGGTCCACAAAATCATACATCCGGCTCCCCCGCAGCGTCACCTTGAGTCCAATTCGCATCCCTTCCCGGATTTTGAAGGCCGCCACCGATTTCTTGGCCCTGGTCACCACCGGCTGCTGGCCCGTAATGGTCCGCAGGTCCTGCATCGCGGCATCGATGGCCTTGGCGTTCTGGACGGCCTCCCCCATGCCGATGTTGATTACGACCTTCTCCAACCGGGGGACTTCCATCACGTTGCGGTACTTAAACTTATCCATCATCGCCGGAATGACTTCCTCAATGTACTTTTGTTTCAGTCCCGACACCTCTTAAAAGCCCCCTTTGTTCCTTACGGCTACTGCAGTGCTTCGCCGCACTTCTTGCAAACCCTGACCTTAGTGCCGTCGTCCAGGATGCGCCGTCCCACGCGGGTCGGTTTGTGGCACCGCGCGCACAGCAGCATTACGTTTGAAGAGTCAATCGGGGCCTCCTTCTCCTGGATTCCGCCTTGCGGCAGTTTCCGGGTCGGGCGGGAATGTCTCTTGACCACGTTGACGCCTTCGACGATCACCTTGTTTTTGTCGGGGATAGCCTCGATGATCTTACCACGTTTGCCGGCGTCCTTACCGGTGATCACCACCACTTTATCCCCCTTGCGCACATTCATCTTACCCACTGTTCACACCTCACCATCTTGCGCCCGCCCGAAAAAGGGGGTCAAGTCCCCTATTTTTTCGGGCCGACTCCTGTTATTCCGCTTTTTCTACCTCTTAGCTCCCGGAAAAAGGGGTGGCGTCCCCAATTTCCGCAGTCCCTATTTCCGTGTCGCTACTTACTCCTGGTTCTCGGTTTCTCTCTTCCCGGGCTCCACAAAGGGGGGCAATCCTCCTTTTCCCCGCTCCCAACTCCTGAAGTCCACTCCCAACTTTGGAATTCTGAATTCTGACTCCTGACTCCTGGATTCTGGTTCCTACAGTACCTCGGGAGCAAGGGAGACAATTTTCATAAAGTCCTTTTCCCTCAGTTCCCGCGCCACCGGACCGAAGATGCGGGTACCCCGCGGGCTCTTGTCGTCCTTGATCACCACCGCGGCGTTTTCGTCGAACTTGATGTAGGAACCGTCCGGGCGCCCGATTTCCTTCTTGGTCCTGACCACCACGGCCTTGACCACATCGCCTTTCTTGACCACTCCGCCGGGGGCCGCCTCCTTGCAGGAGCAGACAATGATGTCGCCGATGGAGGCGTAGCGCCGAAAGGAACTGCCCAAAATCCGGATGCACATCAGTTTCTTGGCCCCGGTATTGTCGGCTACGTTGAGCACCGTTTGTACCTGAATCAAGGCCCTAAAACCTCCTCTAGATCTGCGACCGCTCCAGCACCTCGGCCACCCGCCAACGCTTGTGCCGGGACAGAGGGCGCGTCTCCGCAATTTTTACCTTATCGCCGATTCGGCACTGGTTATCTTCATCGTGGGCCATGAACTTCCGGGTACGGCGAACCGTGCGCCCGTAAAGCGGGTGTTTGACCAGGGTGTCCACGGCTACCACAACCGTCTTGTCCATTTTGTCGCTCACAACCCTACCGGTCCGCACTTTGCGGCTTTTGCGTTCCACTGTCTTTCCTCCTTACGCGTGCTTGATGCCCAGCTCCCTTTCCCGCAGCACCGTCTTCACCCGGGCGATGCGTCTCCGGACCTCTTGTATTTTCATGGGATTGTCGAGCTGCCCGGTGGCACTCTGAAATCTCAGGCGGAACAGTTCGTCTTTGGTATCGGCCAGCTTCTTGCGCAACTCCACATCCGTCATTTCCCTGAGCTCCTTAACCTTCACCGGCCTCACCCACTTCCTGGCGTTTCACAATTTTCGTTCTGCAGGGCAGTTTATGAGAAGCAAGACGCAAAGCCTCGCGCGCCGTTTCCTCCGGCACTCCGGCGATTTCAAACATGATCCGTCCCGGCTTCACCACGGCAACCCAGTATTCCGGCGAGCCCTTGCCGGAGCCCATGCGGGTTTCCGCCGGTTTGGCCGTGATCGGCCGGTCCGGGAAGATGCGGATCCAGACTTTGCCGCCGCGCTTTACGTGACGGGTCATCGCAATACGGGCCGCCTCGATCTGCCGGCTCGATATCCAGGCGACATCGAGTGACTGCAAGGCCAGGTCGCCGAACTGTATTTTGGTGCCGCCCTTGGCCTTTCCGGCTCGATCGGGCCGGTGTTGTCTTCTCCATTTAACCCTCTTGGGCGTCAACATTTTTACCTGCCTCCTTCACGCGCAGCCCTTTCCGGAAGAATCTCACCCCGGTAAATCCAGACCTTGACCCCGATCTTGCCGTAGGTGGTTTTCGCCTCGGAAAAACCGTAGTCAATGTCCGCCCGCAGGGTGTGGAGGGGCACCTTGCCCTCGCTGTACCACTCGGTACGGGCGATTTCCGCCCCGGCCAACCGGCCGGCAACAGAGATTCTAATTCCCTTGGCCCCGAGCTTCATGGCCCGTCCCACCGCCTGCTTCATGGCCCGGCGAAAGGCGACGCGCCGCTGGAGTTGGGCGGCCACGTTCTCGGCCACCAGTTGGGCATCGAGTTCGGGCGTCTTGATCTCCACGATGTTTATGCTGATCTGCCTCCCGGTCAGCTTCTCAAGTTCTTTGCGCAGAACCTCGACTTCCGTACCGCCGCGGCCGATCACCACCCCCGGCTTCGCCGTGTGGATGGCGATACGCACCCGGTTAGCCGTACGCTCGATATGAATCCGGGATATCCCCGCGGCCAAAAGCTTGCTTTTAATGTAATCCCTGATCTTAACGTCTTCCAGGAGGAGGTTGGAAAAGTCTTTCTTGCCCGCATACCACTTGGCGTCCCAATCGCGGACAATCCCAAGCCTTAACCCTCTCGGGTCAACCTTTTGACCCACTGATTATCCCTCCTTTCCGTCACTGACTATTACGGTGATGTGGCTGGTCCGGTGCTTGATCACGTTCGCCCGGCCGTACGCACGCGGCCGGAACCTTTTCAGGGAAGGCCCCTGGTCCACGTAAACCTTGGCGACGACCAGCCGGGTCCGGTCCATATCGTTGTTGTGCTCGGCGTTGGCCGCCGCCGATTTGATCACCTTGGCCACCGCCCCGGCCGCCCGCTGCGGGGTAAACCGCAGGATGGCCAGCGCCTCGTCCACGCTTTTGCCCCGCACCAGGCCGACAACTTCACGCGCCTTGGCGGGGGAGAGACGAATGTATCTGGCTACTGCTTTCGCTTCCACACACAATCCCCCTTTACTTCAACGCCGTGGATCTTTCGGTGTGATGCCCATGTCCCCGGTAGGTCCGCGTGGGCGCAAACTCGCCGAGTTTATGCCCAACCATTTCCTCGGTGACGTACACCGGCACGTGCTTTCGCCCGTCATACACAGCGATGGTGTGGCCAATCATCTGGGGGAAAATGGTCGACCGGCGGGACCAGGTCTTCACAACCCGCTTCTGGTCCTTCTCGTTCATTTCCTCGATCCGGGCCAGGAGTTTCGGACTGCAGTACGGCCCTTTCTTTAGTGACCGACCCACGTTGCTACCCCCTTTCTTACTTAGTGCGCCGCTTGACAATCAGCTTGCTGCTGGCCTTTTTCTTGTTCCGGGTTCTGGTACCCAGCGCCGGTTTACCCCAGGGGGTAACCGGGGGGCGTCCGATCGGTGAGCGGCCCTCGCCGCCGCCGTGGGGATGATCGACCGGGTTCATTACGACGCCCCGTACGGTCGGACGGATGCCCAGCCAGCGCGCCCGCCCGGCCTTGCCGATAACGATGTTCTCGTGCTCGACGTTGCCCACTTGGCCGATGGTCGCCCGGCAGTCCAGGGGGAAGAGCCGTACCTCGCCCGAAGGCAGACGGACATGGGCGTAGTCGCCCTCCTTGGCCATCAGTTGGGCCGAGCCCCCGGCGGACCGGACCACCCGGGCCCCGTGCCCGGGATAAAGCTCGATGTTGTGAATGAGCACCCCCGGCGGGATGTTGCGCAGGGGCAGCGCGTTGCCGACCTTGATATCGGCCTGGGGACCGGACATTATTTCCTGCCCGACCTTTAAGCCCGCCGGGGCGACGATGTACCTCTTCTCACCGTCGGCGTAGTTCACCAGCGCGATGTTCGCCGAGCGGTTCGGATCGTATTCGATGGTTGCCACCTTGCCCGGTACGCCGTCCTTATTCCGCTTGAAGTCAATCACCCGGTACAGCCGCTTGTGCCCGCCTCCCCGGTGCCGCACCGTGACCCGGCCCTGGAAGTTCCGGCCGGCCTTTTTCCGCAGCGGCTCCACCAGGGATTTCTCCGGTTCCGTTACCGTGACTTCACGAAAATCGGAAACGGTTACGAAACGGCGTCCGGGGGAAGTCGGTTTAAACTTTTTGGTCGCCATCCTTATTCCTCCCTAATTCCTCCCTAAAACTAGACGCCTTCAAAGATCTCGATCTTGTCACCCGGACGCAAGGTCACCACAGCTTTTTTCGTCTCCGGCTTCCGGCCGAGGATGTTCCGCCGGCGCACCTGCTTGCCTTTCACCCGGATGGTGTTGACCTTGAGCACTTTGACCTTGAAGATTTCCTCCACCGCTTTCTTGATCTCGGTCTTGTTCGCCCGGGGATCAACGATGAAGGTGTACTTGTTCCCTTCGGTCAGTGACATCGACTTCTCCGAGATCAGCGGCTTGCGTAAAATATCGTGGGCAAACTTCATTACGCCAGCACCTCCTCCACCCGGGCCACCGCGTCCCTGGTTATGATCAGGTGGGGATGGTTCAACAGGTCGTACACGTTGAGCTGCCTGGCCTCCAGGGATTTCACCCCGGGAAGGTTCCGGGCCGACTTTTCGACGTTGACGTTCCTTTCGGCAGTCACCACCAGCGCGCCCTCTCCGGCCTTCAGGTTGGCCAGAATGCGCGCCATCTCTTTGGTCTTCGGCCCCGGGAGTTCCAGGGCGTCCAGAACCAATATCCGGCCCGCGTCGACCTTGGTCGCCAGCGCCGACTTCAAAGCCAGCCGCTTGACCTTCTTGGGCACCCGGTAGGAATAATCCCGGGGATGAGGACCGAAAACGATGCCGCCCCCGCGCCAGATCGGCGAACGGATGGTCCCGTGACGGGCCCGCCCGGTGCCTTTCTGGCGCCAGGGTTTCCTCCCGCCTCCCCGGACCTCGGACCGGGTCTTGGTGTCGTGAGTGCCCTGCCGCCGGTTGGCCAACTGCATCACGACCACTTCGTGCAGTACGGCGTCGTTGACCGGCTGACCGAACACGGCCTCACTCAGTTCAATTTCGCCCACCTGTTGACCTTCGATATTGAAAACTGCTGCTGTGGGCATAGCTGCTTCCCTCCTGCTCCTGCGTTTCCTCTTTACCCGCGCTCTCTCATCAAAAGACTATTCGTTGCCTTTGACCGCGCTTTTGACCACCACCAGGCTGCCCCGGATTCCCGGGACCGCGCCCCGCACGGCCAGCAGATTCCTCTCGGGGTCCACCTTCACTATCTCCAGGTTCTGAACGGTCACCCGCACGCCGCCCAGGCGCCCCGGGAGTTTCCGGCCCTTGAACACGCGGGCCGGACCCTTCGCCGCCAGCGCACCCGGCCGGCGGTGGTACTTGGAGCCGTGACCCATCGGTCCCCGGTGAAAACCGTGGCGCTTGATTCCCCCGGCAAAACCTTTGCCCTTGGAGGTGCCCACCACATCCACGATTTCTCCGACGTCAAAAAGGTCCGCTTTCAGTACCTGTCCGACCTCGTAGTCAGCAGCATCTGCCACGCGGAGCTCGCGCAAGAACCGGCTCGGCTTCACCCCGGCCCGGCCGAAGTGCCCTTTCAGCGGCCGGTTTACTCTTTTCGCCGGTTGTTCCATAAAACCCAGCTGCACGGCGCTGTACCCGTCGGTGTCCGGGGTCTTTTTCTGGACCACGGTGCACGGCCCGGCCTCGATCAGCGTCACCGGTACGGCCACCCCTTCCGCCGTGAAGAACCGGCTCATTCCCAGCTTGCGCCCAAGGATTCCCTTAGCCATCAGCCACACCTCCTGCTCCGAACCTAAAGCTTGATCTCAATGTCCACACCAGCCGGCAAATCCAGACGCATTAAGGCGTCCACTGTTTTGGGCGTCGGTTCGAGAATATCGATCAACCGTTTGTGGGTTCGGATTTCAAACTGCTCCCGCGAGTCTTTGTCCTTGTGCGGAGAACGGAGAATTGTGTAGATCTCTTTTTCCGTCGGCAGCGGGACGGGGCCCGCCACATCAGCGCCCGTTCTCCGGACCGTTTCCACTATTTTCTGGGCCGACTGATCCAGCATGTGATGGTCGAAAGCCTTCAGCCGGATCCGGATCTTCTGCCTTTGCATAAAGAAGCCTCCTAGCTATTTTATCCCTTTATCCCCGTGACCACGCCGGCGCCCACCGTGCGGCCGCCCTCGCGGATGGCAAACCGCAAGCCTTCTTCGATGGCGATCGGGGTGATCAGGCTGACGTCCATCTGCAGGTTGTCCCCAGGCATCACCATCTCCACGCCTTCCGGCAGATGAATCACGCCGGTCACGTCGGTGGTCCGGAAGTAGAACTGCGGACGGTATCCGTTGAAGAACGGGGTGTGACGCCCACCTTCTTCTTTACTCAGCACGTACACGTTGGCCGTAAATTCGGTCAGCGGCTTGATGGATCCCGGCTTTGCCAATACCTGGCCCCGCTCAAGCTCGGTACGGTCCACACCCCGCAACAGGCAACCCACGTTGTCTCCGGCCTGGGCATAGTCCAGAACCTTGCGGAACATCTCCACCCCCGTAACCACAGTCTTGCGCGGCTTGGCCGCGAAACCAACGATCTCGACCTCGTCCCCGGTCTTCACGGTGCCCCGCTCCACCCGGCCGGTGCCCACCGTGCCGCGCCCGGTGATGGAAAATACGTCTTCGACCGGCATCAGGAAGGGCTTGTCGATGTCACGCTCAGGCGTCGGAATGTAGTTGTCAACGGCGTCCATCAACTCCCAGATGGACTTGCAATGCGCGCACTCCCGGTTGGCGCAGCCGCATTCCAGGGCTTTTAGGGCGGATCCGGTGACGATCGGGGTGTCGTCTCCCGGAAACTCGTAGTTGGACAAAAGCTCGCGCACTTCCATCTCGACCAGTTCCAATAACTCCGGATCGTCGACCATGTCGGCCTTGTTCAGGTAGACCACGATGGAGGGCACGGCCACCTGGCGAGCCAGGAGGATGTGCTCACGGGTCTGGGGCATGGGGCCATCGGCCGCCGAGACCACCAGAATCGCCCCGTCCATCTGGGCCGCGCCGGTAATCATGTTCTTGATGTAGTCGGCGTGCCCCGGGCAGTCCACGTGCGCGTAATGCCGCTTCTCGGTCTCGTATTCCACGTGCGCGGTGTTGATGGTGATGCCGCGCGCCTTCTCCTCCGGCGCCGCGTCGATGTCGTCGTATTTCTTGTACTCGGCCTGACCCAACTTGGACAGGACCAGGGTGATCGCCGCCGTCAGCGTGGTCTTGCCGTGGTCCACGTGGCCGATCGTGCCGACGTTTACGTGCGGCTTGGTACGCACAAACTTGGGTTTCGCCATCGGGTGTTCTTCCTCCTTAAACTTAAAAGAGACTTTTTAGTATTTGCGGATCATTTTGTCCGCGATGTTCTGCGGAACCTCGGCGTAGTGGTCGAACTGCATTGTATGGTTGCCCCGCCCCTGGGTGCGGGAACGGAGTTCGGTCGCATAGCCGAACATCTCGGCCAGCGGCACGTCGGCGCGCACGATCTGGGTTTTCCCCTGGTGTTCCATCTGGGTGATGTGGCCCCGCCGGGAGTTAAGATCACTGATGACGTCTCCGACATAATCCTCCGGCAAAACCACTTCCACACGCATGATGGGTTCCAGTAAGACCGGTGAGGCATTGGCGACCGCCTTTTTCACAGCCATTGAGGCTGCGATTTTAAAGGCCACCTCGGATGAATCCACCGGGTGGTAGGATCCGTCGACCAAGCTCACTTTGACGTCCGCCACCGGGTACCCAAAGAGCACGCCGCTCGTGAGCGCCTCCCGGACACCGGTTTCCACGGCCGGGATAAACTCTTTCGGCACCACCCCGCCGACAATTTGGTTTGAAAACGCGAAGCCTTTACCGCGGTCCAATGGTTCGACGACGATAACCACGTGGCCGTATTGCCCGCGGCCGCCGGTCTGGCGGATGAACCGGCCCTCGGCCTGGGCGATGCCCTTAATGGTTTCCTTATACGCTACCTGAGGACGGCCGATATTGGCCTGGACCTTGAATTCCCGCAGCAGGCGGTCCACGATGATTTCCAGATGCAACTCACCCATCCCGGAAATCAGGGTCTGGCCGGTTTCCTCATTCGACTGGATTTTAAAAGTCGGGTCCTCTTCAGCCAGGCGCTGCAGGGCCACACCCATTTTGTCCTGGTCGCCCTTGGTTTTAGGCTCGATGGCAATGGAAATGACCGGCTCCGGAAATTCCATCGCTTCCAGGATGATCGGGTGTTCTTCGTCCGAGAGCGTATCGCCGGTGGAGGTGAATTTCAAGCCGACCGCCCCGATGATGTCGCCGGCATGGGCAGCCTCGATCTCTTCGCGGTGGTTGGCGTGCATTTGCAAGAGCCGGCCGATCCGCTCTTTCTTTTGCTTGGTGGAATTGTAGACGTGGGAACCTGAATTGACGGTACCGGAATAGACCCGGAAAAAAGTCAGCTTGCCTACGTATGGGTCCACCATCACTTTAAAGGCCAAGGCCGAAAACGGCTCGTCGTCCCGGGCCACGCGCCGGTCCTCCCGGCCGGTCCGCTGGTCAATACCGCAGACAGCGGGCACATCGGTCGGCGCGGGGAGGTAATCGACCACGGCGTCCAGCAGCGGCTGCACGCCCTTGTTCCGGTAGGACGAGCCGCACAGTACCGGGAACTTCTTGACCGCAAGGGTGGCTTTGCGGATGCCGATCTTGATGTCCTCCACGGTGAGTTCTTCCCCGTTCAGGTACTTTATCATCAGCTCTTCGTCGGTTTCGGCGACCATTTCCAGCAGTTTCTCCCGGTATTCGGCCACTACCCCCGTAAGGTCGGCCGGGATGGGGATTTCCTTGATCTTGGTGCCCAGGTCGTCCGTGTAGATGAAAGCCTTCCGGGTGACGAGGTCGATCATGCCCACGAACCGGTCTTCGGCGCCCAACGGGATCTGGACGGCCACCGGGTCGGAACCGAGTTTGGTCTTGATCGACTGCATGCTCTTGAAGAAGTCGGCGCCCACCCGGTCCATCTTGTTCAGGTAGACGATCCGCGGCACACGGTACTTGTCGGCCTGACGCCAGACGGTTTCGGACTGGGGTTCCACCCCGGCCACCGCGTCAAACACAGCAATCGCCCCGTCAAGCACCCGCAGAGAGCGCTCAACCTCAACCGTGAAGTCCACGTGCCCTGGTGTATCAATAATGTTGATCCGGTAGTCGCGCCAGTAACAGGTGGTAGCCGCGGAGGTGATTGTAATTCCACGTTCCTGCTCCTGCACCATCCAGTCCATAGTCGCCGCACCGTCATCGACCTCACCGATCCGGTGCACTCTACCGGTATAGAACAGTATCCGCTCGGTCGTGGTGGTCTTACCGGCGTCGATGTGGGCCATTATGCCGATGTTCCGTGTCCTTTCGAGCGGAAACACCCGGGCCATCTTCCTTGGTCCTCCCTTACCACCTGTAGTGCGCAAAAGCTTTATTTGCCTCCGCCATCCGGTGCGTGTCCTCTTTCTTTTTCACCGCACCGCCTACGCCGTTCGCAGCGTCCATAATCTCGGCCGCCAGTTTTTCCTTCATGCTCTTGCCCGGCCTCTGACGGGCAAAGGAAGTTATCCAGCGTACTCCCAGGGTTTGCCTCCGGTCCGCGCGGACCTCGACCGGCACCTGGTAGTTGGCGCCGCCCACCCGCCGCGGCCGGGTCTCCACGATCGGCATCACGTTTTTCATCGCCTGCTCCAGGACCTCCAGCGGTTCACGCCCGGTCTTCCGTCGGACAATGTCCAGAGCACCGTAACAGATCGCTTCGGCGACACTGCGTTTTCCATCCAGCATCACCTGATTGATCAGCTTGGTCAGCATCTTGCTGCCGTATACCGGGTCCGCCACGGCTTCCCTTTTCGGGACGGCTCCTCTGCGTGGCACATCCTTTCCCCCCTTACTTCTTGGGCCTCTTGGCCCCGTATTTGGAACGCCCCCGGTTCCGGTTCTGGACCCCGGCGGTGTCCAGGGCCCCGCGGACGATATGATAACGCACTCCGGGCAGGTCCTTGACCCGGCCACCCCGGACCAGGACCACCGAGTGCTCCTGCAGGTTGTGTCCGATACCCGGAATGTACGTGGTGACCTCATACCCATTGGTCAGACGGACACGGGCCACTTTACGCAGCGCTGAGTTCGGCTTCTTGGGCGTTGTGGTGTACACGCGCGTGCAGACCCCGCGCTTCTGCGGGCACTCCCTGAGTGCCGGCGAGGCCGATTTTTGAGCTACGGTTTCCCGGCCCCGGCGTATCAATTGACTGATCGTCGGCATTCTTCAATTCCACCTCCTCCGATCTTAATTATTGAAAAACCATTACATATTTATCATATTTATCCCCTTACCCGGGTGGTAAGGGGATAATGGCTACTCCTCCGTGACCGCCGCGGTGGCACAGTTCACCGAAATCCCACAGGCACTACCCAGCTCCCGCATCGACTCGACCTGGATCAAAGGTATCCCTTTGGCCTGACAGACCTGAATAATCGGGTCGATCACCCAGCGATCGGCGTCCAGGGCCACGAATACCGCCCGGGCCTGCCCTTTTTGAATCGCCTTTAAAGTCTGCCTGAAACCGACCGTTTTCTTGCGGGCCGCCGCAATTCTGGCTAATGACAAAGCGCTGCTCCCCCAGGAACTAACAGAGGACACTAGAAAATGATAGCACCGGCAAAGTCTTTTGTCAACGCTGTTTGGGCTTTCAGCGTTTTGCGTTGTAAGCATTTTTGGTCCCGACAAGGCAACGCCCACACCCGGCACCGGCTGTTCCCCAAGCCACAAAACACAGTTAGCAACCTAATATTGGGGTAAATGGAGTATATAGACTATGCCGCTCTGCCAAAGGGCAAACTTACCCCAGCGCCACTCTGGGCGTCTCTTGGCAGGTAATCTGTTTTCCGGTTGAGCCCCGTCAGGCCGCCTTCACCAGGCTCCTTAAGTCTATTCCTTGTTTTTGTCGCAGTCGGCCCACGGCCATCGCCAGCATCACCATCAGGGCCAACCCGCAACGCAGCTTCATCTTCTTCAAGCCCCGAATGAAATGCTTTTCAAATCCGTAGGCCTCGTCCAGGCGGGCATTTACCCTTTCTACCGCCGTACGCTTTTTGTAGAGTGTTTTCCACTTGTAGCTGGACCGCGCCAGCGGGGTGAAGATCCGCCGGTCTTCCACCAGGGGAATACGTATCCCACCGGTTGCGGCACATTGTTCCATGCCCCGGCACTCTACTCCGTAGTGCCGGGCCGGACAGCGGTATTTCAAGGTTTCCCGGTCTTTCTCAAATCCCCCGAAGGCCATCTCGCGATGTTTGTTTGTCTCGGGGCAGCAACAATAAACCGTTCCACGGTAATCGTAAACGATGTTCTCCTTACCGGTTACAAGCCACGTCTCCTCGCCGTCCCGCCACGTGTTGCGGATGTCAATCACGGGCTTGATCCGGTATTCGTCCCAGAGTTTCACGTTTAGCTTGATGTCGTCAAAGGCTTTGTCCGCCGCCAATGCCTCGCAGCGGGCCACAATCTCCGGATGCTCTTTCGCCACCCGATCAATGAGTATATGTCCCTCTTTCACGTCGCTGGCCGATGCCTTTGTCACCGCAAATCCCACCGGCAGTTCATAAACAGCGTCAACTACAAGGTGGAGTTTGTAGCCAAACCACCACACGACTTTTTCCCATAGGGTGCCGCCTTTCTTACGCCCCCGGTATGTTTTCCGGCCCCAGTCCGCATCGGTGTCCCGGCGCCCGTCAGGCTTTTGGACCTTCTCTTCTTCATCCCGCTTTTTGCCCCGGGCCAGACTGCTGACGGCTTTGCTGTCTATGGCCAAAATTCGACCGAAATCCGGTAGCAGCACTCTTATTTCATCCACCAGCCGCGTAAATATGTTTTCCACTTCGTCGGCGTGCCGCATCAGTTTCACCAAGATGCGGCTGTATATGTAAGAAGGCGGAACGGCATCCTCGCCCCGGGCCGGATCAAAACCGCAAAGTTCCCGCAACTGGCCGTTCCGGCAGAGTTCCCGCCGCAGGCTCTCCACAGACACGTGCTGAAATACGATCCCGGCCAGGATGGAGTTCCAAACCGCCCGCACCGGGTAATCATCCCGTCCCTTACCACGCTCTCTCTCCAGCTTTTGCATCAACTGCTCATCGGGCAGGTGGTTCACTACAAGCAAAAAACGTTCCAAGTCACCGAGTTCGTCGATTTCCTGCCACCCAAAAAGCCGCTGTTGTGGTATAATGGCCATAAGGGAAACCTCCTTCGTGGTTCTTTTTTGGTGGTTACAAAAAGGATTCTCCACAAAAGGGGGTTTTCCCTTCTTATTTCTCATTCTCCTTCGCTTTTTCTCCGCCTTTCTCCCTTGGGGTCAATTTTGCCGATCCGCCCGTTACCCATCCCTGCAAACCGCATAAAATCCGGATTGGACCGGGGTAAAATGTTTTTTCCGCAACTCTAAAACAGCCTATTTATCTTTTCTCCCGAACATCGCAAATGGCTTGGCTTTTGCATCACCGGCATCCGAATCAGCCCGGTTTCGTCCGATCCCGGCTTTCTTTCCGGCATCCGACATCCGGTTTCTTGCCTCTATTAGTGGGTCGGGACTTCTTTGGCCGGGGTTTCCACCGCCGGATCGACCTCGACACTCCGGTAGCGGTTCATCCCGGTACCGGCCGGAATCAGCTTACCGATGATCACGTTTTCCTTCAAGCCGAGGAGCGGGTCCACCTTGCCCTTGATGGCCGCCTCCGTCAATACCCGCGTGGTTTCCTGGAAGGAGGCCGCCGACAGAAACGAGTCCGTGGCCAGTGAGGCCTTGGTGATGCCGAGCAGCACAGACTTGCTCGTGGCCGGGCTGCCACCGGCCGCCTCCACGCGCCGGTTCTCTTCCTCCAGGTCGAGGATGTCAACCAGGCTGCCGGGCAGGAATTCGGTGTCGCCCGGTTCGTCGATCTTCACTTTGCGCAGCATCTGGCGGATCACGACCTCGATGTGCTTGTCGTTGATGTCCACGCCCTGCATCCGGTACACCCGCTGGACCTCGCGCAGGAGGTACTGCTGGACCGCCGCCGGGCCCTTAATCTTCAAGAGATCATGCGGGTTGACCGAGCCCTCGGACAGTTCGTCCCCGGCCTCGACGCGGTCCCCGTTCTGAACTTTCAAGCGGGCGCCGAATGGGATGGCGTACTGAACGCGCTCGCCGTTCTCGCCCCGGATTTCAATCTCCCGCCGGCCCTTTACCTCACGGACTTCGACCAGCCCGTCGATCTCGGCCACGATGGCCTGCCCCTTGGGACGCCGGGCCTCGAAAAGCTCCTCCACACGCGGCAGACCCTGGGTGATGTCTTCCCCGGCCACGCCGCCGGTGTGGAAAGTGCGCATGGTTAACTGGGTGCCGGGTTCGCCGATGGACTGGGCGGCAATGATGCCGATGGCCTCACCGATGTCCACAACCCGGCCGGTCGCCAAATTGCGACCGTAGCACTTCTTGCACACCCCGTGCCGGGTCTTGCAGGTGAACACCGAGCGGATCGCCACCTTCTTGATCCCGGCGGCCACAATCTTTTCCGCCGCCTCCTCCAGGATTTCCTCATCGGCGTCGACGATTACGGCCCCCGTTTCCGGGTGGACGATTGCGCGCGCCGCGGTGCGGCCCACAATCCGGTCCTGGAGCATCTCGATGATTTCCGTGCCGTCCCGCACGTCTCCGACCTCGACATACTCGTCGGTGCCGCAGTCTATTTCCCGCACAATCACGTCCTGAGCCACGTCCACCAGCCTCCGGGTCAGGTACCCCGAGTCGGCGGTCCGGAGCGCGGTGTCCGCCAGGCCCTTGCGCGCGCCGTGGGTGGAGATGAAGTACTCGAGCACCGAGAGCCCTTCCCGGAAGTTCGCCTTGATCGGCAGGTCGATGATCCGCCCCGAAGGGTCGGCCATCAGGCCGCGCAGGCCCGCCAGCTGCCGGATCTGCTGAATGTTACCCCGGGCGCCCGAGGTGGCCATCATGTACACCGGGTTGAACCGGTCCAGGGTGTTCAAGAGTTCCTGGGTCACCAGTTCCGTAGCCCGGTTCCAGGTCTCGATGGTCTGGCGGTACTTCTCGTCAAAGGTGATCAGACCGCGCCGGTATTGATCCTCGATCATTTCCACGTGGCTCTCGGCTTCGCCCAGAATCTCCTTTTTCCGTTCCGGGATCACAATATCGTTCATCCCGATGGTCAGCCCGCCCTGGGTGGCGTACTTGAAACCAAGCTGTTTGATGCCGTCCAGAAGCTCGGCGGTCCGCTTGTACCCCAGGCGGCGGTAGCACCGGTCGACGATGAGGCTCAGTTCCTTCTTGTCCACCAGCTTGTTGATGTAGCTGATTTCCGGCGGCATGGCCTCGTTGAAGATCAGCCGCCCCACGGTGGTCTCCAGAAGCCGGCCATCACCCATGTTAACCTTCACCAGCGCGTGCAGTTCGATCACACCCGATTCGTAGGCCAGGATGGCCTCGTTGACGTCGCGAAAAGCCTTCCCCTCACCCCGGGCCCCTGGGCGCTCGATGGTCAGGTAGTAAATCCCGAGCACCATGTCCTGGGTGGGGATGGTCACCGGTCGGCCGTCCTTCGGGTTCAGGATGTTGTAGGTGGACAGCATCAGGAGCCGGGCTTCGGCCTGGGCCTCCGCCGAAAGCGGCACGTGCACCGCCATCTGGTCCCCGTCGAAGTCGGCGTTATAGGCCGTGCACACCAGCGGGTGGATCTGAATGGCCCGGCCCTCGACCAGCACCGGCTCAAAGGCTTGGATCCCCAGGCGGTGCAGGGTGGGCGCCCGGTTCAAAAGCACCGGGTGTTCCTTGATCACGTCCTCCAGCACGTCCCAGACCTCCGGCCGCACCCGCTCCACCTTGCGCTTGGCGCTTTTGATGTTGTGGGCGTGGCCGTCGCCGACCAGGCGTTTCATCACAAACGGCTTAAAAAGCTCGAGCGCCATCTCCTTCGGCAGGCCGCACTGGTGCAGCTTTAACGACGGGCCGACCACGATCACCGAACGGCCCGAGTAGTCGACCCGCTTGCCCAAGAGGTTCTGCCGGAAGCGCCCCTGCTTTCCTTTGAGCATGTCGCTCAACGACTTCAGCGGACGGTTCCCCGGCCCAGTCACCGGCCGGCCCCGCCTCCCATTGTCGATCAGGGCGTCGACCGCCTCCTGGAGCATGCGCTTTTCGTTGCGGACGATGATGTCCGGAGCGCCCAGTTCGAGCAAGCGTTTGAGCCGATTGTTCCGGTTAATCACGCGCCGGTACAGGTCGTTTAAGTCCGAGGTGGCGAAACGCCCCCCGTCGAGCTGTACCATCGGCCTTAGTTCCGGCGGGATGACCGGCAGCACCTGCATGATCATCCAGGACGGGCTGTTCTGGGACTTGCGGAAGGATTCGACCACCTCCAGCCGGCGGATCGCCCGGATGCGGCGCTGGCCGGTCACGTCCCGGATCTCCTGCCTCAATTCGGCGGCCAGCTCGTTCAGGTCGATCTCGTCCAGAAGCTGAAGAATCGCCTCCGCGCCCATTGCGGCCTGAAAATCCGTGCCGTACTTGTCGCGGAACTCCCGGTATTCCTGCTCGGTCAGCAGTTGTTTCTTGAAAAGCGGCGTATCCCCGGGGTTGGTGACAATGTACGAGACGAAGTACAGCACCTTTTCCAGGGCCCGCGGGGACATATCCAGCAACAACCCCATCCGGGACGGGATTCCTTTGAAATACCAGATGTGGGATACCGGCGCGGCCAGTTTGATGTGCCCCAGCCGTTCCCGGCGTACCTTGGAACGGGTGACCTCGACACCGCAGCGGTCGCAGACTATGCCTTTGTAACGTACCCTTTTATACTTACCGCAGTAGCACTCCCAGTCCCGGGTCGGCCCGAAGATCCGCTCGCAAAACAGCCCGTCGCGTTCCGGTTTCAGGGTCCGGTAGTTGATAGTCTCCGGCTTTTTAACTTCGCCGTGGGACCAGGTGGTGATGTGGTCCGCAGAAGCCAGCCCGATTCTGATCCGATCGAAATTGGTAAGATCCAGCACTAAGCTTGCTCCCTCCCGAAGTAGTCGTCGGTCGCAGTCAATCGGTCAACACAAGTCAGGAAAACCTAGTTGTCGTCCGACTCCCCTTCCTCTTCTCCGTCAGCTTCTTCTTCAAAACTCCCGCCGAGTTCATCGTCCTCATCAATCTCTTCCTCTTCAACCACCAGCGGGAACAAGCCCCGCAGGGGCTTTTCGAGCTCCTCTTCGTCCTCCTCGTCTCCGTCGTCGGCCTGTGCCTCCGTGTCGTGCAGCAAAACCCCGCCGTCCTGGATATCATCCTCTTCTTCAACGGACACCGCCTTGGTTCTCGGCTCCGGCATCCGGAAGTCGAGTCCCAGTTCCTTGCCGGTTTCGGTCACATCCTCATCGAGTTCCTTGATTTCGATCTCGGTGTTTTCCTCGGTCAGGACTTTGACGTCCAGACCCAGGCTCTGCAGCTCCTTGACCAGTACTTTGAAGGACTCCGGCACCCCGGGCTCGGGAACGTTTTCGCCCTTGACGATGGCCTCGTATGTTTTCACCCGGCCGACCACGTCGTCCGACTTCACCGTTAGAATTTCTTGCAGGGTATAGGCGGCACCGTAAGCCTCCAGCGCCCAGACCTCCATTTCCCCGAAACGCTGCCCGCCAAACTGGGCCTTGCCCCCCAGCGGCTGCTGGGTAACCAGGGAATACGGCCCAGTGGAACGGGCGTGAATCTTGTCGTCCACTAGGTGGGCCAGTTTCAGCATGTACAGGTAGCCGACGGTCACCGGGTTGTCAAATTCCTTCCCGGTCCGCCCGTCACGCAGCCTCACCTTACCGTCCGTCGGCAGGCCGGACTCCTCCAGAGTCCGGATGATTTCGGCCTCACTGGCGCCACTGAACACCGGGGTGGCGATATTGTAGCCCAGGATCTTGGCCGCCCACCCCAGGTGGGATTCGAACACCTGGCCGATGTTCATCCGGGACGGTACCCCCAGGGGATTCAATACCACTTCAATCGGGGTGCCGTCCGGCATGAAGGGCATGTCCTCCTCGGGCATGATCCGGGCGATGACCCCCTTGTTCCCATGGCGGCCGGCCATCTTGTCGCCTTCGGAGAGTTTCCGTTTCTGGGCCACGTACACGCGCACCAGCCGGTTCACTCCCGGGGGCAGCTCGTCGCCGTTTTCCCGGGAGAATACTTTTACGTCCACTACTTTGCCCGATTCCCCGTGCGGGACCCGCAACGAGGTGTCCCGGACCTCGCGGGCCTTCTCCCCGAAGATCGCCCGGAGCAGCCGTTCCTCGGCGGTAAGCTCGGTTTCACCTTTGGGAGTCACCTTGCCGACCAGGATGTCACCCGACCGGACCTCGGCCCCGATCCGGATCACACCCCGGTCGTCCAGGTCCTTTAAAGCCTCGTCCCCCACGTTGGGGATGTCCCGGGTGATCTCCTCCGGACCCAGTTTAGTATCCCGGGCGTCACACTCGTACTCCTCGATGTGGATCGAGGTGTAAAGGTCTTCCTTGACGAGCTTCTCACTCACCAGAATCGCGTCTTCATAATTGTAACCTTCCCAGGGCATGAACGCGGTCAGGACATTCCGCCCCAGCGCCAGTTCTCCGTGGTCGGTACACGGGCCGTCCGCAATCACCTGCCCGGCCGCGATTCTATCGCCCCGGGAGATGATCGGGCGCTGGTTGAAACAGGTGCCCTGGTTGGAACGTCCGAATTTGGTCAGGCGGTAGTGATCCACCGCCCCGGAGCTGGTACGGATCTTGATCTCGGTGGCAGTCACCCGCTCCGCGACTCCGCCCCTTTCGGCGATCACCAGCACCCCGGAGTCGTAGGCCGCTTTTGCTTCGATACCGGTGCCGATGAAAGGGGCCTCGGAAATCAAAAGCGGTACAGCCTGACGCTGCATGTTGGCCCCCATCAGGGCCCGGTTGGCGTCGTCGTGCTCCAGGAAGGGAATCAGGGACGTCGCCACGGAAAACACTTGCTTGGGCGATACGTCTACGTAGTCGACCCGGCCGGCGTCTACCACCATGATCTCGCCCCGGTAGCGGCAGTCCACCCTGTTCTCCACGAAGTGCCCGTTCTCGTCCAACTCCACGTTCGCCTGGGCGATCACGTATTCTTCTTCCTCGTCGGCGGTCAGGTATACGATCTCTTCGGTGACCCGCCGTTTTTCTTTGTCCACTTTCTGGTAGGGAGTTTCGATAAACCCGAACTCGTTCACCCGCGCGTAGGTGGTCAGTGACCCGATCAAGCCGATGTTCGGACCCTCCGGGGTCTCAATCGGGCACACCCGGCCGTAATGGGAATGGTGCACGTCCCGGACCTCAAACCCGGCCCGCTCCCGGGACAGGCCTCCCGGACCCAGAGCCGAGAGCCGGCGCTTGTGAGTCAGCTCGGCCAGCGGGTTGGTCTGGTCCATGAACTGAGACAACTGGCTTGAACCGAAAAACTCCTTGATCGACGCCACCACGGGGCGAATGTTGATGAGGGCCTGCGGGGTGATCACCTCGACGTCCTGGATGGTCATGCGCTCCCGCACCACCCGTTCCATCCGTGCCAGGCCGATCCGGAACTGGTTCTGTAGCAACTCGCCCACCGACCGCAACCGGCGGTTGCCCAGGTGGTCGATGTCGTCGGCCCGGCCCTCGCCCTGCATCAATCTGATCAGGTACCGGACGGTCGCCAGGATGTCCTCGCGGGTGAGTTCACGGATGAACTCACGCTCCACCGGCACTTCCTGCTTCAGGTAGGGGTCGAATTCGGTCCGGCCGCTCTGCTCCTTGTCGAAGCGGTAAAGTACCCCGTGCTTTAACTTCTTGAACAGTTTGTAGCGCCCGACTGCCGCCAGGTCGTACCGCTTCGGGTCAAAGAAAAGGGTTTCCAGGAGGGAACGGGCACTGTCGGCGGTCGGCGGTTCTCCCGGCCGCAAGCGCTTGTAGATCTCAATAAGGGCGTCTTCCTCGCTGTCGGTGTTGTCCTTGTTGAGGGTTTCCTGAATGCTTTTGTGCTGGTCGAAGAGGTCCAGGATGCGCGCCTTGTTCCCAAAACCCAAAGCTTTGATCAGCACCGTGGCCGGAATCTTGCGGGTACGGTCGACCCGCACCCAGATCTGGTCCTGGACGTCGGTCTCGAACTCCAGCCATGCCCCCCGGTTCGGAATGACGGTGGCGCTGTAAATCTGTTTGCCGCTGGGATCGGGTTGGATGTCAAAGTACACCCCGGGCGAGCGAACCAATTGACTGACAATGACTCTCTCGGCTCCATTAATAATGAAGGTCCCCTTCTCGGTCATCAACGGGAAGTCGCCCATGAACACGTCCTGTTCCTTGACCTCGCCGGTCTCCCGGTTGATCAGACGGACCTTAATCCGCATCGGGGCGGCAAAGGTAACGTCGCGGTCTTTGCACTCCTGAACGGTGTACTTGGGTTCCCCCAACTGGTAGTCCAGAAATTCCAGCACCAGGTTACCGGTGAAATCCTGGATCGGAGAGATGTCGTGGAATACCTCGCGCAGCCCCTTGTCCAAAAACCAGTCGTAAGAACGCTTCTGAACCTCTACCAGGTCGGGAAGATCGAGGACCTCTCGGAGTTTACCAAAAAGACGACGCTCCCTGGGCTTAACGAAGGGCATACCTCAACCCCCTGAAAAATAAAATACGAAAAGCAAGGTTTAAGTGCACCTCGCTTTATACTTGAAAAACCTATCTGGATAGTATTGCCGCTAACCTGGAAGATAATACTTGTAATCAGACGCAACGACTTTTAATTTTAACACGGGACGTTGTTGGTGTCAAGAAACAATTTGGGTCAGCGTTTTGCGTTGTAAGCATTTTTGGTCCCGACAAGGCAACGCCCACACCCGGCACCGGCTGTTCCCCAAGCCACAAAACACAGTTAGCAACCTAATATTGGGGTAAATGGAGTATATAGACTATGCCGCTCTGCCAAAGGGCAAACTTACCCCAGCGCCACTCTGGGCGTCTCTTGGCAGGTAATCTGTTTTCCGGTTGAGCCCCGTCAGGCCGCCTTCACCAGGCTCCTTAAGTCTATTCCTTGTTTTTGTCGCAGTCGGCCCACGGCCATCGCCAGCATCACCATCAGGGCCAACCCGCAACGCAGCTTCATCTTCTTCAAGCCCCGAATGAAATGCTTTTCAAATCCGTAGGCCTCGTCCAGGCGGGCATTTACCCTTTCTACCGCCGTACGCTTTTTGTAGAGTGTTTTCCACTTGTAGCTGGACCGCGCCAGCGGGGTGAAGATCCGCCGGTCTTCCACCAGGGGAATACGTATCCCACCGGTTGCGGCACATTGTTCCATGCCCCGGCACTCTACTCCGTAGTGCCGGGCCGGACAGCGGTATTTCAAGGTTTCCCGGTCTTTCTCAAATCCCCCGAAGGCCATCTCGCGATGTTTGTTTGTCTCGGGGCAGCAACAATAAACCGTTCCACGGTAATCGTAAACGATGTTCTCCTTACCGGTTACAAGCCACGTCTCCTCGCCGTCCCGCCACGTGTTGCGGATGTCAATCACGGGCTTGATCCGGTATTCGTCCCAGAGTTTCACGTTTAGCTTGATGTCGTCAAAGGCTTTGTCCGCCGCCAATGCCTCGCAGCGGGCCACAATCTCCGGATGCTCTTTCGCCACCCGATCAATGAGTATATGTCCCTCTTTCACGTCGCTGGCCGATGCCTTTGTCACCGCAAATCCCACCGGCAGTTCATAAACAGCGTCAACTACAAGGTGGAGTTTGTAGCCAAACCACCACACGACTTTTTCCCATAGGGTGCCGCCTTTCTTACGCCCCCGGTATGTTTTCCGGCCCCAGTCCGCATCGGTGTCCCGGCGCCCGTCAGGCTTTTGGACCTTCTCTTCTTCATCCCGCTTTTTGCCCCGGGCCAGACTGCTGACGGCTTTGCTGTCTATGGCCAAAATTCGACCGAAATCCGGTAGCAGCACTCTTATTTCATCCACCAGCCGCGTAAATATGTTTTCCACTTCGTCGGCGTGCCGCATCAGTTTCACCAAGATGCGGCTGTATATGTAAGAAGGCGGAACGGCATCCTCGCCCCGGGCCGGATCAAAACCGCAAAGTTCCCGCAACTGGCCGTTCCGGCAGAGTTCCCGCCGCAGGCTCTCCACAGACACGTGCTGAAATACGATCCCGGCCAGGATGGAGTTCCAAACCGCCCGCACCGGGTAATCATCCCGTCCCTTACCACGCTCTCTCTCCAGCTTTTGCATCAACTGCTCATCGGGCAGGTGGTTCACTACAAGCAAAAAACGTTCCAAGTCACCGAGTTCGTCGATTTCCTGCCACCCAAAAAGCCGCTGTTGTGGTATAATGGCCATAAGGGAAACCTCCTTCGTGGTTCTTTTTTGGTGGTTACAAAAAGGATTCTCCACAAAAGGGGGTTTTCCCTTCTTATTTCTCATTCTCCTTCGCTTTTTCTCCGCCTTTCTCCCTTGGGGTCAATTTTGCCGATCCGCCCGTTACCCATCCCTGCAAACCGCATAAAATCCGGATTGGACCGGGGTAAAATGTTTTTTCCGCAACTCTAAAACAGCCTATTTATCTTTTCTCCCGAACATCGCAAATGGCTTTGGGTGGAAAATGATGGCATAATGCATAAAACAGCAAATTGGAGCCCCAAGCCGTATGTGGAAGGGGCTCCAACTCACTACCGCGATTCCGTTCTTTGCGTACGTGCCGGCAACACCCCGGTTTCCTATTTGATTTCGATGCCGGCGCCAACTTCTTCCAGCTTCTTCTTGATGGTTTCCGCTTCTTCCTTGTTGACCTTCTCCTTCACGGGATTCGGCGCGCCGTCAACCAGTTCCTTGGCCTCTTTCAGCCCCAAACCGGTGATTTCCCGGACCACCTTGATCACCTTGATCTTTTCGTTGCCTACGTTTTTGAGGATGACGTCGAACTCGGTTTGCTCCTCTTCCTCGACCACCGGCGCCGCCGCGGCCGGAACCGCCGCCACGGCCGCCACGGGCGCGGCCGCGCTCACGCCGAACTCCTCTTCCATCGCCTTGACCAGTTCGGCCAGTTCAAGGACGGTAAGCCCCTTCACGATTTCGATGATTTCGTTGACTTTGGACATCTGAGAATCAACCTCCTAAAAATATCATTCGGTAACACGGCAATCGGCGCTAGGCCCCGGCGGCCTTCTTTTCCCTGACAGCCTCGAGCACGTAAACCAGGTTGCGGATGTTCCCCTGCAACACGTTGGCCAGGGCGGCGATCGGTGCCTGGAAGGCTCCGGTCACCTGGCCCAGAAGCACTTGCCGCGGGGGCAGGTCGGCCAGTTTCAGGATACTCTCGCGGGGCAGCAACCGGCCCTTCATCACGCCGCCTTTCAGGTCGAACTGCTTGTAGTCCTTCTCAAACTGGACCATCAGCTTGCTGAGCGCGATTTCGTCCTCATAGCCGAAAGCCAGGGCGGTGGGGCCGGTGAGCAGGGACTCCATTTCCTTGATGCCGGCCTCGCGGGCGGCCAGACGCGCCAGCGTGTTCTTGACCACCAGCATTTGCGACCCGGTTTCACGCACCTTGCGCCGGAGCGCGGTGATTTCGGCCACACTCATTCCCCGGTAGTCACTCAGAACAATCACCCGGGCCCGATGCATCCGCTCTCGCAGGTCGGCCACGGTTGCGACCTTGTCTTTTTTTTGGGGCAAACGATACACCTCCTCCTAAAAATATGAAGGCCCCTGTAGACAACGGCATACAGAGGCGCATAAACCCTGTTTCCGGCCTCGGTTGGCGGTCCCGGAGGACCATTAAGCCCAAAAGGGCGCCTACTGTCTACAGCCAATCGGAGCAAGAGACTTCGGTATTCACTTGTCAAGGACTTCGGCCTAGCCGATGAATTTACGGGTGTTGACCCTGACTCCCGGACCCATGGTCGAGGTGACCACAATACCACGCAGGTACTGACCCTTCGCCGCCGCCGGCTTGGCCCTGATCAGCGCGTCGATCAAGGTCTTTAAGTTCTCTTCCAGCTTCTCGACCTCAAAGGACACCTTGCCGATCGGCGCGTGAATGTTCCCGGCCTTGTCGACCCGGTACTGGATCTTCCCAGCCTTCACCTCGGCCACCGCCCGGGCAATGTCAAAAGTGACGGTGCCCGTTTTGGGGTTGGGCATTAGGCCCCGGGGACCGAGAATCCGGCCGATTTTACCCACGGCCGACATCATGTCCGGGGTGGCGATGGCCACGTCGAACTCCATCCAGCCGCCCTGGATTTTGGCCACCATCTCCTCGCCGCCCACGTAATCGGCACCGGCCTTTTCGGCCTCCGTGACTTTCTCGCCCTTGGCAAACACGAGCACAGTGCGGGTCTTGCCCGTGCCATGGGGCAGCACCACCGCGCCGCGCACCTGCTGGTCGGCATGCCGGGGGTCGACTCCCAGCTTGACGGCCGCCTCGACGGTCTCGTCGAACTTGGCCGGGGCCAGTTTCCGCACCAGTTCCAGTGCCTCCCGGACCTCGTACTGCTTTTCGGAATCAACCTGTTTTGCCGCTTCAACGTACTTCTTCCCGTGTTTCGGCAACCTCGCCCGCCTCCTCCTGTGGTGATAACGGAGCGTCGCTCCTCCCACTAGCCTTCCACGATTTCAATTCCCATACTTCTCGCTGTTCCTTCAACCATGCGCACCGCAGCCTCGACATCGGCCGCATTCAGGTCCGGCATCTTCAGTTCGGCGATCTCCCGTACCTTCGTGCGGGTGACTTTACCGACCTTCTTGACGTGCGGCTGCCCGGAAGCAGTCTCGATGCCGGCCGCTTTCTTCAGCAGCACCGATGCCGGCGGCGTCTTGGTCACAAAACTGAAAGTCCGGTCGGCGTAAACGGTGATTTCCACCGGAATGATCAGACCGACCTGGCCGGCCGTCCGCTCGTTGTACTCCTTCACAAAGGCCATGATATTGACCCCGTGCTGACCGAGAGCCGGGCCCACCGGGGGTGCCGGCGTGGCCTTGCCTGCCGGGATCTGCAATTTGACCATAGCCATTACCTTTTTTGCCATCGCGTCACCTCCTTGCTGTCCCGGGATGGGTCGGAAGCCTGTCGCTAGGTGACTTTTTCAATCTGGAAGTATTCAAGTTCGATGGGGGTCTCCCGTCCAAACATCGAAATCATCACCCGGATTTTGGCCTTTTCGTAGTTCACGTCATCCACCGTGCCGATGAAGTTCTCAAACGGCCCGGCCATCACGCGCACCTTCTCCCCGGGAACCAGGTCGATGCGGATACGCGGTTCGTCGCCTTCCATCTGGCTGATGATCTGGTTCGCTTCGGCGTCGGTCAGGGGAATGGGTTTGGAGCCGATCCCGACACTGCCCACAAAACCGGTGACTCCGGGGGTATTGCGCACCACGCGGTAAGAGTCGTCGTCCAGAATCATCTCCACCATCACGTAGCCGGGGAAAATCTTGCGCTTGGAGATCTTGCGCTTGCCGCCCTTGACTTCGATTTCGTCCTCCACGGGCACAACGATACGGAAGATCTTGTCTTCCATACTCATCGACTCGATCCGCTTTTCCAGGTTGGCTTTCACCTTGTTTTCATAACCGGAATAGGTATGGACTACAAACCACTGTTTGCTCACGGAAATGAGGACCGGCTCGGATCCGCCCGGTCCTCCACCTCCCAGTCTATGTAATCAGCCGGCCAAAAATCTGGCTCAAGAGGAGGTCGAAAATCCACAGGATCAGGCCGACCAGAAGCACGGCCACCAGCACCACGCCCGTGTAGATGATCACCTCGCGGCGGGTGGGCCAGTGCACCTTCTTCAGCTCATGCCACACGCCTTCAAAAAATCGCCGGCTGTTTTTGACCAGGCCCTCGCGCGGCTTCTTTTTAACGGCAGGTGCTTCCTTCTTCGGGTCTTTCTTCGGGTCTTTCTTTACCCTGATTTCTTTCCCGGGCCCATCCTTGGGCCCGGCGTTCCCCGGTTTCCCCGCCGGTTTGCCCTCCCGCTTTCTACTCTCCGCCATGTTAACATCCCTAGCTTCCCTAGCTTATTTGGTCTCCTTGTGCATTGTGTGCGACCCGCACCAACGGCAGTATTTCTTCATCTCGATCCGGTTGGGGTCGTTCTTTTTGTTCTTGGTGGTAATGTAGTTTCTCCGCTTGCATTCCGTACAAGCCAGCGTGACATTCACCCGCACCGGCAAACACCTCCCAAAACTAAAAAAAGACCAGTCCCGGCAAAAATTTACGCTCTTGAATGTATCACAACCGTCACGGGATGTCAAGGCACAAAAGGTGGGGACCCCCTTAATCAGGCCCCCACCCCTTCGGCCTTCTTTCTCACTTGATCGCCGTGACCACGCCGGCGCCCACCGTGCGGCCGCCCTCGCGGATGGCAAACCGCAAGCCTTCTTCGATGGCGATCGGGGTGATCAGGCTGACGTCCATCTGCAGGTTGTCCCCAGGCATCACCATCTCCACGCCTTCCGGCAGATGAATCACGCCGGTCACGTCGGTGGTCCGGAAGTAGAACTGCGGACGGTATCCGTTGAAGAACGGGGTGTGACGCCCACCTTCTTCTTTACTCAGCACGTACACGTTGGCCGTAAATTCGGTCAGCGGCTTGATGGATCCCGGCTTTGCCAATACCTGGCCCCGCTCAAGCTCGGTACGGTCCACACCCCGCAACAGGCAACCCACGTTGTCTCCGGCCTGGGCATAGTCCAGAACCTTGCGGAACATCTCCACCCCCGTAACCACAGTCTTGCGCGGCTTGGCCGCGAAACCAACGATCTCGACCTCGTCCCCGGTCTTCACGGTGCCCCGCTCCACCCGGCCGGTGCCCACCGTGCCGCGCCCGGTGATGGAAAATACGTCTTCGACCGGCATCAGGAAGGGCTTGTCGATGTCACGCTCAGGCGTCGGAATGTAGTTGTCAACGGCGTCCATCAACTCCCAGATGGACTTGCAATGCGCGCACTCCCGGTTGGCGCAGCCGCATTCCAGGGCTTTTAGGGCGGATCCGGTGACGATCGGGGTGTCGTCTCCCGGAAACTCGTAGTTGGACAAAAGCTCGCGCACTTCCATCTCGACCAGTTCCAATAACTCCGGATCGTCGACCATGTCGGCCTTGTTCAGGTAGACCACGATGGAGGGCACGGCCACCTGGCGAGCCAGGAGGATGTGCTCACGGGTCTGGGGCATGGGGCCATCGGCCGCCGAGACCACCAGAATCGCCCCGTCCATCTGGGCCGCGCCGGTAATCATGTTCTTGATGTAGTCGGCGTGCCCCGGGCAGTCCACGTGCGCGTAATGCCGCTTCTCGGTCTCGTATTCCACGTGCGCGGTGTTGATGGTGATGCCGCGCGCCTTCTCCTCCGGCGCCGCGTCGATGTCGTCGTATTTCTTGTACTCGGCCTGACCCAACTTGGACAGGACCAGGGTGATCGCCGCCGTCAGCGTGGTCTTGCCGTGGTCCACGTGGCCGATCGTGCCGACGTTTACGTGCGGCTTGGTACGCACAAACTTGGGTTTCGCCATAAACCCGACCTCCTCGACAGTCAAGAATTGGCTATTACATATTTGTCCAGAGCCAAGGTGTATTTATTCGCTAATCAAACGCGAACTCCTGCCGAGACATCAAAGATTCTCCTAAGGTCGGCTTGGCGACCAAGCCAACCGATACCGTCAATCACACAAGACACACTGGACTGGACAACGCTTGTTGGCCAAGTCTTCGCTTTCTCTAACCGCATCTGTGAGCTTGCTACCTGTGGAATTAAAGCCCTTTGCAGCTCCTATAATCTGCGCATTACGTCCATCTGGAACCGCAAAGTCGCAAGGCGCAGTCCCGCTTGAGTCCGCATCTGGTAGGGTAGTTGCAGATCTTGGAGCACCTCTTCTACGGCGTCTGACTAGTCTTTCCCGGGTGTCGTTCTTTGTACCGGGCGCACTTCGGGAATTACATCAATGCCGCAGGTTCGAATGGCATCCCACAGGCGGGCATCCCAACAGGCCGCCAACAAGGGACTTTTGACCTGTCGCTTGACTGTTAAAATGGAGGCCAAGTGGATGGCATCGAACCCCCGCAGACTGTGTTTTTCCGCAAGGTCTCCGGCGAACCCGATCAGCATGTCGGATACCTCCACCGCGAAGTACCGATCCCAATCGTCCCTGAAGGCACTGACCGCCAGGGTATATTTCTTGTTGTCCAGGATGCTGTCGCGGTACGCCCGTGCCAAGGCGGCCCTGGCCTCGGCGTAGGCCACCTTGGAGGTGGCCACGACGGAGGAAGCGGCTAGTAACCTTTGAGTGACTTCGGATCCTTCTTCCCGGATGTAGAGCTTCACCAGAGCGCTGGTATCCAGATAGAGGATCACCGCCGGTCCTCCGTTGCGATATCCGCCACACTCACGGTCCCCTGTGGCTCAACCGGGGTAGCCAATCCTTTAGGCTTGCCGCCTTTCCAGGAAACCATACCGACCTCTACCAGGCGGAGGATCTCTTCGGACACTGGCAGCTGTATCGGCACCAGTTTGGCAACCGGAGTGTTACGTTCCGTAATGATAATGGTTTCCCCCTCTTTTATGCGCTGGATGTAGCGGCTGAACCGTGTCTTCATCTCTCGGATTCCTATCCGCATACACTTCACCCCCTGGTGGTCACATTATATCAGCCAAATGACCACATTGCAACCCTCACCGACAGCTTTCCCGTTCACCACTAAACCGCACTGAACCGCCGGCTCCCGACTCTCCCAGCAGCGGCCGCTACCGCTTAGCGGTGCTTTAAGGTTTTGTCGTGTTCGCCGCAGTTGCGTAGGATGATCGGGTCTCCCACCCAAGCGGACGTGAGGCGCAGGCCCGCTGAGACTCTGAGCGTTTTTTGCAAGAGCAATTTCCCTGTTTGTGAGGGGACAATGCCGTGGAAACTCATATTTCCTCAAAGGGGCAGGTCACTTTGCCGGCCCCTGTTCGTAAGAAGCTGGGCTTAAGGACGGGTGACGTGCTTAAGGTGATTTGCCGGAGACGGCAAGGTAATTTTAAGTCGCAAAATGGAGAGCCACCAAGATCCAATAACAGCATTAGATATTCTGCGTGAAACGGCTGGATTCTGGAAAGAAATGTCCGAGAGCGGCGAGGAATGTAAGCGTCAAATAGCCCCCACCTAGCTTTTCGCCCTCCCAAATGAGATACTCTACGCAGCAAAAATCGAAGGAGGGCATCGCCACGTGACCAAAGCAGAGCTACAGGGCCTACGAAACCAATGGGCCACCAGAGTAGCCGAGTTTCAGGCCAGCGGGCAGAGCGTGTCCGCCTGGTGCGCGGAACAGCAGGTAAAACCCCATCAACTAAGATACTGGCTCAAGAAACATTCCCAAGCCGTCGGAAATGTACCGACCCAGTGGTTGTCACTGAACTTAAGAGACCTTGCTAATCCACCCCTGGTCATCAGAATCGGCCAAGCCACCGTCGAAGTGCGGCCGGGCTTTGATCCCGATCTACTTCGTGATGTGGTGCGCGCCCTGGCACAATGATCAGAGAAACCGAACACCACCGGGTCTATCTGGCTTGCGGCAGCACCGACCTGCGCAAATCCATCGACGGGTTGGCCGTATTGGTCAAGGAAGGATTCCGCCTGGATCCGTTCTCCTCGTGCCTTTTCGTGTTCTGCAACCGCAAACGGGACAAACTCAAGATCCTCCAGTGGGAGCATAACGGTTTCTGGCTGCACTATCGTCGGCTCGAGCGCGGCAAATTCCAGTGGCCGACCAAAGATAATTCTGGAACAGTCGCACCGGTCACCTACCGGGAGTTGCGTTGGCTGCTTGACGGTCTGTCACTTGCGCAGCCAGCCCATTCGGAGGTCAGGGCCAGAACGATTTTGTAATAAAGAAAATGATGTTTAAGCCTTGATTTTAAAGGGTTTTTCGTGCCATGTGTCGAATTGGTAGACATGGATAATGCAGCGAAAACCATCGAAGAACTCCAGATAAAATGTGCTTTACAGCAACAGCAAATCGCTGAACTAACGGCCAAACTTAACTGGTTTGAAGAACAGTTCCGTCTCAGCCAACAGCGTCAATTCGGCCGCTCCAGTGAGCAGACCCAAAACCAAGTGGAGCTTTTCAACGAGGCAGAGGCCGAAGCCAGAGCGTCTTTCGAACCAACGATCGAGGAAATCACCTACCGCCGCCGCAAAAAGCAGGGCCGGCGCCAGGAACAGCTAAAGGATCTGCCGGAGGAGATCATTGAATACCGGCTCGCTCCGGAAGAGCAGAGATGTGCCTGCGGCGGCGCCCTGCACGAAATGAGCACCGAGGTCAGGCAGGAACTCAAAATCATTCCGGCCCAGGTCAGTGTCGTCAAGCACGTCCGCTATGTCTACGCCTGCCGCCGCTGTGAACGGGAAGACATCAAAACCCCCATCGTCACCGCCCCGATGCCGGCGGCGGTACTGCCGGGAAGCCTGGTTTCCCCCTCGGCCATGGCCTACATTATGACCCAAAAGTACGTGGAGGGCATGCCGCTTTACCGCCAGGAACAACACCTGGCCCGTCGGGGCGTGGAACTCTCCCGCCAAACCCTGGCCAACTGGATGATCCAGGGTGCGGATCGCTGGCTAAGCCTCCTGTATGCCCGGATGCACAAGCATCTACTGGCGCAAGACATCCTGCACGCCGATGAGACGACCTTGCAGGTACTCAATGAACCGGGCCGGTCGGCGCAAAGCACTTCCTACCTCTGGCTTTACCGCACCGGGCGGGCCGGACCGCCAATAATCCTTTATGACTACCAGACCACCCGGGCCAGTAAACATCCCCGCCGGTTCTTGTCCGGCTTTAAGGGTTACCTGCATGTCGACGGCTATACCGGCTACAACGAACTGCCGGATGTGACCCTGGTCGGGTGTTGGGCGTATGCCCGGCGCAAGTTCGACGAAGCGCTAAAAGCACTGCCCAACGCCCAGCGCGGTGCGGCGGTGGCCGCCAAAGAAGGGTTGGAGTTCTGCAACCGTCTCTTTGCCATCGAACGGGAGTTCCGTGAAGTCACTCCCCAGGAGCGTCATACGCGTCGCCAGGAACTCAGTCGGCCGGTGGTGGAGGCTTTTTCAGCCTGGCTGAAATACCAGAGCCCCAGAGTTCTGCCGAAAAGCGCCTTCGGCCAAGCCATCAAGTATTGCCGCAACCAGTGGGACAGGCTTACCGTTTTTCTGGAAGACGGCCGCCTGGAGTTGGACAACAACCGCAGTGAGCGCTCCATTAAACCATTTGTCATCGGCCGTAAGAACTGGCTATTCGCGAACACCGCCCGTGGGGCAAGCGCCAGTGCCATCATTTATAGTGTTGTGGAAACAGCGAAGGAAAACGGCCTCAACCCCTTCAGTTACCTGCAGTATCTTTTTGTAAAGCTGCCGAACATGGATATTCAGGATGAACAGGCCTTAGAAGAGTTGCTTCCCTGGTCGGCAACACTGCCACCGATCTGTCGGGGTGGCAAGTAGTCTATTAGAGAGTCTAAATCAATCCTCACCTGGCTTTAAAGGTGGGAAGTATTTGACGCTTACCTATGGAGTGTGGCCCAGGCGTCTTCGTTGATCTCGGCCTTCAGCGTGGTCTTGAGCGCCTTATAGGGATCGTTTACGCCAAGGAAGTAGGCATGGCGTACAAAGAAGCTCTCCTCGTTGTAGTCGGTGTCGATGAACCAACAGGCTATCCCCTCAGGCCCGTCGCTGCGAACCTCACCGGTGTTGGGGTGGAACACGTCCACGCCATTGATTTTCACTTGTATCTGCCCGTTCCCAGCGTCGAGAATGTCTATGTCCGGCTCGCCGAAGATGACGAACAGGTTGCCCTTGCCGGTGTTTTTCAGGTCGTCGGCCATGTGCAGGTCGGCGTTCATCCGGGCCTTGAGCACCGGTATTCGGCCAAGCTTGTTGAACTCCGATGAATGGGCGTCGTAGTTGAAGGCGCAGGCGATGAGCACATCGAAGCCCGCATCACCCGCCTCGCGGGCGGCCGCCACAAGATCGGGGCGGGATACGGTGCCGAACTCCGGACCGACGAAAATCGCGGCGCGTTTCTCCACGGCTGAATCCCCGTCTCCCTCAACGTAGCGCCCTTCTCCACAGACCAGATCCCCGGGCCAGGGGATAATCGAGGAAAAGATGATCTTGTCTTCCTTGTGGGCCTGCTGCACACCAGAGATCTTGAGGTTTTCCAGGATCATTTGAACGAAGTCCCGTTCCTCTCCGTAGCCGGCCGCCGATTCCCCAACGCCGTCGATCAGCTCGTCATTCTCGTCCACCGCCAGCACGCGGTGCGGCGACAGGCTCTCGACCGTGAACGGCCCGGCAACACGCACCTTTCTCTTGTCCTCATAGGGCTTGTCGTAGAGGTACTCGAACTCGGCCTTGGCGGCGATGGAGGCGTCGATCTCCTTCTGCCGGGCGATGCGCTGCTCCCACCACTTTGCGTGCAGCGCCTTTGCTTCATCCGACCACTCGTCGTCGGCTTTGTGAGGGATTTCCCATTCTTCCCACCTTTTACCGAGGGCCTTGTTGAGTTGGTCTCGTAGCGGTTCCATCGTCTCCTGGAACTTGTCCCAGATGACGTCGATCTCCGCGTTGTTGGCAATGGATTTAAGCGTGATATGAGGTACCCGTTCGTAGACGAACCCCTGGCGGATATCGCCGCGGGTCGGAGCCTCGGACGGCGCAGTGCGGGTGATCTCGGCCTCCTTGAGTTGCCCTTCGCGACTGTCGGCGAGTATGTAGTACGGGTACCGCGCACCCATAATCCGTGCCCGAGCCAAGGCCAGTGCTACACGGGAAGTGTCAATCGTAATCCAGCGACGACCCCATTGCTCGGCAACGTAAGCAGTTGTGCCGGAGCCACAAGTTGGATCGAGTACGAGATCGCCGGGGTCGGTGGCCATCAAAATACATCGTTGGACAATCTTGTCATCAGTTTGCACAACGTAGATTTTGTTCAGCCCGCTACCTGTTCCAGTATCCGTCCAAGTGTTCGTTAGCGGGAATGAACTCCAGTCGTTGAGCAGACGCTGATAGCTAACGGTCGAAGCTAACGCATAGAGACGATCGGCTTTTGCAGCGCGCTCCAAGCTTTCTTTGGGCATTCCCCACCATCGGCCTCTGCTTGTGAAAGTCCTGCCTTGAAACTCCAATTCGTATTTTGCGCCTGGCCCCGGTTTCGTCAGATCGCCAAAACGGAGCGGTGAATAACCACTGGGAATCAAGTGTGGATTTTTCTTCTCCTCGTCTTTCATACGACGGATAATGCCGTCCAGCCCTTTTACATACTGATATGCTCCCGCGCCTTCACCATCCAATGCCTTATCCTTAAATAGCTGTCTGTACTTGATTGAATCTGGAGATTTGCCATAAAAAAGAATGTAATCATTTTGGCGCGGAAGAGTTGTACTCCCAAGTCCGGACGACTTAACAACAATGATCTCACTTATAAAGCAGTCTTCCCCAAACACCTCATCCATCAACGCCCGAACCCGATGAACATTTTCATCCCCAATCTGTACAAAAATCGAGCCTGAGTCCGCCAACAAATCGCGCGCTACCGTCAGCCGGTCCCGCAGATAGGTTAAATAAGAATGAATCCCGTCACGCCAAGTGTCTCGGAACGCTTTAACCTGCTCCGGCTCGCGCGTGATGTGCTCAACGTTGCCGTCCTTCACATCCCGACTCGTCGTCGACCACTGAAAATTCGAATTAAATTTGATTCCGTAGGGCGGGTCGATGTAGATGCACTGGACCTTGCCGCGCAGGCCTTCGCGTTCAGCCAGCGACGCCATCACTTGCAGGCTGTCGCCGAGGATCATCCGGTTGCTCCAGTTGGCGTCGTGCTGGTAGAACTCGGTCCTCGCGCTCTCGTTTGGTAGGCCGTTAAAGTCGGCGAATAAATCGATCTGCGGGCCTTGGGCCTTTTTCTGAGCCTTGGTCCAACGGAGCAGGTCGTCGATCAGGACCTTGGGGTGTACCTTCTCCTGGATGTATAGCGGCGGCGCATGGACGACGAGGTCGGACCAGTGTTTTTCGTCCTTACCGCGCCAGACAAGTTGCGGGTCTAAATCCCGGTTGCGGCGCTCGTAGGCGATGCGAATGGGACTTAGCTCATCCTTCCTCATTACCGATTGGTATTCGGCCGTCGGGATGTTCTTGCGCTTGGCCTCGTTGTGTGTGAGGGTTTCGACGGTCTTTTTCGTTGTCTTCTTGGCCATCTTAACTCCCCTCCACCGTCGGCCGAGTGGTGACTGAATCGATCATCTTGTTGAACTCGGCTTCGACCCTGGCCTCAAAGTCGGCCTCGATGCGGTAGACCTCGGTGAACTCGGCAAACGCCCAGCGGCCATACTGTTTGAGCTTATTGACCCCGGGTATCCAGTAGGTCTCCATGGCGGTCTTCTTCTCCTTGGCGTCCTCGCGCCGGTACCCCTTGATCTCGACGACCAGGTGGAGCAGGTTGTCCTCGCCGTGCCCGCCGTCGACTAGGACGATGAAGTCGGGGATGTACTTCCGTACCTCCGAACCGTAGCGGTACGGTACTTCCAGTCCGAGGTTGTGGTTCTTGACATAAGCCTTGACCCGTGGATGGGACTCAGCAACGCGGCAGAACTCGGCCTCCCAGTCGCTGTCGAGGATGACCCAATTGATGTGACAGCGGCGTGGGTCGGTCTCCCAGCGGTTTTTCTTCGAGGTATTGAAGTTCACGTGGATAGTGGAGCCAGTGGGGTTATAGGGGTCCAGTATAGCCTTAATGGGCCGTTCACCCACCAACGAACGGGTGATGCCGGCGGTTATGCGCTCACAAGCCATGTCCGCCAACTCCTGATACATTAGTTGCGCGGGGAAGGTGCCGCCCTTGCAGACCAAATAGTTATCGAGCCACTGCCTGGTGATTCGCTTAAGCTGCCCGAACAGGTGGAGTCTGGGCTCTTCCCCGTGGTCCCGCCACTTGGTGTACAGCAAACGTTTGGTAAGGTGAAACAGCAGCGTGGACCGCCGTATATCTTCCAGATGCTGCAGGCTGAGGTCGACGTCTTCACCAATAATCCCCGCGTTCTTGGTGATCGAGGGGCCGACGATATCTGGGGTCAGCTCAAGAATGGAGTCGTCGTTGAATTTGGCGGTAAGCCTTTCCTCGGGCAGTTCGACACGGTAACCTTCGACGCGCGGAAAACGGATCTCGAGGTGGTCGCGGTCGGGTCGCACAGCCTTGACCTGGATGGTCTCACGGGGCGGTTGCGGGGGCGCAATAACCGGCTTGGCGGTGAAGTCGAACGGTATCCCCAGTATGTCAGCATATTCTACGTTAAACAAGCCGTCCTCATTGAGGTCATAGGACTGGCGGCGCAACGCACGGCCGATGACCTGCTCGCACAAGAGCTGAGTGCCAAAGGCACGCACGCCCAGCACATGCGTAACGGTGTTAGCATCCCAGCCCTCAGTAAGCATGGAAACCGATACCACGCAGCGAATCGACTCGCCGAGGCGACCTTCCTTACCAACGGTATTCATGACTTCCCGCAGCAACTCCTGATCTGTCAGGTTCTCGGCCTGGCGGCGGTCGCCGGTACGTTCTATGATCTCGCGTCGGAAACGCTCGATCGCATCGGCAGCCATAGCGCGGAAGTTATCGTCCAGTGCTTCGCCGGATTCGAGCTGCTCACTGTCTATCAACAGCGTCCGTGGACGGGGGAGTGGGTTGCCGTGCTCGTCGAAGTTCCGAAAGAGTGCCAGGCGTCCGTTCTCAAGGGTGGTCGAACCGTCTTCGTTCTCCCGGTAGAAGCCGGAAATATAGTCGTACACCAGTTTGGAGGTGGACGTATTGTTGCAGACCACAATGAAGCAGGGCGGGACTCTAATACCGCTTTTCTGCCATAGTTCATATGTCTTTTCGTAATGCCCATAAAGGGCATCGAGCGCAGTTTGCAGCTCGACCGGCAGGCTCAGCGGATCAAGGCTCTTTGCCTTACCCCGGCCTTTCTTAGGCATCCGCGTGCGAATGTGCTCCCAGAGGTTGCGGAACTTGGGCATCTCCCCGCCAGGGATGTTATCGGCCACAGGAACGCGCGGCAGTTTGACGATGCCGCATTCGATGGCGTCCATCAGCGAGAAGTCACTCACCGTCCAGGGGAACAGCGTACCCTCAGCGTAGCCGGAGCCCCGGAGGAAGAACGGCGTTGCCGATAGGTCAATGACGCGCGTGATACCGAGTTTGCGGTTGACGGTTTCGAGGCCGGAGATCCAAACACGGGCAGCTTCGTTGTTTTTCTCGGCTTCCCTCCGGTCATCGCCTTTCAGCTCGCCCTCGGCATCGCTTTTGGGCTTTTCACGGTAACAATGATGCGCCTCGTCGTTGAGCACCAGGATGTTCTTCATACCCATCAGCTCGGGCATCACCCGCTGGAGCATCTGTCCCTCGGTTTCCAACGTGTTGAGCGCCGCGCCCCGGCCCTGAAGCAGCGACCGGCCGCCCTTGGACAGCTCCATGCGTTCGCGGAGTTTGAAGGCGTGGTAGTTGGTGATGACGATCTTAGCCCGTTCCAGATCGCGGAGCATATCGTTGGGGACGAGTTCCCGGCTCTGGTAGTAGCTGTCCGGATCATTGGGCTGAAGCACGCGGAGCCGGTCGCGGATAGTCAGACCCGGGCAGACAACCAAGAACCCCCGGGTGAATCGTTTGCTATTGGGCTGGCGCACGGCATTGATGGTCTGCCAGGCAATCAGCATGGCCATTACTGTGGTTTTGCCGGCACCGGTAGCCAGCTTCAGGGCCAGACGCAGCAGGCCCGGGTTGGCCTCATTGTTAGCATTGATAAGGTGTTCAAGGAATGGCTGGCCGATCTTGCCGATTTTCGGAGCCACTTCCGTCAACCAGATGACCGTCTCAACCGCTTCGACCTGGCAGAAAAACGGCTGGATGTTGCTGAACTTATGATGTCGCCAGTGGTGAAGCAGCCGGGCGGTTTCGGGCGTGACGCGCCAATCACCGGGGGAACTGCTGCGCCACTGGTCTACATGGCGTCGAATCTCATTGATAATGGACGTAGGATCATACTGCTGAGCTTTCGTCGAAAGCCCTTTGCCTTCATCGAAAACCATCTGTTGCTGGTCCAGTGAATCCTTGCGTTTCCTGGGCTTCGGAATCGGCGTGATGAACTCGGCGCGACGGCGCCTGTCGATGATTCGTTGCGTAGGCTGGCCCTGATCATCAAGTTCCCAGTGCCGCGCCGGATACTCATAGGGAGAGTTAAGGATTGGCTTTTCAAAGAATTGATTATCCATGTTCACCTTCTCTCCCGCTGGCCCGCCATTACATTACTCAAATGGGTTAACCCCAATTTCGGCAAAGGATACCAAATTCCTGCACAGCTCTTAGCGGGAAGGAAGGGGACAACTGGAAAATCTTCTCCGTTTTTGTTGGCCGGTTTTTCTCCACTTAGGTTTACCGTTCACACCCCCGCAATAAAGCCGCCCAACGCTGCGGTTGAACGGTACCAAACCGTGCGGTCAAAGGTCTTGGAGAAGCACCACCATACTTGCATCGCGTGGTTTGATGTCCGGCTCGAACACTTGTTAGCTTCTTTTTCATTCCTTAAATAGTCAGCAATTCTTTTTTCTTCATCTAGCATAGTTGACCAATGAGTACGGCCATTCTCATCTATCCAAGCAGTTCGTCTATTCATGATTTTCTCGTAATAGTCTGCGTTATTATAAAACTGAATAAACGGTCTTCCTTTATGGATGGATCCGGAACACCGTACCCACAAATAATAACTCTTCATAGCAAAACCTGTAATAGGTTGGACAATTGGAAGTCCTTGTAATGGACTATTTTCGTTTGCAATAAGGTAATCCAATGAAAAGAACATACTTATGGAATACATGGAGTTGATATAAGCATAGTCATCGAAATCCTTTCCTGACGCTCAACAGCGTAAGGAATGATTTTTATCTGAGCATGTTGCGTCTCCGTCAGGAAGAGTGCCGCCAAGTATCGTTCCTGGATCAGCTGTTGCCGCCCGAGTTGTTTGAGTTCCCGGAACACCTGGCCAAACTGGATTCTTGGCTGGATGATGGGCGCTTCTTCAAACCGTTTCAGGACAAATACCACCGATTTCTGGGACGACCTTCCGTACAGCGGAGACCTACTTGCGCATGACGGCGCTCCAGTACCAGTACGGACTCAGCGACCGGGATGTTTGCAATCAGGTGGGGGACCGCATCAGTTGGCGCCGGTTCTGCCGGATTCCCTTGCATAAACGGGTACCCCATCCCAGCACTCTGTCAAAGATCCGGCGGCGGTTGGACGCCGACGGGAGCGACCATATGGCCGAGCTGAACGAGCACCTGATCCGCAAGGCAGCGGAGGAAAAGATCATAAAGAGCCGTACCAAAGTGCGGGTGGACACCACCGTGGTCGAGGCCAACATCCACCACCCCACCGATTCCGGCTTGATTGCGGACACCGTACGGGTGGTGACGCGCTTGGCGAAAAAGATCCAGGCCGTCGCTGATGATACCGGTGCCTCGACTGTACACAAAAGAGCCGAAACTCCTCAGCATATCGGCTCCTTTATCGAATTTATAGCCCACAGCTCGCTTTTCTGCGATGTAGTTCTCAATCGGAACGGCTAGTGCACTCAGCTGAAGGCAATTTGGGCGAAGCATAGCGAAGCCTTTTATCCGCTTTTTATACGCAGTCCCTTATTCCGATTATTCTAGCACAACACCATTTCATTTAATGTCCTCCATGATAGCATCTACAGGTCTTCTTCTAACGGATTTGTCGAAAAAGAATATACAGAAGTTCGCTATTAAAAGAACAATGAAACCAGCCAAACCGAGCACTCCTACAGTTAATTCACTTCCGCCTTTAAGCATTACAAAAGAGAGTCCAGCAGTAGCGTTAAATGAACCATGAATTACAGAGGCGGCAATGACAGATTTTGCTTTAAGTCTAATATAACTGAAAATTGGAGATAGCAGCAGAGTTAAAATTGTCATCATAAATATCCCAACTACTGGATAATTAGGATAATTATATCCTAGAAGAACAATAGGAGCATGCCATATTCCCCAGATAAAGCCAATAATCGCTGACGATTTCCAGAAGCTCATGTAACCAAACTCTCTTTGAAGAAGTCCTCTCCAGCCTAATTCCTCGCCAAAACCAAAAAGAGCATTAATGGTTAGTCCTGCAACAAGCCAGATCAACAGGAAAATCCAAATTGGATGAACTGGAAAAGCGGCAAACTGGCTTTGCATCTGAATAAACTGTTCTGGTGTCGTTAAGACAGATTGTTGCAGTCTCTCAGCCATTCCTGTCATTTCTGGAGAATATTCAACTCCCGGAAAAAGTAAACTTACTCCAAATGCAGCAAAGGCAATGACGGGTGGAAGTAGCCATGCCACCAAAAACCACCGATTTAACTTAAAAGAGATCCCCAATGGTTTTTTGAGATGTTCTCTATAAATAAACTTTTGAACAATAATCGCCACGACCATTGGAAGGAACATATAGATAATTAACATTCCACGTCCTTCAACACCACCAATTTCACCGCCAAAAGCAAAAAACAATCCTGCCAGTACCCAGTTGACCAGAAAGGTTAGCCCTATAAATAATAAAGGTTTTTTGGCATTTTTATTCATAACGATACCTCCTATCTCAACGTTTTGGAGCCACACTTTAAAAAGCTCACTTTATCAGCCTTTTTGAAAACATTCATCTTGGGTGGTCTACCCACTTATCGCCCCCTGCTTACCCTATCATGCCTCCCCGGGTCCTTTGCCCTGACGTTCCTTCGTTCAGTATAATGGGGGCCACCTTGAAATTTCTGGCTTATTTCGACAATACAATAATATCAATTGTCCTTTGACGAAACCTGTCGAATTCTGGCCTTTTGAACTAAATTTCATCCCTTCCCTCTTCTAAGCGGGAAAGCCTTAGAATACCAGGAAGAACCTGATTTTCGGAAGTGTGGATCAATGTCACAAGAAGATAACCATACCGGTAACCGTTCGACGTAAGCTTGATCTACAGCCGGGTGACGAGTTGACATTCGATGTAAACCCCGAAGGCGAAGTTATGGTAAGGGCCTTCAAGCGCAAGCGCCTGACGGAGCTATATGCCTCTTTACCGGCGACAAGTACCTTAGCTGTATAATGGCATCCACTTAGGCACAATACCGCTCCTGATTTCCCAACTTTCTCAGTACCCCCCGTGCCAATCCGGCTAATCTGGACTGGATGGCTATCATCGAGACTTGACCGCAAGCGCATAAATGGCATCTCTCGACTACTCAGGGGGCATGTGGTAATCTGACATGAAACACCTGTTTCTGTCAAGGGATGGATGCGAATGCTGAACGCCTGCCGCGCACCTGCGGACAATGCCGTTTACATTGCGGCGATCTCCATTTCGGGTTTGCCCGGGTGCGGTGCGATGCATGCGGCCACGAATACTTGTTGGCCTTTTCGTGTAAACGCCGCCACTTTTGTCCTTCGTGCCATCAGAAACGGGTGGTCGAGTTCGGTGAATGGCTGTGTCCGAAGCGCCGCTAATTTGGATGATTATGGAACCTGCGCCGGTTCTCTTTTTGGATGTTGCCAATTCCGCGCTGTCTTGCGCAAGTCATATGTAAAATCGTGTATGTCACGGAAGTATTTTGTGTGCTTGACATGCTTTGTGGCTCTTGTTATGCTCTCTCCAACAAAAAGTCAACAAAAAGTAAATTCTTATCCGTTGGGCGACGAGGATCAGGCTATTTATGGGGTTCCGTGGAGCGGCACCGCAATATCTGCTGGAGTTTAAGAAAACCTATCCCAATGCGAAAATTATAGCCATGACAGAAAATTTTCGGTCATCAGAAGATATTAATAATTTAATCCGGGTTTTGTAAGACGGTGGAAGAACTAAATGAGATTCTATTGAAGCCAAAAGAAGAATAGTTCTGTCCACTGGCCCCGCCCCAGATAGTTAAGCGGCCTTGAGCTAAATGCGATGAACTTCGCGGAAGTCGAGATCAAAAGAAAGAAGCTTTTCATAAAGACCAAAGGTACGGACTTAAGCCGCAAGTTGTTGCGGATCTTACGAATTCACTCACCCCAAAAATGTCATGTCACCGGAAGAATTTACTCTGTAAAAATCCGTTATTTTCCGGGGGGTCATTATGTGCAGCAACCTGTTCCATATTTACCGCTCCGTGTCCGGTAACGAAGATTACTTATGCAAAGTGATGGTCTTTGTGGCCGACCGACCTGGTTCATTGGCGGCGCTGGCTAGCATTTTCGCCAGCCACAACGTCAATATCACCTCTTTTCACTATAACCGGTCGGAGCATCCCAACCGGGTGCTTGTCGAGGGAAAAAGTAACGACCTCCAGTCCTTACAGAATGTTTGCCGGGAACTGAACGAGCAAGGGATGCTCGACGAAGAATCCCATGCGTCGGCCCTTGAACTTGGCGTGCTCGATACCCAGAACATTCTCAAATTGAAGTGGCATCTCCAGCACCGGCCGGGTTCGTTGGCAGCATTCGCCGCCCTGCTCCGGAACCACGGGGCCAATGTCATTTATATGGCATATAACGAGGCCGTTTCCGAGGTGACAGCTACAGTTTCCCTCGCTACCCGGAGTGCTCGGGAGATAGATGAGCTCCTGAAAGACCTCAATGAACACGGGTATTATTACAGCCTAGAGTACCAGGGCACGGAGCAGGAAGAAACAGAAAACGTCATCGGCCTCAATCTCGTAGAGCGGTTTTTTTTCAGGCTGAAGCGGCTCCTGGGGACGGAGGACATCGATCGCCTGAAGAAGGTCGTAGAGTCGTCCCAGCGCATGTCCGAGGCGCTGGCCAGGTTTAACAGGGAGGCGGGCAAGAATCTCGAAGCCGGTAAGGTTTTCACTAATGTGCTGGCCTTCGCTTCAACATCCCTGTGCAGGACCGGTCCCGGTTTTTCCTACCGGCGGCTCCCGGCGCTTCCCCTTGGAAGTATCGTCTTCCACGCCTTTCGTCTTCCGACCGGAGGGAACATCTACATGCTGCAAAGTGACGAAGAAGTGGTCATGGTAGACGGCGGGTACGGGGTTTACTACGAAGACGTAAAGCGGATGTTGCGGGAGAACGGGTTGGACCCCGCGCGTATACGTCGCATCTACCTTAGTCACGCCGATGCGGATCACGCGGGCTTGAGCGGTTATTTCGCTTCCGAGTTCGGTAGCCGTGTCTTCCTCCACCCCGATGCCTGCGGCATACTGGAAAACGAAAACCGGGCGTGGGGGAGTGGTTCGCCGCTCGCCGGGTTGAACCACTACTTCACGGTGCTGGTTAATACCTTTACGAAGTCTGCTGCGCCGTCCGCGTGGGAAGCGTACGGCACCGGCGACCTCGGTCGCTTGAACGGTCTCCGGGTTATCGACACTTTCACAGTGGGCGGCCAGACCTTTAAAGTACTGGAAAGCATGGGCGGCCATATTCCCGGCCAGGTTTTCTTTATCGGTGTTGAATCGGGGCTCATTTTCACGGGTGACTACCTCATGCTCCTTGTGAGCCTGGGGCCAGAGGAACGGGAATTTCTTAACCTGCCGAAGTTTATGATGACAAGCACTAACACCAACTCCCTTCTTTTCCGCCAGGAAATGCAGGCCCTGAAGGAGATCGTGCTTGGCCTTGATGCCGAGTTGTACGAACGAAACCGCGGGGCGATTGTTGCGCCGGGCCACGGCGATTACTACCCGGCCAGGTGGTTAAACCGGTAGACGAAGAGCGGGCGTGGGTGCCAGGCACCTAACTTATTAAAAGTAAGCAAGCAGGCCGGCGTTTCCAGAAACGGAGAGTGAGTGATTGCCCGTTGCCCCAGCGGTAGAGACAAAACCGAAACAAACACCGCCGTAAGAATATATAATACCAGGAAGCCTCGGAAGAAAATAATCTCTTTCCGGGGCTTTGTGCATGATCTGAACTGCATCTTCGGAGGTATTAAATACGGATGTCAAGATAGCAAATAAATATAACATCAACAAGGCTCGCCATTGCCTTAAGGCCAACAAAAAGTAAATTCTTATCCGTTATCCGTTTTATCCGTTTATCCGTTTATCCCGTTTACATCTGCAGGGACGTGACTTCACGGCTGGCCGGGTCCACCGCAAAACTCAAGTCCCGGATCACGGCCCGGGTTCCGTCTTCCAAGGCGCAAGTCTCCCTGATCTTCTGCCACTCGGCGGCCAGGAGTCCCGGTGTCGAGGGCGGCGCCCCGCGGTCGCCCGTGCACCCGGCTACTGCCAACAACAGGGCCAGAACCGCGCCAAGGAGAAGCTTGTTCAATTTCCCCGCCTCTTTTCAAAGAATGCATTGTCCACATCTTGGGTTCTGACGGTAAGACTCCGGACGGCGTGCTTTGGATTGGGGATTTCGCAATGCTCGAGTATCACCCGACGTGCCGGGATCTTGCTGCAGTATTACCGTCACCAAGGTCTGACACCAATCAATGCGATCATTGCCGGTACTGCCCAGGAGCACGAAGCAAGCCTGGTTACCCGGAATGTCAAACACTTCCGTATGGTCGAAGGTATCGTCGTCTTTAACTTGCCTACCGATTCCATTTAGAAGCCCGACTTATCTTCGAAAACCAATTCCCTATAGCCCTAATCCTTTGCCTCCCTCTGGTATTCGGCGCTTTTCAGCACGAGTGGGGTAGCTTATAGTTCAGACCCACGCACCTCGGGTTTGAAGCACGATTTAGCCGAAGTAAGTCTTAAGCATAACCCGGCCAATGCGGCCGATTTAGGCCCCAAAAAACAAAACCAGCCTTGCCGGCTGGCTGTGCACTGGTAGCGGAGGAGGGACTTGAACCCCCGACGCAGCGGGTATGAACCGCTTGCTCTACCAACCTGAGCTACTCCGCCTGGTATTTGGAGCCCATAGGCGGGATCGAACCGCCGACCTTATCCTTACCAAGGATACGCTCTGCCTACTGAGCTATATGGGCCCGTCTTTCAATATTGGTTGCGGGGGCAGGATTTGAACCTGCGACCTTCGGGTTATGAGCCCGACGAGCTACCGGCTGCTCCACCCCGCTAAGTCAACGAATTTATTGTATCACAAACCGGTATCCTTTACAAGGACATTCGCGTCCGGTACCTTGCTGGAGCCGGCGAAGGGATTTGAACCCCCGACCTGCTGATTACAAGTCAGCTGCTCTGCCACTGAGCTACGCCGGCCTAAAACACGGGACGGGGCCGGTCAGAGCGGCCGGCACCGTCCGTCTCTTGTAGCGCATCACTATGGTAGCAAAAGGAGCCGCGGCTGTCAACCACTACGGCTCCCCTTTGCTATTGGCCTGTGATATTGTCACCTCATAAGCGGTCTGAGAAAATGTCACCCATGAAGGGAGACGTTTTCTTGAAACCCAAGGAAGCCAGGAGACTTGCCGTCAAAACGGGTCTCTTGGAGCCCCCGTGCTTTATTTCAACTGATTGACCGGCTAAATTTCGCGCCTTTCCAGGTATTTCTCCAGTTTGCGCTTTACCCGCTGCAGGGCGTTATCGATCGATTTTACGTGCCGGTCCAGATCCTCGGCGATCTCTTGGTAGGACTTGCCCTCCAGGTAGGACATGAGCACCTTCCATTCCAACGAACTAAGCAGTTCGCCGATTTTCTCCTCGATATCGTCAAACTCTTCGCGGCTGATGACAAGTTCTTCGGGATCGGTGATTTTGGAACCGGAGATGACGTCCAGGAGGGTGCGGTCCGAGTCTTCGTCGTAGATGGGTTTGTTCAGGGATACGTAAGAATTGAGGGGGATGTGTTTTTGCCTGGTCGCCGTTTTGATCGCCGTAATGATCTGCCTGGTGATACACAGTTCGGCAAACGCCCGGAACGAGGAGAGTTTGTCCAGGCGGAAGTCGCGGATAGCCTTGTAAAGGCCAATCATACCCTCCTGGATGATGTCCTCCCGGTCGGCCCCGATCAGGAAATAGGACCGGGCCTTGGCGCGCACAAAATGGCGGTACTTGTTGATGAGGAATTCCAGGGCTTCACTGTCGCCTTCCCGGGCATGTTCAACTATCTTCTCGTCTTCTAGGGCGTGATAGATCTGGAACTGGGCAGTCTCGAATTGGGGGTTGAGGCTCAAAAACTATCGCCTCCGTGTAAGGGTATAAATAAGGAAAGGCACTTACGTTATGAATTATACTTAATGGCCTGACGGGAGTCAAGCCTAACCTGTCCGTACTCCCGGCTACCCTTATGGCTTTTTGCGGCGCCACGCCTCCAGCGCCGCCCTGGTTCGTTCTTCCAGACGGTTTTCCAAATAGCCGTCGGCCGGTTTATCCCGGTGGTAGACAATCGATTCCCGCGTCAACCGTCGCACTTTTTCCCAGAATTCCCCCGGCGGCACCCGGTAGGCCCCCAGGCCCAGGACCTGCCGCTGTTCGACATAATCGGCGGTAACCACGAACACCGACGCCGACCGCCCGGACAGTCTTCCGATCATGCGCTCGATTACCGTATCGGCCGTCTCCCCTTCGGACGTATAGATCACCTCCACCGGCCCGTACCTCTCGGTGTGCGCCACTCCTCCCGGAACAGAGTGGGCGTCGAACACCACGGTCACCTGTTGACCAGCCAACGCTGCAAAATTGATCAGGGTGTCGATCAGACGGGCGCGTGCGTGCTCCAGGTCGTTCAGGTCTTTAAGCTCCGGGGAGTTGAAGATCACGTTGTAGCCGTCCACCACTAGGTGTTCCTTCATAATGACCCGCCGGCCCTCCTCTGGCGGACGGCCTCGTAAATCAGCAGGGCGGCCGCCACTGAAGCGTTGAGGGACCCTACGCGGCCCGACATCGGAATTCGGACCAGGGAGTCGCACTCCGCCCGCACCGCCCGGCCCAGGCCCCCCGCTTCGCCCCCGATCACTAGGGCCAGCGGTCCTCCCAGGTCCGCGTCCCAATACGAAACCGGACCATCCGGATCGGCCCCGACCACCCACAAGCCCTTCTGTTTAAACTCACGGAGGGTGAGGGCGATGTTGGTGACTCGGGCCACCGGAAGATACTCCACCGCTCCCGCCGCGGTCTTGGCCGCCGCAGGGGTGAGTGGGGCCGCCCGCCGCGACGGGACCACGGCACCATCCACGCCGGCCGCCTCGGCGGTGCGGAGGATCGCCCCCAGGTTGCGCGGATCCTGAATTGCGTTCAGGACCACAATGAGCGGGTTCTCCGTTCCCAGCAGTTCTTCGACCGTCGCGAAGTCCTTGACGGAAACCGTCGCGGCCACACCCTGGTGGGCACCGCCATCGGTCAGCCGGTCCAGCAGCGGACGTTCCACGACTTGCACCGGAATCCGCCCCGGCCGCGCCAGCTCCCGCAGTTCCCGGAACAGTCGGGGGTCGGCTCCCCGGACCACCAGGATCTTGTGCAGGGTCCGCCCACCCCGCAAGGCCTCCCGGACCGGGTTCCGGCCGTAGATGACCGTCTGTTTTTCGGAGTCACGCGAGTCGCGCACTGTCGGCCTCCCAAAACATACGCCCGCGACGAGCTCACGAGCTCAATCCCGGATCATCGTCAAGAGCATTTTGATCCGCCCCCGCGGTATTTCTTGCGGACCTCCTTCAGCTTCCCGCAGTTCAGTTTCCCTTCCGGGCAGGGCCCGCGCAGGCACGCCGGCCCGGCCTTGGCGAAGATGGTCGGCGCGGTGGGCTTCACCAAATCCAGCATCCGGTCGGCCAACTCCCGGATCTCCCACTGGGCCCGCTCGCAGCAGCGCAGGGTGAAGAAGTGCAAGAGCTCCCGGGCGTTCATGGTGAACACGAACTTCGTTTCGGCGGCGTTCGGCAGGACGAAGCGGGCATCCTCAAAGGCGTCCCGCCCACCCCCGAGTTCCCGTGCCCAGTGGTCGTACCACTCCTGGATCGTGCGCATCTGGCGCGCGAATTCCTCCCGGGCCCCGTTTCCCAGGGCGGCGATCCGCGGCGGGATCACGTAATCGAATACCCCGTCGGGGTTCTTGGCCGCCGTCTCGCCCACGTACCGCTGGGACTGCACGCTGAATGAAGCCAGGCGGTGTCTGGTGATCTGGGCCAGAAGGCTCCGGGAAACGCCCTCGACCGCAAAGGTGTATGAGGCGTGTTCGATGACGGTGACGTGCCCCATGCCCACCAGCTTCCGGATCAGTTCCCCCGGATCACGCCCGGCTTCGGTGGCGACCAGATCGTTATTGTCCAGGCTGGAGTAGCACCGGCGCCCGGCCAGGGCGGCCAGCGCCTCGGGCCCTTCGGTGTGCGCCAGCAATACAACCCGCAACTCTCTTTCTCCCACGGAAAAGCCATCCTTTCAGTCTCTCGGTCCCTGAAGATGTAACCGTAGGGTTGTGTGCTGCCGGGGCATTATCTCCGGTCACGGTGTCCCACCAAGGAAGGAATGAACCCGTTCGCCCCGGACGACGCGCCGCAACCCGCCCGTTTCAGCGAAAAACACGCCGCCGCTATTCCTCGGTTCGCTGCGTTTCCTGAACAGGCTCCCAATGTCAGCTCCGACAATGCCCCGGCATACACCATGCTGTGTTTTGGTCAGCCGATTCCTCAGACCACCGACCACCAAAACGCTGCCACCACCGACCACCGACCACCAAAACGTTACGTCTTCTTCCAGCGTACGCCCTGCGGGGTGTCCTCAAGTAAGATGCCCAGCGCCCGGAGCCCGTCCCTGATCCGGTCGGCCGTGGCGAAGTCCTTGTTGCGGCGGGCGTCCTGGCGGAGCGCGATCAAAAGGTCGAGCAGCCCCTGGGACAGGTCGCCGCTCACCGCCCCGGCTTCGAGCACGATCCGCCCCTTGTGCTCCGGGAAAATGCCCAGTACGCGGTTGAACGCGTCAAACAGGTCCAGGGCCTTTTGCAGGGCCCCCCGGCTGGGCCGGTCGTTCTGGTGCAGGTAGGTGTTCACCTCGTGGGTCAGGTCAAACATTACGGCCTGGGCCAGTGCCGTGTTGAAATCGTCATCCATCGCCGCCTCAAACCGCCCCTGGAGTACCTCCAGAACCGCCTCCAGCCGGTTTCCCCCCCCTCCGTCTCCGTCCGGGGCCGGCCGGTCCAAAGACTCGCGCAGCAGGCCGAGGCACGTCTTCAAACGGTTGACGGCGCGGACGCTCGCCTCCATGGCCTCGGGGTCGTAGTCGAGCGGATTGCGGTAGTGATTGGACAAGAGGAAGAGCCGCAGCGCCTCGGGCGGGTAGAGCCGGGTCAGTTCGCGCACCAGGAAGACGTTGCCCAGCGACTTGGACATTTTCTCTTCCCGGATGGTAATGAAACCGTTGTGGATCCAGTAACGGGCGAAAGGCTCGCCGGTGGCGCCCTCCGACTGGGCAATTTCGTTTTCGTGGTGGGGAAAGATCAGGTCCGCCCCGCCGCCGTGGATGTCAAAACCTGTCCCCAGGTATTTCAAGGCCATCGCCGAGCACTCGATGTGCCAGCCCGGCCGCCCCCGGCCCCAGGGGCTTTCCCACCAGGGCTCCCCCGGTTTGGCCGCCTTCCACAGGGCGAAATCGAGGGGATCCCGCTTCTGCTCGCCGACCTCGACCCGGGCCCCGGCCAGCAGGTCGTCCAGGGAACGCTTGGAGAGCCGGCCGTAACCGCCGAACTTACGGACCGCGAAGTAGACGTCCCCGCCGGCTACGTAGGCCAGCCCCCGGTCGATAATCATCGTGATCAGGGCGATGATCTCGGGGATGTGGTCCGAGACCTTCGGGTGCACGTCCGCGCGCCGCACGTTGAGGGCGTCGGCGTCGACGAAGTACTCGTCCACGTATTTTGCGGCCAGGGTTTGCGGGTCTATCCCCTCTTCCCGGGACCGGTTGATGATTTTATCGTCCACGTCGGTGAAATTCTGGATGTAAAGCACCCGGTAACCCTTATACAAAAAGTAGCGGCGGATGGTGTCGAACACCACCAGCGCCCGGGCGTTTCCCAGGTGAATGAAGTTGTAGGTGGTGGGCCCGCAAACGTAGATGCTCACCCGCCCCGGATCACGGGGACAAAACGTCTCTTTGCGCCCGGTCAGGGTGTTGAAGATTTGCAAGATCCGCTTCCCCTCCCGCCTGTGGTTCGCCTTCCAGCCGGCGGACTTTGGCCTCCAAATGCATAATCCGCTCCTGCATCGCGGCCAGGGCTTCCGCCACCGGGTCGGGCAACTGGTCGTGCCGCAGGTCGATGCCGTCAACCCGCTGCCCGTCGCGCCGCACGATCTTCCCCGGCACCCCCACCACGGTGCAGTTGGGAGGCACTGGTTTCAAGACCACCGATCCGGCCCCGATCCTGGAGTTGGCCCCGATTTCAAACGATCCCAAGACCTTAGCGCCGGCACTGATCACCACGTTGTCCCCGATGGTGGGGTGACGCTTACCCTTTTCCTTGCCCGTGCCGCCCAAGGTGACCCCCTGGTACAGGGTCACGTTCCGGCCGATCTCGGCGGTTTCGCCGATCACCACGCCAGAGCCGTGGTCGATGAAGAACCCTTCCCCGATCCGGGCTCCCGGGTGGATCTCGATGCCGGTTAGAAACCGGGAGAAGTGGGAGATCAGCCGGGCCAGGGTGAAGAGACGCCGCCGGTAGAGGGCGTGGGCGATACGGTGCATGCAGATCGCATGCAGTCCCGGGTAGCAGGTGAGCACTTCGACCAGATTTTTGGCGGCGGGGTCGCGTTCAAAGACCGCCCGCACGTCCTGACGCAGCGTCCGGAACACATACTCCCCTCCCTCGGCCAGCTGACACAGCTCATTATAACACCCGGTCGCCGGGCAAAACAATTCGCCGCAGGGCGGCCACGGCGTAGGCGGCGATACCCGCGCCCGAACCGGTGAAGCCGAGCCCCTCCGTGGTGGTGGCCTTGACGTTGACCGCGGCGGGAGAGACGCCCAGCACGCTTGCCAGGTTGTCCCGCATCCGGGAGATGAACGGTGACAGGCGCGGCGCCTCGGCCACCACCACGGCGTCCAGGTTCGACGTTTCCAGGCCGCGTTCCCGCAGAAACGCCGCCACCCGGACCAGGAGATCCATACTGGAGATACCGCGGTAGGTCGGATCGTCATCCGGAAACCACCGGCCGATATCCCCCGCGCCGGCCGCCCCCAGCAGCGCATCCATCACCGCGTGCACCAGCACGTCCGCGTCCGAATGCCCCAAGAGGCCCCGGTCGTGGGGCACCTCCACTCCGCCCAGGATCAGCTTTCGGTCGTCAACCAACCGGTGGACGTCGTACCCGAACCCGACCAGCACCGGTCCACCTCCCAGCAGCGCCTCGGCAAAGGCCAAATCCTCGGGGGTTGTGATTTTGATGTTTGTGTAGGCGCCCGGCACCATCCGGACGTCGTAGCCGGCGGCCTCCGCCAGGGACGTGTCGTCGGTGGCCGCGAGACCCCGCTCCCGGGCCAGGTGGTGCGCTTTGATCAGCACGTCGAACCGGAAAGCCTGGGGGGTCTGCACGAGCCACAGGTTTTCCCGGGGCAGGGTGGAAACCGGCGCACCCGGCGGCCCGCCCAGTTTCACGGTGTCCTTGGGCGGCACCGCCAGCGTGGCCGCCCCGCATTCGCGGGCTGCTTCGGCCACCGCGGCGATTTGCCGGGCCGTGACGAAGGGCCGCACCCCGTCGTGCACCAGGACCAGCGCACACGGCGGCAGGGCCTGTAACCCCGCCCACACCGAATCCCGGCGCACCTCCCCGCCCGGAACCACCGCCACCACCTTGGTGAAACCGAACCGCGTCACGATCTCCTCGCGGCACCAGTCCTCCTCACCGGGAGCGACGACCAGGACCACTCCGTCAACGGCGGGCGCGTGTTCAAAGACTTCCAGGGTGCGGCCCAAAACCGGGCGGCCGGCAAGCAGCCGGTATTGCTTCTTGGGGCCTTCTCCCATCCGACTGCTCCGGCCGGCCGCCACCACAATAGCCAGCGTATCAGCCAACCGCGTTCACCTCGTCCAGTTCGTGCGCGATCGTCCCGTCGTGCTTGACCACCGCCTTCGGTCGGGCGAAAATCATCCGTCCGGCAGTGGTCTGCAAAACACTGGTGACCAGGACCCGAATACCGTGACCAATGTACTTCTTGCCGCCGTCGACCACGATCATGGTGCCGTCGTCCAGGTAACCGACACCTTGACCGGATTCCTTGCCGTCCTTGATTATCTGGATGACCATCTCTTCACCGGGCAACACCACCGGCTTCAGGGCGTTGGCCAATTCATTGATATTGAGTACCCGGATGCCGTGGATTTCGGCCACCTTGTTCAGGTTGAAGTCCGTGGTGATGATTTTGGCACCCAGCTTCTTGGACAGCTTTACCAGTTTGGCGTCCACGCCGTTGGCATCCTCCAGCCCCTTGACGCTCTCGTAAATCTGCACCCGCACGTCGGTCTGGCGGCGGATCTGATTCACGATATCCAGGCCCCGGCGGCCCCGGTTCCGCTTCAGAATGTCGCCGGAATCGGCCACGTGCTGCAGTTCTTCCAGAACAAACCCCGGAATGATCAGGGTGCCGTCCAGAAAACCGCTCTTGCAGAGATCGGCGACCCGGCCGTCAATAATGGCCGAGGTGTCAAGCAGCTTCGCTTCCCCGCGGCCGCTTTTTTCGCCGCGCCCGAATCGGGACAGGTTTCCAAACAAACCGATGATTTCGTCCCGTTTCTTGACGGCGACGTTTATTCCAAGGTAAACCAGGCAGATGGCCAAGAGAATACTGAATGCCTGGCCGAACCAACCGAAAACATAGAGTAGTGATCTAATAAGATTGGCAATGAGAAGACCAAGAATAAGGCCAAAAGAGGCAAAAAGAAGGTCCTGGGTGGGCATTTTCTGCAGATACTCAACGGCACGCGCCAACAACAGATTACCGAGGTCCATAAGCCGCGGCGCGGCGATTATCCCCACCATCAAACCCAGGGCGACCACCAGCGCCGCGATCCCATAGCCCAGTGGTTGAATGAAAAGCCCACTTTGCACAAGGTAATAGCCGACAACCCCACCGATACCGCCGAAAGCCAGTGCAAGCCCCAAAAAGGCCAATTTCCGCAACATATCTTACACCCCCTTTCTTTACATCTAGTAGTATTCTTGATCGAGGCTACCTCTATTATACAATATTATACAGTTCCCCACACCAGCCTACAAAACAAAAGGCTGGCGCGTCTTCCGCCAGCGCTTCAGGCAAACATCTCTTCCAACATCGATCGTGCCTTATCTTCCTCCACTTCCGTGGCCAACACCAACTCGCTGATCAGGATTTGCCGCGCACTCTCCAGCATTCTCTTCTCGCCGGAGGAAAGCCCCTTTTCGCGTTCCCTTCGGGCCAGATTCCGCACCACCTCGGCCACCTCATAAATGTTTCCGCTCTTTATCTTTTCGAGGTTCGCCCGGTACCTCCGGTTCCAGTTGCCGGGCATCTGCGTGCTTACATCCTTGAGGATTCCGAAGACCTTTTGGACTTCCTCCTGTCCGATCACCTGCCGCAGTCCGATGTTCGGGCCGTTCGCCGTGGGTACCATCACCTTCATATTCCCGACCGGTAAGCGGAGTACGTAGTACTGCTGCCGCTCGCCCAGAATCTCTTTCTCTTCAATCGCCTCGATCACTCCGGCTCCGTGCATGGGGTAAACAACTTTGTCCCCGATTTTAAACAACACCCCACCTCCTAAATACCCCTCTACCTACCAAGTAGTATAACATAAACAAGATATTCCTGTCAAAAATCGGGGCCCCGGGCGGATCAGCACTCCCGCGCTCTTCCGTTTTAACGCCCACTCTATTTCCTGGCAACCCGTTTGCGGATCACCGCTTGTCCTATCCGAACCGGCACATCACCCCGGCCACGCCCGTAACGAGGTCGGACGTTGGGTTTCCCCTAATAAAAACCGCGCACCGGCCCTGCCGGTGCTTCCTCTATTTCTCACCTCCAACCTCTCACCTCTCACTTCTCACTTCTCACCTCTATTTCCGCCGGTGCTTCCTCTGCCTCCGACCTCTGATCTCCGGCCTCCGGCCTCTATTATCTGTATCTCTCCTGCAACAATTGGTTCCAGTAGCGGCTCAGCCCCTCCTTGATCGAACGGGCCCTGGTTTCACCGATGCCTTCCACCTCGTCCAGTTCGTCCAGGGAGGCGTTGAGTACCTTGTTCAGGTTGGCGAATACGCTTACCAGGTTCTCCACCACCGGGTATGGCAGGCGCGGGATCTTACCCAGCACCCGGTACCCGCGCGGAGAAACGTTTTGTTCCAGGATACCGCTTCCTCCGGAATAACCGAGCGCTCGGGCGATAAGCGGCAAGTCCAGCAAGTCCTCGCTGGGCCAGGATTCGATAATGCCCTGGATTTGCCTGGGGGATTTCTCCTCCGGGTTCACTGTGTAGTCCCGGATGACCATCAGGCCCTCGTTCTCCACGTTGCTGATCAATTCGTCCAACTGCATGGTGATCAGGCGGCCCTCGGTGCCGAGTTCGCAAATGTATTTGTGAATCTCCCTGACTACTTTCAGGGTCATCACCACGCGCTGGATCACCTTGGCGACCTCGAACAGGGTAACTGTGTCCTCAAACTCGGCGATGCTCAAGTTGACCAGCACCCGGTCCAGTACGGCCCGGTACTTCTCCAGGGTCTGCAGGGCCTGGTTGGCCTTCGTGAAAATAACCTCCAGGTCGCGCAGGACGTACTTCATGGGCCCCTTGTAAATGGTGATCACACCGCGCCGCTCCGAGATGGAAATCACGAGGGCGTCGGTCTGCCTAGCCACACGCTCGGCGGTACGGTGCCGGATTCCGGTTTCGTTGGACGGGATGCCCAAGTCGGGAACCAGCTGTGTATTCGCGGCGATGATCCGGCGGGCGTCCTTGTCCAGGATGATCGCGCCGTCCATCTTGGCCAACTCGTAGAGTTTCGCCGGCGAGAAGTCGGCGTTGACGTGAAACCCGCCCTCGGCGATTTCAAGTATCTCCGGCCGGTCGGCCACTACGATCAGCGCGCCGCTCTCGGAACGAAGGATGTGCTCCAGACCCTCGCGCAGGGGGGTTCCGGGCGCCACAGTGCGTAACACCTTCAGCAGCGCTTCTTCGCCCCGCTCATCAGCCAAAAGACTTCCCCCTTCCTCCGTGTCATTTGGTCAAGACCAAATCCAGAGCCTCGCTCACGCTGCCCGCCGCAAACAGCCGGAGACTTTCCCCGCCGGGCTCGTTTGAACCGCCCGAGGCGGCCGGAAAAACAGCGCTATCGAAGCCAAGCTTGGCGGCCTCCCGCAGGCGATTGCCAAGTTGGGGCACCGGGCGCAGTTCCCCGGTCAGGCCGACCTCACCGATCACCACTGTGCCCGCCGGCACCGGCCGGTCCCAGAAACTGGAGACCAGGGCAAGCGCGATACCCAAATCGGCGGCCGGTTCCGAGATTTTCACACCGCCGACGGCGTTCACGTATATGTCCTGGCTGCTCAACATCAGGCCGACCCGCTTTTCAAGAACGGCGGCCATCAGGATGACGCGGTTGTAGTCGACCCCCGCGGTCATACGTCGGGGAGTACCATACCCCGCGGCACTGACTAGGGCCTGGATTTCGACGAGCAGGGGACGGGTGCCCTCCACGCAGGACACGACCACCGAACCCGAAACGGGGGCGGCCCCGGAACTCAAAAACAGCCGTGAGGGGTTTTCAACTTCGCGGAGCCCGGCGGAGTCCATCTCAAAAACGCCGATCTCATTCGTGGAACCAAAACGGTTCTTAACCCCGCGCAGGACGCGATAGGTATGGTGCCGGTCTCCCTCGAGGTACAGCACCGTATCCACCATGTGCTCCATGGTCCGGGGGCCGGCCAGCACGCCTTCCTTGGTGACGTGTCCGACCAGGAGAACCGGGATGCCGGTGCTCTTCGCCAGGCGGGTCAGGCGCACGGTGCACTCCCTGACCTGCCCCAGGCTGCCGGGCACCGCCGCCAGCCCGTCCAGGGACACCGTCTGGATGGAATCCACGATCACGACTACGGGCCGCAGTTCGGAAATATGCTTTTCAACCCGCTCAATATCGGTTTCCGGCGCGAGGTAGAGCCCCGAATGGACCGCCCGCAGACGTTCGGCGCGTAACCGTACCTGCGGGGCCGACTCTTCACCCGACACGTAGAGCACCCGTCCCACGATACCGGCCACACGCACGGCCGCCTGCAAGAGCAGGGTGGACTTGCCGACTCCCGGGTCGCCGCCCAGAAGAACCACGGACCCCGGAACGAAGCCGCCTCCGAGAACCCGGTCCATTTCCCCGATGCCGCTGGTGATACGGGTTTCCTCAGCGCCGACCACTTCGGTCAGTGGCCGGGGAGGGTCGCCGGCCAGAGTCTCCCGGCGGGCCGCCTTCACCTCGGTTTCCTCTTCAAAGGTGTGCCATTCCCCGCAACCCGGGCAACGGCCGAGCCAACGGACCGATCGGTACCCGCACTCCCGGCAGCGCATCAGTCAACCTCACTACGAGAGCCCAGAACCGCAAGTCATTTCAGCTTACATTCTGAACTCTATTCCCGACTTCGAAATACCTTAGCCGTTACTATACCATTTTTTGGACTTATCCACAAGTCGAAGACGGTCGTATTATGTCTAACCGATGGGCTTCCACGGATAATAGCCCGTTATCCCACCGTCCGCACGGTGATCTCCTCGTCCCGGGCGTCCAGGAGCAGCCGGTCCCCCCGTTTGAAGGCGCCCCGGATCAGTTCCTCGGACAGTTTATCCTCTATCCGCCGCTGAATGGTCCGGCGCAGCGGGCGCGCCCCGAATTTCTCGTCGAAACCTTCCCGGGCCAGCAAGTCTTTCACCTCGTCGGAGAACTCGACCTGCACTTCGTTTTCTTCCAGTCGGCGGGCCACATCCTGGAGCATCAACTCCACAATCTGTCGAATGTGCGCGCCGGTTAGAGCGTGGAAGACGATGATTTCGTCCAGGCGATTGAGGAACTCCGGACGAAAAGTCCGGTGCAGCTCACCGATCACCTTCTCTTTCATGCGCTCGTAGGTCGCGGCCTGGTCCTCCACGGTCACGAAGCCCATCTTGGTCTCCTTCTGAATGAGGTTGACCCCGACGTTGGAAGTCAGGATGATCACCGTGTTCCGGAAATCCACTGTGCGGCCCCGGGCGTCGGTCAACCGGCCGTCTTCCAAGACCTGCAGTAGAATGTTGAACACCTCCGGATGGGCCTTTTCAATTTCGTCCAGCAGCACCACCGTGTATGGGCGGCGCCGCACCGCCTCCGTGAGTTGGCCGCCCTCGTCGTAGCCAACGTAGCCGGGGGGCGCGCCCACCAGCCGCGACACGGTGTGGCGTTCCTGGTATTCCGACATGTCGATCCGCACCAGGGCGTCCTCGTCGCCGAACAGCGCCTCGCCCAGCGCCCGGGCCAGCTCTGTCTTGCCCACCCCGGTAGGGCCGAGAAAGATAAATGACCCGATCGGCCGCCGGGGGTCCTTTAAACCAGCCCGCGCCCGGCGAATGGCCCGGGAAACCGCCCTGACGGCTTCGTCCTGTCCCACCACCCGCTCGTGCAGGAGGTCTTCCATCCGCAAAAGCTTTTCGGTTTCTTCCTCCGCCAGTTTTTTGACCGGAATGCCGGTCCAACTGGAGATGATGTGCGCGATATCCTGTTCATCGACCACCAGTTCGTCGCCACCCTTCTGCTGTCGCCAGTCTTCCAAGGAGGACTGGAGTTCGGCCCGCATTTTCTGTTCCTGATCGCGCAGTTGGGCCGCTTTCTCAAACTCCTGCGCCGCTACCGCCGCTTCCTTCTCCTTGCGCAACTCCTCCACCCGCTGTTCAAGCTCTTTCAGCTCGGGTGGCATGGTGAAAGCCTGGAGCCGTACCCGGGAACCAGCCTCGTCGATCAGGTCGATAGCCTTGTCCGGTAAGAACCGGTCGGCGATGTACCGGTCCGAAAGCCGGGCCGCGCTCTCCAGGGCGTCATCGGTGATACGGACCCGGTGGTGCGCCTCATAGCGGTCCCTCAAGCCGCGCAGAATGGCGATGGTTTCTTCAACCGTGGGTTCTTCGACCATGATCGGCTGGAAACGCCGTTCCAGGGCCGGGTCCCGCTCCACATGCTTGCGGTATTCATCCAGGGTGGTCGCCCCGATAGTCTGCAACTCCCCCCGCGCCAGCGCCGGCTTCAGAATGTTCGCGGCGTCGATGGCCCCTTCGGCCGCCCCGGCCCCAACCAGGGTGTGCAGTTCGTCGATGAAAAGGACAATGTTGCCTGCGGTCCTAATCTCCTCCAGCACCTTTTTCAGCCGCTCCTCGAACTCACCCCGGTACTTGGTCCCGGCCACCAGGGAGGCCAGATCCAGGGCGATCACCCGCTTGCCGGTCAGAACCTCGGGTACGTTCCCGTCGCTGATCCGCTGCGCGAGGCCCTCCGCGATCGCCGTCTTGCCCACGCCCGGGTCGCCGATCAGGACCGGGTTGTTCTTGGTACGCCGGCTCAGGATCTGAATCACCCGCTCGATTTCCCGGTTGCGCCCGATTACCGGATCGAGCTTTCCGTCCCGGGAAAGCGCCGTCAGGTCGCGGGCGTACTGGTCGAGGTTCGGGGTGTTTGTCTGTGCCGGCTGCTGCGCCCGCCCGGGGACGCCTTCTGCCGGCCCCGGGCCGCCGAGAAATTGCAGAATCAGGTGTCTGACTCTTTCCAGGTCGGCACCCATACCGGTTAGAACCTGGGCCGCCACGCCTTCGCCCTCCCGGATCAAACCAAGCAGAATGTGTTCGGTGCCCACGTAGCTGTGGCCCAGGCGCCGCGCTTCGTCAATGGACAACTCCAGCACCTTTTTCGCCCGCGGGGTGAAAGAAACCTCGACCAGGGCTCCACCGCCCTGGCCCGGCTCCACCATTTTCTCGATCGCCGCGCGGATCTTGCGGGGGTCGATTTTGATTTCGGCCAGCGCTCTGGCCGCCACCCCCTCACCCTCGCGGATTAAGCCGAGGAGCAGGTGTTCGGTGCCAATGTATGGGTACCCGAGTTTCCTGGCTTCTTCCTGCGCCAGCATGATCACTTTCTGAGCCCGCCTGGTAAAACGTCCGTACACTCTTTACACCTCCGTGCGCGGGGGAAATCACCCACTCCGCGCGCTTTTCATACGCGCTTTTCATATCTTCTTCTTCTCTTCCGGTCGGCGGCCGGTGTCACGACCATCCTGCGCTCCGGGATGTTCTCCGGAATGCGCGTTCACAAGCTCCCGGACCAGTGTGGCCCGCAATTCGTCCCATTCAGGCGGGGATAGTTCCCGCCCGCTGACTCTCACCAGGTACGACGGCCTGGTGATAACCATAAGTTCCAGAAGCACCCGCGACGGCGGCCCCTTCAGGAGTCCCGCCATTACCCCCAGGCGTACGTCCGAAATCAGGCGCATGGCCTCTTCCACACCCAGGGTGTGCGCGTGTTTAAGGATCCCGAGCGCCCGGCCCACCCGGTCACGCATGACCACCGGCATCTGCCTGACCAGCTGTTGGCGGGCTGAGCGCTCCTGCTCGATCACCTGCCGGGTGACCGAAGCCAGGTTGCCCGTAATTTCAGACTCCCGGTGACCCAGGGTCACCTGGTTCGAGACCTGGAAAAGGTTGCCCACCGCATCGGTCCCCTCGCCGAACAGGCCGCGTACCGTCAGCCCCAGCCTGGAAACGGTCGTCAGCACCTCCTTGACCTGTCCGAGCAGTACCAGTCCCGGGAGGTGCACCATCACCGAAGCGCGGAGCCCGGTCCCCACGTTGGTCGGACAGGCGGTTAGATAGCCGATCCGGTCCGAAAACGCGAAATCAAGCGTCTTTTCCAGCAGGCTGTCGGCCTCGTCCGCCGTGCGGGCCGCGGCCTCAAGCTGCAGCCCGGGGAACAGGCACTGGATGCGCAGGTGGTCTTCTTCGTTCACCATGATGCTCAGCTGCTCGTCCGGGGTCAGCACCAGCCCCTTGTATTCGAAACTGCTCCCCGTGTTCTTGAGAAAACCGGGGCTGATCAAGTGCTTTTCCACCAGTATCCACCGGTCGACCGGAGACAATTCGGTCATCCGGACCAACTCCACGTCGCCGAAACGTGTCCGGAACTCCGCGTTGCGGACGGCCAGGCTGACTGCCTGGATCACCTGTTCGGCCTGTTCCGGAGAAAGCCGGTGGGGAAAGGGGTAACCGGCCAGACTTCGGGCCAGGCGAGCCCGCGAGGAGATGACCACGTCCGACTCGGGAGCGTCGTCCTCCATCCACTGGCTGTACGGGCTCTGTAACGTGTTCTTCAAACTCAAGCGTGCGCAACCTCCCCCATCAAGCCAGCCTCTGTTGCAGATCCCGGATCGCGTCCCGCAACGCGGCGGCGCGCTCAAATTCCTCTTTTTCAACCGCCTCACGCATTTGGGCTCGCAGGCGGTCCACTTCCTGTATCAGCAGATACTTGTTCCGGGAACGCTGGGGCACCTTGCCAGTGTGCCGGGTGGAGCCGTGGATCCGCCTCAGAAGCGGCTCCAGGCGTTCGCCGAAATACTGGTAGCACCCGCCGCAACCTAGAAGACCGTATTTGCCGAACGCGGCGTCCGAAAGCCCGCAGGTTTCACAAAGGAACTCCGCCTCGTTTTCCGGAACTTCCTTGACGTTTCCGGGGCCCATCAGTCCGGCCAGCAAATTGTGCAGGTTGAGCGGCGCCCCGAGGTCGAACGCCTTATGGGCTTCCTCGGCGCAGGCCGGGCACAGGTACATCTGGCGTTTCTGATTATTGATGACCTCGGTGTAGTGCACCGAGGCCGGTTGTTGTTTGCATCGCTCGCAGATCAAGGGGTGCCCTCATCTCCTTTTCCGGCCCTGCGGCCACTGCCCGGCCCGGCCGCTTCGTGCAGGAGTGCGCTGAGCATCTCCTTCAGGATGCTGGCCCGGACCAGGTTGCGCCAGGGAAAATCCAGCACGCGCAGGGTCCGGTCGTCAACCGCGCCGCTGATCAGGCGGGTCTCGCGTTCCCCGATCAAGCCTTCCGCGCGCAGGCGCAGCACTATCTCCCGGGCCTCACGGGACCCGATGCGGGACCCGATCAGGCGATACAATTCCCGGGCCAGCCCGTTCTGCGCCGAGGGCAATCGGACCACACGAATGTAGCCGCCGCCGCCGCGCCGGCTTTCCACCACAAACCCGGTCCGTACATGGAACCTGGTGGCCAGAACGTAGGTCACCTGGGACGGTACGCACTGAAATCGTTCGGCCAGGTCGTTGCGCCGGATCTCGACGTAACCGTGCGGGCTTTCCGCCACGCGCCTTTTGATGTATTCCGCAATGCTGTCGGCGAGAGTCGGCAGTGACCTCACTCCTTGGTCGATATTTTTTGACTTTGACTGACTTTAACTATAACCCCGAAACAAAAACGAGTCAAATACCGTTCTCTCTCTATTCTCCCCGGGGCGGCCCGTTTCAACCGATCCGTGCGCCGGCGGACGGCCGGGGCGAGCCGCTCATCATCCCGCCGGCAACGTCGAAACGTGGGTATGCTTTATCCGGGTCTGTGTGGTATACTTTATCCAGGTTCAGTCAATGGGGATGATTTTGGCTTGAGATTTCTATCATACCTTATGATCGGGTTAGGTATCCTGCTCCTGGCCGGTTTTGCCGGCTGGGGGGTCTGGATATTCCTGACCGCGGACGTAATCCCCGTGCTGCTGCGCCTGGGGATCGCGGCCGTCGGCCTGGGCTTCGGTATTCTGCTCGTGGTCCTGTGGCTCGAAAAACGGCGGGAGGGCGATGAAGGATGATCATTACCACTACGCGGGAGATTCCGGGCAAGAGGGTGGTGCGCACCCTGGGCCTGGTCAGCGGGAATATCGTGCGCAGCCGCAACATCGGCCGCGACGTGCTGGCGGGATTGAAGAATATCGTCGGCGGCGAGATCAAGGAATACACCGAATTGATGTCCATGTCCCGCCGGGACGCCGTCAAGCGGATGGTGGAGGAAGCCGAAAGGCTCGGTGCGAATGCGGTCGTGGAGGTGCGCTTCGTCACCGCCCAGGTGGCGGCCACCGCCGCCGAGATCCTGGCTTACGGCACCGCGGTAATCGTCGAGGACGAGTAGCGCTTGGCCAGTTTGAAAAGTTCCATCACCACCAGGACCACCGAGGCCAGCAGGAACAGACTCAGCCACTCACCGGTCGAAACCGGCGCCACCCGCAGCACCGACTGCATGAAGGGGATGTGCATCGCCAGGATGTGAATCCCCTGCGCGGCCAGCACCCCGGCCACCAGCACCAGGTTGCGCGTTAGGGGCACCCGGAAGGCAGAACGGTATTCGGACCGGCAGTTGAACACGTGGAAATTCTCCAGGAAAACCATCAACAGCAGCACCATATTCCGGGCCGCCGCTTCCTCCCACCCCGAGGCCAGGAGCCAGTACCACAGTCCGAAAGCGGTTACGCCCATGGTCGCGCTGGCTACGACCAATTGCTGCACCATCAGCCGGTTAAACACACCTTCGGTAGGTTTGCGCGGCGGACGGGTCATAGTTTCCGGCTCGCCCCCTTCCACGGCCAGGCCCACGTGCTGGATACCGTTCGTGACCAAGTTCAGCCACAGCAGTTGCACCGCCACCAGGGGCAGCGGCAAGCCGAACAGGAGCGCCAGGGTGATCAGCACCACCTCGGCCGCACCGGTGGCCACCAAGAGGTAAATTACTTTCCGGATGTTGTCGTAGGCGTAGCGCCCTTCCTCCACCCCGGCCTCGATAGACGCGAAGTTGTCGTCGGTGACGATAATGGCCGCCGTGTCCTTGGCCACGTCCGTGCCCGAACCCATGGCCACCCCGATGTTCGCCTTGCGCATCGCCGGGGCGTCGTTCACCCCGTCCCCGGTGACCGCCACGTAGTGACCCGCCTGGATCAGGGCATCCACGATGTGCAGTTTCTGCAAAGGCGTGACCCGCGCGAACACGTGGGCCGACTTCACCAATTCCAGGAACTCGGGACTGTCCGGTGGCCCGGCCGCGTCCAACTGCCCGCCGGTGACCAGGTCCGTCTCCGCGTGCGCGATGCCTAGTTCACGGGCGATGGCCAGGGCGGTGGCCGGATGGTCCCCGGTGATCATGGCCACCTTTACCCCTGCCGTCCGGCACTTATCCACGGCCGCCCGCACCTCCGGGCGCAAAGGATCGATCAGGCCGACCAGGCCGAGCAGGGTCAGGGGCGGAATGTGGGCCTCCTCATAAGCGGGCGCATCCGGCGGCGCGTCCAGTTCTCCCCCGGCGACGGCCAGCACCCGGAAGCCCCCGCCGGACAGGGACAGCGCCTCCCGCTGCACGGACTCCGGGTCGATTTCGACCGTGCCGCCCTCCGTAAGCATGGTCCGGCAAAACGGGAGGACCGTCTCGATCGCACCTTTCACCGCCACCCGCATCCGGCCTTCTTCCCGGTAGAACCGGGCGGCGTACCGGCGTTCGGACTCGAAGGGGATCTCCCCGACCACGGTCACCCCGCGGCGCACGGACTCCGGCTCCAGCCCCAGCTTGTACCCGAGGGCCAAAAAAGCCAGGTCCACGGCGTCTCCGTGGCCGGTCCAGGTTTCACCATCCCGCAAGAGCGTCGCTTCGTTGCACACAATACCGGCCCGGGCCAAAGCTTCAACCCGGGACCGGGCGCTGGCCGCAAGGGGTTCCCCGTTCTGGGTGCTCACTTCCCCTTCCCCGGCGTAACCCTCTCCGGAAACCGTAAAACGTTCTCCCGAGGGAAGAGCCAGGAGCCGAAGCGATTGCTTGTTCACGGTGAGCGTGCCCGTCTTGTCGCTGGCGATCAGCGTGCAGCTGCCCAGAGCCTCGACCGCCGTCAGTTTGCGCACGATCACGTTCCGGCGCAGCATGCGGACGGTGGCCACGGACAGAGCGATGGTGATCGCCACCGGTAGCCCCTCCGGAATCGCGGATACAGCTAGGGCCACGGCCGTGAAGAACACCTCCGCGGCTGGCATTCCCCTGGCGATCGCGACCGCGGCGAGGAGCGCGCAGGCACCGAGGACAGCGAAGCTGATCTGCCGGGAGAACCTCTCCATTCTAAGCACCAGCGGCGGTTTGGACGTCTCCGCCTGGGTCACCGCTTCAGCGATTTTACCGACCTCGGTGTCCTTGCCGGTGGCCACCACAATCCCGGTTCCTCGTCCGGCGGTGATTATCGACCCGGCAAAGGCCATGTTCGAACGGTCACTGACCGGGACCTCCGCGCCGACGGGCGCGGTGTCTTTCTGGACGGCTATTGATTCTCCGGTCAACAGCGACTCGTCTGCCGCCAGGCCGTTGGCCTGCACCAGCCGGAGGTCGGCCGGGACCCGGTTCCCCGATTCCAGGAACACCACGTCCCCCGGGACCAGCTCCTCGGCCGGTACTTGCCGCTCCACCCCTGCCCGGCTGACTCGGACGAGCACCGTCAGGAATCCCTGCAGCGCAGCCGCACTTTTCTCTGCCTTCCACTCCTGATGGGTGCCGATCCCGGCGTTGAGCAGAATCACGGCCAGAATGAACCCCGCGTCCTTCACTTCGCCGATCACGACCGAAACGATTGCCGCCGCCAGCAGGATGTAAATAAGCGGGCTGAAGAACTGGTGGACGAAAATGAGCCCCAGGCTTCGGATTTTTGGGCCGGGCAGGGCGTTTGGGCCGAACTCCCGCTGCCGTGCGGCCGCTTCTTCCGCATCCAGCCCGGCGGGTACGGTCGCCAGCCGGGCGTATACTTCCCCGGCGGGCAGGGCGTGCCACGCGATGTTCTGAATGTCGGCGCGCTTCAACAATGAAGGTACACCCCTGCAAAGTGGTGAGATAGTGTTCGATCAACCGTGCTTCCGGGGCGCGCTGGTTATCTTTTTGGAGGACCCCACCTCTAATACTTCTCGGGAATGAGTCCAGTCCCTGTAATAACTTAAGAAACTGAAGCTTCGACCCCCGAGGCAGCCGCCAGATTGATCAGGTGCACGCAACCCTGGGCGCCTCCCAACAGGGGCGCGATCTGTTTCTTCGACTTCCCGGCCAGAGCGGTGCCTTCCAGGCCCCGCGCCAGGTCAGCGGCTTCGAAACAAACCCGGTCGGGCGCCCGGAGCACTCTGCCGGCCGCCTCTTTCACCTCCAGCTCTTCGCCTTTCAGGACCAGCCTCAAGGCCATTTCGTGGAAGGAATCGTTTATCGTCGCCCGGACAGTTTGGATATCCTCGGAGGAATACCGGGTGAGGGATTCAAAACGGTGGAACAGGTTTGGACCTTCCCGCCGGCCCACGTACCGACCCCAGCCCACGGATACACGGTCCAGGTTGCTGTAGTAGCGGCAGGCGTTGAGGTAGAATGTCTTCCAGTGTTCCACGTAGTCATCCAGGGTGGAATAACCGCGTTCGGCGTACAGAAAGGACTCGGCCTGAATCAGGGCGCGGATGTTCTCGGTGAACAGGTCCAGGGCCAGGGGCGGGTAGTCCACGAGGGCGGCCCGGAGCGCGGTAGCCCCCGCCTTGAAATAGGCCTCCACGCCTTCCAGTTCCGGCACATCAACGCTTACCGGCGCCCGGGAATCCGGGGGCCGGTGCCACTCCCAGCGGGCCGCGCGGATGACGAAAGTGTGCGGATCGACCGTGAAACGGGCGCTCGCCTCCGTCAGGGTACCGCACTGCACGGTTTGGACCAAGACCTCCGGACCGTCGCGTTGTACGGTCAGGTAACGGTGCCGCACCAAATCCAGCACGATTTCCATACCTTCCTTCGCCCACTCATCCAAAAAAACAAATAGTGTCCCATTTTAGCATGGAGCAACAATCCGGCTCAAGCAAAATTCCCTATCAGCGTTTTGCGTTGTAAGCATTTTTGGTCCCGACAAGGCAACGCCCACACCCGGCACCGGCTGTTCCCCAAGCCACAAAACACAGTTAGCAACCTAATATTGGGGTAAATGGAGTATATAGACTATGCCGCTCTGCCAAAGGGCAAACTTACCCCAGCGCCACTCTGGGCGTCTCTTGGCAGGTAATCTGTTTTCCGGTTGAGCCCCGTCAGGCCGCCTTCACCAGGCTCCTTAAGTCTATTCCTTGTTTTTGTCGCAGTCGGCCCACGGCCATCGCCAGCATCACCATCAGGGCCAACCCGCAACGCAGCTTCATCTTCTTCAAGCCCCGAATGAAATGCTTTTCAAATCCGTAGGCCTCGTCCAGGCGGGCATTTACCCTTTCTACCGCCGTACGCTTTTTGTAGAGTGTTTTCCACTTGTAGCTGGACCGCGCCAGCGGGGTGAAGATCCGCCGGTCTTCCACCAGGGGAATACGTATCCCACCGGTTGCGGCACATTGTTCCATGCCCCGGCACTCTACTCCGTAGTGCCGGGCCGGACAGCGGTATTTCAAGGTTTCCCGGTCTTTCTCAAATCCCCCGAAGGCCATCTCGCGACGTTTGTTTGTCTCGGGGCAGCAACAATAAACCGTTCCACGGTAATCGTAAACGATGTTCTCCTTACCGGTTACAAGCCACGTCTCCTCGCCGTCCCGCCACGTGTTGCGGATGTCAATCACGGGCTTGATCCGGTATTCGTCCCAGAGTTTCACGTTTAGCTTGATGTCGTCAAAGGCTTTGTCCGCCGCCAATGCCTCGCAGCGGGCCACAATCTCCGGATGCTCTTTCGCCACCCGATCAATGAGTATATGTCCCTCTTTCACGTCGCTGGCCGACGCCTTTGTCACCGCAAATCCCACCGGCAGTTCATAAACAGCGTCAACTACAAGGTGGAGTTTGTAGCCAAACCACCACACGACTTTTTCCCATAGGGTGCCGCCTTTCTTACGCCCCCGGTATGTTTTCCGGCCCCAGTCCGCATCGGTGTCCCGGCGCCCGTCAGGCTTTTGGACCTTCTCTTCTTCATCCCGCTTTTTGCCCCGGGCCAGACTGCTGACGGCTTTGCTGTCTATGGCCAAAATTCGACCGAAATCCGGTAGCAGCACTCTTATTTCATCCACCAGCCGCGTAAATATGTTTTCCACTTCGTCGGCGTGCCGCATCAGTTTCACCAAGATGCGGCTGTATATGTAAGAAGGCGGAACGGCATCCTCGCCCCGGGCCGGATCAAAACCGCAAAGTTCCCGCAACTGGCCGTTCCGGCAGAGTTCCCGCCGCAGGCTCTCCACAGACACGTGCTGAAATACGATCCCGGCCAGGATGGAGTTCCAAACCGCCCGCACCGGGTAATCATCCCGTCCCTTACCACGCTCTCTCTCCAGCTTTTGCATCAACTGCTCATCGGGCAGGTGGTTCACTACAAGCAAAAAACGTTCCAAGTCACCGAGTTCGTCGATTTCCTGCCACCCAAAAAGCCGCTGTTGTGGTATAATGGCCATAAGGGAAACCTCCTTCGTGGTTCTTTTTTGGTGGTTACAAAAAGGATTCTCCACAAAAGGGGGTTTTCCCTTCTTATTTCTCATTCTCCTTCGCTTTTTCTCCGCTTTTCTCCCTTGGGGTCAATTTTGCCGATCCGCCCGTTACCCATCCCTGCAAACCGCATAAAATCCGGATTGGACCGGGGTAAAATGTTTTTTCCGCAACTCTAAAACAGCCTATTTATCTTTTCTCCCGAACATCGCAAATGGCTTCCTATGATTGGGCGGGGCCGCTTACTCTTTCCCGGAAGCATTCCGGGGATAGTCTTGTACGCAGCTGGCTGTTATAATGGGCGGGACGGGGGGATACCATGCCATGCAAGTACCTGCTTCTGGACCTGGACGGGACCCTGCTGCCGATGGACAAGGAGAAATTCCTCAGGGGCTACGTCCAGGCGGTGGCGGCTAAAATGGCACCCCACCTAGCCCCCGAACGTTTCGTCAAGCACCTTTTGGCCGCCACCCGGGCCATGATCGAGAACCTGGATCCGAAGCTGACCAACGCCGAGGTCTTCCGGACCGACTTCTTCGCCCGGTCCGGACTGCCGGAGAAAGAGACCATGGCCATTTTTGAACGGTTCTACCGCGAGGATTTCCCCAAATTGGCATCCCTGACAAGTACCACCCCGCTGGCCCGCGCGGTCTGCACGCAGGCCCTCGAACGGGGGATCGAACTGGTGGTCGCCACCAACCCGATCTTCCCGCGGATGGCCATCGAAGAACGTTTGCGTTGGGCCGGAGTCGGCGACCTCCCCTTCCGGCTGGTGACGGTCTACGAAAACATGCACTTCTGCAAGCCGAGGCCCCAATACTACCAGGAGATTCTGGACCTCCTCGGGGCCGGACCCGCGGATTGCCTGATGGCCGGCAACGACCCGGAAGAGGACCTGGTTGCCGGTGATCTGGGTATCCGGACTTTCCTGGTGACTGATTGCCTGATTACGCGTGACGGGTGTGACCGTCGTCCCGATTTCAGCGGGCGGCTCTCGGACCTCCTGACCTTCATCACGCACCGGGGAAAAACGGCTTCCGGTCAACAGTAGGTGCGCCGCCGCTTCTCCCGTAGGGTGCCCTTGGGTACCAGGCTGATCTGGGACCCCGTCAAGAGCTTCTGCAGGCCGGCGCCCTCCCGGTAACCCAACCGGCTGCAGTCCCGGCAGTCACGGCAGGCCGCCGGGCGTTCCTCCGGTTCGGTGTAGGCCGTGATCACCCCCTCGTAGTTGCGCAGAATCACCATTCTCTCCGACTGTGAAATCATGTACTGGGGCGCAACCGGAATTTTGCCGCCCCCGCCCGGGGCGTCAACCACGTAGGTGGGCACGGCTAGGCCGGAGGTATGCCCGCGCAGGAGTTCGATAATCTCAATTCCCTGGGCGACGGTGGTGCGGAAGTGCTCTAGGCCAGGGGAAAGGTCGCACTGGTAGAGGTAATAGGGGCGGACCCTGATGCGGAGCAGGGAGTGCATCAGATCCTTGATCACGTAGGGACAGTCGTTCACGCCGCGGAGCAGCACGGTCTGGTTCGCGAGCGGAAGCCCCGCGTCGGCCAGCATCCGGCAGGCCTCGGCGGCCTCCGGGGTGACTTCTTTCGGGTGGTTGAAGTGCATATTCACGTAAACGGGGTGAAAACGACGCAGGAGTGCGCACAGCTCCGGCGTGATCCGCTGGGGCAGCACCACCGGGGTCCGGGTGCCAATCCGGATGATCTCGACGTGGTCGATGGCGCGCAGGCTTTCCAGGATTCCACCCAGGCGGTCCTCGGCCAGGAGCAGGCTGTCGCCCCCGGAGAGCAGAACGTCCCGGATGGCGGTGGTTTTCCGGATATATTCCAGGGCCGCTTTGATCCTGGCCGGAGGCAGGGCCCGGTCGGTCTTGCCGGCCAGCCGGCGGCGGGTGCAGTGCCGGCAGTACATGGCGCACTGGTCGGTCAGCAGCAGCAATACCCGGTCCGGGTAGCGGTGCGTGATTCCCGGAACCGGGGAATCGACCTCCTCAGCCAGGGGGTCCCGGCTTTCGGCCAGCCCGAACTGGAGTTCGGCCGCCAAGGGCACGGCCTGCTTCCGGATCGGGTCCTCCGGGTTATCCGGGTCCATCAGGGAGGCATAGTAGGGAGTGATGGCCATGCGCAGGGTTTCCAGGCAGCGCCGGACCCCCTGTTCTTCCTCCGGGGTGAGGTTGATCAGGTTCCGGAGCTCATCCACGGTGGTGACCCGGTTGGCCAGTTGCCAGTGCCAGTCGTTCCAGTCGGCGTCCGGGACATGGCGCCAGGGACCAAGCCTGTCCGTTGCGGCCTTCATGCGGAGAACCTCCCGTGCGCCCGACGTCAGTGGCGGTGTTCCAATTCCTTGAGCTTGTTGGCGGACCAAGCGGTGTGCAAATCCTCGTCGATCAAGCTGCTAGATGTCCTCCATAATTGCCGTGATTGGGCATCATATAGGTCAACCTGCTGCAGTTCCAAGCCGTAGAAGAAGTTCAGCTTGGAGAGGAGTTCTTTCCGGTTCAGGGCACCCACCTCCGCTCTAGTCTTTGACGGACCGGGGCGGGCTATTCCGCAAGGGCAAAAGGGGTCAAAGCTTTACTTTCTTAAGTTATGGAATATTCAGACACTGATAGGACTCAAGTCTTAGCTTTTTTCAACCCGCCAGGAGGAAGCTGGGAAAAGGAGTGAGAACCGGTGCTTTTCACCGAAACAGACGACCTGGTGCGCGTTAACAATGAAGGTTATTCCTATCACGCCCATAACGACGACACCAATGAGCGCTTGTGGGTGTTTGACTACCGGGTGGACGACCACTCCGCGCTGGCGGACGCGCTTGTGCAGCACGCCCGGAAGAAGGGTTACGGTAAGATCGTGTTTCCGGTGCGGGAGGAAGACACCGCTGCCCTGACTCCGGCGGGCTTTGTCACCGAAGCGCGGGCCGAGGGGTTCTTCGACGGCCGAACGGCGCTCTTTCTGGCCTACTACCTGAACCCGGCCAGACAGGAAAGCGGCACGCTGGCGGGCGAACTGGAGATACTGGCGGAAATCCGCACCCGCCCCCGGGAGATCGGTGCCGGCCCGGACCCAGACATCGCCCTGCGCCCGGCGGACACCGGGGACATTCCGGAGCTGGCCCGGCTGTTCGGCACGGTGTTCCAAGCCTACCCCACCCCGGTGGACGACCCGGAATACCTGGAGTTGGCCATGGGGCTGGGTACACTGTTTCAGGTGGCGACCACCGGCGGCCGGATCGTGGGCGCGGCCGCGGCCGAGATCGATCCGTCGTACAAGAACGCCGAGATGACCAACTGTGCCACCCATCCCGACTTCCGGGGCCGGGGCCTGGCAAGCCACCTCCTGTTCGCGTTGGAGCGGACCTGTGCGGAGCGCGGTTACCGCTGCTTCTGGAGCCTGTCTCGGGCCGGCTCTTATGGGATGAACCTGGTGTTTCACCGTCTCGGCTACCGGCACGGCGGCACTCTGATCAACAACGCCCGCTTCGGCGGCCGGTTCGAAGACCTGCACCTCTGGGTGAAGTACCCGGCCTAATGGTGGTCGGTGCAAAAAGGGGCCAGGCCCCTTTTTGTGGTTTCTCCGCCTTGGCCCCCCGCTTGCCGCCTTGAGAAGGCGATTGGGGACTGGCTCGCTTTTTTCAGCCTGCAGACCGACTCCCGGCGGCAGGGTGACGTCCGAGGAAAACAACAATATGTTCGGACAAGGACGACTCCGGAAAAAAGGTGTCTGTCCCTCTACCCCATTTGGTCGTCGGTAGTCGGTGGCCGGTCGTCGGAAGCAGAGGGGGGAGAGAAAAGTCTGCCTCCTTTTTCGGAGGCTGGTTGCGGTCTTCAGGGCCGGATGTTTTTCAGGTACCGGGGGTAACCCGTGTATACGCGGAGAATCCCGATCACGGCCAGCGCTGCGAGCGCCCAGCCGTAGTAGACCCCGACAACGCGCACGCCTACCGGAAAGAGCGCGGTCAGCACCCCCAGGCCGAACACCCAGAGGCCGACAAACATTGACAGGCCGCGCGGGTCGGCCACGCCCTCGAGTTTGGCACCGAACGAACGTGCCAGGCGGTCGGCGAACATCACCGCGTTGCCCGTGGAAATGAGCACCAACCCCAGCCCCAACAGCACCACGTCCAGGGGACCCAGCGTCCAGTCCATTGCCCTCACCTCCGTCTTTCAGGCAAACCCGTCCTATCATTAAATTAATTAATTCACCCTACAGCGCACGGTTTACAGCTTTCGTGTCAGGCCGGTGAAATATTCCCCCCAGCGGCGGTCCACCAGGGCGACCGTCTCCGGGTCCGGCTCCACCTCCGGCGGGTAGGCCCGTTTCATCCGGGCATCGATCACCACGGGGGGCCGGTAACACAGGTGGTGGCGCCGCACCTCGGTCCCGGCGGCGTGGATGTCAGCCGCCGGCTCGAACCGGGTGAACACGGTCCACAGGAAGTCGGTCTGGTCCCGGGCGATCTCCGCCCGATCGGCCAGCACGATAAGCGGCCATTCGTCGAAGGTCCCATGAGCAGCCACCCGCGCCGCCAGGCCCGGTTCGTCCGCGTGCGGCGCCCCGGCCGCCACCAGACAGCCCGGGCAAAACACCTCCACGGCCCCAACGCCCGCCGGCAGCTCGCCGGCGAAGCTCCGGGGAAGTTCGCGGCGGGCGTGGCCCAGGCCCATCAGGATGGCCTTGCTGCCCCGGTTAAGCTCCGGCCCGGCGTAGTCCAGGGTGTCCATGGCCAGGTTGTCCAGGACGAAGAAATCAGTTTCCCAGTTGGTTCGGGCCAGGATGTGGGTCAACAGCGCCCGGAAATCCTTCAGATCGACCATCCCGTCCGTGATGATCAGGAACTTGGTCAGGGAAAGCTGGCCCTCACCGAGGATGCGGAAGGCCGAAACCAGGGCCTCCCGGGCGTACCTTTCCTTGACCACCGCCGCGGCCAAAGGGTGAAAACCGGTCTCGCCGTAACTCCAGAGCTTGCGCACCGACGGCATGACCAGCGGGTACAGCGGGCTTAACACTTCAGTCAGGTACTCCCCGATATAATAGTCCTCCTGACGGGGCTTGCCCACCACCGTGGCCGGGTAAACCGGATTGCGGCGCCGGTATACGTGGTGCACCCGGAACACCGGGAAATCATGCGCCAGCGAGTAATAACCGTAGTGGTCCCCGAACGGGCCCTCGGGACGACGCTCGAAGGGCGGCACCTCCCCGCAGAGCGCGAACTCGCACTCTGCGATTAGGGGGTGGCCCCCGGCCGGGTTACGGGCCAGGCGCACCTTCCGGCCTGCCAGCAGGGACGCGAACAGGAGTTCCGGGATGTCTTCGGGCAACGGCGCGATCGCCGCCAGAATCAAGGCTGGCGGCCCGCCCAGGAACACAGTCACCGGCAGCGCCTCGCCCTTCTGTTCGGCCACGTGGTAGTGAAAACCCCCGCCCTTGTGAATCTGCCAGTGCATCCCGGCCGTGGCCGGGTCGTAACGCTGCACCCGGTACATCCCCAAGTTATGTTTCCCGGTCTCCGGGTGTTCGGTGTACACCAGCGGCAGCGTCAGAAACGCGCCCCCGTCCCGGGGCCAGCCGGTAAGCATCGGCAGCCGGTCCAGCCGGGCCGGCCGCTCGGTCACCTCGGTTACCGGCGCGCGCCGCGCCCTTCCCGTGCCGACCCGGGCCAGGTCGCGCAGGGTGCCGCGCGCCCTCCAGAGCCCTGACAGCCTGGGCGGCAGCATGGTTTCGACCAGGTGCACCGCCTCCCGCACCAGTGCCGCCGGCCGGGGGCCGAACGCGATCTCGATCCGCTTCGGCGTGCCGAACATGTTGGTCAGCACTGGGTAGGGGCTGTTCTTCACCCGGCTGAAAAGCAGGGCCGGCCCGCCGGCGGCGATCACCCGCCGGTGAATCTCCGGGATTTCAAGATATGGATCCACTTCCGCGCGCACCTCGATCAGTTCCCGCTCCCGTCGCAGCGTCGCCATAAACTCATGTAGATTGTTCAGCGTCATTTTTCACCCTCGCTTGGTGTTTTTTTGAAGTAACCGTCCGGTGAATCGTCGTTGGAACAATAATACCAGACAGACCGCGGTCAGGTAAAACCGCTAAAGATGCGCGCCGTCCTTGCTGCCGGGTTGAAGCCGGTGCTCTCCTCCGGCGAGCGGTTTGAGCCCTGGGCACCGCTCACACGCGCCGAGGCCGCCCGAGCGCCGGCCGTTACGGTCGCCCTGCAAAACTCAAAAGCCGCCGCACAGTGTGCGGCGGCTGCTCTTTCGTTTATTGGCTCCGCGAGTAGGATTCGAACCTACAACCTACCGGTTAACAGCCGGTTGCTCTACCGTTGAGCTATCGCGGAACGGCAGTTTATATTGTACCACAATAGATTTCGTTACGCAAATGGTTCTCCGGGTTTTTTGCTATTGGCCTGTGATATTGTCACCTCATAAGCGGTCTGAGAAAATGTCACCCATGAAGGGAGACGTTTTCTTGAAACCCAAGGAAGCCAGGAAATCGGACGTTATGAATGCTAAAAGGTCAGGAGCTTGTCCGCCCACTCCACAAGTTCGAGTAAGTCCTTCAGTCCCCCGAACGGGCAGAGTTCGCCCGCCTCCTTCTCGTGCAGGGCCAGGCACTTCCCGCAGGCCCAGAGTTGGCCGTCGTTGGCGATGAAGATCCGCATCTGCTTATTGACGTTGCAGGGCTCCTCCCCCAAGTCCCCGGCCAGCACCCCCTGGCTGAGCAAAAACACCCTGACCTCGTGCCCTTCATCCAACGCCCGGTTCGCCAGCCGGAATGCACTCCACGCCTGCTCGGCGTCCGCGGTCTGGACCACGATACCGATGTTCCTCCACATCCTCTCCTTAGATAAGTTTAGATAAGTGTCGATTGGTTCGTTTTCGAATTGACAGGCGTGTGATGCCGGGTATGGCTTATTGTTGACCATGCCTTTCAGTTTCGCCCGGGACCGTGCCCGTAGCCGGAATCCACCGGGCGTCCCAGCCCAGCCAGCGTCTCCCGCCAAGCGGCAAACGAACGCGGCGCCCCAACCGGAGCCGCCGTCCGGCCCGGGTAGATCTCGTAGTGCCGCCGGTAAGGCTCCGGGGTCAGATCCGGCATCACCACGTTGGCCCCGCAGGCGAGGGCGCGCTGCCTTCCTTCCGGGTGCAGCACACTCATCGCGGTGGTGGCCGGCAGGTGCGCGCGGGGCAGTACGAGCCGCGTCACGGCCAGCACATCCAGGGTCAGTTCCAGCGGGCCGGGGGGGGCGCCGGCCAGCGGCGTGTCCGGGTGCGGGATGAAGGGACCGATGCCGGCCATTTCGACCTCCAGTTCCCGCAGCAGGATGACGTCGGCGGCCAGGCTTTCCACCGTCTGGCCCGGCAGCCCGACCATGTTCCCGCTCCCCACCTGGTAACCCAACTCCCGCAGCCAGACCAGCTTTTCCAGGCGCCCGGCGAGCGTGGTGCCCGGCCGCAGGCGCGCGAAGAGCGCCGGGTCGGCCGTTTCGTGCTTGAGAAGGTACCGGTCGGCGCCGGCGGTCCGCAGCTCGCGGTAGACCACCCGGGGAAGCTCGCCCACAGAGAGGGTGACCGCGACGTCGAGTTGATCCTTCAGACGGTGGACCAACCGCGCCAGTTCGGATGTCGGGTAACCGGGGTCCTCGCCGCTCTGGAGCACGACGGTCCGGTAACCTTGATCCCGGGCCACGGCGGCGGCGGCGAAGATTTCATCCGGGCTCATCCGGTACCGGAAGAGGCGCCGGTTATTGCGCCGCAGGCCGCAGTACAGGCAGTTTTGTACGCAGTGGTTAGAGAACTCGATAATCGCCCGCAGGTGCACCGTGTCACCCACGTGCCCGGCACGCACCGCGTCGGCGGCGCGGTAGAGGGCGTCGGTGTCCGCATCCCCGGCCGTCAACAAGGCCACGATCTCTTCCCGAGTCGGCACACGGCCGGCCTCGGCCTGGGTGCCCTCCGCCCTGAGCAGCGCCAGGATCTCGTCCGGCTCCGGCACGCGGCGGCCTTCCGCCCCCGCCGACACTTTCTTGGCAGGCCCTCGCACCGGTTTCACTCCCCCCGCCCGAATGGAACCCGGCGCGGCACCACATCCGCGTCGTCAAAGGTTTGCATCGCCGCCCCGAGCCGCTCCAGCACCGCCGGGAAGGGCGAGAGCGCACGCTCCAGCACCCCCTGCACTTGCGCAATCAGCACGCCGTAGTTGACGATGGGCACCCCGGCCTCCTGCGCCTGCATAATCCGCGAGAGCATTTCCCGGCGGTTGAGCATGCAAGCCCCGCAGTGGACAACCAGCCGGTAATCCCCCAGGTTCGAAGGCAAGGGTCCGCCGCCGGACATGACGTCGAAATGCAGTTCCCCGCCCGCCGCCTGCCGCAGCCACCGGGGGATCTTCACCCGGCCGATGTCGTCCGCGATCGGGTGGTGCGTGCAGGCTTCGGCGATCAGGATCCGGTCTCCCGGACGGAGTCCGCCGACCGCGGCGGCCCCCGCCACCAGGGTCTCCAGATCACCCTTGTACCGCGCGAACAGGATGGAGAAGGACGTCAGCAACACTTCGGGCGGGGTGTCGGCGACCGCGCGCTGGTAGACGGAGGCGTCGGTCACCACCAGCTTCGGCGGGTGGCCCAACCGGTTCAAGACGTAGCGGAGTTCCCGCTCCTTGACCACGACCGCCACCGCGTCGTGCTCCAGGACGTCACGGATGACCTGCTGCTGCGGGAGAATCAGCCTGCCCTTCGGCGCCGCCTTATCGATGGGAACGACCAGGACCACCGTGTCCCCCGGGGCCAGAAGGTCGCCGGCGATCGTGGGAAGCGTCCAGTCCCGAGGAGCGCTCCCGACGATCAGCCGCTTGAGGCGGTCGATGCCGTACCCGGTGCGTGCGCTCACCGGAATCCGGGGCAGGGAAGACAGCTCGGGCCATTCTCCGGCCGCTCCCTCCGGGTACAGGTCGGCCTTGTTTATCACGGCAATCACGGGGAGGTCCCGCGCCCGCACATGCGCCAGCACGTCCTGCTCACACGCGCCGAAACCCTGACCCGGATCGACGACCAGGAGCACCAGGTCGGCCTTCTGCAAAACGTCCAGACTCTTCTCGACCCGCAAGCGGCCCAACTCGCCCGTATCGTCCAGCCCCGCCGTGTCGATCAGCATCACCGGGCCGAGAGGCAAAAGTTCCATGGCCTTGGCTACCGGATCGGTGGTGGTCCCCGGCACGTCGGCCACGATCGCCACCTGCTGCCCGGTCAGGGCGTTGATCAGGCTGGACTTCCCGGCGTTGCGCCGCCCAAAAATGGCCAGGTGCAGGCGCTGCCCGCGCGGCGTCTCGTTCAATCCACCCACCCCTCCCCAAAAAGGGCCAGGCCCCTTTTTACCTTTTTACTTTTAAAGGGCTGTGCGGGGTGCTGGCCCCGCAGCATGGTATTCAGGCTCATTCCGTGGTCTCCTTTCGTTTTCCGGTCCGGGACTGGTTTTCGGCGGCACCCTGCGGGTCGGCTTTCCCGGCACCGGCGCAGGCCGCCACTGCTTGCCTCAGCTCGGCCAGCAGGCGGCCTTTCTGCCCGGCCGCCAGCCGGTCGCCCCCTTCGATGAACACCCAGATGTCGTGTCCCAGGGACTCCCTGGCCGCCGGGAGGTATGTTTCCTCGCCGAAACCGGTCAGGTAATGCAGGCGCCGGCCCAGCGACCGGGCGAAATAGATTTTGGGCACCCCGTAAGCCGCACACGCCTTCCGGGCCGCCTCCTGCAGCGCCCGAACAAGTTCGGCTTCGCAGGTTACCGCCGCCGCAGGCTCCGAAGTTTTAAAAGTACAGGTCACGCTGGCCACCCTCCATCCGGGAAAGCATCTCTTTCAGTTTTTCGGCGCGTTGCGGCATCCGGCGGGCAAAGTCTTCGACGTGCCGGGCGATGGTTTTTTCCCCGGCATCCCTGGTTTCGGGCGAAGCGTAGTCGAGAAGGTATTCCTTGAAAGTGAGCACGGCGTTCGGCAGGCAGAAATTCTTAATCAAACCCTGCTTGGCAAAGGACATAAAGTGGCAGCCGGTGCGACCGGTACGGTATCCCGCCGTGCAGAAGGAAGGGATGTACCCGTCCCGGCACAGTTCCAGAATATACTCGTCCAGGGAGCGGGTGTCCGCCAGTTGGAACTGCTCGCGGTCGGGGATGTGTTCCCGTTCCATCTCCGCGTAGCCGCCCACGGCGGTCCGGGACCCGGCGTCGACCTGCGAGACGCCCAGCGCGATGACCTCCCGCCGCAAAGCGGGCTTTTCGCGGCAGGTGAGGATGATACCGGTGTAAGGCACGGCGCACCGCAGTACGGTGACCGCCTTCTTGAAGTCCTCATCGGCCACCCGGTAGGGTGAGCTGGTGGTCAGCGGGGTGTTCAAGGCCGGCTCCAGCCGGGGGACCGAGATGGTGTGCGGGCCCACGCCGAACTCCCGCTCCAGGTCCAGGGCGTGGTAAAGGAGGCCCAGTACCTCGAAGCGCCAGTCATACAGCCCGAAGAGCGCGCCGACGGCCACGTCGTCGATTCCTGCTTCCTGCGCCCGGTGCAGGGCGAACAACCGCCAGCGGAACGAACCCTTGAGGGTGTTCGCCGGGTGCATCTTCCGGTAGGTGGTCAGGTGGTACGTCTCCTGAAACACCTGATAGGTACCGATGCCGACTTCTTTCAGCCGCCGGTATTCTTCCACGGTTAGGGGCGCGGCGTTGACGTTGACCCTGCGGATCTCGCCCCGGCCTTCTTTGACGGCGTAGATCGTTTCGATGGTCCGGCACATAAAATCGACGTCGCTGGCCGGGTGCTCACCATAAACCACGATCAGCCGTTTGTGCCCCTTGGTGATCAGCGCCTTTACTTCGGCCTCCAGTTCGGCCGGCGAAAGGGTCTTTTTGGCGACCTGATCATTGCTGTGCCGGAAGCCGCAGTAAGCGCAGTTGTTTACGCACGGACTGGAAATGTAGAGGGGGGCGAACAGAACGATCCGGTTACCGTAGACCTCCTGCTTGATCCAGTGCGCGGTCGCAAAAATCTCCGCCCAGAGTTCCGGGTCCCGGTTGTTCAGCAATACGGCTGCGTCGTCCGGGGTTAGTCCGTGAAGCTCCTTGGCCTTGCTTAGAACCTCTTCCACTTCCAGCCGCTCGGGATCGGCCTTGCGTTTCAAGACGGCCTCAATTTCCGCGTCGCTCACGAAGCTCGGCCTTTTTTCGGAAGCCTCATAGGCCTTGATGTATGCCAGGCGTTCGTCCAGCCAGGCTTTTTCCGTAGTGGTCAGCATTGGAAAAACCTCCTTAACAAAAAGAACTTATTCCGGGTTTAATCCCCGGTTCTCTTTTGCCGCTGAAAGTAGCGCGCCCCGGCCACACCGGGGGTGGTAAGTTCCTCGGGGCGCATGATGGCTTCCACCTCTTCCAGGGTAAACAGCCCCTCCTCTACCAGGATCTCGGTCAGCGGCCTCTGGGTGCGGATCGCCCGCTCCACCACTGCGGCAGCCTGCTCATAGCCGAGGTAGGGCACAAAAGCGGTGATCACGCCCTGGCTGGTGTCTAGGAGCCGGCGGCAGCGCTCAGGGTCGGCCGTAATGCCCCGGATGCACTTCTCGGCCAGGGTTCCCGCCGCGCCGGTGAGGATAGTGAAGGACTGCAGAAGATTATGCGCAATCAGGGGCAAAAAGGCGTTTAGTTCAAGCTGTCCGGACGCGGCGGCCAGACTGACGGCTAGGTCGTTGGCCATCACCTGGAAGGCGGTTTGCGTGACCATTTCCGGGACAACCGGATTGTACTTGCCCGGCATTATGGATGATCCGGCCTGTACCGGTGGAAGCTTGATTTCGCCCAATCCCGCCCGGGGGCCGGAGGCCAGCAAGCGCAGGTCCGCGGAGATCTTGGCCAGGTTGACCGCCGCCGCTTTCAGAAAACCCGAAACCTCGGCGAAGATGTCGGCGTTTTGGGTCGCCTCGAAGGTGTTTTCGGCGCGCGCCAGCCCGAACCCGGTCAACTCGCGGAGGATCTCCACCACCCGGTATGCATAGCGGCGGTCGGCATTCAACCCGGTGCCCACGGCGGTGCCGCCCAGGTTGACCTGCCGCAGCCGCTCCTCCGCCTTGTAAAGCCGCCACCAGTCGCGGGCTACCGCCTCGGCCCAGGCGCCAAACTCCTGCCCCAGGGTCACCGGCACGGCCTCCTGGAGCTGGGTACGCCCGATTTTGAGGATCGCGCCGAATTCCTTCTCTTTGGCCTGCAGCGCCCCCTGTAACACCGCCATGGCCTGGGCCAGTCCCCGTCCCAGCCCGATGGCGGCGATCCGCAGGGCGGTGGGATAAACGTCGTTTGTGGACTGCCCCAGGTTGACGTGGTCGAGGGGATGAACAATCCCGTAATCCCCCTTTTCCCCGCCGAGCAATTCAATGGCCCGGTTGGCGATAACCTCGTTTACGTTCATGTTGGTGGAGGTGCCGGCGCCGCCCTGGAGGGCGTCGACGATGATCTGGTCACGCCACCGGCCTTCGGCCAATTCTTCCGCCGCCCGCGAGATGGCCGCCCCCCGGCGGTCATCCAATAACCCGGCCTCGACATTGGCCATCGCTGCCGCTTTCTTCACCAAGGCCAGCGCCCGGATAAGCTCCGGGTGGACCGCCAGCCCGGAGACGGCAAAATTCTCCCGTGCCCGCCAGGTATGGACCCCGTAATAGGCCTCCCGGGGTACAGCCACTTCACCCAGCGGGTCTTTTTCGGTCCGAGTGTCAGGGAAATCCGTCGAGCCGTCTTTCAAAGTCAGGTTTACCTCCCCGTCAAAGCACTTTTTACCTTCACGCCCGGCAAGGCCCCGAGCTTGCCCGTCAAAGCGCCGATGGCGTCGGTGCTTCCGTCCACAATCAGGGCGATCACCGAAACGTTTTTCTCGCGGTAGGGAATACCCATACGTCCCACGACAATATCTGCGTGCGCGCCGAGAATCTCGTTGACCCGGGACGCCATTTCCCGCCGGTTCTCCACCACGATGCCCACCACACCGATCCGAGTCTCCATCAACATCCCTCCCTAAAAAAGTCAAGGCCCACCGGTAGCAAGGGTGGGCCCGCTATCCCTTGCCTTCAGGTCAACCCTCCGCGCAGGATCTCGGTATACGGTATGCGAAAAGGCCACAAGGACTGTCCCCGGGTTTCCCGGGGAAGCGAAGCCTTCGTGGCCTTTAACAACCTTCGTGGTTAAACCTAACTTTTACAAGGAGTCTGTTCAACGTGTATCACCGGTTTCCTGCCGAACGAGAACTGAATTTTTGTTACGTGGGCAAACTTGCGCCAACCGGATACCACCGACCACTGTCCAGTGCGCTGATCCGGACCGGGGTCTGTCGGCCGTCTTTCCGTCATACAGTTCCGCATTGACCAGTTCGGAGGTGTCCGCGGGTGATGCGCCACCTTGACTTTGTGGGACGGCGACAAACCACCTCCCGGTAAACGATGCTGACGAAAGCTGCCTATCCCTGCGCGGTGGCTGGCACGCCCGCGGGTTTCTCCACGGTCTGGGCGTCGGACACGCCCTCCAGCACCCGGAAGTTCTCCACGAAGAACAGGATGACCAGGAGTGCGCCGATGATCAGGCCGAAGAAGCCCACCCATTCCATCCAGGTCGGGAAGTAACTCTGGGTGTAGGCCTGGGCCATCCCGGTGAACATCACGTTGGTCCGGTTCAAGATCACGCCCACCCCGGTCAGGATGGAGGCCGTGACGAGACCGCCCACCGAGTTCCGGATGGACGGGGTCAGGAATATCACCAGCGGCACCAGCAGGAAGACCACGTGCTCCAGCAGGAACATGTTGCCCTGCAGGGTGCCGTTGAAAACGTAGCCCCAGGCACCGCGCGCCGTCAGGTCCCAGACCTTAAGCACCACGTAGACACCCATCAGGCCGGCACCCACCAGGCAGAGCTTGGTCAGGGACGGCATCAGGTCTTCAAAACGCTTGCCGTAGATCTGGCACAGCGCCCAGCAGGAAAAGGTCACCACCGCCGGGCCGACCATCAGGGACGAGATCATGAAGAACCACGGAATCCACGTCGACCACCAGGCCGGGTATAACTGGGTAGTGGCGATGAACAGGCCGCCCAGCGAAGCCTGGTGCAGGCTAGGGAGCATAATGCCCACGCATATCAACACGGGCATAGCCCTGTCCAGGAGGTTATAGATCCGGGGCGCGTCAATCCGCTCAAAAGCGATGTGCCCGAACTCCAGGATCTGGATCATCCAGTACAGGGTCATGCACCAGAGCACTTCAAACAGAATCGAGGTGTATCCCCAGTAGACGAACGGGCGCCAAAAGTTATAGTAAACGGTGATATCAAAGAGTAAGACGACCATTGCGAGGGAGTAACCCAAAAGCGACACGACCATAGCCACCCGCGCAACCGGGTAGAACCGTTTGATGTGCAGCACGTGCGCCAAAAACACGGTGCCGTAACCGCAGCCGGCCAACGCGACCGCCGGGAACACCAGGTACTTCCAAAGACCCCAGGTCCAGTGGTCGTTTAAGTTGGTCACCGAACCCATAAAGCCGCCCGAATCACCCAGGCCAAAAGCAAACCGGTACCCGGTCACCGCCAAAAACAAAACCATGAAGGCCAGCATCGCCCAGCGCAGCGGGGTCAGCCGGAAGCCGAACCTAAAGGTGTACCTTTCATCATAAACCACTTTGCACACCCTTTCTTAGATAATTATCCTTGCCCGCTAGTGACCGCCGTCTTCGTTCTCGGCACGGCGCTTGGTGTAGGTGTATAGCGCCGCAAAGGCGATCGGCAGGCCAATAGCAAGGATGGGCGCCTTGCTGACGTATTTCCAGGTATACTGCGGAATGCCCTTATGCATCACATTGGTGTTGAAACCAAGTTCCTCAAAAGGAACGTCGGAGATGTACAGCCAGGACGTGCCGCCCACTTCCTGCTCGCCGAAGATGTGGTCGACGTACCTGTCCGGATGCTTTTTGATCCGTTCCCGCGCCATCGCCAACAGTGTGCCGCGCTTGCCGAACTCCAGGGCCTTGGTCGGGCAGACCTCCACACAGGCCGGCGGCTGCCCGTCCTTCACCCGCCCGTAACACATGGGGCACTTGCCGATCCGGGAGAACACATCTTCCCACTCGACTCCAACGACGCGGAACGGGCAGGCCAACTGGCAGTACCGGCAGCCGACACAGATCTCCGGATGGGCGTAAATCACCGGGCCCTCCGGTGTCTTCCGGTAGGCGTGGACGAAACAAGTCTCGAAGCAGATCGGCTCCAGGCAGTGCAAGAAGCCATTTGCGATGTTCGGGAGAAAAGATAAATAGGCTGTTTTAGAGTTGCGGAAAAAACATTTTACCCCGGTCCAATCCGGATTTTATGCGGTTTGCAGGGATGGGTAACGGGCGGATCGGCAAAATTGACCCCAAGGGAGAAAAGCGGAGAAAAAGCGAAGGAGAATGAGAAATAAGAAGGGAAACCCCCTTTTGTGGAGAATCCTTTTTGTAACCACCAAAAAAGAACCACGAAGGAGGTTTCCCTTATGGCCATTATACCACAACAGCGGCTTTTTGGGTGGCAGGAAATCGACGAACTCGGTGACTTGGAACGTTTTTTGCTTGTAGTGAACCACCTGCCCGATGAGCAGTTGATGCAAAAGCTGGAGAGAGAGCGTGGTAAGGGACGGGATGATTACCCGGTGCGGGCGGTTTGGAACTCCATCCTGGCCGGGATCGTATTTCAGCACGTGTCTGTGGAGAGCCTGCGGCGGGAACTCTGCCGGAACGGCCAGTTGCGGGAACTTTGCGGTTTTGATCCGGCCCGGGGCGAGGATGCCGTTCCGCCTTCTTACATATACAGCCGCATCTTGGTGAAACTGATGCGGCACGCCGACGAAGTGGAAAACATATTTACGCGGCTGGTGGATGAAATAAGAGTGCTGCTACCGGATTTCGGTCGAATTTTGGCCATAGACAGCAAAGCCGTCAGCAGTCTGGCCCGGGGCAAAAAGCGGGATGAAGAAGAGAAGGTCCAAAAGCCTGACGGGCGCCGGGACACCGATGCGGACTGGGGCCGGAAAACATACCGGGGGCGTAAGAAAGGCGGCACCCTATGGGAAAAAGTCGTGTGGTGGTTTGGCTACAAACTCCACCTTGTAGTTGACGCTGTTTATGAACTGCCGGTGGGATTTGCGGTGACAAAGGCGTCGGCCAGCGACGTGAAAGAGGGACATATACTCATTGATCGGGTGGCGAAAGAGCATCCGGAGATTGTGGCCCGCTGCGAGGCATTGGCGGCGGACAAAGCCTTTGACGACATCAAGCTAAACGTGAAACTCTGGGACGAATACCGGATCAAGCCCGTGATTGACATCCGCAACACGTGGCGGGACGGCGAGGAGACGTGGCTTGTAACCGGTAAGGAGAACATCGTTTACGATTACCGTGGAACGGTTTATTGTTGCTGCCCCGAGACAAACAAACGTCGCGAGATGGCCTTCGGGGGATTTGAGAAAGACCGGGAAACCTTGAAATACCGCTGTCCGGCCCGGCACTACGGAGTAGAGTGCCGGGGCATGGAACAATGTGCCGCAACCGGTGGGATACGTATTCCCCTGGTGGAAGACCGGCGGATCTTCACCCCGCTGGCGCGGTCCAGCTACAAGTGGAAAACACTCTACAAAAAGCGTACGGCGGTAGAAAGGGTAAATGCCCGCCTGGACGAGGCCTACGGATTTGAAAAGCATTTCATTCGGGGCTTGAAGAAGATGAAGCTACGTTGCGGGTTGGCCCTGATGGTGATGCTGGCGATGGCCGTGGGCCGACTGCGACAAAAACAAGGAATAGACTTAAGGAGCCTGGTGAAGGCGGCCTGACGGGGCTCAACCGGAAAACAGATTACCTGCCAAGAGACGCCCAGAGTGGCGCTGGGGTAAGTTTGCCCTTTGGCAGAGCGGCATAGTCTATATACTCCATTTACCCCAATATTAGGTTGCTAACTGTGTTTTGTGGCTTGGGGAACAGCCGGTGCCGGGTGTGGGCGTTGCCTTGTCGGGACCAAAAATGCTTACAACGCAAAACGCTGAGTGCAAGCACTGCTTCTTGACAAACCGCAGGATCTTTCCCTCATCCCTCCCGATCCTGCGCGTCTCGACTGCAGTCCAGTTGTGGGCCGTAAGCACCGCCTTTTCGCCGGTGGCCGGGGAGGCCTCGTCCCAATTCAAGCCGTTATAAAGCTTGCATGCAACCGCGCAGCTCCCGCAGCCGTAACACCTGGTTATGTCTACCAGCACACCGTTCATTTTTTTCGCCTCCCCTTCCGTTATCCTAGCGCCACTGCCGCTTTACGCGCCCGGAGCTGATGCCCCCGCGACACGTACTCGGTGTGAAGCAATTCTTCCGCCAGTTCGCTCATCGGGTGCTCCAGGAATTCCTGATAAAGGGTCAGAATTTCCGGATTTTCGTGGCTTAGCCGCCTTTCCCACCGTGCATCCGCGTGATAAAGAGCGGCGATCCGCTTGGCTCGTATCTCGTCCGTCGGCGGCACCGCCGTGCGCGGCTGCCCGCCGCCGCCGATACACCCGCCCGGACAAGCCATAAACTCCACGAAGTGCCACGGGGCGCGGCCGTCACGCATTGCCTCCAGCACCCGGCGGCCGTTGGCCAGGCCGTGGCAGACCGCGATGCGCAGAGTCCCGACACCGGGAACGTCCAAGGCTCCCTCCTTTACTCCTTCCAGGCCACGCACCGGGGTAAGGTTGAGAAGGTCAGACGGTGGTTCGTTGCCGGTAATGAAGAAGAAAGCCGTACGCACAGCCGCCTCCATCACCCCGCCGGTGGCGCCGAAAATGATCGCGCCGCCGGTGCACTTGCCCATCAGCGGATCGTAGTCTTCCTCCGGCAAACCGGCAAGATCGATGCCCTTTTGTTTCAACATCCTGGCCAGTTCCCGGGTGGTGAGAACGGCGTCCACGTCCCGTATCGACGGCGTACCCCGGTAGAGGCCGCTGGCGTTCATCTCCGGGCGCTGCGCCTCGAACTTCTTCGCGGTACACGGCATTATGGAAACTGAAAAGATCTTTTCGGGATCAATGTTCTTCTTCTCGGCGTAGTAAGTCTTGGCCAGGGCCCCAAACATCTGTTGCGGTGACTTGCAACTGGACATGTGTGGCAAAAGGTTCGGGTAGAAATACTCACAGAACTTCACCCATCCCGGGCTGCAGGAAGTCAACAGGGGCAGCGGATGCCCCGGCAACTCTCCCTTGATGCGTTTGATCAATTCCGTCGCTTCTTCCATGATCGTCAGGTCGGCAGTGAAGTTGGTATCCCAAACCGCATCGAACCCAAGGCGCCTCAGGGCGGCCACCTGCTTGCCCGCAACCCAGGTTCCGGGCGGCAGACCGAACTCCTCGCCGAGCGACACGCGCGTGGCCGGTGCAGTTTGGACCACAACAAACCGGCCGGGATCTTCGAGTGCTTGCCACACCTTCTCCGTATCGTCCCTTTCGCTTATGGCCCCGGTGGGACAAACCAGCGCACACTGGCCGCAGTTGATGCATATGATCTCATCCACCAGCGGCAGATCGTAATAGCCGACAACGCTCTGCGTGTTCCGACAAACGTCGAGACACTGGCCGCACAGATTGCACTTCCGGTGGTCCTGGACAAGCGACGGACTGACCGGATCGATGGGCACGCATCCGCGTACCTGTGCGGGCCACGCACTCGCCACTCTGTGGTGGTAAGGAGGCAAATCCTCCACCCCCGCCGGTAGCTCCGCAGGGCGCAGACAGCCGCCCGCCGTGACGGCCCAGCCGGCCAAACCAAGCCCGGCCATCATCTTGAAAAACGCTCGCCTGGTCATCTCCCTTTGCTGTTCCATAAAGCGCTCCATTTCGCTTCCTCCCTTCCTTAATCCCGGTTTTTACCCGAACGCATAGCCGCATCCCGTGGTATTCCGCATATCACCTCCACCCCTGATTGGTCAAAGCCGTACTTAGGCAGGCATCGGCGTGTCCACCTCCCGGTGCCCTCAAGCCTAGATAGTCATTTGAAGCAGATCCAACCGGTACCGCAGCAGGGGTGCTGCCGGGGGTGACGGCAAAAACCCGCGCCGCTCCAGGTCTTTCTTGATCAAGCGTGCCGCTTTGCGGATGGCGGGCCGGACCTTCCCGGACAAGCCCAGGCCGTAACACACCACTTGCGGCTCGATAACGACCAGCGTCACCGCGGGCGGCATGACGCCGTAACGCTTCGCCAGCAGAAGCCTCTCATACACCGGCCGCATGCCGCCACAGAAGAACCCCTGCCATAAACGGAGCGATTCCTGATATGCTAATTGGGATATGTGCCCGCCAGGGTATCCTCTTGCCAGGGCGTACACCAGAATCGCATAGTCCTTCCGATAGAGGTGCACTTCCAGATTAAGTACCTCGGAACCTATATCCGCCAAATCGACATTCATACCCAGGTTCTCCTGGGAAAGCGCCTCGATCACATATGACCCTGCCCCCATATCGCCCCAAACCACATCTCCCAGGCCCACGATCACCGCCTTTTTCAACCGTACCATCCTTTCGCCCGTCCTCCCGGACACAAAAACGCGAACCCCCGGCCTTCGTGCCCGGAAATTCGCGTCCTTTACCTTTCCCAACAAAAAACCACGAGGAAACTTTGCTTCGGCAAAGCCTGACCTTCGTGGCTTGTATCTTCGCTGATTAATTATAAATAATATAAGGGATGCGCTGTTGTTTGTAAAGCCCCTGTGCAATTTCGGTGTTTATGGATGCTGTCCGGCATAAAAAAAATTGGGAGCAAAAAGTTTTTGGAACAGCAGGATATTATCCGCGAACAGCGAATTACTTTTGGGCAGAATCAAACGGATAACCGGAACAGCAGTAGTACGAAGCTATTGTTTTCCGTGATCACGTAAACCCGAAAAATTAAGAGCGAACAAAAGACCACGAAGGTCGGCCGAAAGGTACCGAAGACTTTCGTGGTCTTTTGTTTTTGGGGGTGAGGCTGGGACGGCCGAAAGTTTGTTCGGGGCTGAGGGACAGGTATGGGCAGAAAGGAGTGAACGGCGATAGTGAATGGTTTTGAGCCGAAGATTATTGGGTTCTTATGCAACTGGTGCAGCTACGGTGGGGCGGACTTGGCCGGGGTAAGCCGGCTTCAGTATCCGCCCAATATCCGGGTGATCAGGGTAATGTGCTCCGGGAGGATGCACCCGCGCTTTATCTTTGAGGCATTGTTGCGCGGGGCCGACGGCGTCCTCGTGTCCGGTTGACACAAGGGTGACTGCCACTATGTTAGTGGCAATTACTATGCGGAGCGGCGGATCAGGATAACCAGGCGGTTGCTGGAGTGGCTGGGTATTGAGCGGGAGCGGCTCTGGATGCGCTGGATATCCTCGGCGGAGGGCAGCCGGTTTGCGAGTACCGTAACCGAGTATACGGCCTTTTTGCGGGAACTCGGTCCGAACACCCGGCGTGTTGCGGACGCGGACTACGAGGATCTGGCACGTGTGGCGTCGGCCGTGGGATCGGTTGGCCGGCTGGCGCTGGAAGAAGATGTCTGTATGGTGGATTTGGTGAAGTATTTCCTGGAATATGCGCAGCGAGAGTCCTGCGCCGAATGCATCCCTTGCCGCGTTGGCACCAAACGTCTCCTGGAGGTTTTGGAGAAGGCGGTGCAAGGAGAGGCGGCCGAAAACCAGTTTGCCCTGGTAGAAGAAGTGGGTGCGGCGATCGGGCGAGCGGCGAAGTGCGATCTGGGCCGAATCGCGGGCCGAGCGGTGGCGGACGTGGTGCAATACGGGCGCGATGAGCTAAGAGCGCATCTTCAGGGCACGTGTCCGGCTACCGTGGAAGCCAACCGGGGTTGGCAGGCCGTCGTCGGTTCCTGAAGCCACAAACGTACTTTGTTTGTTAGGAGGCGGACATATGGGAAAGATCGAGCTGACGATAGACCGGCAAACGGTGCAGGCCCAAACCGGAACGACCATCCTGGAAGCTGCGGCCCGGGCGGGGATTCGTATTCCCACCCTCTGTTACCTCGAAGGTATCCACGAAGCAGGGGCGTGTCGTATCTGTGTGGTGGATATCGAAGGGAGAAGAGAGTTTGCTGCGGCCTGCAACACGCCGGTCGAGGACGGGATGGTGGTGCGCACCAACACGCCGGCTCTGCGCGCCGCCCGCCGCGCCACATTGGAACTGATCCTGTCGGATCATCCCCTGGAGTGTCTTACCTGTATCCGTAACGGCAACTGTGAATTGCAGGCGCTGGCTTCGCAGTTGAACGTGCGCTCGGTTGGGTTGAGCGGGGCTACCCGTGCCGGTGTGCCACTGGATGAGTCCACCCCCGGGATTGTGCGTGATCCGCGCAAATGCATCTTCTGCCTGCGCTGTGTCAGTGTGTGCCGCGACATTCAGGCCGTCGGCGCCATTAGCCTTGCGGGCCGGGGTTTTGACGCCAGCGTCGGCCCGCCGCCCGATCTGCAGCTGGATGAAACGCGATGCGTGCAGTGCGGCCAGTGCGCACTGATCTGTCCTACGGCGGCGATTACCGAAAAGGATGAAACCGACAAGGTTTGGGAGGCGCTCTTCGACCCGCAGAAATACGTCGTGGTGCAAACTGCACCGGCCACCCGCGTAACCATCGGCGACATGTTCGGATTGCCTCCCGGTACGCCGGTCACCGGCAAAATGGTCACCGCTCTCCGGAGGCTGGGGTTTAATGCCGTTTTTGACACGGATTTCACCGCCGACTTGACCATTATGGAGGAAGGATCAGAACTGCTCGAGCGCTTGACCGAAGGGGGCACGCTCCCTCTGGTGACCTCCTGCAGCCCGGGCTGGATCAAGTATGTCGAACACTTCTACCCAGAGCTTTTGCCGCATCTTTCCACCTGCAAGTCGCCCCAGCAGATGTTCGGGGCGATCGCCAAGACGTATTTCGCCGAAAAGACCGGCCGGGATCCCGCCGACATCTTCGTGGTGTCGGTTATGCCCTGTACCGCGAAAAAGTTCGAGGCGGCGCGACCGGAGATGGACGCGGCAAAGCGGTTCTGGAACAACCCCCGTATCGGTCACGACGTTGACGTCGTGCTAACTTCGCGGGAACTCGGACGGATGATCAGGCGGGAGGGATCGATTTCGCCATCCTGCCGGAGGACGGGTATGATGAGCCGTTTGGTATTTCCACCGGGGCCGGGGCGATCTTCGGGGCCACCGGCGGCGTAATGGAGGCCGCGCTGCGCACGGCTTACGAGTTGGTCACCGGTAAAACGCTTGCGCAAGTGGACTTTCAAGATGTGCGTGGTCTAGAGGGGGTCAAGGAGGCGGTAGTACCGCTGAACGGGATCAACTTAAAGGTCATGGTGGCCCACGGATTGCACAACGCCCGTCACGTCATGGAAAGGCTGAAAGCCGGCGAACTTAAGGACTGCCACTTCATTGAAATCATGTGCTGTCCGGGCGGTTGTATCGGGGGCGGCGGGCAGCCGATCCCGACGGACACGGCAGCAAGGCGTAACCGGATCGAGGGACTTTACCGGGTCGATGCGGCGATGAAGTACCGGAAGTCGCACGAAAACCCGGCGGTGAAGGCGCTCTACGAGGAATTCCTTGGAAAACCCTTGGGCCATCGGTCGCACGAACTACTTCACACCCGATACGCACCCAGACCGTAACGGGTGAAGCCATTTTTCCCGGAGGAGGCGTGAAATTATGCATAGCGGTAACGCCGATCAAAAAGTGGTCGCGGAGCTGGCCCGGTCTTTGCTGGCTTTGGTCCGCGACGAGTCTTGTGGTGAGTGTCTTCCCTGCTGGCACGGAGTCAGGCAGATTACGGCGGTTCTCGATAAGGTTGGCAACGAAAGCCCGCTCGGTACGGAGGAATTGGCCGCAGTCGGCGAGTTGGCGCGCACCGTCGGTCAGGGTGCCAAATGCGGAGTGGGGCGCATCGGGGGCAGGCTGGTGCTGGAACTCCTGTCGCGCTATCCCTCCGTATTTCAGGCCGGTGCATGATGTCTTCCAAATGAAGGAGGGTTGAACCGTGAGTACTTTTGCTCTGACCATTGATGGACAACGAATTGAGGTGGAGCCGGGGACGATGATCCTGGACGCGGCAGCGCAAGTGGGGGTCAAGATACCTACCCTGTGCTACCTGAAGGATATCGGTCATGACGTTGGCGCCTGCCGTATCTGCACCGTCGAAGTCGAAGGGGAGAAGGAACTCAAAACCGCCTGCAACACCCCGGCGGCGGCCGGGATGGTCGTCCGCACCAACACCCCGGCGATACGCGAGGCGCGGAAGGTAACCATGGAACTGATCCTGACCAATCATCCCATGGAATGTCCCATCTGCGTTAGGAACGGTCTGTGTGAACTGCAGGATCTGGCGGCGACGTTCGGCATCCGGGAAGTGCGCTTTCCGCGGACGCAGCCTGTTTACCCCGTCGACGACTCTTCGGTGGCGATCATCCGCGATCCGAACAAGTGTATTCTCTGCCGCCGCTGCGTCACGGTGTGCCAGCAGGTTCAAAGCGTGAGCGCCATCGAGTTTAAGAAGGTAGACGGCGAGGCCGTGGTTGCTCCGGTCCTCAGGGCGCCGCTTGCGGAGACCAACTGTGTGAACTGTGGGCAGTGTATCCTGGTCTGCCCGGTGGGTGCCATCTACGAGCGTGATGAGACCGCCCGGGTCTGGGCGGCCCTGGCCGACCCGCAGAAACACGTGGTGGTCCAGACGGCGCCGGCGACTCATGTTTCCATCGGGGATATGTTCGGTATGCCGACGGGTACGGACATCACCGGCAAGATGGTGGCAGCTTTGCGGCGGTTCGGCTTCGATGCCGTGTTCGACACCAACTTTACGGCCGACCTGACCATCATGGAAGAGGGTTCCGAGCTTCTCGAACGGATCAACAATGGCGGCGTCCTGCCGCAGATCACTTCGTGCAGCCCCGGCTGGATCAAGTATGTCGAACACTTCTACCCGGAGCTTTTGCCGCATCTTTCCACCTGTAAATCGCCCCAGCAGATGCTGGGGGCGCTGGCGAAGACTTACTACGCCAAGAAAAAGGGGATCGACCCCGCCGACGTATTTGTCGTTTCGATCATGCCCTGCACTGCCAAAAAGTTCGAGGCGGCGCGGCCGGAGATGAACGACAGCGGCCACCAGGACGTGGATGTGGTACTGACCTCGCGCGAACTGGGCCGGATGATCAAAGAAGCCGGCCTGGACTTCGCCAACCTGCCCGACGAGGACTATGACGAACCGATGGGCATCGGCAGTGGCGCCGGCCAGATTTTCGGAGCCACGGGCGGCGTAATGGAGGCGGCTCTACGCACCGCGTACGAGTTGGTTACAGGAAGGACGTTAGACCGGATTGACTTTGAAGACATCCGGGGCCTGAAGGGGATCAAGGAAGCGGCGGTGCCTGTTGACGGCCTTGACGTCAAGGTGCTGGTGTCCCACGGATTGAGCAACGCGGAGATCCTGATGAATAAGCTTCGCGCCGGGGAGCTCAAAGATTACCACTTCATTGAGATTATGTGCTGTCCCGGCGGATGTATCGGGGGCGGCGGCCAGCCGATCAAGACCGGTACCCTGGACCGTGAGCGGCGGATCGCCGGGACCTACTCGCGCGACAAGGCGTTACAGTTACGCAAGTCGCACGAGAACCCCCAGGTCAAGAAGCTCTACGAAGAATACCTGGAAAAACCTTTAGGGCACAGATCGCACGAATTGCTCCACACCACCTACGTCGCCCGCGGGTGGCGGCCGCGGGTGGAATAGTCCTTTCGCCTACTCGGGGCCATTCCCGCCCCTGACATATATCAGGGGCTCTTGCCGGCAGGAACATCATTATCCTGCCGGCTTTTTTCATTGCCCCGGAACTTTACAAACAACAGCGCATCTCCTATACTGGAGTAAGCAAGACAATGGGCGGCTCGAAGCCGCCCCGGCGGTTGCCGCTAGAACGGAGATACAAGCCACGGAAGTCAGACTTTGCCGAAGCAAAGTTTCCCCGTGGTTTTTTTGTTGGCGGTTTCCCGATTGTTTTTGATCAAAGAGAGGCGGGTAACTGGGCTTATCAGCCCATGGCTAATGCAAGAGATCAGAAATGTAACACGTATTGCCGTAATTGACGGCCAGGGGGGCGGTATCGGCAGACTCCTGGTGGAAAAGCTTTCCCGCGCCTTGCGTAATAGAAGGGCGGAAATCCTCGTTTTGGGAACGAACGTCCTGGCCACATCCACGATGCTAAAGGCCGGCGCCAACGAGGGGGCTACCGGTGAGAATGCGGTTGTGCAGAATGTTGCCGGGGTCGACATTATCGTCGGCACTATCTCCCTGCTTGTTGCGCACAGCATGTTGGGCGAATTTACTCCGGCGATGGCCGAGGCGGTGGCCAGAAGCCCCGCGATAAAAGTTCTCCTCCACCTCAACCGGTCGGGAGTCGAAGTGGTTGGTACGAGTGCCGAGCCGTTGCCCCACCTGGTGGATATGCTTGTGGAAAGAGTGAACACCCTGGTCATAAGTCGCGAAAAGTCTCTTAACGGGAAAACCGGTCCGATTCCTTAGGACCCCGCGCCGCATGTTAAGGGTTTCTTTTCTTTGTATTAGTCCTACATTTTTGCGTAGTCCCACACCCCCCGGCGCGGCCCAGCAGCCCCTTACGGCGTCCAGCGCTGGGCGATGGGGAAGCGCCGGCCGGGGCCGAAGGCCTTGGAAGTGACTTTGAGCCCGGGCGGGGCTTGACGCCGCTTGTATTCGGCTCGATCGACCATGGCGACCACGCGCCGCACCACCGGTTCGGCGTAGCCCTGTTTCACAATCTGGGACACCGAACACCCTTCCTCGATGTAGGCTTTCAGGATGCCGTCCAGCACCGGGTAGGGAGGCAGACTGTCCTGATCGACCTGCCCGGGCCGGAGTTCGGCCGAGGGCGCCTTGCGGATGATACTCGGCGGAATGACCTCTCCCTCCCGGTTGACCAGGGCGGCCAGTTCGTACACCATCGTCTTCGGCACGTCGGCCAGTACGGCCAGGCCCCCGGCCATGTCACCGTACAGGGTGGTGTAACCGACGGCCATTTCGGACTTGTTGCCCGTGCTCAGGACCAGATACCCCTCCCGGTTGGAGATGAACATGAGGATCATCCCCCGGAGGCGGGCCTGGATATTCTCCTCGGCCACGTCGAGACGCGGCCGCCCGTCCGGGTTGAATTGGTCCAGGAAGGACTGGAAGTGGACGTCGATCGGCAGGACCCGGAACTCGATACCCAGCCGCCGCGCCAGTTCACGGGCGTCTTCCAGGCTGCTCCGGGACGAATAGCGAGAAGGCATGCTTACTCCCAGCACGTTTTCAGCACCCAGCGCGGCCACGGCGAGCGCGGCGGTCACCGCCGAGTCGATGCCGCCGGACAACCCCACCACCGCCTTGCGGAACCCGGTTTTCCGCAGGTAGTCCGCCAGGCCCAAGACCAAAGCGCGGTAAACCGATGACGGGCCTTCCTCCGGTTTTGCCTCGAGGACCGGGAGCGTATTTATGTCGTGGAAGCTAAACACCCAGAAATCCGTCTCGAAACTCAGCCCCTGCAGCACCACCCGCCCCCGGCTGTCGGTCAGGAAACTGGCCCCGTCAAACACCAGATCGTCGTTACCCCCGATCTGATTCACGTACAGGACCGGCCGGCTGTACCGGGCGGCGACCGCGCCGACCACTTCCAGGCGCTGCCGCTGTTTTCTCAGGTGATAGGGGGAGGCGGAGAGATTTATGAACAGGTCCACGCCCCGGTCCGCCAGTTCCTTCACGGGGTCGACCGGGTAGGGCGGGATGCCCGTTACGCCGCCGATATTCCAGATATCCTCGCACACGGTCACCCCCAGACGGAGGTCCCGCAGGGTCAGCGGCGGTTGCGCGGCGCCCGGGGCAAAGTACCGCCGCTCGTCAAACACGTCGTATTCGGGCAGCAGGGTTTTCGCTACCCGGCCTGCCACGCGCCGGTCACGGAGCAGCACAGCCGCATTGAACAAGCCGCCGTCATCCCCGCGCACCGGCGCGCCCACCAGGACGGCGATCTCGGTGGTGGCGGCGCGGATGCGGTCCAGACCTGCTTCCACCGCGTCCAGGAAATCGGCCCGGCAGAGCAGGTCCTTCGGTGGGTACCCGCAAACGGCCAGTTCGGGGAAAACCACCAGGTCGGCCGCCGCCTCCCGGGCACGCCCCGTAGCGGACACAATCAGGTCCGTGTTGCCGTTGATATCCCCCACCGTGGGGTTGATCTGGGCCACCGCGATACGCATCGACGCCACCCCCGCTATACGGATTCCGCTAATCAAAAGACTACTCCAACCGGCTGCAAACCGCCAGCCAGTTGCGCGCCAGCCGCAGCGCGCGCCGGTAATGGGCCACCCACAGTTCCCGGGTGAGCCGCTTAATCCTGGCGACCGCCGCGGCACCTCCGAAGTCCGCTCAGGCTGTATACCAGGCGTTCCAACACCCTCAACAACCGCTCGTCGTAACCCAGTTCGACGCCGCAGAAGCGGCGGGCCGCGCGCACTACATCGCCCAGGGACCACCAAAACGGTGCCAGGCACCTTTTTACTTTCTTTACTTTCTTTGACTTTCTACATTATTTATTAGGTGGGTATCGGCCCCCAGCAGCCCGTAAGCGTCGGCTCGGCACTGGCGGCACCAGCTCATCTGGGGCAGGATTTCGGCCGCCGCCGCGCGTACCGCCCTTAGTTCCGCCCCCGTCGGTCGCGCCCGGTGCCGGAAGGAACCCGATGGGTACAGGGGCATGACGTTCATCAGCCGCACCCCGAGACTCTCGACGGTGCCGGCGACCTCCTCGACGTGCGCTTGGTTTAACCCGGGTATCAGAACGGTGTTTACCTTGACGGCGAGACCCAGGGCCACGGCCCGGCCGATGCCGTCCAGTTGGTTGGCGATCAGCCTGGCGGCGGCCGCCTCCCCCCGGAGACGCTCGCCCCGCCAGTCGACCCACTCGTAAATCCGGGCGCCGACGGCGGGATCGACACAGTTCACGGTGACGGTCAGGGTCCTGACCCCCAGCCCCGGCAGCCGGTCCACCGTTTCCGGCAGCAGCAGGCCGTTGGTGCTCAAGCACTTGATCAACCTCGGAAAGACCGCGTGTACCAGTTCGAGGGCGCGGAAAGTCTCCGCGTTGACCAGGGGATCCCCCGGCCCGGCCACGGCGGCGACCCGGATGCGGGACTCGGCGGCCAGTGCCTTTTGCAGCACCCAAAGCGCCTCCTCCGGGCCGATCACCCGGCTGGCCGTTCCCGGCTGGGTCTCGTTGGCGCAGTCCAGCCGGCGGTCGCAGTAGCCGCACTTGATGTTGCAGCGCGGCGCCACCGGCAGGTGGATCCGGCCGAAACGGTGGTGCGCGCCCGGATTGAAGCAGGGGTGCCCCTGCAGATCTTGTTCAAGCGGTAAACGGTGCATGTGTATTGGATCCCCCTCTCACGATCCGCCACACCGGGGCCTTGAGGGCGGCCAGAATGTCACGGGCGAAGTTCAAGAAACCGGAGTACCCGGCGTAGGGGCCGCTCTCCTGCGGAAAAACAGTGAACGGAATCCCAAACTTGTGAGCCAGCCATTTTTCCCGCGTCCCGCCGGCAATGACGTCCGGACGGTACTGCCTGATGAACTGGACGAATTCTTCCTCGTTGGTGTCGTCCACCAGGGCCGCCCCGGGGTTCAGGCCGGTCCAGGCCTCGCGGTAGTCGTTTCCGCACCCGAACTGGCTCCCGGCCGCCACCACCTCCAGGCCCAGGTCGCGATAACCCTTGAGCATGGAACCGATCCGCGACCCGCCGAAGAACAGACCCACCCGCTTGCCCGCGAGTTCCCGCCGGTACCGTTCCAAATCGCCGGCGACCATCGCCTCTCCCTCCGCGATCAGCGCTTCGGCCTCCGCGCGGCAGTCCAGCCAATCCCCGAGCCGGCGCAGGGTCGTGCTCGTTTCGGTCAGCCCGAAAAAGGAACCCTTGCGGTACTCGATCCCGTACCGGCTTTCCATCTCCTCGGCCAGGAGGCCCCCGGTGCGGCGGCAGTGGATCAGGTTCAACTGCACCCGGTGGGCGCGCGCGAGGCTTTCAACCGAAGCGTCGGCGGTGACGGCGTTCACCACGTTTACGCCCATCCTCCGGAGCATCCCCCTGATCACGCGGTAGTCCCCCATCACGTCGAACTCGCCCAGGAGGTTGATGTCCCGCGGCCCGGGCTCAGCCGGCGCGTCGTGTCCGATGAAGTGCTCGAGGAACACCCGCGCTCCGGCCTCGTGGCCGGCGGCCTGGTGGTATCCCAAAAAGCCCGGGCAGTGCACCGGCACGCAGCGCATGCCCGTGTCCCGCTCGGCCCGGCGGCAGACCCGGTCCACGTCGTCCCCGATGATGCCGGGGGCGCAGGTGACGTACACCAAAATCGCCCTGTTTTCCGGAAAGTGGACCGCCAGTTCGCGCAAGACCCGTAAGAGCTTGGCCTCGCCCCCGAAGATGACCTCGTTTTCGGTCAGGTCGGTCGAAAAGACCGTGTACCTCTTTTTGCGCACCGTTTCGCCGTAGTAGGCACACGATACCGGACCGTGCACCAGGTGCAGCACCTGCTTCAGCTGAGCCAGGAACCAGCGGGCGCCGTAGTAGGCACAGGAACGCTGGGACATGGCTCCGGGCACCGTCTGCCGGTCACAGGCCGGCAGGCGCGGTTCCGGTTTCACAATCACGCCGTGGTCGGCGCGGCCGGCGTCAATGAAGGGAACCTGCTCGGCGGTGTTGCTCCGCCTTGCGCATTTCGGTTGGTGCATCGCTTACAGCTGCTGGGTCCGCTCCTCGGGATAACCGAAATCCAGAATGGCATTCACGAGGTCGGCCAGCAAGCGTTCCCCCCCTCTGTACCCCACTACCGGGCGCTTCTGGTATCCGACGCGGTCGTACACGAAAAGCCCGGCCCGGACCAGCGGGATCTGGAGTTCCTTGGCGATGTCGGCGCCCTTGGAATTGCCGATCAGCACCTCCACGGGCATCGTCTTGAGCGTTTCCTCAAATTCAAACAGGTCCGAACCGTTGAAGACGGCCGGGGTGAAGCCGAACTCACCCGTAATGCCCTCGATGTCGGCCGCAAACGTCTTGGTCTGCGTCCCGCTCATCACCGCCACCGGCTCCATGCCCAGTTCGCACACGAAACGGGTCAGCCCGGTGACCAGGTCCGGATCACCAAACAGAGCCACCTTTTTCATCATGGTGTGGTGCAGGGTGTCGGCCATAAAGTCGAGCAGCCGGCCGCGTTCGTCCCGCAGTGCCTTGGGCACCTCCTTTCCGGTAACCCGCAACAGGCGCTCCAGGAAGAGATCGGTGTTGTGTACACCCACGGGCACCGGCCCGAGGAAAGCAGGAATCCCGAACTTCTGTTCCAGGTAACGGGCCCCGAGCCCGCCCTCGTTCGGGCACAGGGCGAAGGTGGCCATGGAGTTGGCCATGTCCTCGACGTCCTCCACCCGGGTGCCCCCCTCGGGGTAGTAGGGCAGGGTCTGGGGCGGCATCAGCGGGGTGTCGAACACGTCGCTGATATCGAACAGGACGTGCGCCTCCACCCCCATCTCCGCCAGGAGGTGCTTGATCTCCCGCAGGTCGCCGGGCATCAGCATTCCGGGGATGATGTTCACCCTATTGTTCGGCCGCGAGTGATCGGTGGCCAGGGTCTCCAGGAAGGCCCGGGACGCCCGGTCGTAGCCGGCAACGTGGGAGCCGGCGAAACTCGGGGTACTGACCAGCACCAGGCGCACCCGGTTCCCGTCTTCCGGACCCAACTCGGAAACCAGGCGCTTTCTGGCCACCTTGATGAAACTGACCATGTCGTCGCCGATGATTTCACTGGAGCAGGTGGTGACCACGGTAATCAGGTCGGGTCTATAGCGCACCACCAGGTTGCGGATTCCTTCGGTGAAGTTCTTCCGCCCGCCGAACACGGCCGCGTCCTCGTGGAAAGAGGCGTTGGCGATGCTGGCCGGCTCCTGGAAGATGCGGCAGAAGGTGTAGCGCACATAGGTGGTGCAACCCTGGGCCCCCTGGACGAAGGGCAGCCCGCGGTGAATCCCCAGCCCGGCGAACATCGCTCCCAGGGGCATGCAGGTCCGGGCGGGGTTGACGACCACCACCCGGTTGGCCTTGGGCACCAGGGCCGGGTCGCGCGGCACGTATTCCGGCGTCAGGGGCTTTTTTTCGATTTTCAATTGATTGTAGGTGATGCCCCCGATGGGGATGGGGTTACAGTTGCCGGCCATAATTGGTAACGGCCTCCTTTCCGTTGGTCAGGCGCCATACCGGGGCGTAAAGCGCCTGGTAGATGTCGCGGGCGAAGTTGATGAACCCCACGTACCCCGCGTAGGGGCCTTTCTCGTAGGAATGGGAGTTCAGGGTGGGCACGCCCATCTTGCGGCCCAGGAACTTCTCCTTCAGGCCGCAGAGGAAGATATCCGGTTTACAGGTTTCCAGCAACTCCTCGATCTCGAACTCGTTCGGGTTGTCGATGATCAGCACCCCGTCACCGGCGCGGGCGTTGATCTTCTCGTAGTCGTCCTCGTGGGCGAAGGTGCAGGCTCCGGCCACCACCTTCATGCCCAGTTCCTCAAAGAGCTTGATCCAGTGCCAGACCCGGGGCCCCCCGACGTAGACGGCCACGGTCTTGCCCTGCAGGCGCTCGCGGTACCACTCCAGGGCCGGCTGGATGCGGATCGTCTCCGCGGCGATGACCTGCTCCGCCCGCTCCTCCAGACCAAAATGGCGGGCAATGGTCCGCAGGGCCTTGCTCGTCTGCTGGATACCGAAGAACGACGCCTTGACGTAGGGAATGTCGTAGCCTTCCTTGATCATATCCGCGATGTAGGTTGCCGACCGCTGGCAGTGCACCACGTTGAGCTTGGTATCCGGCAGCCGGACCAGGTCCATCATCCGGGCGTTTCCGGTGAAGGTGCTTACCACCCGCATCCCGATGCTCTCCATCAGCGGCAGGATCACCTTGAGGTCCCAGTCCATGTTGTACTCCCCGACCAGGACGACGTCGTAAGGCGTCCGCTCCGCCTCGGGTGTGATCAGTTCCGGGCGCCGGCGCCGGATCTCGTTGATCTGTTCGAAAAACTGCCGGTTCGCCACGTGATGACCCTTGGACTGGCTCACCCCGGAACAGCCGGGCGCCTCCGCGAAGAACACCGGCTTTCCGGTCTCCCGTTCGATTTGCTTGGCCACCGACCCGATATCGTCCCCGATCAGACCGGTGGTGCAGGTGGTGTACATGATGATCCCCGTCGCTTCCGGAAACAGTCTTACCGCCTCCAGCGCGCTCTTTAGGAGTTTCTTGGTCCCGCCGAAGACAACATCCTTTTCCTCCATGTCGGTGCACACACAGAAGCGGCGGTTGAAGGCCACGTTGTCCAGCCGGCCGGGCATGCTCCAGGCGTACTGGTCGGAAAGGTGACGCCGCGTCGCCCAGGTGTAATAGGCACATCCGACCGGCGCGTGCACGATCTGGATAGCATCGGTGATTGGTCCGCCCACGACCCCGCGGGCACCCGCGAACGCTCACCCGCGCTCGGTCATATCCCCCGGGATCGTGTTGATGTTGCAAAGCGGGATGACGGGGTTCTCCCTATCCGTGATGTAAGTGTGCTTTTCCCGTTCGGGGATCAGTTCATCACACTTGAGCCTGAGAAACGGCATTACCTCTACTCCTTTCTTTGCCCGATTCCGTCCCTAGACCAGAGCCTGATCGCCCCGTTCCCCGGTGCGGAGGCGTACGGCCGCCTCCACCGGGCTGATAAAGATCCGCCCGTCGCCGATCTCCCCGGTCTGGTTCACCCGGATCAGCGCGGCCACAACCTTGGGCACGTCCCCGCTGGGCACCACCAGACTGATCATCCGCTTGGGTATCCAGCGCATGCCGCCCTGCGCCGACAGCTTGGCCGGCAGTTCAAAGGCCACTTCGGCCGCCAGTCCGCGCTGCTTGCCGCGCCCGAAGACCTTGGCCGCGGTCAGGGACGGAAACCCGATCCGCGCCAGCTCGTCCTTGGTGGCCTGCATCTTGTTCGGCCTGATGACGGCGATGATTTCTTTCACATCCGTTCACCCCCTACAGTTCTTTCACGCCGGTGCGGATGGTGTACGCTTCCTCCACCGGGCTGACGAAAATTTTACCGTCGCCGAAATTCCCGGTGTAGGCCGTCTTGCTGATTACCTCCACGGCCTCCGCCACTCTCTCGTCCTGAACCACGAGCCAGAACATCGTCTTAGGCAGTTCGTCGTAGTACACGCTGCCCATCCTGAGACCCATCTGCTTGCCGCGGCCGGCCACATCCATTTTGGTGAGGGCGGCGAAACCCGCCTTGCCCAAGGCCTCGGCCACTTCTTCCGCCCGTTCCGGCCGCACTATGGCGGTGATCTTCTTCAACTAGCTCGCCTCCCCCAGGTCGAGTAACCCGTACTTAAGTACCAGTGACTCCATCTCATCCATAGTCATAGGTGTCGGGATCACGAAGTGGTCGTTTTCGATGATACGGCGGGCCAGTTCCCGGTACACTTGCGCCTGTTCGGAATCCGGCGCGAACTCGGTCACCGTTTTCCGGTTGAACTCGGCCTTCTGGACGATGTTGTCCCGGGGCACGAACATGATCATCCGGGTGCCGAGCCGGGCGCAGAACTCCTCGATCAACTCGCGCTCTCCTTCCACGCGGCGGCTGTTGCAGATGATCCCGCCCAGGCGCACCCCGCTCTGTTCGGCGTACTTAACCATCCCGCGGCAGATGTTGTTGGCCGCGTACAGGGCCATCATCTCCCCGGAGGCCACGATATAAATCTCCTGGGCCTTGCCCTCCCGCACCGGCATGGCGAAGCCGCCGCAGACCACGTCACCCAGGACGTCGAAGAACACAAAGTCCAGCTCATCCCCGTAGGCGTTCAGGTCCTCCATCAGGTTGATGGCCGTGATCACCCCCCGGCCGGCACATCCCACACCCGGTTCGGGACCGCCGGACTCCACGCAGTCGATCTCGCCGAAACCCTGCAGCCGTACGCGGTCCAGGGTTACGCCTTCTTCACCTTCCTCGCGCAGGGTGTCCATCACGGTGGTCTGCATCATCCCTCCCAGGATCAGGCGGGTGGAGTCGGCCTTGGGGTCGCAACCGTGAATCATAATCCGCTTGCCGAAAAAGTAGGCCATGGCCGCCGCCGTGTTCTGGGTGGTGGTGGACTTGCCGATACCGCCCTTGCCGTAAATCGCAATTTTTCTGGTCACCTGAAACACACCTCCATAAAATTCCACCTGGTGGGACTGGGAAGGCCCCTCTACGGAACGTCGGGTTCCGGGGAGGGGCCTCCTTGCCCCGATATATAATTAACGGGCGCACCGTTTGGGTGCTAGTGGCTGCCGGGCGGGGCCGGCGCCTCGCTCCTGGCCATCGCCGGAATTCCCGGCGGTTCGCGGTACAGTGTCCCGCCGCCCACGTAGTCGCTGTAACCATCCTCGCCGTGCTGCGCGATGTCCAGACCGGTGTCCTCGGCGTCCGCGCCCACCCGTAGCGGCACGAAGACACCCACGAACTTCAAAAGGACGAAAGTGGTTATACCCACAAAAGCGAAGGTGGCCGCCACGCCGACCGCCTGGATGCCGAGCTGCGCCGGGTTCCCGTACAGGAGACCGTCCACGCCCCCGATGGAGGCGGTGGCGAAGACGCCGGTGGCCAGGGCGCCCCAGGTACCGCCCACGCCGTGGATGCCGAAAACGTCCAGCGAGTCATCGTAGCCGAGCTTGTGCTTCAGGATGGTCACGGCAAGGAAGCAGAACAACCCGCCGCCGAAACCGATCGCGATCGCCGCCAGGGGCGTCACGAAACCGGCCGCCGGAGTGATGGCCACCAGGCCGGCGATGCAGCCCGAAGCCGCACCCAAGAGCGTCGGCTTGCCGTGCCGGACCCATTCGGCGAAGGCCCAAGTCATGGCCGCCGTCGCCGCGGCGATCTGGGTCACCACGAAGGCGCTCGCGGCCAGCGGACTGGCTTCCAGCGCGCTGCCGGCGTTGAAACCGAACCACCCGAACCAGAGCAGGCCCGCCCCGAGCATGACCATGGGCAGTTGGTGCGGCGGCATCGGCCGCTTCCCGAAGCCCCGGCGCGCCCCGAGCACCAGACAGCCGATCAGACCGGCCGTGCCCGAGCTGATGTGCACCACCGTGCCGCCGGCGAAGTCCAGCGCCCCCATCTCACCGATCCAGCCACCGCCCCACACCCAGTGGCAGAGGGGGGAATACACGACTGTCGCCCACAGCACGCCGAAAATCACCCAGGCGGAAAACCGCATTCTTTCGGCCAGCGCGCCGGAAATCAGGGCCACCGTCAGGGCCGCGAACATCATCTGGAATACCGCGAAGGCCCCGTGCGGCAGGCTGCCCGCCGCCTCCATGCCCACGCCCTTGAACCCCAAGAACTCCAGGGAACCGATCAGGCCTGCGGTGCTGGTGCCGAACGCCAGGGAGTAACCCCACAGCACCCACACCACGGTGATCAGCCCGAGCATCGCAAAACTCATCATCAAGGTGTTCACCACGTTCTTCCTGGAAACCATCCCGCCGTAAAACAGGGCCAGACCGGGAACCATTAGCATCACCAGCGCGGCCGCGATCAATACGAAACCTGTGTCGGCCGGGCTGACCGCCTCTTCACCGGCCAGCGCCAGGCCGGGGATCGCCGTCAGTGCCGCCGCCAACGGCACGATCACCCGCCAGTGGAAGCGCCCCATTAACCCCTTTGCCCACATTGTGAATTCCCTCCTTAATTCAGATTCAGATGCCCGGAAATGATCCCTGTCCAGAAAACAAGGCACCCCGGGGGATTTAGTGGTCTCGGTCGGTCGTCAGTCGTTGGTGAAATCACTGACCACAGACCACCAATTGGTTCCACCGCCGGGGCGCCGTTGCCCTTGTATCGGTGACTGCTATATGGCCGCGTCACCGGATTCACCGGTCCTGATCCTGACCGCCGTCTCGACCGGGTAGATGAAGATCTTGCCGTCCCCGACTTCGCCCGTCCGGGCCACCGTGGTGATCGTCTCGATCACCTGGTCCAGCACGGCCTCCTGCACCACGACTTCGATCTTCACCTTAGGCAGAAGCTTTATGAACTCCGTGCCCCGGTAGATTTCCCGCTGCCCATGCTGCAGGCCGCAGCCCAAAACGTCGGTGACGGTCATCCCTTTGATCCCGAACTTGCCCAACGCCTGCTTCACTTCTTCAAACTTGCTGGGTCTGATTACCGCCTCGATCTTCTTCACGCGACCTCGCCTCCTTTCGTCCAGCCGTTGCGGGGCCGGCAACCCGCAGGGTCTGGAAAAAATAGATGGACGCCCCTCAAAGAAGGGCGTCCTAGACCTGTTTCGATACAACAGTGTATCGCCGGTATGCTGTTATGCGGTAATTGTATCTGCCGTTTTTGCCTTCGTCAAGCACTTTTTTCAATGAATCCTGTATACAGTTACCATAAACCCAAAACCCCGCCGAGATCCCGGGCCAGATTGACAAACCCGGCGTAACCCGTGTAGGTGGTCCGTACGTTAATGAACCAAGCGGTCTGCACATTCCGGAGCGCATGCCCTAGCGCGATTATCTTCCAGGTCACACTCCAGACGATCAGAGCCATTCTGGAACGACTTTTCCAGGTATTGCCCCGGCAAAGAAAATGTCAAGTCGCCGGTCTCCCTCGTAAGATAGGAGGAACCGAAAGACTTTAAATGACTCAAGGCAACGGCGCCACGAGTTAAGGAGTTCGGAGCGGAACTCGTCGTGGCGCTTTTTCTTGTTCTTTAGGAAGGGTGAACGACTGAATATGTGCGGCATAGCAGGCTGGATCGACTGGGAGCGGGACCTGCGCCGGGAGTGTCCGGTGATCACCGAAATGACCGGGACTCTGGCCGCCCGGGGACCGGACGCCTCCGGCTTCTGGCTTTCGGAGCACGCCGCCCTTGGTCACCGGCGCCTGATCGTGGTGGACCCGGAAGGAGGGGGCCAGCCCATGGTCCGCCGGTGCGGGGAACGCGAGTACGTCCTGGTGTACAACGGTGAACTCTACAACACCCCCGAACTGCGCCGGGACCTGGAGGCACGCGGGCACGTTTTCCGGGGCCACTCGGACACGGAGGCGCTCCTCTTGTCGTACATCGAGTGGGGAGCCGACTGTGTCGGGCGCCTGAACGGTATCTTCGCCTTCGCGGTCTGGAGTGAATACGACCAGAGTCTCTTCATGGCCCGCGACCGGATGGGAGTCAAGCCCCTCTTCTACGCCGTGCGGGGCGGGGCGTTCCTCTTCGGCTCGGAGCAGAAGGCGATCCTGGCCCACCCCGACGTCCGGCCGGAGGTGGACGCCGAGGGGCTGGCCGAGGTTTTCGCGCTCGGCCCGGCCCGGACGCCGGGACACGGCGTGTTTCGCGGCATCTCGGAACTGCGGCCCGGATACTGCCTTTTTTTCGACCGGAACGGCGTCCGCACCCGGCGCTACTGGAGGTTGGAAAGCCGGCCGCACACCGACGACCTGCCCGCCACCGCGGCCAAAGTACGGGCGCTCCTGCAGGACTCCGTAGAACGGCAGTTGGTGGCCGACGTACCGGTGTGCACACTGCTTTCGGGCGGCCTGGACTCCAGCGCGCTGACCGCCTTCGCCGCCGGCGCCTTCCGGAAAAGCGGCCGGGGCACGGTGCACACCTACTCCATCGATTTCGTGGATAACGAGCGGTATTTCCGCCCGAACCGGTTCCAGCCCGACGCGGATTCCGCCTGGGTGGGCCTGGTGTCGGACCGGCTGGGCACCATTCACCACCCGGTGTGGGTCGACACCCCGGAACTCGTGGACACCCTGGGCTTGGCCGTCCAGGCCCGCGACCTGCCCGGCATGGCGGACATCGACACTTCGCTCTACCTGTTCTGCCGCGAGATCAAGAAGGAGTTCACCGTGGCGCTGTCGGGCGAGTGCGCCGACGAAATGTTCGGCGGCTACCCGTGGTTCCACCGGGAGGAGGACCTTGCGGCCGGGACCTTTCCCTGGTCCCGCTCCACCAGGGCGCGGATGCGGCTCTTGAAGCCGGAACTGGCCCGGGAACTCCGCCCGGAGGAATATGTGGCCGCCCGGTACGCCGAAACCCTGGCCGAGGTACCCCGCCTGTCCGGCGAGGACCCGGTCGGGGCCCGCCGGCGCGAGATGTTCTACTTAAACCTCGTGTGGTTCATGACCACGCTTTTGGACCGCAAGGACCGCATGAGCATGGCCACCGGCCTCGAGGTGCGAGTCCCCTTCTGCGACCACCGCCTGGTGGAGTACGTGTGGAACATCCCCTGGGCTCTAAAAACATGGGGCGGGCGGGAAAAGGGTATTCTGCGCCTGGCCCTGGACGGCGTCGTCCCCGGAGAGGTGCTCCACCGGCGGAAAAGCCCCTACCCGAAGACCCACCACCCCGGCTACCTGGAGGCGGTCCGGTCGAAACTCCGGCAGGTGCTGGACGATCCAGCCTCCCCCCTGCTCACGCTCATCGACACCACCTGCGTGCGTGAACTGGTCCAGACGGACGGCTCCTCGTTCGGCACCACCTGGTTCGGGCAGCTGATGGCCGGCCCGCAGCTCTTCGCCTATCTCTACCAGGTCGACGCCTGGCTGCGTGAGTACCGGGTGACCATCCGGTGAGCAGAGTTTCCAGTATAGGGATTAATTGGCATCGGCGCAGGCGGTGGTTTGCGGTAACTGCCGATTGGCACCGCCCGTACAATGTACCAGCGTGCATGCAGGCACCCGTTCACCAACGGCGTTGGGCGGGGAGATGCAGCGCACAGACGTTTGGGATTAGTAAGGAGGACCATCTATTGGGCACTGGCAGAATCAAACACGTATTCCCCGGGGGGAACACCTCGCTTGGTTTCTTTTCTTACTACGACCACCTGACTCCCCCGGACGCCACCCGGGTGTTCATCCTCAAGGGCGGGCCGGGCGTCGGAAAGTCCAGCTTCATGCGGAAAATCGGGGAGGAAATGCGCTCCCGCGGGTTTGACATCGAGCACCACCACTGCTCCTCGGACAACGACTCGCTCGACGGTGTCGTCATCCCGGCTGCCGGGGTGGCGCTGCTGGACGGCACCGCCCCGCATGTGGTCGACCCGGTGAACCCGGGCGCGGTGTCGGAGATCATCCACCTGGGCGATTACTGGAACGAGGCAAAGCTTCGGGCCGCCAGGGAGCAGATCCTGGCCGTGAACCGGCGGCTGGGACGCCTGTTCGCCACCGCCTACAGCCAGCTGGCCGAGGCAAAGGTGATCCGGGACGAGATGGAAAGCTACGTCACCGAGAGTATGCGCTTTGCCCCGGTGAACCAGCTGACCGCCGACCTCACCCGGGAAATCCTGGGCGAGCGGCCCGGCCGGTACGAGGCGGAGCCCTGGGCCAGGCACCTTTTCCGGTCGGCCGTTTCCCCCGACGGGGTTGTCCACCACATCGGGAGTCTGTTAACGGAGGTGAAACAGCTTTACCTGCTTAAGGGCCGCCCGGGAAGCGGCCGCTCCACCCTGGTGGAAGCGGTGGCCCGCGCCGCCCACGCCCGGGGACTCGACACCGAAGTGTACCACTGCGCGTTGGAGCCGCACCGGGCCGACCTGGTGGTGATCCCGGCGGTTCGGGCGGCGGTGTTGAAGGACGTGGAGGAGGTTGCTTTTCAACCGGGCACCGTGCCCGGGCTGCGGGTGGCCGCGTACGACCTGGACGTTTTTCTGGACCGGAGTCGGCTGGCCCAGTACGAGGTGGAACTGATGAGCGCGGGCCAACGCTTCACCGCCGCTCTGAACCGGGCGGTGTGGTATATCGGCGAGGCCAAGAAGACCCACGACCAACTGGAGACCTTTTACATCCCGGCCATGGACTTCACAGCCGTCGATCGCAGGCGGGACGAGGTCCTCAAGCGGATTCTGGCCTATGCCTCCGAGGCCGGCCAGGAACAGCAACAAATCCTGACGAAGGTTCTTTCTTAAGCCCCATCCGCGGCGGCACAGCCAGCTTACGCTAGAAGCCGGTTGAGTCCGGTGGCGCCGCCTGCTGGTCAAACAGCTGCACAAACACCTCTACCAACGCCGGGTCGAACTGGATCCCGGCGTACGTTTTCAGTTCGGTTATTGCTTCCCTGTGAGTCATCGCCTTCCGGTAGGGGCGGTCATTAGTCATGGTGTCGTAGGCGTCGGCAATGGCCAAAATGCGGCACTCCAATGGGATTTCTTCCCCCTTGAGGCCGAGCGGGTATCCCTCACCGTTCCACCACTCGTGATGCTTCAGGATCCAGTCCGCAATGGGGATCAGGTCGGGCGCTGAAAGCGCGATCCGGTGGCCGATTTCGCAGTGCCGCCGCATCTCGGCGACTTCCTCCGGAGTCAGGGGTCCGGCCTTGAAGAGGATGCGGTCGGGTATCCCTACCTTGCCGATGTCGTGGAACTGGGCCAGAAGGCGGAGGTCGGCTATTCTTCGTTCGGGCTGCTCGAGCGCCGCCGCCATGGAAACGACCAGCGCTTGCAGGCGGTCGGCGTGACCCTCGGTGATGAAATCGCGGGCCTCCAGCGCCTTCATCAGGGTCTGGACGATGGCGCTGCGGGCGCTCCGGCTGCGGTGCAGCTTGGCACGGTACATGTTGTTGTCCGCTTCCCGGAAGAGCTCGTTCACATTCACCGGCGACTCGTCAGCCACGGCAAAACCGACGGAGACGCTTAAGGCCATCCCGGGGTTCGCGGCGTTATAGGTCTCGACCGCTTCCCGGATGCGGTTGCCCGCCTCTTCCACGACGTCTCGGCCGCTGCCGGGGAGCAGTACGGCGAACTCGTCACCGCCGACCCGGGCGACCATGTCGCCCGGGCGAAAGGACCTCTTGAGCACCCCGGCGGTGGCCACGAGTAGAGCGTCCCCGGCGTCGTGCCCCAGGGTGTCGTTCACCAGTTTCAGCCCGTCCACGTCGCAGACGATAATGCCGACCGGAACCTGGCGCATCCCCTCGGCGCGGCGCATCTCCCGCTCGAAGTAGTTCCGGTTGTAGAGCCCGGTCAGCGGATCGTGCAGACTGAGGTGCCGTAATTGTTCCTCCATCCGTCGGCGCTCGGTTATATCGTAGAACTGCTCCACCACCATGATGATCTCGCCGTTCTCGTCAGTCACAGGGTTGCTGCGGCAGTCCAGGTAACGGTCCAGTTCGGGGATGTACTTCTCTACTCTTTCCAGCCGTTTCGTCCGCCAGGCCTTCTCGGTGGCGCACGGCCGGCACCTGTTTGAACGTCCAAACAGCTCGTAACACTTCCGGCCCTTGATCTCTTCCGGTGTTAGGTTCAACAACCGGTATCCCGCCTGGTTCAGGCGGATCATGCGGTGGTCGGCATCCTGAACCCCGACGGCGTCCGGAATTGCATCCAGCACCCCATCCAGAAGCGCCTTGGCCTTCCTCAACTGCTCCTCCGCCTGTTTGCGCGCCGTGATGTCGACAAAGCTTTCGATGAGGTGCCTGCGGCCGTTGAATACCACCGGCACCACGGTTTTGATGATCGATACGATTTCGCCACCCTTTCTGATCAAGACGCGCTCTGAGTGGTCGATGCTCTGTCCAAGGTCGGTAATCGGACACTCGCCCTTTTCGGCCGGGCAGATGAAATGGTGACAGACCGAACCGACGATTTCTTCCACGGGACAGCCGATCATTTCAACGGCCACGCGGTTAGCGCTTACGATCTCGTGTGTCTCCGCATCAATGACCACCACCCCGCTCTGAATGGAATCAAGTACCGTTTTCAGTCGTTCCTCGCTTTCTTGCAGCGCCGCCTGCGCCTGCTTGCGTGCCGTGATGTCGTTGTATATGGCGTACGCGCCCACCAGTTGATTGTCGACCACAATTGGGAACGCCAAGAGGCTCACATCCACCAGACTGCCGTCCTTCCGTTTGCGCACCGACTCGCCCTGCACAATTCCCCCTTCACAAACAATACGCGAGAAAGCGGCACCTTCATCGGACAACTCCGGGGGGGTGACGATCTCATCGATCGGGCGGCCGGTGACCTCCTCGGCGGAGTACTGAAAGAGGTTTTGAAATCCCCGATTGGCGCTGATGATCCGCTCCCGGTTGTCGAACATGACGATGGCCAGGGGCGAGTTTTCGAAAAGCTGTTCGAAGTAGGCTTTCTGGGTCCTGATTTCCTCTTGTGCCCGCTTGTGGTCCGAAATATCGCGGACCGACTCGATGGCCCCGACCAGTTTGCCCGCGTGGTCAAAGAGCGGCGAAGCCGTAATCCAAACGTGGGCCCCCCGTCCGTTTTTCACCATCGGCATGAACGCCTCGGCGTAGAGGGTGTTCCCTTTGCGCTTGATATACTCATAGTGCTTTTCCAGGTCCGCACCTACCCGGCCGAAGATGAGGTCCACCAGGATCGGCCTGCGCTTCCCGTATAAAGGCGTGGCGCAGGCATAATCGCCCTGGCCGATGATAGCCTCCTTGCGCACACCGGTCAGTTCTTCCATGGCCCGGTTCCAGGCGACCACCTTCCGGTCGCGGTCCACGACGAAGGTGGCGTCGGGCAAAAACTCAATAATATCCGCCAGCTGCCTGTTGGCGGCCTCCAAGGCTTTCCGGCTTTTTTCCAGCGCCTCGAGCTGATCCCTCAGTTCTTCCTCGGCCGCGACCAGTTCCTCGTTGACCGCGACCAGTTCCTCGTTGGCCGTCTCGAGTTCCTCATGGCTGTCCTGCAAGGCCTTCTGGTTGCGCTTCCGTTCGGTGATGTCCCGAACAGTGGCCAGGATCACGTCGTCCCCGTTCAGAACCAGTTTGCACAAGAATACTTCCACATCAAAGACCGAACCATCTCCGGGCCGGCGGGCCTGCCATTCGAAAAGCTGAGGCTCCCCGGCGACCACTTTGTTCCACATCACGGGCAACCGGTCCAGCGGGTTGTCCGGGCCGGAATAGTCATCACGGATAGACAAGGTGAGTGCCTGGTCCCGCTCGACCCCGTACATTTCGAGCATTTTGCGGTTGACGTCGATGATCCGACCGTCGGGCGCGTGAATGAAAATGGCGTCGTATACGTTGTTGAAGACCATGTTGAGGATGTTCTGGGAGGTGCGGAGTCTTTCTTCCATTAACTTCCGTTCGGTGATGTCCTGGAAGCTTTCGATCACGCCGACGATCTCTCCGGCGGCGTTCTTGAGCGGGGTGGCGATCAGGCTGACGTCGATTCTCCGGCCGTCAGGCCGCGTTTTTTCAACTTCGAGCCGCACGCGCTCCTCACCCGCCAGAATCCGGTGCAGAATACAGTCCGCGGTTCCACAATAGGCGTGGTGAAAGGACTTGAAACACTTTTGGCCGACGGCCTCCTGACCAGGCACGCCCGAGAGCCTCTCCATCTCCTGATTCTGTTGGACAATGCGATAGTCAGTGCCGATGATCCGCATGCCGCTGCCAGAACCCTGGAAAATGGCTTGCAGATGTGCCCGCTCCCGGCGTAGTTCATCTTCCAGCGCTTTCTGCTCCCAGTTGCGCTGACCCTGATTCGAAATGAGCCCCGCAAGGTTGCCGATGAACCGCAGTTTGGGCAGGAACTCCTCTTTCGGCAGCACCCGGATGCGGCGGACCGCTTCCAGGTAGGGCTCCTCCTCGAGGCCGAGCGTGCGCGCCTGGGACCGGAAGTAGTCCTCATCGGGGGGTTCGAAGAACACCTGGCTCAGAACGATCGTGGCGAGGTGGCGCCCGGCGACGACAATAGGCGTGGCCGCCATTACCAAGCCGTTGGCGCAGACCTGAATCACCTCACCCTGCTTTTGGGCCACCCCGGCCAGAATCCGACGGTCGCTTTCCCGGCAACGGGCGGCGCCGGCGGGGGAGCGGCGGTGAAAGACGGTGCAGAGATCACTCCAGCCGGAGTTGGTCAGCACCCGGCCGGACGGGTCCAGAATCGAGGTGGCCAGACCGGTGGCCGCCGAGAAGTCCGCTTGCAGACGCTGTACATCTTCAAGATCAACCAACTCTTGAAACAAGCCGATCTCGCCTGACGAGCGCACCGTTTAACCACCTTCACCGGGCCGTTTTGGGTGAGCGGATTTGCTACAGAGTATATATTGCTTTTTCTTCGACAGCAACCACAGTATGCTTTAGCGCCAATGTGAAAGCCGTGTTCGCACCCGGGGAATAATAAGCGCCGGAATCCGGAAATCCGATCAAGGTAATGAAGCGGTCACGAAGAATAGTATTCATACCGAACCAACCTACACGCCTGCACACGGGGGAGACACGATCATGGAAGCGCGCGTGGAGGCCCTGATAGCCGAACTGGTCAACCGGTTCAGGAGAATAACCGCCTATCGCACCCCGCTGGTCGGCTTTGCCCGGGCCGACAATCCAGGTTTTGGGCGGCTGAAAGAAGCGGTGGGCCCCGGGCACCTCGGGCCGCGGGATCTTCTCCCCGGGGCCGAAAGCGTGATTGCCTTTTTCCTGCCGTTCTCCGACAAATTGGTGCGCGTGCACCGCCGTAACCCTTACGTGAGCCGGGAATGGGCCCAAGCCTATATCGAGACGAACGGGTTGATCAGTTTGGTTTCCCAAACGCTGGTTGACGAGCTGAAGAAGGCGGGAATCAGAGCGGCCTGGCAAAGACCCACCCACAACTTCGATCCGGCCACCCTGGTTTCTTTCTGGTCCCACAAGCACATCGCCTACCTGTGTGGCTTGGGCACCTTCGGACTCCACCACATGCTGATCACGAGGGCCGGGTGTGCGGGGCGCCTGGGCAGCCTGGTCACCGACGCCCCTCTTGCCGCCACTCCGCTGGTAACGGAAGATTACTGCCTCCACCGCCGCGGCGGCAAATGCGCCGCCTGCGTGCGGCTCTGCCCCACCGGGGCGCTTTCCCCGGACGGACTGGACCGGCAGCGATGCTACCGCCGCCTGCTCGAGGTGAATGATCACTACCATGACCTGGGGCTTTGCGACGTCTGCGGCAAGTGCGCTGTCGGCCCGTGCGCCCTGAGTGTGCCAAAGGCGGAGACTGCTTGACTGTAACACTACCTTATTTTCTTGCCTTTTCTTCAAGCGCCACCCCACTGGGCGGTCTGAAGAACTATTCAGGCCGGCCCGGCACGCCTGGACGATTCTCTAGTCCTTGATACCGAAGGAGTTCCAGAAAATCCGAAAGTCGCTTTCGGCCGCCTCCAACGCCCTTTCCCTTTCCTCCAGCTCCCCGGCAGCAATCTCCCCGGCTTCGTATCGCCTTAGCGCCAGTTCAAACTCCAGCTTTTTGATCTGGTAGTCCTGTTTCCTGAGTGTCCCTTCCACGGCGCCGACCCAGTTTGAAAAGGCCATTGCCGTCTCACCGGTGGCCGAATTCCCGAAAGCGGCGATCTGCTCCAACCGCGCGAGCGCGTTTTCCGGAGAGAAACGCTCGTGGAAGGTGTAGGCCACCGGTTCGTCGGGGTGGACCGGTTCCAGCAAATCTTCCAGAGAAAGCGCGACATCGCTTTTTGGACCGGGACGGTCGTCCACTGACACCGCCGGCGCCGGTTCACCGCCCGGTGGGGCGGCGCCGGACTCCTTTCCTTTGTCCCGTGAACACCCGGCCGCGCTCAGGGTGAAGAGCAGCAGAAGCGCCACCACCAGCGCCCGCCTCCAGTTTTTCTTAGCTAGTTTTATCATCCAATTTCCTCCTTACACTTGAGTGTTCCGGCCTCCCCGGTATCTCGGCCCCCCTATATTTGCAAAACGTGCAAGGTTATACGCCGGCTTTCCTGATGTACCGTTCCAGGAGGTCTTTGAGCACCGCCTCGTCCAGGCGCCCCTGGAAAGAGGGGGTCTCCAGGCAGCGGCGCGGGAACCGCAGCTTGCGGAAGTCAAAGCCCATTTCCTGCTTGACTTCGTTCTTAAGCTTGAAGACCCGATCACCGAGGGCTGAAAGGAAATCCCCCCCGGCCTCGATCCCCAGGCTTTCCAACGCCGCCCGCACCGTATCCCGGTCCCACACCCCGCGACCGAACAGACAGATGCAAAGGCTGTTTAACACCTGGCGCCACTTCTCCTCGGCGATCAGGCGTTCCACCAAGACGTCGGGGTCGAAATCGGGACCGAGGTCCTGGTCCACCGCGTACCCGGCGTTGCACAGGTGCGAGTGCCGCGCACCCACGGCTTGGCCCAGCAGGAACCCGTACCCGGTGTGGTAGCCGGCCATCTCGTGCCCGCCCAAGGTCAGCGCGAAGTCGCGGCCCCCGTAAGTGCGCGCCGCGGCTTCCAGCCCGCGGGCCAAAGTCCGGTACAGGTCGTTCGGCTGGCGAACCACCCGGTCCAGGGCAGCCAGGTAACCGTCCGGCTTTCCGAAGGCCAGCCGCACCCCCAGTTCCTCCGCGCTGATCAGTCCTTCTTGGAGAGCTTCGGTGGCCCAGGCCAGCAGCACCCCGCTGGTGATGGCGTCCAGGCCTAAAAGCTCTACCTTCTCGATCAGGGCGTACACACCGTCGGTATCGCCGATGCCCAGCAGCGACCCCAGGGCGTAGATCAATTCGTGGTCGTAGGCCAGCGCGATGCTCTCGTATTCGTAACCGGTGCCGAACTGCCGCCGGTACAGCCCGATGTGGATGCAGCCCACCGGGCAGCCGGGACAGGCCAGCTTGCGGAGCAAAGTTTGCTCAGCGAACGCCTCGCCACTGATCCGCGCGGCGTGCTCGAACCGGTTCTGCCGCAGGTTCCTGGTGGGCAGGGCGCCCAGCCCGTCGAGCACCATGACGTTTCCCGCCGTGCCCAGCCCGTGGTACTTCTCCAACAGGTCGGTCTCCACCGCCCGCCGGAACACCTCGTCGTACACCGCCCGGTAGGCTTTGCGGTCCGGGATCGGAAAACTCTTGTCTCCGTAAACCACCAGCGCCTTGAGTTTCTTGGCGCCGAACACGGCACCCAGGCCCAGGCGTCCGAAATGGCGGAAGGTGTCCACGTTCACCCCGGCGAAGGCTACGCCCCGCTCCCCGGCCGGCCCGATTCGGACCGTGCTGCGGTGCCCCCGCCCCGCCTCCCACTCCCGCAGAATGCGCCCGGTCTCCTCGGTGGAAAGGCCCCAGAGGCCCCGCGCGTCCCGGAAGGACACCCGGCCCGGCGTAACCGAGGCGTAGACCGGGTGCGCGGCCCGCCCGGTGACGACCAGGGCGTCGTAGCCCGCGAACCGGAGCGCCAAGGCCAGCCGCATCCCGGCGTAGCTCTCGCCCCACTCCCCCGTCAACGGCGAGTGAAACACGGCCGCCGTCTTGGTCGCCAGGGGAAACACGGTGGAAAGCGGCCCGATGGCCAGCACCACGGGCTGGGCCGGGTCCAAGGGCTTGAGCCCCGGCCGCCATAATTCGGCAAAAAGCTTGCTCGCCAGGCCGATCCCCCCCAGGTAGCCCGCCAGGTCGGCGCGCGTCTCCGTCTTCCAGGTCAGACGGTCCAGATCGAGGTGCAGGATAGTCAAGACCCGTTCTCCCGGCACGGTCACTCACCCCCCTCGCTCACCGCGGCCATCTCCAGGACCTCGTGCGGGCAGTATTTCGCGCAGGCGCCGCACTGCACGCAGACAATGGGCCGGCTATCTTCGGGGTCCATCCGAATGACGCGGGCGATGCAAGCCGCCACGCAAGCCCCACAGCCGTCGCACTGCGACCGGGCAAAGCGGACGCCCCCTCCCGGGCGCGGCCGCAGGGCCTCCGGCGGGCAGGCGGCGGCACAGGCCGGCTCCGCGCAGCCCAGGCACACGTCGGCGGCCAGCTTGCTCTGCAGCCCGCCGCGCGTCCGGATCTGAATCGCGCTGGCGGCCAGGGAGAACCGGCCGGAAACCGTGCGCGTACAGGCCAGCATGCACGAATAGCAGGCGATACAGCGGTTGATGTGTTTCACGGTCAATACCCGGGCCACGGAACATGACCTCCCCTCAGAACTGTCAACAACCATTTCGCCGTTCTGGACCCTGTCCCTCCCCAAAATGCCCCGAAAAAAACAAAAGCCCTTTCCTCGATAACCGTGGGGCCTGGATACTCAGGTAAATCCGTTCTTGGCAATAAGCTCTTATACGCCCATCTCCCGGGCCAGCAACGCCGCGCCGAGGGCACCGGCAAACTGGCACAGGTCGGGCACAACCACCCCGACACCAAGCGGACGCCCTCCGGGAGGCGCTCCTGTCCACCGTGAAACCGGCCCTGCGCGGGGTGAACGAAACGGCCTTCGACCTGGGGTACAACAGCTTGACGGCCAGAGCCGGCGTCTGACGGATAGAAGTGGCTATTTCTTTGAGCCAGCGGGTGAAACAGCCGCTGGCTCTTGCTTTGCGCATTCGCATGCGAGCCGCCGACGTGTAGGTTGGGTGCCCTGGCTGCAACCATGTTTGAAAAACAATTACCGTACTGCTACAATTAGGACATCGATCTGACCGCTTCCGGTCTATCAAGCTCGAACGCCGGTGAAGTACGGTACAATACCAATCAAAAAAGTTCAGCAAGCGGTTCGCCGGCAAACGCCGGCAAAGGAGCGGTAGAGCCATGGTTAACAGGGCAATGGACTGGTTGACCCAAGGGGGATACGACCTGCAACACGCCCGCAACTCCCTGTCCATGGGCGATTACGAATGGGCCAGTTTCGCGGCCCACCAGGCGGCCGAAAAGGCGGTGAAAGCGCTGGTGCAGCACCGGGGCGGTGAAGGCTGGGGACACTCGGTCACGCGCCTGCTCCTGGACCTTGCAGCGCTACTGAGCATATCCGACGCGGTACTGCTGGCTGCCAAGCGCCTGGATAAACACTATATTCCCGCGCGCTATCCAAATGGTTTTGACCGCGGAACACCCCGGGACTACTATACCGAGGGCGAGGCAAGGCAGGCGATCAGCGATGCCGAAACCGTTTATCACTTTTGCCGCGACGCGATTTGTTAACCGGGAAGTCGTATTGGCATCCCTAACAGAATGCGCACGGCGGTTGGCGGAAGAGATTTCGGATGTGCAAGTGCTTCTTTTCGGTTCTTACGCCACCGGCACACCCACTCCGCGCAGCGACGCCGACATCGCCGTGGTGGTGCCCGACGACGTTTTGGTGCCGTTTGCCCGTGTGAAAGACCTGGCCCAAACCGTGTTTCTGGAAGCGCCCGTACCCGTGGAGGTTTTTGTGCTTACCCGTACCGCCCTGGCCGAAGGAAAGGAAACCGGCGCATTCCTGGCCGGAACCATATCCCGCACCGGCATTCCGTTGGTGTGACTGGTAAAGAGGCACTGGAATACGTTTTCCGTAACGTCTGCCACCCGTTTATCAGCAGTCCAAAGAATGAACCGGCTGAGGTTGACGAGATGAGGCAAATACCGTTCCCTCTCCGCTGTCGACCAGCCAATGAAGCGGTCACGCACAGCCGACGTGAGAGAACCAGACCGCCAACCCGCCGCAGTAAGGGGGGCGTTCTCCGTGAAAGGTGAGTTGTTTGAGGCGTATACCGAGCATGTTCCGACAGTCCACCCAACAGGTTGGCCACAATCACCCGGTTCAGCCCCTTTGTGGTTACATACGCCAAAGACGTTTTCTACGGCGCGCCGCGGTTTCCTGCCGCGCCACCCGCGGTTTGGGACGCTGGTAGGCTGCTGTCGGCACCGACAGACCGCGCCGCGTTCTTGACGGCTGCTGGTGCCGTGATAATTCTTGTCATCATCAGCGCAGCGCGAAAAAAACACTGTCAATGGTCGCCGCACGCAAGAGGCTGAGATAGGATTACCCCAGTACCACCGGCGCTCAATGGTCGTCAGTCGTCGGTGGTCGGTCGTCAGTTCGGTGGCCGGGAGGGAATGTCCGCAGGTACATATACCGGCAAAATGGAGAAGACCCCGGCTTTTTACCGGGGTCTTCTCTCATTTTAGCTCCGGCGGCGTCCTACTCTCCCGGGGGCAGGCCCCAGTACCATCGGCGCTGGAGGGCTTAACTTCCGTGTTCGGGATGGGAACGGGTGTGGCCCCTCCGCCATTGCCACCGGAAATCTCAAAATTCCCTCAAAACTGCACAGCGCAAGTTTTCCAAGATCAAGCCCTCGACCGATTAGTACCGGTCCGCTGAACTGGTTGCCCAGCTTACACGCCCGGCCTATCTACCTGGTATTCTACCAGGGGTCTTACCCGGTTTACCCGGTGGGAAACCTCATCTAGAGGGGGGCTTCGCGCTTAGATGCTTTCAGCGCTTATCCCGTCCGCACATGGCTACCCAGCGGTGCCTCTGGCGAGACAACTGGTACACCAGCGGTGCGTCCATCCCGGTCCTCTCGTACTAGGGACAGCTCCTCTCAAGTTTCCTGCGCCCACAGCGGATAGGGACCGAACTGTCTCACGACGTTCTGAACCCAGCTCACGTACCGCTTTAATGGGCGAACAGCCCAACCCTTGGAACCTGCTACAGCTCCAGGATGCGATGAGCCGACATCGAGGTGCCAAACCTCCCCGTCGATGTGGACTCTTGGGGGAGATAAGCCTGTTATCCCCGGGGTAGCTTTTATCCGTTGAGCGACGGCCCTTCCACTCGGAACCGCCGGATCACTAAGCCCTGCTTTCGCACCAGCTCGACTTGTAGGTCTCGCTGTCAAGCACCCTTTTGCCTTTACACTCTAAAGCGCGATTTCCATCCGCGCCGAGGGTACCTTTGGGCGCCTCCGTTACGCTTTGGGAGGCGACCGCCCCAGTCAAACTGCCCGCCTGACACTGTCCCCAAACCCGTTCCAGGGCCCAAGGTTAGAACTTCAATACCTTAAGGGTGGTATCCCACCGCCGGCTCCAGCAAGGCTGGCGCCCTGCCTTCCAAGCCTCCCACCTATCCTGTACATAAAATACCAAAGTCCAATGTCAGGTTACAGTAAAGCTCCACGGGGTCTTTCTGTCCTGCTGTGGGTAACCGGCATCTTTACCGGTACTACAATTTCACCGAGCCCCTCGTTGAGACAGTGCCCCAGTCGTTACGCCTTTCGTGCGGGTCGGAACTTACCCGACAAGGAATTTCGCTACCTTAGGACCGTTATAGTTACGGCCGCCGTTTACCGGGGCTTCGGTTCAGTGCTTCAGGTTACCCCTAACACCTCCCCTTAACCTTCCGGCACTGGGCAGGCGTCAGCCCCTATACTTCATCTTACGATTTGGCAGGGACCTGTGTTTTTGGTAAACAGTCGCCAGGGCCTGGTCTCTGCGACCCCCTCACGCTACTGTAGTAAATACTTTCACGCTAACGGGGTACCCCTTCTCCCGAAGTTACGGGGTTAATTTGCCGAGTTCCTTAACGAGGGTTCTCTCGCGCGCCTTAGGTTTCTCACCCCGCCTACCTGTGTCGGTTTGCGGTACGGGCACCTGGTGTCCTCGTTAGAAGCTTTTCTTGGCGGCATAGGGTCGGCTGCTTCGGTACTGGGATTTCCCTCCCCATCACCTCTCAGGCTAACGCGGGACGGATTTGCCTGTCCCACACCCTACCGGCTTGGACGCGCTCTACCAATCACGCGCTCAGCCTACCTTTCCGCGTCGCTCCATCCTCAAACGGCCACCCGGTGGCAGCGGAATCTCAACCGCTTGTCCATCGCCTACGCCCTTCGGCCTCGGCTTAGGTCCCGGCTTACCCTGGGCGGACGAGCCTTCCCCAGGAAACCTTAGGCTTTCGGCGGGCAGGATTCTCACCTGCCTTCTCGCTTACTTATGCCGGCATTCTCACTTCCCAGCCGTCCACCACTCCTTACGGTATGGCTTCAACCAACTGGGAACGCTCCCCTACCATTTTAGAGGTCGGAAGCCGGAGGTCGGATGTCAGACTTTGACCAACGCTTGATCAAAGTGTAAAGTTGCTTTCCGAGTACCTCGTATCTTTGAGGTGTACATTCGAGCCAAGGGCGTTACGTAGAAAGTGTTTAAACTCTGCTTCGGATTCTTTGCGGCCGTAACCTTCAGCGATGTTTGCCGGGATCGATATCGCTGCCTTACGCAACTGATATCCCAACTCTCGCCGCTCATATTCCGGCATCTACCGGGTTATGGAGTATACCCGCAATACCAACCGGTACGCCTCCTGGTATACTTTCAGGTCACGGAAACTCCGAATCATCGCCTGGCTCCTTTCCGACTTCTGACCTCTGGTCTCCAACCTCTAAAATCCGTAGCTTCGGTATCAGGCTTAGCCCCGTTGAATTTTCGGCGCAAGGCCGCTAGACCAGTGAGCTATTACGCACTCTTTAAATGGTGGCTGCTTCTAAGCCAACATCCTGGCTGTTTCAGCAGCTTCACATCCTTCTCCACTCAGCCTGATTTGGGGACCTTAGCTGACGGTCTGGGCTGTTTCCCTCTCGACTACGAAGCTTATCCCCCGCAGTCTGACTCCCAGGCAACAAGTACGCGGTATTCGGAGTTTGAATGGGTTCGGTAACCGGTGAAGGCCCCTAGCCCAATCAGTGCTCTACCACCACTACTCTCTTACCTGAGGCTAGCCCTAGAGCTATTTCGGGGAGAACCAGCTATCTCCGGGTTCGATTGGCATTTCACCGCTACCCACACCTCATCCGCCGCCTTTTCAACGACGGTCGGTTCGGGCCTCCACGCAACCTTACTCGCGCTTCACCCTGGACATGGGTAGATCACCCGGTTTCGGGTCTACTACCGCAGACTAATCCGCCCGGTTAGGACTCGCTTTCGCTACGGCTCCGGGATTTCTCTCCCTTAACCTCGCCTGCAACAGTAACTCGCCGGCCCGTTCTACAAAAAGTACGCCGTCACACTTCGGTCGTCGGTCTGACGACCGACGACCAAATAGTGCTCCGACTGCTTGTAGGCATACGGTTTCAGGTTCTGTTTCACTCCCCTCCCGGGGTGCTTTTCACCTTTCCCTCACGGTACTAGTGCACTATCGGTCGCTGAGAGTATTTAGCCTTAGGAGGTGGTCCTCCCGGATTCCCGCGGGGTTCCACGTGTCCCGCGGTACTTGGGATGACGGTCAGCGGCTAAACGCACCTTTTCGATTACGGGGCTTTTACCCTCTACGGCGGGACTTTCCAGTCCGCTTCACCTAAGGCCGCTCATCCACCGGGGACGCCGCCGCCTCCCCATAACCGTCTCCCTCTACCCCGCATACGCAACGCCGGCAGACTTTAACACGTACACGGTTTGGGCTCGCCCCTTTTCGCTCGCCGCTACTGGGGGGTTCGCACTTGCTTTCTCTTCCTCGGGCTACTAAGATGTTTCAGTTCACCCGGTGCCCCTCGCTGTGCCTATGTGTTCAGCACAGGATGTCGGGGGTTCTCCCCCGACGGGTTGCCCCATTCGGGTATCCCCGGATCAAAGCCTGCTTGCGGCTCCCCGAGGCTTATCGCAGCTTACCACGCCCTTCATCGGCTCTCAGCGCCAAGGCATCCACCGTACGCCCTTAATAACTTGATCTTGTAGTACCACGCTGTGCAGTTTTCAAAGAACAGCGAGAAACCCGAAAGCTATTGCGCTTCGGTCTCTCAAAACCGAACAGTGGTGACAGGTACTCCTTAGAAAGGAGGTGATCCAGCCGCACGTTCCCGTACGGCTACCTTGTTACGACTTCACCCCAATCACCGACCCCACCTTAGGCGGCTCCCTCCCATTCGGAAGTCGGAAGCCGGATATCGGATGTCAGATCCGGGCATTCCTTTAGGATCTTTCAGAATCCCTCTTCAAAAACTCCTCTCGACCCCAATGTCCTTCCCAGTCCAACCTCCAACTTCTGACCTCCAACCTCCGAACGGGTTGGGTCACCGACTTCGGGTGTTGCCGACTTTCGTGGTGTGACGGGCGGTGTGTACAAGGCCCGGGAACGCATTCACCGCAGTATGCTGACCTGCGATTACTAGCGATTCCGACTTCATGCAGGCGAGTTGCAGCCTGCAATCCGAACTTGGACCGGCTTTTTGGGATTTGCTCCAGCTCACGCCTTAGCTTCCCGCTGTACCGGCCATTGTAGCACGTGTGTAGCCCAGGGTATAAAGGGCATGATGATTTGACGTCATCCCCACCTTCCTCCGCCTTGTCGACGGCAGTCCCTCTAGAGTGCCCGGCTTAACCCGCTGGCAACTAGAAGTAAGGGTTGCGCTCGTTGCGGGACTTAACCCAACACCTCACGGCACGAGCTGACGACAACCATGCACCACCTGTACCGGCTCCCCGAAGGGTCCTTCGTGTTTCCACTCCGTACCACCGACATGTCAAACCCTGGTAAGGTTCTTCGCGTTGCATCGAATTAAACCACATGCTCCACCGCTTGTGCGGGCCCCCGTCAATTCCTTTGAGTTTCAGTCTTGCGACCGTACTCCCCAGGCGGGGCACTTATTGGGTTACCTACGGCACTGAAGGGTATGAACCCCCCAACACCTAGTGCCCATCGTTTACAGCTAGGACTACCAGGGTATCTAATCCTGTTTGCTCCCCTAGCTTTCGCGCCTCAGCGTCAGGACCAGGCCAGAAAGCCGCCTTCGCCACTGGTGTTCCTCCTGATATCTACGCATTTCACCGCTACACCAGGAATTCCGCTTCCCTCTCCTGTCCTCAAGCCCAATGGTTTCGCAGGCAGTTCCACGGTTGAGCCGCGGGATTTCACCTGCGACTTCTCAAGCCGCCTACGCGCCCTTTACGCCCAGTGATTCCGGACAACGCTCGCCCCCTACGTATTACCGCGGCTGCTGGCACGTAGTTAGCCGGGGCTTATTCCTGAGGTACCGTCAACCCAACCCGCTATTAACAGGCCGGACGTTCTTCCCCCAGAAAAGAGGTTTACAACCCGAAGGCCTTCGTCCCTCACGCGGCGTCGCTCCGTCAGGCTTGCGCCCATTGCGGAAGATTCCCCACTGCTGCCTCCCGTAGGAGTCTGGGCCGTGTCTCAGTCCCAGTGTGGCCGACCACCCTCTCAGGCCGGCTACCCATCGTCGCCTTGGTGGGCCGTTACCCCACCAACAAGCTAATGGGACGTGAACTCATCGACAAGCGCCAGCATATCCAGAGGCCGACTTTCCTCCACCAACGATGCCGCCGGTGGAGATTATCCGGTATTAGCACCAGTTTCCCGGTGTTGTCCCAGTCTTGCCGGTAGATTGTTCACGCATTACTCACCCGTCCGCCGCTCTTGAGAAGTGAGATGCTCACCTCTCAATCGCACGACTTGCATGTGTTAGGCACGCCGCCAGCGTTCGTCCTGAGCCAGGATCAAACTCTCCATAAATAGCTCAAAACCTTACCTGATTCACCACTGTTCAGTTTTCAAAGACCGCTTAGTTGGGAATGCGCCGCTTCCGCAGCGCACAAGTTATAGCATAACATCGGACAGCCTGTTAGTCAACCATTTTTTTGCTTCATTTATGAACCAGCATTTTTGCCTGCGCCGTCCTTGGTAATTATAAATCTAACATACAGGACCCGGGATGTCAAGACCGGCACCGGGCTTTGGCTCGACCAAAGTCAGTCCTCACGCGGTCTCAAAAGGGGAAACAGGATGACGTCCCTGATGGATGGCGAATCGGTCAAAAGCATTATCAGTCGGTCGATCCCGATGCCGAGTCCGCCAGCCGGGGGCATTCCGTACTCAAGGGCAGTGACGAAGTCCTCGTCGAAAACGTGAGCCTCCTCGTCGCCCCGCTTGCGTTTTTCCAGCTGGGCCTGGAACCGCTCACGCTGATCCACCGGGTCGTTCAGCTCGGAAAAAGCGTTGGCGATTTCGCGTCCGGCAATGAAAAGCTCGAAGCGGTAAACCAGGTGCGGCGCGTCTTCATGCCGCTTGGCCAACGGGGACAGTTCCAAAGGATAGTCATAGATGAAGGTAGGCTGCACCAGTTGCGGCTGCACCTTGTCCTCGAACACGGCGTTCAGAGCCTCGGCCCAGCTTGGCTCGGAGTCGAATTCAAGGCCGGCGTCCCGGGCCGCCACCGCGGCCTCTTCCGGCGACAGATTTTCAAAATCCAGGCCAGTTTTTTCCCGGACCACCTCTAGCATGGAATACCGTGGCCAGGGAATATTGAAGTCCAGCCGGTGTTCCCCGTAGGGAAAAATGTGATCCGTGAAGACCTGTTCGATGACACTGCTAATCAGCCGCTCCGTTAGATTCATCATGTCGTGGTAGTCCGCGTAAGCCTCGTAGATTTCGAGCATGGTGAACTCGGGGTTGTGCCGGGTGGAGATCCCTTCATTCCGGAAGTTCCGGTTGATCTCATACACCTTGTCGAACCCGCCCACCAGCAAACGCTTGAGATAGAGTTCGGGCGCGATTCGCAAGAATAAGGAGATGCCCAGGGCGTTGTGGTAGGTCTTGAACGGGCGGGCGACCGCCCCGCCGGCCAAGGTCTGCATCATCGGTGTTTCCACTTCAAGAAAACCGTTTTCGTCCAGGTAGCGACGAATGGCCGCGATTATTCGGCTCCTGGTAACAAACACTTCTCGGCTCTGGGGATTAATGATCAAATCAAGGTAGCGCTGCCGGTAGCGGAGTTCGACGTCCTTCAGGCCGTGCCACTTCTCGGGCAGGGGCCGGAGAGACTTGGCCAGCAGGACGAAGTCGGAAACCGCCACGGTGACCTCGCCGGTGCGCGTTTTGAAAACCGTGCCCCGAATGCCGATAAAATCCCCGATATCCAGGGTCTTAAAAAGCTCGTACTTCTCGGGACCGAGGTCGTTCAGCCGGAAGTAGGCCTGCACCTTACCGGAACCGTCCTGGAGATCCCCGAAGGCGGCTTTGCCGTGACCCCGCTTGGCCATCAGGCGCCCCGCCAGACTGAGCTCCCGCCCCTCGAGCCGGGCGTAATCGTCCACGACCACCGCCGCCAGATGGGTGCGTTCATAGCGTCCCCCGTAAGGCGGCACTCCCTGTGCCTGCAGTTGGAGAAGCTTCTCGCGCCGCACCCGCAACAGTTCGTGTAACTCCTGGTCGTGGTCGCTCATTAACCATCCCCCTGAAAAAGTGCTTTAAAGCTCCGAACGCGTGATGTCGATGATCTGGTATTTCAATGTCCCGGCCGGCACCTGGATCTCAACGATGTTTCCCACCCGCTGCCCGAGCATGGCCCGGCCCACCGGCGACTCATCGGAGATCTTGTTCGACCGGGGATCGGACTCCATCGAGCCGACGATGGTGTACTGCAACTCCTCACCGCCGTTGAGGTCCTTCAGGCGTACCGTGGAACCGATGCCGACCTCTTCCGTGCCCACGTCCTCGGCGTCGATGACCTTGGCGTTGCGCAGGGCTTTCTCCAGCGTGATAATCCGGCCTTCGATAAAAGCCTGTTCGTTCTTGGCGTCCTCGTACTCCGAACTGTCGGTGATGTCGCCAAACTCAATGGCCTGTTTGATCCGTTCGGCCACTTCCCGGCGCTTCACCATCTTAAGGTACTCCAGCTCCCTCTCCAGTTTGCGCAAGCCCGCAACCGTCAGAATCATGTCTTTCTTTTCTACTGACACGTTCCTCGACTCCTTATCAAATACCTAGACTATCGAACGCTGATCTCGGAAAAGAACCCGACGTCGTTAACAACCATTTATATATCTCCCCGGAACCCTTTATTCAACCGGACAAAGTTTGAGGCACTGCAAGATACAGGCCAGCAGTGCCTTTCCGCCCCGTCAAAAGACTTTGATCAATTATAATGAGCGCCTTCACCCTTGTCAAGCCGTCTTCGGGCATTCTCCGCAATTCGGGCGATCTCCTCGGGGGAGACGGCCCGTTCAAAGCTCCGGAACCCGGCCATTTTGAAGCCGTGTTTCTCGGCCAGGGCGGCGATTTCCTCCACCTGCCGGACCGTCAGCTCCCGGCCCAGGGTGAAGCTTTCGAAACGCTTTTCCAGCGCCAGGATCATCGTTTCGGCCATGCAGGCGTAAGCCATCCGGGGCGGAAAGCCAAAATTCAAGTGAAAGTCCACCGGTCCCGGGACTTCAACTACGCCGCCCTCGATCACCAACACGTCGTCCCGCACCTCAACCACCCGCCGGGAGACATCCCGCGGGCGGGCGACATCGCAGACCACCGCGCCAGGCTTCAGGTGCTCGGGTTCAATGATGGTATCCACCGCGCTGGTGACGGTAACCACCACGTCGGCGCGCCGGAGCGCCCCCGCCAAGTCGGATGTGATGCGGGCCGCCAGGCCGCAATCCGCCAGGATCGAGTCGGCCACCAACTCCAGTTTCTGCTGATTGCGGCCGACCAGGGTCATGCGCTTCGCCTCCCGGGCCAGAATCCGCGCACAGACGGAACCGATGGCCCCCGCGGCCCCCACGACCGCCACCTCGGCTTCGGCCAGATTATGACCCATCAGGCGCGCCGCTTCCCGGGCGCCCTGAATGGCGGTGGCGATGGTGTAACTGTTCCCGGTGGTGACGGGGATGTCGAGGGCCTTAGCCACCGATATACCGGCGTCCCCCACCACTTTGGTGAAGGCTCCCAGCCCCAGAATCCTGGCCCCCAGTTTCTCGGCCCTTTTCCCGGTCTGGATGACCTTCTGAAGCACGTAGTCGGGATCAAGGCTCATTATTTGCCGCGTGGTCAGGGGGCAGGATATAAACCAGCCCGCGACCTCGTTGTGCTCCGAGCGAACCCCGGTAATCTCGGCCGTCTTCAACGGAGGCAGTAGCCGCAGGGCGGCCTCCACCCAGCTATCCGGTAACCGGCGGGCGAACTTGAACTTTCGCGACACGTCGCCCACGCTGAGGGGGTGGATTACGAAGGCAAACCGGTCCAAGTAGTCGAACCTCCTCACACCAATAACCCATTTTAGCAACCTCCCCAGCCCTTTGGCAAGAAGCAGGTTGCTGCGCATTGCTGCGGGGTGCACGCTTCCGGCGGCCGCGATTTTGGGAAGGGCAGGTTAGGAAAAACGCAGCAGTCCGGCTGCGTACATGGCGGTGAACAGGATTGAAATTCCTGCTTCAGCCCGGCTCACCCTTTTCCGGGTGAAGCAGATCACCATCAACAGCACGGTGAATCCGACCATTGTCGGTAGAGAAAAGTTTACCAGGGATGGCGATACGGCGAAGGGGAAAGCGCCGGCCGACACCCCGATGATGCACAGGATATTGAAAATGTTGCTCCCCACGATGTTACCGAGGGCCATGGACGGCAGCCTCTTGGCGGCCGCCATTACCGAAGCGACGAGTTCCGGCAGCGACGTGCCCAGGGCCACCACCGTGACCCCCACCACCGCTTCACTCACCCCGACCTGGTGGGCGAATTCCACCGCCCCGCGGACGAACAACTCGGCACCGGCACCCAGCATCACCAGACCGGCCACGACCAGAAACAGGGATTTCACCAAAGGACCGGCTCTTCCACCGGCACTCAATCGACCCCCTTCTTCAGCCCGGACCTCCGATTCACCTCTGTGTACCGCGGGTGCGGGGAGCTTTCCGGCGTCCGGCCGGACCGTTTTTAGGCAGTACCAGATGTACAGCCCGAACAGTAACAGGAGAACCAGCCCCTGAACCCGAGAAATTTGCAGTCCAAGGGCGAATACCCACAGCATTAAGGAAATGAGGAGCAGGAAGGGGATCAGCCGGGTGTTCAGGGTAGTGTCCACCCTGATGGGGACGAGGAGCCCGGCCAAGCCCAACACCAGCCCGATATTGACGATATTGCTCCCCACCACGTTGCCCAGGGCGATGTCTCCCCGGCCGTGGTAGGCGGCGAACACACTCGTGGCCAGTTCCGGCGCCGAAGTACCAAAAGCGACCACCGTCAGACCGATGACCAGGGGGGAGATCCCCAGGTAAAAAGCCAGGCGGCCGCCGCCGCGCACCAGCCACTCCGCCCCGCTTAGCAACAGGGCCAGCCCGGCCCCCAACAAAAAAACGATCGTCAGCATCTAGTGATATCTCCTCCTTCGTTCGGATGACGGCACCCGCCTGTCCAAATCGGGGACACCCGTGATAAGACTGCGTAGGGATGCGGCCGTGTCCGCGGCGTGAAGCCGTTCCCGCAGCCGGGCCGAACCGCGCAAACCCCGGGTGTACCAGGCGGCGTGCTTACGCATCTCCTGGACGGCCCTAGCCTCGCCTTTGTACCGGATCAACAAATCAAAGTGGCGCAGGGCCATGGCCACCCGCTCATCCATAGTCGGCGGCGGGGGTTCTTGACCGGTCTCCAGGCAGTCACGTACCTGCCTGAAAACCCAAGGGTTGCCCAGCGCCGCCCGGCCGATCATTACGGCGTCGCACCTGGTCTCGGCCAGCATCCGGGCCGCGTCCGGTCCGATTCTCACGTCCCCGTTACCAATAACCGGTATAGACACCGCCTGCTTCACCGCCCCGATTACGCTCCAGTCCGCCCTGCCGCCAAAAAACTCGGAACGCAGGCGCCCGTGCACCGTGACCGCGGCCGCACCGGCCTGCGCCACCGCCCGCGCCAATTCCACGGCACTGGGGTAACCCTCGTCCCAGCCCTTGCGCATTTTTACGGTCACCGGCACTGGTACAGCAGCCGCCACCGCCGCCACGATTTCCCCGGCCCTTTCCGGGTCACGCATCAGCGCGGCGCCTTCACAGCTCTTGACTATCTTGGGCGTGGGGCAGCCCATGTTAAGGTCCACGATATCGGCCCCGGCTTCAGCCGCCAGCCGGGCGGCACGGACCATGGTGTTCGGGTCGGACCCGAAAACCTGAACGGCGATCGGGTGCTCCCCGGACACCTCCAGGAGTTCGGCGGTCCGGCGGTTCCCTTGGATCAGGGCTTGAGCCGAAATCATCTCGGTCCAGGTCAAACCGCAGCCCATCTCCCGGGCCAGGTCCCGGAAGGCACGGTCGGTGATCCCGGCCATGGGCGCTGCGACGACCCGGTTGGGGATGGTAATCTTGCCGATAACAAAAGACAAACCTAACTACACCTCAAAAAAGCTGAGAGTCGCCAAGGCCATTGATCCGGTTTGCAGGACCGAAGTGTAATACCCGTATAGTATCTGACTATAACATTGTTTTAGAGATTTTTTTGTACATGATTTGGATCAGGCCGGGGGCAGGTTGCGCTCGTACACCAGGCGCAGCCCCAAGAGCGTCAACAGCGGGTCAACGACCTCGACCGTCTCTGTTTCCTGCGCGATCAGTTCCGCCAGGCCGCCGGTGGCCACCACCCGGGGCGTGCCCTCCATCTCCGTGCGCATCCGCCGCACGATAGCGTCGACCAATCCGGCGTAGCCGTAAATGATCCCGGACTGGATGCTTTGCACGGTGTTCCGCCCGATGATCGTCGGCGGACGCACCAGTTCCACCCGGGGCAGCTTGGCCGCCCGCTCAAAGAGGGCCTCGCAGGAGATGCTGATCCCGGGGGCGATGATGCCCCCCAGGTATTCCCCGCGTGTGGAAATCGCGCAGAAGGTGGTAGCGGTGCCGAAGTCGACCAGGATCAGCGGCCGGCCGTAGCGTTCCTGCGCCGCGATGGCGTTAACAATCCGGTCGGCGCCTACCTCTCGCGGATTTTCGTACCGGATGGGCATCCCGGTCTTCACCCCGGGCCCGACCAGGAGCGGGGGAACACCGAAGTAGTGCCGGCAGGCTTGGTCAACGGTGGTGTTCAGGGGTGGCACAACCGACGAAACCACGGCGGCCTGGATGTCCGAAGCCTTTAAACCCCGGTCCAAAAGCAGCTGCTTGAGCAGGATGCCGAACTCGTCGGCGGTCCACTGCCGCTTGGTGCTCAAACGCCAGTGGGCCAGCAGGTTTTCCCCCGCGTAGACTCCCAGGACGATATTGGTGTTGCCCACGTCCACAACCAGAATCGTTTTCACGTTGTCCATCTATCCCCCTCCACCTGCAACTCCCCGGTGACCACTCTCCGGACTCCCCCGGCGGTGGCCAGCAAGAGAGCCCCGTCCGCGTCCACATCCACCGCGCGGCCTACCAGTTCGCCTTCGGGGGTCAAAACCCGCAACAGGCGGTCCAGGCAGGCGTTGTGCCTTTTCCAGGCCGCCAGTACGGGAGTGAATCCCTGCTTCAACCAGACCAGGTACCAGTGCTCCAGAGCGGCCAGCAGCTGCCGTAGAAGCTCGGACCGGGAAACGTCTCCCCCGGTGATCTCCCGGACGGAGGTGACTCCGGTCCGGAGTTCGGGCGGGAAGTCCTGAAGATCGAGGTTGACGTTCAACCCTATGCCCACCACCAGGTGGTTGATCTGGTCCAGTTCGCCGGTCACCTCGGTCAGAATCCCACCGAGCTTCCTGCCACGCCAGACAAAGTCGTTCGGCCATTTCAGCCCGACCTGGACGCCGGGGTAAGCGGCCAACGCCTCCACCCCGGCCACTGCCGCCACAAACACGGCCTCCGGGGCCCGCGCCGGCGGCAGGGGCGGGCGGAGTACCACCGAGAACCAAAGCCCGCCCCGGGGCGAATGCCAGCTCCGGCCCAGGCGGCCCCGGCCGCCCGACTGTTCCTCGGCCACGATCGTAGTTCCCTCGGGGGCCCCTCGCCGGGCCGACTCCTTGGCTTGATCGTTGGTGGAAGAAAGGGTGGGGTGGTACAGATAGTTCCGGCCGCAAAAGACCGTGACCAGACCGGGCTGAACCGCTTCCGGGCTCACCAGGTCAGGTACCGCCAGCAGGCGGTAGCCCAGGCGGGAACGGGCTTCGATCCGGTAACCCTCCGCCCGGAGGGCCCGGATGTGCTTCCAGACCGCCGTCCGTGAAATAGCCAGTTTCCGGGAAATCTCCGCCCCGGAAACGTAACTCGGGCTTGTCTTCAGGTACTCCAGCACGGAAGATTTCATTAAACCCACCCCTACTAAATTGTAACCGACAAAAGGTTCTACTTGACATTTTTGTTGATTTATATTAGGTTCTAAACAAATAGTGATTGGCTTGAAGCACTCCGCCCGGGGGGCGGGGTGATTTTTTGGAACAGGGAGAGCTCTCGATGGCATCAATAATCGAATTGTCGAATCACGCTTATAAATATTTTACCGGCCAACTGGCCCAAATGGAGGCACAAAAGCTTGCTCTTTTCGAGGATTTTTTCACGGCATACGCCCCCGGAGTACCCATCGACGACCGTACAGAAGTCCGCCTGTTCCTGGATGACTACCTGAACCGAGTTCGTGAACTGCTTGCCCGGGCCCGGGTGGTTGAGGGCCAGTGCCCGCCGCTGCCGCTGACGCTGATCGGTTGCGACATCCGGGTGGAGGACCTGGACCGGGGACACAGCGAGATGTTCCGGGTTGTCTCCCCCTACGAGATCAACCCCGCCGCCGGCCATGTTTCCTTTCTCTCCCCCGTGGGCAGAGGTCTTCTGCTCAAAGAGCCGGGACAGGTCTTGGCAGTTCAGGCCCCGGGCGGCACGTTCCGGTACCGGGTGGTCTCGGTAACCTATCCCGCGGGCTGAGCGCCCGGCGCATCAAGATCCAGACCGATGTCCAGGTACGGGACCGAATGCGTCAGGCGGCCGAGGGAGATGAGGTTCACTCCGGTGGCGGCTATTTCCCGGATGTTCTGTTCGTCCACGTTGCCGGATGCTTCCAGCACTGCCCGCCCGCCCACGAGACGCACGGCTTCTTTGATCAACGGCGGGGGCATGTTGTCGAGGAGAATGACGTCGGCCCCGGCGGCCAGCGCCTCCCGGACTCCGTCCAGATCCTCAACCTCCACTTCGATCTTCAGCAAGTGGTGAACGGCGGCGCGGGCGGCACGAACGGCCGCGGTGATCCCCCCGGCGACCGCGATGTGGTTGTCCTTGATCAGGACGCCGTCGTCAAGGGCAAAACGGTGGTTGTGCCCGCCGCCCACACGCACGGCGTATTTTTCCAGCATCCGGAGACCAGGTGTAGTCTTGCGGGTATCCACCAGGCGGACCGGATAGCCGGCAACCAGTTCCTTGAGCCGCCGGGTCCGGGTGGCGATTCCCGACAGGTGGCACAGGAAATTAAGCGCGACCCGCTCACCGGTCAAAATGGGGCGCGCCGCCCCGCTTACCTCAGCCAGCACCGTGCCCCTTTCCACTTGGTTTCCGTCTGTAACCCGGTTCTGAAATTGTATCCGGGGATCCAGCACGGCAAAAACCCGCCGCGCCACCTCCAGCCCGGCCACCACCCCGGCTTCCCGGCTGCGCAGGACGCCGGCGGCCGGGGTTCCGGCGGCAACGGTGGCGGCGGTGGTCCAGTCCCCCGCGCCGATGTCCTCGGTCAGGGCCGTCCTGATCAGCCGGTCCAGCTCGAATTCATTCATGTGTCCCAGCCCTCTTGAAAATGAGGTGTTTCCGCCAGCACTCCCTGGGTTCCGGGTAATCGGTGCGGTAGTGCCCACCCCGGGATTCGCGCCGGGCCGCGGCCGCCTCGGTTACCAGCGCCCCGACCTGGAACAGGTTGCGCGTTTCCATGGCCTCCGGGCTCTGCGCCGGGCATTGTTCAAGGTATTCATGACGCCGGAAGAATTCGAGTGTGCGCTCCAAACCGGCGGCTTCCCGGCTCAGGCCGACATATGTACTCATGTGCGCCTGCAGTTCTTCCCGCAAGGAGGGGTAGTCAACCGGCCGGTCGTTACGCAATCCGGAATAGGAAAAGTGTGGGTTGGGTTTGAGGGCGGCGGGCCGGGTCAGAATCCGTTCCACGATCCGGCCCCCGAAGACCAGCCCGTCCAGGAGGGAGTTGCTCGCCAGCCGGTTGGCCCCGTGCACGCCGGCGCAGGCCACCTCACCGCAGGCGTAAAGGTCTTCGATGGACGTTTCCCCGTGCAGGTTGGTCCGCACCCCGCCCATTATATAATGTGCCGCCGGGGCCACCGGAATCCAGTCCCGGCAAATATCCAACCCGAGCATGGCTAAAGTGTGCGCGATAGTTGGAAAGCGGCGCCTTAGGGTATCCTCCGGAAGGTGCGTGACGTCAAGAAAAACATGCTCCGCGCCCGTGGACTGCATTTCGGCCAATATGGCCCGCGACACCACGTCCCGGGGAGCCAGTTCCGCTCCCGGGTGACAACCGGGCATGAACCTCTCGCCCCGCACGTTCCGCAGTACACCTCCTTCACCGCGCACCGCTTCGGAAATCAAGAACGGCGGCCCTTCCGGAACCGCCAGCATCGTGGGGTGAAACTGGACAAACTCCAGATCGGTCACTTCGGCGCCGGCCCGGTAGGCGACGGCAATGCCGTCTCCGGTGGCTACCGGCGGGTTCGTAGTTTGGCGATACAATTGCCCGGCCCCGCCGCTACCCAGAATGACCGCCTGGCTGTAGAACACCGTCAGCCGCCCGTCCAACTCGTTACATACCAGGGCGCCGTAACAGCGGCCGTGGTGGACCAGAAGGTCAACCACAAAGTTGTGCTCCAGCACCGGGATTTTTTGCTCCGTGGCCTGGAAGCAAAGAGCCCGCTGGATTTCAGCCCCGGTCGCGTCGCCGCCGGCGTAGAGGATGCGGCGCTGGCGATGCGCCCCCTCACGGGCCAGGGCAAAACCCTCGTCCGTCCGCTGAAAACAGGTCCCCATCTCCACCAGGTCCTGCACCCGTTCCGGCCCTTCCGTGACCAGAACCCGCACGGCCTCGGGGTCACACAAACCCGCCCCGGCTTCCAGGGTATCCTCCAGGTGTAGAAAGGGGGAGTCGCCGGCCCCGATAGCGGCCGCGATTCCTCCCTGTGCCCGTTCAGTACTCGTGTTTTCAACCATCTTCTTGGTCAGCACGACCGGGCGTCTCCCCGACCGCGCCAGCAAATACGCCGTGTACAGACCGGCGATACCGCTCCCGATCACGAGATAGTCAACCGTTTCCACTGGGAGTACCCGGGTATCGAAATTCACCAGATACACGGCTAAGGCCTCCTGTTCATCCGGAGTCTCCATGCGGTGAATCAACGCCGGCCTTGTGACCGGTTGGTGCGGAGTATTCGCTGGTGATGGAGATGACTGATCACTGAAAACCGCTACAAGGCCAGCATCCGCTCCAGGGACTGAAGCGCCCGGTACCGGATGTGTTCCGGTACGGTGATCCGGGGTTCAAGTCTTTTCAACGCATCACGGACTTTGGTCAGGGTGATGAGCTTCATACTACCACATACCATTCCCCTGGACGGCAGATAAAACTTCTTGCCGGGGCAAAGCTTGCCCATCTGGTGGGTGATGCCCTCTTCGGTGCCGATAATAAACTCCCGGAAACTGGAGTCCCGCACGAACTGCACCATTCCGGAAGTGCTCGCCACTTTGTCGGCCAGGTCGATCACGTCGGGACGGCACTCGGGATGCACCACCACGAGGGCCTCCGGGTGTTTTCGCTTCGCCCGCAGTATATGCTCCGGAAGTATGTCGTCGTGCACACAGCAAAACCCGGGCCACAGCACCAGTTCCCGTCCGGTCTGCCGCGCAGCGTAAGCCCCCAGGTTCCGGTCGGGCACAAACAGAATCCGGCGGTCCGGGGAAATGGACTCGATTACCCGCACCACGTTGGCGGAGGTGCAGCAGATATCACTCTCCGCCTTGACGTCCGCCGTGGTGTTGACGTAGGAAACCACCACCGGGTCGCCGAGTTCCGCCTTTTTGCTGCGCAGCGACTCCACCTCGGCCATGTCAGCCATGGGGCACCCTGCACGCAGATCGGGTAAGACCACGGTTTTGTACGGGGATAGAATCGCCGCGGTTTCCGCCATGAAGTGCACGCCGCAGAAGACGATCACCTCAGCCTCGGTGGCAGCGGCCGTCCGGGACAGCTGGAGCGAGTCCCCCACAAAGTCGGCAATATCTTGAACTTCAGGGCGCTGGTAGTAATGGCTGAGAATTATCGCCTTGCGTCTCCGGCGCAATTCATTTATCTCGGCAACTAATTCATCGGATATGTCCACCGTGCCACTCCTTGCTGCTCGTAAGCGCGCCTGTTAAAGTCTCTCGGATTGCCCGGTGTCGCTACCGCCATGCTATTTCTCCGGCCCGGTCATGTCAAGTGACGGAAAATCCTCCGCAGCTAAAACTTTGGCGACCCGGTTGCGGGCGTCGACGAGCACCACCACCGGCGCCCCCCGGACTTCGCTCCCGGAACACCAGGCGTAGGCCATGACAATTACCCGGTCCCCCGGTACAGCCAGGCGGGCGGCGGCCACCAGGTGCCATTCCAGCATCGGCCGGTCGTTGCGGACCACCGGTCCGGTCAGGAAAGGGGCAGCCCAGTCGCTCGTCCAGGCAGCGCAGACTGTTCACTGCGGGAAGCCACCCCCACGATCCGGTAACCGGCGCGTTGCAGGGCCAGCGTTGCGCCGACCCGATCCGCGCCGATTATGCAAATCTTGCGGTCATCATCCGACACTATGTGGGAGTACCTTCGAAAACAAGTAGTGCAACTACCTTAAACTAAAATTGCACATCGCGGTTGACAGGGTCGTATGGGGATAAATAATCCTGACCCGGACACCGAATGCTCAGCGGTGGTTGCCAATGGTTGAAACCGGACCCTGAACCGCAGCGTCTACCTGCCATAATCTGGCATTGGTCGCTCACCTCGCGAAATATACCAACCGAAGCCGCACCGCAGCACTTGAGCTCCGGGAATGCCAGTTTCCGGGCTGGAGGTTGTCCTTTCTATCGGCTTGGTTCCTTCAAGGTCCCTATCTCCCATCCCGGGAACGGATTTCGACCATTAGATGTTATTTTCTTGGCAGCGCGGCTGCTCGCCAGCAAGATAATGTCAGTACCCTACAGTATTCCCAGGTCGGATATTTTGGATGGGAGAATTTATGTCCTCGGTTGGCGCCGGAACCGGGGCAGAACGGGAAGGGGCGTTTTATTCATAATTGTATCGGGTTAAAGCAAAGGGCTTGGCTGGCCCCCCGAACGAGGTTAACCCCCGCCGGTGTTTCCACGTGAAGCTACCGAAGCGGCTGGCGAAGCTTCCCCGCCTCGCGGTGATGGGTTTGCCCGGAAGCCCGCCGGCTATTCCCCAAGATTTCGGGCGGCGAGCGTGCCGGTCACATGCTTCGGTTCCCATAACGCAGGCGCTTGGGAAGGCCGAGTCTTTCCTTCAGGGCGGAAACGCGGCTCCGACTCACTGGCACCTCACTGTTCTGCCGGTCGTTGATCTGCAGAACGTAAGTACCGTTCAGGTCCGGCTTAATCTCCTTGATGAACTTCAAATTGACGATGAAGCTCCGGTGTGAACGGAAAAATATGTCCTGGGGCAACCGCCGGGCCAACTCTTCCAGGGTATAGGGGGCACTCGCCCGCTCGCCAGCAGTGCAGACAATCACGCGGTCGCTCTCCGCGTAGATGTGGGTAATCTCCTGCGTCGGCACCGGAACGATATTCCCGCGTCTGGTTATGGCCACGGCGGCAAAGGGTTTGTCTTTTTCCGGTCTGAAGCGCTCTTTTAGCCGAGCGATGACTTCAGAGAGCCTTTTCTCGGTCACCGGTTTGATCAGGTAATCGACAGCGCCGACACCGAACGCATCCAGGGCATATTCCTCATAGGCGGTGACAAACACGACGACTGGCGCGTTTTTCTGGGTGCGCAGCTCGCGGGCCAGCCCAATACCGCTGATGCCGGGCATACGAATGTCAAGGAAGATAACGTCATAGGCGACCGCCTTGATGAGTTTCAGCGCCTCTTGCGCGTCGGCAGCCTCGCCAATCACCTGCACGGAGCCGCAGCGGCCAAGAAGATAACGCAACTCCTCTCTAGCGGGATATTCATCGTCCACAATCAAGGTTCGGAGGAGCATCTTTTCATTCCTCCTCTTCTCTCCTCAATCTAAAATCTTCTCTCCTCTAGAACAATCCAACCACATTGCCGGCGGGGTCGATGTCAACCTTCTCCGCCGCCGGCACCTGGGGCAGCCCGGGCATGGTCATGATTTTTCCTGCCAAGGCGACCAGGAAGCCGGAACCCACCGAAGCGCGCACCTCGCGCACGGTAAGAAGCCATCCCTTCGGGCGACCCAGAAGCCGGGGATTGTCGGAAAGTGAACTCTGGGTCTTGGCCATGCATATCGGCAGCTTGTCGAAACCCAACCGGGTGAAGGTTTCGATATCGGCTTGCGCCTGGTCCGTAAAGACTACTCCATCCGCCCCGTAAACTCTGCGGGCGAGGATATCGATCTTTTCTCTGATGGGCAGGTTCCAGTCGTACAGTGGACGAAAGCCCCTCGGGGCGCGCGCCAGGATGGCCAGCACCTTTTCCGCCAGTTCCAGGCCGCCCTCGCCGCCGCGGGCGACCACTTCGGAGACCGCGACCGGGATGCCGCGGGCCAGGCAGTGTTCCCGAATCAGGTTCAGCTCGACCTCCGCGTCCGTGGGAAAGCGGTTGACCGCCACCACCACCGGCAAGTTGAAGTTGCCCGTGACGTTGTCGATGTGGGCGTCGAGGTTGGCCAGGCCGGCCCCGAGAGCCTCGACGTCCGGCCGGGTGACGTCGGCGAGGGGGAGTCCCCCGTGCATTTTGAGGGCCCGCACGGTGGCCACCAGGACCACCGCGTCCGGCTGAAAACCACCGTAGCCGCACACGATGTCGAAGAACTTCTCGGCGCCCAGGTCGGAGCCGAACCCGCCCTCGGTCACCACGTAGTCGGCCAGCCGCAGAGCCAGCCGCGTGGCGAGGATGGAGTTGTTGCCGTGGGCGATGTTGGCAAAGGGGCCGCCATGGACAAACGCCGGCTGTCCTTCCACTGTTTGCACCAGGTTGGGTTTCAGGGCGTCTTTCATTATCACGGCCAACGCCCCGGCCACTTTCAGGTCGCGCGCGAAGACCGGCCGACCGTCGCGGGTGTACGCCACCAGGACGTTCCCGACCCGTTCCTTAAAATCCTGCAACCCTTCGGCCAGGCACAGGAGCGCCATGATCTCGGAGGCCACGGTAATGTCAAATCCGCTTTCGCGTGGTATACCATCGACCCTGTTGCCAAGGCCGCAGACAACGTTGCGCAGTTGCCGGTCGTTCACATCGACCACCCGGCGCCAAAGCACCCGTTTGGGATCGATGTTCAGGCTGTTGCCCTGGAAGATGTGGTTATCCACCACCGCCGCCAGCACGTTGTGCGCCGCGGTGACCGCGTGAATGTCTCCGGTGAAATGAAGATTGATGTCTTCCATGGGCAGAACTTGCGAGTATCCCCCGCCGGCCGCACCCCCTTTGACTCCGAAAGTGGGGCCCATTGACGGTTCCCGCAGGCAGACCGTCACCTTCTTGCCCAGCCGGCCCAGGGCCTGCGTGAGTCCGATGGCCGTGCAGGTCTTACCTTCCCCCGCCGGCGTAGGGGTGATTGCGGTCGTAAAAATCAGCTTGCCCGGCGGGCGATCCCGTAGGCGTTCCCAGAGGCCGTTGTCGACCTTGGCCTTGTATTTCCCGTAAAGCTCCAAATCTTCTTCGGCCAAACCCAGATCGCGCGCCACCTCGATTATAGGTTTGAGTTTGGCACGCTGTGCGATTTCGATATCGGAAAGCATCGCAGTTCCTTTCCCTCCCTTTCGGCGGGTTAATACTTATCGGCATGCGGCCTGGGGAGCAGTCCCGCTTCGGTGACGATCTCCGGCACCGCCTCCTCCCACCTGATGGCCATAATGTGGACGCCGCGAACGCCCTTGATCGTGCGCAGGTGCCGGATCAGCTCGACGGCGAACCGTTTCCCCTCCCGCGCCTGGTCCGCGGCCCCCTTCATGCGACGAATAAGTTTGTCGGGCACCACCATACCGGGAACCTTGCTGATGTACCTCAGGGCGCCCGCAGACTTCGGCGGCACCACCCCGGCCAGGATGGAGACTTCCTTATCCCAACCCTGTTCCCGGACGGCGGCCATGAAACGCGCGAACAGCTCGATGTCGTATACCGCCTGCGTCTGGATGAAGCGGGCCCCCGCGGCGATTTTCTTCCCCAGCCGCAACACCCGCAGCGGCAGCGGGCCGGCGAAGGGGTTCTCCACGGCACCGACGAACAGCTCCGGCGGCGGCTTTACCTCGTCCCCGTTCAGAAACCGGCCCTCGCACAGCCGGCGCGCCAGGCCCACCAGCTGCACCGAGTCCAGATCGAAGACGCCCCGTGCCTGGGGGTGGTTGCCGAACTTCTGGTGGTCACCGGTAAGGCAGAGCACATTCCTGATCCCCAGGCTGGCGGCACCCAGCAGGTCGCTTTGCAGAGCAAGGCGGTTACGATCGCGGGTGGTAAGCTGGAACACCGGCTCGCCCCCGGCCTGCAACACGTGCACCGCGGCCGCCAGGGAGCACATGTGCACCACCGCGCTCTGGTTGTCGGTGACGTTCTGGGCGTCCGTGCAGTCCCGGAGCAAGGCGGCGTGCCGGCGTACGGTCTCCCCGGACGCCCCCTTTGGCGGGCCGATTTCGGCCGTCACCGCAAAATGTCCCTGTTCCAGCACCCTCTGCAAATTGCTCGGTGTGGTCACGGCATCAAGTCCTCCCGCACCACGGACCGCACCCCCGCCCCCGCACGGGACCAGTCCTTGGGTGGCGTGATGACGGTCAAGCCCTCCAATCGGCCTTGGCCGGCAAGCCGCTCGTAGATGAGATTCCAGGCACAGGGTTGGTTGTGCCCGATCTCGCAAAGCTCGTTCACCGACCCGCCGCAAGGACCGTTGAGCAGCCCCTTGGCGCACCGGCTCACCGGACAGATGCCGCCCGTTTCACCCAAGACACACTCCCCGCACATGCGGCAGCGCTCTTCCCAAAGCCCGGCGGCCGGGGAGCCGCCGGCGAACACGGTGTCCACCGCGGGGAATACCGGTTTGGCCGGGTAGCGCTCCGCCATGTACTGCACCCCCACACCGCAGCCCAGGGAAAAGCAGGCTTCCGCCTGTTCCATAAGACTGTCGAACGACGATAGGAATCCAGGATCGCACTGGCGGGCGACGGTCGCCCGGAGAACAGTGCGCTTTTGCCCGAGCCGCTTGGCCGCGAGTTCAAGCTGGGCCGCGAGTAACCTTACCTCCCGCTCGCCTCCCACCCCGCAGACCGCCACGCAGCCTTTACATCCGGCCACCAGGACGGTTCTTCTTCCCGTGGCCGCCGCCAGCAACGGGGGCGCCGGCTTTCTCCGCGCCACGATCACAGACCGCTCCCCCCTTCGGCGGACGCGGCGTGCACCGCCGGGAATGCGGGCCCCAGGAGCCGCACCCGCCCCGTAAAATCGGCCGCCATCCGCGCAAAAGACGTGCCCATTGACGCCGCCATATGGTGCATTTCCAGCCGTTCGGCTTCCAGCCCGACCTCGGAGAGAAACGTCCGCATCCGCTCCACCCGCCTGGCAGCACGGGTGTTTCCCACCAGGTAGTGACAGGTGCCTTCCAGACACCCGGCCACCACCACGCCGTCGGCGCCGCCCGCAAAGGCGCGCAGGATAAACTCCTCGTCAACCCCTACTCGGCGCAGCTTTTCTGTCAGCTCCGTGCCGCCCGCAAAGGCGCGCAGGATAAACTCCTCGTCAACCCGGCCCGAGCAGGGCACCCGGATGATCAGCACTTCCGGAGGGTACTGCAGGCGCATTATCCCGGCCGTGTCCGCCGCCCCGGGGGCGCAGCGGTGGCAGCAGAAGACGATGATTTTGGGCCGCCATTCGGTTTCAACCACCCGCCATTGTTCCCGCTGTAGTTCAAGGGACATTTCTAAACCGGCTCCTTTGCTTAGCTCGTCGGCCAGGGCCGCCGCCCGGAACACGCGGCGCCCGGTTCCCGGCCCGACGCCTCCCTCAGGCGGCGTTTGGATCGGCATCCTCGGTCGGGACCGAGGAGCATTAACGTGTTTCGTCAGGCGGCAGATCGCCGTTGGGCGGATTTGTTATGGTGACAGTATAGAAGGCACGCTACTACGCGACAACGGTTGGGTTGTGAAATGCTTACTAAGCACGGTGAAGTGTATGAAAAGGGGGTTGGAACCTGCCGCGGCATTGTTAAGACATCTGAGTGATCATTCTCCGCACCAGTTGCATGCTGTCCGGTGAACTCATTACGGCGAGGTTGGCTCCGGCCAGGAACAGGGTCAGGGTTGTTATGGCTTCCCAGAGAAGTCCCTGCTGGGCGTTCCCCCGGGCTTCTTTTGTTTTCCAGCATTCCCTGCCGACGTTCGCAATCATGGGCATTTTCATCGTGTCGTCGCCGTATAGCACCGCCACCTGTTTAATCCGCTCCATGACCGAAAAGCTGTACTCCATACCGTACCCCAGGGCCGAGGACAAGGGGTCGATGACCATCCGCTCCCTGGGAAAGAACTTGGACAGCTTGATGTTTAGTTCTTTGGCCAGGTTAATGTCCAGCGGGGATTGGACGATTAGCCTATGCCCGTACTCCAGGGCCGCCCTCCCGACCTCCTCGTAGTTCTCCTTGACCACCGGCCCCAGGAGTACGGCGTTCCCGGCGCAGGCTCTGGCGATCTCTTTCAGTGCCCGGGCATCAGCGTCCTTTTCGCCGACCCCGTAAACGATCAAAGGCACCGGCAGGGTGTCGCTCAATTCCTTTACCCTGGACGCTAAAGCCGCCATGTCTACCTCTTCCCTCCCGGCGGAAGCCAGGTAGAGACAAACCAGATCCGCCCGGTACACCTCCAGACATTTTTTTGCCCACGCCACCGGCGAGGAGACGACGTCGCCGAAGCATGCGCGCAGGTGTTCCGGCCAGGTTTGCGGCGGGATATCCCAGATCTCCAGCGCAATCAGCGGAGGGTGAGGCAGATTGCCTTCAAATGAATGAAAAGGAAGCGTGTTTTCCCCGCCGAGGGTAAGTGTTTTGCCCTCTTTCCCGAAAGTCACCTCGAGGATATTCCCTTTATAGGCCTCCAGAAACTCTTTCATCAAAACCTGCCGCTCCTTTCCTTATTCACGAAAACAATTTAGATTTCCAGCCAGGAATGGGAATACAGCGTTCTTCCCATCAGAACGTCAACGGTTTTGACGAGTTCGGCCTCCGGCGGCGGAAGGTCGGCGGGGTTGATTTCTTCGTCCATCGCCCGGTAGATCAGTTCTACCTGAGCAGGTCTTTCCCCCCGGACCAGGGCGATCAGTTCGCTGTCGAAACTGTCTACTATGGCCGAATAAAGGCCGTGGCGCTGCAACATTACCAACTCCACCCGACTTAAAATGCTTCTCAGGTGGCGGGGAACACCGTTGATCATATTGGATAAGCCCAGGGTTGATTTGGCTCCCGGCGCAATGTCCGGCAGCATGCTCATAAACTCCAGCAACTCCACCACCTGGGGCTGGTCCACCCCAATAGGCATCATGATGGGGTCGACCCAGATGTTTTCGTTGGGGATGCCGATCTCGTTGGCGTGGGCGATTGTCTCCATAATGGCTTCGGCCCGGGCGGCCGTGTCGGAAGGAATCCCCTTGTCGGTGAGGACCGATAAAATCACATCACAATCATATTTTTGGGCCAGCGGGAGCATTTCCCTTTTGCTGTCTTCCCGGCCGGAGGCGGAATTGAGCAGAGGTCTTTTCCGGCAAACGGCCAGGCCGGCCTCCATTGCCCCGGGGTTTAGGGTGTCCAGCGACAACGGGAGATCCACCACCTCCTGGACGATCTCCACCAGCCAGCGCATCACGTCCGGGTCTTTTCTGGCCGGCCCGATGTTCAGGTCGAGGTAATCTACTCCCGCAGCGGCCTGTTTTACGGCCAACTCCTGCAAAGGAAGGGGGTTCCGCTCCTTGATGGCCTCCGACACCACTTTGGCCAGAATGTGGATGTTTTCCCCGATTAAAATCATCCCCCATTGCCTCCTTAAAAAAATGTCCGCTTTCTTACCACCCGGCGATCAGCTTAGACATAAATGCGGGTAGTTCTTCGGCTTCTTTGGGTCCCACAATGACCTCCCAGCCGGGCAGTTCGTCTTCGATCTCGCCCTTGATCCTGGCAGCCAAACCGGGAATGATCAGCCTCTTTTTCTTCAGTTTCCCTTCTAAGCCGCTGTTCTTGATAAATGGGCCGACGGTCTCCCCGACAAATTTGCCCGTGGACCAGGCCGCCAGGACGCACAGCCCGTCGGTTCCCTTCACGCCCAGATAGCCGGGGATCTTGCACGCTTCCACGCCGTTGGCCACCGCGAAGTAGGTCAGGGCGAAGTTGGTGGTGAGGAAAACAGGCGATTCTTCGTTGGGTTCGCCGATTTCGTAGACTTTCTCTTCCACCGCTAGCGGGACGCGCGGATCGGTGTAGATGTTGAGCCTGTGGACCAGTAGCGGGAAAAGCGTTTCCCTGTGCAGGTCATTTAGCACGATGACGGAAGCGTACTTGATCACCAGAGCCGAGGCCAAAAGGGCTTCCTCCGCTGCGTCTTCGGCCTTAAGAGGCAGGAAGGAAATGATTGGGTATCCCAGCGGCCGGAAGGTGTGCTTAAGAGCAGCCCGCCTGATCAGGGTGTAGTCCCGGAGGGCCTCCTTTAGATTTCGCGGGGACGTATCGATCATGATGTCCGAAATACCGGCGGCTTTCAGCTTTGTGGTCACGGAAACGACCTCTTCTAGGCCCTGGCCTCTTACTGCCACGGGGACGGCCTTTTCCTTTAAGCCGGGCAGGGCTTCCTCCAGGTTGGCGTTTGTAATCGGGTACAAAAGCGGCTTCTGATCGGCAATCAGGTCGCGGGCGGCAAAGAGCACACCCAGGTCTTCGCACATCAGCACCATGGGCAGCTTTTCCTGGGCCACCCTGGTAACCACGGACAGGTACCTTTCTTTGCTGCCGCTTTCATGTTTGAGGACCACAAGATCGGCCCGCAAGTTGAAGGTTACCCACCGGAACTCGTATTCGTTCAGCTTTTTCAACCTGGCTTTTATTGCCTGATCGTCCTGGGCATCGGAAATCAACACGGCCAGGCCGGGTGGGCGGAAAAAGGTTTTTTCATGGCGATAAACGACTTCTTCTTCCCCCACCGTCAGGATCCTTTCGCCGGCGCCCACGCTGACCAGCTTGATGGGCGGGGTGATGGCGTCAACAATCCATTCTTTCACTTCCGGATCGAGATAGGGACACTTTTCCAGCGCTACCCCGCCGGAGACCAGTTTCATGGCAAAGGCCAGACAGGTGGGAAATCCACATTCCTTGCAGTTCTTCTTCCCCCCGCCAGGGAGCTTTTTCTGGATATCGGACGGTTTTAGAGGCATGTACGCCCCCTCCTTAAAGCATGATCAACCCCAAGATTAGACCATAAAGGCCTAACCACTCATAACGGGATGTTCCGCTTCTTGAAGAAACTCGACCAGTTCGTCGACGTTTTTGACCTCTTTTTCAGAAGCAATTTTATCGAAAAGGTCGGCGGGGATGGCCTCTTTTACCCACTCTTTAATGGCGCTGGGCATCCAGACCACCCTCCGTAACCCTCCGTCGGTGATCAGAAACTTGGGAGACTTCAGGTAGGAAATGGCCATTCCCACGTATCCTTCCCGTTGTTGGCCGCCGCTGACCTCAGCGGCCAGGGTGGAGAAGGGGGAACCAATGACCGTTTCCCCGACAAAGTCGCGGTGTACGATGCCGAAGCCGTCCACTTCCGGGATATAGAAGCAGATCGACTGGAAGCAGCCGCAGGCGGTGTGGGGGTTTTCCAGGGCGCTGTGCAGGCAACAAACAGCAATCCGACCCAAGGATCTTTGTGTCACGATTTCGTTGACCCCGCTGTAAATGTGCTTTTCGGGGTCCAAGAGTTCGCCTTTCGGTACGGCGAAGATTGCTCCTTCCGGGTCGATCTTGGAGGATGCTCTCCCGTCCAACCAACTGATGGCGCCGCACAAGGACATCCGCTCCGGAGTGATGATGCACACGTGGGTGGGAGCGAAGCTCTGGCAGAGAACACAGCCGTAGAATTCTTCCACCCCTTCCTCGGTCATTCCCTTCAAGCGCTCATCCCTGGCGTCATAAACCGGTCTCGCTTTTAAAACATGCTCTTTCACCTTTTCGGGGTCGGTTATGAAGGTTACCTGCATTTTTTCGATGATGGGCAGTTCGTTGGTAAAAAGCATGATTATTATTTGACCGACCTCTTGTAAAGAGCGCAGTCCTTTTTTGTGGCTTTCTTTGTGCAGTCGCAACCAGATATGGTCCCTTTGCGCCATGTGCCAGAAACCCTCGATGTAATTGCAGTACTGGTGGATACGGCGTTCGAAAACGGGTTCCATATCTACCTCCAGTTGTTCTCCGGCCACTTCTACGCCGATAAAGAGGGGTGAGGTTGTTCCCTCCGCCATGTCTTTAATGTCCGGGCCGATGACTTCCACTCTTTCGTGCTCGACCTCATTTACCGACCTTAAGGTGACCAGTTCTCCTTTGTATTCGCACCGGGGTCCTCCGAATTCAACGTAAAAGTCGTGTTTTCTTACGCTTTCGCCTTCGTACTGGGGTCCAACGTCTACCGGGAACATCTTTTTCTCCTCCTACAACAAGAAAAATGGTTTCTTTAGGTTATCAATTCCGCCTGGTGCCTTGAGGGTATCCCCGATCTCCAGATCGCTGGCTCATGAGCCGTCAGGCGGGGATAGACTCGGCAGCTGTGCTTTTTACGGCTTGTATTGCAGAGGCCGGAATTGAGCCTTGCCCAGGCCAAAAAATTCGCTTTCGTGCAGCACGTCCGTCCCCGGGTGTTCTTTGTCGGGGCAAGGCCAGCGCAACCCCTCCGGGTCGAGCCGGTCGTAGCTGATCCCTGCATAGGCCGGGTAGTTGGACGATATTTCCTCCATGATTTGGGAGGGATGGTTGTAGGCGAATCCTTCGGCTTCCATGCGGTGGGCAATTTCGCAGATAATCCACCAGTCTGGCTTGGCTGCCCCGGGCGGTTCCGCTACCTGGCGGACACGCTGAACGAGGCGGTCCACCGCCGTGAAGGTCCCCTCCTTTTCCGCAAAACCGGCCGTGGGGAGCACCACCTGCGCCAGCTTTGCCGTTTCGGTGAGGAACGTGTCCTGGACCACCACGAAGGGGGCTTCTGAAAGGGCCTTGCGCACGCTATCCGCATCTGCCGCTTTGGTCACCGGGTCGGCACCGATAATGTACCAGGCCTTCGCTTTGTTCTCTGCCGACCCGGCGGGTTCGGGGACGGCGCACCCCCACGCATCGGCAACTTTTTCTTTGCTGACCAAAGACCAGGGATGGGTAACGTCCAGATCAAGAGCGCCCTGGAAGTTGCTCCGGCCGATCAGAGGCACGAAACCCGCGCCCGGCTTGCCGTAGTTGCCGGTCATTAAAGCCAGCTGGGCCAGCACCCGGACGCTGTCCTGGCCCGTTGGGTGTTGCGCGATTTCTTCGGACCAGAAGAGGAGGGCCGGTTTGCTGGTGGCGTACACCCGCGCCGCTTCCCGGATCTGCGCGCCGGGAACACCGGTGATTTCCGCTGCTTTCTCTACGGTGAAATCGGCCAGGGATTTTTGGAAAGCGTCAAAATTAGTGGTCCTCTCCCGGATAAACCCTTCGTCGTGGAGCTTTTCGTCCAGAATAGCCCTGGCCATACCCAGCAGCAGAGCAAGCTCCGTGCTCGGGCGAAGCGCAAGGCGAATGTGGGGCAACCGGGACAGGGGTATTTCCCGGGAGTCGGCAATGATCAGTTTCGCCCCCTTGTTAACCGATTTGCGAATTTCAAATCCGATGATCGGATGAGATTCAGTGGGACTGGAACTAATCACAAAATGACCGGCCGCCCTTTCAATTTGCCTGACCGGAATGGTCATGGCGTTGCTGCCCACGGTTGTGCCCAGACCGTCCAATAAACCGGCGCGGCTCGCAAACGACTCGGCGTCGGCAATGTTGCTCGTTCCCAGCACCGCCCGGGCAAACTTCAAGGCCAGGTAGATTTCTTCGTTGGTGACCCGGGGGCTGTATAGAACCACAGCCCCTCCCCCTTTGTACCGGGAAAACCCGCCGGCCGCCAGGCCGAGTGCTTCTTCCCAGCCGGCTTCAACGAACTGGCCGTCTTTTTTGATTAAGGGGGTTTTCAGACGGTCGGGGTGATTGAGCACACCCCAGCCGAACCGGCCTTTCCCGCAGAGGCGCCCTTTGCTCGTTTTGTGGCTGAGGTTTTGGCGGGCGCTGACCAGCCTGCCGCCTCTGGCGCCGAAATATACGCCGCAGCCGATCCCGCACTCGGTGCACACTGTTTCCACCTCCCGGCCGGGCTGCTGCAGCTCCTTGGGCAAAAGGGCCCCCACCGGGCAGCGGGCCACGCATTCGCCGCAGGACTCGCAGGCTGACTCGGCCAGACTGCCTCCCTGCCGGGGGACCACCACCCGGTGGTTGTCCACGCGTTTGAATTCCAGCGCGTCCGCGCCGTTGACCTGCCGGCACGTGCGGAGGCAGATGCCGCAGGCGACGCAGCGGGAACGGTCGAGAACAAAGTACGGATTGCTCTCGTCCACTTCCGCAAAGGGGGCGGGGGTGCCCGCCATTTCCTGGTAAACCCCGGTGTAGCCGACTACCTCCTGCAGTTTGCACCGGCCGTTTTTCGCGCAGTTCAGGCAGTCCCCGTTATGGCCGGCCAGGATTCTTTTCACCGCCGCCGCCTGCGCTTCCCGGGCCTGCGGAGAACTGGTCCGCACGACCATCCCTTCCCTGGCCCGGGTAGTGCACGAAGGCACAACCTTGCCGTCAATTTCCACCGCGCAGACCCGGCATCCGCCGGAACCCGTGAGTTCGGGGTGAAAGCACAGGAAGGGAATATAGATGCCCGCCTTTTGCGCGGCCTCCAAAACGGTGGCCCCTTTTTCCACGCTTGCCTCCAGGCCGTCAATGGTAAGGGTGATCTTCTCTGCAACTGCTCCCTTTTCTTTCAGCATGAAAAGGGAAGGGGGCGTTTCCGGGCGGCGCTCACACTCCCGGACCACCTGGGGTGGGATGAGGGCGGCCTCCCGGGCCGGCTCGGCCGACACTTTAGGCAAAAGGGCTCCCACTGGACAGCGGGCCACGCACTCGCCGCAGGAGACGCAGTTTGACTCGTGCAGGGGCTTGTTTCCGAAGGTGCTGATGGTGGTAGCGCGGCCCCGGAAGGCAAAGTCGATGGCGTTCACCTGAGCGATCTCGCGGCACGTCCGTACGCAGATACCGCATAAAATGCACTTGTTGTGGTTTCTTACGATCCACGGGTGCGTGTCGTCCAGGGGCTTCCCCGGCTTGACCGGCCTTAGCTCCTTGAACTTGGTGGGTTCAAGGTTTGCGTAGCGGGCTACCTCCTGAAGTTTGCAGTTCAGGTTCTTCCCGCAGGTAAGGCAGTCCGACTCGTGTTCGGCCAGGATGACCCCCACTATGTACCGGCGGTACTGGTCCAGGTTCGGGCTCCCGGTTGCGACCTTCATCCCGTCGGCGACCGGCGTGCGGCAGGCAGCCACCATTTTTCCGTCGGCCTCGACCATGCACACCCGGCACAAGCCGGCCGGTTTTAAGTCGGGGTGGTGGCAGAGATGCGGAATATATATGCCGTTTCTTAAAGCTGCTTCCAGTATGGTCGCCCCTTTTCCGGGGACCCTGACGGGCAGGCCGTTAATGGTGAATTCAACCGCCTCCATTTCCATTCCTCCCCCTTGCCGGCAAGCCCCTCTCAAGGAGGTTTAACCTTTCCGGTCCGGTGACCTTTCTTACCGCTCTGTATTTATCCGGGCACACGTCAAAACACCCGCCGCACTTGATGCACTTTTCCTGAATAATCACCGGCGTAGCCCTCCATTTGCCGACGATTGCTTCCATAGGGCAATTTTCCAAACAGAGTCGACAGGGTTCGGCGCATTTGTCAGGATCAATCCAGTAGGCAATTAATTCCTTACAGTACAGCGCAGGGCAACTTTTTTCACCGATGTGCGCTTCGTATTCTGAACGGAAGTAGCGCAGCGTGCTCAACACCGGGTTGGGGGCGGTTTGGCCCAGGCCGCAGATGGAACCGGCAATAATTGCCTTTCCTATGTCTTCTAACAAGGAGAGGTCGGTTGGTTTGCCGCGTCCCTGGGTGATATCTTCCAGAATTTTAAGCATCTGGTAAGTACCTACCCTACAGGGTGTACACTGGCCGCAGGATTCGTTGACAGTGAACTCCAGAAAATACCTGGCCACGTCCACCATGCAGGTATCCTGGTCCATGACCACCATGCCGCCTGAGCCCATCATGGATCCCGCGCTCGTCAGGGAGTCGAAGTCCACCGGCATATCCAGCAGTTCTTTGGGCAGACAGCCGCCGGAAGGACCGCCCGTTTGCACGGCCTTGAACTCCTGGCCGGTGGACGTTCCGCCGCCGATGTTGAAAATTATTTCCCGCAGCGTTATTCCCATGGGGACCTCGATCAGGCCGGTGTTTTTGGCCTTTCCGGTTAGGGCAAAAACAGCTGTTCCCTTGCTGGTTTCGGTTCCCATGGAAGCAAACCACTCCGGACCCCTGGTGATAATCTGGGGCACGTAGGCGAATGATTTGACGTTATTCAGCAGCGTGGGCTTGCCGCCGATGCCTTCTTCGGTTGTGCGGGGCCTGGGCATCGCTTTGGGCATTCCCCGGAAGCCTTCGAGGGAGCGGACCAGAGCCGTCGATTCGCCGCAGACAAAGGCGCCGGCGCCCCGGAAGATCTCGATGTCGAAGTTGAATCCGGTGCCCATAATGTCCTGTCCCAGCACCCGGTGTTGCCTGGCCTGCGCAATGGCGATTTTTAAGCGTTCCACCGCCAGCGGGTATTCCGCACGGACGTAGATATAACCGTGGCCGGCGCCGACGGCATAGGCGGCAATGGTCATACCCTCCAGAACCGAGTGGGGATCTCCCTCCAGGACGGAACGGTCCATAAAGGCACCCGGGTCTCCTTCGTCGCCGTTGCAGACCACGTACTTCGGTTCCCCTTCGGCCCGGCGGGCGGCCGCCCACTTTCTCCCGGTGGGGAAACCGGCCCCGCCTCTGCCGCGCAGGCCCGAACGGGTGACGGCGTCGATTACTTCTTCCGGGGTGTACCGGGTGAGCACGTCGGCCAACGCCTGGTATCCGCCGATGGCAAAGTACTCGCGGATGTCTTCCGGGTTGATCAGGCCGCAGTAGGCAAGGACCACCCTTTGCTGGTGGCGGTAAAAAGGCACGTCCTCTTCCCGTAGGCTTTTGCTCCCGTCCGGGTTCTGGTAAAGCAGGCGCTCCACCACCGTATTCTTATCCAGCGCGGTGGTGATGATTTCTGGAACGTCGGCCGCCGTTACCTGCGTGTAAAAAATACCCTTCGGTTCAAACCGCACCAGGGGGCCTAACTGGCAAAAACCATGGCAGCCGCTGTAGGCGGCGCCGGCATCCGTTTCCCGGCCTTCAAAAAGCAGTTCCACGCTGGTCGGACAGCCTCTTTCCTTAAGCAAGCGCACAAACTCCTGGTAAACTTCCAGGGCGCCGCCAAGAACGCAACCGGTGCCGGCACAGACCAAAAACCGGGATTTTTGTCGCGCGAAAGCGCTTTCGCAGACTTTTCGAACCTCCGCCAGCCGGGCCGGGGAGTCGACCTGCAGCATCATTCTCCGCCTCCTAAAAGGTCATCGGGCAAGCAAAGCGCGCTCATTCTTTACCCAACACGCTTCTTGCTCTTCCAGGCGTCATCTGCCCGTACACCTCCTTGCCCATAACGACCACCGGCGCCAGGGCGCACGCGCCGACACAAGCCACTCGTTCCAAGCTGTACTCGTAATCCGGAGTGGTTTCTCCGTGGCCGACGCCCAGTTGCCGTTCAAACTCTTCCAGCACCCGGTCGGCTCCCTTTACGTGGCAGGCGGTACCGCAGCACACCTTGATCTGGTTCCTGCCGCGCCGGATGAAATGAAACTGGTCGTAAAAGGTAGCCACCCCGTAAACGTGGCTTTCGGGCAACCGGAGGAAACGGGCAATCTCCAGCATGGCCGTCTCGGGCAGGTAGCCGAACACCTCCTGGGCGTCTTGGAGAATGGGAACCAGCTCGCTTCGATGCCCTTTGTAAAAGGAGAAGGCACTCTTCAGTCCCGCCTCGATATCTTCCTTCAAGGCTTCTTCCACCGCCGTTTTTGTCATCAGCCCCGCCTGGTGCATCAGGGTATCCCCAATCTCCTGATCATGGGTCATAGTCGCCACGCAGGGGTAGGCATGGTGAAGAAGTCCGGCCTGCTCCACAGCGTCCTTGACGTGTACTCCCACCAAGTTCTTGGCCACGTATCTGGTGTTGCCGCAGGGCGCATCCCGCAGGACCTTCACCTCGGCGATCTTGTCTTTATCCAGAGCGATCTCCACTTTCGGCCGGCCGAAGTGGCGGGCGAAGGCCTGGATATAGGGGTTGGCGCTATCCTCCTCGGCAAGGGCGCAGAAAACCAGCGGATGCACCATCGCAATATCTCTTTCGGCTAATTTTTTCTTGATCTGCTTGGCCAGCCCGGAAGGAAGGTAAGCCTTGTTCTCAATGGGTGCGAGCACCGCCTTGACCCCTGCCATTTCAGCCAGATAGGGAGCCATCTCCGCCACCACCGGATCCTCCTGAAGCATCAGCAAGAGATCGCCTCCCGGCAGGCTGGGAGGCAAAAAGTCCTCCAACGAATCGTCAATCCCGATGGAGAGCTTTTCCGGGAAAACGTAGTGGTTTACCTCCCATCCAAACGGGGCGTATTGGGTCATCGCCTCGACGTACCGGCGGCCGTAATCGCCCTGGATAATCAGTAATAGGCGCAAATTTCTCCTCACCCGCTTTGCCTGAAGTCTTTTTACAAGAATAAGATTTTCTTCTTGAGCATCTCCACCTCGGACTGCAGCCTCCCTCCGGCTTGTGGAGTCATCTCTTCCATCATGGCGCTTTCCCAAATGCTTTCATCGTATCCAACAAAGCCGGCCAATTCTCCGTTCCGGAAGCTGCCGGCAATGAATTTTCGTTCCTTTTCCGAGCGAATTTTATTGCCGATGCTCCTTATTTTCTTTATCCCTAGATCTTCAGCCATTTTCCAAATATGACGGGCGGTGTTGATGCTGTTCCGGGTCGGTTCCACCACCACCAGCATCAGGTCCACGCCTCCGGCGGTGCCGCGGGCCAGGTGCTCGATGCCCGCCCCCATGTCCATAATGACCACTTCACCCCGCTCTAAAAGCAGGGAGGAGACCAGCGCCCGCAAGAAGGTGTTTTCCCGGCAGTAACATTCGGAGTCTCCTTTTTTTACCTCCCCCAGGCGCAGAAACCGGATGTTGCCAAGACGGTGGGCATAGTTTTCAACCACGTCGTCCACCCGGGGGTTTAAGCGATAAATGGGTCCGCTGCCACTCCTGGCCCTGATCAATTCTTTCATTTCGGCAACCGGCTTAAGCCGGGCGGCAACCTCTTCGGGAATGCCGATGGCCGCGGCCAGGCAGGCGTCCGGGTCCCCGTCTATCGCGTAGACCAGCCGGTGGGTGCGGGCAAAGGATTTTACCAGCGCGGCGGCAATGGTTGTTTTTCCCACCCCGCCCTTCCCCGAAACAGCCAGTTTCATTCGCTCACCCCTTCACTGCTTGTCAGCCGGGAATCCCCTGCTTCTCAATAAAGACCTTTTATGATCTCCTCCAGGTAATCCCGCCACTTTTCCATTCTCGGGATTACCGGCGTGGTGTAATCCGCATTGGGGTGGCCGCGTCTGCAAACCGCGAAGGTTTTCAAATGAGGCGCAAAGTGTTTTAAGGTGGCCAGGCCGCGTTCGGCCAGATCGCACCTGATGCCGGTGAAGAGGACCAGGTCGTGCGGACCGCGTCCCCTAACCCCCTGCCAGTCCGGCATTTTCAGAAAGTGGATGATTTCGATAATGTCATAAACACAGTCGGGCTTTTTCCCGAATTCCAGCATTTTTTTCTTCACGTGCGCCGTGGCGCAGGTAAGAATACTGCTTGCCTTGACGATCTCCAAAACGTATTCGAGAAGAAGCTTTTCCCCGACTGCGGCGGTGATTGCCTCCGGCCCCAGAATGTATAACGGGTTCCTGGCCCGGTCGATAATCTCGGCCGCCTCGACCGGGTCGGAAACAACCTGGGCGGCCTTTGTTCCGGTTAACGTGTTCACCGTGTAGTACGGGACGAAAAGAAACTCTCCCCTTGGCATTGTCCGACACCCTCCCCTCACCAGCGATTCTTTTCTTACTTCCCTATTTTACCGTGGCCGAAACGGGCACCTTCGTTTCGTAAGTGCCGATGATGGTGGGCAAGGACAAAGTCGGCTTCGGCTGCCAGCCGACTTCATTTAAGTAAGCCAGCACCTCTTTTTTATAAACCAGGGGCGCATCCCGTTCGGTGCGGACGAAGTTCTGCAGGTCATCAGGAAGAGTGCCCAAATGTTCTTTATAAACGGAGATGTACTGATGCAACTTGATGGCCCGGCCGGGAGCAGTATCGTTTCGCCGCATGCAAAGCTTGATGATAGTAAGCAGAGCCCTTTCCCTGGTTTCCACGACGATGGCCATGTGCTCCGGGGTGGGCTCCCGGGTATCGACCAACTGCTCGGTCCGGCCATCGATAACCGTCCAGTCGTCGTATTCCTTCTTGCTCATGAACAACCTTCTGTATTTGGCGCCGTGGGGGCCAAGCAAAAGAGGAATCCCCCACCGTATCGCCCCCGTGCCGATGGCCAAGGCCTTCTGGGAATAGGGACCCCAGACCACGGCACAGGCGCCCACCCGGTTGAGGATGTAGTCGGCAATCAATTCATAATTGGCCCGGCTGGGCAAATTGGCGAAGATGTTTGCGATCTTTATGGCGGCACCGACCACGTGCGCGTTGGAGACGCAGGAACCCACGTTGAGGACGCCGCCGGCGTCAAATGAAGGCGGGTACTTTTCGTAAATGGTCCTTCCTTCGGCGTCTTTGTACATCCCCGCCGCCATTGCCGCGCATCCGGAAAGGCAGACGATGTACTTGCGCCGCGCCAACTCCTCCGCCATCCAGGCCACATCACCAATGTCCGGATAATTGGAACACCCGGCAAACAGCACAACTCCCGGGATGGTACCCAAAACGATGGGGGAACCTACTTTTCTTATTTCCACGTCGTGGATCGGCCCCCGGCCGACCCGCACTTTGTATTTCTCCGCCGAAGCCGCCGCCGCCATTAACTTGAGGATAGGAAGATTAAAATCGCAGACTTCTTCACATTTTCCGCAACCGACGCATTTTCTGAACAGTTTGGCAAGTGGTTCCAAATCGCCTTCACCCGCCCGGCTGACCGCCGTGCCGACCGGCAGCAGGTTGGCGCAGTTTTGATGACACTTCTCGCACTTCTCTCGGCACCGGCCGGCGATCTCGACGGCTTGCGCGGGGGAAAGAATGAATTTTTTGCGCGCCGGCGCTAAGGCCAACGCCACCTTCACCGCCACTTCCGCCGCTTTGTCGGAGTCCAAAACAAGGACCTGTTTCTTTTCCCCGGCCACAATCATTTTCACAATCTCGTCCGTTTCTTTTTCGGTGACGTTGTCCAGGCCGTAGCAGATTTTGTCCGACCAGGCGATGAGCGCCGCGCCTGTTTCTCCGGCGAGGGCCGGAATGTCGGTAAGCACGCACTGCTCATCGGTCACAATGACGTCAGCCAGGCCGGTTTTCAGGAAAAAGCGCTGCTGCGCCAAAGGGCCGACCACCTTCGCGCCCGCGTTGTACCGGGTGGCGTCTAACGCCGTACAACAGATCCCGGCCAGTTCCACTTGATCGAGGAGGTTGTTTTTGCGCAGGTAATCCGTCATACTGTTGGCGGCCGCGGCGTTGTGGCCCACCAGTAGGATCACCGGCTTCGTGCGGTCAATGGTGCCCCAGCCCAACTCGACCAGCGGTGTTTCGACCACCGACGTCGGATAGTTAAACCCGGTGATTTGGGCTAGGTCGCAGGCCTCCAAGGCTACGTGGTCCAGCATCCCGCAGTGGAAGGCTTTCGACTCGTAGTCCAAATTGCTCCCTTCCTGTCCGGTATGGGTGGCGGCAACCAGATGGATAAACTCCCTTTCCACATACTCAACGGCCTTGCGCAGGTCGCCGAGGGTTTGCGGCTTTAAACCGAGCACGGTCCTGATGATCGGCGCTTCCACATTGACCTGGTCCCCCAAAACAAGCGGGTAATCCTCGCCGTGTTTTTCGATAAGGTGCTCGATCAGGTGGCGCCCATGCGCTCCGTGGGCGGCGGCACCCATCAAGCAGGCGATCAAAATCATCCTGGCCTGCTGGGTGGCCATGTCGATTCCGCAGGCCCCTTTGCGATCTTGCGTCAAGTCGCACTTGCCGAAATTGCATAAACAGCAAAGATCGCAAAACGGTGCATAAAAAGGCCGGTAGGTTTTCATCAGGCGAAAGTCCCAGTTGCGCAAGTCAGTCACCCGGGGCATCGGTGTTTGGCCCACGGCCTCCCAGGATTCTTCGGCTCTGATGATCTCGTTGATTTTCTCTCTTAACTTCTCTGTTTTACTCATTGCCGGCTCCTACTCCGAAAATCTAAATTTCGCCGACCCGCTAATGCGGGTACCCCGGGCGATTTGCATTCTAAAGTGACGCCGCGCACGGTATGGTTGTCCAGGCGCCCATGCCCTTGGAGCACCTTCGGAAGGGCAGGGCGGTTTTTGCTTTACTTGGTTGAGTTTTATGGCCGAGACTTTATACTCCGGCGTTTTGGCAACGGGATCGAGGGCATTGCCAGTAAGCAGATTTATAGAGGACTCGCAACAACGGCGAAGCGGGGCGAACGTCACACCCGGCCTCACGCGCTCTGTTATTTTTGCCTCCAATACTACTTTCCCGCGACGGGAGACGGCCTCAATTGCATCGCCGTCCGATAATCCAAGAGCCTCGGCATCTTGGGGATGTATCTCCAGATAAGCCCTGCCGGCCCTCTCCCGCGGGCAAGCTATTGTAGAGGTGTTGAAGTGCCGTGCGTCTCTTCCGGTAGTTAAGGTAAACGGGTATTCCTCATCCGGCGATTCGGCAGGAGGAGTAAAATCAACAGGCACAAAAAGCGCCCTGCCGCCCGGACGGGGAAAGACATCGGTGTATCTGACGAGTACACCGGGATGTGATGGATCAGGGCACGGCATATGGATAGCGTTGCCATCCTGTAATCTCTCGTAAGTGATACCGGCCAGATCCGGTACCGCTTTCCTCAGTTCCTCGTGGATGTCAAACTCGCTGTGGTACGGGAATAGATTTCCATATCCCATTTTAGAGGCCAACATTTGTATTATTTTCCAATCCGGGAGGCTCTCCCCTGCTGGAGAAACAGCAGGGTTCAATAACTGAACCGCCCGGTCCAGTCTTATGTAGGTACCGCCCTTTTCGGCAAAGGTGCAGGCCGGAAGTATAACGTCGGCAAATTGAGCGGTTTCGGTCATAAAGACCTCCTGAACAACCAGAAACTCCACCTCGGCCAGCGCCTTTCTTATCAGATTCAGATTAGCCTGCGAAACGGCCGGATTCTCACCGGAGATGTAAAGAGCCTTTGTCTTTCCCTCAAGGACACCCGGTAGAAAGACCGTGGATGTCCGGCCCGGTTCTTCCGGCAATGAAGCAACGCCCCAAAGGGATTTGAACCATTCCTGCGCCGCCGGATCCGTGACCTGTTTATAGCCGGGGAAAACATCGGGCAGCGCGCCGATGAATGAGGCTCCCTGAACATTGTTCTGTCCCCTTACAGGACTCAAACCCGTGTTGGGCCTGCCGATATTGCCGGTAAGAAGGGCAAGGTTAATGAGCGCAGAGACATTGTCAACACCGCATATGTGCTGGGTCATACCCATGCCCCATAGAATAACGGAGTTCCTGCTGGCAGCGTAAAGCCTTGCCCCGGCAATTATGGACATTGCCGGTACATCGCTGATTTTGGCGGCATATTCAGGGGAATATTTCTCCACCTGGCGTTTCAGCTCATCGTAGCCCTCTGTCCTTCTTTGAATGAACAATTCATCTACCAGATCTTCCTGGATGATTATGTTCGCCATACTGTTTAAAATAGGAACTTCCGTACCCGGCTTCAGCTGCAAGAATACGTCCGCCATTTCGGCCACGGAGGTAATCCGCGGGTCCATTACTATGATTTTGCTGCCTTTTTTTTTCGCCGCTTTAATCTGCCGATGGTAAAGCCTTGGGTGACAGACCTCCGGATTGTATCCCGCGATGAATATGACCTCTGTATTTGATATCTCGTCCATTGTGTTGCTCATCGTGGCGCTGCCGATCGACTTCATTAATGCCTTGAGCGACGGGATATGACAGATTCTGGCGCAGCTATCGATATTGTTGGTACCCATCACTGCCCGGACAAACTTCTGGTATATGTAGAGCTCTTCGTTCGTGAAACAGCCTGACCCCATAAATCCGATACTGTCGGGACCATATTTATCCTTTATCTCCGAAAGTCGGGAAGCGACGATGTCGAGAGCTTCGCCCCAGGACACCCTTTTGAAAGTGTCACCCTGGCGTACTAAAGGCGCATCAAGCCTCAAGGGACTGTAAACGAAATCCATGATTTTCTTTCCCTTCGCACAGAGGAAACGGTCACCCTTCCCAAAGGGCGACACCTTTTTTATTTTGCCCGCCTCCACGGTCAGCGTCATCAAGCAGCCCGCACCGCAGTACGGACACACTGTCACGACCTGTTTCGCCATTTAGTCGCCCTCCTGCCATAAAAACAACCCGATACCGCCATCAGACCTGAGCGGAGAGCCATTCATTTTCACTTCTTTGCTGCTTCGAAAATTAAAAATCTCGCCGACCCGCTAATGCCGGTACCCCGCCGGTGAGACGCCAGGCCGCTTCGACGGTGTTGGCAAGGAGCATGGCCACCGTCATCGGCCCGACACCGCCGGGCACCGGGGTGATGTATCCGGCTTTGGGCCACACCGATTCGAAGTCGACGTCGCCCACCAAGCGGCCGTCCAGCCGGTTGATCCCCACGTCGACCACCACCGCCCCCTCCTTGACCATATTGCCCGTGATCATCTGGGGCCGGCCCACGGCCACCACGAGAATGTCGCCGCGCAATGTCACGGCAGCCAGGTCCGGCGTCCGTGAATGGCACACCGTTACCGTGGCGTGGCGTTCCAGGAGCAAAAGCGCCACCGGTTTGCCGACGATGTTGCTGCGGCCGACGACCACGGCGTGCTTTCCAGCAATGGAAACACCCGACCGCTCCAGGAGGGTGACGATCCCCCGTGGGGTGCACGGAATCATGCAAGCCTCGCCGGTTACTAAACGGCCGATGTTCAAGGGGTGGAACCCGTCCACGTCCTTCTCCGGCCGAATGGCCTCTACAAGCATGCGGGCGTCGAGGTGCGGCGGCAAGGGAAGCTGCACCAGGATGCCGTGAATGTCGGTTTTTTCATTCAGCTGCCTGAGCAGGCGGCACACCGCTTCCTCCGGAGCCGAGGCTTCCAGGCGGTATACCTCTGAGTCGATACCCACCTCCCGGCAGGCGGTCTCCTTGTTCCGCACGTACGTCTGCGACGCCGGGTTATCCCCGACCAGAATCACCGCCAGGCCGGGAGGGTGTCCGTGTTTTGTCCGGAAGGCCTCCACCTCACGGGCGACCCCGGCCTTCACCCGGCCCGCGACCGCCTTGCCGTCAAGGATCCGTGGTTCCACCCCGACTGCACCTCCTAAACAAAAAGTGGCTGGAGTCAAATGTGATTGCGGGCGCGAGCCCGCAGTAGGATTAAAGGTCCATGTCAATGATTTTTACGGGGGAGGCTGGGGAGAGGCAATAAAAACGCCGCCAGTTGTAGACTGGCAGCGATGGTTTGCCGGTTAACCGTCCCCGGAAGTCGGAAAAAGCCGGCCATGGAGGGCCGGGCCGGAAGGAATCGGTCGGGAGCGCGGCACGATGATCTGAAGGCCTGTCCTTACGGATTGGTCAGCGGATATATTGGAGCTTGTCCCTCGAATTGCCCGGTGTCACTACCGCCATGCTACTTTTCCGGCCCGGTCATGTTAAGTGGCGGAAGACCCTCCGCAGCTAAAACTTTGGCGACCCGGTTGCGGGCGTCGACGAGCACCACCACCGGTGCCCACTCCCGGACTTCGCTCTCGGAACACCAGGAGTAGGCCATGATGATCACCTGGTCTCCCGGTACAGCCAGGCGGGCAGCGGCCCCGTTCAAATTGATCACGCCCGAACCCCGGGCCCCCGGAATCACGTACGTTTCAAAACGCACGCCGTTGTTCAGATTCGCCACCTGTACCTGTTCAAAGACCAGGATGCCGGCAGCCTCCAGCAGTTCCCCGTCTATCGTGATGCTGCCCTCGTAGTCCAGGTTGGCGCCGGTCACTGTGGCCCGGTGAATCTTAGACTTGAGCATTTTCAGGTGCATTATTTCCCCTCCCCCCGGATACTGCCGCCACTTTTGAGCGGACCATTTCCCCCGGCAGCCTGACAACCACGTTGTCAATCAGCCGCGCCCGCCCGAAGCGGGCCGCCACGGCTAGAAGCAGTTCCCGGTCGCCGGGACCGGGCGCAGTAAGACCGGGCAGCGCCAGGATCTCCGCGTATTCCAACCCGGCTGCCGGCTCGGCCGCAATCGCGGCGGCTAGCCGGTCCCTTACGGCGGGCAAGCCCTCGCCGGACAAAACGGCCTCACGGGCCGCCAGCAGGCTCCGGTAGAGCACGGTCGCCGCGCGGCGCTCAGCCGGGGAAAGGTAAGTGTTCCGGGAACTCATGGCCAGGCCGTCCGGTTCGCGCACAGTGGGTACGGCAATGATCTCCACGTCCAGGTTCAGGTCCCGCACCAGACGGCGGACCACCAGCACCTGCTGGGCGTCCTTCCAGCCGAAAAAAGCGGCGTCCGGCCGGACGATGTTGAAAAGCTTCGCCACCACCGTGGCCACGCCCCGGAAGTGTCCCGGCCTGCTGCGCCCGCACAGGACCCCGCTGATACCGTCAACTTGCACGAAGGTGCACGATTGATCAGGGTACATCTCGTCCGTGCCGGGAACGAAAACGGCCGTCACGCCGGCCTCCCGGGCCAGCCGCAGATCCCGTTCCAGGTTCCGCGGGTAGGCCTCCAGATCCTCATTCGGACCGAACTGGATGGGGTTGACGAAAATGCTCACCACCACGTAGGGAAACCGGCGGCGCGCCTCCCGCATCAGCGTCAGGTGCCCCTCGTGAAAGTAACCCATCGTGGGCACGAGGGCGATTCCGCCGGACCGGCGGAGTCCCGCGACCACGTCCCGGATCTCCGCCACGGTCGCGCAAACCCGCAAGTCCGACAGTCCCCCCAGCCGCGGGGAATTCAGTGCATTTTGGCCCAGATCTCCTTGTATCGCCATTCTTGATCTCCGCCTTCCGAACTTCTAGATTGTCTCCCGATTTCCGACCTGGTCTCTTATATGGAATTCAGAATTGGAGTCAGAAGTACGGGAAAAGAATTTGAACAAGTGCTGCCAATTGAATTCTACCCAGACTCCCCTGTACCGGTTTCTTCTGCCTCTTGAAAGTCCCATTCTGAATTCTGACTTCTGGATTCTGTATTCTACATTATTCCGGCAGTTCTTCCTCAGGCATTGCAAAGCCGTGTTCTTCCGCCGGGAAACGGCCGGACTCCACCTCTTCGCGGAATTCCCGCAGCGCGCGGCCGATTTCACCGTGCAGGGCGGCGTAACGTTTCACAAAGCGCGGGGTGAATCCGCCGTACAGCCCGAGCAGGTCGTGGGTGACCAGCACCTGCCCGTCGCAATAGGGTCCGGCGCCGATACCGATAGTCGGCACGTTCACCGCCGCGGTGATCCTTTGGGCCAGCGGCACCGGCACGCACTCCAGCACCATGGCGAACACTCCGGCTTCCTCCAGGATCCGGGCGTCTTCCAGGAGCCGCCGGGCCGACGCCGCGTCCCGGCCCTGGACCCGGTACCCGCCCAATTGGTGTACCGATTGAGGGGTCAGCCCGATGTGCCCCATCACCGGAATCCCGGCGCTGACCAGAACCCGTACGGTTTCCGCCACCTCCCGGCCGCCCTCGAGCTTTACGGCCTGGGCCCCGCCTTCCTGCAAGAAGCGCCCGGCGTTGCGGATCGCCTCCACACGGTCCACGTTGTAGGAAAGAAACGGCATGTCGCCCACCACCAGGGCCCGCCTCACCCCCCGGCTCACCGCGCGGGTGTGGTGGAGCATATCCGCCATGGTCACCGGAATGGTGGAGTCGTACCCCAGGATAACGTTTCCCACGGAGTCCCCCACCAGGACGATGTCGATACCCGCTTCGTCCACCAGCCGGGCCGTCGGGCAATCGTAAGCGGTAAGCATTGTGATCGGCCGGCCTTCCTCTTTCTTCCGGCGGATGTCCAGCGTCGTGAGCCGCTTGTCAGCCACGGTCCAAAACCCCCTCAAACAAGCTTGCCAACTCCCGGGCCTGAGAAGCGCTGAGCGCGCCCTGCTCCCGGGCGATCCCGGCGGTGTAGACCCCCAGGGCCCGGTAGACCCCCTCATACCCGGCATCCAGGCGGGTGAGGGCCGCCAGGTGCCATTCAAGAGTCGGCCGGTCATTGCGGACCACCGGCCCGGTCAGCGCACCCACCACCCCGAAATCCCGGACGTTTTCCCGGGTTCCGTCGATTAGGGGCCCCAGCGCCTTCAGGGCGTCCGTGCGCGACCAGCCGCATCTTCCCAACAATTCGGTGGCAAGGTGGATCACGGCCACCAGGTAATTGGACGCCACGCACGCGGCGGCGTGATAAAGCGCCTTGTCCCCGGCGTTCACCTCCAGGGGCACTCCCCCCAGGTCCTCCACCAGGCGCCGTGCCCGGAACACACCGGCGGCGTCTCCTTCCACTCCGAAGTAACACCCGGGCAGACGTTCCAGCGCCGCATCCGCATCCGCAAACGATTGCAGCGGGTGAATGGAAGCGACGACGGCACCGGCCTCCCGAGCCGGAGCGAGTGCTTCAGCAGGGGTGGCCCCGCTGGTGTGGGCCACCAGTTGCCCGGCCGTGAAGCCGCCCCGGGACTGGATGCGCGCGGCTACGGCCGCAATCTCCCGGTCCGAGGTGGTGACGAGCACCACGTCGGCGTTCGGGGTGAACTGTTCCGGACGCACCGAAAACGGGCAGCCCAGCCGCTCACCCAGACGGCGGGCGGACTGTTCGCCGCGGGAAGCCACCCCCACGATCCGGTAACCGCCGCGCTGCAGGGCCAGGGCCAGCGTTGAGCCGACCCGGCCCGCGCCGACTATACAGACCCTACGGTCATCACCCGGCATTACTATTCTCTCTCCTCTTCACCGGCCACCTGAAAGTAAAAATCCCCCGGACAGATCCGTGGGATTTTTCATAAATCCACCGTCTCGGTCCTGAACGGCTCCAAGCGGCCATCGCTCTCTTCAGTTGTTTGAGTCAAAAAGGATCAGGTGTAGTTCCCTCCTGGGATACTACCCGTTAACATATTGTTATTGTAGCACGGGACCTGCGGTGCGGCAACGTCTTTCGGCCGTCGTATTTCAGGTTCTCGTGGAGCAAGAGCGGGAAAAATATGCATCTGGAAGGTCAGCCCCTCGGAATTGTCGAATCAGACGAACTGACCGGCGGGAGGGCGGTTTTCGCGGGCGGTGCCGCGACGACGAATGGCGAAAAACGATAATGGGATGTCTAGTCTGAAAACCCCAGCTCTGCGGCCAGTTTCTCAAACACCTGAACGATGTCGCCGCGGAGAATCAAGGCGGCCTGGTCGTCCCACGGGGTCGGATCCCGGTTGATGATCACAAGCCTCCGGGCCAACCGCGGCAGCGCCGCCACCGGGTAAACCTGCAGGCTGGAACCAACGACGATGAGCAGCGGGCAGCCGTGCAGGACCTGGACGGCCTGTTCAAAAGCGTCTCCCAACATGTCCCCGAACAGGACCACGTCCGGCCGCAGCAGTGCGCCGCACGGGCAGCGGGGTGGGTTTTTTCCCGCTTGAAACTGTTCCACCAGAAAAGTGAACTCGTACCGTCCGCCGCACCCCAGACAGCGGCAGGTCCGGAGGTGCCCGTGCACCTCCCAGGTCTGTGAGCCGGCGCGCACGTGCAGGCCGTCGACGTTCTGGGTGATCACGCCCTGCAACAGCTTCCGGCGTTCCAAGGTGGCCAGGACGTGGTGCGCCGGGTTGGGCTCGGCATCGGCGAACTCCAGCCACCACTTCAGGTTGTACCGCCAAAAGGCGGCGGGATCCCGCTGGAAAGCCTGGACGCTCGAGACTTCCATTGGGTCAACCTTCTCCCAGCGGCCAACCCCGCGGCTGCGAAAATCGGGGATGCCGCTGGCCGTGCTGATCCCGGCGCCGGTAAGCGCCAGGGTACGGGCCGATTCCCGAATCAGCCGCGCCAGTACCTGAATCTCTTTGGCGGCGGCCACGCCCACCCCTCCATCCCTACACACCGGATGCACCGTCGAAAGGGCTACCGGCCATATCCTGCTTCAACTTGAATTGGCAGGGAGACAAAAGAGTAAACCATCTTGATGGACCAAGGCACCTAGACTTCGAAAAAGGTAATATCCACCTGTGCCCGGACCGGCGTGCACCACCACTTACTCTGGTCCGCCGACACTTCCGGCATACCGGCGCAGCCGCTGCTCCCGGGCCAGCCGGAGCGCCAGCACCCGAGCCTTGCCGCCGCCCGGGAGATCCAACCCGGGGCTCAAGTCCGCCAGCGGCACCACCGCAAAAGCCCGTTCGGCCAGGCGGGGATGGGGCACCGAAAGATCGGGCTCCGTAATTGTTTCCGCACCGAACAGGAGCAGGTCCAGGTCGATGATCCGGGGCCCCCAGCGCTCCCGGCGTTCCCGGCCGAGCCGCCTTTCTATCTCCAGTATCCGGGTCAAAAGCTCCCGGGGTGACAGGGTAGTCTCAATCTCCACGACGGTATTCAGGAACCAGTCCTGATCCGTGTACCCCAGGGGCGCGGTCTCATACACCGGGGCCCGGCGCCTTAACGCCACCCCGGGTACCGCTGCCAGTTCCCCGACCGCCCTTTCCAGGTTGGCCGGCCGGTCTCCCCGGTTGCTGCCCAGACCGATGTACGCAATGGTGGAACTCATCCGGTCCCTCCCCGGCGACGGGTGATTTCAACCGCGAAGTACTTGAACCGGCCCCGCACCGGGGCGTGGGGCTTGCGCACCCGAACCCGCACTTCATCGACTGGAAAAGATGACAGGACCGCCGCCGCCACGGCCTCGGCCACCGCTTCGAGCAATCGGTACCGCCGGGCTTGAAAAGTCTTTTTCACCTCGGTGTACACCGCGCTGTAGTCCACGGTGCGGGCCAGGTCGTCGGCCCGGCCGGCCGGTCCCAGGTCCAGCACCAGTTCCAGGTCGATCTGAAAGGGCTGACCCATTTCCCGTTCGGCATCCAGCACCCCGTGATAGCCGTGGAACTCAAGCCCCTCCATTATGATGCGGTCTTTCATTGGTCCCCGCCTCCCCGGACAATGGCGTCGGTCATCCTGGCGACCCGGACCATCTCCCGCACGTCGTGCACCCGCACGATGTCCGCCCCCCGGCAGATGCCCACAGCCACCGTGGCCGCCGTACCCTCCAGGCGCTCACCAACCGGAAGGTCCAGTACCTTGCCGATGGTGGATTTGCGGGAGGTGCCGATCAAGAGCGGGAACCCTAAACCGGTGAATTCCCGCAGGCGGCGCAGTACGGTCAGATTCTGCACCGGTGTTTTCCCGAAGCCGAAACCTGGGTCGAGGATGATCTGGCCGGGCGCAATTCCGGCCCGCTTCGCCTTCTCTAGGCGTTCCTCAAAGTACGCGGTGATGTCGCCCACCAGGTCCCGGTATTCGGTCCCGCGCTGGTTGTGCATCAGGACCACCGGTACGCGGTAGCGGGCCACGAGTTCCGCCATCCCTTCGTCCGCGAGCGCCCACTGGTCGTTCACCAGGTGCGCGCCGGCCTCCAGCGCCGCGCGGGCCACCGGGGTTTTGCTGGTGTCGACGGATACGGGAATATCCAGTTCCCGGGTCAGCCGCGGCAGAACCGCCATCACCCGGGAAAGCTCCTCCTCCACGCCGACCGGCTCGGCGCCGGGCCGGGTGGATTCACCACCGAGGTCGATCAGATCGGCGCCGTGCCCCGCCATTTCCCGGGCCCGTTCGAGCGCCGCCTCCGGGTCCAGGTATGCACCCCCGTCCGAAAAAGAGTCCGGGGTGACGTTTAGAATGCCCATCACCAGGGTGCGTTCCCCCAGCGGCAGGGACTTTCCCCGGCAGTCCAGCCCGCGGGGCTTGGTCTCATAGTTGTCCAGCACCCGCTCAATCTTGTCGGCCAGAGCGGCCAGGCCGAACGGCTGCATGCGCAGTTTTTTCAGGAAAGCGCCGAACTGTTTTGAGGTGCCCATCAGCAGCGCGTCGGTTTCGGCCACCGAGTGGTTTATCGTCCCCCGGGCGACGGCGGCCTCGCCGCCGCAGGCCAGCATTTCCTGCTTGATAATGTTCGCCTGAACCGGGGTTAAGCCGGTGATGCGGAGCACGCGGTGCACCGCCTTGGGTGCCATCAGGGCGCACCCGGTTTTATCCGCGCCGACTCCGGCCACTGCGCTTTTCGCTTCCCCCAGGCTGTTTACCTCCAGGACCCAGACCCGGTGTGTCATCGCGCTTTCCCCCATCCCGCGCCGGTTTTGTCCATTATACCCGTTTGTCGGGTCCAGGGAAAGAAATGGGCACCGGCTCCGGAACCCGGCCGGCCTGCGGAGCGCCGGCCGGAGACTTGCAGGTGACCGGCGGCCACAAAAGCACCCCCCCCCCAGGTCAGGGGGGCGATGAACAGCATGAGGTAGGCGGCGTTGTGCTGTAGCAGTCGGAGCGGCATGCCTTTTCTCCTTAGTGGGTGGGATACCAATCACACCACCCGGTTATTTCCCCACTCGCGGCAATAGCCGGTAGAGACCGCCGGCGCAAATGAGAGGTGTGAGGTGAGAAAGAAACCCGACCAAGTGGTCATACCACTCCGTGACTTTCCCACCTCTCACATGGCGGTTCCACCGTAACGAGAAACCGTGGGGGCGGCACGCCCCCACGGTTACGCTCTTCAGGACCCGCCCTTCGGCGGACAGGAGAAGTTACTCCTCTTCTTCCTGCTTCGGCCGGGGTCCGTCCTCGGGCCAGATCAGGGCGTGCTCCACCAGGTGATGCAGGTGCTTGATCTTCATTCCGAGGTTGTATTCTTTATTGATGTCGTTCAGCTGGTCGTAGCAGTTGTGGCAGGGCGCGCAGCAGATCTCGGCGCCGGTGGCCATCATCTGGTCGGCTTTAAGCTTACCCTTGGCCATCCGCTCTTTTTTCACCACGGTGCCCATCGGCAGAGCGCCGGCACCACCGCCGCAGCAGTAGTTGTACTCCCGGTTCGGCCACATGTCCACGAACTTCTCGGCCACGTTCTCTAAAATGTACCGGCCCTCTTCGATAAGACCGCCCTTGCGCACCGTGTTGCACGGGTCGTGAATGGTGACCACGTAGGGGTTCTTGGTCTTATCGACCTTAATCTTGCCGGTCTTGATCAGGTTGGCCATCCAACCCACCATGTGCTCGAACTCCCAAGGCACCTCGCCTTCCTTGTACCAGACCTTCTTGCCCCACACAAAGGCCCAGTACCCGTGGCCGCATTCGGTCATGACGCAGCGCTTCACGCCGAGCCTTCTCATCTCGTCCACCACAAAGTCCATGATCTTCTTGGCCTCGTCGTCCCGGCCGTTGAACAGCCCGAAGTTGGTGACGTCGAAGGCCTTGGAGGATAACGTCCAACTCTCCTTGGCGTTCCAGAAGATCTTGGTCCAGCTCTTGATGTCCTCCGGGTAGTACTTGATCTCGCGCGGGTGCGGGAGGAACAGGATCTCGGCGCCCTCCACGTTGACCGGAATGGTCAGGCTCGAGTCGCCGAACTCTTCCTGGAGTTCCTCCTGCATCCACTCGATGGTCTCCATGAACTCCTCTTCGGTGATCTCCATCTGGTTCCCGACTCGCATATGCAGGTCGGCCACTTCCTGGAGCCGCCCGGGGGCGGTCAGGCCGAACTGCCCGCGTACCGTGCGCACCACAGCCGGCAGCGGCACTTTGCCGGGGCAGTGCATGGTGCACCGGCCGCACATGTTGCACAGCCAGACGAACCTGTCGTTCAGCACTTCGTCCTTCAGCCCGAGGGCGACCTTGCGCATGAACTTGCGCGGGTCGTGGTTCTCCACCAGATCGGTGAAGTAGCACGCCGCCGCACAGGTACCGCAAGCCAGGCAGTAGTTCAGGTCGAACTTGCCTTCCTCGGTGTGAAAGCACATCTTTTGGGATATTTCGTCCCTGAAATTGGGGTCTCTCACTTCACTCAGCTTTTTGGCTTCCATTATGAACATATCCCTCCACCAACCGAATTTGAAACCCACGTCCCGGACCGCGGGCCGCGCAGCCCGGAATGGCCTTACTTTATACCAGGAAAGCCTCGATTTCCGCGAAGAGCTGCTCGTCCTTGAAGCCCTGGTGCTCCGCGGCGTGCGACGGGCAGGCCGCCGCGCAGGTGCCGCAGCCCTTGCACAGCACTTCGTTCACCTCGGCCACGTTTTGCGCCTCCAGGAAGGAGATCGCGCTGTACGGGCAGACCGTGACGCAGATCCGGCAGCCGGAACACTTGTCCTTGTCCACCTTGGCCACCGCGCCGCCGCCAACCAGCAGGTCCTTGGTCAGGACGGTCGCCGCACGCGCCGCCGCCGCCCGGGCCTGGGCGATGCTTTCCTCGATGAATTTCGGTCCGTGCGCCAGGCCGGCCACGAACACACCGTCGGTGGCGAAGTCCACCGGGCGCAGCTTCATGTGCGCTTCCAGGAAGAACCCGCCGTCATAGTCGCCACAGACCTTGTAGAGTTGACCGATGTCCCTGGAATCGTCCGGCGGCAGGGTGGCCGCCGCCAGCCCCACCAGGTCGGCGTCGATCACGAAGGTCTCGCCGAGGATCGGGTCGGTCACGGTCACCGTGAGATTGCCGCCCGCGTTGGACACCACCGGCTTGCCGGCCGGGTCGTAGCGCAGGAAGATCACGCCCTTGCGCCGGGCCTCTTCGTAGTAATCCTCCTTGAAGCTGTAGGTGCGCATGTCGCGGTACAGTACGTACACGCTGGCGTCGGGATTGAGGGCCTTCGCCTTGAGGGCGTTTTTCACCGACTCGCTGCAGCAGATCCGGCTGCAGTACACGCGGTCCGGCTCACGGGAACCGACGCAGTTGATCATCACGAAGTTCTTGGCCCGCTTTGCCCGGTCCGTGCCCTTCACCAGTTCAGCTTCCAGTTCGAGGCCGGTGAGCACGCGGTCGTCCTGGCCGTACAAGTACTCGGACGGCTTCAGTTCCTTGCCGCCGATGGCGATGATCACCGCGCCGTGCTCGATGTCCTTGGGCTGGCCGCCCACGTCGATGGTGGTGATGAAGTTCCCGACGTAACCGGACACGTCCGTAATCTTGGCCCCGGTGTACACGGTGATGTTCGGGTTCGCGTTAACGGCGCCGATCAGGCCGTCCAGGTAGGCGCCGACATCCATGCCTTCCAGGTTCACGTGGATCCGCCGGGCCATACCGCCCAACTGGTCGCTCTTCTCCACCAGGCTCACCTTGAAGCCTTGGTTGGCGAGGTCCAGCGCGGCGTTCATTCCGGCGATACCGCCGCCGATGACCAGCGCGTCCTTGTTGACCCCGATGGTCACCGTCTGCAGGGGCTCCAGCAGGCGGGCCTTGGCCACCGCCCGGTTCACGATTTCCTTGGCCTTAGCCGTGGCCGCTTCCTTGTCTTTCATGTGCACCCAGGAGCAGTGCTCACGGATGTTGCCCATTTCAAACAGGAAGGGGTTCAGGCCCGCCGAGGCGCAGGTGGCCCGGAACAGGGGCTCGTGCGTCCGCGGGGTGCAGGACGCGACCACCACACGGTTCAGTTTGTGCTCCAGGATTATCTCCTTGATCTTGTCCTGGGTGTCGGATGAACAGGAGTATAGGTTCTCTTCCGCGTACACCACGTTCGGGGCGTTCTTGATGTACTCCACCACCGACGGAACGTCCACGGTCGAGCCGATGTTGATACCGCAGTGGCAGACGAACACGCCGATCCGCGGCTCCTGTCCGCTCACGTCCATCTCGGCCACGGGCTCCTCGGACTTGACCAGGGTGCCCCGGGCTTCGGCGAGCAGGGTGCCCGCACCGGAGGCCGCCGCGCTGGCCTGCATGACCGCGGTCGGAATGTCCATCGGGCCGTGGAAGGTACCGCACACGAACACACCCGGCCGGGAAGTCTCCACCGGTGCGCTGGTCGTGGTCGCCGCGAAACCGTGCTGGTTCAGGTCCACACCGATCCTCTTGGCCGTCTCCATCGCCTTTGAGGAAGGCCGCAGGCCGACCGACAACACGACGATGTCGAATTCCTCGTGTTTGATCTCGCCGCCCTCATCGCTGTACCGGATCTTGACCGTGTGCTCCGAACTGCCGGGCCCGAGTTCAAAGCTGCGGGAACGGATGAAACGGATGCCCGTCTCTTCCTGGGCGCGGTTGTAGTAGGCCTCAAAGCCCTTGCCGTAGGTGCGCATATCCATGAAGAAGATGGTGGCGTCCATTTCCCCGTGTTCCTTGGCGATCATGGCTTCCTTGATGGCGTAGGTGCAGCACACCGAAGAACAGTAGCTGCAGCCGATGCTCCGGTCGCGCGAACCCACGCACTGGATCCAGGCGACCTTCTTCGCCTCCTGGTGGTCCGAGGGACGGACCACGTGGCCCTGGAAGGGACCCGAGGCGCTGAGGATACGTTCAAACTCGATGCTGGTGACCACGTTTTTCAGGGTCCCGTAACCCAGGGTCTTGATGGTCTTGGGGTCGAACTCGTCGAAACCGGGGGCGAGAATGACGGCACCAACGTCGAGGGAGAAGGTCTTCTCTTTGTCCTCCCAGTTGATGGCGTCCTTGCCGCACGCCTTCTGGCAGAGCAGACACACCGGCTTGCCGGTCTGCACGCCCTTGGTCAGGTACAGGCACTTTTCGGGATGGGTGATCGCGTAGGTGTTCGGGACCGCTTGCGGGTACTTGTTGGCGATGATCTTCCGGATCTCCAGTCCCTCGTTGAATTCGTCCGAAACCTTGACCGGACACTTAGCGGCACAGTCGCCGCAAGCGACGCACTTGTCGGCATCCACGTAACGCGGTTTCTGGAATACCGTCGCTTTGAAGTTCCCGGCCTCACCTTGCAGATCAATCAGGTTGGCCAGGGTAATGATCTCGATGTTCGGATGCCGGTCGCACTCCACGAGCTTCGGCGACAGGATACACATCGAACAGTCGTTGGTGGGGAAAGTCTTGTCCAGTTGGGCCATGGTGCCGCCGATGGCCGTGGAGGCCTCGACCAGGTACACGTAGTATCCGGCTTCCGCCAGGTCTAGTGAAGCCTGTACGCCGGCGATACCACCGCCAACTACCATTACCGATCCGATTTTATCTGGCATACCGTATCACACCCGTCCTCCCTTAGAACGTCCCGGCACGCAGGCCGGGCTGAGAACTCGAAACACACTCTCCGCCCGCTGGAAAACCAACCAAAGTGCGGCTCCATCCCCCCCTCCGGAAAACGAACTACGATAACTGACTGATGAGAATACGGAGAACAAAAAAACCGGATTGGAACCTGAATCCAACCCGGCAATCGCCGAAGGACAAGGTCCCCCTTGTCCTTCAGTATAATCCCATCCTTTTTCACTGTCAATTCATTCTTGAAATGTCTTTGTCCAATACTGTCTTCAGCTTGGCATTCCCGGGTTTTCCAGCCTCCGGTTCATTATCTCGTCCAGGTGGGCTGGCACGTGCGCCAGGACTTCGGTTTCGTATTTTTCCACCTCGCCCTGGTCGCTCAAGGTGGACAGCCTTGGATCGAGCGGTATCCGGGCCAGCAGACGCAGGCCGGTGCTGTCGGCCACGCTTTCGGCCTGTGACGAACCGAATAGTTCCAGTTTCTCGTCGCACTTCGGGCACACGGTGTAGCTCATGTTCTCGACAAACCCGATGATCGGAATATGTAACTTCCTGACCATCCGCACCGCCTTGCGCACCACCAACACCGCCAACTCCTGGGGCGCGGCAACCATCACCACGCCGCTCACCGGCAAGAACTGCATCACGGAAAGGGGTGCATCGCCCGTCCCGGGCGGCAGATCAACCAGCAGGTAGTCGAGTTCACCCCATCCGACCTCGGTCCAGAACTGCTGGATGGCGCTGGCGATGATCGGGCCCCGCCAGATCACCGGTTCGTCCTCCCGCTCCAAGAGCAGGTTGATCGAGATGACGCCGATACCGTAAATACGGGTCTTTACCGGCTTGATCGACTCCTCTTCCAGTTCCGGCCGTTCGTGAAGACCGAAGATCTTGGGGATGCTCGGTCCGGTCAGGTCGGCATCCAGGATGCCGACCTTGTAACCCTGACGCGCCAGGGTCACGGCCAGAAGCGCCGTCACCGCGGATTTGCCCACGCCGCCCTTGCCGCTCATTACCGCGATCACGTTTTTCACCGCGGACTGCGGGTTCGGCTCCAGCACGTGCGACCTCGGCGCGGACTGACCGCAGGTCCGGGCCTCGGGCATACTGCAGGCCGCGCTACTCGGGCAGCCCCCGCCCCCGGTAACCCCGCAGGCACCACCGTTATTCTTGTCGGCAGCCATCAAGACACTCCTCCCACGATGTTTTTTCTACCTTTTCTTCGGGACCCGGTATTTGCCGGCGCCCCGCTTCGGGCGAGAGCACCGCTCGGGCCGGGTCATGAGTTCCTTGCCGCCGCATTTCGGGCATTGTTGCTCGTTCAAGTCGCTGGGATCCGGTTCCCATTCCGCCCGGCACCCGGTGCAGCGCAAGCGCCGCGCCACGTACTCGAAGTTCCCGCCCTCCACCCGGATCGCCCTGCCCGTTACCAGGGCTTGGGCCACCTTGGAACGCGCACCGGTTAGAATCCGCTGGAAAGTGGGACGTGAAATCCCCATGCGCTCGGCGCAATCCTCCTGCTCCAACCCTTCCAGGTCCTTGAGACGCAACGCTTCCACTTCTTCCACCGCCAGACCCACTTCCTCCAGGTTCCACAAGGGAATCCCGGCCGGTTTGAAGTAGGTGCACTGGGGGATGAACTCAACCCGGCGGCATTTTGGCGGTCTTCCCATCGGCTATTCTCTCCTTACACCCGAATTATACGCAGCTAACGGGCATATGTCAACAATGTCCGCCGGCTGGGAGTCTTCCGAAAATATAATTCGGGATCAAGGCCCGTGATTGCTCTCAAAATGCTTTCCCTATCGCCTAACTCCGTCCTTCTCCTTCTTGAATCTGTATTCTGACTCCTGAATTCTTCCCCCTCAAAACAGCCCCTTTACCCGTCCGCGCTCGTCGATATCAATCCCGAAGGCGGCGGGCCGGGAGGGCAGGCCGGGCATGGTAAGCATCGCCCCGGCCAAGGGATACAAAAACCCAGCGCCGAGCGATACCCGGATGTCCCGGATCGGAAACACATACCCCGAAGGTACGTTCCGCAGCATGGGGTCGTGGGAGATGGACAGGTGCGTCTTGGCCATGCAGATCGGTAGCCGCCCCCAGCCCAGTTCTTCGAAGCGGGCGATCTTTTTCTCGGCCAGGGGCTCGTAGGCCACCTCGTCCGCGTTGTAGACCCGCCGGGCGAGCACCTCGATTTTTTCCTTGATTGACAGTTCATCCGGATAAAGCAGGCGGAACTCCCCGCCCCGCTCGCAGGCCGACACAACACCGGCGGCGAGGTCGACGGCTCCCGCCCCGCCTTCCGCCCAGGCGGTGACCGGATGCGCGCTCAGGGCCCCGGCGCGCACCGCCTCCCGGAGCACGGTCTCAACCTCGGCGTCCGTATCCTCGAGGAAACGGTTCACGGCGACCACCACCGGCACCCCGTAATAGTGGGCGATTTTGATCATGTGCGCCAGGTTTCGGCACCCCTCCGCGACCGCGGCCGGGTTCTCCCGCCTGATCTCCTCGGGCAGGGGCTTGCCGGGGATGATCCGGCCGACACCGCCGTGCATCTTCAGGGACCGTATCGTGCAGGTGACCACCACGCAGTCGGGCCGGAGCCCCGACTGCCGGCACTTGATGTCCATGAATTTTTCCATTCCCAGGTCCGCGCCGAACCCGCTTTCGGTCACCACGTAATCGACCAGTTTCAACGCCATCCGGTCGGCCAGCACCGAACACTGCCCGTGGGCGATGTTGGCGAACGGTCCGGCGTGCACGATGCAGGGCTGTCCCTCCAGCGTCTGAATCAGGTTGGGCTTGACCGCTTCCTTGAGAATCACCGCCATCGCCCCGGCACCCTGAAGGTCCTCGGCCGTGACCGGGTGGCCTTTTCGGTTGAAGCCCACCACTATCCGCCCCAGGCGCTGGCGCAGGTTCTGGATGCCGTCGGCAAGCGCGAGAACGGCCATGACCTCCGAAGCGGTCGTCGCTTCAAAGGCAGCCTCCCGGGGATAGCCGTTGACCGGTCCCCCCAGGCCCACCACCACGTCCCGCAGGGCCCGGTCGTTCACGTCCATGACTCGTGTCCAGGTGATCGTGTGCAGGTCGATATCGTGCGGGTTGCCGTGATAAAGCGAGGCGTCGAGCATGGCGGCCAGCAGGTTGTGGGCCTGCCCCACCGCGTGGATGTCGCCGGTGAAATGCAGATTAAGGTCCTCCATGGGCACCACTTGGGCGTACCCGCCCCCGGCGGCACCGCCTTTGATCCCGAACACCGGGCCCATGGAAGGCTGGCGCAGGGTGCAGGCCGCCCGTTTACCGATCCGGCCTAGACCCTGAGTCAATCCGATGGTGGTCAGGGTTTTTCCTTCGCCAAGAGGGGTGGGGGTGACGGCCGTGACGTCGATCAGTCTGCCGGCCGGTCGTTCCTTGAACTTTTCCAGTACATGCAGGCCGATCTTGGCCTTGTACCGCCCGTACAGGTCAATGTCTTCCTCCGACAGGCCGATTGAAGCTGCCAGATCGGTAATGGGTATCATCTGGTGCGCCTGGGCGATCTCCAGGTCCGTCCTAAACGTCATCTTTCGTAAATCCAGGGGTCCAGCGCCCGCTCGTACTCGATCAGTTCCCCGTCCGCAAAGAAAAGCCCGATCTCCCGCGCGGCGCTGGCCGCCGAATCGGAACCGTGGACGATATTCCGGCCGACGTCGATGCCGTAGGTGCCGCGTATCGTGCCGGGCAGCGCCTTGGCCGGCTGGGTGGCCCCCATCATCTCGCGGACCGTCGTGACCACTTCCCTGCCCTCCAGAACCATGGCCGCGACCGGACCGGAGGTAATGTACCGGACCAGTTCGTCAAAAAAGGGCTTGCCCCGGTGTTCCTCGTAATGCCGCTCCGCCAAACCCCGGTCGATCCAGAGCAGTTTGAGTGCCACCAGCTTGAAGCCGCGGCGCTCAAACCGGGTGATCACCTCGCCCACCAGCCCCCGCTGGACGCCGTCCGGTTTCACCATCACAAAGGTTCTGTCCAAACTTACGCTCCTCCTTGCTGGGCCACCCCGTGCCGGGCCGCTTCCGGCCTTGCCGCGCCGGTGGCCGCCTCCATCAACGCCTCGAACTCTTTGCCTTCAATGGTCTCATTATCGAACAGCGTGGTGGCCACCTGGTGCAGCCCCTGCATATTGTCGGTCAGGATAGCCTCCGCCCGCCGGTAACACTCGTCGATGATCCGGCGTACCTCTTGGTCGATGGCGCTGGCCACCTCTTCGGAGTAGTTCCGGTCGCGGGCTAGGTCGCGCCCCAGGAAAGGCGTATCCTGCCGCCGGCCCAAAGTCAGCGGCCCCAGTTCGTCGCTCATCCCATATTCCATAATCATCTTTCGCGCGATTTCGGTGGCGCGCTCCAGGTCGTTCTGAGCACCGGTGCTGATCTCCTCCAGCACCAACTCCTCGGCCACCCGGCCGCCCAGCAGCATCGTGATCTGGTCCAGGAGCTGCGAACGGGTCGCGTAGTACCGCTCCTCCTTGGGCAAGAGGAGAGTGTAGCCCCCGGCCCGCCCCCGCGGGATGATCGAGATCTTGTGCACCGGATCGCTGTTCGGCAAGAAGTAGCTGACCAGCGCGTGACCGGACTCGTGGTAGGACACGAGCTTCTTTTCGTAGTCGCTGATCACCCGGGACTTCTTGGCCGGCCCGGCGATCACCCGTTCAATAGCATTTTCGAGTTCTTCCATGCCAATGCGCTTTTTGTTTGCCCGCGCCGCCAGCAGGGCGGCCTCGTTGATCAGGTTTTCCAGATCGGCCCCGGAAAAACCCGGGGTACGACGGGCAATCACGTCCAATTCGACGTCGTCCGCCAGCGGCTTGTTCCGGGCGTGCACGGCCAGGATCTCCCGGCGGCCGTTGATGTCCGGCTGGGTGACGATGATCTGCCGGTCGAAACGTCCGGGCCGCAGCAGGGCGGGGTCCAGGATGTCCGGACGGTTGGTGGCGGCGACGACGATGATCCCCTCGGTGGGGCTGAACCCGTCCATCTCCACCAGCAACTGGTTTAAGGTCTGCTCCCGCTCGTCGTGACCGCCGCCGAGGCCAGCGCCGCGCTGGCGGCCGACCGCGTCGATCTCGTCGATAAACACGATGCACGGGGCGTTTTTCTTGGCGTTCTCAAACAGGTCCCGAACCCGGGACGCCCCAACGCCCACGAACATCTCCACGAAATCCGAACCGCTGATGCTGTAAAAGGGGACGCCGGCTTCCCCGGCTACCGCCCGGGCCAACAGGGTCTTGCCGGTGCCGGGCGGCCCGAACAGCAGGACGCCCTTGGGAATCCGGGCCCCGATCTCGCTGAACTTACGGGGTTCCTTGAGGAATTCGACCAGTTCCTGGAGTTCCTCCTTAACCTCGTCCACCCCGGCCACATCGGAAAAAGTAACCCGGGTTTTCTCCTCCGTGTGCAGTTTGGCCCGGCTCTTGCCGAACGACATCACCCGGCTGCCCCCGCCTTGCGTCTGTTGCATGAGGAAGAAGAACAACCCGACCAAAAGCAGGATGGGCAGGAACGACATAAACATGGTCGTCAGCCAACTGGGCCGGTCCGGCAACTCCTGCTTCCAATTAACGTTCTTTTCAACGAGCAGCGTCAACAGAGCCTGGTGGCTGCCGGGACCTTTGGTTTCAAAACTGGTACCATCCCGCAAACGGCCCGTGATGATGTTGGTCTCGTTGTCCGTCTTGATCACCACGGACGCCACCTGACCGTTGTTCACGGCCCGGAAAAACTCGTTATAGTCAAGGGTTTTTACGTCGGTGGGACCCGGGGAGCTGTATTTGAGCAGGGCGATAACCACCAGAACAATCAGGATGTATATACTCAGGTTCTTGATAACCCGGTTCAACAAGTCCACTCCCTTCGGACGCTCACTAGTTGGTCCACAACAGGGGTATATTATCACATTTTATTTCCACTTTCAACAAAGTTCAAACCACGCCGGGGCCGGGCTCCGAGACGGTCAGGAGCAGCACCGAACGGGTCCCGGGGGTCAGCTTGCAGAACTCGGCGATCCGGTAGCCGGCCACCCAGACCAGGCGGCCCTCGCCGTCAAAGACCAGCGGAATCCGGTCCCGCTCCGGCCGGAGCACTTTATTGTTAATCAGGAACTCTTTCAGTTTCATCCGGCCGCCGGCCCCCTGCGGCCAAAACACGTCTCCGGGCCTGCGGTTGCGGACGACCAGCGGCAGGGTCAGGGTGTCGAGGTCCACCGCCGCCTGCCCGGGTTGGAGCGTTTCCGGTCGCCAGGCCTGTTCCGCGGGCCGGATGTCGGTGGTGATCAGCAGCCCGACCTCCGGCAGCTCCGTCCGACCGGGAACCACCAGCACATAGTGCCACGCTCCGTATTCGGCCGGGTCGGGGCCTAGGCTGAAAACCAGCGCGGCAAACTGTCTTTCCACCCGAATTCCCCGCGGCAGGTCCAGCCGTTTGCCGCCGGCCGCGGCGCGGGCCAGTTCGAGGACCCGTTCCACATGGTCGAAATCGAGCGCCCCCGGGTCCCCGGCCAGCTCCGACCACGCCCTGCGGATCATCCGCCGCCCGATCGCCGGGGGCAGGGCGGCCACCCTATCCGCGTCGAGCCGGACACAGCCGTCCGTCGGCGCAGCCGATCGCCGGAAGATGGTCTCCGTTTGTTCCTCCATGTAGTCGTTTTCCGCCCGGCAGATCTCGCCCAGGCGCAACAGGGCCGTCACCAAATTCGGGTTGTATTCGGTTTCAAGCAGGGGCAGGAGTTCGGCCCGCAGCCGGTTCCGGGTGTAGACGGGATCGAGGTTGGAAGGGTCAAGCCGGGGGTCGAGACCCCGGGCGCGGCAGTAGGCTTCGATCTCCCGGCGCCGGATGCCGAGCAGGGGCCGGATGAAAAGGCCCCTGACCGGCGCGATGCCGGCCAGGCCGGCCGGTCCGGTGCCGCGGAGAAAGTGGTGCAGGATGGTCTCCGCCTGGTCGTCCGCGTGGTGGCCGAGGGCCACCCGCCGGGCCCCGGTCTCCCGGGCCGCCCGGGCAAAGAACTCATACCGGAGTTCCCGCGCTGCCGTCTGGATGGAGAGACGTTCGGCTTTCCGAAAGGTCGGCACGTCACATTCCTCGACGATACAAGGCAGACCGAACTTTTCGGCCAGTTTCCGAACGTAACGGGCGTCCGCTTCGGCCTCGGCGCCCCGCAGCCGGTGGTTCAGATGGGCCACCGTGATGGAAATACCCAATACGGCACGCAAGCCGTAAAGGACGTCCAGCAGGGCCACCGAGTCCGGGCCCCCGGAAACTCCTACCAGTACGCCCATTCCCGGCTCCAGCATCCGGTGCCGGAGTATGTACTGTTGTACCCGGTCCTGCAGGTCCATGACGCCCACCCGTACCCTTAAGAAAAAAAGAAAAGTTGTCCTGTACGCATTCCACGTGGGCGAATGTTTTCCTCTTTCTCGGACCCGCTAAGGCCCAGCCTCTTCCATTCTCCCGACCAGGACCGTCATGTCGTCGGGAATGCTCTTGCCGGCGGCGTGCCGGGCCTGCTGCAGTATCAGCTCGGCCAACCGTTGGGGATCGGTCCGCGGCAGGTCCCGGAGAAGCTCCCCAAGCCACGTTTCCTTCTCCAGCGGACCCCGGTAGCAGTCCAGCACCCCGTCGGTGACCATCACCACCAGGTCGCCCGCCGCCAGTCCGCACACCACCGGGGTGAAGTCGATCTCCTTGATGATGCCCACCGGCAGAGCGGTACTCTCAATCACACTCACCGTGTTGGCGCCGACCACGAAACCCGGCGCCGCCCCGATCTTAATGAATTCGGCCTGCGCCGTGTAGAGATCAATGACCGCCAGGTCCACGGTGGCGAAACTCTCGTCCGGCGCCCGCAGAAGCAGGATCGAGTTCACTATTTTCACGGCCATATCCTTGCCGAAGCCGGCCCGGAACATGTGCTCGAGCAGGGAAACAGTGGTGCTGCTTTCCAGCGCGGCCTGAGAACCCACTCCCATCCCGTCGCTCAAAAGCAGGAAGAATTTTCCGGATTCCAGTTCCAGGTAGGAGGCGGTATCCCCCGATATGGTGCTCCCGGCCTTACCCACCTGGGCCAGCCCGACCGCCACCCGGTAGCGGAGGGCCGGCTGCAGCCGGAAGGTGCAGTCGGCAGCGTTCTCCTCCCGGGTGCAACTGGTGTCGCTGACCATGAACGGCTGGCCGACCACCCGTGAAACCAGCGGGGCCACCACGTACCGGCAGGCCAGTTCACTCCGGCAGGAGGGGCGGCTGATGATGATCTCCAACCGGGAGTCTTCCCGGTGCCGGGTTTCGATGCGGTGGACGGGCACGTCTAACTCCCGCAGCTTCCGGCGCAGCAGGCCTTCCAGCTGGCCGGCCCGTTCCACGGCGCTGCACAGTTCGGTGGCCAGGTTGTTCATAATCCGGGACAGGCCGCGCAAGTGTTCGGACACGACTTCGCGGCTCTCTACCAGCCTCCGGTACCAGTACCGGTTCACCCGGTAGGTCTCGTAAAGGCAGGTGAGAGCGACCGCCATTTCCTTTTGCCGCAGGCATTTCCGCCGGATTTCTTCCGGGAAGTCCTCCGGGCCCACCCGGCCGGAAGCCTCAACCTGAGCCAGCGTGGCTGCGAATTGCTCGTTGATGCGATCCGCGTCCCGCTCCCAGCAACTCCGGTGCAGGTTGCAGTCCTTGCAGATGCGGTTCCCGACCTCGTTCAACAGCTCACGCAACGGTTTTTCGGTTCCGGGCTCCAGCCCCGCAGGTGAAACCTGGGCAAAGGTGCGGGCCAGCTCTGCAAACATGCGGGCCCAGCTGCGCACCCTGTTCCGGACCAACTCCTGGATCCGCTCCTCGGAAACGGCCGTACCGGCGATCCCGCCCGGAATCAGGGAGCGCAGCTCCTGATACCACTTCGCCGGAATCACCGCGAATAGGGCCGCCGCCGCCCCGGCCTCCGCCAGTACTCCCACCAGTTCCCGGTGCTCACCGATGTATACCGCCAGCAGAATGTTGCCCAGCAGAAAACCGGCGGCCACCCCCGGCTTGCCGAAGTGCCGGAAGGCGCCGCCCAGAAATCCGGCAAAAGCGTACACCCCCGCGACCGCCGGCATCACGGTGTAGGCGATACCGGGGATGATCCCCACCACCGCCCCGGCGGCGGCACCCAACCCGGCCCCGCCCAACCCGGCGGCGACCAGGATTGTAAACTTGCTCAGGAAGCCGTGCAGTGAGAACAGGCCCCAGCCCAGGTTTCCGGTGCCGGCCACCGCCGCCGCCAGGAGCACCAGTACACAAAAGAAATTTTCCACTGTCAGCGGGCGGGAACGCGGTGAAAGCGCGATCAGGAACACGTAGGCGAGCGTCCCGGCCAGCAGGCTTTCGAAGAACACGGCCACGTACTCGTACAGCACCGCTCCTGAAAAGGCCAGGTATGAACCCTTGATCACCACCGTCGCCGTCGCGACCAGTACCGCCACCGCCACCCGGGGCCGCCGGAAGTCGGCCGGAATCGTCCTGAGGCCCAGCCCGACGGCGCCCAGGACCAGAAGCACCGGCGCCAGTTCGGACCAAATCAGGACCGTGGCTTGCCCGGCGATACCGGCGAACACCGCCGGCCAGCCCCAGGGTCCAAAGAGGTGGACGGCCACGCCCGCAAAGGCAATCACAAAGGGGCTGAGTTCCCCGAGCAGCACGGTCCGGCCCAGGAAGAAGGCCAAAATAATAAGCCCTAGCTTCTGCCAGTGCAGTAGATCCAGGGCCCGTCCCCAGGCCGGCCGGATGGGCGGCCGGCGGCGATAGCGGCGCGGAATACCCACTCCGGCCCATTCGCCGGTTCGCTGCCGTACCTGATAGGCGTTCGAATGATCGGCCACTTGCTCAACTCCCAGAACATGGAATTTAACTTTATTGTAATATACGTCCTGGGAGATTCCTGTCAGATTGGGTTAATCTACTCCGTTTTTCTTTCGACAACCGGATGACCGTACAGAGCCAGTCCGTGAAGAATGTCGGCCTCGCTCACGATCAGGTCGGGCGCTTCAAGCACCTGCATGATGCAATGCACGATCCGTGCCCCGGCCGGGATAATGTCGGCCCGCTCCGGCTGCAGTCCCGGCATGCGTTTCCGCTCGGCCAGTCCGGCTGCCTCCAGGCGCACCGAGAGCCGGTGGACCGCTGCCCGGTCCAGTTTCATACCGTGGACCCGCTCCGGGTCGTAGACGTCCAGTTCGAGCACCATGGCCGCCAGGGTGGTGACCGTCCCGCCCACCCCCACCAGTTGCCGGGCGTCCCGCCCGCGCATCTCGTCCACCAGCGGGCGGATCAGGGCGGCGATTTCGGCGTCGGTGTGGGGCTTCTCGGTCATCCGCACCGCGCCGACGGGCAGGCTCCGGCAGGCCGGCGACCCTTCCTCGAGCCAGACAAACTCGGTGCTGCCCCCCCCGACATCGGCGACCACAATATCGGCCGGGTCCAGGTCCAGGCCTGAAACCACCCCCAGGAATCCGTAGGCCGCCTCCTCGGGCCCGGAGAGCACCCGCACCTTGAAGCCGGTGGCGTCCATCACCCGCCTCAGGAATTCGTCCCGGTTGGCCGCCTCGCGGACGGCCGCGGTGGCCGCCACCACCACCTCGTCCGCCCCGTATTCGGCAAGCGCCGCCCGGTACCCGACCAGGCAGTCGATCGTCCGGGCCATGGCCCGGTCCAGGAGCACGCCGCCGGCCAAACTTTCACCCAGGCGGGTGGTGGTCAACGCCGTCCGGACGACGTCCAGCCGCCCTTTGGCCGATACCCGGGCGATTAACAGCCGGGTGGAGTTGGTGCCGATGTCGATCACGCCGACCAAGGTAGTCAACTGCTTTCCCTCCCGGGTGCCGGTACTTATCAGCCCTGACAATAATAGTGTACACCAGGACATAGAAACCCAGATCTGATCTTCTTGGAAAGAAAAAGGTGTCTGACACCTTTTTCGGGGATTGCCCCTTTGAGTTTTCTTGACCAGCATCCCGGCAAAATAAGTTAAGTGCCTGGTACCTCTCTTTCCCTCCCACTTCTCACTTCTCACTTCTCACCTCTCACATCCCGCCTCCCACCTCTCAAGGTCCGGTTGACGGTTCCGCTTTTTTCCGGTATACATAAGCATGTGCGGCACGTGGCAATAATCATCACCCAAGGAGGACCAAATACATTGAAACTGCGTCTCGGACTGCCCAAGGGGAGCTTGCAGGAGAAGACCTTCCAACTGTTCAAGAAGGCGGGCTACGACTTGCAGGTTAATTCCCGCTCCTACTACCCGGCCGTAAACGACCCTGAACTCGAAATCCTGCTGATGCGGGCCCAGGAGATTCCCCGCTACGTGCACGAGGGCGTACTCGACGCCGGCTTGAGCGGCCTCGACTGGATCATGGAAAACGAGGCCGATGTGGTCGAGGTGGCCGACCTAATCTACAGCAAACGGTCTCAGCGGCCGGTACGCTTGGTCCTGGCGGTGGCCAACGACAGCGATATCAGAGAAGTGCGCGACCTGCAGGGCAAGCGGATCGCCACCGAACTGGTGAACGTGACCCGCCGGTATTTGGCGGCGCAGGGCGTGGAGGCCATTGTTGAGTATTCCTACGGTGCCACCGAGGTTAAAGTGCCCAATCTGGTTGACGCCATCGCCGACCTGACCGAAACCGGGAGTTCGCTGCGGGCTAACAACCTGCGGATTCTGGCCGTCATCCTGGAGTCCAACACCAAACTGCACGCCAACCGGGCTGCCTGGGCCGATCCTTGGAAACGCGAGAAACTACTGAATCTCACTGTCCTGCTAACCGGGGCCCTCCGGGCCGAGAACATGGTCGGGCTGAAGATGAACGTCCCGGGAGACCGGATCGACGCCGTGCTCGGCGTGCTCCCCGCAATGAAACACCCGACTGTCTCCCAGTTGTTCAACAGCGACTGGGTCGCCATCGAGACCATCCTGAACGAGCAGCAGGTGCGGGACCTGATCCCGATCCTGAAAAGGGCCGGAGCCCAAGATATCATTGAGTACCCGTTGAACAAGGTCATTCCCTGACTTCGAGTAGTACGCTTAATAATTGGCGCCCGGTCAACCAACGTAGGCCCCCGGTTCATCCGGAGGCTTACTTGGTTTTTCTCTTGAATCTTCTGGTCAACCCAGGTAGGATATGGTAGCCAAAGTCAATAAGGACGAGGAAAAAAACCCCCAGCACGAAGCCGAGCGTGCGGCGCACCCTGATACGCAGCGTTGGCCGGTATTTCTTCTTGTTCCTTTTTATGTTCACCGCCTGTACACGCCCCCTCCCGGGCACGGCAGACGTGGTCCGGATGTTGCTTAACATTTCGCCTAACCGGTACAAATATCCTCTTTTCTCAGTCTTTGATACTCCGGTCCGGTATCTGACCGCCACTGTCCTCCGGAAGCACCGGCACGATCCGCACTTCCCCCGGCCTGATCAGGCCCAGGCGCTCCCGGGCCGTCTCTTCGATGTAACCCTCCGATTGCAGTATGGTTAGGCGTTCCCACAGGTATTCATTCTGGCTCCGCAGTTGTACCACCTGATCCTTCATCTCCATGATCGAGTTCTGCATGGTCCAGAGCTTGTTCAACTGGAAGCCGAGAGACACTGAGAAATAGGTCAGCAGGACGATCAGGAGCATAACCGGCAGCCTGCTCTTCACCGGGTTGAACCGGCGCCTAGCCGTCGTCGTCTGCACTGTCGGGCTCACCTCCTTCCTCTTCACCGAAGATGCCCAGCGGGTCGCCGCTGATGACCAGCACCACCTGGTAACCCTTGGTTCGGGCCCGGTTGAAAAGGGTGGCCACGGTGCTCGGGCTCAAGCCTAGCTTCTTCGCCACGGCACCGTTGGAATAGCCGAGTTCCTTGAGCGCTACCACCTGGCGCTCACGAAGGCTGAGGCGCTCGGCGCCTCTGATTTCGATCTGCACCGCTTATCCACGGCCTTGTCCACAGTGTGTGTACAATTTGACTACAGAAATTAAGTGTTGCTATTCTATTAAAGCAAGGATTTCCCTGCCGTGCAGTAAAAAAAATTCCAAAAAATAAATAAAATACTCGGGCCCGCCATAAGGGGTAAGGCCCGGGGATAATCGGGAATGAAGGTCATCGGCAGTGCCGAACGACAATCCGACTATTAAAGCTTGAAGACTTTTACAGATTCGCGCAGATCATCAGCCCGTTTCGCTAGATCTTGCGCCAGCTGGCCCACCTGCTGCACCATCATGCTCATATCCTGTGCAGAATGAACCACGTTTGGACTGGCTTGACCGGCCTGTCCGGTGGCGTTATTGGGAACCCTCTATCCGGTTGGCGCTTCCACGGGGCATTGGTGCCGAGAAAGGATCCCTGGAAGGAGAAACCCCCTAACATGCAGAAGAATTAAGGAATATGGTACGTTAAGAATGACCTTGACGAGCAAACGGCACTCGATGATGGGTTCTGAATGCTTGTTTAGGGCACAGGCTGAGGAGTGTGTATCATGAACGATCAAGACCGGGGGAAAGATCGGAAACCCGAAATGATCGTGGAGTACGTCCCTGAAAAGCGGAAGACCCAAGGAGGACCTCGCAGGCCGGAGAACGGGACCTGGCAGGGTCGCTTTTACTACTACAAGAACACCAGGCCTTTTTCCCCGCTGGCCCTGGCTGTCTTGGCCGTGGCCGGTCTGGTTGCCGTCTGCCTGGTACTGGCCATCGGTGCCATCATACTGTTTTTTGCCCTGGGCGCCGGCCTTTTGTTCGTACTGTGGCGCCGCCTGATGAGGAGATAACCATGCGACGCAAGAAGAACATCCCCTGGCCGCAACTGCTGATATTCCTGGCTTTCGCCACCGCGCTGCTCTACATCACCGCGGAGCGGGGGCACACAATGCCGGTGCTGCTGTTGTTCGCGTCGTTGATGGGGTTCCTGGTGGCCCAACTTTCCCCCCGGAAAAAACTGCTCCTGGGTCTGGTTCCGGCCGTGGGCGGTCTGGCGGTGGACCTGGTGGCCGCCTACCAGCAAACAGCTCCGGACATTACGGGCGTTTTCAATCTCTGGGTCCCGTTGATTCTGGCCGCTCTCGTCGGAGCCCTGGTTGGTTCCCGCATTCAAGCCTTCCCCAGCTTATAGCTGCTGGTCCTCGGGAGGTGGAGGAAGACGGCGGCGGAGGCGCACGCGTATCCCGTCGAGGGACCGGGCCGCGATCCGGAACACGGCAACCGCCGTTCGCCAGGCAAACAGGAAAGGGCTGGCCAGAACCCGGATCAGCCGGTCGGCAAAACGGATGAAGCGCTCCCAACAGGCCGCACCGAACCGGGAAAGGCTGCGGTGGTACAGGAGCGCCCCCGCGCCCAGCCCCAACAGGATGTACCAGCGCACCTCGCCCCAGTTGGCCGGCAGTAGGAGGCCGAAAACCACCACCGTCAGCACCATCCAGGCGAGCAGGTCGCCCACACCGGTACCCCACCGGCCGAGCCTCAAGCTCAGTCTGGCCACCCGGTAGAAATCAAAAAGAAAGGCGGCTCCCGTCCCGATCACGATTGATAAGAGAAAGACGGCGAACTGGGTCTCCAGAGACAAGGCCGGACCCCCCTTCATCCCGCGGGCAAACAGCGCTCCTGCGCTATTTCAGAATGCGGCCCAGAAGCTTCTTGCCGCGGCGGGCTTTCCGGTATCCAGCCTCCTTATACTCGATGCTGTTGATATAGCCCTCCACCTGGAGCTTCCCCGCTTCCAGATCGAGCTGGGTGATATTCAGACCTTCTCCGGCGAGCACAAGAAGACCCATATTGGTGTCGACCGAGATTTCTTGCTCGGTAAAACTCTCCACGTGCCGCACCCCATCGACCCTGGTCTCCTTGCGCTGCCCTACTTCGATCCGGTGCCTGGCTTCCTCGTTCACATCCCGCCCCCCCTCCGGTTGTTGGCGCAAGTGTGTATTGATACCTAATGGATATGCCCCGTCCCGGGGATGATATGCTAAAAAGGCAGGCCGCCGTTTATCGGCGGCCGACACAATAAATAATCTAAGGAAGGGCCTTGACTCAACCCTTCCTTAAACCTCAACAGGCAACACCAAACTAGAGGTTGTCACCCCGGCCCACTTACTTTCCCATTGTCGAGTGGACGGTATAAATCAGCCGCCGATCCGGCCGGCACGTGCTCATCCAGCCTCAGGACCTCAAAATAAAGATTACGGGAACCCAATTGCACCCGCACAATATCTCCCGGGTTCACCGGGGTCCCGGCCTTGGCAAGCCGCCCGTTCACGGTAACCAACCCCTGGTCGCACACTTCTTTGGCCAGGGCACGGCGCTTGATCAGGCGTGACACCTTCAGGAACTTGTCTAGCCGCACGGGTCTCCTTTACTTGCCGACCGACTCCCGCAACTCCTTTCCGGCCTTGAAAACCGGAACCTTCGTGGCCGCGATGTCGATCTCCTCGCCGGTCTGAGGATTTCTCCCCTTACGAGCCGCTCTCTCCCGGGTCTCAAAAGTGCCGAACCCGACAAGCTGAACCTTGTCCCCGGCGGAAAGGGCCTCCCTAATGCTTTCAAGCATTGCGGAAAGCGCTTTTTCGGCATCCTTCTTGGTCAGGTTCGTTTTTTCGGCGACACTCGAAATGAGTTCAGCCTTGTTCACGGCGATGCCCTCCTTCAAGTTTTTAGGGTTATTGGTTCTCTACTATTCTTTTACTTTGCAGCTTTTCCTGCCCGCCAGCAAAGTTTTCCTAGGATTTCTCCAACTTTTTTGCTTCCTCCCACCAGTCATCCATCTCCGAAAGCGAGACCTGGTCTGGTTTCCGCCCCGACACCCGGCATCTTTCCTCGATTTGCGCAAAGCGGCGGGCGAACTTGTCCACCGTATGGCGCAGGCATTCCTCCGCATCGACTTTAATCAGGCGGGACACGTTTACCGTAGCAAACAGAAGGTCCCCAAGTTCCTCAATGATCCGGTCCCGGTCCCCGGCGTCCAGCGCTTCCCGAAACTCGCCCAGTTCTTCTTCCAGCTTGGCCAGCGCCCCGTGGTGATCCGGCCAGTCAAACCCCAGGCGGGAGGCTTTCTCTTGCACGCGGTCGGCCCGGAGCAGTGCCGGCAATCTCCGGGGAACCCCCGCCAGGCAAGACTCACCGGCGTCTTGCTTCTCCTTGCGTTTAAGCCTTTCCCAGTTGGTCAGCACCTCATCCGCATCCCGCACTTTTTCCCGGCCGAACACGTGGGGGTGACGGTGGACCATCTTGTCGCATACCGTCCGGACTACGTCGTTCATGTCGAAACTTGCCTCTTCTCTGGCCATCTGGGCGTGGAAAACGATCTGCAACAATAAGTCTCCCAATTCTTCACAGAGACTATGCACGTTTTCCCGTTCTATGGCGTCCAGAACCTCATATGCTTCCTCAATCAGGTAACGCCCGATGGAGTGGTGGGTCTGTTCCCGGTCCCAGGGGCAACCGTCCTTGCCGCGGAGTGTGGCCATGATGCCCACCAGGGGGGTCAAGTCGTAGGTCCGGCGGAATTGAGCAACGGGCGGGATGTACACGGAGGTCAGGTGGTCCACCCAGTCCAGGCGGTCCAGGGCATAAAGCGGGACTTCCTCGATCCGTTCCAGTCCGGGGACGCCGGCCGCCCGGACGACCATCACAGGTTGTTCGTCCGCATAGTAGGCCATCAGGTGGATTTTGGCCTCACCGGCCACCATCCGGTCGTGAACCTGGACCAGCACCACTCCCTTGGCCTGTACCGGCTCAAAAAGCGCCGGCTGCAAGGCATCCACAATCAAAAGCCCCCCGGCCGGGTCCAGGCGCAAGGCCGCGAACAGAGCGTCCAGAAAACTCAAGGCCGGCCGCACCCGGGTTTCAAGTCCGGCCCGCCGGGCTCCATCCAGAATCAAGCGGGTCGCCTCCTCAGCCACCAGAGGATGCCCGGGTACGGCGTAAGCCACCGTCTCCCGCCGCGCCGCGTCGATCACCGTCGCGGCGATTCTCCGGTACACTGCCTCGAACGTGTCACCGTCCTCGTAGTACCGGTCAAAGGCTTCAAACCGGAGACCCTGCTCCAGAAGCCAGGGCACCACTGGGTGCCGGGCGGTGCGCAGAAATACCCGGTCGCAACGGGCCAACTCCCCCACCAGACCCGCCGGAACATCCGAGACGGCCCCCGGCCCCAATCCGGCAATAAACACGCCAGTCGCCATGATTACCCCCGAGGCAAAAAAAAATGGCCTTTCGGCCATTATTGTTCCATTTGTTTCGCCAGGAATCCTGCTGCCGTTTCGGAAAGTTTTAACTCCAACTGGCCCATCTTCGCTCCGGGTTCCCTGGAAATCAACATCACCGCCCCGATCGGGTCCCCTTCGGAGATGATCGGCGCGATCACCTCGGCGGTGTACTTGCATTCGCCGTTTTCACCCGCCAGACATTCCTTGCAAAGCGCCTCGTCGCCGGGCGCGTTGATGATGACGGGTTTGCGGTCCTCCATCACCTTTTCCACGGCCGGACCGACCGGTTTGTTGAGAAACTCTTTCTTGGGTGCGCCGGAAACGGCGATAATGGTGTCACGGTCCGCGATGCAGGCGATGTGGCCGGTTGCCTCATACAAAGAATCGGCATATTCCTTGGCGAAATCACCGAGCTCCCCGATCGGGGAATATTTCTTTAGGATGACTTCGCCGTCACGGTCCACAAAAATCTCTAGAGGGTCTCCTTCTCGGATCCTTAAGGTCCGTCTGATTTCTTTCGGGATAACCACCCTTCCCAAATCGTCAATGCGGCGGACAATGCCGGTTGCCTTCATTGAACTCCGTCCCTCCTTTTCTACAGGGTTGCGCGTTACTGAAAATAGTATACAACGCCGATTTGAGATTTATTCATATTTTTCCAAGGAAATGAACCGTTTCAAGAGCCGCTCAGCCTTGAGAAATCTGGGCTTGCGGCTTCTGACTAATTTTGGCAAGAAAACTCTCAATTTCACGGATCACGCGCGGACCATCTCCCGGTGATTCCAACTTCAGCCAAATTTCAAAACCGCTCTCTTCTTCCTTAAAGCGGAGCCGCCCCGGATAGTGCTCGGAAACGGCTACCAGAGTGCTCCCGTCCAGCGGGTGGGCCTCCCCCAGGATAAACCGGCAGGAGCGTCCCTGACCGTTGATGCTTTTGATCCTGAAACCCTTGGCCATCGCCCGGATCCGGGCGATGGCCAGCAAGTTCTCCACCGGAGCCGGCGGGCTGCCGAACCGGTCCCGCAACTCCTCCGCAACGTGGTCAACGTCTTCCACCTGCTGCACGCGGGCCAGCAGGTGGTAAAACTGCACTTTTTGCTCGGGATCGGGGATGTAGTCATCGGGCAGGAACGCAGTCACCGGCACCTCGACCACCGTTTCGAATTCCTCCGGCGGCGCCTCGCCTTTCAGTTCCCGCACGCTTTCTTCCAGCAGCCGGCAGTACATCTCAAAACCAACCACGGAAATATTCCCGTGCTGCTCGGTGCCCAACAGGTTCCCGGCGCCCCGGATTTCCAGGTCCCGCTTCGCCAGCCGGAAACCGGAACCGAAGTCGGTGAAATCCCGGATCGCCCGCAGCCGCTTCTCGGCCGCTTCCCCCAGCAGCCGGTCCCGCCGGAAGGTGAAATAGGCGTAGGCCAGGCGGTTTGAACGGCCCACCCGCCCCCGGAGCTGGTACAGTTGGGCCAGGCCCAGTTGGTCCGCTTCTTTTACGACCAGAGTATTTACATTGGTGATGTCCAGGCCGGTTTCGATAATCGTGGTGCAGACCAGGACGTCGTAAGCGCCGGCCACGAAATCCAGCATCACTTGTTCCAGCTGGTCTTCCCGCATCTGGCCGTGCGCCACCGCAATCCGCGCCTCGGGAACCAGTTCCTGCAACCAGCCGGCAACCCGGTCCAGTTCAAAAACGCGGTTGTGCACGAAATACACCTGGCCGCCCCGGGCCAACTCCCGGCCCACCGCCTCCCGGATCAGCACCGGGTCCTCCTCGACCACAAAGGTCTGAACCGGAAAGCGGTCCAGGGGCGGCGTTTCCAGGAGGCTGGTGTCGCGAATCCCCACCAGGGACATGTACAGGGTCCTGGGGATGGGGGTCGCCGTCAGGGTGATTACGTCGACGTTCGGGTGTCTCAATTTCAGTTTTTCCTTGTGCAGCACGCCGAAGCGCTGCTCTTCGTCGACCACGATCAGCCCCAGATCGGCGAACTGCACGTCGTCCTGCACCAGCCGGTGGGTGCCGATCACGATGTCCACCTTGCCCGCGGCCAGGTCGGCCAGAACCTGCTTTTGCTCCCGGACCGACCGGAATCGGCTCAACATCTCGATCACCACCGGGTACCCGTTGAAACGTTCCCGGAAGGTCTGCAAGTGCTGCTGGGCAAGCACCGTGGTCGGCACCAGCACGGCGGCTTGTTTACCGTCCGTCACCGCCTTGAAGACGGCCCGCATGGCCACTTCCGTCTTGCCGTACCCGACATCGCCGCAGAGCAGTCGGTCCATCGGGCGGGGACGCTCCATATCCTTTTTGACCTGCATGATGGCCTTCAACTGGTCCGGGGTTTCCTCGAAGGGGAAGGCCAGTTCGAATTCCCGCTGCCAGGGGTTATCGGCCGGGAAGCGGTAACCCGGCAAGGACTGCCGGGCGGCGTAGAGCTTCAACAACTCCTGGGCCATTTCCCGGACCGCCTCGCGCACCCGTTTCTTGGACCGGGCCCATTCGCTGCCTCCCAGCCTTGAGCACCGGGGCGTTTCCCCCTCTGCGCCGATGTATTTCTGCACCAGACCTAGTTGGTCGGTCGGGACGTAAAGCTTGTCCTCCCCCAGGTAGTTTATCAGGAGGTACTCCCGCTTCACTTCTCCGATCTCCAGGAGCACAATCCCGTGATAGCGGCCGATGCCGTGATTGACGTGCACCACGAAATCGCCGGGGGCCAAATTCAGTTCATCCAGGGTCCGCCGCCGCAGCCGGTATGGTTCCCGCCGGTCCTGGAGTTGCTTGCCGTAGATTTCCCTTTCGGTCAGGACGGCCAGTTGACTTTCGGCGATCTCGAAGCCTTTGTTTAGGCGCCCGACGCCCACGGCTACCTGACCGGGCTGTACCTGGCCCAGTTCATAGGCCTGAAACGCGGCCAGCCCGCTTTGGCGCAGGCTGTTTAATAAACGCCGGGCACGCTCGCCGGTACCTACCAGAAGGACCACCCGCTGCCCGGCAACCTGCCGCCGGCGGATTTCACCAAGGACAGCCCCGGTGCGGCCCAGATTTCCGGGCAATTCCCGCACCTCGAACCGGATTTCCCGATCCGAGCGGGAGAAAGCCCCGACCCGGCCGAACAACGAAAGGTATACGGTCCGGAAAGGGGCCAGCGCCGCAAACAACTGCTCCCGGTCCAGGTACAACCGGAACTGGCCGGGCAACAACCGCCCCTGCTCCAGTAGAACGGCGTAGCCGTGGGCACGGTGCTGCGCGAAACTCTCCGCCACCTCGGCGACCCGGTCCGGTTCGGTCACCGCCACAACCCCGGCGGGGCCGAGGTAATCCATCAGGGTTGCCGCTTGCGGGTAAAAATAGGCCAGCAGGTCCTCAATGCCCGGGGTGTGGCTCCTGGCGTCCAGATGCGGCAGGATTTCCTCCACCCATTCCCGGAGCCGGCGCGCTCCTTCGGTGTCGCCCTGCTTTTCCAGCCGGTCCAGTTGCTCCCGGTACTCACGTGTCAGGGTCTCGATCCCCGCTTCCCAGGCGTCGTCCTCCACCACCAACTCCGTTGCCGGCGCCACGGTCACCCGATCGGTGGCGGCGCGGGAGCGCTGGGTTTCCGGGTCGAAAGTGCGCAGGGAGGCGATTTCGTCCCCGAAAAACTCAACCCGTATCGGATAGCGGGCCGTGTAGGGGAAAAGGTCGGCAATCCCCCCGCGGATACTGAACTGTCCGGCCGTGTCGACCTGGGACACCGCCTCATAGCCCATGGACAAAAGCCGGCCCCGCAGTGCGCCCATCGTCCAGGACTGACCGCCCTCCAGAACAAATATCCGCTCGCGGAGCACGCCGGACGGCGGCAGGAGGCGTGCCAGGGCGTCCACCGGCGCGATTACGACCGGGTTGGTACCGGTGATCAATGCCTCCAGCACCCGCATCCGGCGCACCCCGATCTCCCGGCTGTAAGCAAGCACCTGCACTGGTAGTAGTTCCCAAGCTGAAAACACGAAAATCCCCCGGCCCGGGAGCAGGGTGACCAGGTCGTCCGCCAGGGCGGCCGCCTCCCGCTCGCCGGGGGTGATGATCAAAAGTGGTGCTGGATCACGGGCCAGAGCCGCACATACCAGCGCCTGATGGCCCCCACCGACCCCGAGCACGTGCTGGCGTTTATAACGCGCCAGACCCGAGACCGCGGTTTTCAGGGCGGGGGTCTCCCTTAGGAATTCTGTTAACCCCTGCATTCTTCACTCCCAAAAATCAAAAGCCGAGGCTAGTATACCCATTAAACAACAGGTGTACTACATGCGTCCACCCGAAAAAGGGGTCAGGCCCCTTTTTTTCCTTGCCTCACTTTCACGATCCCAACAAAGGTGTCCCGAAAAAAGGGGCCTGACCCCTTTTTCGGTTTCGGCGTTACCGGGACGTTTGTATCGACGTGGGGTGAAATACGGGCGGAAAGGCGTTATACTTCGGCGGTGCCGTTTGCAGACATCAGCCGCCAGCTGTTGAAACGGCTCATGGCCTCATCCAACCCTTCCCGGCACGCACACGCCGCTGCCAGGGCCGCCGTGCTCAGGATCTCTTCGAGCCCTGACTGGTCCTCGGGCGCAAACTCGCCCAGTACATGGGCAGAAGCATCCTCCGCCTTCCCAATGCCTATGCGCACGCGCGGGAAATCAGAACTGCCCAGGGCGGCAATGATGGACGCCAGACCGCGGTGGCCGCCGGAGCCGCCCTTGGGCCGCAGCCGGATCCGGCCGAATTCCAGGTCGAGGTCGTCGCAGATCACCAACAAGTCCGCCAATTCCAATCGGTAGTGGCGGCACAGGGCAGAAACCGCCAAGCCGCTCAAGTTCATGTAAGTCTGGGGCTTCGCCAGCACCACCCGGACCCCGTTCAGGCGACCTTCGCCAACGAGAGAAAAACAGCGCCTGCGGTTCACCGTTGTGCCCGCGGCGCCGGCGAGCCGGTCCACCACCATGAAACCGGCGTTATGGCGGGTAAACCGGTATTTGGCCCCGGGGTTCCCCAAACCCACGATCAGCTTCATTGCCCGGTCTCGGGAGTGGGTGCCGGGGCAGCTTCCCCGGTCTCTTCCGGGGCTTTCTCCTCCTCACGGTGTGGCGCGATCAGGGTGACCACGGTCACGTCCCCGTCGGTTTCAAACTTCACGCCCTCGGGTGCCTTCAGGTCGGACACGTGGATTGCGTCCCCGATCCCGAGTCCCGAGACGTCGACCTCGATGTGATCCGGGATATTCCGGGGCAGACAGCTCACTTCAACCTGCCGGATCAATTGCTCCAGGCGGCCGCCGGCCGTCACCCCCGGAGCGCTTCCGGTCAGCTTCAAGTTGACGGAGGTGGTCAACTCGTCTTTCAGAGAAATCTGGTGGAAATCGACGTGAAAAAACTCGTTTTTGTACGGATGCATATGCACGTCTTTGATGATGGCGTCGTACTTTTTGGCGCGCCCCTTTTCCGGCTCCACCCTCAACTGGATGAGCGCGTTGCGCCCGGTCTTGGTCAATATGTCCTGAACGGCCCGGGTTTCCACCTCAAGCAAAAGGCTGCCGACCTCTTTGCCGTAAATCACCGCCGGGATGAGGCCGTTTTGTTTTAGCCGGTTCCGGTAACCCTTACCCCGGCCTGCCCTGGGCCGGGCTTTCAAATCAACAACTGCCATGTTCGATTGTCCTCTCTTCCTAAACAGTTATGTCCCGCACTCCATCATCTAAACCGGGGTGTCAAACAGCTTGCTGACCGACAGGTTTTCGTGAACCCTGATGATGGCTTCACCCAGAAGGGGGGCGATGGATAAGACCTTGATCTTGGGCAGCATTTTCTCGGGCGGGATCGGAATGGTGTTGGTAACGATTACTTCCTCGATCACCGAATCCCGCAGCCGGTCGATCGCGGAGCCGGAAAGGATCGGGTGTGTGCAGCAGACGTAGACCGCCTTCGCCCCATACTCCAGGAGTGCATGTCCACCCTCCATAATGGTCCCGGCCGTGTCGATGATATCGTCCAGGATTACGGCGGTCTTGTTCTGCACCGGACCGATCACGTGGATGATTTCGGCCACGTTCGGCTCCGGGCGCCGTTTGTCGATCACCGCCAGGGGTGCGCCGATGCGCTCGGCCAGGTCCCGCGCGCGGACCACCCCGCCCACGTCCGGGGAAACCACCACCACGTCCTCCAGGTACCGGCGGATCAGGTACTCGGCCAGGATCGGGCCGGCCGGCAGATGGTCCACCGGAATGTCAAAAAAGCCCTGTATCTGGCCGGCGTGCAGGTCCATGGTGATTACCCGGTTCACCCCGCTTGCCGTCAACAGGTTGGCCACCAGTTTGGCGGTGATCGGTTCCCGCGCCCGGGTCTTCCGGTCCTGCCGCGCGTAACCATAATAAGGCATCACCGCGGTGATCCGGCGGGCTGAAGCCCTTTTCAGAGCGTCGATCATCACCAGGAGTTCCATCAGGTTTTCGTTCACCGGGTGACCGGTGGGTTGGATCACAAACACGTCCGCGCCCCGGACGTTCTCCTGAATGCACACCCGGATCTCGCCGTCCGAGAACCGGGACACCTGGGAAACCCCCAGCGGCACTCCGAGGTAGTGGCAGATCTCGGCCGCCAGGGCCGGATTGGCATTGCCGGTGAAGATCTTCAGCTTCTTATGGCGCGAGAACATTGCGATCCCTCCGTTGGGTTTCATCACTTGTCGTTGTTTTGCCGGTTGTCCTTTTTCTCATGCCTGATCCGGGTCTCCCAGTTCGGGATATTCTTCTGGTCACTCCTGGCCACCCCGAGCGCGCCGGGGGGCACGTCCCGGCGGATGGTGGAACCGGCCCCGACATAAGCCCCGCGTCCGACCGTTACCGGTGCCACCAGGTTGGTGTTGCTGCCGATAAAAGCGCCGTCTTCGATCACCGTTGTCCACTTCTTCTTGCCGTCGTAGTTGCAGGTGATCGTTCCCGCGCCAACGTTGACCTTTTCTCCAATTACGGCGTCGCCGACATAAGAAAGGTGGGGGATTTTGCTTTCGTTCCCCACCACCGATTTCTTGATCTCCACGAAGTCACCGATTTTAACCCCGGCCCCGATCTCACAGCCCGGGCGGATGTACGCGAACGGACCGACCGTCGTACGCTCGCCGATGGTGGAATCCAGTACCACGGCGTACTGCACAGACACCCGGTCACCCAGGCGGGCCCGCACGAGGCGTGCGTTCGGGCCGATTTCGCACTCCTCGCCGATCACGCTGTCCCCCTCGATAAAGCTTGAAGGATGAATCACCGTGTCCCTGCCGATCCGGGCTGCGCGGTCGATATAAGTTGAGGCCGGATCCACCACGGTCACGCCTTCGCCCATCCAGTAGTCGAGCACGGCGGACCGCATCAGCCTTTCAACCTCCGCCAGTTGGCGCCGGTCGTTGATGCCGTAAATCTCGGCCGGGTCCTCGACTGGACAGGTCGAAACCGTAAGCCCGTTTTTAAGATAAACGATCAGAGCGTCGGGCAGGTAGTACTCCCCCTGCTGGTTGTCGGGGGAAATTCTGCGCAAGCATTCGAACAGCCCGCCGGCCGCAAAGCAAAAAACCCCGGTGCTTACTTCCCGGACGGCCAATTCCTCCGGGGTCCCGTCCGACTGCTCCACGATCCGAACAAACCGCCCCGCGGCGTCACGAATGACCCGCCCGTAACCGGTGGGGTCGTCCAGAAAGGCGGTGAGCACGGTGGCCGCCGCATCCGCTTCTCGGTGTCGGACCGCCAGCTTGGAAAGAGTTTCGCCGCGCAAAAGCGGGGTGTCCCCGCAGACCACCAGAACTTGACCCCGGTGATCGGCGAGCTTTTCCTCGGCCTGTAAAACGGCGTGGGCGGTACCCAATTGCGGCTCTTGAACGACCACTTCGCCGCCCAGCTCATTGACCACGGCGGCGACTTCCTCGTGACCGTAACCGGCGACTACGATGATCCGGTTGGCACCGGCTTCCCGCACCGCCTCCATGACATACCCGACCATAGGCCTACCGGCCACCCGGTGGAGAACCTTGGGGCGGCGCGACTTCATTCTCGTGCCTCTGCCGGCCGCCAGCACGACCGCCGCTAGATCCATCTAAACCCCCTGCGTGACTATTCTGGGAACCGGTGGCCCACGTCTTGCGTTCACTCCGGAATCCACCAAACCGGCCCCCGAACCCTGGTTTGGTCCGTTCCATAAAAAAGGCCGGTCCGGGTTCATGAAAAAAGGAGTACGCTTGGTATTTATTCAACGAAAACGAGGTGATTCCTTTCCCAAAAAAATGGACCCAACCACAGTTCCGGGGGGGCGTTTTAGAATTCCGCGGCATCCCGGTGCTCATAGGCTTCCAGCACTGCATTCTGGATCCGGGCGCGCGCGGAGGCGTTAATTGGGTGGGCGATGTCACGGAACTCTCCGTTGGGGGTCCTGCGGCTGGGCATTGCGACAAACAACCCGTTCTGGCCCTCGACGATTTTGATGTCGTGCACCACGAAAGCGTCGTCCAGGGTGACCGACACAATCGCCTTCATTTTACCCCCGTCCAAAACTTTACGTATCCGGACGTCAGTGACCTCCACACTGTTCACCACCTTCCAAATATGGCTGAAAACCCCGTCCGGGTTCCCGAACCCGGCGCCTGGAAACATCCTGAGGCCTTTTTTCGGCGCCAAGCGCCGATATCCTGCCTGGTTAGCAATTTTTTCCCCTTCAACGCCACGCCGGCGATGGCGGCCGCATCAATATTGCCCCCGCTAAGGACCACGGCCAGTTTCCGGCCGTGAAGGTTCACCCGCCCGGCAAGCAAGGCGGCCAATCCGACTGCGCCCGCCCCTTCCACCACCACCTTGGCGCGGCTCAAAATCAGCAGGATAGCCTGTGCGATCTCCGGTTCATCCACCAGGACGATATCGTCCACGAACTCCTGGATGTACCGGAAGTTCAGCTTCCCCGGTCTTTTTACCGCGATTCCGTCGGCCAGGGTGGGTAAGACCGGTATCTCCCGCAATACCCCCGCCCGGCGCGACAGGAACAGAGCGGGCGCGGCCCGGGCCGCCACGCCGATGACCCGGGTGCCGGGCTTCAGAGTCTTGATGACCAGGCCGATCCCGCTGATCAGGCCCCCGCCGCCCATGGGCACCAGCACAGCATCAATATCGGGCAGGCGTTCCAGAATCTCAAACCCGATGGTGCCCTGACCGGCAATAACGTCAGGGTCTTCAAAGGCGGGAACCAGGAGCGCTCCGGAGTCTTCGGCGATCCGGGCGGCGGTCCGGCAAGCGTCCCAGTAGTCCCGCCCGGCCAAAACCACCCGGGCCCCGTAGCCGGCCGTCGCGCAAATCTTGTTGCGCGGTGCGTTGCAAGGCATCACCACGGTAGCCGGGACTCCCCGCCGGGCCGCCGCCAGCGCCACACCCTGGGCGTGGTTCCCGGCCGAGGCGGCCACCACCCCGCGGGACGCATCGGGCAGGCGGAAAAGCTTGTTGTACGCCCCCCGGATCTTAAAAGAACCGGTGCGCTGCAGGTTCTCCATCTTGAAAAAGACCTGGCTGCCCAGCAGTTCGCTGATGGTCCGCGAATATTCCAAGGGCGTGGGCTTGATCACCCCTGCCAGCCGGTACCTGGCTTCGTGCACATCGGCCAGCGTCAAGCGTTCATTCATGACCTGCCTCCCCCGGTGATATTGTTCATTCTCCCCTTGTGACTATAAAATGATTTATTGCAAAAATAACAAAAAATAATATAATTAATAACAATTAGTCAATCGGAGAGGATGTCATGAATCTAAGCTACCTCGAAACCTTTGTAATGGTCGCCAAGCACAAGAGCTTCTCACGGGCCGCCAAGACCTTGAGCCTGACCCAACCCGCGGTGAGCAAGCACATTTCCCTGCTGGAGGCTCATTACGGCACCAAGCTTGTGAACCGCACCAGCCGGCGCGTCGAACTGACCGACGCCGGCATTGTGCTGTACCATTTCGCCGGGCGGATCATCGCAACCATGGAACGGGCCAAAGAGGAAATCGTGTCCTTTTCCGAAGAGGTCAAGGGCCGCTTGAGCATCGGGGCGAGCACTATTCCCGGGCATTACATCCTGCCCCGGATACTTAGTGATTTCAAGAAAGAGTACCCCTTGGTGAATGTTTCCCTGGAAGTGAGCAATACCGGCAAGGTGATCAACCGGCTCCAGGAGGAGGCCATCCAGGTCGGGGTTATCGGCGCCCCGGTGGACAGCCCTGAGATCAACTGCACCGAGTTTTCCAGCGACGAAGTGGTCCTCATTATGCCCCGGGACCACCCTCTGGTTTTCCGAAAGGAACTGGTCACCGACGATCTGGTCGGTGAAAAGGTGGTCGTGCGGGAAAACGACTCCGGCACGCGCCGCATTGTGGAGGAGAAACTGGCCGCGGCCGACATTCCGCTTGACAGCCTGCAGATCGCCGGGGAGTTCGGCAGCACGGAGGCGGTGCTGGCCGCCGTGGAGGCCGGACTGGGCATTTCCTTCGTCTCCCGCTGGGCCGCGGAAAAAGTCGCGCTTGAAGGCCGAATTGTTATGCGCACCCTGCAAGACCTGCGTTTCTCGCGCAGCCTATACATCATCTACCTCCGGGACCGCAGTCTCTCCAGACCCACCCACGCTTTTCTCTCGTTCATCAAATTAGGTTCATAGTATCGCCGGGAACCCCAGATTCCATCACACCCTCGAAACGCATCATCTATAACTTTATTTTATTGTTACTATAAGAGGATTTCATCTTTCCTTGCCGAAAGCCGAGACTGAAAGGGAGGTGAAGGCTGGGAAATTCAACTATGGAGGGAAAGGAGCTGGTGCTCCCCACGGAATGCAAATCCGTTGGCCGTGCTTCATCAAGCCGGGGTGGCGTTCGATTCCCACTTCCCTCCTCCACACAATACAAGCTGAAGAGAGGTGGGGTCTGTTGTTTACCATCAAGGGAAAGGGCCTGGTCACCCTGACCGGCCTGACGATCGGCGGGCTGGCCATCCTGTTGATGTGGGCCGGCAATCCCAAGAACATGGGTCTTTGCATTGCTTGCTTCTTGCGGGACATCGCCGGCGCGCTCGGCTTACATAGCGCGGCGCCCGTCCAGTACGTGCGCCCGGAAATCATCGGGATCGTCCTGGGCGCCTTCGCGGCCGCCCTGGCCACCGGCTCCTATCGCGCCATGGGCGGCTCCAGTGCCCTGACCAGGTTCGCCCTCGGTTTCATCGGTATGATCGGCTTTTTGGTTTTTCTTGGCTGCCCTTTGCGAATGCTTCTCAGGATGTCGGCCGGAGACCTTAATGCCTGGCTGGCCCTGCCCGGGTTTGCCGCAGGTATCGCCGTCGGTGTCTGGTTCATCAACCGCGGCTTCACGCTGGGGAAAGCCACCCGGCAGAACAACGCCCACGGCTACGTATTCCCGGCAATGATGGTCACCCTGCTGGCCTTGCTGGTGGTCAACTTCCCGCTCCTTCGCGCCAGTGCGGAGGGTCCGGGGTCCATGCACGCCCCGCTGCTGCTCTCGCTGGGGGCCGGCCTCCTGGCCGGGGTGTTGGCCCAGCGCGCCCGCTTCTGCCTGGTCGGCCCGATCCGCGACCTGATTATGTTCCGCGACCCCTACCTGATGTTCGGCATGGCCGGCCTGTTTCTGGCCGCGCTGGCCGGCAACCTCATCATCGGGAACTTCAATCTTGGTTTTGCCGGCCAGCCGATCGCCCACAGCGACGGCCTGTGGAACTTCCTGGGCATGGCCCTGGCGGGCCTGTGCTTCACCCTGGTTGCCGGGTGCCCGCTGCGCCAGCTTGTTTCCGCCTCGGAGGGGAACACCGACTCGGCGGTCACCATTCTGGGCGTGCTGGTCGGGGCGGCCTTCGCCCACAACTTCGGGCTGGCGGCCAGCCCGGCGGGCGCTTCTGTGAACGGGCAGTATGCGGTGGTCGCCGGACTGATCTTAACCCTGGGCATCGGCTTCGCCTTATCCGGCGCCAGGGCTCTGGCGAAAGGGAGGGTGACGGAAAGTGCCTGATGTGGACGTATGCGGCCTGGTGTGCCCCGAACCCGTACTGCTGGTCATGCGGCAGATCGACGCCCAGGGGAAAGGCGTGATCACCGTGCTGGCCGATTCGGAGGCGGCCCGGGAAAACATCAAGCGTCTGGCTACGGGCAAGGGCTGGACGGTAACGGTGGAGGAGCGGGATGAGCGCTGGCTGCTGACCTTGACGAAATAGTTGTTTAGTCTTCGGTCGTCAGTCGTCGGTCAAAAATGCCCGGCACTTAACTCCTCGAGTGCCGGGTGTATTTTGTTTTGCCGTCCCCTTGACGCAATAAGACCAACAGGGCACAATAATAATAAAATGTAACCACAGTGGTTACAAGGAGTGGCACCGTGGAAGAAATCAATGTGGGTGTCAGGGAAGCTAAGGCCAAGTTGAGTGAGTTACTCCGTTATGCCCGGGCGGGCAAAACAGTAATCATTACCGAGAGGGGTATACCGACCGCCAGAATTGTACCGATCGAGAAAGAAGCCCTTTCTCTCCGCGAGAGGCTTTTGGAAATGGAACGACAGGGCCTTCTGTCATCCTTGGCCCGCAAGCCCCGACTGCCAAAACCCGTTATGGTGCCCGGGGCATCGGCCCAACGGATTCTACGTGAGGATCGAGACAAATGGTAGACAATCCCGTACTGTTGTATTGGGACACATCGGCCCTGATTTCGGCCCTGATGGCAGACGAACATACCGAAAAGGCGTTGGGTTGGCTGAGAACAGATAGCGACCATCTAATCTCATCCCTGGCCTTCGCCGAAGTGCAGGCCGTTTTACACCGCGTGCAACGGGAGTCGAATACGCCAAATCTGGTCAAGAATGCCCAGGTTGAACTCCACTCCGGCCCGTGGAAACGCTTGAACCTGTTGCCTGAATGGAGCTTACTACAATTGCTGGCCAAAAAGTGGCCCCTGCGCGGGGCGGACTTGTGGCATCTGGCCATGGCGAAAACGACAGCGTACAGATTTCCAGAATTACGTCTCTTAAGTTTCGACCACAGACTATCGGAAGCAGCTCGCGGGGAAGGGTTGGCTGTTTAGACCTTCCGGCGCACTGCGGTCTGCGACAGAGAACCGTCCCCTGTCGCGGCTGGGTTGAGGCCTCAGCCGCTGCAGTTGAAGGGACCCAGAGCGCAGACCAGGGCGTAGTCTTCCGGTTTATCCACGTCCACGGCGATCTCCGGGTACTCGGAAACCACCGCCCGCCCGGTGATCCCCACCAGCGCAGTGATCCGGCGCTCCGCGTCGGCCAAGCTCAAGCGGCGCAGTAGGAAACGCAGGACGAAGACCGGCCCGATGACGGCGGCCAGTTTGAGGGGGTTTTTCCGGTGTAGGGCGAATTCCTGGGCTTTCGCCCGGCAATGGTCAAAGACCGCCGGGCGGAACAAAATCAGGTTCCCCCCTGTAAAGCGGCCGTCGGACAGCCGCACGTAGGTACGCCGCCCCCCGGGGAAACGCCGCTCCACCACCTCGTCCCGAACCACCGGGTAGTATATGTCCTTTTGCCGGTCACCACAGCGGTCGATAAAATCCTGGACCGCTTCCGGGGTTAACAGGGGGATGTCGGCCGTGGCCACCAGCACGCTTTCAGCTGAATCGAAGTGTCTCAATCCGGTCGCCACGTTGTCCATCAGGCTGCCCGCCGGTTCGAAGACTTCCACCCCGGCGGCACCGGGCAGCCGCCGGATCGCTTCCGGACCCACAGCCACGATCCGTCCCACACAGCCCGACCCACGGAGAGCCTCGATCACGTATTCCACCATGCACCTGGAACCGAGCGGAATGAGCGCTTCGTGCTCGACCGGGCTGACCTCTTTGAGCGGCCCGGTATTCGGACTGCCCGCCAGTAAGAGACAGTCAATCACGGTTTTCCTCCCGGAGCGCGCACAATAGGCTGTTCTCGGCGTTCTCGATGTGTTCCCAGGCCAGCCGCTGCGCCAGCTCCGCATTCCGTTCCGAAATGGCCTCCACCAGTTGCCGGTGCTCCTCCAGCGCCTCCCGGGTCCGTCCGGGGCGCGACAGGGTGGTCAACCTAAACCGCTGGATCTGTTCCTGCAGGTTGGTCAGAATCTGGGTCAGACGCTTGTTGCGGCTGGCGCGGTAGATGATCTCGTGAAACTCCGCGTCTTCTTGCACCAGGGCGTGGATGTCGGCACCGTGGGCAATCTCCGAAATCTGAACCACCGAACGTTCGAGCTTTTCCATTTCCTCTTCGGTGATCCGCTCGGCGGCCAGTCCCGCCGCCAACGACTCCAGGGCCGCCCGGACCTCGAACACGTCGGTGATATCCTTGTCGGTGATCCCGGCCACGTACGCCCCCTTGCGCGGGACCATCACCACGAAACCTTCCAGTTCGAGCTTCCGGATGGCTTCCCGCACCGGAGTGCGGCTGACCCCCAGTTCGTCGGCCAACTGCAGCTCCATCAACCGTTCGCCTGGTCTCAAGAGCCCCTGAATGATGGCTTCCCGCAGCGACTCAAAAACCATCTCCCTAAGCGGCTTGTAAGAGTCGAGCTTCACCGGAAGCAAGCGTCTTTGCTCCTCCATCTTATAACCCCCATACAGAATATGCGCCTCCGTGACCCCGAAGACACCGGGCCGCCCAGCGCCGACTATCGGCGCCTTCTCTCTCGTAACGATCCTGCCGTGATACCGGCAACGTCAAATTGTATGGCCGCTCAACTCGAGGGCCCGCGCGTTTTTGTCGCCCGTGCCGGAAGTCCCCGGGAGCGAAGCCTGGCGGCCACAACCTCCGCCTGCTCCACGTCCGCGGTCAGTCCGAACACCGTCGGGCCGCTGCCGGACACCAACGCCCCCAGCACCCCCTCTTCTTTGCCGAGCTCTTTTTTCAACGCGCGGACTTCAGGGTATAGGTCGAAGACGGCCGCCTCCAATCCATTGAACAGCCCCTGGGCCACAGCGTACCGGTCTTTTTCGGCCAGAGCCCGGAGTACCGGAGTCAGATCCGGGGGTGCGCCGCCGGGAAGGCGGTCAAAGTGAGCGTAGGCTTCCGCCGCCCGTACACCGAAAGCCGGCGTGACCAGCACCACCCCCATCTCCGGGGCCGGCGGCAGAGGGGCAAGAATCTCCCCCCGCCCCCGGGCCAGGGCGGTCGGCCCAACCAGAAAAAACGGCACATCGGAACCGAGTTCGGCCGCGAGGCCGAGTAACGTCTCAAGATCCAGATTCAGGTTCCAGAGTTCGTTCAATCCCACGAGGGTGGCGGCGGCATCCGCTGAACCGCCGCCCAGACCGGCGGCCACCGGGATGGACTTGTACAACCGGATGTCGGCCCCGAACGGACAACGGAAACGTTCCCGCAACAGCGCGGCCGCCTCCCAGACCAGGTTCCCGGGGCCATGAGGCACCTCCGCGCTGTCGGTGTACAGGGTAAATTGCTCGGCTTGCCGCAACTCCAGCCGGTCATGCAGTTCCAGTTGCTGCAGGACGGTCTCCACTTCGTGGTAGCCGTCGGGACGAAGGCCGCCCACGGCCAGTACCAGGTTAATCTTGGCATAGGCCGAGAGACGCATCGGATAGTCCCCCCATTGAAGCCTTAAACGCCCTGCGGCTTGACTAATGAATTGTACGGCCCGCATAAATATTCCTGCTCGCCCGTAGGTATTTCAAAAGGAATCGGGGGCTTTGTCTATGGCCTATTGGATAAGTGCTCTGGCGGGGGCTTGCACTCTGCTGGGTGCTCTCCTGGTCCTGACCCTGGGTGAGCCGCGCCGTCCCACTCTGGCCGCGGTGCTGGGTCTGGCCGCCGGAATTATGGTGGGAGTAACGGTATTGGACCTGATACCCGCCGCCCTGAAATTCGGCCGGTCGGAAACCGTGTTCCTGGGCGTTTTGTTCGGGATCCTGGTGCTCGCGCTGTTGGATAACACGCTGGCCGCCGTGGTCGGCCCGTCACGGTCCGGGTTTTTCAAGACGGGCTTGCTGGTCGGCCTGGGCATTGGGTTGCACGACCTGCCCGAGGGAATGGCCCTTTCCGCCGGTTTTACCGGCGCCACCAACCTCGGCCTCTTTTTGGCCCTGGCCATCGGCCTCCACAACATTCCGGAGGGGATGGCCACCGCTGTCCCCTTACGGGCCGCAGGAGCCTCCCCGCGATTCATCATCCTGGCGGTCACCGCCTTGAGCCTGGTCACACCCCTGGGCACCCTGATCGGGTTCGGGCTGGTCCAGGTCAGCGCTCTTGCCCTGGGTCTCCTGTCGGCCTCGGCCGCCGGCGCCATGCTTTACATTTCGCTGTTCGAGCTCACACCCCGCGCCTTCTCCCTGGATTGGAAACCGGCCCTCACCGGAACGGCCAGCGGTGCCGCGCTGGTCTGGTGCGCCGGATTACTCTTTTAACAGCAGAAAGGCCCCCCCCGCCAGCAGGAAAACCCCGATAGAGCGGTACCAGGTGAAAGAAAGCTGCTTCAGACCAAAGAGCCCCGTGTGGTCGATCGCGGCCGCGGTCAGGATCTGACCGACGATGATGGCGGTGGTCGCCGGGGCCACCCCGACTTCGGGAATGCTTCGGGCGACCGCGTAGATGATGGCCACGCCCAGTAAGCCCCCCAGGTACAAATACCAGGGCACATTCCCGGCCTTGAGCAGTGATCCACCTCCCAACTGAAGCACAAACAACAATACACTCACAAAGACCAGACCCACCAGGTGGACGATAAACGTTGCTTCCAACAGGCCCACGATTTTCCCGAGTGCCGCGTTGATGGCGCCCTGGAAAGCCATGGTCACCCCGGCCGTAGCGGCGATAATCATGGGCACAAGCTTGAAATGCAAAGGCAACGCCCCCCAGCGCCTATTGTTTGCCCTTCACGACCTTGATATACCGAAGGGATTCACCACCGGCACCCCCCGCACATACCCTGGCAATAGGCACATTGTCTGAAGGCCAGGTCGAATATGTAAACGCCACCGTGATGGTGCGGCTTTCCGGCGACCGTTCGGCCTTGTTCGAGGACCAGTTTCTAACTACGGTGATGAGCAAGCCCGGGGACAGCGGCTCCCTGGTCCTCAATGAAAAAAACCGGACCCTAGGACTGCTGTTCGCGGGCTCAAACCGGGTCAGTGTGTGCAACCGGATCCAGAACGTGCTCCGGTTGCTGGACGTCAGACTGTGATGAACCCCTGTTGGGTCTCCCTTTCACTCAACGGGCATAAGGAGGCGATAGAAATGGCTTCTTTTGTCGACCTGGCGGTTTCCGCCCAGGGGTACGGTGACGAACCGGCTTTCGACCACCGGGCCCGAATGACCCGGACCGTGGTGGTCAAACCCCACAACGGGAAAGAGTTGTTGGAGATCTTCGCCGCCTTCACCCGGACCCACCGGACCATCCGCCACGTCCGGATTTTCAGCCACTCCTACCCTCGGGGCGTGATCATGACCGACATGTCCGGCTTTTACCATTCCCGCGGTCCGAATGACACGCCCCAGGCGGCCTACGTCGCCGATCTGGAAAAAGCGGTCGCGGAGGGACGGATCGTGTTCGCCCCGAACTGCACCATCAGCCTGTTCGGGTGCAATCTCACCAGCGAGGGTTTCACCCTCAAGCTGTCCCAGGCCGTCAACGGCACCGTGATCGCGGCCACCGCCGGAGTGTACCCGGAAGTCGCCGGAGGCCGGGAGACCGGGGTGTTCATCGCCGTGACCCGGTGGCAGAAGTTTGTGAAGGGTCAGTTGGCGGTACCGAACCTGGGCAAACGGTATCGGGCCTGGTAGAAGTTCATAAAAAAAGCTGCTTTTTGAAAAGCAGCTTTTCAATATCATCACTAGGGCAGGTTGATGACCTGACCGATCTGCAGGCGGTTCGGATCCACTCCCGGGTTCACCGCCTGGATGGCCTGCACCGTCGTGCCGAAACGCTGGGCCAGTTTGAAGAAGGTGTCTCTGGGCTGAATCACGTAGGTCCTGCCGGGAGTGGGAGTAGGTGTGGGTTTCTTCTCCGGCACTTTGGGCTCGACCGGGGGTATAGTAGGACAAACGATCTCTTCCCCGGGCCGCAGGCATTCAAACAGCTTCTTCTGCACGATATCGGTCACCCGCGCGGTAACCTTCAGCACCAGCTTCACCACGATCCGGCGCTTATCCTCCAGACCCACCGAAACGAACTCGGCTTCGGCCATTACATTTACCGCCGCGCCGGGTTGGGCCCCTGGCACCTCGATGAAGGCGGTGAACGGGATCTCAGCCTGGAAGGCGTGCACCTGCTGGTCCGGCGCATCCCGCACGTAGGTGATTTTTACGGTCACCACGCCCCGGACGATTACCTTGTTAGGGATGACGTCGGTCTCGGTCACCGTGACGTCGGTCACGAAGGCCTCCAGCACCTTTTCGGCATCCGGCTTCGGCTGGGGAATAGTGACGATCTCGCGTAGGGTGATCTGAACCTGGTCCTGCTCGTTCAGAATCTGGTCCAGGAACAGGGTGATCTGCCGGATGGCCTGTGCTTCCAGGAGACACGCCAGCAGGTCGTCGTCAATGCGCACCACGACCTGTTTCCTGATCTGCTCCATTACGAACGCCTGCAGCGCCAGCACCGCGGTGATTGAAATCTCACACTCGTGCTTGACCCGGGCGCCGACGTCTTCGATCTGCACCTGAACGTTTACCATATCCCCGGGGCGGGCTCCGCGCACTTCGACAAACTGAGTGAACGGGATCTCCACGTGGGCGTGGTGCACCGGCTGGGTGGGCCAATCGGCTACGTAGATGATCTGCGCGGTCAGGACGCCTTCCACGATCACCTTGTCCTGAATGATTTCCTTCTTGGTGATCGTGATGTCGGCAATGGTGTCGATTACTTCTTTGGGGCAGGGTTTCTTGCCCTGGAACAGTTGCTGGATGTCGACCTGGTCGCTCACCACCACCTGTCTGCGCCCGATGGCTTTGACGATATCCAGTCGCACCTCATCGCGGACGAACTTCCGCTCGGCGCCGGGCAGATCGATCAGCAACTGCTTCGGTTCCGCCTCGGTTACTTTCACGAAGATGCGGAGAATCACGGTGACGATGATCTGCTGCGGATCCTTAGGATCCACCTCGGCCTTGACTTTCTCGATAGTAATCTGCTTTACCACGTCCATGCCCGGCCGGGTGCCGGGAATATGGAGAGATTCTGCGAATTCGAGCTGGCCGCGTACGTGGTGCACCGGCTGGGTCGGAAAGTCCGCGACGTAGGTCACGTTGAAGACAATCTTCCCCTGGACGATGACCTTGTCAGGGATGATTTCCATCTCTTGTTCCTCGACCCGAGCCCGGACGGCTAGAATTTGTTCAGCCTTCGGCTTCTGCTTGGGAATGGTGATCTTGCCGCGGACCACGGTCTGTACCGTCTGTTCTCCAATGACCTGCCGTACGGTCTCTTCCTGGCAGACGATCCGGACCTTTAGTTCTTGTTGACTCAACAAAACTTCCTCCTTTCGGCATATTTGTTATCAATATATGCCTCCCAGGAGGAAGTGTGAGCGGCCGGTCAGTCAACCGGAAAACAACCATGCCGAATATCAATGCTAGGGTTTGGGCGGCAGCAGACACTCGATCACGGCGCCGGGCCGCAGGCATTCAAACACCTGTCTCTGGACAATGTCGGTCACCCGGACGGTAACCCTGAGCACCAGCTTGATCACGACGCGGCGGGCGTCTTCGATGGCTGCCTGCACGAACTCGGCGTCGACCATCACGTTCACCGCCGCACCGGGCACGGCGCCGGGTACATCGACAAAGGTGGTAAACGGAATGTCAACCGTGAAAGCGTGGACCGGCTGGTCGGGCCGGTCGGCCACGTACACCACTTTGACGGTGACAACGCCTCGGACGATCACCTTGTTGGGAATTACGTCAGTTTCGGTCACTTCGATGTTGGTGACCATAGCTTCCAGGATCTTCTGGGCGTCCGGCTTCTGCTGCGGAATGTTTACAACCTCGCGGATGGTGACCTGAACCATGTCTTCCTCGTTCAAGATCTGGTCCAGGAACAGGATCACCGGCCGAATTGCGTCCTCGAACAGGAGACATTTAAGCAGATCCTTGTCGATCTGCACTACCAGCTTCTTCTTGATCTGCTCAACGATCCTGGCTTTAACGTTGAGGACGGCGGCGATCATGATCTCACAGTCGTTCTTGACTCGGGTGGTGACATCCTCGATCTGCACCTGGACACTGACCATATCCCCGGGGCGGGCGCCCGTTAGCTCGACAAACGCCGTGAAGGGAATCTCGAAGTGGGCGTGGTGCACCGGCTGCGTGGGCCAGTCGGCCACGTAGATGACCTGGACGATCAGGACACCCTCCACGATCACCTTTTCGAGGATAACCTCTTTCCTGGTGACCACAACGTCGGCGATGACATCAAGCACTTCCTCGGGGCAGGGTTTCTTGCCCTCGAACTGCCGCAAAACGTCAAACTGATCGCTGATCACCACCTGCCTCGCCCCGACCGCCTTGACGACATCCAGTTTGACCGGTTCCGTCTTGAATCGGTTTTCGGCGCCGAGCAGGTCGATCAGCAGCTGTTTCGGCTCGACTTCGACCACTTTAACAAAAATGCGCAGGATCATCGTCACGACAATCCGGCGGGAATCACGGGGATCAACCTCGCCCCGAACCTTCTCGATGGTGATCTGCTTCACTACGTCCATGCCCGGCCGGGTGCCGGGAATGTGGAGAGATTCCGCGAATTCGAGCTGGCCGCGTACGTGGTGCACTGGCTGGGTCTTGATATCGGCTACGAAGGTAATGTTGAGGACGAGCTTGCCCTGTACGATAACCTTGTCGGGAATAACGTCGATTTCCTGTTCTTCAACCTGGGCCCGTACCGCCAGGATCTGCTCGGCCGGCGGTTTCGGCTGCGGGATGATGACCACGCCGCGCACCACCGTCTGGACGGTCTTTTCACCGATGACCTGCTGCACCGTTTCTTCCTGGCATAAGACCTTGACTTTCAGTTTATGGGTCACAAAAACTTCCTCCTTTCGCCATTTGCTACCAAAAATATATGGCCTGAAAGGAGGAAGTGTGAGTGCTGATCAGTCAACCGGCAAACAATATGCGGAGTTTTTTCAGCTTATGGCTCCTGCCTCCGGATATTGCCGGGTAACCGGATTATTCATCAGGCTGTCCCTATCTGCCGATAAACATCTGCGTCCAGTAGTTGCCGTAGCTCCCGCCGACCACATGCCCAACGCCGATGTGAGTGAAATTGGGGTTCAGGATATTGGCCCGGTGCCCGGAGGAGTTCATCCACCCACGCATGGCTTCTTCCGGGGTACGCTGGCCGGCGGCGATATTCTCACCGGCCGTGCGGTAGGTAATTCCGAACTGTCTCATCATGTCAAACGGCGAACCGTAGGTGGGAGATTGATGGGCAAAATAGCGCTTGTCCCGCATGTCCTCGGACTTTAATCGGGCCACTTGCGACAGCTTGGCGTCAACCGCCAGAGCCCTCAGTCCGAGCTTAGCCCGCTCGGCGTTCACCAGTTCAACTATCTTCATCTCGTACGCGGTCATCAAACCGGAGGGGCCGGGTGACGGCATGGGAGCCGGCGACGGCGCGGGTTGCGGTGCCGGAGTCGGGGCCGTTTGCGGTGCCGGCTGCGCGGCAATAACCCCGTTGATTAGAACGATCACCGTGGTGTTATTCCGGATAGCTACACCGATCTGATTGTACTGCGGCTGCAAGACCTGTGACGAGCTGTATCCGGTCAAAGCCCGGACCACCAGATCCGCGTTGCCGGAGCCTACACGCAGCGTACAGGCGGACCGGTAGGTGATTCCTTGCTCCCGCAACGCCAGCGATACGCTGGTTCCGTTCGTCAGGAGGGTCAGGGCCACCTCGTTCAAACGGGCGCTATTGGTTAGAAGCTGAACCCCCGCCTTCTGGCGGGCCTGGTTTATTCCCGTGATCAACTTGCTTTCTTCCGCAGAAGGTGCGTTGGCGTGGGCCAGGGTGGCCGGAATCAACAGGGCGACGGACAACATCAGGGCTACCACTGCAACGGCGAGCTTTTTGTTCACAGACTGCATGAAAGACCTCCTTTTCCCAGATTTGGACTTGTCCACCCAAGCTTAACATCAGAATATCAAATGCACCAAATCTCTCTATTTTTGCTCTCCTTTGGTGTGCTTGGTTGATCGGGTAAACTTGAGATACTTTTAGCCAGATATTCAAAATATGAGTTTGATGGTACATTTTGGGCTTAGAAGGGGCAAATCTCCACCTTGAAGCCGAGCGCTTCGAACTGCCGCACCGCTTCCTGGGCTGCTGGGCCGGAGAGCACTATCCGAAACATACCGGCCCGGTTCATCTTCAGCAAGGCATGGGCCGGCTCACGTTTGGAAACAGGCGTCCCGTTATCCTTTAAGGCGGTGGCAAAACCGTTGTTGAAGCCGAGATAGCCACCCTCGCGGTAACCTTTTTCATAGCCGTCTTCAAAGCCCGCTGCATAGCCCTGGTTGTATCCCAGCTCCCATTCCCGCCGTGCCATGGACAATCCCTCCCAGGACTTTCCTGAATATCTTATTAGAGTCACGCCCCAGGTGCGCCTGCCCGAAAACAAATAACCACCGGTGGACCGGTGGTCATTCAAACCGCGGTTACTTCTTGAACTTTACCGGGGGGTCGCAGAAATCCCAATTGGGGCAGGCACCGTTGTTGATCGTGACACAATTTGCAAACACGAGATAAATCACTTTTAGCGGCGCCTTGCAGTCTGATTTCAGCCACGATCGGAGGACTTCAGGGTCATCTGATTCGTCGAGAGCCTCCATTACGGACCGGATTTGATCCTTGTCAATCATCGTCCTAACCTCCTTACGAACCATTACTTTTTTATGCAGAGCGGGTCACAGAAGTCCCATTCGGGACAGGCACCGTTGTTGATCACCAGGCAATTGGTGAACACCAAGAGAATCACCTTGAACGGCGTCTTACACTCACCGAGATCGATCGGTGGCTTCGGCCAAAACCGCTGGTCTCTAGCTTCCGGTACCTCCTTGCTGTTGACCATTTCGTCCAGATCGTCTTTCACCATTCAGCATCCCTCCTTGTCAAGGCACGGCGACGTTATCCGGTTAGCCCATGGTATGAAACCAGGGTGCAACATGTGCCGTCCCTCAAACGGCTACGGTACAATGTCGCCGATTTCACAATTGCAAGGCCCTGCAGGGCTTGTAGATGACCACGCCCAGACCGTCTGAAACCACCAGAGACTGCGGTGCCCCGGCACCCTCATCCACAAAACAAGTCAGCACAAACATCTTCTTCGCGTTGTAGGCCTTTTGAAACCGCCGGAGCATCAATTCGTCGACCCCGGGAATCACGGTAATCTTCCCGCTGCCGCCACACAACTCCAGAGTGAAGCAACCGTCCTCCCCGGCCTTGAAACCGACTCGAACCATAGTCTGGCTGCCTGATCGCACACAGCGAGCCACCTGTTTAGTCAAGTTCCGGACTTCGGTCAGCGCCCGCTTACGATCTTGGAAACGGACGCCGATTACCGGTACGCCATTAATTAACGCTAAAGCTGCTTCCGAGTACATGTCTACCCTCCTCTACACTCTATTCTATGAAGACGGCGAAGGAGTTGTTAGTGATTATTGCCTTGCCATGTAATGTTTTCCAGCATACATAATACTCCGACTGACTAGTAGGCTGATTTCGGGGCGCCCATCCGATACTTACCCTGGGTATCCAGCCCTCCGATCCCCGGATAGCGCGTGATCGTGGATTCGATAACCTCTTTCAGGACAATGGCCTTGTGCATAGGCGTATAGGCCACCTTTTCCACCACAAACACCGGATCGAAAGCATGAATCAACACTCTCTCCGGGGCGCTGGCGAAATTGGCCCCGGCCTCCAGAATGGCTTCGTAGTACGATTGGCATGCCCCGGCAAAAACCACGAGGTCATCCCGGTTCTTTTCGTACTCCCGGGCCACCCGGACCGCCTCCACAAAGTACCTGGAATTACGGTAGTTGTCGATGTCCCGGAAATCCTTGCTCCCCTTCTTGAAAGCGTCATGTCCGGTTAACACCAGGATGTCGGGGTTGTGCTCCCGCAACAGGCCGGCCACCAACTCCGGCTGCCTTGATTCACGAATGAAGTAACCTTTAAAGGGCACCCTCAACTGGCGGTATGTGGCAGCGCACAGTTCAAGGTAGTCTTGATCCCCGTCCAGATGCAGCACCTTGCCCGGCACATCGAAAGTGGCCACCTTTTCTCCCCGGTTCATGAATTCACCCTGGTGCTCTTTGTCCCGGCGCTCGAAACAGCGGTGCACGCACTCGTTACCGATGGTGAGCATTTTCCGCCAGTATTCAGCCACCTTGTCCGAACTGATCTTCTCCAAGTCGGAAACCGGAGCATCCGCAAAGAGCCGTACGTCCACCCCTCGCAGGTGGGCATAGTCCCGCCCGTCCCGGGTGTGCAATTCAACAACCTTGAAATAAAGGTCGAGACCGTAGGATTTGCGACCTACAATGTCGCCCGCTCGGATGTCGCTCACGGTACCAATTCCTTCCTTAAATTGAATAATTCATCATATGCGTTCCCGCGTTGTTTGAGGACCGGCAAGCACGAGCTCGCCTTTGCTTCCATATATTCACATTTAGAAGAGGAGGGGTGGAAAGGTGCTTTGCGTAGTGATACCCGTGCAAAACGAGGCTGATCGCCTGAATGCCGTCCTTGACAGTATCCAGGCCCTCCCCCTCGATCTGGTGCTGCCCGTGGTGAACGGCAGCCGTGACGGGTCGCGGGAGATCATCGGGTCATATCCGCAAAAGGATCGTATCAAGCCGATATACTTTGAGGAACCGCTGGGCATTGATGTGCCCCGTGCGGTGGGTGCGTTGCACGCCCACAATATGGGCGCCGACGTCGTTCTGTTCGTGGATGGGGACATGGCCGGCAATATCCGACCCGCCCTGGAGAAACTGCTGCAGTCGGCCGCAAACGGCGTGGACCTGAGCTTGGTCGACTGTTACCCGACACTGGACTGGGAACAGGCGACCCCGGTAGTCAGGGAACTGGTTGAGTTAAGGAAGCAACTGAACCGGTCCCTGGGGCTGGCCGACCTGGGCGCTGCCTCCCCATCGCACGGACCGCATGCTGTTTCCCGGCGTTTGCTGGACTCCATCCCGTTCCGGGAGCTGGGAGTGCCGCCGGTGGCGCTGGTACGGGCCGTCCGGCAGGGGCTAACGGTCGGAGTGGCCGCTTCCATTCCCCATTGCGAACTGGGTTCGCCCGATCGGGGACCCCAGCACGCCCGCCTGATCGCCGAAACCATCATCGGCGACCATCTGGAGGCGTTCTGCGTCCTGAACAATAGAAGGAGGTCCCGCCGCCGGGATGGGGTAACCTTCGACGGTTACTACCACACCAGGCGCTGGGACCTTCTTGAAAGAGTGATAAACGAAGTGATCGGAAGAAAAACGGGAAGGCATCCCTGAGGGGGATGGCCATGACCGGGTGGTCGCAGGCCGTCCGGTCCCACCGGACGAAAGCGGTCCTGATCGGGGGCCGCACCCTGCCGTCGCCGGTTGACGGCGACGGCAGGGGTCTACGTGAGCTGAGCCGAACTTGTTACTTGGTATGCCTGTCGGCCACCGAGGAGGCTCCGTAAGCGTCCGGCTTGATCCGGGCCCGGAAACCGCTCCCGGTGACCATGCCCACCACTTCCCGGATCAGTTCCTTGGTTTCGCCATGCGTGCCGGCGTCGATGTGAATTTCGACCTTCAGGTCCTCACAGCCGAACTCAGCGAACTTCTTGGCCACCAGACCCCCCAGTTCCAAGCTGAGTGCGGTTTCGAAAAAGATCTTCTGGCGTAGGCTCTTGATCTTGCGGTGCGTCTTTTTCCGGTAGTAGTAGCGGGCCCCCTTTCCCAGACGGTGTACGATCACGGCCGAGATGAAGTGGGTGCTGCCCTTCACCACCTGGGAATCGGTGCCGATAATGATCCTGTAGGACGAAGAGGGTAGACCGGTGATGTACCGCATCATATCGCTCATCATCTGGTCAAAGGTCAGTTGCCCCTTTGTAGGGCTGTTCAGGTACAAGTACCTCACTTCCCTGATAATGATGCCTGTATTATAACGTATTATAACACAGAAGGAGCTCCGTAACCTAACCGCACGCAGGCGTCCGCGATCAGCCCGAACTGATCTGGAGTCAGGGTTTCCCCCCGGACGCGGGGATCAATGCCGGCGCTTTCAATAATTTGGACCCAGGTCTCACGGTCCAGACCCGGAACGGCTCCCGCCAGCGCGTTGGGCAGCATCTTGCGCCGCCGGCCGAAGGAGGCACGCACGATCCGGAAAAAGAGTTCGGGTTGGAGCACTGTCACCGCGGGCGCGGGGCGCCGCATCAGGCGGACCACGGCCGAATCTACCGCGGGCGGGGGGTAGAAGCAGTGCCGGGAAACCCGCCAGACGACATCGGCTTCCGTATGGTAGGCCACCAGAACGGAAAGCGCCCCGTAAGATTCGGTTCCGTTTGCGGCCGTCATCCTATCGGCCACTTCCTTCTGGACCATGAGTACCATCCGCTCGAAACGGTAACCGGCCTCCAGGAAGCCGGCCACGAACGGACTGGTGATGTAGTAGGGCAGGTTGGCCACGACCTTGAAACTGCCGGCCCCCATTTCGGCAAGCAGGGCCCCGTAGTCCACCTTGAGGGCATCGGCGTTAATCAGGCGGACCCGGTCCCCCAGGTCGCCCAGTACCTCTTTCAACAGTGGAATCAGGCGACCGTCTATTTCGACCGCCGCCACCCGCGCCCCCTTTTCCGCCAGACGCCGGGTGAGCGCACCCACGCCGGGTCCGATTTCGATAACGACCTCGTCTTTCTCGACCTCGGCCGCCTCCAGGATCTTGTCCAGCACCCCGGCAGCAACCAGGAAGTTTTGCCCCAGGGATTTCCGGGGTTTCAAGCCGTATTCCGCCAGTAGACGGCGTACCTCACCGGTGTTTGTCAGCGGCCAGTTCCTGTTCACGTCCATGCCTTATTTTTTCCCTTTCCCGGGCATAAAAAAAGGGCTTTTAAAAGCCCTACTCGAGAATGAACACGTCCACCGTGCGGCGCCCCCACTGCACCGCTTCCTGCCGAGTCGGGAAAAACACGTCCACCCGGTTGCCCTTGATGCTTCGGCCCACGTCCATGGCCCGGCCCATACCGTACCCGTCAATATAGAGCCGGCTGCCCAGCGGGATCACCCGGGGGTCGACGGCCACCGTGCCCGGACCCGGGGCCAGCCCGGTCGCCGTGTTCCGCCCGGTGTAAGTATAGGCCGTGGCCTCGGCTCTGATCATTTCCCGGAAACGCAACTCCTGCGCCCCGCGGGTGACGGTGGTCAGCATCCCCACCAGCAGGACCTGGTTCTGCGGTTTGGCCACCACCTCGCTTTTTTCCAGCCGGCGCTCGAATTCCTGCCCGTCGTGGCGGGTCACCCGCCAGGTCTCCCGTACCAGCCCGGGCCGGCCCTGGACCAGCAGCCGGGTCTGCCCTTTGAGCATGTTGTAAGACGGCCGGCGCTCCACCGCGAACGGAACGGTCGTTTCCCGCTCGTCGAGGGCGACGGTCACCCGTACCACGCGGACCTCCATCCCCGCGGTCACGGGCGCGCGCCGGCCCGGGAGCACCAGGTCGTGCGGGTTGAGCTCCACGCCGGCGTCGGTAAGCACCCGGCCCACGCTCTGGGCGGTCGTGAACACCTCCCACTCCCGCCCGTCCACCCGGACGCACACGGGCACCGCCCGCAGAACTGTGACTGTCAGACCGTCAGACAGGGGGGTGGCCAGCGAGGGGGTGACCTCATCCTGCAGTCCAACCGTGATCCCTTTCCTGGCCAGCAGGTCGGCCACCGTGCCGCCTGAAGTCTTCACCACCGATGTCTCCCCGTTGTTGTTTAACGTCACGTGAATTTTTCCCGCCCTGGCATACCAGCCCGAACCCAGCAATAAGGCCGCCACCAACCCGACCAGCAGGAGCCGGAACCGCCTCCCGGCCCAGAACCGCCTGGGCTTGTCAAGATACTCGCTCGCTGGTACTGTATACCATTCCACCATTATCACCCACCTGGCTAATTCTACGGGCGGCACCGTTCTCCTGCCGGATTATTCCACGAACGGCAACGAAACGACCAGAGAGGTATCCGGAATTGTCCCAACTACAGATTATGCGACACCCCGCAGGGAGGTCAGTATTCAATCCCCCGCTGCGCCCCCACCCCGTTCCGGTAATGGTGCTTAAGCTCCCGCATTTCGGTCACCAGGTCGGCGCGCGCTAGAATTTCGGGCGGCGCGCCTCGCCCGGTCAACACGAGGTGAACATCCTCAGGCTTTTGGGCCAGCAGCGCCAACACCTCGTCCACCATCACCAGGCCCAGGTTAAGAGCGCAGAAGATCTCGTCCAGCACCACCATCTCGTGCCCGCGCCCTTCGAGGGCGGCACGGGCCGCGCTCAGCGCCTTCACGGCCGCCTCCCGGTGCCGGTCAAGCGCCTTTTCTCTGCCCGGGTACACAAAACCGGCCCCCAGAGGCCTGATCTCCAGGCCTTCCAGTCGGGCGGCCGCTTTCAGTTCACCGGTTTCCACGTTTCCCTTGATGAACTGGATGACCAGCACCCGCATACCCTGCCCCCACGCCCGCAGCGCCAGACCCAGAGCTGCGGTCGTCTTGCCCTTGCCGTCCCCGGTGAAGACGAGCACCAAACCCCGGTTGTCACCCATAGAAACTCACCCCTCCCCGAAAAAGGGGCCAGGCCCCTTTTTACCTTCTTTGACTTTCACGCACAGGCAGGTTGAAGAAGGCGCACGCGTTGGCCGTCGTAATCGTGGCCAACCGCTCCAGGGTCAGGCCCCGCAAACCGGCGACATACTCGGCGGTGTGGTGCAGGTAGGCCGGCTCGTTCCGGCGGCCCCGCCGGGGCACCGGCGCCAGGTAGGGGGCATCGGTCTCCAGGAGCAGGCGGTCCTCCGGCACCTTTTCAGCCACCTCGCACAGGGCTTCCGCCCCCTTGAAGGTGATCACCCCGGCCAGGGAGATGTAGCAGCCCAGGTCCAGAAAGGCCCGGGCCGCGGCCCAGTCCCCGCCAAAACAGTGCATCACCGCCCGCGGCCACCGACCGCCCCGCAGCAGTGCATAGGTGTCTTCAAAGGCCTCCCGGCTGTGCACGATTACCGGCAGGTTTAATTCCCCGGCCAATTCCAGTTGGGCCGCCATCACTTCCCGCTGCACCGGCCGGGGGGAAAAATCGTAATGGTAGTCAAGCCCGATCTCGCCGATCGCCACCACCCGGGGGTGCAGGGCCAGCCTGCGCAACTCATCCAGATAACCCGGCCCGGCCCCGGCGGCGTCGTGCGGGTGCACCCCCACCGCTGCAAACACCGACGCGTTTTTTTCGGCCAGGTCCATAGCCGCCCGGGCAGAAGCCAGATCGCTCGCCACGGTGATAATCAAACCTACCCCCGCGTTCCTTGCCCGGACCAGAACGGCGTCTCGGTCCGCGGCGAAGCGGTCGTGGTCCAGGTGGGCGTGGGTATCAACCAGGAACATGCTATTTCGGAACCTCGACACGTGGGAAAAGCGGCGCCCCGCGCGCAATGCGCGTGCCCGCCGGCAACCGGCCCCAAGTGAGCGATTCCCAGGTGTGCAGCTCGGGACGGCCGGCGATGCCCAGCTGCGGCCACACCCGGGCTGGGAAACCGGGCATGAAGGGGGACAGCAGGACGGTGGCGATCCGGTAGGACTCGGCCAGGTTGTACATTACGCCGGCCAGACGCTGTTTCTTTGCGGGGTCTTTGGCCAGGGTCCAGGGCGCGGTTTCCTCGATGTACTTGTTCGCCCGCCCGACCAGTTTCATGATCGCCCCGAGGGCGGCTGACAGGTCGAGTTCGTTCACCAGCCCGGCCACCTCGCCGGGGGTGATCAGGGCCAGGTCGATCAACTCCCTGTCCAGCGGGTCGTCGGCCGGACCGGGGGCCTGGATTTCCCCGTCCAGGTACTTGTCAATCATCGCCGTGGTCCGGCTGAGAAGGTTGCCCAGGTCGTTCGCCAGGTCCACGTTGATGCGCCGGATCAGGTTGTCTTCGGAGTAATAACCGTCGGCGCCGAAGAGCATCTCCCGGAGCAGGTAGTACCGGATCGCGTCCACGCCGTACCTGTCGATGAGCACGAACGGGTCGACGACGTTGCCCTTGGACTTCGACATCTTCCCGCTTTCCAGCATGAGCCACCCATGCCCGACCACCCGTTTCGGTAGCGGAATTCCGGCCGCCATGAGGATGATCGGCCAGATGATGCAGTGGAAACGAACGATGTCCTTGCCCACCAGGTGTACGTCCACCGGCCAGTACCGCCGGTACAGCGAGTCGTCTTCGGCCCCGTAGTTCAAGGCCGAAATGTAGTTCGTCAGCGCGTCCACCCAGACGTAAATCACGTGCCGGGGGTCGAACGGCACCGGAATGCCCCAGTTGAAGGTGGTCCTGGAAACGCACAGGTCCTCCAGACCCATTTTAATGAAGCTCACCACTTCATTCCGTCGCGAAACGGGTTGGATGAAATCAGGGTTCCGATCGATGTGGGCAAGCAGACGTTCCGCGTAGCGGGACTGCCGGAAGAAGTAACTCTCCTCGGCCACCAGCTCGACCGGACGCCCGCAGTCGGGACAGTTTCCCTCCACGACCTGGCGATCGGTCCAGAAGGCTTCACAAGGGGTGCAGTACAGTCCCTCGTAGGACGACTTGTAGATGTCGCCCTGTTCGTGCAGGCGGCGGAAAATGTCCGTCACCACCCGCTTGTGCCGGTCCTCGGTGGTCCGGATGAAGTCCGAGTAGTCGATTTCCAGCCGGGACCAGAGGCGCTTGAAACCGGCCACGATCTCGTCGACGTATTCCTGGGGGTTTTTACCCCGGGCCGCCGCCGTGCGCTCGATCTTTTGCCCGTGTTCATCCGAGCCGGTCAAGAAGTACACATCGTAACCGGTCAGCCGCTTGAACCGGGCCACGGTGTCCGCGGCCACCGTCGTGTAGGCGTGCCCGATATGCAGATTATCACTCGGGTAGTAGATGGGCGTGGTGATGTAAAAAGGCGGTTTACCCAAGATCAAGGTCACTTCCCTTTTCCAAATCATACCGAAAATTTTATCCCCCGGTTGTATTATTGTCAAGTTTTCCTATCTTCCACCACCGGCCAGAACTTTTTGTAGTTTTTTTAGAAAATAACTGTTGACTTTTAATGGAATGCTTGGTACCATTTACTTGCGTAATTTTGTTTCTTTCTGTCGAAAGAAAACTAGTTGAGAGGGAGGGGACGTTTTGAAGTCAACAGGGATTGTGCGCAAGGTGGACGAGCTGGGTCGGGTGGTCATCCCGATCGAACTCCGCAGGACACTCGGAATCGAGGAGAAGGACGCGCTGGAAATCTACGTAGACAATGAGAAAATCATTCTCAAAAAGTACGAGCCGGCGTGTGTCTTCTGTGGCAATGCGGGTGACGTCCAGCACTACCGCGGAAAGCTGGTTTGCCGCCACTGTGCCGCCGAGATGTTCCAAAAAGCCCACGCCATGTAGGCGGGATAGCTGAATATGGTGTGGGAGGCCACAAGAAGCGGCCTCTCACTCACTTTCCGGGCGTATCCTCACCAAAAACAAGACCATAAAGCTCCCGCCGGCGCATCCCGTGCCGCCGGGCGACTTCCCGGAGGGCCTTTCCCCGCGTCGACCCCGCGGCCTGCAATTCCTCGACTTCAGCCGCCAGGGCCGCCGGTTCGGGCGCAAGTGACACCGGTTCCCCAGCGCCGCCCTCGAGCACCAGGGTGAATTCCCCGCGGGGCGGATGGGCGGTGAAATGTGCCCGCGCTTCGCCTACCGTGCCCCGGAATACTTCCTCATGCTGCTTCGTCAGTTCCCGGGCCACCACCACCCTCCGGTCCCCCAGCACGTCCAGGATATCGGCCAAAGTCGCGAGAAGCCGGGTGGGCGCCTCAAAGAGGACCACGGTGCGCCGCTCCCCCCGTAGTCCTTCCAGTGCCCGCTTTCGGCCCCGGCGCGGCAGAAACCCTTCGAACACAAAACGGTCCGTCCGCAGGCCGGAAACAACCAGGGCGGCGAGTGCCGCGCTCGGGCCCGGCACCGGTACCACGCGGAAGCCCTCCCGCACCGCTTGGGCCATCAGTTCGGCCCCCGGATCGGAGATCCCCGGCATGCCGGCGTCCGAAACCAGGGCCACAGACGCCCCTTGCCGCAGCCGCTCCAGCAGCTCCGGCGCTTTCCTCGCCCGATTGTGGGCGTGAAAACTGGTCAGCGGCGTTTTGATTCCGTAGCGGCTGAGGAGTTTCCTGGTGTGCCTGGTGTCTTCGGCGGCGATCAGGTCGGCCTCTTTGAGCACCCGGAGCGCGCGCAGGGTGATGTCCTCCAGATTGCCGATGGGAGTCCCGCAGAGATAAAGAATGCCCCCACTCATCACCATACCGATAACCCCGACCTCTTGTATTCCGAGCGCCACACCACGGGAATGTGATCCGGAAGCACCACCCGGCCTTCACGCCGACCAGCGCCGCAGTCCGCCACCGGCACCTTGAAACGAGCCGGTGTCTTGACAAGTCACCTAGCGCTTGGGAAGGGTTTTGAGCTGTTTAAGCGGGAAGTACTGAACGTGTTTGGAATCCTTAAGTTCCACGCTTACGGTGTTCCGGAAGATATTCACTCCGGTCACCTTCCCCTCCCCGGCGGGGGTTTCCACCCGGGCCCCGACATCGGGGTAGGCGCCCCGCGCGTTCTCGTACACTTCGCTCTCGTACTTCAGGCAGCACATCAGTCGGCCGCAGATGCCCGAGATCTTGGTCGGATTCAGCGAGAGGTTCTGCTCCTTGGCCATCCTGATCGAGACCGGGGTGAACTCGCGTAGCCAGGTGGCGCAGCAAAGTTCCCGGCCGCAGCCGCCGAGCCCGCCGATCATCTTGGCCTCGTCGCGCACTCCGATTTGCCGCAGTTCGATGCGGGTGCGGAAAACAGAAGCCAGGTCCCGGACCAGTTCGCGGAAATCCACCCGGCCCTCGGCCGTAAAGTAGAAAATAACCTTGCTGGAGTCGAAGGTGTAGTCCACACCCACCAGCTTCATCGGCAGGCCGTGCGCTTTGATCTTATCCTCCCCGATCCGAAAGGCGCGCGCTTCCTTTTCCTGCAGTTCAGCCAGACACTTCAGGTCCTCGTCGGTAGCCTTGCGCACCACCGGTTTCAGCAGTTGTTCGCCATCCTCACCGTTCCGGGGACGGGGCCCGATGACCACGGTACCGTATTCCAGTCCCCGCACCGTCTCCACAATCACCCCCTCGCCCTTTTCCAGTTCCAGGGCGCCGGGGTCGAAATAGTACGTCTTGCCGGTCTTCTTAAACTGTACTCCAACCAGTTGCCCGGTCATATCCGTCCTCCTCGGCCAGCCCCGCCAGGCGCAGGCACAATCCCTCCGCCGCCAGGCGTACGTTCACGTTGGCCAGCAGTTTCTTTCTCGTATCCTCAATAGTAGCGATGCTCCGTGCCAGAGCCGGGCCGTCCGCCAGACGCGCCTGCACCCGGACCTGTTCCAGGCGGTCCGCATTGATCAGCAATCCCTCGAAACCGGTCTCCCGCCACAGCAAGAGGTCCCGGTACCACAGGAGCAGGTACTCGGTCCGGACCAGCATTTCAGCCCGTTCCCCCAGTTCCCGGGCCCGGGCAAACAATTCGGCAGTTCCGATCCCGGAAAGAAATTCCTCCGCCATGTTCGCCGCCTTTTCCCGCCAGTCCAGGCCGTCCCCGCCGGCGGCCAGTTCCGCCGCCCGTCCCAGGCTGCCCCCGGCCAGGCGGGCCGCCAGCGGCACCATGTCCCCCTTAAACCCCATTGTCTCCAGTCCGGAAGTGATTTCATCCCTGGTCAGCGGCCGGAAGGGGATCTTCAGGCAGCGGGAAACCACCGTGGGCGGCAGCCGTTCGGGCCGGGCACTGGTCAGGATAAACAGCACCGGCCCCGGCGGTTCCTCCAGGGTCTTCAAAAGGGCATTGGCCGCTTCCGCGGTCAGGCCTTCGGCCTCCTGCACCAGGCACAGGTGCCGGGCACCGTAGGGCCGGTAAACGAGAGCCTGCTGCAGCTCCCGCACCTGGGCGATCCCAATCGACTTTTCCGCGCCGTCCAGAACCCGAAGGTCGGGATGGGAGCCGGCCAGAAACATCCGGCAGGCGGGACACAGACCGCAAGAATTGTTTTCCGCGGTGTTGCAGACCAGGGCTTGGGCGAGCGCCCGGGCCAGGCTTTTCTTGCCGACACCCGCCGGACCGTGAAACAGGTAGGCATGTGCCAGGCAGCCGCCCTCAACCGCTCTTTGAAAATACCTCTTGGCCAGTTCCTGCCCGATGATCCCGTCCAACATTTCCCTCAAGACCCCCCGTCCAACCCGGGGCACCCACCGAAGGTGGGTCGGTCCTGCAAAAGAGCCCTCACCCGCGCCCAAATCGCGGACGCGCACACGCCCGCCTCCCGTTCGGCGTTTACTATCAGGTAGTGCCCGGGATCCGCGGACGCCAGCTCCAGGTAACCACGGCGCACCCGCTCAAAGAAGTCCACACCCTCCCGCTCCAGGCGGTCCCGCCGGTCCGGGTCCATCCGGGCCACGGCCGCCGCCACCGGAAGGTCCAGCAGTACAGTCAGGTCGGGCCGCAAACCACCGGTGGCCAGGAAGTTCACCTGGCGCAGCCTATGCAGTTCCAGTCCCCGTCCGAAACCCTGGTAAGCCAGGGAGGAGTCCAGGAAGCGGTCGCTCAGGACGATCTCGCCGCGCGCCAGCGCCGGTCGCACCACCTCGGCCGTAAACTGGGACCGGGCGGCCGCGTAGAGCAGCGCCTCCGTTTCTCCGGTCATCTCGCTGTTCCCGGTGTCCAGCAGCACCCGCCGCACGGCCTCGCCGATCCGGGTCCCGCCGGGCTCGCGGGTCACCAGCACCCGGTGGTTCCGCATGCTCAAAAGCGCTTCGTGCAGATACGCGAGCTGGGTGGTCTTCCCTGCACCATCAATGCCTTCGAAGACTATAAAAACCCCGCTCACCCGCATCACCCGTCGTGCACCATGATGGTTTTCAAGCCCGGGTCGGCGGCCTGAAACGCCACTCCCCCGGCCCGAATCTCCAAAGTATATTCTAACACCTCCGGGGTGAGTCTTTCACCCGGAAACACGATCGGGATTCCCGGTGGGCACAGGCTGACCGTTTCGGCGGCCACCAGCCCGGACGCTTCCCGGACCGGCACGGCCCGGGCGGGCGCAAACCAGCTCTCCCGCGGGGTGAGCACCTTCGGGGCCGGGGGTGCCGGCCATAAATGGAAGTCGGAGGCCGGAGGTCGGCGGCCGGAGGTCTGACGGCGGAGGTCGGAAGGGGCGTGCTCCCGGGCCAGGGCCCGGAAAGCCCCCAGGGTCCGGGCAATATCCGGGGCCCGCGTCCCGAGCCCGACCACGAACAAGAGGTGCCCGAAACCGGCCGCCTCCACCTGGACCGAGTGTTTGTCCCGCAGCACGGCGGCGGCTCGGTGCCCGCTCAAACCCAGGCCGCGGGTGGACACCATCACCTTGGTCGGGTCGGCCCGGCCCGGTCCGGCGTCAAAAACTTCCACCCCATCCAGCGCCGCGAGCCCCAGGCGCAGGCGGCCGGCAAGGTCCACCGCCCGCCCGAACCGCCGCCCTCCGGAGACGGCCAGTTGGCGCCGGGCCAGATCCAGGGAGGCCATCAGCAGGTATGAGGGGCTGGAGGTCTGGAGCAGCGCCAGCGCCCGGCTCACCCGCGCGGGGGAGAGGCCTGTCCCTTTCAGATGCAGCAGAGAAGCCTGGGTCAGGGCCCCGCCCAGTTTGTGCAAGCTCTGCGCCGCGGCCGCCGCACCGAGCCTCAAAGCCGGCACCGGCATGGCGGCGTGGAACGGCAGGTGCGCCCCGTGAGCCTCGTCGGCCAGGAAAATAGCTCCGGTCTCCCGCAGCACTTCGGCCATTTCGGCATCCACCACGGCCTGACCGTAGTAGTCCGGGTGGGTCAGGAGTACGGCCCGGAGGTCGGGATGCGCCTGCAGGGCGGCCCGGACGTCTGCCGGTCGCGGGGGCCGGAAAAAGCCCCATTCGGCGTCGAAGGGGGGCGTGACGTATACCGGATCGGCCCCCGAGAGCACCAGGCCTCCGATCACCGCGCGGTGCGCGTTCCGGGGCAGGAGCACCTTTTCCCCGGGGGCCGTAGCCGCCAGCAGGAGGGCCTGCACCCCCGCCGTGCTCCCGTTCACCAGGAAAAAAGTGCGGTCGGCGCCGTATAAAGCCGCCGCCAACTCCTGGGCCCGGGCGATCGGGCCCGCGGGCGCGTGCAGGTCGTCCAGTCCGGGCAGTTCAGTCAAATCAAACCGGAAGAGTTCACGGCCGGCGGGGAAAACCCGGGGCAGACCGGCGCCCCCGCCGTGTCCCGGAAAGTGGAAGCCCGTGTAGTTCCTGGTCACGTGGTGCTTCAGGGCTTCAAACAGGGGTGCCCGGCGCTGGTTCACCGCGAAAGTCCCCCCTTTGCCTACGCTCACCAAACAAAAAGCCTCTTCGCCCTGAAGAGGCCGCACGGCAAACGCCTTCATCCCAGATTTCAGATCATCAGCGTGAGCAGGACCAGGAGAATCACTCCCGGAACCTGGAGCAGCCCGGCAGTCAGGACGGTAAACGGATTGAAAGCGATGTGAAAGCCGAAAAAGGATCCGCCCAGGTTCACCATGACCAGCAGGATGATGCCCACGGCCGCATAGGCGAACAGGCGGTACAGGTATTTCAAAGGCGTCACGAAAAAGGATCCCACCAGGTACAGCCCCGCCAACCCCAACAGACCCAATAGAATCAGTTTCCAATCCACCGCAAGCACCTCCCGGGATACCCCTCTATGGTTACCAAAAACATATGCATCCCGGAAGGCAAATTATACCTCTCGCCGACCCTCGATGGCCCGGGCCAAAGTCCGGCCGTCGGCATACTCCAGGTCGGAACCCACCGGCAGCCCAAAAGCCAGCCGGGTAACCCGGACGTTCAGGGGACGGAGCAGCCGGGCCAGGTACAGGGCCGTGGCCTCGCCCTCCACGGTGGCGTTGGTGGCCACGATCACTTCCCGGACGGTACCTTCCCGGACCCGCGTTACCAGGGCCGCGATGTTCAGCTCCTCGGGGCCCACGCCCTGCAGCGGCGACAGGCTGCCGTTCAGAACGTGGTAGAGTCCCCGGTAGCCGTGCGCCTTTTCGACGGCCAGGACGTCGCGGGGCCGTTCAACCACGCAGATCAGACCGTGGTCACGGTTCTGATCACGGCAGATGCCGCACGGGTTCTCATCGGCGATGTTGGCGCACACCCGGCAGAACACCAGTTTGTCGCGGGCTTCCAGAATAGCCCGGCTCAAGCTCTCGGCCGCCTCCCGCGGCGCAGTGACCAGGTGAAAAGCCAGCCTCTGCGCCGTTTTCGGGCCGATCCCCGGTAGCCTGGCCAGTTCCTCGATCAGGCGGCCCACCGAACGGGAATACTGCAAACCTCTCGCGCTCCCTGTCCAGCCGTTGTTCTAGAACATGCCGGGGATTTTCAGACCTCCGGTCAGTTTGCTCATTTCGCCGGCCACCATCTCCCGTGACTGGCGCAGCGCCTCGTTGACCGCGGTCAGCACCAGGTCCTGGAGCATCTCTACGTCTTCCGGATCGATGGCTTCGGGCAGGATTTCAATACTTAAGACCTCCTGCCGGCCGTTGGCCACGACCTTGACGGCCCCGCCGCCCACCGTGGCTTCCACCGTCCGCTCGCCCAGTTCCTCCTGCAGCCGGACCATTTTGGCCTGGATTTCCTGAACCTGTTTCATCATCTTGTTGATTCCCAAGATGGCAAATACCCTCCTTACCGTTTCGGCGGCGTCTCATCCACCACGCAGATGATCTGCCAGCGACCGGGGTAGAATAGATTTAGAATATTCTCCAGTATAACCTTGTTCTCCGGTAAAGCAACCTTTTCCTTTGCCAGGGTGTCCCTGAATTTCAACACCAGCTTCCGGGAACCGGCCGCCACGGGCTCCGCGCGGGCCAGCCAGGGAGCGACCGGCGGTTTGCGCCGCCGGAACTCGGCCAGCACCTCTTCCCACACCCGCTCCAGTTCCAGGTTCTTTTCGGGTTCGGGCAACCGCGGCCCGTCACCGACACCGGACAGCGATCGGCCGGCGCGGACCACCGCCAGTTCCAGGGGCAGAATCTGGCGCGTGGCAAATCGCATTTCCTGCTCGGCCCGCGCAAACAGCGCCAGAAACTCGATCAGCCTTTCCCGGTCCAGATCCGACCTTGTCGCCCCCCCGGCGCCGAAAGCGCCGTAGAGCAGGCCGCGCAGGTAATCGGTCAGTTCCCGGGCGATGATTCGAAGTTCCTTGCCCTGGGCCTCCACCTCCTGCAGCACCAGCAGGGCCGCTCCGGTTTCCCCGGCGGCCAGGTGACCCACCAGCCTCTCCAGCACTTCCCCGGTGACAGTCCCCAAGATGCTGTGCAGGTCGGCCAGGGTGACCCGGTTCCCACCGAGGGCGGCGGCCTGGTCCAGGATGCCGAGGGCGTCCCGGAGGCTCCCGTCCGCCACCCGGGCGATCAGGGCCAATACCCCGCTTTCCACCGCCAGCCCGGCCTGGGCGGCCACTTCCTCCAATCTGGAGACGAGGTCCGGCCGGCCGATGCGCCGGAAATCGAAGCGCTGGCAGCGTGAGATGATCGTCAGGGGCACCTTGTGCGGCTCGGTGGTGGCCAGTACGAAGATCACGTGCGGCGGCGGCTCCTCCAGGGTCTTCAGGAGAGCGTTGAAGGCTTCGTTAGTGAGCATGTGAACCTCGTCGATGATGTACACCTTAAAGCGCCCGGCCGCCGGGTGGAACTTCACCCGCTCCCGCAGTTCGCGCACCTCGTCCACTCCCCGGTTGGAGGCCGCGTCGATCTCGAGCACGTCCACCGCCGACCCGGTGCCGATGGATACGCAGGAAGCACACTCCCCGCAGGGCTCGGCGCCGTCCCGCTCGGTGCAATTCACGGCCTTGGCCAGCACCTTCGCCGCAGTGGTCTTACCCGTGCCACGCGGGCCGCAAAACAGGTAGGCGTGGGCCACCCGTTCCGCCCGCACGGCGTTCTGCAACGTCCGGACCACGTGGTCCTGGCCGACGATCTCCCCGAAACGCTGCGGCCGCCAAGTCCGGTACAGGGTCTGGTAAGGCAAGATGTTACCCCCCGTTTAGCTCTTTCCCGGTCTTCCAGTTTCAGAACTTCAGCCGTTCCGGGTTGTGCACCTCGTCCAGGCGCAATGCAGCTCACCCATAAGGCCCCTCAAAAGCCATTTCATCCGCGGGACTACTCCTCATTATACACTCAAACGACGCAACCAACCACCAACTACCAGAGCAAACCGTTACCACACCAAATTAGGAAAGAGGTGGTTTTGCCACCTCTTCTAATCAAAGCAGCCGTGCACCTGTCTCTGAACAATGACTTCCGGGCGTTACTGTAGCAGGTAGCTCGGGTCAGGCACCCTCGCGGCACCCGGAGGATTTCCCTTAGTGCTGCTTCCGTCAGGATCTGACACGGTTCGAGAAGCTCCGTCGCGCAAGACCCAACCGTCAACACCCCTTATCACAGCCGGACCCCACAAGCCAAGCCCTCGGACAGGAATTCAACCCCGCTATAGCGGATTGCGGGTTACAGGGCACCGCTACCTCCCCATCTAGCACGGCCAAACCTTTTAACTTTTTTATGGCGGAGAGAGTGGGATTCGAACCCACGAGGCAGTTACCCGCCCACACGCTCTCCAGGCGTGCGCCTTCATCCGCTCGGCCATCTCTCCGGATGAAAAAAGGTCCGTCTTTGGACTCTCAAACCCGCCGACAACCGTGATTTACATTTTACCACCGATCAATCCCGCTTTCAAGCGGAACTGGTTAATTGTCCGTGTCAAGACTTAGTAGGCGATCTCCCAGCCGATTTAATTTGAATTAGACCGTAGACCACCTCGGTGAACTAATCTCTCTTACTATGTGCTTGACCCAGTGTTTTCCGGCGTGCGGTCCTTCAAGGGCGGGCACGTTGGCTTGAAGCCAGGCCTCGGGATCTTTGCCGAAGCGTTTGGGCAGTTGGATTGCCTCGGCTCCGACAGCCTTTTTCAGTAGGTCGAACCGGGGTTCCGAGTGTACCACGTATCTGTCCAGCTCATCATTAGCCCGTACCGCTAACAGGCGTCCCATCCGTTCCGCACCGGCCGGGCTCCAACGCGCCCCAATCCGCTTTGTTCGCCTGGCGATGGTGTGACGGACCTGGCCCTCGATCGCACCTAAACGGTCTCCCTCCGGCAAGGCGGCGATACCTTGCCAGTTAGCCAGGAGATACTCCTTAAGCCGCATGATCCCGTTACGGCGTGCACCCCGGTTGACCCGAATCGCCTGGTCCAAGGCGGAAACTACCGCATCTTGGTTTAGCTCGGCTAACCCTTCGGTGACAGTTTCATAGACGTTGCTGCTGTAACTTAAAGCCTCGGTTAAACGCCGGCGCAGGTGGAAGGGGTCAAGGTGGTAAGTCGCCCCGGGGAACATCTCCAGGCCTTGTTTGATCCACTCGGCGCCGTCCCCACCAATGCGGATCCGCTCTACCCTGCTAAGGTCCCACTTGTGGCCGAAGGCCGCCCCGGTGTCTTCCCAAGCCACCCGGCTGCCCCTGGCGGTGGCCACCGTGTAACGGTTCACCAGTTTCCGGGTCTTTTGTTCCCTGCCCTCGTAGCCGATAAACAGCTTGATCTCACCAAACGCCTTGGGCGACCGCTGCAAGGGTATTACTACACCATCGGCTTCAATGGATAACTCCCGAACCTCCTTGCCGCCTTCAGGGACCACACCGTCTTCAAAGACGGCCTCGCGTAGTGCCTCAGCATCCCGGGCGGCCTTTTCTCCAGCATCCTGAACCTTAGACCAGACGGTCATCCAGTGAATCCCCGGTACTAGAAAACCCATAACCCGGGCCGCGCGCCTGAAGGGCATCTCCGTGCCTAGCTCCAGGATCATACGGGTCATCCGCGGTGTCACCCGTTGGCGTTCAGGGATTCCCAAGGCTTCGTCCAGAAGGAACCGGTACGCGCCGGTCTTCTGGTTACGGTACAGTCGGCGCTTAACCGTAATCTCACCGAAGCTGGTGACCAGGGTCCGCGACCGCTGTCCCACGTTCTTGAGGGCTGGATCCCGCTTGCCGCTTAACTCAAGGTCAATGTGTGCCAGCGCCTCCTCCAGCATTTTGCCGCCTGCCTGTTGAACCAACCGCTGCACCCGCTCTTCCAACTCATCCATATTGCGCACCGACCTGAACACCTCAAAAATTCCCTTGGCCAGAAACAGGACTACCTCAAGCAGAAAGCGAATCTTGAACATGAGACCTCACTCCTTTGGCGGGGAGGGCTTCCCCTCAGGGGAAGCCGTTTTGAGGTCTCACTTCTATTTCCGACCTCACATCTCCTACTTAAACCTTACACTCACTGGTTAATTGCACAGCCTCACCGTATCAGATCGGTATGGTGCGCTGTGGAAGATTGGCCGCCCCGTGCATATGTATGATGGAAGGCTAAGAATATGATCAAGTAGGATAGGGGTGAACCCAGTATGGAAGGGAAAACTGCGTACAGGTACAATGCTTTGCGCGTCACACGTAACAAGGGGATCCTGGGGCAGGAGGCATTGTACATTAAGAATGAACACTGCATCTGGTCGCTCCGGTGTACGGAAGACAAGCTGCTCGGCCGGTGTTCACTGGACAAAGGACAGCACTGGACCGACTGGATAGAATTGGTGTCTGACTATAACGGTTTCTTTTCCTTCACCATCAGCGATATCGAGAAACTTCATATCACCTGCAAACTTAACAGAGGACACCTGGTTTACGTGTGCTGGCACGGCGACAAGGCGTCAACCGACGTCCTGGATCGGAAATGGGTCGAAGATGAGAGGATTACCTACCAGAACGTCCTGGTTGACAACTCTGGAACTCCACACATCACCTATTTCACGGATAATCCCCTGGAGGAAATCTGGAGAGTCAAATTCTGTTTCAAAGGTAACGGCCAATGGAATCCGCCGGAGGTGATCGACCACGGCCTCGGCCCCGGTCAGAACCAGGGCGCGGTTATCCTGGACCGGGAAGGAACCATCCACCTGGTGTACCAGGTCAGCACCAGATCCAAGTACCAGCTCGTTTACCGTGCTCGGCCCGCAGATACGGGGCGCTGGACGGAACCCACGCACATCACCGACTCCGACCGAAGCAATCTGTACCCCTGCTTGGTAGCGGATGAAGCAGGCACACTGCACCTGACCTGGACCAGGTCAGACGGCATGAATTACCGGGTCATTTACCGTCGTAAAACCAGAGGGGGTTGGATGGTCGGCGGGTGGCAGAAAGAACAGTTTCTGTCTCTAGCCGGTGTTAATGCGTACACCCCAACCGTCGGTGTGTGGGAAGACCGGGTCGTAGTTTTCTGGCAGCAGATTGAAGGCATCTACCAGTGCACCTCCCTTGACGGCGGGAGCACCTTCAACGACCCGGTGTTAAAAGACCAGTACCAGAAGCTTTTGCGCACCAATTTTCTGGCTCTGGATCTATACAAAAGACAAGGGCTGAATACCACGGCCACCTTTGACACCGGGAGCACCGCCGTGGCCCTCCTCGCCACCGTGTTCCAGGACAGCAGAGAAACGGATGAGTACAGCCTAGCCCTACCGGAGACGCAAGATCTTCGGCCCCTGGAACCGATGCTGCCGAGCCTGGAGTACCTGAGCTTGGACTACGGCCAAAAAGGACTTGGCGAACACATGCGCCGTATAGACGGGAGTTTTCGCCGCCTGTTCTTCGAGGTGGAAGATTCGCGGCTGACCAATGCCCAGATGAAGGAAACCATTTTAGACCAGAACGAACAGATTCAAAACCTGGAGGCGGACCTGGAAAAGAAGGTTCAGGAATTAGGGTCCCTGGAAATCCTGGTGAAGTCCCTGATGGATAAGATCAGCCAGGCAAACGGGAAGATAAAGGCACTGGAAAAGGATAAGCGACTGCTGGAAAACAAGCTGCAAAGCCTCAATGAGGAAAATGCGGAACTTAAAGGCAAACTTGAACAAAAAAAGAACGCCATCAACCAGCTTAGGGAAAAAGAGATGCGGTTCAGACAGCAGTTGGATGAACAGGCGGGAACCATCCTGGAACTAGAGCAAAACTCAAAGATGTTTAAGCAGGAAACGGAGATCTTGAAGAACACGCCCTTCTGGAAACAAATTTTCCGGTAAACTGCAGACAATGGATTTGTCCCGGATTTGAGCGAAAAAGCAGGCCTGAGACGGGCTCAAACCTGCCTGCTGAATCATATCTTACCCTTACAGCCCTTATGTCCAAAGAGCAACCTCTGGGGATTGTTATTGCTGCTGCTGTTGTTGTTGAGCAAACAGCTGCACTGAACTCGGAAAACTGCCAAGTGTGGAAAGTAGCGACCATCCGGATGGTTTTGGAGTGGTTGTATCGTGACGATACCGGCTGTTAGCGGGGGAGAACCTATTCGTACAATACCTCTCCCCTCCTGGCCCTTTTTTACGGACGACGAAATTCAGGCTGCTTCGGCACCCCTCAAGTCTGGCAGGGTAAACTACTGGACCGGAATGGAGGGGCGCTTGTTTGAGCAGGAGTGGGCTGACTTTGCTGGTTGTGAGTACGCCGTAGCCGTCGCTAATGGAACTGTAGCTCTGGAACTGGCCTTGCACGCGCTGGGGATCGGGCCGGGCGATGAGGTGATTGTGCCATGTCGGACATTTATTGCTTCTGCCAGCTGCGCAGTTGTTCGGGGGGTGACGCCGGTAATGGCCGACGTTGACCCAGTCAGCCAAAACATTACCGCCGAGACTGCAGCCGCAGTCCTGACGCCCCAAACTAAGGCGATCATCGCGGTGCACTTAGCCGGGTGGCCGTGCGAAATGGACCCCATCCTGGAACTGGCTCGGGAGAAGGGGCTCTACGTAATTGAAGACTGCGCGCAGGCGCATGGTGCAACGTACAAAGGTCGGCCGACAGGATCTTTTGGGGATGCGGCCGCTTTTTCCTTTTGCCAGGATAAGATCGTAACCACCGGCGGCGAGGGCGGAATGCTTACTACCAACCGCCGGGAAGTCTGGGAGAGGGCCTGGAGCTACAAGGATCACGGCAAGAGCTATGATGCTGTCTATCACCGGGAACACCCGCCGGGTTTTCGCTGGCTACATGAGTCTTTTGGCACCAATTGGCGGTTGACCGAGATGCAGGCGGCTATCGGGCGGGTGCAACTGAATAAACTGCCCACCTGGGTGGAAAAAAGGCGGCGGAACGCCGCCATCCTGACCGAACGGTTCGCCGAGCTACCGGCGCTACGCGTTACCTTGCCCCCGGAAGATATCGGTCATGCTTACTATAAGTATTATGCTTTCTTACGCCCTGAAGCCCTAAGGGACGGCTGGAACCGGGACCGGGTGATAGAAGCGATACGGGCCGAGGGTATCCCGTGCCATAGCGGAAGCTGTAGTGAGATTTATCTTGAGAAGGCGTTTGAAAAAGAAGGACTACAGCCGGCCCAACCATTGCCGATTGCCAAGGGGCTGGGGGAGACTTCCCTGGTTTTCCTGGTGCATCCGACCCTCTCCGAGACGGACATGGACGATACCGCCCGGGCGGTGGAGAAGGTGCTGCAATTCGCTACCCTGGGCTGACACTGGTATGGGTACTCGTTCCAAGTATCGTTACGGGTTGGACTTGGTTTTTATGATTCGGGCCGGTACACCCACAGCTACACTGTTATCGGGAATATCGAATATGACCGCCGCACCCGCACCGATGATACAGTTGCGACCGATTCTTATCCCGGGGATCACCACGGCTCCCAGGCCCAGATTAGTCAACTTGCCGATATGCACGCCGCCGGCCAACCTGCAGCCGGGTCCTATATTAACGTAATCCGAGATTTGACAATCGTGGTCCACGCCGGCGGCGGTGTTTATGATGCACCCCCGGCCGATGTTCGTGCAGGGATTTATCACCGCACCCGCCATAATCGCCGTACCGTCTCCAATGATGGCATCATCGGCAATAATGCTGCCGTCGTGTATGGCGCTAAGAAGTTTTGCCCCCATTCCCATAATCTGTTCAAGCTTGTTTTTTCTTTGCGCGGGATCGCCGATGGCAACATGCCATCCTTCCACCAGATGTATAAAACTACTGAGATTTTCCGGGGAATCATAGTGCACTGGACCATGGAAATAGCTTCTATCTATAGATGGGGGATTGCTGTCAAAAAACACAAAACCGCCTCTGCCGCGGCGATTAAAAATATCGACAACCACCTTGGCGTGTCCCCCGGTTCCAACGATACCGATCACACCCAGCACCCCTGGCACCCGTCTTACCCAAGCAAGTTCTTTATGAGTTGGTATATGTCGCCTGACGGATTTGAGTAGACTCCTTTATGAATGGTTTTCTCGAGAAAAGCTTGTGTCATCATATGCAGCCTTTTGCGCCAGCGTTCACTGTGACACAGCCTGGAGATTATTCTTGCTAACTGCTGCGGTGAAGAAGCCACAAAACCCGCTCTGGAACGGACCAGGAAGGCGTTAATGTCATTGTTGTTTGTTTCATAATGGTATGGGAGTGCAGGTTGCAGGACGATCAGCCCTTTCCCCCTCAACGCTCCTTCAATAGCGGTGCTGGAGGATATGGTCATTAAAAAATCTATGTTCGGCAACAGGTCCGGTAGCTTAGCCCATTCCGGCACTACCATAATGCTCCCTGTCCTGGTAAAAGGGGCGTAATTTGTAGTGTCGCTGGGGTGGGGTTTGATCAGCACCGTCACCGGGTTACCGATTACCGCCTGTTCAATCCATCGGGCCAGCTCTTCGTTAACCTCCCGGGAAAAGGGCTGGGAAGTAAATAGAACCACGAAATTTTCTGCGGGATAATCAAGCTGAGACGCCAAAGTATTCCTGTCCAGGCTGGCGGGGTGGAATTCATACTCGAAACGCAGGTTCCCGGTACAAATGATGCGGGCAGGGTCAATCCCGCGTTTTTCCAGCCAGTCCCGGTAGTATTCCCCCCAGGCACAGTGGTATGTGGCCCTGGTGGGAATCAGGTTGCGATTCGTGATGACGTGAGTGGGAGCGTTAATGAAATCGAGGTTGTACAGTGCCGCCAGCAGGGAGAGAGTGGTTCCCGGGTTTACCGCCTCCACGTTGCAGAGGATCACCCTAACGGGGTAGTCCAGAATCATCCGGTCAAGGACGTGAACCAGTTTCACGGAAGAGATCAGCAACCGGCGGAACCACAACCGGAATTCCGTTGTGCTGAAAACCGGGTGATGCTGCAGGCGGAACAGTACCGGGTCTAGTTTTTTAAGTAACGCCGCCACCTTCAACCGGTCCGGCTGCGCGTTTTCAATCTCTCTTCTAACCCTGAAAACCCGGTAAAACTCTGAGAGATGGCGGTCGGCCATTTGCTCATCCCGGGTGGAATATGCAATAGTCAGCACCTTGGAACGGGGAAAACGGTCTAAAGTAAAGGGTATGTACTGCACCTGCGCGACCAGTATATCCCTTGCGCTGTCCTGGGAAAGGTCCTCAATCACCGGAGGCCTTCTTTCCAGTACTCTCTGTACATCCCCGATGGTGTATAAACCGTGTCTCTTCTGGAGCTGCCGGATCAGATTCCAATTACTAAGGTTTTGATCCACGAAACTCCTGATATGCATGTGATAGTCTCTCACCAGCGTCAGTGGGAGTTCTATCCCGGAGGATTTTAGAAAAGAAAAGGTTTCCACGAACTCCTTGGTCAATGCGTACCGCAGGACATGGTGGGGGTTCAGTCTCTCGTCCCCGTACAATGATTACTCTCCCTTTAATATGCTCAGGTACAGGCCCTCGGCCTTTGAACATTGCTCCTGGATTGTCGGCAAAAAACCAAGGTCTTTGCCGTACAGGAAGGCCCGGGTCATGCGGTAAATCCCGGGCTTATACTCCCGGTCAGGCCGGTCATCCAAGGGCACTTTTCTCTTTTCACCCAAGGATTCGCGTTGCTCATAGAGCTCTTCCAGGGGAGCCAGAAACAACCGCCTTTTTCGGGTCAGCATTTCCACGCTCCAGTTTCCCGGTGCGCCCCAGTCCGCCCGGCAGGTAAAAAGGGCTCCCTTCGAGGTGACACCGGCACCGGCGAAGACCGCCCCTGCCGGGTGCCATGAGGTACTTCCCGCCGTAAAACAGTTTAACCGCGCGGGGGCTCCGCCCAGGTGGAAGGCCAGGTCGATGACGTGCGTGGAGTTGGCGAGCAGCCAGTTTTCTTTTATTGCTGCACTGTTCTTCGATGCCTCCACCTTCTGGCTTAGTTCAGTGAACTCGAAAGAAAAGGAGCGAACTCCCCCGTCCTCGGCTATCAGCTCCCGGGCCCGTTTTACAGACGCGTAAAAGCGCCGGTTGTAGGCCACAAAAACGGCCGCCTTTCTCCTGCTCGCCAGGTTGCTGGTGCGGCATATTTCCCCGGCATGCAGCCCCCCCGGCTTTTCCACCAGGACCTTTTTCACCCCCCGAAGCAGCAGCTGCTCCACCGCCCGGGCGAGTTGCTCCACGTTAACGGCGACAATGGCCTCTCCTGGTACGTTCCGCCTTCCATTCAGCCACCTCTCCAGTCCCCCGGTGTACGCCGGCTCTCCCGTTTGAGCTGAGAACCGTTCCGCTGAAACGGCGCCCCTCCCCACCGCGATAAAGGGTTGCTGCAGCGCGGCTAAAACACGGGCGTACTCCACCGCCATGCGCCCGGTTCCCACCAGTAAAACCGGAGAAGGATTAGAAACACCCATCTTGGCGTGATTCCTGGTTCCGACCTTACCTATCATGTGTAAACACCCCTGTGCCGGCGTCTTCTTCAAGCAGGGTCTTTATGAACCGATACATGTCTTGTGATGGAGTGGACAAAGTGCTTTTATGGATGGTTTTAGACAAGAATTCTTGCGCCATCTTATGCACGTGCCTACGCAATCGTTCGCTGGAGCAAAGCTCGGCAATGCAATTCTGCAACCGCTCCGGGGATGAAGCGACAAGGCCTGCCTTCGCTTTGACCAAATGCGAGTGGTATTCATTGTCATGGCGGTCATATTGGTAGGGCAGCTCCGGTTGTACGACAATTATTCCCTTCCCCAGCAGTGCGGCCTCGATAGCCGTATTTGAAGATATTGTCATAATGAAATCGATGTTCGCCAGTAAATCGTACAACTTGATTGATTCCGGCACTTCAATGATCCGACCCGTTCCAGTAAATGGATGATAGTCCGTCTTATCGCTGGGGTGCCGCTTGATTAGCACGGTAACCGGCTGACCGGAGATTGCATGTTTGATCCATTCAACCACAGCACGATTGACTTCTTCCGGAAGTTTTTGGGTTGTGTAGGCAACAATGTAGTTGTCTTCCGGGAAATCAAGTTGTGAGGCCATTGTCTTTCTGTCCAGGTTTTTGGGGTGCCGGTCATACTCGAACCGCAAGTTTCCCGTGCAGATTATTCTAGAAGCGGGAATACCTCTTCTCTCCAACCAGGTGCGGTAATTCTCCCCCCAGGCACAGTGATAAGCGGCCCTGGTGGGAATCAAGTTGCGATCCGTATTCAGAACAAGCGGCGCGTTTACGAAGGGAAGGTTGTAGCGTGCCGCGAGAAGAGACATTGTGATATCGGGGTTTACAAGCTCCGCCTCACTTAGGATGACCCGGATCGGTTCTTCCAGGAAAACCCGGTTCATCATACCAACAGCTTTCACGGAAAACAGCAGCGCTTTTCGGAGCCATGTCCGGAACTCCGGTCGGCCGAAAACCAGGTGTTTTGTATATTTTCGTATGAGCAGGTTTGCTTCTGTTAATACCGCCGATACCGCCTGCTGATTCGGACGCGCTTCCTTTAACGCCTTTGCATAATCAAAAACCCGGTAAGAAGGAGGCATTTTCTGATCACGCACAAATATTTCTTCCTGCGGATTTCTTAGAATAATCGATACTTTAGCATCGGGAAAGCGATCCAGGACAAAACGAACAAATCTGGATTGAACTGCTAACATGTTTCTGCCACTGTCTTGCGATAAGTCCTGCACAACGGACGGCCTTCTCTCCAGGGCTTTCTGCGCATCGCGAACGGAATAAAGACCGTGCGTATCCTGTAACTGACTGATCAGAGGCTGATTGGTCAGATTCTGATCGACCAGCGACGCAATATGCAGGTGGTAATTCCGAAGCAAGGTAAGCGGCAATTCCAATCCCGAATATCTGAGTGAAGAAAAAGCTTCCACGAATTCTTTGGTCCAGCCGTAGCGCAGGAGATTATGCGCGTTAAGCGTATCTTCCCCGTACAACCGTATCTACCTCTTTTGGAAACACAACCTTAATTAAGTATTGTCTTTATGAATTGATACATATCTTTAGACGGCGTGGATAAAGTGCCATTCCGGATGGTATTGTTAAGGAATTTTTGCCCCATTGCATGTAGATTGTTGCGCATTTCCTCACTCCGACAGAGATCGGCTAAAATGTTGCGTAAGCTTTTTGGTGAAGAAGCAACAAAGCCGGCCTGGCATCTGGTCAGAAAAGAGTGAAAATCGTTATTATTGAGATCAAAATGATAGGGTAGTTCAGGCTGAAGAACAATAATACCCTTTTGCAGAAGTGCCGCCTCAATAGCCGTGTCTGAAGATATGGTCATGATAAAATCGATGTTCGGCAACAAATCATACAGCTTGAGCGACTCCGGCACTATAACAATGCGGCCCGTTTTGGTAAATGGACCATAATCGAACTTATCGTAAGGATGAGGCTTAATGAGTACCGTTACCGGGTGGTCGGTGACTGCCTGATTAATCCATTGGGTCACAGCGCGTTTGACTTTGTCGGAGAAGGGTTGAGTTGTGTACATGAAAACCAGATTGTTTTCGGGGTAATTCAGCAGTGATTGGATGGATTGTCTGCTGAAGCTGCTGGGGTGTCGATCATATTCGAAGCGCAGGTTTCCTGTCAAGATGATTTTGGAGGCTTCAATACCTCTTTTCTCCAACCAGGCCCGGTAATACTCCCCCCAAACACAATAATAGGCGGCTCTGGTGGGAATTAAGTTCCGGTCTGTAATTAGGCTGGTCAACGCGTTTACGAAGGGAAGATTGTACTGAGCCGCCAAAAGGGAGAGGGTCAGACCCGGATTCGCGATCTCCCCGTTACTCAGTATCACCTTGATCGGGTTTTCCAGAAACATCCGCGTCATCACGTGAACCATCTTGATGGAAACCAGCAGCAGTTTACGAAGCCACACCTTGAACACGGGCTGACCGAAGACCATGTGTTTTGTATGCTTTTGCAGGAGCAAGTCCGCTTTTGTCATCACAGTCAATATCGCGCGTGGATCCGGATGTGCTTTCGATACCTCATCCAAGACTTTGAACACCCGGTAAGACCGGGGCAGTTCACGGTCGGGCAAAAAAACCTCTTCCCGGGAGGACCATAGAATAACCAGTACATCAGCGTTGGGGAAACGGTCCAGAACAAAAGGAAGAAACTGTGCCTGCCGTGTATGCACGGCTAACATATTCCTTTTACTGTCTCTGGATAGGTCCAGCCTGACAGTCGGCCTTCGCTCCAGGGCCTTCTGGACATCCCTGAAACTGTAAAGGCCGTGCTTTTTCTGCAACTGACTGATCAGAGGCTGATTGCTCAGGTTCCGGTCGACCAAGGGCGCGATATACTTATGGTAGTGCCTCAGTAACGTGAGCGGCAGCTCAATTCCTGAATACTTTAATGATGAAAATGCTTCGAAAAACTCCTTGGTCCATCCGTAGCACAGAACATGATGTGGTTTCAGTAGCACAGACCCGTACAGCGGAATCACTCCCCGTGTGAAATTAGGGCGCTGTTTCCGTAAAACAACATACAAGGCAGCAGCACCGGGCGGAATCGGCCGGTCAAGTGATCGGGCATAATCCCTCTTCTTCCCATTCCCGCCGGCCGGTTTTCGGTAACAAAGCCTGCAGGAGAAGTACATGAAGCCGTGCTGACTCTTCAAAGGTCGGCAAATCAGACACCCCTTCGTTCAAGATTTGTCTGGCCACGAGGTGGGTAAGCCGGCTCTGCTTGGGAAAAGGCAGAGGCACAGCGCGCCAGCGCCAGCCCGACCGTGGTTCGGCCACCCATGCCGTCTGCTCGTTCAGCCGGTAGATAAACCGTATCGACTCACAGAAAATGGTGAGCATGGGGGGGGCCGAGCCCCGACGGTAAGAGGTAATCCGCACAGTACCCCCTTTGCCATTCCGCGCAGTCAGGGTGCCGGTGAATTCGACAAAGCCGGGCCGTTTGGCCGCAGCTAATTCCTGATCGAGCAAGCTTGCATCCAGGATGATATCATTCCGGCCGCTCAGGAAAACAAACAGATCCAGGTGGTGGATGCTGTTACATCCCAGGCCCAGGTGCGAGGCGCAAAATGAGTAATTCAAAGGAAGACCTTCTGTTTTTCGCCGCAGCAGCTTGAAAAAGGCCATCGCCCGCAAGGGGCAGTTGACCCAGGCCTTTACCCCGTTCCGCCCAAGCAACTCCCGGATCCGGCCGTAATCGGGAAGCTTCTGAAAGAGTATCTTCTCCAAAACCAGATACGGTACCGTAACCCTGGCCAAAAGATCCTCCAGCACCAAGCGGCGCACATCAGCCTTAACCGCTACCACGGCCAGGTCCAGCTTGGAGGGAAGCCCTTCCAGGTTATGGCGGTAGCGCACGGTGATGGTTCGTCGCGGTAAACCCGCTTCTTGGAGCGCCCGCTCTGCTTTCAGCAGCGCTTCTGCTGAAGGATCAACTACTTCCAGGGTCACGGGCCGGTCCATCAGTGACAGCGCTTCCAGGTGGCGCCGCCCGATCACCCCCGATCCGATTACAGCGATCACGGCCGGCTTTTTGATGCGCTCAGTCCCGGAACAAACCCGCGTTTTCCGGCTGTGTTTAGGGGTGATCATTTGGACGCTCTCCCAGAGATCAGTATTTCAACAAGCTCAAAATCCAGCATATCGTCGATATCTATGGATCGCTCCTTCGGCATGAGCACCGCACCGCAGGGTTCAGGCAGCATTGAAAAGCCGCGGCCCGGAAAGCTGTTCATCCAGAAAGCGTAAACGGCCCCGTTCAACTGGTATGCCTTCTCCAACCGCTGCCGCATCCGCCACGGATTGAATCCATCTACAAAGAGGAATGGCTTGCCGCCTGAGATTCGCCAGGCCTGGTAAGGATGGAGCGCCGCTTCCGTAAAGGTCGCCGCCGAGTTGTACCCGTTGTGCAGTAGCTTCAGGCAAGCCGTAATGTCTTTTCTTTCCCGCAGTGGACTGGTCGGCTGAAGGTATACCATTATGGCCTCCCTTACCCCTGTCTCCCGGAACCGCCTAATGGCATCCCTAACCACATCGGCGGGTAGCGCATCGTCTCCCGCCAGATGACCGGGCCGCCAGAGTATCTCTGCACCATAAGACCGTGACACCTCAGCTATTTCGGGGTCATCGGTAGAGACCACCACCCGGTCGATTGCCGCCATACTCCGGGCCAGGTCCACCGTCCAGGCCAGCAAGGGCTTTCCAGCCAGAGTTCTTATGTTCTTGCGGGGAAGGCCCTTACTCCCGCCTCTGGCGGGGATAAAGGCGATTACTCTTGGCGAATCATCCATTTGTTTCATCTCCCAGGGACTGTTTTATTACCGGACGGAGTAAGGCCACTAATTCAGGTACGCTCCATTTTTGAGCCAAATCAGAGCGGTACTCATTGTGACGTGCCCGTTTAAAGCGGGCCTGGGGGGTACTGCTGCTCTGATGGGGCAAAACCACGTATAGCTGTTCATTTTCAAACAAGCGTTTTGCTTCGTCTGCAAAAAGCAATTGTTCAAAGCTCTTTTCTCCCGGCCGCGGTCCGGTTAGCACGAACTGGGCTCCGTTCATGTTGCAATCTGAAAGCACGGCTTTCATGGCTTGCACCAAGTCACCCAAGCGCACGCTTTTCATTTTAAAGATAAATGTCTCTCCTCCCTGACAAAGGAAAGCAGATTCTTTGATTAACTCAACCGCCTGTGGGATGGTCATGGCAAAACGGGTCATGGCCAAATCAGTAACTTGCAGCGGTTGACCAGAGCGGTACTGTTCAAGCCACAAGGGGATAACCGAACCCCTGGAGTTAAGGACATTGCCGAAGCGTATCGAGCAGAATCTGGTTTGCACGTCCGGCCTGCGGGAGGCCTCCTGGATCAGCTTCTCCGATAAGAACTTGGTGGCGCCCATGATACTGGTGGGATGTACTGCCTTATCGGTACTGATATTAATCAGTTTCTGAACCCTGTTCTCCAGGCACGCTCTAATAATATTGACAGTGCCCATGGTATTGGTCAGTATCGCTTCCTTGGGATTATCTTCACAGATGCCGATTTGCTTCAAGGCGGCTGTATGAAAAACCAGGTCCATACCCCTGGTCGCTTCCTTCAAAGTTTCGTATTCCCTAACATCTCCCAGGATAAAGGAAATGTTTTCCTTGGAGATCAGCCTCTGTTTCATCATGTACTGCTTGCTGTCGTCTTTACTCAGGACTACCACTCGGGTAACGCCATGATGCAACAGGCTTTTTACCAGTTCCGATCCGATGGAACCCGTGCCACCGGTGACCAGTATTTTGCGCTGACTAAAAAAGCGGTCGTACCAATCAGTTTTTTTCAATTGAACCACCATCTTCTGCATATACTGTTAAAATATGTATACGTTGGGATTGTGTGACACATGGGTCTTGGCCTCAGTATGATATACTGCACGATTGTCGGAGGTGAAACCAGGGTGATCATGAAGATAGAGAATAAAAGAATTTCCCTTCAAGACCGGGTTTATATAATCGCCGAGGCCGGGGTCAATCACAACGGCTCGCCGGCGATGGCGGAAAAGCTGGTGGATGCCGCCCGGGAAGCGGGAGCAGATGCGGTTAAATTTCAGATTTTTAAGGCCGAAGACTTACTAGCGCCGGGCAGGTTCCCTGCCCAGAGAAAGACTCTGAGCACGCTGGAGCTTACAGGGGATGATTTAAAACGTTTAAAAGCGTACTGCCACGACGCGATAACTTTTCTTTGCTCTCCATTTGACCATCATAGTGCTGGTTTTCTGGATCAAATAGGGGTGCCCGCCTTCAAAGTGGGCAGTGGCGAGATTACCAACCTGCCGTTGCTGAAAACCATAGCTTCATTCCGCAAACCGGTAATCTTGTCTACAGGCATGTCCGGCTTAAGGGAGATAGAAGGGGCTCTGGCGGTACTCCCGGGGGTGCCTGTCGCCCTGCTGCACTGCACTACAGATTATCCCGCCCGCTACGAAGACCTGCACCTTAATGTCATTCATACGCTAAAACCGGCTTTCGGCAAGATCGTGGGCTACTCCGACCACTCACCCGGCGTGGAAGCGCCGCTTGCTGCTACGGCACTCGGCTACAAAATCATCGAGAAGCATTTGACCCTGGACCGAAATCTCCCAGGGCCGGACCACCGGGCCTCTCTTGAACCCTGGGAGTTTAGAAGAATGGTGCAGGGAATTCGCCGTGTTGAGAAGATGCTGGGAAAGACATTGAAGACAGCAACTGTCAGGGAAGCAGGAATCAAGAAACGAGTCCGCAAGTCGCTTTACCTTGCCAAGAACCTGCCTGCCGGACATCGCCTGACTCTCGAAGACCTGGTTTCGCTCAGGCCCGTGACGGGCATTGAACCGGATCGCTGGGACGAAGTGTTGGACCGAAAACTGAAGTGCAATAAATCAAAAGGTCAGCCGCTCTACTGGCACGACCTGGAATAGGGAAAACCGCATGCGAATACTGTGCTTTACTGGAACCAGGGCGGATTACGGCATTTATCGTCCTCTCCTGCAGGCGTTGAACCGGGAAGAGGATATCAATCTGCGACTGGTGGTAACGGGAATGCACCTGGTGGAAGAATACGGCCGCACCATAACCGCAGTGCAAAAAGATGGGTTGGAAATAGTTGCTGCCCCCTCGATTCTTGTCCGGGGTGATGCTACGTGCCAAATGTCACAGTCCGTAGGCCTGGCAGTGCTATATTTTGCGGAGATATTATCATCCCATTGTCCCGAATTTGTCCTGCTGCTGGGGGATCGCGGTGAAATGCTGGCCGCCGCCGTAGCGGCTCATTACCAGAACATCGGAATTGTCCACCTGTATGGGGGAGAATGCAGCGGCTCCGCCGATGACACGGTACGGCACGCCATATCCAAGCTGGCCCATCTTCACTTTGTCTCCACGCGGCGTTCCAAAGCCAACCTGATAAGCATGGGCGAAGAAGCTTGGAGAATCGTCCCCGTGGGCACTTTGCGGAAACACGATATTAAAAGAGCAGGCAACCTTCACCCGGAACTTGCAAAGGCCTGGTCAGAAAAATATCACCTCAACAGCGGAACAAAAAACATCCTGGTATGCATGCATCCTGACACCAAGGAAGAACTGGAACTCTCCAAGCAGATCGATTCAGTAGTGGATGCCCTTGATGGGATTAATGAAGCCAATATTATTATCATCGGACCAAACAGCGATGCCGGGTCTGATTTGTTTAGAGATAAGTTGGTTAACTTCTCCAACAAGAGGGGTAATTGCACCTTCTTGGCCTCCGTAGACTCCGATGAATATCTTTTTCTACTATCCCGCGTAGACCTACTAGTGGGTAATAGCAGTAGTGGGATCATCGAAGCTCCCTTTTTCAACCTGCCTTTTATCAACGTGGGCCGCCGGCAGCAGGGGCGTGAATGTGGATCCAACGTGTTAAGTCTGCCTTACCATAGCCGACTCATCCGGGAAGCCATAGTGAAACTGCTGCAAAGTGCCAAGGGGGAAGTAACCTGGAACCCTTACGATCTATTGGATGAACCGGCCCGATTGATAGTTCAAAGATTAAGAGAAATGGCCAATGCCAAAAAAGTGTGGCACAAGAGCACCGTCTTTTGAGTTATTCGGGTGATACCGTCCACCTGTTTTTGGGGTCCAAGTGGACGGAATACCCCGAACTTGATGAGTTACTCCGCAGCGGGTTTCTTATGACGGTTGATATTATTCATTGTTCTGGGACGGATAGGGTGGCCAGGTCGGTTGGTATTCCGCGGGGCACTGACCGACCGCTTCGTCACACTCGGCTGGTTCAGGCGGATAGCCGTAGCTGGGAATCATCAACTGAACATCTGCTTCGAGCTTTAGCAGCAACAACACGCCAACGCAGCAGGTGACTGTAACGAAATTCTCACCCTCATCCGAAACGAAGCATAGCAAACACTCGGGATAGATGTGGCACTGGGGGCTTAGTTCTGGTTCTCCCGCCCGCTCCATAAAGAATAACTTTTCGATTTGCATCGTCCCCGTACCGGTCGTTTCGTTAACGATGGTAGTGACCTCCAGCTCGGCCGTGACTTTCACGACATTGCCGTCCAGCTTCTGGCAGTGCAAAGTCAACACGGTTACGTCCCCACACTCCGCAGTCAGCTGTTCGTGAGCGGGCACGATGGCAACCTCAATGTCGATCTCCTTCGTCTGGGTGTGCACGCATTCCTCATATACTCTCTTTGCCTTGATCACGTTGATTTCCGTTGGTGGGGGACACTGCGGCTCGCCGTTGACTATCGGGCACGGACCAGGCTGGAGACCATCATTCTGCCTTTTGTCACCCATTTTACTGGGAACCTCCCCCTGGTATAATTTTAGGTTTATGTATATATATGGTATGCAAGGGCGCTTGTGCGTGTGCACGTTTTCCCTCGGTAGGGCGGCCGACGGTTTGAAGTGCACGGGCGCTCATCCATGTTATGGCTTTTCAGGGAATATGTTACTAGTAATTTCCGCCGTTCTGGAGAGAGCTTAACGGGTTTGTCCGGCTTTTGACCGAAAAAGCAGGCCTGAGACGGGCTCAAGCCTGCCTGCTAAATCATTTCTTACCCTTACAGCCCTTATGTCCAAAGAGCAAACTCCGGGGATTGTTATTGCTGCTGCTGCTGCTGCTCTGGGCCGGGTAGGGCGGCCAAACCGGGTCGTACTGCGGGGGGCACTGACCTACCGCCTCTTCACATTCTTCCGGTTCGGGCGGATAGCCGTAACTGGGAATCATCAACTGGACATCCGCTTCAAGCTTCAGCAAGATCAGCACGCCCACGCAGCAGGTGACTGTAACAGTCTCCACATCCGTAGCCGAGATGAAGCATATCAGGCACTCGGGATAAATGTGACACTGGGGGCTCAGCCCTTGTTCTGCCGCCCGCTCCATGAAGAAGAACTTTTCGATTTCGATGGTGCCCGTGCCGGTCTCTCCGTTGACGCTGGTGGTAACCTCCAGTTGGGCTTCGAATTTTACAATGTTGCCATTGAGGACCTGGCAGTTTGAAGTCAACACGGTTACTCCTACACACTGGGCAACAAGCTCAGGACTCGGCGCGATGGCGACTATGATTTCAACTTCCTCCACTTGTGTGTGCATGCATTCTTCAAATACTTTGGTCACCTTGATGATGTCGATTTGCGTAGGCGGAGGGCACTGCGGCACGCCGTCGACCAGCGGGCACGGGCCGGGCTGGACACCATTATTCTGTCTCTTGTAGGGGGACATTTTTTGCATACCTCCTTCCGATTATGCTAAAGTTTCCTTTGATGTCGATATATGGTATGAAAGGACGCCCTTCGGTGTGCTCATTCCACGGCGAAAAGTTCAATACTTTGTTGTCTGGTACAATCCACCCCAGTGTCACACATCTATGTAGGCCATATTATACTCATGAGGAGGAAGATGTTCCCACATGCGATGGTGGCTACCATATGGATGAGTTGTCCAAACTGCTAAACATCGGGATGCGAACGGGTACACCGTTGCAAACAACTCCAGGGAGGGGGTTTTAGGCGCGGTGGAGCGACTCCGGTTTGCCGATTGAACGCAGCAACCTTTAAATGTGGAGGTGCCGGCATAGATTTAAATTCTGGTGATGGTGATCGTCCTGGTCCTTGCTTCATAGTCCACCCGGGACTTGTCGGCCTGGAAGATGCCGGTCCCCTCCCCCAGGCCGGTGGCCCCGTACCCGAACACGGCGGCGTAAACAAAGGCTACAAAAGCCGATGCCGCATAAGTTAATATAAACATATGCAGTCCAAAAACCGGAAAGTCCTTTTCTTCTGGAGGTGAGACCTTGCGTTCAAAGGATAGGCTCCTCCTCCAAATCGGTTCGGCAACCCAGAAATGGTTGAATACCAGGATTCCTCCCCGCAAGGGCCTCCGGTTCGACCGGAACCGCGTCGAACACGCGGCGCCCGGCGTGGCGGTCCTGGTGAACCGCCACGGCAGGATCACGGCCGGCCCCTTCAACCGCGGCGTCTTCCGGGTCGGGTTGAAAAGCGTATACGGAGAAGAAGCTTGGTCCCAGCACCGCTCTTGGGCGGTCGACCCGGCACAGCAAAAACCGGAGGGCTGGGAGTTCAGGACTGAAGACGATGATTTTGAGTTCATTTATTGGTTGACTGACGGTTGTCAAGCCCGCATACGGCTTGACGTCACGGAGGGGACCCTTTCCACCCGGATCGGACCGGAGTTGCTGCTGGCTGAAGTACTTCCTCCGCAAACTACCAGACGGTGGCTCCTCGTCAACCAGCACCTGCCGCGGGCCGGCGCGGTGAGGGTTTTCGGCCTGGGGGAAAACACGCCCCCCATGGACAAAGCCGGGCAGAAGGTCGTGATGTGGAACACGGATGATTCTGATTACCGGATCGGAGATAACCCGCTTTACAAGTCTTTGCCCGTGGCCGTATTCCAGTACGTCAATGGACCGGCTTTCGGACTGGTTTTTGAGAACCCGGCCTACGCGCAGTTCGATTTCTCCGCCGACGGCAAAAAAATGCGCTACTCTGTACGGGACACCGAGTTGAACTACTTCATCCTACTGGGACCGACCCTCCCGGAAGTAATGGGCCAATTGGCGTCGCTGACCGGCAAGCCGGCTCCCCTGCCCAAGTGGGCTTTGGGGTACCAGCAAAGCCGCTGGAGTTACGCGCCTTCCGGGCGCGTGCGAGAAATCGCCGCCGGTTTCAGAAACCGGGACATCCCTTGCGACGTAATTTACCTGGATATCGGCTACATGGACCGGTACAAGTGCTTCACCTGGGGGGAGGGCTTCGCGGATCACCGGGACTTGATTCGGAAGTTGCACAGCCAGGGTTTCAAGGTCGTTACCATCCTCGATCCCGGAATCAAAATCGAGCCGGGGTACCACGCCTACGACACCGGTGTCCGCCGGGGGGCCTTCGTGACCGATAAAAAAGGCAAAAACATCTCCCGGGTGGTCTGGCCGGGACCCTGCCATTTTCCCGATTTCCTCAATCCCGCGGTCCGGGAATGGTGGGGGGATCTGGTCAGAGCGTTCGTGGAACTGTCCGGAGTGGACGGCATCTGGTGCGACATGAACGAACCTTCCACCTTCGACCTCCGGCGCACATTACCCCCGGGGGCGAGGCACAAAGTGGCGGAAACAGTGACCCTCTCCCACGAGCGGGTGCACAACGCTTACGGCCTGCTGATGTCCAAGGCCACCCACGACGGACTCCTGAGGTTCACCCCGCTCCCCTACGTCATTACGCGCGCAACCTACCTGGGGGGACAGAAATACGCCGCCACCTGGACGGGGGACAACGCCAGCACCTGGGAACACCTTCGGGCCGGCATCCCCATGATTCTAAACCTCGGGCTCTCCGGCCAGCCGGTCACGGGACCGGACATCGGGGGTTTCCGGGGCACGCCGTCCCCTGAGCTTTATGCGCGCTGGATCCTCCAGGGCGCCCTGTATCCCTATTGCCGGACCCACACCTGTCAGGGTACCGGGGATCAGGAGCCGTGGTCGTTCGGTCCGGACGTGGAAGCCACCGCGCGCCGGGCCATTAAGTTGCGTTACCGACTCGTTCCCTACCTATACTCCCTCATGTTCGAGGCGGCCCGCACCGGCCAGCCGGTTATGCGACCGATTTTCTATGATGCACCGTCGGAAGGGACGCTGAGACCGGATTATTACGAAACCGAGTTCTTGCTTGGCCCCTACCTGCTTGCCGCCCCGCTGATGGACCCGGCTCCGATACGGACCTGCCATCTCCCCCCCGGGAAATGGTACTCGTGGTGGTCCCGCCGGGAACGCACCGGGGGACGTGATTATGAAACGACCTTCGCGGAAGATACCGACCTGCCCCTGTTCATCCGGGAAAACGCGGTCGTACCGTTGTACCCGGAACCACCGTCCTTCATCCCGGACCATTCTCTGAGCGACCTCGAAATAGTCATCGCCGTGGAGGACCGGGCGCAAGGGCTGGTGGTGGAGTATTTCGACCGGGAGGCGCTCCTCGCTTTTCCCGTGCAGGCGGTGACCGGAAAAGGCCACATCGAGGTGGAAGTCGGCTTGATCAGGGAGGGCGCCGTTCCCCCGGCATACCGTCCCCCCGAAACCCTGCATTTCCTGATGAACCGCCGGATTCGTCGCCTGGAACTGTCTTCGTTCCACGAGGCACACTCCCTCGCCCCCGACCCGGCGAACGGCGCCTGGACCAGAATCACGATCACCGGTCCTGCTTATCCCTTCCGGGGCCGCTTTGTCCCGGGGTAACCATACGATGGTAAAGAATCCTACCTGAAATATTCAGCGGCTATTTCCGGAACAACGACTTCGCATCTGGCTAAAAACAAATGGCGGAGAGAGTGGGATTCGAACCCACGAGGCAGCTTTTCGGCCGCCTACTCGATTTCGAGTCGAGCGCCTTCAACCGGACTCAGCCATCTCTCCGCGTTGTTGACTTGTTGATCTGGTGTTGTTACTTGCGCAGTGCCCGGAAGAACCTCTGGACGATCTCCCGGCATTCCGCTTCCAGCACACCGGGGATGACCTCCACCTGGTGGTTGAACCGCGGCTCCCGCAGGAGTTCGACCACCGAACCGGCCGCGCCGGCCTTGGGATCAGCCGTCCCGTAAACCACTCGGCGTACCCGGAACTGCACCAGGGCCCCCGCACACATCGGGCAGGGCTCCATGGTGACATAGACTGTGGCCCCGCTGAGGCGCCAGTCGCCGGATACCTGCGCCGCCTGCCGCATCGCCAGGAGTTCGGCGTGGGCCGAGGCGTCATTGTCGGCCTCGCGCAGGTTGTGCCCGCGCCCAATGATTGTCCCGTCCTGCACCACAACGGCGCCGACCGGAACCTCACCCTTGGCGTAGGCCTTCTCAGCCTCCCGCAACGCTTCGCGCATATACCCGGCGTGCACCGCCAGGTCCGGCACATGGTTCACCCGCTGATCAAACCCTGCCTAGTTACTGAATGCGCCCCGTGCCTTCCTCCCGCCGGTCCCACCTCTCACTTCCGGCCTCCGACTTCCAAAATGGTGCGCCCGGAGGGACTCGAACCCCCGGCACGCGGTTTAGGAAACCGCTGCTCTTTCCTCCTGAGCTACGGGCGCATATTGGTCACCGGTCGTCAGTCGTCGGTGGTCGGCAAGGGAGACGATCTGCATATTGACCGGTTCTTCTTCATCGGTTGTCAGGCAAGGAGATTCGGCTCATATAAACTAGAGGAATGCAATTTCTGCATTCCTTCCGCCGGTCCCACCTCTGACTTCCGGCCTCCGACTTCCAAAATGGTGCGCCCGGAGGGATTCGAACCCCCAACCTGCAGATCCGTAGTCTGACGCTCTATCCGTTGAGCTACGGGCGCATATTAAGTCGTTGGCCGTCGGCAACTAACCCCTAAGTGTCCGGGAATGAAGTGTCCGGGAATGCGTAACCCGCGGATTCCTACCCCTGTTCCGACGACCGACCACTGACCACCGACCACCGACCACTATTTATATGGCGGAGAGAGAGGGATTTGAACCCTCGAGACAGGTATTCACCCATCTACTCGCTTAGCAGGCGAGCGCCTTCAGCCTACTCGGCCATCTCTCCGCGTCTGTCCGCCGGTCCTCAGTCGCCGGTTATATAGCGTTCCGGGGACTGACCACCGGCGCCGGCCCGGCTGCTCCCCGGCGGCCGCCGCATCTCTTTCCGCCGGCCCGCTTCCCCGCCCCGATTCCGACATGGCGGAGGGGGTGGGATTCGAACCCACGGAACCCGTCTTGGGTTCAACGGTTTTCAAGACCGCCTCCTTAAACCGCTCGGACACCCCTCCGGGGCTGCCTCACAGGCAAGTAACACTATAGCACATCGGGCCGGCAGTGTCAATAAAACCGGCCCTGTCGGGCCGGTCAAGGCATTCAGCCGAGCGCGCCGAACCCCCGCCGCGGATCCGTTCCGGTACCGGAAGCCGGGGTTGAGGGCCCGGTTTACAGAACCTATTTCCTGGTGATCCTTTCCATTCCACCCATGTACGGCCGCAGCACTTCGGGAACGGTCACCGTGCCGTCGGCCTGCTGGAAGTTTTCCAGAACGGCCGCCAGCGTCCGGCCCACGGCCAGTCCCGAGCCGTTTAAGGTGTGCACGAAATCGGCCTTCGCCCGCGGGTGCGCCCGGTACCTGATGTTCGCCCGCCGGGCCTGAAAATCGGTGAAGTTCGAGCACGAGGAGATTTCGCGGTACACTCCCTGTCCCGGCATCCAGACCTCCAGGTCGTAGGTCCGGGATGAGCTGAAGCCCAGGTCACCGGTGCACAGGAGCACCACCCGGTACGGGAGCCTCAGAAGCCGCAGGACCTCCTCGGCGTCGCGCACGAGCTTTTCCAGTTCGTCCTCGGAATCCTCCGGCCGGGTGAACTTCACCAGTTCGACCTTGTTGAACTGGTGCTGTCGGATCAGGCCCCGGGTATCCCGCCCGGCCGCGCCAGCCTCGGCGCGGAAGCAGGCGCTGTACGCCGCGTACTTGCGGGGCAGGGTGTCCCCGTCCAGGATTTCGTCCCGCAGATAGTTCGTGACCGGAACCTCGGCCGTGGGCACCAGGTAGTAGTCCTCGTTTTCCACCTTATACATGTCGGCGGCGAACTTTGGCAACTGCCCGGTGCCGGTCATACTCTGGGCGTTCACCAGGAAGGGCGGGAACAGTTCGGTGTAACCGTGCCGGTCCACGTGCAAATCCAGCATGAAACAGATCAGGGCCCGTTCCAGGCGGGCGCCCGCACCCCGGCAAAAGCTGAACCGCGCCCCGCTCACCTTGCCGCCCCGGGCAAAGTCAAGGATGTTCAGCTCCTCCCCCAGTTCCCAGTGCGGGCGCGGCTCAAACCCGAACGCGGGCGGCTCGCCCCAGCGGCGCACCTCTTCATTGTCCGTGTCCGCCCGCCCGAAGGGGACCAGCGGGTGGGGGATGTTCGGCACCTGGAGCAAAAGTGCCTGCAGGTTTTCTTCCACCTGCCGGATTTCCCCGTCCAATTCCCGGATTTGCTGAGACACATTCCGCATTTCCGCAATCAGCTCTTCGGCCGGCTCGCCGGCCTTCTTCAGGCGGGCGATCTCCTCCGAAACCGCGTTCCGGCGGTTCTTGAGCCTCTCCACCGTGAACAGCTTCTGGCGCCACTCGTCGTCCAGGTCCAACAAGCGGTCCAGATCGAATTCGGCCCCCCGTTTCTCGAGGGCCATCCGGACGGCCTCCGGGTGTTTCCGGATGAACTTCAGGTCCAGCATCGGTTCACCACTCCGGCACGTTAGTTGTCTACAGGCTCACCATCCGCACGTCGAGTATCCCGTCCACCCGGCGGATCGCCTCCAGCGTCTCCGGGGGCACCGGCGAATCGATCATAAGCACCATCACAGCCCGGCCGCCGATCACCTTGCGCCCGACCTGCATGGCCGCGATGTTCACGTCGTGCTGCCCGATCAGGGTCCCCACCGCCCCGATGATCCGCGGCCGGTCGATGTGCGGGATGATCAGCATGTGCCCCTCCGTCACGGCGTCCACGCGGTACCCGTCGATGAACACCACCCGGGGATCGTTGCCCCGGAACAGGGTCCCGGCCAGCTCGTGTTCACCCTCGCTGGACGCCGCCTTTACAGTCAGCAGGCCGACATAGTCCTCCACCCGGTCCACCCGAGTCTGGCTGATTTCAATCCCCCGGTTCCTGGCGATGACCGGGGCGTTCACGTAGTTCACCCGTTCCTGCAGAATGGTGTCTAGAAGCCCCTTAACCAGGGCCGTGGTGAGCGGGTCGATCTGTCTGAACCGCGCCAGTTCCCCGCTGTAGGTAACCTCGATCCGCTTCAGGCGCCCCGCCAGGAGCTGCGCGTGGAAGCGGCCCAGTTTCTCGGCCAGCCCCAGGTAAGGCCCGATCTCCTTGAGGATGTCGGGCTTAAGCGACGGGATGTTCACGGCGTTTTTCACCAGTTCGCCGCGTAGGGCGGCGATTACTTCCTCGGCCACGTCGACCGCCACGGATACTTGCGCTTCACGGGTCGAGGCCCCGAGGTGGGGCGTGCAGATAAAGTTCGGCAGTGAAAAAAGCGGGCTTTCGGTCTGCGGTTCCTTTTCAAACACGTCCAGGGCCGCACCGGCTACCTTGCCGGAGACCAGCGCCCGGTAGAGGGCCTCCTCGTCCACGATCCCGCCGCGGGCGCAGTTGATGATCCGCACTCCGTCCTTCATTTTCGCGAACGCGTCGTCGTCCAGCAGGTGGTAATTCTCCTTGGTCAGGGGCATGTGGACGGTGATGAAGTCCGCCTTCCGGAACACCTCCTCCAGCGGCAGGAGAGTCACCCCCAGGTCCCGCGCCCTTTCCTCGGTGATGTACGGGTCGTACGCCACCACGTCCATCTCCATGGCGTGGGCCCGGCGGGCCACGCCGCTGCCGATCCGCCCCAGGCCCAGAATGCCCAGGCACTTGTTCCGCAGTTCCACGCCGACGAAAGCTTTCTTGTCCCAGACCCCGGATTTGAGGCGCGCGTCGGCCTGGGGCAGGTTTCTCGCCAGGGACAGCATCAGGGCCATGGTATGCTCCGTGGCGGCCATCGTGTTCCCGTCCGGAGCGTTGACCACGATGATCCCCCGCTCGGTGGCCGTGGAGACGTCGATGTTATCCACACCCACCCCGGCACGCCCGACGACCTTCAGATTCGGCGCGCTCTCCATCACCCGGGCCGTGACTCTGGTCGCGCTGCGCACGATGATCCCGTCAAACTCGGAGATGACCGCGCACAACTCGTCCTCCGTAAGCTTGTTCCGGACCTCCACCCCGACCCCTTCCCGCAGGAGGACGTCTATCCCCTCCTGGGCCACGTTGTCGGTCACCAGTACTTTCACTGTTTCACACCTCCCAGGAACACTTTCTGAGCCGCGGCCACCCCGCCGCCCAGCGCGACTTTGCAGCCCAACTCGGAAAGGGCCATCTCCAGAGCCCCCAGTGCGGTGATCACGTCAACCCGATCCACGTAGCCCATGTGGGCGATCCGGAAGATCTTCCCTTTCAGCTCGGACTGGCCGCCCGCGAACAGCACGCCGTATTTATCCAGCAGCAGTTTGCGCAGGTCGTCGACCTTCACCCCTTCCGGACCCTTCACCGCCGTTAACAGCGGCGAGGCCGCCTCTTCCGGGGGCAAAAGCTCCAGACCCAGGGCCTTGACGCCCTCACGCGCCGCCGTGCCTAAAAGCCGGTGGCGGGCGAACACCGCTTCCAGCCCCTCCGCCAGGATCAGGTCCAGGGCGGCGTCCAGAGCGAAGAACAGCGAAACGGCCGGCGTAAAGGCCGTGTTCCACTTGGCATGAGCTTTTTTTGCGGCCTCCAGGCTGAAGTAGTACCGCGGCGACCGGCACTCGCCCACCAGCGCCCACGCCTTCGGGCTGAGGCTGATCATGGCCAGACCGGGCGGGGTCATCAGCGCCTTTTGGGTCGCCGTGACTAGGATGTCCACGCCCCAAGCGTCAGCCGGCAAATCGACACCCCCCAGGCCGCTCACCGCATCCACGGCCAGGACCGCGCCGTGGTCCCGGCACAGCTCCCCGAGACCCCGGATGTCGTGCAGCACGCCGGTGGAGGTCTCGTTCTGGGTGGCCAGCACCAGCTTCACGTCCGGATGGGCCTTCAGGGCAGCCCGCACCGTTTCCAGGTCCACCGGCATCCCCCAGGGGAAAGCCAGTTCCAGAACCTCGGCACCGAACACCCGGGCCAGGTCCCGAAAACGCTCGCCGAACTTGCCGGCCACCAGCGCCAGTACCTTGTCGCCGGGGTTGACCGTGTTGGCCACGGCCGCCTCCAACCCCCCGGTCCCGGAACAGGTCAGAATAAGCACTTCGTTCTTGGTCTGCAGCACCTGCTGGAGTTTGGCGTGCAGTTTTGCCGTGAACTCCGCGAAGCCCTTACTCCGGTGGCCCACCATCGGCCGGGCCATCGCTTCCGCCACCTGGGGCGGCATAGGGGTGGGGCCCGGGATCATCAGGCGCAGTTTCCTTGACATTGATTCGCTCTCTCCCTTTAACATTACTTTATTACTTTTTTACTTTTTTCACCGGGGCAAATGAAAAATAAAAAATAATAGAAAACCCCCCGCCCTCGTGAAAGGGACGAGAGGATACTCCCGCGTTGCCACCCTTCTTGGCCGGCGCCTGACCCGGCGCGGCCCACTCGGATGCGGTAACGGGCACACCGTTCCCGCCTACGTTGTCGACGGGACCCCTTCGGGGAGGAATTCGCCGCTTCCCCGGCCGGTTTGCACCACCCACCGGCTCTCTGTGATCAGGTCAACGGTTACTTTTCCCCGGCATCGGGTTTGAATGTGGGATGATGCCCAGAATTTTAATACAGTCCGTCACCCCAGGTCAAGAGAAAAGGGCCGCTAATCCACAAAATCAAGAAAATACCGGTGCAGCCTCATATCGGCGGTTAACTCCGGGTGAAAAGCCCCGGCCAGGAGCCGGTCCTGCCGGACCAGGATGATCTTCTCCTCAAAAGCGGCAAGAATCTCCACTCCCGGTCCCACCGCCGTCACGTGCGGGGCCCGGATGAACACCCCGCGTACCGGTTCATCCCCCAGCACCGGGACGTGAATCTTGGCCTCGAAACTATCCACCTGGCGGCCAAATGCGTTCCGCCGCACCGTGATGTCCATCAACCCCAGGCGGGTCTGCTCGGAATCCTCGATGTCCTTGGCCAGCAGCACCATCCCCGCGCAGGTACCGAAAACGGGCCGGCCTTCGGCCCCGAACCGGCGCACCGGCTCCAACAGGTCGAAGGCCGCCATCAACTTCCCGATGGCCGTGGACTCCCCGCCGGGGATGATCAGCGCCCGGCAGTCACCTAACTGCCCGGGTTTTCGTATCTCGACGGGAAGCGCACCGCAGGCCTCGACCGCCCGGGCATGTTCCAGGAAGGCGCCCTGCAACGCCAAAATCCCGACTTTAAGCATTACCAGCCGCGCTCCTGCATCCGCTCGTGCTCCGGAATGGTACTGATTTCAAGACCCTTCATGGCCTCGCCCAGGTCCCGGGAAATGTCGGCCAGGATCTGAGGGTCGTTGTAGTGGGTGGTCGCCGCCACGATCGCCCGGGCGCGGGCCTCGGGGTTGGATGATTTGAAAATCCCGGACCCGACGAAGATCCCGTCGCACCCCAACTGCATCATCAGGGCGGCGTCGGCGGGGGTGGCGATCCCGCCGGCGGCGAAGTTGACCACCGGGAGCCGACCCAGTTCGGCCACCTGGAGCACCAGTTCGTACGGTGCCCCCAGTTCACGGGCGATGGCCACCAGCTCCTCCCGTGGCGCCGACTGCACCCGGCGGATTTCATCCGTCACCATCCGCATGTGCCGTACGGCCTCCACCACGTTCCCGGTCCCGGGCTCACCTTTGGTCCGGATCATAGCCGCCCCCTCGGCGATGCGCCGCAAGGCCTCGCCCAGATTACGGCAGCCGCAAACAAAAGGCACTTTGAAGGGATGTTTGTTGATGTGGTATTGCTCGTCCGCTGGCGTCAGAACCTCGCTCTCGTCGATATAATCTACGCCCATGGCTTCGAGAATCTGGGCCTCCACGAAGTGACCGATCCGCACCTTGGCCATGACCGGAATAGTCACGGCCTCCATGATTCTCTGGATCACGGTGGGGTCCGCCATGCGGGCGATGCCGCCGGCTGCCCGGATATCGGCCGGCACCCGCTCCAGGGCCATAACCGCGCATGCTCCGGCCGCCTCGGCAATCCGGGCCTGCTCCGGAGTGGTGACGTCCATGATGACGCCCCCCTTGAGCATCTCCGCCAGGCCCTTTTTGACAGTCCAAGTACCTTTCTCAACCATGGTGTCTTTGCGCCTCCGCCTGCCTTTTCTCGCCATTAATCTTATACCAGTGCCGTCCGAAAAACAAGGTCCGGCGGCCCCAAACAACGCACCCAAAAGAAAACCGGCCCCGCTGCAAGGGCCGTTTCCAGGGTATCCCGCCCGGGCGTGTCCACGCTCCGGAGCATGCCCTTCTTATTCGCCCTGGGGCGGGTCCTCCGGCAGAATCCAGGCTACGGCCACCACCGCGTCGCCCGGAGCGAGGCGCATCAGGCGCACTCCCTGGGCCTGGCGCCCAAACTGCGGTATTTCGTCGATTTTCATCCGGATTAGGATCCCGCTCTTGCTGACGATCAGAATTTCTTCACCCCGGCCCACCAGGCTCAACGACACCAACGGCCCGTTACGCCCGGACACCCGGGCCGCGATCAGTCCGAAGCCGCCACGCGACTGGACCCGGAATTCTTTGACCGGCGTCACCTTGCCGTAGCCTTTCTCGCTCACCACCAGGAGTTGGTCGTCCGGGTCGACGATGTCCATCCCGACCACCATGTCGCCCTCCCGCAAGCTGATCCCGCGGACGCCGTGGGCCGTTCGGCCCATCGGCCGGACCTGGCCCTCCGGGAAACGGATTACCATGCCGTTTCTGGTTCCCAGAAGCACCTCGGACTTGCCGTCGGTAATCTTCACGTCGACCAGTTCGTCGCCCTCGTCCAGGGTGAGCGCGATCAGCCCGTCCCGGCGCGCCGAATCGAACTCCTGCAGCACCGTCTTTTTCACGATCCCCTTTCGGGTGACCATAAACAAGAAGGCGTCCCCGGAGTACTCGGTTACCGGGATAACCGCGGTCACCCGCTCGCCGTTCGCGACCGGGATCAGGTTCACCACGGCGGTCCCCCGGGCCTGTCGGCCCGCTTCGGGAATCTCGTACACCTTCACCCGGTATACCTTGCCGCGCTCGGTGAAGAACAGGAGGTAGTCGTGCGTCTTGCCGACGAACAGGTGGCGGACAAAGTCCTGCACCTTGGTTTCCACGCCGGCGATGCCCCGGCCGCCCCGTCTCTGGCTGCGGTACACCGAGGGCGGCATGCGCTTAATGTACCCGTCGTTGGTCAGGATGATCACCGCGTCCTCCTGCGGGATCAGGTCCTCGGGGTTGAAGTCCGCGTCTTCGGCCACCAGCTCGGTCCGGCGGGGATCGGCAAACTTGTCCCGCACCGCCAGCAACTCTTCCTTCACGACCGCGAGGATCTTTTGCTCGTCGGCCAGGAGCGCCTCGAGACGCTCGATCGCGGCCACCAGGTCGTTGAACTCGTTTTCCAGTTTATCCCGTTCCAGGGCGGTCAGCCGCTGCAGGCGCATATCCAGAATGGCCTGCGCCTGTTTTTCGCTCAGGCCGAAGCCGGCCATCAGGCCCAGACGCGCCTCGGCCACGTCTCGGCTGCGGCGGATGGTCTGGATCACTTCGTCGAGGTGGGCCAGGGCGATCCGCAACCCCTCGACGATGTGCAGGCGGGCCTGGGCCTGGCTGAGTTCGTAACGGCACCGCCGGGTGATGACTTCCCGCTGGTGTCCGAGGTAGTGAGAAAGTATGTCTTTGAGAGCCAGCACCTGGGGTTGACCGTCCACCAGGGCCAGCAGAATCACCCCGAAGTTGTCCTGGAGTTGGGTGTGCTTGTAAAGGAGATTCAACGTGATCTCGGGATTGACCTCCCGCCGCAGTTCGATCACGACCCGCATTCCCTTGCGGTCGGACTCGTCACGCAGGTCGGAGATACCCTCGATCTTCTTCTCCCGCACCAACGCGGCGATCTTTTCCACCAGGCGCGCTTTGTTCACCTGGTAGGGCAGTTCGGTGATCACGATCCTGGTCCGGGAACCGACTCTCTCGAACTCGGCGTGACCGCGCATCTTAATGGATCCGCGCCCGGTCCGGTAGGCTTCCACGATCCCGTGACGGCCCATGATCTTCCCCCCGGTCGGGAAGTCCGGCCCGGGGATAAACCGCATCAAGTCTTCGAGTTCGGCGTCCGGGTGGTCCGCCAGGTACACCAGGCCGTCGATGACTTCCTTAAGGTTGTGGGGCGGGATGTTGGTGGCCATGCCGACCGCAATCCCGGCCGATCCGTTCACCAGGAGGTTCGGAATCCGGGACGGGAGCACCACGGGCTCCTCCCCGGTCCCGTCGTAGTTCGGAATGAAATCCACCGTCTCCTTGTCGATGTCCGCCAGCATCTGGGACGTGATCCGGGCCATCCGGACCTCGGTATACCGCATGGCCGCGGCTGCGTCCCCGTCGATGGAACCGAAGTTCCCGTGACCGTCAACGAGGGGATACCGGCAGGCGAAATCCTGCGCCAACCGGACCAGAGCGTCGTACACGGCGGCATCCCCGTGCGGGTGAAGCTTGGAGAGCACCTCGCCGACCACGTAGGCCGACTTGCGATGGGGCTTGTCCGCGGTCAGCCCCAGGTTGTGCATCGCATACAGAATCCGCCGGTGCACGGGTTTTAAGCCGTCACGCACGTCGGGCAGGGCCCGCCCCACGATTACGCTCATGGCGTAGTCCAGGTAGGAATGCTTCAGTTCTTCATTGATGTCAATGGGCACAATTTTTCCCGGGCCGGCAGCCAAACACTTCACTCCCCCATCCAGATTACGGCGACCCGTCCATTACTATCATTCATTACATTATACCAAAAAACGCCCTGCACCCAAATTGGAACGAAGGCGGGCGGGAACGGTCTGAACCGGGAGCTAAACCCTGACTAGCTCTGCCGTGAAAAACCGCCCTAAAAGCGGTCCCCATTCCGCTTGAAGCGTGAGCCGCGCACCGCGTCCAGGCTGCTCGCCTCCCGCAGGCGCCGCAGGAACATCATCCCCCCGACTCCAGCCAGCACGCCGGCCACTAGCCACAGGAACGGTGGACCGAACCAGGACGTCACCGGGCTTACCACCCGGACTACGGGTTCGGACAGCGCCAGCCAGCGTTCCAGGAGAATTCCGGCCACAAAGGCCAGGACCAGGAAGGCGCTTAGCTTTTTCAGGCTTATTTCCATCAACCTTCTCTCACCACCTCCAGTTTTTGTCCCCGTATCACGCTCACGCCTTGCGCCGTCGCGCCGGCCGGACCGGGCTTCTATGCAATTGAATATAACGCCATTTTTTGGAAATATATTACCATGGCCTGGCAAGCCGGATATCCCGGCCTGTCCTGTAATCAGCGCCTGCTGATAAAGGCTTTCTCTTCAATGCTTGGCTGGGCTGCCTGTTTCGCCCATGTCTGGAAGATTGGTTCTGTAAACGAACAGGGTCGCAATCGGCAGGTTTTTGGGTCGGCTTAGGCCGTTTCGGGTCTGTGGATACGGAGGATAAATCTGTGAATAACTACGACCTTTTAGAGACCGAAATCTTTGACCGTAAACATGGGATCGACCGAAATACCTTTGCTCTCCAGGAGTTCGGTCCCGCCTTCGCAGCGGTCTACCAGGACCACGGCCAGCACCACCTCCCCGCCGGCCTCCCGGACGGCTTCGACGGCGGTCAGAATCGAACCGCCGGTGGTGAGGACGTCATCGATCACGGCCACCCTCTCTCCGGGAGCAATCTTCCGGCCTTCAATGCGCAGCCGCTTGCCGTGCTGTTTCTGATCCTTCCGGACGATGAAAAGCCCGAGATCGATTCCCTCGAGCGCACAGACCACGCCCAACGCCCCCACCATCGGGTCCGCCCCGATAGTCGGACCGCCCACCGCCTGCACGCCGGTGCCCCGCACCTTTTCCAGGACCGCCCTGGCCGTGAGCAAGGCCCCCCGGGGGTGGAGCGTGACCTGCTTGCCGTCGAAGTAGTAGTTACTTTTCTTCCCGGAGGAAAGGGTGAATTCCCCGAACTGGAAAGACCGGGTCAGGAGCAACTGCTTGAGTGTCTCCCGGTCCCCGGCAGTAAACACGGCGAGGCCGGCGCCGTCCCTCCCGCTTTCCCGGCTAGATGTCAAGGTTTCTGACCTCCCGGGCGTGCTGCTGAATGAACTCCCGGCGCGGCTCCACCTGTTCCCCCATCAGGGTGGACAGAAGCTGCTCGGCCGCCAGGGCATCCTCCAGGGTCACCTGGAGCATCGTCCGGTTTTCCGGGTCCAGGGTGGTATCCCAGAGCTGTTCCGGGTTCATCTCCCCAAGGCCCTTGTAGCGCTGGATGCTCCAGTTCTGCCGCCCGTTTTCCCGGAAGAACTGCTCCAGCTGCTGGTCACTGTACAGGTACACGCCGTTTTTTCTGCCCTTGCCGCTGACCCTGTACAGCGGTGGTTGGGCGATGTACACGTAACCGGCATCGATCAGGGGCTTCATGTACCGGTAGAAAAAGGTCAGGAGCAGGGTGCGGATGTGTGAGCCGTCCACGTCGGCGTCGGTCATGATCACGATCCGGTGGTAGCGGGCTTTTGCCAGATCGAAGTCCTCGCCGAACCCCGTGCCGATCGCCGTGATCAGCGCCCGGATTTCCTCATTGCCCAAAAGCTTATCCCGGCGGGCCTTTTCGGCGTTCAAAATCTTGCCGCGCAGCGGCAGAATCGCCTGGAATTCCCGGTCCCGGCCCTGTTTCGCCGAACCGCCGGCCGAATCCCCCTCCACCAGGTACAGCTCGGAGTGTTGGGGATCACGCCGGGAACAGTCGGCCAGTTTGCCGGGGAGGGTCGCACTCTCCAGAAGGCTCTTGCGCTTGGTTAACTCGCGTGCCCGCCGGGCCGCCTCCCGGGCCCGGGAAGCGACCACCGCCCGCTGTACGATCTGTCTGGCCTCCGTCGGGTGTTCTTCCAGGTAGGCGGCCAAGCGTTGGGACACCACCCAGTCCACCAGACCGCGCACCTCACTGTTCCCGAGCTTGGTTTTGGTCTGCCCCTCGAACTGGGGTTCGGGCACCTTGACGTTGATCACAGCCGTTAGGCCCTCGCGGATGTCCTCGCCGCTTAACGAATCGTTCTTGACCAGGTTGTATTTTCGAGCGTAGTCGTTGATCGTGCGGGTGAGCGCCGACTTGAACCCCGCTTCGTGGGTGCCGCCGTCGACCGTGTGAATGGTGTTGGCGTAAGAAAAGATCAGTTCCCGGTCGGAGTTTACAACGTACTGAACGGCCACTTCCACCCAAACGCCGTTCTTGTGGTCCTCTACGTAGATGGGGTCGGCCGGAAGAACTTCCTTGTGCAGGTTCAGGTGGCGCACGAAATCCCGGATGCCTCCCGCGTACTGGTACACCTTATCGCGGCCGGTCCGCTCGTCGCGGAGCACCAGGGTCACGCCGGCGTTCAGGAAAGAAAGCTCGCGGAGTCTCTTGGCGACCACGTCGTACTGAAATTCCACTTCTTCAAAGATATCAGGGTCGGGGATAAAGGTCACCCGCGTGCCGGTTTCGTCCGCCTCGTCCAAAAGCTCCAGTTCTCCAGTCGCTAGACCGCGCTCGAACTCCTGGCGGTAGCGGTACCCCTCCCGTTTGACCTCCACCTCCATCCGCCTAGAGAGCGCGTTCACCACGGAAACGCCGACGCCGTGCAGGCCGCCGGAAATCTTGTATTGGGTCCCGCCGAATTTCCCGCCGGCGTGCAACCTGGTCAGGACCACTTCCAGGGCCGGCCGGCCCACCTGCGGGTGGATATCCACCGGGATCCCGCGTCCGTTGTCCGAAACGGTCACCGAATTGTCAGCGTGGATAACCACCTCGATATAATCGCAGAATCCGGCCAGGGCCTCGTCGATGCTGTTGTCCACCACCTCGAAAATCAGGTGGTGCAAACCTTTCGGACCGGTCGAGCCGATATACATGCCGGGACGTTTGCGAACCGCCTCCAGGCCTTCCAGGACCTGAATATCCTCGGCCCGGTACCCCGAACCGTTTTTGTCCAAACCATTCACTCCTTAAATGCCACACTCCCGTTGTTTGTTTTACCTTACCATAAAAACCGTTTGGGGATAAACCAGCCTGTAAACTAATTACATGTCAATGCGCCCCGGCTGCGATACCCCCGCCCTCTTTTTCAGGGTGCCGCAGGAGATCGGCGACAGGTAGACGGCATCGGTGGTGATCACGTAGGTGCGGACCTTTTCCTCCTCGCCGATGGTCTCCACCAGGCCCTGGCTGCGGGCCATCTTCAGGAAATCGCGGGTGGGGTCCACCAGACCCGTGTATACGTCTAGAATGGCGATGATGTCTTGTTTGGGAATCATCACGTCGGCTCCCAGGTGCAAAAACATTTTTCAACTCTCCTCCTGAATATTTCCAGAATGGACGCAAAAAACACGACTCCCGCTCAAAACACGCTCTCCGGTGGTAATGAACACCTGGACGTCGTTTTGGAGCGTTTCCAACACCTTGTCACGGCGTTCCCGGTCAAATTCAAACAACAGGTCGTCGAGCAGAACCACGGGAGCCTCCCCGGTGTGGCGCTTCCACAGGAACACCTGAGCCAGTTTAAGGGCCAGGACCACGGAGCGCTGCTGACCCTGGGAAGCAAAGGGCCGGCCTTCCTTTCCGTTCACCATAAAGGCAAGGTCGTCCAGGTGCGGCCCAGCCTGGGTCTGCCCGGCCCTGATTTCGTCCTGGCGGACGGCGGCCAGAGTCTCCCGGAGGTCACCAGCTCCCGGCGTCCGTACGCCGTTGGACAGTCCGACGGAACTACGGTACCGGACCGCCAGTTCTTCACCGGCCCATGCACCGAAAAGCCGACACGCCAGCGGGGCGAATTCCTTCAGTATCTCCAGGCGCCCGGACAGCAGCATCATACCATACTTGCAGACCTCATCGGTCCACAGATCGAGAAGCTCGGAATATCTTCTCCCACCACCCATCCGGAGCAGGTGATTCCGCTGTTCAAGCGCCCGCCGGTATAGTTGCAGCGCAGTTAGATAGCCGGGCACGAAAATTCCCAGTTCGAGGTCTAAAAACCGGCGGCGCTCACGCGGCCCACCCTTGATGAGGCTTAGGTCGTCCGGTGTAAAGAGGACCGTCCCCAGCCGGACCGCCAGTTCTGCTTTACCCACCGGTTCCCCGGCCCAAACGATTTTCTTGCCCGCCGGGTTCAGTTCCGCGCGCACCCTGGTACGGCCGTCTTTTCCTTCCAGTTCGGCCTCCACAAACGCACTTTCCTGGCCCCAGGTCACCAACTCCCGGTCGCGCAAGGAACGGAACGAGTGCCCACGCAGCGCAAAGAACACGGCCTCGATGAAGTTCGTTTTCCCTTGCGCGTTCCTTCCCCGGACAATGTTCAGGCCGGCCGCCGGCTGAACGTCCAGGTGCTGAAAATTCCTGAAGTTACCGGCTTTGATGCGAGTCAAGCGCAAAAAAGCGGCCTCCTAAAACGGGCGGACCGGAAGCACCAATGCCAGGTATGTATCCCCGTCTCCGAGGGGGCGGATTATGGCCGGGCCCACGGGCCCGTGAAAGTCCAGAATCAGTTGCGTGCTCTCACACCAGCGGAGCGCTTCTTCGAGGTACTTGGCATTGAAGCTGATCTCCAATTCTTGTCCGGCCAGTTCCACGGGAATTTCCTCGTGAATTGAGCCCGCCTCCGATTGGGCGGTAACCCCTAGAAGCCCCTGCCCGAGGTGAAGGTTTATCACCGGTGAGCCATCTTGAGCCAGGGTGGCCGCTCTTTCCACTGTCTGAAGCAGCAAGGGGGCTTCAATGCCCGAAACCCTGGTTTGGTGAACCTTTGGGATTACTTGCCGGTAATCGGGGTAAGTACCCACAATCAGACGGCTGATAATCCGGGTCGGGCCAACCGAGAAAACAATATAGTTTTCGGCGATGGTCACTTCGAACTGCTCCTCTTCCGCCTGGGACAGCACGCGGACCAGTTCCCCCAGGGCCCGTCCCGAGACAATCACCTGCATTTTCCGGTTTTCAGGTTCACCCTCATAGTCTACGCGGTGCATGGCCAGCCGGTGCGTATCGGTGGCCACGGCCCTGATCTCGCCCTCGTCGATTTCCAATAACACGCCCGTGAAAATGGGGCGCAGATCGTCCGTGCCGGCCGCGTAAATCACCCGGCGAAAAAGGTTGTGAAACACTTTTGAAGGTGCAGTGATGTCAAGACGGGGGGTACCCGCGTCAGCGGGTCGGCCTCCGGGTACCCGCGTCAGCGGGTCGGCCGGCTTCGGGAATTCGGCGGCACTGTATCCGTTGAGAAGGGCGCGCGCACGCCCGTAAGTCAGTTCCACGGAGTTCTTTTGGTGGTCGGCCGTGATTGAAACCGGAACATCAGGTAGGCGGCGTACAATTTCCGCCAGTTGCCGTGCCGGGAGCACGACCGCTCCGGAAACGGTCACGCCGGCCGGAATTATTCGCCGGATAGTCAAGTCCATATTGCTGCCGGTCAGTGACACCCCCTGTTGACCGGCTTCACCGGCACCCGCCTCAAAGAGAATCCCCGAGAGGGCGGCTACTGGACTTTTTTGGTTTACCGCGCGCATCACGGTGGTGATGCCTGCCAGGAGGCTTTCACGGGTGGTCTGGAATTGCATCGGTCTCACTACCTCCAGACGTTGGGATAAACATCATGTTAGGTCAACTAGTAGCTCTAGTAGTAGGTGCTGGTGATTCTGTGCAAAAATATTTTCGCCCTGATCCGTCTTCCGGCCCGGCGGTGTGGACAAAGCTGTCTATGGTTTCTGTATACGCCGGATCAATTCGTTGATTATTTCCTGGACGCTGGGATCAGCTTGGATTTCCTGGTTTATTTTCTCACAGGCGTGAAGGACGGTGGTATGATCCCGGCCTCCGAATTCGTCCCCGATCTTGGGGAGAGAGAGATCGGTCAATTCACGGGTTAGGTACATGGCGATCTGCCGCGGATAGGCGACGTTTCGCGTTCTCTTCTTGGCCTTCAGGTCTTCCGGACGTAGCTTGTAATAGCCGGCCACCACTTGCTGAATGAGCGAACAGGTAATCTGCTTGGGTTTGTGCGGCGGCAGGATGTTCTTTAAAATCTCGGCAGCGTTTTCCGGAGAGACAATGGTCCGGTTCAGGGAAGCGTAAGCGGAGACCCGGATAAACGCCCCCTCCAGCTCCCGGATGTTCGATTGAATTCGATCGGCAATGTAAAGAATAGTTTCATCGGGCACCAAGCTGTTTTCTTCGGATTGAAGTTTCTTGCGCAGAATAGCGATCCGGGTTTCCAGGTCGGGAGGCTGAATATCGGTAATCAATCCCCACTCAAAACGTGACCGCAACCGTTCCTCCAGTGTGGGAATCTCTTTCGGCGGCCGGTCGCTTGAAATCACAATTTGTTTTGCATCCTCATAAAGGCTGTTGAAAGTATGGAAGAATTCTTCCTGTGTACGTTCTTTGCCTGCTAGAAACTGGATGTCGTCGATAAGTAGAATGTCGATACTGCGGTACTTGCTTCGAAATTGTGGGGTCTGATCGTCTTTAATGGCGTTAATCAGGTCGTTGGTGAAGCGTTCGGAAGTAACGTAGGCAATCCGGTAGCGACTGTGGTTGCCGAGGATATGATGTCCGATGGCATGCATGAGGTGAGTTTTTCCCAAACCTACGCCCCCGTACAAAAACAGCGGGTTGTAGGCTTTAACCGGAGTATCCGCGACCGCGAACGCAGCGGCATGTGCGAATCGGTTGCTATTGCCGACCACAAAAGAATCAAAGGTGTACTTTGGGTTGAGTGCCGAGAGATCGGTGGAAAGCTTGTCCAGCGGTCTGGAAAGATATTTTTTTACTTCCGGTACTTCACGTGCCAGCAAAAACTTGATGGCCACCTCATGTCCGGCCAGGGTTTCAAAAGAGTGCTTAAGAAGAGGTGCGTACCGTTCGTGTAGCCAATCGCGGGAAAAATGATTGGGAACCTCAATAAGCAAGGTTTTGTTGTGATAGGCTGCGGGACGCAACGGTTTGAGCCAGTAGTCGTAGGACTGCCGATTCACCGATTTTTCCAGACCCTGCATCAGCTGCTGCCAAATGGACATTATTTCCGGTGGAACCATGGCGTCCTCCCGATAAAAAGTTTTCGCGAATACACAAAATTATCCACAATTATATTCACAAGATGTGAAAGGTTTGGATTCAGTTTTGCAGATAATGTATTT